>CAWGDE010000001.1:0-47553 GCA_963821195.1 uncultured delta proteobacterium
TCAACATGGCCAAGGAGATCGCCCCCCAGCTTCAGAAGCGGGGACGCGTCACCCGGGGATTGCTGGGCGTCGCCATCCAGGATGTGACCCCGGAACTGGCCAAGTCCCTCGGCCTCAAGGATGGCCGAAGGCGCCCTCGTCTCTCGGTGGTTCCGGGCGGACCCGCCGACAAGGCAGGGATCGAACAGGGGGACGTCATCGTGAATTTCGACGGCCGGACGGTCGGCGATTCGAAGGATCTCCCCCGGGTCGTCGCCTCGACGCCGGTGGGCAAAACCGTTACCGTGAAGCTCCTCCGGGACGGAAAAGAGGTTGAGCGCCAGGCAAAAGTCGGCGAAATGGACGGAGAGAACTCGTCCGAAGCGGCGGAAAGCCCAGATCCACCCCTCTCTGGGGGTTACGGTGCAGAATCTGACGCCGCAAATCGCGCGGGAACTCGGCCTCAAGAAAAGCGCCGGCGTGGTCGTGACCGGGGTTGAGCCAGGCAGCCCGGCGGCGGAAGCCATGCTTCAGCCCGGCGACGTCAT
This sequence comes from uncultured delta proteobacterium, assembly GCA_963821195.1. Lineage (GTDB taxonomy): Bacteria > Myxococcota > Myxococcia > Myxococcales > Anaeromyxobacteraceae > Anaeromyxobacter. The sequence continues at coordinate 528 of CAWGDE010000001.1, forward strand.
TCAATCGGTCAACCGGAAACCGGTCAAGAACGTCGATGAGTTCGTGAAGATCGTCGAGAAAGCCAAGGGCGGCGGGAGTCTCCTGTTGCTTGTCCAGCGGGGGGCAAACAGTCTGTTTGCGGCTGTAACGCCCAGGTAACACAATTTCTTCAGCGCCGGGTTGACGGGAAACCTTCCGCCGCCCCGGCGCTTTTTACACCTCATTCAGGTAGACACAACAGTGTCGAAATTCCTCTTACACTGCCACAAAGGTCCCCCTGGTGTTCTGAATAGTTTGCTTTTTATGTTCTCATTGTGATCCTTTCTTTCTTGTGCGCATGTCGGAAATGAATATTTCTTTATACTCTGTCGATAACTGTTTTCAGCTTATTGCTAATTTCGGTAGCAATCTCCTTTAACGCAGGATTTTCGACGGCCTGCATGGAAGCCAAAGGGTCGATGGCTGTGACCTCAACCTGTCCGGCTGAAATCTCTTGCACAATTACGTTGCAGGGAAGCATGGTGCCTATCTTGTCCTCTGCCTGCAATGCCTTGTATGCAAAGGGTGGGTTGCAGGCACCCAGGATTTTGTAACGTCTAAAATCTACATTCAATTTTTTCTTCAGTGTCTCTTTAACATCAATTTCGGTCAGGATGCCGAAGCCTTCTTCTTTCAATTAACGGTAAGTTTGCTACGGCCTCATCAAAAGAAGCGTTTACTATTTTGCTGAAGTAATAACTCATGGTATGTTCTCCTTTCATCATTTATAAAGCGCATGGATTAAAACATAGCACGCAAGCGCACATTTTATTCTTCCAGGAAAATCATTTATGAATATAGCCAAGATCATTTCATGCCACATTCAGGATTGTTATTTTCTTTTCATCATATAAACGATACCAAAAATAACGAGAATCGCGATAATGATCCCGAAACCCCATCCATAGCCCATTCCCCACCCCCAACCACCACCCATCATGCCACCACCTTGACCGGTGCCCATCTGGGCAAATGCTGAAATACTAAAAACAAACATAACCGTTAAAACAATCATTAAGCTTTTCATCTTCTTCCTCCTATCAAAGTTTAAGCATTGTGCATAAATAAAAAACTGATTTCAATGACTTAACTTTTATTGACCAGGACTTGCTTTGGGGCGCGGGAAAACATCTCGCCAAGCACCTGCCGCCCGCGACGCACACGAACGCCTGGATCGTCCCCGCGGACGGCGGCGTCGCGGTCGTCGATCCCGGCGCGCCGGATCCGGGGGAGCAGGAGCGCCTGTTCGCGCTGCTCGACGCCATCGCCGCGGAGGGGCGGCGGCCGACGGCGGTCTGGCTCACGCACGCGCACCCCGACCACGTCGGCGCCGCGGCGGCCGTCGCCGAGCGGTACGGGATCCCCGTGCGCGCCCACGCGCTCGCGGCGGGGCGCGTCCCCGGCGCCGCGGTCGAGCCCGTGCGCGACGGCGAGCTGCTCGGAGGGCGCTTCCTCGCCCTGGCGACGCCGGGCCACGCCCGCGAGCACCTCGCCTTTCTCGACGAGCCGACCGGCGCGCTCCTGTGCGGCGACCTCGTCTCGACCCTCTCGACGATCGTGATCGATCCACCCGAGGGCGACATGGCCGAGTACGTCGCGCAGCTCGAGCGCGTCCGGGCGCTCGCGCCCCGCACGCTCTACCCCGCCCACGGCCCCCCCGCGCCCGACGCGGTCGCGCGGCTCGGCGCGTACCTCGCGCACCGGCGCGAGCGGGAGAATCTCGTGGTCGCCGCGCTGCGCGCCGGCGGGAGCCTCGCGGCCGTGACCGCCGCCGCGTACGCGGACACGCCCGCCCGATCCTTCCGGTCGCCGAGCGGAGCTGCCTCGCGATCCTCGAGAAGCTCCGGCGGGAGGGGCGGGCGCGCGAGCGCGAGGGCGCCTGGTCGACCCCCTAGGGTGTGTCCGCGCGGCCACGGTTTTCCGAGCGACCACCTCGGGAAAGCCACGACGGCGCTGCGGAACAACCGGCCAAGCGCTCGGATTCCCGCGCTCCCGACGGGGCACGTACGTTGCACCCTCGGCAGGGGCATGCCTGAACGCCTCCACCGTCCCGGCAAGGTCGCCCTGCTGCTCGCCGCCGCGTTCCTCGTCGGCGGAGGATCCGCGGAGGTCGCGGTCCGGACCCGCGCGGCGATCGAGCGCGTGCGGGCGGCGCGGGAGATCGGCGCGGCGGGGCAGCTCGTGGTGCTCCAGCTCCAGGCGGCGGACGGCGAGGTGATCGCGCGCCCGCGCGTCATCGCCCCGGTCGGGAAGGCCACCGAGCTCGTGCTCCACGACGCGGGCGATCCCTCGGCGGTGCGGCTCGCCTTCCGGGTCGCGGCGACGCGCGAGCCGTCCGGCGAGATCTCGCTCGACTACGCGCTGTACCTGCCCGAGCGGGCGATCTCGAAGCGCGGGCGGCTCTCGCTCACGCCGGGCGTCGAGCAGCAGGTCGAGTTCGCGGACGGCACGCTCGTCGCGAGCTGGCTCGCGGTGCCGGTCCCGTCGGCGGCGTTCGACGCGCTGATGGAGGCCGAGGCGCAGCGCCGGTCGCCGGGCAAGACGTCGTAGCGCTTCGCCGCGCGCGCCGCTCAGCGGTCCGCTTCGGCCGCCTTCGCGTCGGCCTCGAGCCGGGCGGCGGCTGCCTCCGCCGCCGCGCGGCGCTCCGCGAGCGCCGCCCGCCGGAGCTGCAGCTCGCGGCCTCGCGCGGCCGCGGCCGGCGACGCCGGCGCGACACCGAGCGCCGCACCGGCGGTCGTGGCGTCCGAGTTCCGGCGCGCGTCGCCGAGCTTCACGTCGAGCTCGGCGATCTCCGCGGAGAGCCAATCCGCCTCGTCGCGGGCCGCGTCGGCGCGCTCCCGCAGCTCCTCGGGCGACGGCGGCGGGAGCGCCGCGGGGAGCTCCGCGCGCGTCCGCTCGAGCTCGAGCGCCAGCTCCTGCGCGCGGACGAGGAGCCGCTCGAGGTCCCGCTCGGCCTCCTGCCCGGCTCGACGGCGTGCCTTCAACGCCTCGATCCGGGCGGCGCAGGCGTCGAGCTCGGCGCGCGCCTCCGCCGAGTCCGCCGCGTCCGGAGGACCGGCGAGCACGAGCGCGAGGCAGACCGCGGGGACCATCGGTCCGTCCCAGGGGAGCAACCCGCGTGCCGCGCGCGGGGCGCGGCGGAACGGGCACTTGCCGCGCCGCGGCAGCGCGCGCCCTGCAAATTCGCCGCGAAACCCTCGGAAATCCGACGCCGGAGGCGGGCGACGCTTCATGGCGCCAGCGTCTGCTCGCCGTAGTCCACCTTGCCGAGCTCCCGGCCGGTCTCGTCCCACGTGCGCCAGGTACCGCACTGCGCGCCGCCGCAGTGGCGCCCCTCGGTACGCCGCTGCCCGGTGGGCCAGAAGGCGACGAACCGGCCGTGCGGGACGCCGTCCCGCCACTCGCCCTCCTCCTCGACGCGTCCGGAGTCCGACCAGAATCGTCCAGCGGCCCGATCTGCGACCCTCGGTGAACATGCCCTCGCGCGCCTTCGTGCCGTTCCGGTGCCACTCGACGTAGGGGCCGTGGTGCTGGCCGGCGCGCCAGGTCGCCTCGACCCAGGGCGCGCCGTCGTCGTAGTACGTCCGCGAGGGCCCGTCGCGGCGCGGCGGCCCACCGGCGGGATCCTTGCGCTCGCACCACTCCTCGAAGCCGTCGGGCGGCGCCGCGCCGTGCCGCTCGGTCTCCGGCGGGCACGCGAGCGGGCCGGGCGCGGCCGTCAGGAGCAGGACCACGGCGAGCCCGAGCGGCGTCACGCGTCCTCCGGCTTCTCGCCCGGCTTCACGATCCCGTACTTCTCGAGCTTGTAGTAGAGCGCGGAGGGCTTGATGCCGAGGAGGCGCGCCGTCTCGGCCTTCACGCCCTTCGCCCGCTCGTAGGCGCCGAGGATGAGCTGCTTCTCGAGGTCCTCGAGGATCTCGGTGAGGCTCCGGTCGCCCGCGGGCACGGGCAGCATCGCCGCGGGCTGCGGCCGCCGCAGGCCCTCCGGGAGGTCCTCCGGCCGGACGAGCTCGCCGTCCGCGAACACGAGCGCCTGCTCGACGACGTTCTCGAGCTCGCGCACGTTCCCCGGCCAGCGGTGGCGGCGCAGGAGATCGAGCGCCTCCGGCGCGAAGTCCTTCACGGCGCGCCCGAGCCGCGGCGAGGCCCGCTGGAGGAACCACCGCGCGAGCTCCTCGACGTCGCCGGGGCGCTCGCGCAGCGGCGGGAGCGGGATCTCCACGACGTCGAGGCGATAGAAGAGGTCCTCGCGGAAGCGGCCCGCCCGGACCATCGCGGAGAGGTCGCGGTTCGTCGCGGAGACGACGCGCACGTTCACCTCGACCGTCTCCTCGCCGCCCACGCGCTCGAAGCGCCGCTCTTGAAGGACGCGCAGGAGCTTCACCTGGACGGACGGCGGCACCTCGCCGATCTCGTCGAGGAACAGGGTCCCCTCGTGCGCGAGCTCGAACCGGCCGAGCTTCTTGCGGATGGCCCCCGTGAACGCCCCGCGCTCGTGGCCGAACAGCTCGGACTCGAGCAGGCCCTCCGGGATCGCCGCGCAGGAGATCGACACGAACGGTCCGTCCTTGCGCGGGGACGCGTCGTGCAGCGCGCGGGCGACGAGCTCCTTCCCGGTCCCGGACTCGCCGAGGACGACCACGGTCGCGTCGGTCGGCGCGACCTTCCGGATCTGCTCGAGCACCCGCCGCATCGGGCTCCGAGCTGCCGACGAGGCCGTGCGGATCGTGGGCGCGCTCGAGGTCCTCCTCGAGCGCCTCCGCGCGCGCGCGTGCCGTGCGGGCGCCGCGCCGCTCGCGCGCGATCTCGATCGCCTTCTCGACCCGGGCGCGCAGCACCTCCGGCGGGAAGGGCTTCTCGATGAAGTCGATCGCCCCCTCGCGCATCGCGTCCACGGCGAGCGGGATCGTGCCGTGGGCGGAGACGACGAGCACCGTCGCCTCCGGGTCCGCCTCGCGGAGCCGGCGCACGACCTCGATCCCGTCGACCGGCACCATCCGGAGGTCGGTCACGACGACGTCGGCCGGCCTCTTCCGGTAGGCGGCGATCGCCTCGGCGCCGCCCTTCACGCCCTGGACCTCGTGGCCGAGCCGCGTCAGCGAGAGGACCATGCCCTCTCGGACGGCGTCGTGATCGTCGGCGACCAGGATCCGGGCCATCGCGGGGAGCAGTCTAACCGGAACCGGCCGCTCCATCCGGGCGGATCGCCCGGGGTTTTCCGGAGGATCCGTGCGGCAATTCGCATTTGTCATCGGCCGGGCGATGGTTACGTACCTCCCGTGACCCCGAAACCCCCCCTGAACCCGAACGTGAAGAAGACCGGCTTCAACCTGGCCTACGTCCTCATCGCCGCCCTCGGCGTGATGGCCCTGCAGGACTGGTACATCCGCTCGCAGGCGGTCGCGACGATCCCGTACAGCGAGTTCCAGAAGCTCGTGCGCGAGGACAAGGTCTCGCGCGTCGAGGTGTCCAGCCGACCGGATCACGGGCGAGCTACAAGCAGGCGATCGACGGGAAGAAGCGGTTCGTCACGACGCGCGTCGAGCAGGACCTCGCGAAGGAGCTCGACGCGCACGGCGTCGAGTACGCGGGCGAGCTTCGAGAACACGATCGTCCCGCTCATCCTGTCGTGGGTCGTCCCGATCGCGCTCTTCTTCGGGATCTGGATCTTCCTCGTGCGCCGCATGGCGAAGCAGCTCGGCGGCCCGGGCGGCGGCCTCATGGCGATCGGCAAGAGCAAGGCGAAGGTCTACGTCGAGACCGACACCAAGGTGACCTTCGCCGACGTCGCCGGCGTCGACGAGGCGAAGGGCGAGCTCGCAGGAGATCGTCGACTTCCTCAAGGACCCGAAGGCGTACGGCCGGCTCGGCGCGCGCATGCCGAAGGGCGTCCTGCTCGTCGGCCCGCCCGGCACCGGCAAGACGCTGCTCGCGCGGGCGGTCGCCGGCGAGGCGGGCGTGCCGTTCTTCTCGATCAGCGGCTCGGAGTTCGTCGAGATGTTCGTCGGCGTCGGCGCGGCGCGCGTGCGCGATCTCTTCGAGCAGGCGCGCGCGCAAGGCGCCGTGCATCATCTTCATCGACGAGCTCGACGCGCTCGGGCGCGCGCGCGCGGCGCGATGCCCGTTCGTGGGCGGCCACGACGAGAAGGAGCAGACGCTGAACCAGCTCCTCGTCGAGCTCGACGGCTTCGACCCGTCGTCGCGGGATCGTGCTGCTCGCCGCGACGAACCGGCCGGAGATCCTCGACCCGGCGCTGCTGCGCGCCGGCCGCTTCGACCGCCAGGTGCTCGTCGATCGGCCCGACAAGCAAGGGCCGCGTCGCAGATCCTCGACGTGCACCTCGCGCAAGGTGAAGCTCGCGCCCGACGTCGAAGCTCGAGCGCAGTCGCCGCGCTCACGCCGGGCTTCACCGGCGCCGACCTCGCGAACCTCGTCAACGAGGCCGCGCTCGTCGCGACGCGCCGCGGCGCCGACGCGGTCGACGCTCGACGACTTCACGGCGGCCATCGAGCGCATCGTCGCCGGGCTCGAGAAGAAGAACCGGCTGCTCAACCCGCAGGAGCGCGAGATCGTCGCCTACCACGAGATGGGCCACGCGCTCGTCGCCGCGGCGCTCCCCGGCATGCGACCCGGTGCACAAGGTCTCGATCATCCCGCGCGGCATCGGCGCGCTCGGCTACACGATCCAGCGGCCGACCGAGGACCGCTACCTGATGACGCGCGAGGAGCTCGAGAACAAGATGGCGGTGCTGCTCGGCGGCCGCGCGGCCGAGCAGCTCGTGTTCGGCCAGCTCTCGACCGGCGCGGCCGACGACCTCTCGCAGGCGACCGACATCGCGCGCAGCATGGTCGACGCGCTACGGCATGGTGCCGCGAGCTCGGGCACGTGACGTACGAGCGCGAGCCGAACGGGCTTCCTCGGCCCAGATGGGCGGCGCGTCGGCCGGCTGCTACAGCGAGGAGACCGCGCGCGAGATCGACGTCGCCGTGCGCGCAGATCGTCGACGGCGCGTTCGACCGCGCGCGCGGGATCCTCGCGCGCAACCGCGGGCTCCTCGACGAGAGCGCCGAGGGCGCTGCTCGAGAAGGAGACGCTCGCGGACAAGGAGCTCGCGGCGGTGCTCGGGAAGGTCGCGCAAGAGCCGGTGCCGGTCGCGGCGGCGGCGACCGTGCGCTGAGCGCCCCGCGGGCTTGCCGGTCGCCAGCCGGGATCTCGGCGAGTCCGGACGAGGGACACGAGATCGTCAGCCCACCCGCGAGCGACCCACCGCGGGCCCGAGCTCTGCATCGACCTCGGCGAGCCGCTCGCGCAGGGACGTGGCGAGGTTCCGGTCATCGACCGCGAGCCGGCGCTCGAGGCCGGCGAGGAGCCTCGACAGCTCCCGGCGAAGGCGGGCGCGCATCACCGCGGCCCACTCGGGATCGTCGCCCCCCTCCGCGAGGAACGGGCCGCGGTAGAGGTGGGCAATCCGCCGCGCGTCCTCCTCGATCGGCCTCCCCGCCTCCACGGCCACCAGCGCCTGGCCGAGCCTCCACTGGAGCGCGAGGGTGTCGATCCAGCAGAGCCGCGTGTCCAGGCTGAGCCGCCGGTCGCGCTGCACGATCGCCTCCGGCGCGCCCAGCAGCTTCCGGAGCCGGTACACCGTCATCTCCAGGGCGTGACGGGCCGCGTCGCCCTCGGAATCGCTCCAGAGCGCCTCCTCGAGGACCTCCTCCCGGACGTCCCGCGCACCGAGCGCGACCAGGGCCTGGAGGAGCTCCAGCGGCTTGCGCTGCACCTTGCCCGTGAAGACCGCGCGCTCGTCTCCGCGCCACAGCTCGAACGGGCCGAGCGTGTACATCCTCACCGGCCAGGGCCAGCGGTCGAGCGTGGTGACGGAGTCGGGGGCGGGGAGGCGGCCCGCACGGATCTGTGCGCGCACGTGGTCGGGCTCGACGCCGTTCTCGAGCGCGAGAGCGGCGAGGCGCGCCATCACCTCGCGCCGCCAGCCAATCCAGGGGTGCATGACGTACCCGCGCTCGCGCCCGAGCGCCATCGCCTCCCGGAGCGTCTCGACCGCCTCCCGCTCTCGCCCCGCGAGGAGGAGGACGTGGGCCTCCGACAGGAGGCAGTGGTGCGCGACCACCGCGCTCTTCCGCTCGCGTGCCCAGTCGCTGGCGCGCGAGAGGGCGTGGAGCGCGTCGCCGTAGCGGCCCCGCGCGGCGAGCAGATGCGCCGCCGTGTGCGGTATCCAGGACCCCACGAAGTCGGCGCCGGAGGGGCCGGCCTGCTCGGCCAGCGGCCGCGCATGGCTCTCGGCGCCCACGAGGTCGTTCGCGCAGAGCGCGATCCAGACGCCGAGGAAGTGGAAGTGGCCGATGTTGGTCGCCTCGTTCAGGCCCATGTGGTCGCGCGCCAGCTCGTGGTAGCGGCGGGCCAGGGCGAGGTCTCCCGCGGCGAGGGCGCCGTAGACGCCCTGGATCGCGAGGGTCTGGTTGAGGCCGACGACGCCCGAGCTCTTCGCCTTCGCGAGGCCCCGCTCCACGGCCTCGATGCAGGCCTCCCAGCCGCTGACCCGCGCGTGGTAGGCCGCCTCCATCACGCGCCACAGGATCTCGGTCGCCGGCGCGACGTCCGGCTCGTCGAGGGTGGGGCGGACCTCCGCGAGCAGGCGGGCGGCCTCGGCGTGGTCGCCCCGCCACCAGACGAGGAGGAAGACGAGGCAGGACGCGAGCCGCATCCTCGGCTCCGCCTCGAGGTCGGTGCGGAGTAGCGCGCGCGCTCGCTCGACCCAGGTGTCGAGGTCGGGATCCGCCGCCTTGCGCCACATGAGGGCGCTCATCGCGCCGAACGTCACGCGGGCCTCCACCTCGCGCGAGGGGAAGCTCGGGTGACGCCTTCGGAGCGCCCCCAGCTCCTCGATCCAGGGATCGAGGGGGCCGAACCGATCCCAGACGTAGAAGAACGTGTCCACGAAGGCGGCCCAGGCGAGGAACATCCCCGCCGGATCGTCGGCCGACTTGAAGAGCGCATAGGCGCGTTCGAGGTGGGGCCGGCCGCCCGAGGGCGACCGGGCGGCCTCGCACTGCCCGAGCCAGAAGCTGAGCCACGCCGATCGCCCGACGCGCTCCGAAGGCAGCGCGCGCAGCCACGACTCCGCGGTCGCGAAGCGTCCCTGGCGGACGAGCGCAGGAGCCCGGTCGAGGACGAGCTGCGCGAGGGCGTCGTGGTCTCTCGACTCGATCATCAGCGCTGCGGCGTGGTCCGCCCCTCCGTCCCGGAGGAGGACGTCGGCCGCGCGCCGGGTGAGCGCCCGCCACTGCTCCGGGGAGTGCGCCCTGCGCGAACGGGCGACGCAGGAACTCGCGGAAGAGCGGGTGGTACCGGTATCGCGGCTCCTGCCCGTCGAGCCGCACGACGAAGTAGTTGCGCCGAACGAGGGTGGAGAGGATGTCGCCTGCCCCGCCCTCGCCGGTGAGCGACTCCGCCGCGCCGACGCTCGGTCGAGCCAGGAGAGCGGTCTCGAGGAGGAAGCGGCGGGTCGAGCCGGGGGCGCGGTCGAACAGCTCGGAGGCGAAGTACTCGAACAGGACGTCCCGCGTCTCGGGCTCGCCCGCGTGGCCGTCGCCCGACGGGCGTCCCTGGAGGAGGAGCACGGTGCCGGCGATCCACCCGTCGGTCCGGTCGCGCAGGGCGGCGGCCTCGGCCTCCGAGAGGTCCTTGCCGTGGTGCAGCCGCGCGAGCTCCCGCGTCTCGGCCGCGGTGAGGTTCAGCTCCTCCGGCTCGATCCGGGCGAGTCTGCGGTGGGCCACGAGCCGCGCGAAGGGAGCCGGCGGGGCGGCCCGGCTGGCGACGACGACGCGCACACCTTCCGGAAGAGAGCCGAGCGCGATGGGCATGAGGGCCTGGAGCGACGCCTCCTCGGGCAGCTCGTGGTAGTCGTCGAGGACGATCACCGTGCCCGGGCGGAGCCGGCGGCCGACCTGCTCGAAGAAGCTCCGCGCATAGGCCTCGAGGCCCAGCGCGTACTCGGGCGTGAGCAGCGGGAGCGTCCCGCGCTTGCGCGGGGCGAGGCGGGTCGCACCCTCCCGAACGAAGTAGAAGAACGAGGCCGGGTCGGCGTCGCGGGTGTCGATCTGGTACCAGAGGGACGGTCTCTTCCTCGCCTGCAGCCAGCTCGCGACGAGGACCGTCTTGCCGCTCCCCGCGGGGGCGCCGATCCACGTGATCGGGTGATCGGCGGCCGCCCGGTCGAGGCGGTTGAAGAGGCTGGGGCGCGCGAGGGCGCGCCCCAGCGCCGGCCTCGTGATCTTCGAGATCCCGTGGAGCACGGACGACCCGCCTGGACGATGCGGCGGATGATAGCAGGCCGTTTCCTGCGGCAAGGGGTCGCACCCCCGCGCGAGGGAGCAGGATGCGCTGCGACCAGGGGGACGTGCCGGGGATCTCGGTGTCGAGCTCGAGGCGACTCTCGTTCCCCTAGAACGGCCGGACGCTCCGGCCGGCGGGATCGACGTAGTCACCTCGACCATGCTCCTGCCGGAAGGCCGCCTCGACGACGGCCCTCGGTACCGCGAACGAGCACGGCGCCACCGGGACGCCGTGCTCGTCGACGTAGCACTCCTCGACGGACTGCCCGTTCTCGTCCAAAAGCTGAATGCAGTACTTCGCGAGCGGATCGGGCCGGAAGCCGCGCTCGCCCAGGTGGGCGACGAAGAACCATTGCCGCTCCGTCACTTGTTGTCTCCCGGCAGGACGAGTCGTTCCGAAGGGGGCGGATTGTACTCCCCCGTTCGCCAGCGCCAGTACGCGGGCCGCTCCCTCTCGAAGGCCTCCGCCCAGTCGGGTCAATCGGCGCGCCAGGGACCGGGCGGGTCCATCTCGTGCGGAACCGCGCCGTGGGTGGAGCGCCACAGCTCGATGATGGCACCGCGCGGGTCCGAGTTGGCGTGGTGCAGGATCACGTCCTCCACATCTTCCGGTCTCGGGGTTGAGGCGACCGGGCGCATAGCCGAGCCGGGCCGCATCCCAGTTGGTCAATCCAGCCCTGGGCGCGCCTTCGGGTCGCACGAGCGCCCAGTCGATGTCGTTCCGCCGGAAGACTTGGCGTTGCCAGGGCGTGGTCGCCACGGTCCACGGACTGCCGCCCAGGGTCTCCGGCTGGTGGAGACCGAGAGGCGACTCCTGCATGGCTCTCAGCGTCCGTACCTGAGCTTCGATCCGATACACCTCGACCTCGCTCGGAACGGAGTTCGGCGGGCGCAGGTAGTCGCGTCGGGTGAGCGGGTCGCGCCGCGCCAGCTCCTCCAGCGCGTTGTTGAAGCGGAAGAGCCTTGCCGCGGCGAGGCCGTCCCGTACCGTCGGCCCCACCCTCGGCGGCCTCACCTGCTCGCCTGTCGGGTCCGTGTGCTGGTTCGGGAGATTGAGCGCGTACGCGTACAGGTTGCACTCGCCCGGGCTCTTGACGCACCGTGAAGGCTCCTCCAGGAACAGCGGATCCGCCGTCGTGAACTGGTTGATCGCCGGGTCGTAGTCGCGGACGCCCATCCGCACGAGCCCGAGGTCCGCGTCGAAACCCTTCTCGACGTAGTCGATCGCGTCGGCGAGGGCGGGGTGCGCGCCGCGGCTACCGAAGGGTGAGGCGATGCGGGCCGTCCCGTCCGCCTCCGCGAGGACGGTGCCGCGCAGGTCGGTCGCCACCGTCTCGAAGGCGCCGTTCCGGATGACGCCGACGGTGCGGCCGGCGATCTTCACCGGCTGCACGAGTTGGACGTCGTCGAGATAGCCCTCCTCGAGGTAGGCCGCGACGGGAACCCCTCCCTCGAGCTTCGCGAGCCGCTGGCCCGCCTCGTCGTGGACGAAGGTCCAGACCCGGACACCGCGCTGCGCGCGCGCCACCTGGCCGTCGGGCCCGTACGCGAGGGTGAGATCGCCTCGCTGGCGGGTCCGGCCGAGGTCGTCGCACGCGTAGGCGACGTCGCCCGCGATGAGCGAGCACCCGTCCCGGACGAGGTCCTTCGAGACCCCGTCGTCGTCGATGTGCGTGGGCAGGCCGGACGGGTCGAACCGGTACCCGTAGACCTTCTGCGCGTCGGTCGAGCCCTCGAGGAACCGTTGCGCCGAGTAGCGGTAGGTGCGCGAGAGCGAGAGTGGGCCCACCTGGATCGCCTCGCTCTCGACGAGCCCGCGCGCGTTCATCCGCTGCGAGGTCGCGGCGGCCCACGCCGCGGTCCCCTGCGCCGAGCCGGAGAGGCGGCGCGTGAGACCGTCGTAGGAGAACGCGAGCTGGTCGCCGCTCACGAAGCTCGCGCCGGCGAGGAGACCGTTCCCGCCGAAGGCGTACGTCGCGAAGGCATTCCCGTTCAGCGTGGTCGCACGGAGGCGCCCGTGCCCGTCGTACTCGTCCAGCGTGGAGGACGAGACGAGGCGCGTGGCGCCCGAGAAGACGGAGGAGGCCTGACCGCGCTGATCGCCCGCCTCGTCGTAGGCGACGTCGGTCACGACCTTCCGCCAGGTACCGATCTCGAGCGTCCGACGCGTGATCTTCCCGTCCGCCCGGTAGTCGAGCCGCTTCACGTAACCGTCGCCCGAGACCGCGGTGAGGAGGCCGGTCCGACCGGCCGCGGAGGGTGCCTCCGGCGTCGCGCCGTCGTAGTAGAGGTCGAAGCGCTGGGTCTCGCCCTCCGGCGTCGAGTGCGTCTCCACCCTCACCCGGCCGATGGAGTCGTACGCGAAGGCGACGCTCCTCCGCAGGACCCCGGCCGGCGAGAGGAACGCCTTCTCCGCGAGGAGGCCGCTCAAGGGCGCGTAGCGGTACTCGATCGTCGCGACGCCCGTGCGCTCCACGCGGCTCGTCCGGCCGTGCGCGTCGTAGCTCGTCCGGTGCCGGGCGCCGTCCGGGAGCCGCACCTCGCGCAGCCGGCCCAGGGCATCGTGGACGTACGACCAGCCGGTGCCCGCCTCGTCCCACGAGGCGAGCGGGTCTCCGGACGCGTCCGTCGCCCGCGTGGTCCGGTACGTCCCGTTCTCCCAGGCGTCGCGGACGACGCGTCCGGCGTCGAGATAGAGGCTCTCGGCGACCCACCGCTCGACGCCGGCGTGCAGCCGGACGACGCTCTCGTGGGCGACGCCGAGGGGGCCCGCCACCGTGCGCTCCACCTCGTCCGCGCCCGCGAAGAGCGTCCCGTGATCGAGCGAGGCGGGGTCGAGGCTCGCCGGGATGGTGGGCCGCAGGAACCCGGTGGTCCGGCCGGCCGTCCGGTCTCGCCAGGTGAGGCGGCCGAAGGCCCAGCCCTCCGGGATGCTCTGCGCCGTGGCGAGGGGCTCGCCTGCCGCGGTGAGGAAGTCCACGGACTCGCGAACGGCGGGCACCGCGGCGTCGACGAGCGTCCAGGTGCGGACCGACGCGGGCGTCGTCGCGGTCGCGAAGGCGTAGGCGAGCCGGACGTCCGGGTTGGCCTCCGAGCCGGCGCCGAGGTCGTCCCAGGCGGAACGGAGCCGCTCGAGCCCGTCGTAGCGGAAGAACTGCTGGTGGGCGAGCGCGCCGCGCGTCGTCCGGAGCCACGTGATCCCGTCCGTGAGGGGGTCGCGCTCGATCGCCTCCACCGCGACGCCGTCCGGCGCGACGACCCGGATCGGCAGCCGCGTGGAGGGGTGGTACACGATCGTCGTCGTTCCCTTCCCCGGGTTCGAGATCGTCTCGACGAGCCACTCGGGGTTGTAGGTCACGGTCTGGAGCGTCCAGATCTCCCCGGGGGCGACGCTGGCCACGCTCGTCACGAGCCCGAGGGCGTTCCGGCCGATCTCCGTCTCGTGGCCGAAGTCGAGCGACGGGTCGGCGTGCGTGCCCGTCTCGACGGTCGAGGCGGCGAGGCAGGCGAGACTCTGCGCATAGGCCGGGAGCGACCAGTCGTGCGTCGTCTGGACGGTCAGCGTGCGTGCGCCCCTCGCGCCCTCGACCAGCGAGGGGCAGATCTCGCGCTCGACCAGCGAGGGGCAGATCGCGCTCGACCAGCGAGGGGCAGATCTCGCGCTCGAACGCGAGCGTCCGCGTGATCTTGCTCGTCTTCGCGCCCGAGCCGTCGGTGGCCCGCCACCCGGACTCCTCCGCGACGAGGCGCTTCCAGGGGACGCCCTGGTAGGTCGCGTCCTCGTACGTCTTCTCCTCGAACTTCTCGAGCCCCGGCACGTACGCGTCCCGCGTCGCCGTGGCCGCGAGCACCCCCGCGTACGCGTCTGCGTTGAGGAACCGGGCCCACTCGTTCCCCAGCGAATCGCTCCGCTCCACCTCTCCGAACCCGACGAGGAACTTCCCCGCCCCGTGCAGCGTCGGAGCTCCGTAGTCGTACCCGTAGCTCGCGGTGCCGTAGCCCGACGACTCCACCGTCAAGGACGAGAGCACCGCCTGCCGCTCCCGTCCTCCCGGCGCGGGGTGCGCTCGCCCGTATCCGAGCGCCAGCCCCGTCCCCTTTCCGTCGTCCGCCGAGGTCATCAGCCCGGTCGCGGGGCCGTCCAGCTCCACCCGCCACGCCTGCCCGTCCTTCTTCCAGATCACCTCGGTGTTCCCGCTCCCCGACAGGTCCGCGACGATCGGCGGGTCGTCGAGCGTCGCGACCATGCCCGAGAGCCCGGGCACGTCCGCCTGGACGAACCCCTTCCCGGTGTTCATGAACAGGTAGGCGCCGAATCCCGCCTTCTGCGTCGCCACCACGTCGACGAGGCCGTCCTTGTTCGCGTCCACGAACGTGAGCGCGAGGTCCGCGATCGACAGCGGCACCCCGCCGCTCGTCGCGAACGCGTAGGTCGGGCCCCACGTCGCGAACTGGAAGTTGCCCTTCCCGAGCCACACGGTCAGCCCCTGGGCCGACCGGCCGATGACGTCCGCGATCCCGTCGCCGTTGAAGTCCTGCACCCACGCCGTGTCCGGCGTCAGGTTGTTCGTCAGGGGGATCGTCGCGGTCGCCGTGAACCCGAACGCCGACGCCGTGCTCGCGTTCGCGAGGACCTGAATGACGTTGTAGCCGACCCTCACCAGGTCGGGCCGGTGGTCCCGGTTCACGTCCGCGAGCCGCACCGTCGGGCCCAGCACCCAGTTCCCCGACAGCACCTGCGTGTACCGCTCCGTCGCCGACCGGAAGTGCGCGGTCCCGTCCCGCTCGCACGCGGTGAACTGCGTGTTCCCGCTCGCGTCCCGGACGAGCGACACCACGTAGTGCTTCTCGTCCCCCACGCCGAGCCGCAGCTGCGACAGCGCCCGCGGCGCGTTGTTGACCGACGGCGCGGGCCGGCACGCCTGCGACACCGCCGCCCCCGCGGGCGGGTAGGGCAGCGCCTCCGAGACGAACCCGCTCTCCGTCTGGCGCAGCAGCCGGAAGTCGTACGACCACTCGACGTCGTTCATCCCGTCCTGGTCGGCGTCGAACAGGGTGCTCTCGCCGGGCCGGAGGATGTCGGGCGCCAGCGAGAGGAGCGCCGCCGCCTTCGCCACCGGCTCCGCGCGGACGGTCGCGAGCCAATCCGGCGATCGCGCGTACGCGTAGGTCGTCGCCGGCGCGCGCTCCTCCCCTCCCGGCGACCGGTACACCTTCTGAACGGACGAGAGCAGGAACCCGGGCCCGTGCCCCGCCGGCTGGTAGGTCAGCTCGTACCGCCAGCGCTCCACGAGCGCACCCGTGGCCGCGTGCTTCGCGAGCACCGTGACCGTCTTCACCCGCCGGTCGAGCCGGGAGGGCGCGCCGGGGCGATAGTCGTCGAACGGGTAGGCGAGCGCCTCGTAGCCGAAGTCGGCCCGGTACTGGTAGTCGTCACCCGCCCCGCCCCACCACGCCGCCGTCGGGAAGCGCCGGCCGGACGGGTTGGCGACCCAGTCCACCCGCGTCCTGCGGCCCGTCAGCGTCCGGACCTCGGTGAGGTACCACGCGTAGGTCCCCTTCCCGGCGACCGCGAGCTTCGCCGTCCCGCCGAACGTCATCACCGTCCCGTCGGACAGCCAGGCCGTCAGCACGTCGGCCGCCGTGTCCCAGGCCACTCGCACCCGCTCGGCGAGGCCCAGCGGGTACCAGTAGCCGTCCGTCCCCTTCACCAGCCGTCCGAACGGGCTCGTGAGCTGGTCCGCCGCCGTGTAGGCGACGTCCCCCGTCACCCGGAACCGCGTGATCGCGAGCGCCGACTGCCAGCCAGCGCCCCACTCCGACACGCCATGTTCCGGCGAGTACGACGGGAACACCTCCGCGAGCAGCGCCCCCCGCTCGCCCGGCGCCTCGAGAGGCGACGGCATCGTGTACTCCCCCCGCGCCAGGTCCGCCGCCCCGAACACGACGGAAGACAGCTGGCCCACGAGCGACGCCCGCTCCGGCGCCTTCAGCTCCGGCGCCTGCACCTTCGCGTCCTGCGCGGTCTGGGTCTGCGCGACGGCCGCGAGCGGCAGCGTCGCGGCGACGACGACGGCGACGGCGAAGAAGAGGCTCCTCGGGATCATGGCGACCTCCCGTCTCGTTCAGGGCAGCAGCGTCGCTTCGAGCGGTAGGGGCCGGAGGCCCGCCCGCGAGGCGGGCAGGGCCTCGGCTCCTGAGTGCGCCTACGGCCGGCACCTCGTGCTGAGCCAGGTCGGCTTCTTGCCCGCGTTCCGGTACTCCACCTCGAGGACGAGGAGGAGCGCCATCGTGTGCCGGTGCTCTCTCGAGCCGGTGGAATCGGTCACGAGGTGCGCCGGATCGAGGACGTCGCGGTAGCCGGCCTCCAGCGTCAGCTTCGGCAGGATGGCCGAGAGGCCCTCCCCGGCGCCGAGGGCCTTCACGACGCCCGACTTCGGGACCGTGGCGAAGAGCTCCGGCGCTTGGTTCGCGTACCCGGCGAGGACCGTCAGCGGGAAGTTGAGCCACGCGTCGTTCGCGCCGAAGAAGTGCTCGAGCGCCCCCGGGGTCGCGATGGTGAGGTCGCGGCTCGCGTGCGCCGGGACGAAGAGCGGGTTCAGGTCGTAGGTGTCGGCCGGGAAGCCTTCGTCCGTGGCGGCTTGCAGGCCCGCGGCGACGATCACGGGGTACAGCTGCGTGCAGGCGAGCTGCCTCGCGAACTGCGGCTGCGTGACGTTCTCGTTCTGGTACAGGTCCTCGGGCGCGACCACGAGCTGCACCGGCTCGCCCTGCACGATCTGCCGCCACACCTCCCGCGCCAGCGCCGGCGACATCTCCCGGAAGATCGCCTTCCCGTTCGAGAGGTACTGCCCCCAGCCGATGTCGGCCTCGGCGAGCACCGAGTCCGGCGTGCACCCCTCGGGCGCGCCGGGCGTCGCGCAGGGAACGCACGCCTCCGTGCACCCCTCCGGCCACCCGGGGAGCTCGCATGGGACGCAGGTCGTCGAGCACCCGAGCGGCTCCGGCTGGGTCTCGCAGGCGAGCTGGCCGGGCTCGAGCTTCGGAGGCACCGAGTCCGGCTTGCGGATCGCCAAGACGACCGTCGTCTGCTTCACCTGGCCCAGGTTGGTCGCGTACCGCATGTCCGCCTCGTTCAGCTTGTCCTGGATCTTCTCGGTCGCGGCGACGAGGTTCTTCGCGTGCTGGTCCCACCCCAGGGTCCAGTCGAGCTGCGTCGAGATGAGGTTGAACTTCGACTGGGCGTCCGCGTCCGCGAGGAGCCCGACGAGCGAGCCGTCGCCCTGGAGCGTCTCGGGGTACTTCCCGCGCAGGAACGGGTACAGGTACACGTCCAGCACCTTCACCAGCATCTCGCTGTTGGAGCGCATCGCCGTGGCGTCGAGGTTCAGGAGGTCCCGCGACGCCATGAGGTTCGCTCCCTGCGAGACACGAGCCTTTCCCCCACCTGCGCGGCCAGCGCGTCGAGCTCGATGGCGTGCATCCGAACCTGGCGGACGAGGTCGTTCATCTCCACCTGTCGCTCGGCCTGGTTGAGCTGCACCGAGACCCAGGCGTTGTAGAAGGTGAGGACGTTCGAGTTGAACGTCGAGAGATCGCAGATCGTGGCCGCGATCCCCTCGTCGATGCAGGCGGTGTAGAGCGTGCTCAGCGATTCGTCGCGCAGCTTCGCCAGATCCGTGCCCAGGATCTTGCCCTGCTGCACCAGGTAGCCCTCGGTCTGCGCCCGGATGCTCTGGTACGACTTCACCATCGCGCCCTGCACCACCTTGGCCACGTCCTTGAGCGGGGTGAGGGTCGTCACCGTCACGTCGAGCCCGCCCAGCGAGCCGTCGTCGGGGCCGTCGTAGCAGTACTTGTCGTTCACCACGAAGTAGAGGATCTTGCCTCGTGTCGGCCGCGTTCTTCGAGGCGACGACGATGGCCGTCGAGGGGTTCTGGACCACGTCCACGTCGAGGATGTCCGCGTCCTCCCAGGTGCCCTCCCTCATTCGGACCGCCAGCAGGGCGCCCGCAGGGAACTTCTTGAACGGCGACGTCTTCACCCGCAGCCCGTGGTTGAACGCCGCGGTCGACTGGTACGAGTTCTCCCAGCCCTCCGAGCTGGTGGTGCTGGTATCTCCGCCGCCGCCTCCTCCGAAGAACAGGTCGGCGATGGAGGCGCCGACGCTGATGATCGCCCCCACGGCGGCGACCGGCAGGTTCCCCGTCGCAGCCCCGATGCCGGTCAGGGCCCCGCCGACCGCCCCTGCGCCCTTGAGCGCCTTGTCGGTGTCGCTGAACTCCGTGGTGTCGGTGTGCTCCGCGGTGTAGGTCCGGTTCGAGCTCGAGTAGCCAATCTGGTACCCCTGCGACCCGGTCATGGCGCCGGCGAAGTTCGCGAGCGGCGGGTTGAACCCGCCGGCCGCCTCCCCGATGGCACAGGTCGGCGACCACTGCCCGGACACCTCCACGCGCACGATTTGACCCTGCGTGACCGGAATCGCCTTCACGGCCAGCCCGGGCACGTTCGGTCGCACCGCGCCCGTCCTCCACCTCGCGTCGAAAGGCGACGCGGTGAACGACGACGCGTCGGACTGGAGGTACGGCCCGTCACCGGCCGACTTCTCCAGGGCCTCGACCAGCTTCTGGTACTGCAGCGCGAAGTCGCCGAACCGCTCGGCGTCCATCGTCGCCGAGACCCGGAGCGCGTCGATGTCGTCGAGCGCGTCCAGCGTGAGCTGCGACCGCGCCTGGATCTGCGCGACGAGCTGCGAGGCGTCGTTCTCCGCGTTGACGAAGGTGAGCTGCGCGTCGATGAGCCCCGCGAACGCGTCCTGGTACCCGGTCCGATCCGCCTCGAGCTCGTTCTTGTAGTAGCCCACCTTCTCGCGCACCACGGCGAGCGTCGACTCGAGCAGGTTCGTCTCGAGGGCCAGGGTGTCCGCCGACCGGAACCGGCCGCTCTGGGCGTACCGCGCCGCCTTCGCCTGCGACGGGTTCGTCACCCGCGACAGCGCGAACACCCCCACCGACTTCGGGTCCGCGCCGCGCACCAGGTCGGGGCCGTACAGCGAGAGGTTCGCCGGGTCCATCCCGAGCGCGTCCAGCACCGCAGGCTGCACCACCTCGTCGTGGCGGTCCCACAGCTTGTAGAAGAGGTCCTTCCAGGCGGCCGGCACGTCGCCCGCGTCCCTCCAGGCCGCGTCCAGCTCCGCCGGGCTCGGGATCGCGCCCAGCGCACGGTGCATCTCGCTCACCCTCGTCTTCCCGCACGCGAGGAACCGGCAGCCGAGGTCGTGCTGGAAGTCCGCCTCGTTCAGCCGCTCGCTCGTCGCCGTGAGCGCGTCCGCCAGCAGGAACACCGCCGGCCCCGCCCTCTTCCCCGCGAGCGGCGGCTTTCCCGTCGCGCCGTAGTCGTCGAGGAGCGCGTTCAGGATCTCGTGGTCGATCGTCCAGCTTCCCCCGATCAACGCGTCACGCGTCGTCACGTCTCCTGGCGGAACGACGTCCAGCGCCCGCGTCCGGTCGTAGTAAGCCCCCTGCGCGAGGCTCCCGGTGACGATCTCCGCGTCGCGCCAGAGCAGCAGCCGGTCGTCGCCGACCGCCTTGCGGTTCTCGAACCACCGCCCGGTGAGCGCCATCCGGGCCTGCAGCTCCGTCTTCCGGCTCGCCTGTGGCACCGACATCACCCTCATCGCCTTGCGAAGGATCTCCGTCGACTCCTGCACCCACCCCGCCTTGTAGCCGGTGAGCGCGCTGCACGACGGCGCGCTCGCCGCGAGCGCCTTCACGTCGTTCCACGCGTCCACGCAGTAGGCCGCCTCCTGCTGCGCGAGCGCGAGCGGCGCGTGCTCGTCCCGCAGCCGGTCGCACATCGTGAGCTTCCCGATCACCGTCCCGTCCCCGCTGCAGGTCGGCGAGAGCGAGAGGCTGGGGTCCTGCCCGCACGCCGGCGTGTAGGTCGGGTAGGTCGTGTACAGGCTTCGCGCGTTCGGCTGCTGCAAGGCCGTGAGCTGGGTCCCGAAGAGCTCGTACTCGAGCTCCGCACGCTGGACGAGCCGCTTCGCAAGGTCGGGCACCTTGCCCGTCGCCTGGGCGTTCGTGCCGAGCCGTGTCAGGCTGTCCTGCAGGCACGCGTACTTCCCCTGAACCGCCGGGTTTCCGGGCGTCGCTCCCAGGTAGGACGTCCCCTCGCACGTGGAGCACTTCGGCGTGTTCCTCACCCGCCCGTCCAGGGTGACCATCTTGACCGACGAGAACGGGAGGTTCGCCGCCGTGTACATGGAGGGCTGGGTACAGAGGGAATTCGACGCCAGGCTCGGCGATGTCCCGTCCTTGTTCGTCACCGTGAAGTCGCAGCGGTCGTACAGCCGGTTCGACCATCCGCAATAGGCGCCGTGCGCGATCGTGTCGCACTTGTTCACGGTGCCGTCGTGCCCCACCGGCACGTTCGCCACCGTCACCGTGCAGGTCTCCCTCGTGGTCGAGGTGATGAGCGGCGGCGCGCTCACCCCCAGGATGGTCGGCGGAGCCGCTCGGTCCAGGCACCCCGTGTCCGCGGCGGACACGGCGTTCAGCGCACGACTCTTGAGGGCAGCGTCCGTGCCCGTGCAGCCCGGCCACGAGCACCGGTACCCCCACGTGGCGCAGACCTCCGTGCACGGGTCGCCCTCGCATCCGGTGACGGGACACATGCTCCTGCACACCTCCTTGTAGCTCGTGCAGACCGTCGCGCAGCTCGAGCCGGTCTGCGTCTCCCGGTAAGCCCAGTTGGAGACCGTGTCCGCATGCTTGCAGGTGTTCTCGGTCTGGTTCCCGAGATCGCAGCACTGGTACTCCCACGCCCCGGAGCATACGCGCTGGTCCTCGGTGGCCCCGAGCGGCCAGTCCAGCGTCGACGCCCGGCACGTGTCGGTCACCGTCGCGGGGTCCGCGGCCAACTCGCTGTCCACCTCGTGGCCGCCGCATGCCCAAAGAAGCGCGGCGACCGCCGCGACCAGCGGGCGCCTCGCCGATCGCCCGAGCCCGAACGTCAGCCGCGTGACCTGACCGTTTCGTTCCATGGTCCCCTCCCGGAAAGGCGTGTGCGCGAATCCCTCCCACGCATCCGCTCACGGATGGCTCACGGAATCCGCTCGCCGTCGGGCCGGCGGGGGAGGCTCGCGCGCGAGCCTCCCCCCTCAGGTGACGCCGGCGCTCGCCGGTGCCGCGACAACTCCCGGGATTCACTGAGAGCGTGGTGCGGCTCCGCTGCTCCGATCGCGGCGGGCGTCCCGCTCCTCCTCGCGCGCGGAGGAGAGCCGTTTCGTTTCGTGTATGATCGCCGCGTTCTCGGGACCGAGTGCCGCGATGATCGCCGGTGCCTTCCTCTGCCTCGCCGTCGCGCTCCCCGCTCCGGAGCCGGGCCGCGGGGACGCGGCGCGCGCCGCGCTCGCCCGGTCCGGCGCCGCGGGCGAGGGCGTCGATCTCCGGTGGCGCGCGACCCGCCCGCTCGGCGCGTGGACCGTGCACCGCTACGAGCGCCGGCTCCGGGGAGTGCCCGTCCTGGGAGGCGACGCGCTCGCGGCGGTGGACGAGGACGGAGGGGTCCGGCTCGTGCGCGCCACCGTGCTGCCGCCCGCCCGCGGTGAATTCCGGGTCCCGGAGGACCAGGCGGCTCGCGCGGCGCTCTCCTCGACCGGGCGGGGCGCGCGCGCCGAGGGATCCCCATCCGTCAGGCGCGTCTGGATCCGCGGCCCGGAGGCTATTCACCCATCGTACGAGGTGACGTTCATGACCTCGCGTCCGGCCGGTTCGTGGCGCGCGGTCGTGGACGCCGAGACGGGCGCCGTCCGCCTCCGCCAGGACCTCCTCCAGCGGTTCCGCGGGAGGGTGTACGAGCTGTCGCCTTCGGAGACGCTCGCCGCCGCGTGCCCGCTCGAGGGGGCGCTCCATTCGACGTGCGCCTCGCCGATCGAGGTGGAGCTCCTCGACCTCACCGCGCCGGACCGGCTCGAGGGGACGTACGGCCCGGTCCTCGGCTGCGATGGCGCCTTCCCCACGGACTCGGAGCCGAGCGCCTGTGCCCCGCACGCCTCGCCGGACGGGTCGGAGCTCTACGGACCCGATCCCGACGCCACGGGCACCTCGTTCGAAGACGCCTTCGCGGAGGTCCAGACCTACCACCACCTCGCGCGCAGCGCGCGGTTCCTCCGAACCCTCGATCCCGAGGGCGGGTTCCCCTTCCCGAACGCCTCCCCGTTCCAGACGTTCGTCAACGTGGGCCGCGGCGGATCGGGCCTCGACGACGCGCTCTACGACGAGCTCCGGAACCGGGTGGTGGTGGGCCAGGGCGCGGCGACGGACTACGCGTACGACCCGGCCGTCCTGTACCACGAGCTCGTGCACGCGGCGGTCGCGCGGCGCGGGAGCTTCTGGTTCTCCCTCGACGAGCTCGGGACGCTGATGGACGGGGGCGCCGCCTCCGAGGGCACCGCCGACGCGCTCGCGGCCGTCCAGGTGGGCCGGCCGGCGCTCGGGCTCTTCGCTGCGCGCGCGCTGGGCCTCCCGGAGCTGCGGCGGACCGACGTGGAGACGACCTGCCGCGGGCGCGGGACGCTCGGGTCCTTCACCGGCCTCGACACCGTCGACGGGCGGACGGGTCACGACCACCTCGACGGCCAGATCTGGTCGTCGTTCCTGTGGGACCTGCACGTGGGGCTCCGGGAAGTTCCCGCGTGCGACGGGGCCTGCGACGCGGCGGCGCTCCTCCAGCTCGAGGCGCTCGCGCTCGCGCTGGACCGGATGGATCTGACGCTCGCGACCTACGCGGACGACGTCGTCGCGGCCGCGGAGGCCACGTTCCCGGATTGGCCGGGCGTGGCCGCCTACGTGCGCTGCATCGCGGCGCGGCACGACATGGCCGGATGCGCCTCGCGAGAAGCCCCGCTGTACGCCGGCGAGCCGCGGGTCGTGTACGTCCCGCCCGGCCCCTCGTTCCTGGACGAGCTCGGCAACGTCGTTCTGCAGGGCGGGGTGGCGGGATTCCAGGTCTCGGTCCCGGTCGCTGGAGACGGCGCCACGATCACCGCGTGCGGTCGCCCGGGGTCGCGCGGAACGCTCCACCTCCGGCACGGCGCCCCCGCGCGAATCGTGGCGCTCGGTACGCCGCTCGGCGTCGAGGCCGACGTGTCCGTCCGGATCGAGGTGGACTGCCCCGCCACGACGGCGATCTCGCTGCCCGGGGGCGGGACCTGGTTCGGCCTCGCCGAGGCGGATCCCCGCGAGAGCGGGAGCGACGCCTTCCAGATCCGGGCGGGCGAGGGCGTCGCGCCCCGCCCCGCGCCCGAGGATCCCGCCGCGTGCGTCCTCGACGTGGGCGGGGCGGCCGGAGGATTGGGCGGCTGCTCCTGCGGGGGCGCGGGTGGTGGGGGGCCTCTCGCCACGCTCCTCCTCGCGGCGACGCTCCGTTGCCGGCGCCGAGCGCGGTGACGGCTCGGGCAGGCCGACAGGGCTCTCTCCAGCGCCGGGGGTAAGCCGCCGCCGCCCGCCCTCGCCCCCCGCGGGCGCCGCGCCCACGTCCCGCTCGACTCCGCACGGACGCTCTGATTCACTCAGAGATGCGTGCTCCAGGACGTCCGCGCCGTCGTCGTCGCCGTGCTCTGGGTCGCCGTCGCGCTCGTCGCGACGGGGCACGTCGTGCTCCACAAGCGCGACGTCCGCGCGGCGCTCGGGTGGGTGGGGTTCATCTGGCTCGCGCCGCTGCTCGGCGCGGGCGCGTACTTCGTCCTCGGCGTGAACCGGATTCCGCCGGCGCGCGCAGGCGCTCCGGCTCCCCGAGGTGCGCGCGCGCGTGCCCGACGCGCTCCGGCCGCCGCCGCCGGCGCTGCCGCCCGAGGCGGAGCACCTGCGCTCGCTCGTCGCCCTCGCCGACGGCGCGGTACGCCGGCCGCTCGTGGCCGGCAACTCCGTCACCCCGCTCGAGGGCGGCCCCCGCGCGTACGGCGAGATGCGCGCCGCGATCGACCGGGCCGAGCGCTCGGTGACGCTCTGCACGTACATCTTCGACCCCGGCGTGGCGGGCGACGCCATCGCGGCGGCGCTCGCAGGCGCCCACGAGCGCGGGGCGAAGGTGAAGGTCCTCATCGACGCCGTCGGCGCGCGCTACCGCTGGCCCGCGGCGCACCGGCGCCTGTTGCGGCTCGGCATCCCGACGGAGCTGTTCCTGCCGCGGCTCACGCCCGCCTGGCTCCCGTTCGTGAACCTCCGGAACCACCGCAAGGTGCTCGTCGTGGACGGGAAGCTCGGCTTCACCGGCGGGATGAACATCCGCGACGACTTCCTCTCGATGGACGGCCGGCCGCCGTTCATGGACCTCCACGCCCGCGTGGAGGGGCCGGTCGTCGAGCACCTCCAGACCGCCTTCGCCGAGGACTGGCTCTTCACCACCGGCGAGTCGCTCGAGGGGCCCGCGTTCTTCCCGCCGCTCCAGCGCGCCGGCGACGTGCTCGCGCGCGGCATCACCGACGGTCCCGACGAGGACTTCGAGGCGATCCGCTGGATCCTCCTCGGCGCCCTCGCCACGGCGCGCGAGCGCGTGGTCATCGTGACGCCCTACTTCCTGCCCGACGCGGGGCTCGTCACCGCGCTCGACGTCGCGGTGATGCGCGGCGTCGAGATCGACGTCGTGATCCCCGAGCGCGGGAACCTCCCGTTCATCCAGTGGGCGCAGACCGCCGGGCTCTGGCAGGTGCTCGAGCGCGGCTGCCGGGTCTGGGCGTCGCCGCCGCCGTTCGACCACACGAAGCTCATGGCGGTGGACGGGGTCTGGACGCTGCTCGGCTCGGCGAACTGGGACCCGCGGAGCCTCCGCCTCAACTTCGAGTTCGACGTGGAGTGCTACGACCCCGCGCTCGCCTCGCGCGTCGAGGCGCTCGCGGCGGACCGGATGCGGCGCGCGCGGCGGGTGACGATGGCCGACGTGGACGGGCGCCGGCTCCCGGTGAAGCTCCGGGACGGCGTCGCGCGGCTCTTCTCGCCGTACCTGTGACCCCGGCTCACCCCGTCGGCCGACCCCGCGCAGCGATGGCTCGCCACATCGCGAATCGTTATCGCACCATCGAATGTTCCGATTTGACCGCGGCCGGGCCCGCTGCAACGCTTAGATCGTGGTCTCCGGGGGGCGCGAGAAGCGTCGAGTGCTACGATCGGGTCAGATGGCGGTGCGTGGGGTCGTCGGACTGGTGCTGGCGCTGGTCCTCCGTTCCCCGGCCGCGGCCCTCGAGGCGCCGGGACGGAGTGCGGGCGCCCTCCCTCGCGCTCGTGCCGCCGAGAACGTGACCTCCGCGTCGCCGGTTGCGCTCGACCGCGGCCCGCGCTCCGAACGGTACGCGAGGTTTGCGTCCGCGCATGCGCGGGTCGACGCCTCCCGCGGCCGCGCCCCGGACGACCCCCGTCCCGCCTTCACGGGGCGCTCGCGCGGACGGCGCGCCCGGGCGCTCCCGCGACGGAGCCGGCGCGTCGGCCGGCACGCGCGAGCACGCTCGCCGCAGCCACGGCGCGTGCGCCACCGGGTGCGCGGCCGTCGAGCTCCTGCCGCGCGAGCGCGTCGCGACGCGCTCGCCGGCGCGAGCCCACCCGTGTTCCGAGGCCACGGCGCCGCGGCCGGCCGGGATCGAGGTCCGACCGTCCTCGCCCCGGATCGCCGCTCCGCGCACGCCCGTCGAGCGCGAGCGCGCACGCCCGTGCGCCGCCGCGCCCGCGCACGCGCCGCAGGGCGTCGCCGCGGGACGCGCCGCCGTGGCAGACGCGGCCGACGGGGCCGTGAACGACACGACGCTCGTCGTCGCGTTCTGAGCACGACCGCCCCCCGAGGCGCCGCGCGTCGCTCGCGTGGCGCCCCCGCGTCGAGCGACGCGTCGAGACGACGCCGCCGCGCCGCCGGATCTCTCGTCCGCCCCCCAGTTGCCGCTGTTGCTTCACCCGTCCCCCACCGCTCGATCGCCGTCCCCCAGGAGGAGTCCTGATGCGCACCTCTCCCCGTCCTGCCGACCCCCGCTTCTCCCCCGAGGCCGGCGGCGAATCCGAAGCGCTCTACCTCGCCGGGCCGAACCCCGAGAACCCGGTCTTCGGCCTGCGGCACGCGCCCGCCGAGCCGTGGCCCGCTCTCCAGCTCCCACACCCCGCGATCGCCGCTCACCCGAGCTGGAGGTGGTTCGTCCTCGGGACCGTGCTGCTCGGCGCGACGATGTCGGCCCTCGACGTGAGCATCGTGAACGTCGCGATGCCGACGCTCACCGGCACCTTCGGCGTGTCGATGTCGGTCATCGAGTGGGTGGCGATGGCGTACATGCTGACGCTGACCATCTTCCTCCCGCTCTTCGGCCGGCTCGCGGACCTCTACGGCAGGTCGAAGCTCTACAACGTCGGCTTCGTCGTGTTCTCCGTCGGCTCCGCCCTGTGCGGCGTCGCCGGGACGGCCGGGTTCCTCATCGCGGCCCGCATCGTCCAGGCGGTGGGCGCGGGGCTGCTGCAGGCGAACTCCGTCGCGCTCATCACCCACGCCTTCCCCGCGGGCGAACGGGGGAAGGCCATCGGCATCCAGGGCGCCGTCCAGGCGGTCTCGATGGCGGTGGGACCGTTCGTGGGTGGCGCGCTCATCGCCGCCGTGGGCTGGAGGGCGATCTTCCTCGTCAACATTCCGATCGGGGCGATTGGCACGATTGCAGCCCTGCTCGTCCTTCCCCGCAACGAGCCGGCGACCAGGAAGGAGCGCATCGACTACCTGGGGGCGGCGCTCTTCGCGTCCGGGCTGGCCTTCCTCGTCCTCGCGCTGAACGACGGCGGGAAGCTCGGCTGGAGCTCGCGGGCGGTCCTCGGGCAGCTCGCGGCGGCGGGCGTGCTCCTGTCCGCGCTGGTCGTCGTCGAGCTCAGGACCGAGCACCCGCTCGTCGACCTGAGGCTCTTCAGGAACGGGACCTTCCTGCTCGGGAACGTCACGGGGATGCTCTCGTACTTCGTCCTGTTCGCGGTCATGTTCCTCATGCCGTTCTACCTGGAGAAGGTGCTGCGCTTCGGCACCCAGCTGACCGGCTCCCTGCTCATGCCGGTCCCGCTCGCGATGGCGGCCGTCGCGCCGTTCGCCGGGCACCTCTCCGACAGGTACGGCTCCCGCATCCTGACCACGAGCGGCATGCTCGTGTCCGCGCTCGCCTGCTTCAGCCTGCTGTCGCTCGACGCGGCCGTGCACGTCCCGCTGCTCGTCGGGGGACTGGTCCTCCTCGGGGTGGGCATGGGGCTGTTCACGCCGCCGAACAACAGCGCGATCATGGGCTCCGCGCCGCGGGACAAGCTCGGCGTCGCCGGGGGGGTCCTCAACATGATGCGCTCCCTCGGCCTCATCCTCGGGGTCGACGTGGCCGGAGCCATCTTCACGACGCTCGAGCACCGGTGGCTCGCCGAGAACGGGTTCCCCGGCGTCCGGCAGGTGTTCAGGAACCCCGCGATCCCCCTGTGGCTCAAGCAGGGCGCGTTCCTGCACGGCTTCTTCGTCGTGGTCGTCGTGCTGCTCCTCGTGAACCTCGTCTCCGCCGCGTTCTCCGCGATGAACAGGGGCGCCGTCCTCGACGCGAGCACGGCCGAGGCGGTGAGGGTGCACGTCGACGCCGGGTAGCGAGCCTTTCCGCTGGCGCTCGACCGCTCGTTGAGCGCGGGACGCCCAGGACCTTCGGTCCGGCTGCGGGCACCGGGTCGCACCCCCTCGGGTCGACCCCCTCCGCGTCCGGGTGATACGATCGCGCACATCCACGAGGAGGGCGTCGATGGAGAAG
This sequence comes from uncultured delta proteobacterium, assembly GCA_963821195.1. Lineage (GTDB taxonomy): Bacteria > Myxococcota > Myxococcia > Myxococcales > Anaeromyxobacteraceae > Anaeromyxobacter. The sequence goes on from CAWGDE010000001.1 coordinate 28,687, forward strand.
TCGCGCGAGTTCCGCGAGGTCCTGCGGCAGGAGCTGCCCGTGTGGGAGGGCGACGGCCTCCTGACGCCCGGCGCCGCGCGCGCGCTCGCCGCGCGCTACGACCTCGAGGACGCCGGCGCTCCCGCGCCCGAGCCGGCCCGCGACCGGACCGGGCCGCTCGCGGCGGCCGCCGCGATCGGCGTCGCGTGCACGCTCGCCGCCGCCCTGCTCGGCGTCCGCGACGGCGTCCTCCTCCCGCTCGTCGCGCTCGCGGCCGCGTTCGCGGCCGCGCCGCTCGTCGCCCGCGGCGACGCGTTCGCGCCCGCCGCGTCCGCGCTCCGCGCCGTGGGGCGCGTCCTCTTCTACCTCGCCGCCTGGGCGCTCTCCTTCGCCGCGGTCGCCGACGCGGTCCGGCTGCGGGTCGGGCTCGCGAGCCCGGGCCTCCTCGCGGCGATCCCGGCGTTCGCGCTCGCGGCGGCCGCGGCGGTGATGGGGCTCCGCCGCACCGACGTCGAGCCGCACGCGCGAGGCGAGGCGATGCTCCTCGTCGCGACCGTCGTCGCGTTCGCGGCGGGGCTCTCGCTCGAGACCGGGCACGGCGCGGCGATCGTCGCGAACCTCGCGCTCGCGTTCCTCGCGGTCGGCCGCCTGGTGCGCGGGCTCTCCTGGCTCTCGCGTGGCCCGTTCTGGGAGGGGCTCCTCGTCGGGACCGTGCTCCTCGCGAGCCGCCTCCTCGAAGTCACCGACGTGAACTGGGTCCGGGCGGTGGGCGTCGCGATCCTGATCGCCGCCGCAGCCGCCTTCGGCCTCTCGTTCGAGCGCCGGCGGGCACGGACGCCGGGCCCGGTCGGCGCTTCCGCGGCCTAGCCCTGAGTCGAAATGTGGACCCGTCCGGGCGTCAGACCCCGGGGGTAGGAGTGCGCCCTGCCGTACTCACTCCCTGGAGGGACCTCCCGATGAATCGCATCCTGATCCGTCTCACCGTGCTCCTCTGCCTCGCCGCGGGCCTCGCGCCGAGCGCCGCCCGGGCGGAGTTCGCCACGACGAACCTCCAGGTCCTCGAGGGCTGGTACTTCTACGACCCGAGCGTCGGCAGCGACATCCGTGGCGGGCAGATGAACACCGTCACGCTGAACCACTTCAGCACCTGGAAGTACGGCGACAACTTCGCGTTCGCCGACCTCATGCAGGGCGACTCCCGCGACGGCACGAAGTCGCACCTGTACTCCGAGGTCCACCCGCGCCTGTTCCTGAACCGGCTCCTCGGCCACAAGGGGAACGTGCTCGGCATCTTCAAGGACGCCGGGCTCGCGGGCGAGCTCAACCTGGGCAACGGCTTCCAGGCGTACCTCCTCGGTCTCGGCGGCGACCTCGCCGTGAAGTTCGGCGTGATCGGCGTGAACGTGTACTACCGCTACACGGAGCTCCAGATCCCCGGCGTCGGCCCGGTCCAGTACGACCACACCTGGCAGGTGAGCCCCTTCTGGACGATCCCGTTCGCGGCCGGCAAGGTCCCGCTCCTCTTCACCGGGTTCGTGGACGTCGACGGCGTGAAGCGGCTCGACGGGTCCCGCGGCCTCGAGGTGATGGCGCAGCCCGAGCTGCTCGTCGACGCCCTCGCGCTCGCGGGCGGCAAGAAGAACACGCTCCTCGTCGGCGTCGAGTGGTATCTGCACTACCACTCGGACAACGAGGAGCTCGGCGCCCCGAGCGACCTCATCTCCGCGCCGCAGGCGATGATCCAGTGGAACCTTCACTGAAGCGCTCCGAGGACTGAACCATGACCTCTCCCCCCACCGGCCTCGCGGCCCGGCTCGATCGGTTCTTCGGGCTGGCCGAGCGGGGCACGAACGTGCGCACCGAGCTGCTCGCCGGGGCGACGACGTTCATGACGATGGCCTACATCGTCTTCGTGAACCCGGCGATCCTCGGCAAGGTGACCGACGTCGAGGGTCACCAGCTCGCCTTCCCGGCGCTCCTCACCTCGACGGCGCTCGTCGCCGCGGTGATGACGCTCGCGATGGGCCTCCTCGCGAACCTCCCCCTCGCCCTCGCCGCGGGCATGGGGCTGAACTCCGTCGTGGCGTTCCAGCTCGTCGCCGGCATGAAGCTCCCGTGGCCGTCGGCGATGGGGGTCATCGTCGCGGAGGGGCTCGTCATCTCCGCGCTCGTCGCGACGGGCCTGCGCCAGGCGATCGTGAGGGCGGTGCCGCTCTCGATGAAGAAGGCGATCGGGATCGGCATCGGCCTCTTCCTCGCCATCATCGGCTTCGTCGACGCGGGGTTCGTCTCCCGCAACGCGGCGGATCCCGTGCCGGTCGCGCTCGGGACCGGCGGTCACCTGCGCGGGTTCCCGGTCGTGCTGTTCGCGCTCACGCTCCTCTTCACCGGCTTCCTCGTCCTCCGCCGCGTGAAGGGCGCCCTCCTCATCGGCATCGTCGCGTCGACGATCATCGCCGTGGTGGCGAAGGCGATGTGGGGCGACGCGGCCGGGTTCAAGCCGTGGGAGGTCGTCCTCCCCTCGTCGCCGGTCGCGATGCCGGATTTCGGCCAGCTCGGGAAGTTCGACTTCCGCTTCGTCTCGGTGCTCGGCGCCGCCGGCGCCGCGCTCACCGTGTTCTCGCTCATGCTCTCCGACTTCTTCGACACGGTCGGGACGGTGGTCGCGGTCGGGCAGGAGGCGAAGTACATCGACGCCGAGGGCAACTACCCGCGGCCGGGCACGGTGCTCATGATCGACTCGCTCGCCGCGGTGGCGGGCGGCGCCGCCGGCGCGTCGTCGGCGACGACGTACATCGAGAGCGCGTCGGGCGCGGCGGCGGGCGGCCGGACGGGCCTCACCTCCGTCGTCACCGCGATCCTGTTCGCGGCGTGCCTCTTCATCTCGCCGCTCGCGGGCGTCGTCCCGCCGCAGGCGACCGGAGCCGTGCTCGTCCTCGTCGGCTTCTTCATGATGCGCGACGTGGGCAGCCTCCCCTGGGACGAGCCGACGGACGCGATCCCCGCGTTCCTCGTGCTCACCGTGATGCCCTTCACCTACAGCATCACGAACGGCATCGGCGCCGGGTTCATCGCGTACGCCGTCCTGAAGACGCTCTCGGGCCGCGCGCGCGAGGTGGCGCCGCTCATGTACGCGGCGGCCGCGGCGTTCCTCGTCTACTTCGTCATCGTCTGACCGGACCCGCCATGCGCACGCGCACCATCGACGTGAACGAGCGGCTCCCGCTCCTGCAGTCCATCCCGCTGTCGCTCCAGCACCTGTTCGCGATGTTCGGCGCGACGGTGCTGGTGCCGTTCCTCGTCGGGCTCGACACCTCGGTGACGCTGTTCACCTCGGGCGTCGGGACCCTCATCTACATCCTCATGACGAAGGGGAAGATCCCCGCCTACCTCGGCTCGTCGTTCGCGTTCATCACCGGGCTCTCGACGCTCCTCGCGGTGAAGCCCGGGATCCTCGCGCCCGACGAGCGGATCGCGATCGCGATGGGCGGTTGCGTGGCGGTCGGCCTCATCTACGTCGTGGTGGCGCTCGCGATCGGGAAGTTCGGCACGGGCTGGATCGACCGGCTGCTGCCGCCGGTCGTGATCGGCTCGGTCGTGATGGTGATCGGGCTCGGGCTCGCCCGCGTCGCGGTGGACATGGCGACGGGCGTGGCCGCGACCGGGCAGTACCACGGGAACTTCTTCCTCGTGGCGCTCGCCGCGCTCGCCATCGCGGTGGTGGCGGCGGTCTTCTTCACCGGCTTCCTCGGGGTCATCCCGGTGCTCATCGGGATCGTGGGCGGCTACCTCGTCGCCGCCCTCGCCGGACAGGTGGACCTCACGACCGTGAAGTCCTCGACCCCGTTCGCGGTGCCGCACTTCGTGCTCCCGAGGTTCGACCTCGGGGCGATCCTGCTGCTCGCCCCCGTGTCGCTCGTCGTCATCACCGAGCACATCGGCCACCTCATCGTGACGAACAAGATCGTCGGCCGGGACTTCATCAAGGACCCCGGCCTCCACCGCTCGCTCGCCGGCGACGGCGTCGCGACGGCGGTGGCGGGGTTCCTCGGGGGTCCGCCCTCGACGACCTACGGCGAGAACATCGGCGTCATGGCCATCACGCGAGTCTTCAGCGTCTGGGTGATCGGCGGCGCGGCGGTGCTCGCCGTCGTGATGTCCTTCCTGCCGCCGGTGGGGGCGCTCATCCGCTCGATCCCGGTGCAGGTGATGGGCGGGATCTGCATCCTGCTCTTCGGCATCATCGCCTCCGCGGGCATCCGCATGCTCGTCGAGGCGGGCATCGACTTCTCCGAGAAGCGGAACCTCATCATCGCCTCGGTGATCCTCGTCATCGGCATCGGCGGCGCGAAGATCCACCTCGGCTCGCTCGAGGTCGGCGAGATGTCCCTCGCGACGTACGTGGGCGTGCTCCTCAACCTCGTCCTGCCGCGCCGGCTGCAGGACTCCGCCACGGTGAAGGCGGAGACGGAGCCCGACGTCTAGGCCGTTCCCATCTCCGGGCCAGGCACTTTTCGCGCAGCGAAATGTGCCGGCCCGCTCCCTGCGGCCTACGCCCTGAAACGCCGGGGATCCGGCCGGACGAGATCGACGGCGGCGGGGACGGCGAGGCGCGCCACCGTCCCGCCGCCCTCCCGCTCCTCCAGGGCGAGCGTCCCGCCGTGCGCGTCCGCCACCTTCTTCGCGAGGGCGAGGCCGAGGCCGGTGCCGCGCTCCTTCGTCGTGAAGAACGGCCGGAACAGGCTCGCCCGCGCGTCGCTCGCGAGCCCCGGGCCGCGGTCCCGCACCTCGATCACCGCCTCGCCGTCCGCGGTGCGCGCGACGACCTCCACCTCGCTCGCGACGGGCGCCGCCTCGACCGCGTTCCGCACGAGGTTCACGGCCGCGCGCCGGAGCTGCTCGCGATCGGCGCGCGCCGTGCCGCCGCCGTCCACGGAGAGCGACACCCGCCGCTCGGACGCGAGCGGCTGGGCGACGTCGGCGACCTCGGCGAGCAGGAGCTGGAGGTCGACGTCCTCCCGGAGCGGCGGACGCGTACGGGCGTAGTCGAGGAACTCCTCCACCACCTTCGAGAGGTTCGCGAGCTCCGCCCGGATGCGCGCGACGTGCGCCTCCTCGGGCCGGTTCGCGAGCTCCTCCGAGAGGAGGCCCGCGAAGAGGTCGATGGCGCCGAGGGGGTTCCGGACCTCGTGCGCGATGCCGGCGAGGAGCGTCTCGCGCTCGGCGTCGCGGGCGTGGAGCGCCTTCCGCATCTCCTCGATGGTGTCGCGGAGCGTCCCGATCTCGTCCTTCCGGCGCCGCTTCCAGAGCGGCGTCTCGAGGTCGCCGCGGGCGATGCGCCGGGCGGCCTCGGTGATCCGGGTGAGCGGGCGGGTCACCGTCATCGCGGCGAGCGCCGCGATCACCGCGCCGAGCACGGCACCCGCGATCGCGACGGTCGCGAGGAGGCGGCGGAACCGGCGCAGCGTGTCGAACGACGCCGCGCTGCCGTCCGCGCCGACCACCGCGATGACGTCGCCGCCCGCGTCGACGACCGGCGCGTAGCCCGCCTTGTACAGCCGGCCGTCGGATCCCTCGAACATGACCTGGCTCGGGACGGCCCGGCCGGCGGCCGCCTCGGCGATCTCGAGCCGGTCCCGCTCGAGCGACAGCACCGGCTCGCCGATGCGGGTCCGGCCGGAGGAGTCCGCGAGCGCCGTCCGGTCCGCGCGCACGACCAGGAGGTGCGTGTCGGTCGCCCGCGCCACGGCGTCGAGCCGCGCCCGCACGTGCGCGTAGGTCCGCGTCCCCTCGTCGCCGGGGGCGAGGCGCGCGACCCGGTCCGCCGGGAGCGCCGCCGCGGCCGCCCGCGCCGCGGCGACGAGGCGCGCGGCGAGCTCGTCCTCGAGCGCGCGGCGCGCGAGCCGGTCGGCGACGAGCGCCATCACGGCGAGCGAGACGAGCGCCGGGAGGGCGGCGGCGAGGGCGAAGCGGCGGCGCATCGCGCGATGCTCGCGCGGAGCCGGCGAGAATGCCAGCCCGTGGCACCGCGGGCTGCCTCATCCGAAGAGCCGCGCGGCGATCCAGTCGTGGCCGAGCGCGAGCAGCGCCTCGTCCGAGCGGAGCCCTTCCCCGACCCGCTCCGCACCGAGCCCGGACTCCGCGGCGAAGCCGGGGCGCGACGCGAACACCCGGAAGACGTCCACGTTGTAGAGCGCCATCACGACGGCGTGCACGGCTCCGCTCGAGAGCGACAGCGGCCGCGGCCGCCGCGGATGCAGGAGCAGCCTCGCGGCGCGCTCGTTCGGGCCGCGGTAGGCCTCGAGGCCCTGGCCCACCGTCCAGTCGTGCACCGTCCGGGCGGCCGGCGCGCCGAAGCCGCCGCACCGCTCCTCGGTCGCGTCGACGACGAAGAGCTCGACGAGCCCGCCGTCCGGGCCGAGGCCGACCGCGCGCGCGAGCGGGTAGATCCGGCAGCAGGTCGGGCGGTCCTGGTACACCCCGCACCCGTCCGCGCGAACGAACGGACAGCGCCCGTCCGCCGCCAGCCGGATCCGGACCGTGGGCCACCCCGTCGAGGGCTCGATCTCGAGCTCGGCGTGCGTGGCGAGGAACGCGTCCGAGCCGAGCCCGAGTGCGCGAGCGAGGCGCAGCACGTCGTAGGGGAGGAGCGTCAGCCGCTTGTCGCGGCAGCAGGAGTTGAAGCACGAGAGGCCGGGATGGCACCGGAACGGGAACGGGTCGTCCCGCGTCAGGCGGCGGCCGCGGAGCTCGGCCTCGGTCTCGATCACGCCGCCCATTCCAGCACGCCCGGCGGCCCGCGCCCAGGGGGCTTCGCCGCGAGACGCGTCCTCGCGTCACCTGGCGGACCTCGTCCGCTTCGTCGCCGCGTCGCGGATCCGCTGGACGAGGGCGCCGATGTCGACGGGCTTCACGAGGTAGTCGAACAGGCCGCGCTGCATGCCCTCGATGGCGGCCGTCGTGGACCCGTGGCCGGTGAGGAGGATGACCTCGACCGCGGGGTCCTCCCCCTTCAGGAGCGAGAGGGTGGCGAGGCCGTCGAGGCCGGGCATCTTGAGGTCGAGAAGGACCACCTCCGGACGGAAGCCCGCGTGGAGCCGGGCCATCGCCTCGTCCGCCCCGCTCACCGCGACGGCGTCGAACCCGCGCAGCCGCAGCCGCTCCCCGAGCGTCTCGGCGAAGTCGCCCTCGTCGTCGACGATCAGGACGGGGATCTCACGCGTCACCGGAGGCCTCCACGCGCTTCGGCCGCGCGTGCGCCGGCGGCGCAGGCACGGTGACCCGGAACACCGTCCCGCTGCCCTCCGCGCTCCGCACGCCGATGCGGCCGCCGAGCTGCTTCACGAGCCCGTAGGTGATGGAGAGGCCGAGGCCGGTCCCGTGCCGCTCGGTGCCGCTCTTCGTCGTGAAGAACGGGTCGAAGATCTTCTCGAGCACGTCGGGTGGCATGCCGGGCCCGTCGTCCCTCACGTCGACGACCACGGAGTACGGATCCGCGATACGCGAGGAGATCTGGATTCGCCCGCCCCGCTCGACCGCGTCGATCGCGTTGTTCAGGATGTTGAGGAAGATCTGCTGGAGCCGCCCCGCGTCGCTCTCGATGACGGGGATCTCGGGGTCGAGGTCCAGCTCGATCACGATCCCGCGGTACGCTGCCTCCTTCTCGAGGAACCCGATCACCTCGCGGAGGACGTCGTTCACCCGGACCGCCTGCAGCGGGACGTCCATCCGCCGCGCGAAGCCCAGCAGCCGGTGGGTGATGACGCGGGCCCGGCTCACCGCCTCCTCGACCGAGGCGATCTGGGCGATGAACTTCTGCCGCTGCGGCATCTCGTCGGCGAAGAGCATCATGTCCTTCACGAGGCCCGCCTTCTCCGCGATGATCGCGAGCGGGTTGTTGATCTCGTGGGCGACGCCCGCCGCGAGCCGGCCGATCGAGGCGAGCTTGCTCGTGTGCTCCGTCTCCTTCACGAGCGACTCGCGCGCCTGCTCGGCGTCGCGGATCCGGTCGGCGAGCGACTGCGCGACGGCGACGATGGCGAGCACCGCGACGATCGCGGTGATGAGCGACACCGCGAGCAGGTTCGCGCGGAACGCCGACCAGAGCCGGGTGGCGCCGTACTTGTCCTGCTCCAGGACCAGGATCCAGGGGGTGTTCTGGACGTGCGCGGCCGCCTGCAGGATCGCGTAGGAGCCCCGCGTCACCTCGGCGACGTCGATCGGCCTGCCCGCCAGGCCCGGCGCGAGGGCGAACGGAGAGGAGGCCTTGCCGTAGGACCTCGAGGAGGTCTGGAGGATCCCGTCCTCGCTCACGAGGAAGACGTCGTCGAGCGCCTCCGTGCGGACGCCCTCGAGAAAGCGGTCCAGGCTCTCCGCGTCGAACGAGGCGCGGACGACCCAGAACCCCGGGCTGGGCGGCTCCCGCTTGGTCGCCGCGATGACGAAGTGGGGCACGTTGCGGAACCCCGTGAAGACCTCGCTCACGTGGACCTTGCGCGCGAGCGTCTTCGCGTACCACGGGCTCGAGGTGTACTCCTTGCCCGCGAGCCCGTAGGGGCCGGCGTAGGCGATCTGGATCCCGTCGGGATCGATGAGGCTGAGGTCGACGAGGCTCGGGTGCTTGCCCCTGAGCCGCGTGAGGACCTCGTCGAGCCGCGACCGATCCGCCAGCTCGGCGGTCGTGTAGCTGTTCGCCGTGACGATGATGTCGTGCTTGAGGCCGTCCAGGTACAGCTCGAACGTGTGGACCGCCCGCTCGGCGTGCCAGCGCAGCTGGTTCATCTCCTCGCGGTGGATCAACCCGCGGTACTGGAAGAACCCGACGCTCCCCGCGATCGCGAGCGGCGCGAGCGTGATGCAGAGCATCACGATGAGCAGGTTGCGGCGCAGCGTCTCGTAGCGCCACGGCGACCGCGACGGCTCGGTGGCCTTCTCGCCCTCGAAGAACGCCTCGTCCGGCTGTGGGCGCGGTGCCATCTCTCCCGTCCGTCACCGGCGAGCGGCAGTGGGCCCGGAGGATCCCGGCATCGCGGAGGGCTCCCGCACGACCGTGCCCGCGCGCAGCTCGTCCCGCAGGAAGAGGCGGACGACGGCCTCCCAGGTCCCGATCACCCGGTCGATCACGCGGACCTTCTTCCAGCCGAGGTACTGGTAGTGGGCGTCCTCGATCCCTCCGCACGCGACGTCGGTGATCCCCTCCTCGAGGACGAGGCTGCACAGCGCGTCGGCGGACGGGCCCGGCAGGAGCACGATCCGCGGCTCGCCGACGAGGCGCCCCTTCCGCGCGCGCGCGATGAGCACCTCGGTCGCGAGGTCGAACCGCGGCGCGACCACCTCGCCCGCGAGCGGGACGAGGAGGGTCACGCGTGCCCGAGCGGTCACTCGATCCGATGCCGCTTCATCTTTCGCCACAGCGTGCTCCGTCCCCAGCCGAGCTTCGTCGCCGCGCCGGCGCGGCTCCCGCCGCACTCGACGAGGGCCTCCATGATGAGCCTTCTCTCCACGTCCTTCCACGTCGTCTTTCCGGAGAGCCCGTCGAGCCGGACGCTGCGGCGCGCGCTCCCCTCCCCGCGCGCGTCGCCGTCCCGGGCCGCGACCGTCTCCGGCGCGGCGCCCCTCGTCAGGTACTCGGGCAGGTGCTCGGGCCGGATCTTCTTGTCGCGGCAGACGCTCGCCGCGTACTCGACGATGTTGCGCAGCTCCCGGACGTTCCCGGGGTACGCGTAGCGATCGAGCACCGTCTGCGCCTGCGGGGAGAGCCCGTCGATCGACTTGCCGAGCCGCTTCGAGAGCTGCTCGAGGAAGTGGTCGATCAGCAGGCGGACGTCTCCGTCCCGCTCCCGGAGCGGGGGGAGCCGCACGTTGAGCACGTTGAGGCGGAAGAAGAGGTCTTGCCGGAAGCTTCCCTCCGCCACGAGCGCGGCGAGATCGCGGTGCGTGCCCACGATCACGCGGACGTCGACCTCCACCCTCTTCGAGCTGCCGAGCGGATAGAAGGCGCGGTCGTCGAGGGCAGTGAGGAGCTTCACTTGAAGCGGCAGGGGGAGGTCCCCGATCTCGGTGAGGAAGATCGTGCCGCCCTGCGCGAGGCGGAACATGCCGGGCTTGTCCGCGTGCGCGCCGGTGAAGGCGCCGCGGGCGTGCCCGAACAGCTCCGACTCGAGCAGGCTCTCGGGGAGCGCGCCGCAGTTCACCTTGATGAAGGGGAACTTGGCTCGCCGCGACGACGCGTGGACCGCCTCGGCGAGGAGGTCCTTCCCCGTGCCCGTCTCGCCGGTGACGAGGAGGGTCGCATCGGTCCGCGCCATCACCGGGAGGAGCTCGAGCACCTGCTGCATGCTCGCGCTCTTCGAGACGATCCCCTGGACCGGCGCGGCGGCGAAGCTCAGCGCGTCGAGCTTCCGGACGAGCGAGATGTCCTCGATGAACAGGAGGAGCGCGGACGGGCTCGTGCCGTCGTGCCGCAGCGGGGACAGCGTGATCCGGACCGGGACGCGGCGACGGTCGGCCGCGAGGAGGTCCGACTCGAGGGACGCGGGCGCGGCGCTGCGGAGGGCGCCGTCGAGCACGGAGCGCGAGAGGCCCTCGCGGCTGCGGACGACGAGCTCGCCCGGGATCCCGTGGACCTCCTCGGACCGGTGGCCGGTCAGGGTCTCGAGGTGGCCGTTCATCGCCACGACGCGGCCATCCGCGCCGAGGAGCGCCGCCGCGTGCGGGATCCCGTTCAGGATCTCGAGCGATTCGCGCGGGGCTGATTCATATTGTTTCAAGACTCGCCGACGATGCCGGATCCCGATCGCGGCCGTCAAGGGGGGAAGCGCGCCTCGATATCCCGTGGAACTCGGGGGATTCGACGATGCGCCGCACCGCGGCAAGGAGCCGCGCGCGGAGATGGTGCGTTCCGACGCTGCGGCGATCCGCCAACGGCCGACGTAGCGATTCGTTTCATAACGTTTCATAGATGCTCTCACGCAGCGGCGCGACGGCTGGAACCCCGCGTAAACCCGGGCCTCCGCCGGCTGGCACGACGCGCGCTTGAGAGACGGGACGCACGAGGAGGGGTCCTTGAAGCCTGCCGACGGCCGCATCGACGTCATGATCGCCGTCACCTTCGCCGAGGCGGGCGAGTGGGAGACGGCCCGGCGGTACGCGCCCGCGCCCGGCAAGGCTCGCTTCGGGTCGTGGATTCGAGCGGCACCTCCTCGCCGCCGCGCTCGCGGAGGAGGCGCTGCACGAAGAGGCGTTGCGGGTGCTGCGGGCGGAGGCCGGGCCGGAGGCGAGGCGGGTGGAGGAGGACGCGCTCGACGCGCTCCTCCGAGCGCGCGGGGTCCGGATGTCCTTCGGCGTGCTGTCGCCGGAGGCGCTGGGGGCCCGGCGCTGATGCGAGCCCTGCGCTCCCCGCGCGTCGACGCACGCGAGCCGGACGGTGCGCCGCGCGTCCACGTCGTGTCTCCCGACCCCGGCCTGTCCGGCACGATCGCGCAGTGGCTCCGGGGCTGGGGGGCGTGCGTCGCGATCGAGAGCGACGTGCCTCGGATGACCCCGGCGGCGGCGGCGGACGCGCAAGTGGACGTGGTCCTCCTCGACGTGCGGCGCTGCGACGGCGCGCTCCTCGCCTGGCTCGCCGCGCTGAAGCGGGCGCGGCCCGCGCTCGAGGTGATCCTCCTCAACCTGCCGGGCCAGGTGACGATCTCGATTGCGGCGATGCGGGCGGGCGCCTCGAGCGAGCTGTCGGCCCCGTTCGACCTCGCCACGCTGCGCGGGGCCGTCTCGGCCGCGCTGCGACGGCGCCGCAAGCATCTCGGCGCGGGCCGGCCGTCGCTCCTCGAGCGCTTCCAGCGCGCCATGAGCGCCGCGACGTTCGCGCAGGCCGGCGAGTTCGAGACGGCGCGGGAGATCCTCGCGGAGGAGGAGGCGCCGGGGCGTCGCGGGCCGCGAGGGACGGATCCGCACTAGGGGGCGAGAGCCCCGCAGCAGGAGGGACCATGCAGGACATCCGCATACTGCTCGTGGACGACGAGGAGGAGTTCGTGCGGGCGCTCTCCGAGCGCCTCCAGCTCCGCGATCTCGCGAGCCAGACCGCCTTCAGCGGCGATCAGGCCGTGAGGTTCGTGGGGGAGGCGGCCCCCGACATCATGGTGCTCGATCTCGCGATGCCCGGGACGAGCGGAATGGAGGTCCTGCGCCTCGTGAAGCGGCGCTACCCGCAGGTCCAGGTGATCGTGCTGACGGGCCACGGGAACGACCTCGACGAGGCGGAGGCGCGCGCGATCGGGATCTTCGACTGGCTCCGCAAGCCCGTCGACATCGAGGTGCTCGTCGCGCGGATCCGGGCGGCCTACCAGGAGAGCCGAAGGGGTACCGCGCTCACGGCGGTGACGTTCGCCGAGGCCGGCGAGCTCGACACCGCGAAGCGGCTCGTCGACCGATGAGGGTCCACACCGCCACGATCCCGGCCGACGTCCTGAGAGCCCGGCCGCGCGACGCGTACTACGCGCGCCAGAAGCGGCTCTTCGCCGTGGCGTTCGTGCTCGTGGCGGTCGTGCCGCTCCTCGCGCTCGACCAGAACGCGGCGCGCTTCTACCAGGACTCCTGGATCGAGAAGACGTCGCTCGAGCTCGCCGGCATGGCCGGAGACCGGCGGGAGCTCGTCGACCAGTTCCTCCGGAGCCAGGAGACGACCCTCGCGAGCGTCGTCGAGCTGCACGAGCCCGCGCAGCTGACGGACGAGAGGCTCCAGGCGCTCTTCCGCGCGATGAACGGGAGCAGCGTCATCACCGACCTCGGCGTCGTCGACCGCAGGGGCGACCACCTCGCCTACGTCGGCCCGTTCCGCACCGAGCTCGCCGCGCGGAACTACGCGAGCGCCGGATGGTTCGCGGAGGTGATGCGGGCAGGGCGGTACGTGAGCGACGTCTTCCCGGGCTACCGGAAGGTCCCGCACATCGTCGTCGCCGTGGCCGACGCCCGCCGCGAGTGGATCCTGCGGGCGACCATCGACTCGGGGTTCTTCAACGGGCTCGTGGCGAGCGCGAACGTCGGCCCCGGCGGCGACGCGTTCATCGTGAACCGGCGGGGGGAGCTGCAGACGCCGAGCCGCCGGGGCCACGAGCGGATCTCGCCCGAGGAGCTCGGCCGGCTGGTGGCCCTCGCCGACAGCGGCCGGAGATCGGACGCGGCCGGCGGGAGCCTCCACGCGGCCGCATGGGCGAACGGCGGCAACTGGCTGCTCGTCCTCGAGACGGACGTCGACGCGTCGCTCGCCGCCTACCAGCGCGCGCGGCGGCGGAACGGGCTCCTCATCGCGGCGGCGGCCGCCGCGGTGGTGCTCGTCGCGGTGCTCGTCACCCGGTCGATGGTGGACCGCCTCGCCCGGGCCGAGCGCCAGCGGCAGGTCCTCACCGACCGCGTGCGAGAGGTCGAGAAGATGGCCCTCGTGGGCCGGCTCGCCGCGAGCGTGTCCCACGAGATCAACAACCCGCTGCAGACCATCTCGGAGCACGCGGCCCTCGTGGACGAGCTCCTCGACGACGCGCCCGGGGCGGGCGGCGCGACCGCCGCCGAGTGCAGGCGATCCGTCCGGAAGATCCGGGACCAGGTGCGGCGTGCGAGCGCGATCACGCGCCGGCTGCTCGGGTTCGCGCGGCCCCCGGACCCGGAACACTCCCGCGTCGACGTGAGCCGCACCGTCGAGGAGACCATCGCGCTGCTCGAGGCCGAAGCCTCGCGCCATCGGATCGCGATCGTCCGCGAGTACCAGCCGGACCTCGCGCCCGTGCTGACGGACGCGACCCAGCTCCAGCAGGTCTTCCTGAACGTCCTCGCGAACGCGATCGACGCCATCGGCGACGGCGGCGAGATCCGGGTGTCCACGCGGAGCGACGGAGGGTCGACGTGGATCCGGTTCCTCGACACGGGGCCCGGCCTCACCGCCGAGGCGCGCGAGCGCATCTTCGACCCGTTCTTCACCACGAAGGAGCGGGGCAAGGGCACCGGGCTCGGGCTCTACGTCTCGCACGCGATCGCGGAGCGGCTCGGCGGCGACCTCACCGCCGCGAACCGCGCCGAGGGGGGGTGCGCGTTCACGGTCCGGCTGCCGGCCGGCGCGGACACCCCCTCGCGCGCGCAGGTGGCGGGCGCGCCCGGGCTCGCGTGGAGCGGAGCGGAGAAGGAGCGGCACGGATGATTCCCCGTGATGCGGAACAGGGAGGAACGGCCGACATGAAATGGGCACGCTGTCTCTACGAAGGGTTGTGTCTCGGCGCGCGCGCGTACGCGCAATGGGACGTCTCCACCTCGAGGCGCATCCTCCGGGATCGCAGGAGGCTCGCCGTCCTCGCGCTCCTGCTGCTGCCGGTGGTGTTCGGCGGGTTCGCGCTCGCGGACGAGATGGGGGAGGCGCTCCCGGCGCTGCTCGGGAGCAAGCAAGCGTACGGCCCGGCCCACTACACGACGGTCATCTTCCTCGCCTCGACGGGGGTCGGCATCGTGGCCGGCCTCATCACCGGCTGCATCGGCGCGGGGGGCGGGTTCATCATCGCCCCCGCGCTGATGAGCGCGGGCGTGAAGGGCATCCTCGCGGTCGGCACGGACCTCTTCCACATCTTCGCGAAGGCGATCATGGGGAGCGTCCTCCACCGGAAGCTCGGGAACATCTCGGTGCCGCTCGCCGGCACCTTCCTCGTCGGGTCGATCGGGGGCGCGACCGCCGGCGGATGGTTGAACCGGACGCTCTACGAGATGAACCCGGTCCTGTCCGACGCGTTCATCACCACGATCTACGTCCTCATCCTCGGCTTCCTCGGGTTCTACGGGATGAGCGACTACGTCCGGACGCGCCGGGCCGCGTCGGCGCCGGTCTCGACCGGCGACCCGAAGCGGACCCCGGCCGCGGCCGCGGAGGACGTGACCGGGATCGCGCGGAAGCTCCAGGCGATCACCCTCCCCCCGATGCTCCGGTTCGACGAGGGCGTCGTGCCGGGCGGGCGGCGGATCTCGTCCGTGTTCCTGGTCCTGAGCGGCGCCCTCGTCGGGCTCGCGGCCGCGATCATGGGCGTCGGCGGCGGGTTCCTCACCTTCCCCATCTTCGTGTACGTGCTCGGCGTCTCGTCGGCGACCACCGTGGGGACGGACATCTTCCAGATCGTCTTCACCGCGGGTTATGCCGGAATCGGCCAGTACGCCGTCTACGGCTTCATCTTCTACACGCTCGCGATGGGGATGCTGCTCGGCTCGCTCATCGGCATCCAGGTCGGCACGCTCGTCACCAAGGTGGTGCCGGGCGCCACGATCCGCGGCTTCTACGCCCTCGCGGTGATGTCCGCGTTCATCAATCGCGTCTTCGCGTTGCCGCGCAAGCTCGTCAGCCTCGAGGTCCTTCCGATCTCGAGCGGCGCCGCGAAGGCCATCGAGACCACCGGGATGTACATCTTCTTCGTCGTGCTCGGCAGCTTCGCCGTGTGGGTCTTCTGGACGTTCTTCGCGAACATCCGGACGCTCAAGGGTGAGGAGGAGCGCGAGTACGGCGCGACGGAGCTCCAGACATGATTCACGACAAGCGGCAGTTCACGATCGGCCTCGTCCTGATGGCGGGCTTCCTCGGCGCTCTCGTCCTCGTCTTCCGCCCCATGGCCGGGACCGGGCAGAACATGCTCGACTACCTGGACGGCGTCTTCAACTCGACGTCGAAGGCGTCGGCCTACTACATCCCGGCCGCGCGGGCGAAGGTCGGGAGGCTCGGCGCCGCGCCGATCGCCGTCAAGATCCGGCCGAAGGGGTCCGAGCAGGCCGCCCAGGTGGAGACGCTCCTCCGCGCGTCCGGCGCGACCGTGGCGCGGGAGGGCGCGGCCCTCTCGGTCTCGGGCGACCTCGGCCGGATCCTCGCGGAGGCGCTCACCGACGCGGACACGATGTTCAGGAACGACGGCGCCCGCGTCTCCGGCAAGTACGGCTTCGAGGAGCGGCGTGCGCTGTTCGCGTGGCACACCTTGCTCGGCGACACCGCGAAGGAGCTCGACCGGCAGGGCAGGTTCCGCGAGGCCGCCGCCGTCCGCGACGCGATGACGAAGGGGCTCGAGCCCGCCTACAACTACTACGGCGTGACCGCGGTCGCGATGAAGGACATGATCTGGATCGCGCTCGCTGCCCTGGCCGGCTACGTCCTCTACACGGTGTGGTACGGCTTCGCGATCCTGTACCTGTTCGAGGGCTGGGGGTTGAAGCTCGAGCACTGATGGCGGCCTTCCTCGAGACGCTGTCGAAGCTCTTCCGGCCCCGGCCGAAGCCCGGGCCGGAGGAGCTGCGCGCGGCGTTCCGCGCCCACTACCGGGCCTTCCGCTCCCTCCTCACCGCGAACAACGACGCCCTCGAGCTCATGTCGGAGACGGAGGCCGCCCTGCACTCGGGCGAGCCCTACGGGATGGCGCTCGTGCGCGGGAAGTGCACCGCCCTCGGCGTCGCCGTGTACAAGATGGTCCAGGAGCTCGCCGAGCTGTCGAACGGCCGCTACCGCGATCTCCCGGAGCGCTTCCGCGCCATCACCGCCCAGGTCGACGCCGTCCTCTCCCGGCATCCCGAGCCGGCCGGGACGAGCTTCGTCCTCCGGATGGACGAGATCGATCGCCGCTCGGTGGACCAGGTCGGCGAGAAGCTCGCCAACCTCGGCGAGGTCCGCAACCGGATCGGGCTCGCAGTCCCGGACGGCTTCGCCATCACGGCGGCGGCGTCGCGCCACTTCCTGGAGGAGACCGGGCTCCAGGTGGAGATCAACCGTCGCCTGAAGACGCTGGACACCGACGACCTGGAGGCGGTGTTCGCGACGAGCGCCGCGATCCAGAGGCTCATCGGCTCCGCCCCGCTCCCGCAGGACCTCGAGCGGTGCATCGAGGAGCAGTACCGGCTGCTCGCGGCGAGGACGGGCGGCACCCCGCTCGTCGCCGTGCGCTCGAGCGCGCTCGGCGAGGACAGCCGCCAGGCGTCGTTCGCCGGCCAGTACCGGACGCACCTCGGCGTCCGCCCCGGGCTGATCGGCCACCAGTACAAGGGGATCGTCGCCGGCAAGTACCGGAGCGAGGCGATCGTCTACCGGCAGCAGCGCGGCTACCGGCACCAGGACGTCCTGATGTGCGCCTGCTGCCTCGCCATGGTGGACGCGGCCGTGAGCGGCGTCGCCTCGTCGCGCCCGCCCGACGACCTTCGCTCACCGTGGGTGCTGGTCCACGCCGCGCCCGGGCTCGGGACCGGGATCGTGGAGGGCACCTCGCCGTACGACCTCTTCCGCGTCGGGCGCGAGCCCCCGCACGCCGTCGCCGCGATCCGCACTGGCCGGACCGCGGCGGGCGGCGCCGCGCTGACCGACGACCGGCTCCGGGAGCTCGCCCGCGCCTGCGTCCGGATCGAGGCGCACTTCGGGACGCCCCAGGACGTCGAGTGGGCGATCGACCGGGACGGAACGCTGTCGATCCTGCAGGCGCGCCCGCTCGGCGCCCAGCCGGCGGGCGCGCAGGCGCCGGCGTCGGAGCGCGAGGCACGAGCCCCAGGGCCCGCCGCGCTCCTCGAGGGCGGGGCGACCGCGAGCCGCGGCGTCGGCTGCGGTCCGGTGTTCAAGGTGCGGTCCGGGATCGACGTGCTCCACTTCCCGCGCGGCGCGGTCCTCGTCGTGGAGACGCCGTCCCCGGAGTGGGCCGTCCTCCTGAACCGCGCGGCGGCCGTCCTGAGCGCTTCCGGCCAGGCCGCGACCCACCTCGCCACCGTCGCGCGGGAGTTCGCGGTGCCCGCGATCTTCGACCTTCCCGCGGTGTTCGAGCAGCTCGCCCCGGGCCAGACGGTGACGGTGGACGCGACGTCGCGCCGCGTGCACGACGGCCGCGTCGAGGAGCTGCTGCGGACTCCCGCGACCAGGCCGAACCTGATGGAGGGGAGCCCGATCCAGAAGCTCCTCCGCGACGCGCTCCGCCTCGTGACGCCACTCAACCTCACGGCGCCCGACTCGCCCTACTTCAAGCCGTCGTCGTGCCGGACGCTGCACGACGTCACCCGCTTCTGCCACGAGAAGGCGGTGGCGGAGATGTTCGGGTTCGGCGCGCGCCACGGCTTCGCCGAGAAGGCGGCGAAGCGGCTCGTGGTGGACGGGGCGCCCTCCCAGTGGTGGGTCATCGACCTCGCCGACGGGTTCCGTGCGGGGGTGGACCTCACGGGCCGCTTCGTCGCGATCGAGGACGTCGTCTCGGAGCCGATGCGCGCGATCTGGGCGGGGATGACCGCCGTGCCGTGGGGCGGACCACCGCCGGTGAGCCTGCGCGGCTTCGGGGCCATCGTCGCCCACTCCATGATGAACCCGCAGCTCGATCCGGCCGTTCGTTCGAGCCTCGCGACGCCGAACTACTTCCTCGTCTCGCGGAGCTTCTGCAACCTCAGCGTTCGGCTCGGCTACCACTTCGCGCTCGCCGAGGCGAGCTTCTCCGACCTCCTCGCGGAGTCGTACGTCAACTTCCAGTTCAAGGGAGGCGCCGCAGACGAGGTGCGCCGGAGGCGCAGGGTCCGGATCCTCGCGGAGAGCCTGCGCGAGATGGACTTCCGGGTCGAGACGACCGGCGACGCCCTCACCGCGCGCATCGAGAGGAGGCCGGTCCCGTTCCTGCGCGAGCGCCTCGTCGTGCTCGGGTACCTGCTCATCCACACCCGCCAGATCGACATGGTGATGGACGAGCAGGCGTTCGTCGAGCGCTACCGCCAGCGGATCCACTCGGACATCCGGACGATCCGGGAGCGGCTCGCCGCGGAGGCCCGATGACCGGCGCGACGGAGGAGCCGCTCCGCGTCTTGCTCGTGGACGACGAGGAGGACTTCCTCGAGGCCACCTCGAAGCGCCTCCTCCGACGCGGGTTCGAC
>CAWGDE010000002.1:0-11768 GCA_963821195.1 uncultured delta proteobacterium
GAGGAGATCGCCGAGAAGATCTCCATCATCGAGGAGATCGCCTATCAGACGAACCTCCTCTCGCTGAACGCGGCGATCGAGGCGGCGCGCGCGGGCGAGCACGGGCGCGGCTTCGCCGTCGTCGCCTCCGAGGTGAGGAAGCTCGCGGAGCGCAGCCAGCGGGCGGCGAAGGAGATCTCGGCGCTCGCGACGAGGAGCGTCGACGTCGCCGAGCGCTCCGGCGGCCTGCTCGCGGAGCTCGTGCCCGCGATCCGGAAGACCTCGGAGCTCGTCCGGGAGGTCGCGACGGCGTCGGCCGAGCAGGCGACGAGCGTCGCCCAGATCAACCGCGCGATGTCGAGCGTCGATCAGGTCACGCAGCGGAACGCCAGCGCTGCCGAGGAGCTGTCCTCGACGGCCGAGGAGATGACCGGCCAGGCCGACGGTCTGCAGGAAATCCTCGCCTTCTTCAAGGACGAGGCCGCGCCGCACCGTCCGCCGCCCGGCGCTCCAGCGCGGCGCGCCGCCCGCGCCGCTCCCCGCTCCGCGCCGCCGCGTCGAGGCGCGCGCCTGACGAGCCCACAGCACGGCCCGCGAGCGCGGGCCGCTCACGCAGCGAAGCGCTTCACCCGAACGAGGAGACAGACCGATGCGAACGAGCAGCTCGAGATCCTGGATGCTGGCCGCCGCGGCGGCCGGGCTCGCGGCGTGGGCCTCGCCCGCGAGAGCGACGGCGGTCCGCCTGCGCGGCGCGACGACCGTCATCGACCGCGTCGTGAACCCGCACAAGGCCGCCGTCGAGAAGGCCACCGGCCACACGCTGGACATCGTGGGGAACGCCACGGGGAAGGGGCTCGTGGACCTGCACGAGGGGCGCGCCGACGCCGCGCTCGTCTCCGAGCCGATGGAGATCGCGGCGGTGGCCGCGGCCGCGGCAGGGAGGAGCATCGACCCGTCGAAGCTGCAGTTCCACGTCGTCGCGAACGACGCGATCGTGTTCGTGCTGCACCCGTCCAACCCCGTGACGAGCCTGTCCTGGGAGCGGCTGCGGGACATCCACACCGGGCGGATCAGGAACTGGAAAGAGGTCGGCGGGCGCGACCAGCCGATCACCGTGTTCTCCGATACGCCGACGGGCGGCACGCGCGCGATGGTGAAGGCGACCGTGCTGGGCGGCCAGGACTACGCCCCCTCGGTCGTCGCGCTCACCGCGGTCCGCAAGGTGGCGGACATGGTCGCCGCCGACCCGACCGGGATCGGCGGCCTCGGCAGGGGGTTCGCCGACTCGCGGACGAAGATCGTGCAGACGAGGGAGCTGCAGCGGCCGCTCGGGTTCGTGACCATGGGCGCGCCCTCGCCCGCGGTGAAGGCGGTCATCGACGCCTACAAGGCCGAGGTGGCGAAGCGCTAGGCTTCTCGCCGCGAGAAAGGCACGGGCGGCCGGATCTCCCCGGCCGCCCGCGCGTTCCCCGCTCCGCCCCCGCCGCTGCTCCGAACCGTGCCCGGGACCGGCCGCCGCGACCCTCGCGCGTCGTGAACCGAACCGTGTCCTCCGCCGACCGACGCGTCTCCCTGCGCGCCGATATGGGCCCGCGGCCCGGCGGTCGCCAGACCCGCGACCGCGGGACCGGTCCGTCGTGTGCCGCGGCCATGGCACGCGTCGACCGGGCCGGCCGCCGGAGCCGCGTGCCCGAATCTCGGGCAGCCGGGCGGGGAGCGCTCCGTCCTGTCGGACCCCCGCGCTACACTCCCACGTCCGTCCGCCCTCCAGCGGCTGGCGTCCCACATGGCCGAGCTGCAGAACGAGTTCACCTGGTCGAAGTCCCGGCACGAGAAGTTCTCGGAGTGCCGGCGCGCGTACTTCTTCACCTACTACGGCAGCTGGGGCGGCTGGGAGGCGCCGGCGGGGTCGCCGGTCCGCGAGCTGTACGTCCTGAAGAAGCTCTCGTCCCGCTGGCAGTGGGCGGGCTCGATCGTCCACGGGGCGCTCAAGCAGGTGCTCTCGCGCGCGAAGGTCACGGGCGACCTCCTCGCCGCCGAGAAGGTGCTGGAGCGCACCCGCGCCCGGGCGCGGGCGGAGTGGTCCGGCTCGCGCGAGAAGAGCTACTGGCGCGAGGCGTCCCGGATCGTCGGCCTCGTCGAGCACGAGTACGCGGAGGCCGTCGCGGACGCGGAGTGGAAGCGGCTGTACGAGCAGGTGATCGAGGGATCGCTGCGCGCGTTCTACGGGAGCGCGGTGCTCGACGAGATCCGCCGCACGCCGCGGCAGGACTGGCTCACGGTGGACGAGCTCGACTCCTGGGACTTCGAGGGGACGAAGATCTGGGCCGCGATCGACTTCGCGTACCGGGACCGCGACGGCCGCGTCCACGTCCTCGACTGGAAGACGGGGAAGGAGCGCGGCGTCGATCACGTGCAGGTCGGGACGTACGCGCTCTACGCCCGGCAGAAGTGGGGCGTCACGGTGGACGGCGTGGTGGGGGGCCTCGTCTACCTCGTGGGCGAGAACGGCTCCGCGGGCGAGCGCGTGTCGGTCGCCGCGGACCCGGCCACCCTGGACCGCTGCCGCGAGGAGATGCGGACGTCGATCTCCGAGATGAAGGCGGCGCTCGCGGATCCGGCCCGGAACCTCGCGAGCGAGGACGCGTTTCCCCGGCTCGAGGACCGCAACGCGTGCCGCCGGTGCCCGTTCCGGAGGCCCTGCGGGCGCCTCTGAGCGCGTCCGCTCCGCGACGCGAGGCGCGCCCTCACCGCGACGGCCGCTCGAGCGTCTTCCGGAGGACGACCGACGGGAGCGCGCCGCCGCCCGGGAGGGGTACCCGGATCGCGCGACCTCCGCGGAACCCCGTCGCCTCGTAGAAGGCGACCGCCGAGGTCGCGGCGCGAACGACGAGCCGCCGGACGCCGCGCCGGCGGGCCTCGCGCTCGATGCGCGCGAGGAGCGCGCCGCCGACGCCGCGGCGGGCGGCGCCGGGGCGCACGAACGCGGCGGTCACCTCGTCGCCTCGGATCGCGGCGTAGCCGACGATCGCGCCGCCGCGCTCGGCCACGAAGTAGCGCTCGCCCCCGGCGGTCATCGCCCAGGCGTGGTAGAGCGCGGGGAGGGAGGACCACGCGGCGATTCGCGCGGCGGAGTACGCGTCGCGCGCGAGGCCCCGGATCGAGGCGCGCATCGCGCGGGCGATCGCCGCGGCGTCGGAGAGGCGGGCGGGGCGGACGGGGACGTGCGGCCTCCGGGCGGCCCGCACGTCCCTGGCCGGCTCCCCCCGCTGGCGCGGGGGGAGCCGACAGCTAGGCCTTCTCGTCCTTGTCGACGAGCCCATAGCGCGTCAGCTTCTCGTACAGCGTCGAGCGGTGGATCCCGGCGAGCTCGGCGGCCTTCCCGACGCTCCCGCCCGCCTCGCGCAGGAGGTCCTCGAAGAACTTCCGCTCCCAGGCGTCGCGGGAGCGGCGGTAGCGCCCCTCCGCCGAGGCGACCCCGTCCTGAGCCTGCGGCGTGAGCTCGGGGGGCAGGTCCGCGAGCGTGATCGCGTCGCCGCGCGCGAGGAGGAGCCCGCGCTCGATCGCGTGCTCGAGCTCGCGGATGTTCCCGGGCCAGGAGTGATCGAGCAGCGCCTTCATCGCGGCCGCGTCCGGCTGGAGCGGCGGCCGCGACAGGTGGAGCGCGTGCTTCTTGACGAAGTGGTCGACGAGGAGCGGCACGTCCTCGCGCCGCTCGCGGAGCGGCGGGAGCCGGACCGGGACCACCCGCAGGCGGAACCAGAGGTCCTCGCGGAACTTCCCCTCCTTCACGTTCTTCTGCAGGTCCTCGTTCGTCGCCGCGACGACGCGGACGTTCGCCTTGCGCGGCTTGCGGCTGCCGACCGGCACGTACTCCCCGTCCTGCAGGACGCGCAGGAGCTTCGGCTGGAGCGCGGCGGGCAGGAGCCCGATCTCGTCGAGGAAGAGCGTCCCGCCCTCCGCCTCGGCGAAGAAGCCGGCGCGCGCCTCGTCCGCCCCGGTGAAGGCGCCCTTCTCGTGCCCGAAGAGCTCCGCCTCCGCGAGGTTCTCGGGGATCGCGCTCATGTTGAGCGGCACGTACGGCCCCGCCGCGCGGGACGACATCGCGTGCGCGGCGCGCGCGAGGAGGTCCTTCCCGGTGCCGGACTCGCCCTCGATCAGGATCGGCACGTCGGACGGCGCGATGCGCTCCAGGATCGAGACGACGTCCTTCATCGCCTGCGACTTCCCGATGATCCCCTGGACCGAGAACTCGCCGGAGAGCGCGCTCCGCAGCCGCGCGTTCTCCCGCCGCATCCGCGCGTGCTCGACGGCGCGCCCGACGACGATCTCGAGCTCCTCGGGCTCGAACGGCTTCTTCAGGTAGTCGAAGGCGCCCGCCTTCATCGCGTCGACCGCCGTCTCGACGGTCGCGAAGGCGGTGACGAGGATGACCGGGATCTCCGGGACCTTCGCCTTGAAGCGGCGGAGCCCCTCGATCCCGTCGATGCCGGGCATGCGCAGGTCCGTCACGATCGCGTCGAACTCGGCGCGGTCGAGCGCCGGGAGCGCGTCGGCGACGCTCGCGAAGTCGTACACGTCGTAGGAGCGGGCGAGGGCGCGCTTCATCATCTGGCGCGCCGAGTCGAGGTCGTCGACCACCATGAGATTAGGCTTCGCGCTCACGCCCCGCCTCCGATCGTCCGGGCCGCCGGCTCGACCTCGACCGTCGCGCCCGCCGCGGGCGCGGCGGGAAGGCGGATCCGGAACGTCGCGCCGCGGCCCGGCGCGCTCTCCACCTCGACCGTCCCGGCGTGCGCCTCGGCGGCCTGCCGCACGATCGCGAGGCCGAGGCCGGTGCCGTTCGCCTTCGTCGTGAAGAACGGCTCGAAGACGTGCGCGGCGGTCTCCGCGTCCATCCCGGGGCCGTCGTCCTGGAACTCGACCGCGATCCCCGCCCCGTCGCGCCGCGCCCGGACCCGGAGGTGCCCGCCGCCGCGCTCCTGCATCGCGTGGATGGCGTTCACGCCGAGGTTCAGGAAGGCCTGGCGGAGGAGCTCCGCGTCGGCGACGATCTCGGGGAGCCCGTCGTCGATCTCGACGGACCGCTCCACCTTCGCGTGGGTGGCCGCGGGCCCGACGACCTCCACCGCGTCGCGGAGGATCGGTTCGACCGGCTGCGGGTGCGGGTGGACCGTGCGCGCCCGGGCGAACACGAGGAACCGCTCGATGAGCCCCGCGGCGCGCGTGACCTCGCGCCGGATCGCCTCGACGTCGGAGCGGATCGGCGAGTCGCCGGGGAGCTCTCGGGAGGCGACCGAGGCGTACCCGCGGATCACGTTCAGCGAGTTCCCGATCTCGTGCGCGAACCCCGCGGCGATGCCGCCGAGCGTCGCGAGCCGGTCCGCGCGGAGCACCTCGCGGGTCTTCTGCTGGACGCGCTCCTCGAGCTCGCCGATGAGCCGCAGGTTCTCGTTGCGCCGCTCCTCGAGCCGCGCCGACATGTGGTTGAAGGCGCGAACGAGCTCGGCGAGCTCCCTGTCCTCGGGCGGCTCGAGCCGCACCCCGCGCTCCTCGGCGAGCGACTCGGCCGCCTCCGAGAGCCGGACGAGGGGCCGCGTCACCTGCCGGATGAAGATCGCGGTGAGGGCGTGGCCGATCACGATCCAGAACGCGGCGACGAGGCTCGCGCCCCAGGCGAGGTTCCGGGCGTTCCCGACGACCTCCTCGTGGCTGAAGTCCACGTTCACCGCGCCGACGACCGCCCCGTCGCGGATGATCGGCGCCGAGGCGACGATCCCCTCGGGCTCGATGAGGCGCATGAACACCTGGAGCGGCCAGACCGCCGTGTTGAACTCCGACGGCGGAACGCCCTCCGGGCACTTCTCGGCGGTCCGCGAGAGGCAGGCGAGCACCTTCCCCGTGCGGTCCACGACCCAGGCGCGGTCGAGCGGGTGGGAGGCGACGATCCGCTCCAGGATCGCCGGGAGCGCCTGGTCCGCGCCCGGCTCCGGCCCGTCCGTGCCGACCCAGCGGGCGGCCCCGTTCGCCGCGGTGCCGGCGATCGCGCCGCCCTCCCGCACGAGCAGCTCCTGCCCGCGGACGAGCTCGCGCCAGAGGGCGACCGCCGTGACGCCGGACATCGCGAAGATGATGACACCCGCGATGAGGACGAAGAGCTTGAGGCGGAGGGTCAACGGGTCACCAGGCGGAGACGGGGAGCGGCGGGAGCGGCGCTCCCGCGAAGGCGTGGCACTCCGTGCAGGCCTTCCCGCGCGCGTGGGCGGTCGCCCGCTCGTGGCACCGCGCGCAGGCGTCGGAGGCGGGCGTCCAGAGGTGCGGGGCGTGGCAGTCGAGGCAGCGCGCGTGCCCCCTCCGCGCGTGGAGCCCGCCCTTCGCCATGAGCCCCGGCGCGTGGCACTCGGTGCACTCCGCGAGCGTCCGGCCGTCCTTCGCGTGGGGACGGTGGCACGCGGCGCACGACATCTCCATCGGCGCGCCGTGCTCCTTGATGGGCGCGCGGATCCCCTGCGCCGTGTGGCAGCGCATGCAGTCGCGGCGCGTGGGCCGGAGGCCCGGCTCGTTCGTGAGGAACTCGTGGCACGCGAAGCAGTGGAGCTCCTGCATCTTCGCGAGGTTCACCGCGTGGCCGGGGTGGCACTCCACGCACTTCGTCGCGACCGGCTCGAAGCCGTGCATGCTCGCGGCGTGGCAGCGCACGCACGCGATCTTGTTCTCCTCGACGTGGATGCGGTGGCCGCGCGAGCCGCCCACCTGCGGCCACTTCGGATCGTGGGAGAAGTGGCAGGAGGCGCAGGCGCCGACCTGGACCTCGGCGTGCTTCCCCTGCGGCTTCTTCCCGGCGACGAACGCGCCGAGCATGGCGACGCCCTGGCGCGGCGTCGCGTGGTGGCAGCGCTGGCAGGCGACGCTCTTGTGGGTGCCCCCGAGCCAGAGCGCGAACTCGGGCGAGGCGCGGTGGCAGGTCGCGCACAGGCGCGGGTCATCGTCCACGAACTTCTTGAAGCGCACGAACCCGAGCACCACGGCGAACGCGGCGATCGCGCCCGCGCCGAGGAGGATCCTCTTGGCGTTCCGGGAGAGGGCCATCGGGGGCCGCGATTCTATCCTCGTGGGCCCGCCGCGACGAGCACGGGCCCACCGTGAAGGCGAGGGGGCCGCGCGGTCGTCCGCACGGCCCCCCCGAACGTCCTGCGAAGAGCGCTACTCGTCGACCTTCGTCTTGATGCGCTCGTACTCCAGCGGGTGCTCGTGCTTCATCATCTCCACCGAGATGCGGCCGTTCAGCCACGCCCAGTTCATCGGGAAGATCGAGGGCTTCAGGTGCACGTTGTAGAAGTGCACGACGAAGAGGAAGAGGATCGCGAGCGTCGCCTCCTCGCCGTGGATGATGAGCGCGGCGGTGATCATCCAGGACGGCGCCCAGCTCGCGAACCAGGCCGGGAACCAGAAGATGAACCCGGTGCCGACCATCATCACGATGCCCCAGAAGACGGCCCAGTAGTCGAACTTCTCGAGGTACATGAAGCGCTCGAACTTCGGGCGCTCCTTCTTCAGGCCCAGCATGAAGAGGATGTTGTCCCGCATGTCGAGCGCGTCCTTGGGCATCGGGAGCATCGACATCGGGAGCCGCTTCTTCGACGCGAGGAACGTCAGGTAGAAGAGGTGGTAGCAGGCGGACGTGATGATGAGCACCGCGCCGACGCGGTGCCAGATCGCCGCGCCCTGCGCGCCGCCGAACAGCTTCATGAACGAGGCGGAGTAGCGCGCCGCCTCGGCGTCGCCCGCGCCGCGGAGGGGCCAGCCGGTGATGCCGAGCAGGATCACGCCGGAGAGCATGAGCCAGTGCTGGGCGCGCTGGTGGATGTCGAACCGGACGACGCTCTTCATCGCGTCGCCGGCGTGGCCGCCGTGCGCGTTCTTCGAGAGCCGCTGGCGCAGCTCGTAGACGAAGTCGATGCCGACGTGGAACGCGAAGAAGAGGAGCGTCAGCGTCGTGAGCCAGGAGAAAGCGACGTGGATGATGTGCGGCACGACGTTGCCGCCGATTTCCTGGATGGGCTTGTGGGCGATGAGCGCGGCGAAGCCCGCCGAGGCGCCCTGGTGGCAGCGGGCGCAGGTGTGCTGCCTCTGGCCGGCGGAGACGGCCGAGGCGGGGTCGGTCTTCGCGACGATCGCGTGCGTGCCGCCCTGCTCCTTCGCGGCCGCGTGGCAGCTCGTGCAGACCGGCGCGTACGGGTTCCCGACGCGGACGAGCCGGCCGTGGATCGACTCGTGGTAGGTGATCGCGGTCTCGGGGTTCAGGCCCGCGGCCTTCGCGAACTCCTCGTTCCCGTGGCACACCGCGCAGCGCTTCGCGATCTCGCGGCGATCCGTCGGGACGGCCTGGCGCGCGGTCGCCTTGGGGTCGTACGGCGCGAGCTTCTGGACCGAGTGGATCGGGCCGTGGCAGGAGACGCAGGTCGGGCCGGGGACCTTCGTGTCCTCGCGCAGCCACCTCGAGTGGATCGAGGCCTGCCAGCCCGCCCACATCTCGGGGTTGTTCCCCTCGTGGCAGCCGGCGCAGGCGAGGTAGGCGCGCGGCGCCGAGACCTTGACCTCCTCGCCGGCGGCCTCGCCCTTCTCGGCCTTCGCGCCGTGGCCGGCGTGAGCGGCGGGGTTCGGCCAGCGCGCCTTCGCGATCCGGTCGACGATCGCCTGGTCCGCCGGCGAGAGCTTCGCGAGCTCGCCCTCGTGCGGGCCCATCGTGTAGCCCGCGTGGCAGTCCGTGCAGGACGCCTGGCCCGCGTGAACCGACTTCGCGAAGGCGTCGATGTCGAACGCCGGCGCGTCCTTGCCGGTCTTGTCGTGGCAGCCGGAGCAGGCCTCGTAGCCCCCGACGTTCGTGCCGGCGGGCTTCGCGTCCTCGGCGCGCGCGAGCGGCGCGAGGAGCAGCGCAAAGATCAGGAAAGTGGCTCGCATAGGTCTCGTCCGCGGTTGCAACGCATATGCCCTCGCACCCGAAAAGGCGGGCATTCTAAGTGGCTGGATTTCCGTGTCTCTGATCGCGATCAAGACGTGGCACCCCGCAGCCATTGCGTCCCGGGCCGCCCGAGCGGAAAGGACGTGCGCCAGTGCGCGCGCGTCAAAAAGCCGCGAGCCCGGCCTCGGGGCCGGGCTCGCGAACGATCCGAGGCCGAGGAACCGGTCAGCGGCTCGCCTGCTCCTGGGCGGCCGGCTTGCCACCTGCGACCGCCGTGAGCGCGCCGACCGCCGCGCCCGCCGCCGCGCCGACGACCGCGAAGAGGGAACCGACCGCGACGACGCCGAGCACCATCCCGAAGACGATCAGGGCACGGGCGAGGAGGGTCGGCTCGACGGGGGTGCCGAGGATGCCGCCGGCGAGGAGGACGCCCGCGTAGCCGCCGTACAGCATCGCCGGGAGCAGCGCGACCGCGAGGAAGAGGGCGAGGCCGATTCCGGCGCCGATCAGCGTGGGGGTCTTCTTGTTCATGGCGTTCTCCTGTGCTGCGTCCGGGATTCGAGGGCTTCCGGGGACCGCCACCGTGGCGCGCCGCCGTCGTCCTCCCGTCATTGCACGCGCGCTGCCAGCGGAGGGCGACGGGGTTTCGCGGGGTTGCGCGCGCGCGTGTCGGGAATCCCCGACGCGGCGCCGGGCCCGTCCGACGGCCGCCGGTCGGCCGCGCCGGAGCGGCCCCCGGCCCCGGCGTCAGGGGCGCGCGTCGGCGCGGAGCACAGGGTAGGCCCGGTACGCCTCGTCCCACGACGGGTGAAGCCGGTGGAAGAACTCGAGCCGGGCCTGCGGGTCCTTCGCGAACGCGGGGTCGGCGAGGCGCGCCTCGAACGCGCTCCGGACGGCGGGATCGCGCGCGAGCAGGTCGCGCGCGAACGGGTCGAGCACGTAGTCCTCGATGTACTCCTTCCTCTCGAAGGCGGCGTTGAAGTCGCCCCATGCGAGGAAGGAGTCCGGCCCGGCCGGCTCGAGGAGGTGCGCCGCGAGGAGCGCGCGCGGCTGCGCGACCGGCACCCACAGCGCCCCGGCGCCGACGCTCCGGCGCTCGCGCGTCCACTCGCCCTCCACCGTCAGCATCTGCCTGCCCTCGAAGGACGCGGGGGCGAACCTCGCGCTCGTCGCCCGGAACGCCTCCACGTCCGCGCCGGGACGGGCGGCGTCGACCCGCGCGAACCGGACGCCGTGGAGCCGGAGCCGGTCGGCGACCTTGCTCGCCCAGGCCGCCGGGACGATCCAGCCGCCCTTCGGCAGGACGACCTTCGCCGTCGGGACGACCTCCTCGAAGAGCGGGATCTCCCAGATCTGCGGCCGCGACTCGTCGTAGCGCACCACCGGCCGGCCGAGGGCGGGGAGACTCCTCGCGCGTGTACGCGTAGCCGTGGAACCGGATCGTCCGTGGCGGGGCGTCGCGCCGCGGCTCGGCCGCGAGCGCCACCTCCTTCCCGCCGAGACCGGCCGCGGCCCGGTCCGCCCTCGCCGCCGCGGCGACCCAGGCCTTCCCGCGCTCCGCGGCGAGCCCGAGGAGCGCGCGCAGGAAGTCGGCCGTCGCCTTCACGCGGTGCGCGTACGGCCGCCACGAGTGGGCCTCGAGGAGGATCCCGAACCGGTTCCGGGCGGGCCAGTAGCCGTCGCCGAACCGGATCGGCGGGACGCCGCGCGCGAACCCCGACTCCGGGTTCCCGTCGTCGACGAAGGACGGGTAGAAGTCGATCGGCAGGTGGCCGTCCTGCTCGAGCCGGGCGAGGAGCGCCTCCGAGATCGCCTTCCCCTCCGCGCGGAGCGACGGGTCGAAGCCGAGCCGGGGCTCGACGATCATCGAGAGGTCGTGCTCGAACTGCGCGCCGTCGGTCACGTGCAGGTCCGCGTACACGATCGGGATCCCACTCGGAGAGGAGCGCGAGGAGCGCCCGCGTCTCCGGCGCGTCCGCCTTCGCGTAGTCGCGGTTGAGGTTTAGGTTCTGGGCGGTGGTGCGCCAGCCCGTCTCGGCGGGGCCGCGCTGGTTCGGCCGCTGGTTCGGGCCGAAGCGCTCGTGGCCGTCGAGTTCACCACCGGCACGAAGACCGCCGTGACGCTCGCGAGCGGCCCGCCGTCGGCGGCGGCGAGCAGTCGCGGAGCACGAGGAACCCGGCGTCCTTCCCGTCGCATTCGCCGGCGTGGATGCGCCCCCTGGAAGAGGACCACCGTGCGGTCTTGGCGGGCGCGAGCGGGCGAGTGACGCCGTCGGCGCTCGCCGCGAGCGCGACCACTCGCGCCCCTCGGGCGTCTGCCCGAACTCGAAGCAGCGCCCGCCGTCGGGGTGGGCCGCGGCCAGGGCGTGGCACAGCCGCACGGCCTCCTCGTAGCGGCCGGTGCGCGCGAAGCCGGTCTTCTCGGCGGTGGTCGGCAGGTCGGGCGGTGCGACGAGGGCGAGGGCGAGGGCGAGGACGGGGGCGAGCATGGCGGCGCATGATAGCGCCACCGCGCGTGCGGACGCCCCGCGCGACCCGGCCGGGCGGCGCGCCCCGTCAGCCCTGCTTCGCGGCGGCGCCCGCGGGCGCTACGGCGCGCCCTCCCGCCAGATCGTCTCGGTCCGCGTCGGCGGGTCGCCGGCGGCCTCGATCCAGGCGAGCGTGCCGTCGGGCTCCACGACGCCCGTCGCGGTCCGGCCGCCGACCTGGGTCACAATCCCGCGCCGCCGCGCGGGATCGCGGCGGTGGACGACGGGGGTCGCGCGGAGGGGATCGGCCTGAGGGTCGTAGGTCTCGACCAGCACCGGCGCGGCCGATGCCGCCGGCG
>CAWGDE010000003.1:0-14393 GCA_963821195.1 uncultured delta proteobacterium
GACCCGCTGAATCGAGCCGGGAATGGATGCCCCGGAGCGCCGGTTGGAACGGGCGGAGACGCGAGGGAGGTCGAGGCGCACCCCGCCCGCAGGAGTTGCATTTGGCAAGCGGGAATGAGATGTTGGGGCGCGGTGGTTGACTGAGGCGGGAACACAACCAACTTTGCAGCGCTGGGCCTAGGGGTCCCCCCCCTCCCCCTCTGGGCCCACGGAGAGCCGGCAGAAATGCCGGCTCTCCTCTTTTGTGGGAGCGCATCTGCCGCCGCCCACCGGCGCGCAGGTCCTGCGCCACCGCTCCGAGCATCGGCTCGTCCCGCGTCGCCTTCACGCTCGGCAACTCGGCTCGACGCGCGGCCGAAATCACCACGCGCGCCGGGCCGATTCACCCGAGAAGGGCAACGTTTCCTTGACCACCCGGTCGCCGGCAGCGTACAACGACCGGGTCTGTCCCACAGTCCGTATGGGAGCCTCGATGCCCGGCACCGACAAGCGCAAGCAGTCTCTTTACTTCCCTGAGGACATGCTGAACGAGATCCAGGCCGAGGCGAACCGGCAGGACCGGTCGCTGTCGTGGATCGTGCAGCAGGCCTGGCGCATCGCGCGCGGGGAGATCATGCGTTTCCCGTCCGTGAACGACGTGCTGTCCGGCGTCGCCCGCGAGGACGAGCGCGAGGAGAAGGGCGGCTAGCCCCGCCCGTCCTCGGGACTTCCACCGCCCGCGCCGCTCGCCGGCGCGGGCGTTCGTTTTTGACGCGCCCGGCGCCGCGGCGATACCCTCGCAGGATACCCTCGCCCCCGGACGACGATGCCCACGAACCCGACCGATCCCTCGCCGGACGCCCCCGAGGACCTGACCGGGGACTCGGGCGCGTACGAGGTCCCCGAGGAGCTGGGGTCGACGGTCATGGACGACGGCGGGGCGGAGCCCGCTCCCCCGCCGCGCTCGGGCGCGCTGAAGCTCGCCGTCGCCGTCGCGGTGGTGCTCGCCATCGGCGCGGGCCTCCTCGCCTACCGCGCCCACCACCGCCGCAAGGTGCTCGGCGAGGGGCTCGCCAGGGCCGACGCGCTCCTCCGGCTCGACACCGCCGCCGGGTACCGCGAGGCGGCGTCGCTCCTCGAGCCGCTCTCGCAGCTCGACCCCGCGGAGGCGGGGAGCGTGCGCGCGTTCGCGCTCGCGATGCTGTTCGCCGACTACCGCGCCTCGGAGCTCGAGGCGGAGGCGGAGGGGCTCCTCGTCGCCCCGGGCCGCGCCGACGTGGTCCCCGCCTACGCGAGCCTCGCGGGCGCTGCGCTCGCGCTCGGCCGGCGCGAGGCGGGCAGCGCGACCACGGCGGTCGCGCGCGCCGGCGACGGCGCATGGGCGCGCGCGCTCCAGGGCCGCATCGCGCTCCTCGCCGGGAACGTCCCCGCCGCGCTCGATCCGGCGGGGGCCGCGGCGAGCGAGGGGGCGTTCCCGCCGGGGCTGGCGCTGCACGGCGACGTCCTGCGGCGCCTTCGCAAGGATCCGGCGGCCGCGCGCGCGGCGTACGAGGCCGCGCTGTCCGCGTCGCCCCTCCACCCGCGGGCCGCCTACGGGCTCGCGAAGCTCGCGCTGGGTGGCCAGGCGCCGCCCGAGGGCGCGATCGCGGCGCTGGAGCGGATCCTCGAGGACCGCAGCGGCACCCCCGACGTCGAGCGCGGGCGCGCCGCGCTCCACCTCTGCGCGCTGAGGCTCCGTGCCGGCGACCGGGCGGGCGCCGGCGCGGCGCTCCTCGCCGCGGGCCTCGACGCCCCCGCGCGCGCCTGGGCCGCGCGGGCGGCGCAGGTCGCCGCCGACGCGCGCGGACCCTACCGCGCCGTCTCCGGTGCGCCCGCCGCCCTGCAGAGCGCGAGCGACGAGGATCCGGGCGAGCTGTCGCCGGAGCCCGCTGCTCCAGCTCCGCCCCCGAAGGCGGTGGCGAAGCCGGCGCCCAAGAAGGGCAAGCCGGCCGCCGTCAAGGCGGGCTCGAAGAAGACGGCTCCGACGAAGAAGAAGCCGACGACGAAGCCGACCACGACGAAGAAGAAGGCCGCGAAGAAGGCGACGGCGAAGCGCTAGGTCGGGTCACATCCCCCTCCCCCTCAGCTCCCGGAGCAGCTCGGCGTAGAAGTCCGCCGCCTCGAACCGGCGCGACCAGCCGATCTGCGCGAAGTGATCCGCCTCGATCTCGAAGACCACGTCCCCCCAGCGCTGCGACGCAGCGGGCACCATGCCGTCGTTCGGGGTCTCCTCTCCCCCGAGCCACAGCCAGGTCGGCACGAGGATCGGGCTCACGCCGCGGCGCGCTCGCGGCGCGCCGACGACGCTCGCGTACATCACGCCACGCGCGTCGTGCACCGCGCGGTTGAACTCGGTCATCCGGCCGGTGGTGAGGTCGTGCAACGCGTCGATCTTCATGCCGACGCGCGCCAGGGCGATGCCCGCGCCCGCGCGCACCGCGAGGCCGCTCCCGAGGTCCGCGAGGGGCGTGCCACGGTGGGGTGAGCCGACGGTGGTGAGCGACGCCACGTTCCGCGCGAGCCCGAGCCGCGCGAGCGCGTAGCGCGCATCGAGGCCGCCCATCGAGTGCGCGACGAGGTTCACGCGCGGCGCGGGGAGCGCGCGGACGAACGCGGCCAGCTCCGCCGCGCGATCCGCGATCGACGCCGTGCGCGCGACGCGGCAGCGATGGACGACGCACCCGTCGCGCTCGAGCCGCACCGAGACGCCGCGGAAGTAGTCGTGCCGCGCGCGCCCGAGCCGGATCTCGTCGAAGCCGAGCAGGCCGTGCGCGAGCACCACCGGGTAGCGGGGAGCCGCGCGGCGGAGGTGACTGCGCCGCGCCGGGAAGCGCCTCCGGCGGAGCGCGAGCCAGAGCGCCCCGGCGACGACGCCGGCCCCGAGCGCGATCCAGGGCCACGCCTCCCGGACCGCCGCCCACGCCCCGACCGCCGCGGCCGCGGCCAGCACCTCACCCATGCGCCGAGGATACCGCGGACACCCGTCCGGGCGCTGCCCGGGCTCCTCCAGCGGTGCGCCGCGGGCGGACGGCCGGTGCTCCGAGGCGCGAGCGGTGCCCGATCCCCCGGCATCGGGTGCCTCGCGCGCGGGCAGGCACGCCCCCGCGAGCGCCCGAACGCCCGGAAAACGCCCCCCCCCCGGCAGGCACGCCCGCTGCAAACCCGGGTGGCGCCCCTGCCGCGAACAAACGAACCTCGGAGGAATCGTGAAGAAAGTGATCGCTGCCCTCGGGCTCGCGCTGCCCGTGCTCGCCGCCGCCGACGGCGGCCTCAACACGGGCGACACCGCGCTCGTGCTCGTGAGCGCCGGCCTCGTGATGCTGATGACCCCCGGCCTCGCCTTCTTCTACGGCGGCCTCGTCCGCGCGAAGAACGTGGTCCACACGATGAACCTGTCGATCGTGTGCATGGGCCTCGTCGGCGTCCTCTGGCCGCTCGTCGGCTACAGCATCGCCTTCTCGCCCGGCGGCGGCCTCGACCGGATCGTCGGCGGGCTCGGGTGGGCCGGCCTCTCCGGCGTCGGCGATGCTCCGGAGCCGTCGCTCGCGGCGACGATCCCGCACTCCGCGTTCATGCTGTTCCAGGCGATGTTCGCGGTGATCACGCCCGCCCTCATCTCCGGCGCGATCGTCGAGCGCGTCCGGATGAAGGCGTACCTCCTCTTCATCGGCTTGTGGAGCCTCGTCGTGTACGCGCCGGTCGCGCACTGGGTCTGGGCGCCGGGCGGCTGGCTCAGGAACCTCGGCATCCTCGACTTCGCCGGCGGCACGGTGGTGCACATCAACGCCGCCGCCGCGGCGCTCGTCGGGGCCCTCCTCCTCGGGAAGCGCCGCGGCCTCCGCACGCCGACGGTCCTCCCGCACAACGTCCCGTTCGCGATCCTGGGCGCGGGCCTGCTCTGGTTCGGCTGGCTCGGGTTCAACGGCGGCTCTGCCCTCGCGGCGAGCGGGCTCGCCTCGACGGCCTTCCTCAACACCTTCTTCGCCCCCGCCGCGGCGGCGCTCGCCTGGGGCCTCGCCGAGCTCTTCCTCTACGGCAAGATGTCGGGCGTCGGCCTCGCCTCGGGCGCGGTCGCCGGGATGGTCGCCATCACGCCGGCGGCCGGGTTCGTGAAGCCGGTGCCGGCGCTCGTCATCGGCGCGCTCGCCGCGCTGGCCTCCTTCACCGCCGTCCGCCTCCGCCCGAAGCTCGGGCTCGACGACTCCCTCGACGTGTTCGCGGTCCACGGTGTCGCGGCGACGCTCGGCGCGATCCTCACCGGCGCGTTCGCGAGCACCGCCGTGAACCCGGGCGGCGCGGACGCGAGCGTGGCGCTCGTGGCCAAGCAGGCGCTCGGCGTCGTCGTGACGCTTGCGTTCTCGGGCGGGGTCTCGTTCGTCCTCTACAAGCTCGTGGCGCTCGTCACCCCGCTGCGCGCCGAGGAGCAGGACGAGTGGACGGGGATGGACTCGTCCGAGGCAGGCGAGCGCGGCTACATCATGGCGGACGAGTCGGCGTTCGGCCCGAGCGCGTCGGGCGCGCCGGCGCCCCTCGCGCACCCGCACCCGGGCACGACGGCCGCGTAGCCAGGATTCCGTCGCGGAGAGGCCCGGCCCCGAGGGGCCGGGCCTTTTCTCGTGGTGAATGTCGCGCGCCGCGTCGTGCCGGCCGCCCGCCTGCCCGCGCGGCACGCAGCGCGTGCCCGGCGGCGGCGCATCCCGGGCGCGCCGGCGGGGAATCCGCTGCAATTCGCGGGTTTGCGCACCGGCACGCAGGGTGCAGAAGGCTCGGGCGGCCGCACACACTGACCCGATCATCCGGGAGGAGACACGCGAATGACGAAGTCCCTGAAGGCCCTCGCCGCCGCAGCAGCCCTCGCCGCCGCTGGCGCCGCGTCCGCGACCCCGTCCACGATCGTCTGGACGCCGGCGACGACCTACACGCAGCCGTATCTCGTGCCGCACCTCACGTACGACACGTACGTCGCGGAGAAGGGCATGCTGCAGAATACGTACGGCCTCACGATGGGCGTCATCCCGAGCGACAAGATCCAGGGCGAGGTCGGGTTCGACGTCTTCTACCCAGGGTTCACCGGCGACTACTTCCAGCTGAACGGGAAGGTCACCGTCGCCGAGAACCTGCTCGGCGGGTGGTCGCCGGCGCTCTCGGTCGGCATCGCGAACGCCGGCTTCGAGAAGGACGTGTCCGATTACGACCTCCTCCACGCGACGCTCGCGAAGACCACGCCCGTCGGCACGGTGGCCGTCGGCGGCTACTACGGCGCGGGCAGCGACGTCCTGTGGACGGGCTCGGACGGCAAGGTGAACCGGGAAGGCTTCATGGCGAGCTACGCGAGCCCCGAGATCAAGATCGGGCTGCCGGGGCTCGAGAAGGTCGTGTTCGCCGCCGACTACTCGTCCGGGAAGAACTGGTTCGGCGCCGTCGCCGCGGCGGCGAGCCTCTACTTCACCTCGAACGTCGCGCTCCTCACCGGACCGGTCTTCTTCCTCGACAAGGACTACTACAAGGCGGCGTACGGGTCGGACTTCATGTGGACGGCCCAGCTCGACGTGGACATCCCGTTCAAGAAGTAGCCGCGGGGCGGGACCGGGGCGCCCGGGGCCGATCGGCCTCGTGGCGCCCGCTCCGCGCGCTCCGCGAGGAGTTACCCCGACAGCTGCGCGAGCACCGTGTCGAACACGAACAGCTCGAGCCGCTCCTTGTCCGCGTCCGACGGGTTCACGAACTGGAACGACACGCGCACGTTCCCGGGCAGGGAGCGCACGTCGGTCACGCGGGCCCGCCCGGCGAGCGGGTCCGCGGCGGGGAGGCGGAGGGAGAACCCGGCCTCGTCGCCGACGGGCGGGGCCTTCGCGAGCAGGCACGAGAGGCCGCCGGTCGAGATGTCGATCGTGACGGCGCGCTCGCGGGAGGTCCCGAGGTCCAGATCCACCTGCAGCGCGCGGGCGACGCGCAGCGCGCGCCGGGGCGTCTCGCCGGGGCGCAGCGTGAGCCGCTGCGCGGCGAGGAGCGCGCGCGCGAGCTCGTCGCGGCCGTCGCGGTAGGCCTGCAGCTCGCGCTCCCTCAGCTGGCCGCGGCGCGCCTTCTCGTGGAGCTGCCGGAACTCGAGGAGCCACTGCGTCAGGCCGCTCATCGGGGCTCCCCGCCTCGCGGCCTCAGAGCGCCTTCTTCAGCTCGGGCGCCGGCTTGAAGCCGACGGTCTTCGTCGGCGCGATCCGGATCTCGGCGCCGGTCTGCGGGTTCCGCCCGACGCGGCCGGCGCGCTTCTTCACGACGAACGTGCCGAACCCCGGCATCGAGAAGCGCTTGTCCTTGCGGATGCCGCGCGCGAGGTGGTCGAACACCGCGTCCACCATGAGCGCCACCTGCCGCTTCGACATGTCCCCGTGGGCCGCCTGCACCTTCTCGATGAGATCCGCCTTGGTCATGGCCCGGGGTCCCCTCTCCGAGGAAAACGAAGCGCGACCCTAGCGCCGCCTCTCCGAGGCGTCAAGCCGTCGAAAGCATTGACACGAGCGGCTTTCGTGGGCCCTGACGCGCGTCAGGAGATCCCGAGGATCCGCCGCGCCTGCGACGGTGTCGCGGGCGCGCGTCCCGCCTTCCGCGCGAGCCCGACGGCGAGCGCGACGAGCGCGTCGGACCCCTTCGCGAGGACCCCCTTCGAGACGAACAGGTTGTCCTCGAGCCCGACGCGGACGTGCCCGCCCATCCGGAGCGCGACCTCCGCCATCGGCAGCTCGAACCGGCCGATCCCCGCGACCGACCAGTGCGTCGGCTCCGGCAGCCCCTCGACGAGGAACCGGAGGTTCCGCTCCGAGCCCGTCATCCCGCCCGGCACGCCGAGCACGAACTGCACGTGGTAGGGCGCGGCGAGGTGCCCCTTCTCGAGGAGCCAGCGGAGGGTATCGAGCATCCCGGCGTCGTAGACCTCGCACTCCGGCACGAGCCGCCGCTCCCGGAGCCGTCCGGCGATCTTCACGACGTCGGGCCGCGCGTTCACGAAGACGGCGTCGCCGAAGTTCATGGTGCCGAGGTTCAGCGTCCCCATCTCCGCGCCGTCCACGAGCGACCCGAGCCGCTCGTCCACCGGCATGCCGACGGCGCCCCCGGTCGAGCACTGGACGACGACGTCGCTCCCGGCATCGCGGATCCGGTCCACGATCTCCCGGAAGTGCACGGCCTCCTGCGAGGCGCGCCCGTCCGGCCAGCGCGCGTGGAGGTGCACGACCGCGGCGCCGGCGCGGCCCGCGTCGACGGCGGCCTGCGCGATCTCGGCGGGCGTGTACGGGACGTGCGGGCTCTGCGCCCGCGTGACCTCCGCGCCGACGACGGCCGCGGCGATGATGACCTCGTTCGCCACCGCGTGCTCCTTTCGCCCCCCGGGCGCGCCTCAGCGCGCGATCCGCTGCTTGTCCTTCGGGACGACGCAGGTCCCGACCGCGCGGCAGACGACGATCGGCTCCGCGAGCGCCTCGGCGGCGCTGTCCGAGACGTCGGGCCGGGGCCGGACGATCTTCCGCGCCTCGAAGCGCATCTTGCGGGAGGTGTTGCCCACCTTCACGATCTCCGCCTCGACCTCGAGGAAATCGCCGGCGTGCGTCGGCGCGAGGACCTCGACCGACTCGTACGCGCGCAGGAGCCCCTCGTCCCCGTCGTGGCGGATGCAGAGCTCGGTCGCGGCGTCGCCGAACAGCGCGAGGATGCGCGCGCCGTCGACGAGGTTCCCGCCGTAGTGCGCGTCGAGCTGGGACATCCGGACCCGGATCGTCGCCTTCACGTGTCGCCTCCTCGCCCGCGCCCCGCCCTCGCGACGGGCGCAGGGGCCGGGGTTCAGGACTCCTTGCCCATCCGCCGGAGCACCTCGCCCACGATGTAGTTCGCCACGTCGGACGGCTTCGTGCCCGCGCCGAAGCCGGCGTCGTACCCGAGATCGCGGGCGAGCCGGTGGTCGATGCGGGGGCCGCCCAGGATCGCCAGGATCCGCCCGCGGATCCCGAGCCGCTCGAGCTCGTCGACGAGCTGGCGCGCGTTCTCCTTGTGGACGTCGCGCTGGGTCACGACCTGCGAGACCAGCACCGCGTCCGCGTGCCGCTCCTGGCAGAGCCGGGCGAGCTGCGCGTTCTCGACCTGCGCGCCGAGGTTCGTCGCCTCGAGGCAGGCGTAGCGCTCGAGGCCGTAGTCGCCGGCGTACCCCTTCATGTTCATGATCGCGTCGATGCCGACCGCGTGCGCGTCCGACCCGGTGCACGCCCCCAGGACGACGATCCGGCGGCCCACCTCGCGGAGCGCCCAGGCGTTCAGCTCGTCGAAGCCCCGCTTCCTCGTCACGACCTCCGGGACCTCGATCGTGGAGAAATCCACCGCGACGGCGGTTCGACCGTAGACGACGAAGAACGTGTACCGCTCCGCCGCCGCCTCCATGTGGGCGACGTGCACCTGCTCCATCCCCATCCGGCGGGCGAGCTGGGCGGCCGCCTCGCGCGCCCGGTCGCCGGCGGGGACCGGCAGCACGAAGGAGAGCTGCACGAGCCCGTCGTCGCGGCGGTCGCCGTACGGACGGATCACCTGGCCTGGGGTCCAGTCGCGGGGAGGAGGGCTCACGCCTCGCCTCCGATCCGGGCGCGCGCCACGAGCGTGCGCTGCGCCTCGAGGTGGTCCGCGGCGGCGGGCGTCGCGGCGGTGAAGAAGACGCGATACTGCACGCCGCCGTCGCAGGCGGCGTAGGCCCATACGTGCCAGCCGCCCTCGTCGGCCTCGAGCGTCTGCGCCGCCGCGCCGCCGAACCGGGTCGCGTGGCGGCGGGCGCGCTGGAGCTGCCCGGCCTGCTCGCGCAGCTTCTCCTCGGCCGCCGCGAGGCAGGCGCGCTCGTCCGCGAAGGGCTTCTCGGGGTACGAGACCTCGAGGCGCGCCCGGCCGTCCGGCGCTTCGAGCTTCATCCGTCGCTCCCCGCCGGACGCGTGCCAGGTCGCGGGTGCCTCGAACCGCAGCGATCCGAGCCCGTACACGAGCCAGCCTTCCCGGCCCGAGGGCTTCCCGACCGGCGCGGGCGCGAAGGCGTCCCTGAGGGTGCCGCAGCCGGCGAGCGCCACGACGCCGAGCGCGGCGGCGAGCCCGTGCGAGAGACGAGGCCTCATCGCGACGCCCCCTTCCCCGCCTCCAGGATCTCGAGGAACGGGTTGACGTAGCCGGGCGCACGCTCGACGACGCCGGCGAGGCCCTTTCCGCCGTCCTTCGCGCGCGCGACGTCGGCGAACGCGCCGTTCCCGATCGCCTTCAGATGCCGTCGCGCGCGACCTCCTCGAGGAGCTCGTGCGCCTCGCCGAGCACCTGCACGGCGCGCTTCGCGATGCGGTCCCGCCCGGCTTGAACTCGATCTCGTCGCCGAGGTGCCACGCCCTGTACACGTACGCGTCGTCTTCAGCGAGAGGTAGCGGTCCATCAGCATCGGATTGTGGATCGCCTCGCTGAACATGCCGAGGAGCTCGATCGACTGGTGCGTCGCGATGCCGACGAGGTTGAACATCGCGTCGTGGACGTGGCTCTGGAAGATGTCGCCCGTCTTGTGCTTCGTCGGCGGCATCCACTTGATCGGGTGGCGCGCGAAGATCTGCCGGATGAGCTGCGCCTGCGCGATCTCGAGGAGGAAGCTGTCCTCGAGCCAGGGGTCGATCTCGAAGGCGTGGCCGAGGCCCATCTGCTCTTCGCGGAGGCCGGCGCGGAGCGCGAACGCCTCGTTGATGAACTGCGACGCGAGCACCGTGTGCGCCTTCTCGACGGCGTCGGCGGTCGTGAGGTAGTTGTCCTCGCCCGTGTTGATGACGATGCCCGCGCGCGCGATGAAGCGCCGCGAGACGTACTGGTCGACGAACGTGCGGCACATGTTGATGTCGCGGAAGAGGATCCCGTACATCGCGTCGTTGAGGAGCATGTCGAGCCGCTCGACCGCCGCCATCCACGCGATCTCCGCCATGCAGAGGCCGCACGAGTAGTTCGTCTGGTGGATGTAGCGGCCGTACTGCTCGGTGCGCCTCGTCGACGGCGCTGGCGGACGATGCGGAAGTTCTCCTGCGTCGCGAAGGTGCCGCCGTAGCCCTCGGTCGTCGCGCCGTGCGGGACGTAGTCGAGGA
The DNA here is from genome assembly GCA_963821195.1 of uncultured delta proteobacterium. Lineage (GTDB taxonomy): Bacteria > Myxococcota > Myxococcia > Myxococcales > Anaeromyxobacteraceae > Anaeromyxobacter. The sequence goes on from CAWGDE010000003.1 coordinate 10,146, forward strand.
GCGACTGCGCGGTCGCGCGGATGACCGCGATGATGTCGGCGCCGGCGTACGCCGCGGCCTTCGCCTGCAGCGCGTCGTCGTAGATGTTGCCGGTCGCGACGATGACGTACTTGAGCGGGCGGGGTCCGACGCCGAGCTCCGCCTTGAACGCGTCGCGGGCGCGGACCCGCCGGAGGAGCTCGTCCGTCGCGGCGCGCGCGTCGCGCCGCATGTCCTCCAGCATCGCCCGCTCCTCGGCGGGCGGGAGCGGCTCCGGGCTCGCGGGGAGCGCCTGGAGCTTCTGGACCACGCCGACGGGGTCGGTCGCCCCGTGCCGCAGCGCCCACCCGAGCCAGTAGCTCGCGCCGCGCGAGAGGAGCTTCCGCTCGTGCAGGGCGTCGATGGCCAGGTTCACGAGCGGGATGCCCCGCGGCCCGGCGTCGTGGAACCCGTGGAGCCGGAGCGCGGTCCGCTCGATGGAGACCGTCGTGTGGCGCCGGACGAACTCGAGCACCTTCCCGGAGATCTCGTCGGCGAGCGCGCGGCAACGGTCCGCCTGGGCCCGGTCGATGACGAGGTCGGGCACCACCCGGCCGTCCGGGATCTTCATGAGCATGGAATTCCGGCGGGGGCGCGAGGGCAAGGTTCCGCCCCGGGCCTGAGCGACCGCGCCGACCCCGACCTCGACCCCGACCTCGACCTCGACCCCGACCCCGACCTCGACCTCGACCCCGACCCCGACCTCGACCCCGACCCCGACCTCGACCCCGACCTCGACCCCGACCTCGACCCCGACCTCGACCCCGACCTCGACCTCGACCTCGAACTCGACCTCGAACTCGGCCTCGGGCGCCCCGTCACCCGTCGAGGCGCACGCCCGTGCACTCCGTCCCGTCGCTCCCCTCGACGCGCACGCGAGCGATCTCCCCGCGGACGTCGGCGGCCGCCGGCCAGCGCACATCCGCGTACCGGCGCGGTGCCCCGCGCAGCGCCGTCCCGGACGCGCTCCACGACGACCTCGAGCGTCCGCCCGACCTGCGCGGCGAGGAAGCTCCGCCAGAGGCGGTCGGGACAGGGAGCGGAGCTCGGCGACGCGCTCGCGCACGACGCCCGGCTCGGGACCGCGCCGGCCAGGACTCCGCCGCCGGCGTGCCCGGGCGCGGCGAGAACGGGAAGACGTGGAGGTACGTGAGGGGCAGCGACGTCGCGAGCGCGACGGTGCCGCGGTGCTCGCTCGTCGGTCTCGCCGGGGAAGCCCGCGAGGACGTCGGTCCCGATGCAGGCGCCCGGCACCGCGCTGCGACGTCCTCCACCGCGCGGCGGAAGGCGTCCGGCCGCTGGGGCCGCCCCATGCGGCGGAGGATCCGGTCCGACCCGCTCTGCACCGGGAGGTGGAGGTGGGCGCAGAGCGCCGCCGCGACGTCCGGGTCGCGGAGGGCGGCCGCTCGGGAGCTTCGTTCGGCTCGACCGACGAGAGCCGCAGCCGCCGCACCGCCCGGAGTCGGACCGCCGCGGTGCAGGAGGTCCGCGAGCGCGCCGTGGGGCGAGAGGTCGCGCCCGCAGGCGCCCAGGTGCACGCCCGGTCAGCACCACCTCCGGGTGGCGCTCGCCGAGCGCCGCGATCCGCGCGCAGCGCCTCGTCGGGCGGGAGCGATCGCGAGGGCCGCGAGCCGCCGGGACGACGCAGTAGGTGCAGCGGCTGGTCGCACCCGTCCTGCACCTTGAGGAACGGGCGGGTGTGACGCGCGGGGGCGGCCGCGACGGCGGGCCACGCCGGCGCGTCCGCGACCCGCGCGGCGCCGCCCTCCCCGGCGCGGAGGCGCTCGAGCAACGCGGGGATTCCGCGCCCTGCGCGCGCGGGGGGACCACGGCCGCGACGCCGGGGAGCGCGGCGAGGGTGCGGGGGCAGGTGGGCCGCCCCGCACCCGTGTCGGTGTTGCCCTGGACTTTGCCGGTAAAGACAGGAAAACCCTTGTGGTTGTAACTGCTGACCATGAGACAGGAGGGCTAAGTCTTACAGGAGGTAATAAAACCGAACACATTGTATCCGGAAAATTTAATACTACGGATCATACGGGAACAATGGTACCTATTTTCTCATACGGTCCGGGAGCCGACAGGTTATCAGGCATTCATGAAAATACTTTTTTCCTTGATGTCTTTCTGAATCTCCTGAGAATTAACGAGATAAAATATAATCGGATTAACGCCGTTATCCCGTGAAAGGATCCGTAACCGGATTCCCACGATGAGAAACTCGATCAAAAAATCAGTCCGGGCATCGGAAGGGAAGCATCTTCCCCTGGTAGAGGAGTTTTTCTCGATCCAGGGAGAAGGATTTCATACCGGAAAAGCAGCCTGGTTCATCCGGCTCGGAGGATGTGATGTCGGATGCCGCTGGTGCGATTCACCCTTTGCATGGAATGCTGATCTCCATCCGATGGTTGACACTGATTACCTTGTTCAGAATGCAGTGAACTCCGGCTCTGATTCTGTTGTTATTACTGGAGGAGAACCGCTTATGTGGGATTTGGGATATTTAACCTCCGGACTGAAAAAGAATAAAATTCATACCTTTATAGAAACATCCGGAGCCTGTCCTATAAGCGGAAAATGGGACTGGATATGCCTTTCTCCAAAAAAAAACATGCCTCCGGGTGAAGAAATATGCAGAATTGCTGATGAGCTGAAAGTTATTATCGAAGACAATAATGATCTTGAATGGGCAGCTAAATATCGAATGCTGGTCAGCACAAAGTGCCGGTTATACCTGCAACCTGAATGGAGCAGATTTGAAAAGATCATACCCGATATTGTTGAATTTGTTAAAAAGAATCCGGTTTGGCGGATCTCCCTTCAGACACATAAATATATGCATATACCTTAAACCATTTATGAGGTATTTAATCATAATATCTCTCTTATTAAATTCATGTTCAGCTTCCAGGGACATTTTTTCACAGGGTTTGCATACAAATTCAAACAGGGCGATCCGGACTTACAATGACGGACTTGCATATTATGATTATCTGGACTTTGGTAAAGCCGAAACACTTTTCAAAATAGCAATTTTACACGATCCTGGTTTCTACGAGGCTTATATGATGCTGGGTGAGTTGTACGACAGGCAGAAGAAATACACTGATGCAGCTGCAAATTACAGGAAAGCTGTGAATATCGACTCACTCTGGTACAGACCTGTATTTTTCAGCCTGGCCAATGCAGAAATGATGACAGAGGAATATACGGAGTGCACTGGCACATTATAAAGCTTATCTGAAAAATAAGGGAAATTCGGAAAAAAACATACAGCTGACACTTAAAAATATTAAAAACTGTGAGTTTGCGATTGAAGCAATGAAAAAACCGGTGCCATTCAATCCGGTCAGCGTCGGTAACTCAATCAACACTCCGGATGATGAATATTGGCCATCTATTACTGCCGATGGTCAGACCTTAATGTTTACCCGCCAGGTGTTTAATCGTCATCAGAACTCATTTACAGGCGGAACTTCACAGGAAGATTTCTATATAAGCTTTCTGTCGGACACAGGATGGGGAAGCGCTGTTAATGCCGGTGAACCTCTTAATACAAGACAGAACGAAGGAGCACAAACCCTTTCCTCAAGCGGAAATTACATGTATTTTACAGCCTGTGACAGACCCGGCGGACTTGGTAGCTGTGATATCTACTTCTCGGCATTTTCCGGGGGACGCTGGACCATTCCCTATAACCTTGGTAATCCGGTTAATACACCTTTCTGGGAATCAACACCTTCAATCAGCGCAGACGGGAATATGCTGTTTTTCTCAAGCAGCCGGACCGGCGGATTCGGCGGGAAAGATCTCTGGTGTTCAATTTTCAGCGATAAGGGCAGCTGGTCTTCACCGGTCAACCTTGGCAGCGGGATAAACACTGAGGGTGATGAAATGTCGCCCTTTATCCATTTTGACGGGAAATCGCTCTATTTTGCGTCCGATGGCAGGCCGGGAATGGGAGGATTGGATATCTACCTGACCAGAATGAATAAGGACAGCACCTGGACTGAGCCTCAGAACCTTGGTTACCCTGTTAATACTTCCAGCGATGATATGGGTCTGGTTATTGAAGCTGCAGGACAGAATGCCTATTTCTCTTCAAAGCGTGACAATTCAAACGGGAAAGATATCTTCAGTTTCAAACTTGATGAATCCACCAGACCGAATCCTGTTTCTTACCTTAAAGGGAAGGTTACAGACAGGGAAACAGGGAAACTGTTGAAGGCTGAC
>CAWGDE010000004.1:0-10780 GCA_963821195.1 uncultured delta proteobacterium
GGACGCCGAGCATCTTCATGGCGTACTCGGCGATCTCGCGGAACGCCGGGGCGGCCACCTCGCCGCCGTAGATCTCGCCCTTGGGCTCGTCGACGAAGACGCCGATGACGATCCGCGGCGCGTCCGCCGGCGCGAAGCCGACGAACGAGCTGAAGTGCCGGTCTGCCGAGTAGCCGCCGGAGATCGCGTCCGCCTTCTGCGCCGTGCCGGTCTTCCCGGCGACGCGCCAGCCCTCGAGCCGCGCCCGCTTGCCGGTGCCCTTCGGGTCCTCGACCACGCCGACGAGCCAGCGCGCGATCGTGGCGGCCGTCTCCGCCGACACGGCGCGCCGGACGGGGGCGGGCCGCGCCTCGTCGAGCACCTCGCCCGTCGCGGGATCCACGATCCGCTTCACGACGGCCGGGCGGACGAGGACGCCGCCGTTCGCGATCGCGCCCATCGCGCTCGTGACCTGGAGGGCGGTGGCGGTGAGTCCCTGGCCGAAGGCCTGCGTCGCGAGCGCGATGTCGGAGCGCGGGAAGGGCACCTGGCCGCGCACCTCGCCGGGGAGCCCGAGCCCGGTGCGCTCGCCGAACCCGAACGCGAGCAGCGTCTCGTGGAGCCCCTGCTTGCCGAGCCGGCCGGCGATCTTCGCGGCGCCGACGTTGGAGGACAGGGCGAGCACCTTCGAAGGGCCCACCCACCCGAACGCCTCGTGGTCGTGGATGACGTTCGCGCCGATGGCGAGCGAGCCGCTCCCGCAGTCGATCGGGTCGAGCGGCCGGATCGCGCCGCGGTCGAGCGCCCCCGCGATGGAGAACGTCTTCATCGTCGAGCCGGGCTCGAAGGAGTCCGCCACCGTGCGGTTCCGCATCTCGGTGCCGCGCTTCGGCGCGTTCGGGTTGAAGCCCGGGAAGCTCGCCATCGCGAGGACCTCGCCGGTGCGGGGGTCGAGGGCGATCGCCATGCCGGAGAGCGCGCGCGAGCCCGTCACGGCGGCGGAGAGGGCGCGCTCGGCCGCGACCTGCAGCCCCTGGTCGATCGTGAGCTCGACGCGCGCGCCCTCGCGCTCGCTGCCCGCCGACGGCGCGCCGGCGAGCACGGTCCGGCCGGCGCCGTCGCGCAGCGACGGGACGCGCGCGGGGGAGCCCGACAGGACGTCGTCCATCGAGAGCTCGATCCCCTCGAGGCCGTTCCCGTCGTCGCCGACCCAGCCGAGGAGCGTGCTCGCGAGCTCGACGCGCGGGTAGTAGCGGCGCGTCTCGTGGACGAGGGCGATCCCGCGGAGCTTCGCGTCCTTCACGATCCGCTCGACCGCAGCGCCCTCCTGCGGCGAGACGCGGCGGGCGAGCCAGACGAAGCGGGTGCCCTTCGCGAGCTTCTTCCGCACGACGGGCAGGTCCAGGCCGAGGGTCTGCGACACCTTGCGGAGCGCGGCGCCGCCCCCGTCCTCGCGCGCGAGCACGACGGGATCGGCGTAGATCGACTGCGCGTCGGCGCTGCCGGCGAGGAGGACGCCCGCGCGATCCACCACCGGGCCGCGCCGCGGCTTCAGCACGAGCTGCCGCCGGTACTGCTCGACCATGTCGCCCACGAGGCCGTCGCGATCGATCACTTGCAGGTTGAAGACCCGCGCGGCGACGGCGCCGAACCCCGCGGCGAACAGCGCGGCGAGCACCCCGACGCGGACGGCGATCCAGCGCGCGGCGCGCGGGTCGGGTCCGGGGCGCACCGTCACCTCGCGGGCGGCGCGCGGCCGGCGACGAGCGGGCCGCGCAGCGCGACCCGCACGGCGGGGGCCGCGGGCGCCGGCGCGCGGCCCTGCTCCGGAGAACGGGCTGGCTCCGCCGGACCGGGACGGCTGACAACCCCGTCCACGTCCTTCCCGCCCCCGCCCGCCAAGGCGAGTCGCGGGCCCGCCGCCCGCACCGCACCCGGTGCCGGCGGAGCCATGCCCAGCCTGGTCCGCGCGAACCGCTCCAGCGCCGCGGGAGACCGCAGGGTCTCGACCTCGATGCGCAGGCGGTCGTGCTCGGACGTGAGTCTCACGTGCTCCTTCTGCAGCTCGCCCAGCTCGTACCCCGCCGCGACGACCCGCGTGCGGGCCCAGACGTGGAAGACGCCGAGCGCGACCGCGACGGTCGCGACGAGCGCGGCGCGCCCGAGCCGGGGGGCGACCGCCGCCCGCGGCCTTGCCGCGGAGCCCCCACGCCGCCACGCCGTGGCGGAGCTGCGCGGCGGGGCCGCGCGCGCGATGGCCCGGGCGCGGCTCACCGGAGCTTCTCCACCGCGCGGAGCTTCGCGCTCCGCGCGCGGGGGTTCGCGGCCACCTCGGCCTCGGACGCGACGATCGCCTTCTTCGTGACGGGGGCGAAGGACGCCTTCGCGCCGCAGGCGCAGACCGGGAAGTCGGGCGGGCAGGTGCAGGCCTGCGTGAGGGCCCGGAACTTCTCCTTCACGGACCGGTCCTCGAGCGAGTGGAAGGAGATCACGGCCGCGCGGCCGCCGGGGGCGAGCATGGCGGGCAGCGCGTCGAGCCACGCCGCGAGCGCGCCGAGCTCGTCGTTCACCGCGATCCGGAGCGCCTGGAAGGTGCGGGTCGCCGGGTGGATCTTCCGTGGCCAGGCCTTGCGCGGGATGACGCCCGCGACGATGCCGGCGAGCGCGGACGTGTCCGGGATCTCGTCCCGCTCGACCGCGCGCTTCACCGCGCGCGCGATGGGGCGCGCGAACGGCTCCTCGCCGTACGCCTTCAGGATGCGCGCGAGCTCGCGCTCGTCGACGCGGCGGAGCAGCGCGCCGAGCGTCTCGCCCTCGCCGCCCATCCGCATGTCGAGCGGGCCGGGGCGCGAGAAGGAGAAGCCGCGCTCCGCCTCGTCGAGCTGCGGGGAGGAGACGCCGAGGTCCGCGAGCGCGCCGTCCACCGGGCCGACGCCGAGCGCGGCGAGGGTCTCCTTCGCGTCACGGAAGTCGGCGCGCACGGCGCGGAACGCCTCGCCGTAGCGGGCGAGCCGGGCCTTCGCCGCGGCGACGGCGCGCGGGTCCTTGTCGAGCCCGATCACGCGCGCCCCCGCGTCGAGGAAGAGCTCGGAGTGGCCGCCGCCGCCGAGCGTGCAGTCGAGGAGGAGCTTGCCCGGTCCCGGGCGAAGCAGCTCCACCACCTCTCGTGCCAGCACCGACGCATGGACGAACTCGCTCACGACTTCCCGAAGAGGTCGACGACCTGGTCCGCCGGGATCTCGGCGGCCATCTGCTCCGCGTACGCGCCCTTGTCGTAGAGGTGGATCACGTTGCCCATCCCCACCCAGACGACCTCCTTGCCGAGCCCGGCCCACTCGCGCAGCGCCGGCGGGACGAGCACGCGCCCGTGGACGTCGAGGTCCACCTCGTGCGCCGAGGACACGAACTTGAGGACGTTCCGCTGCCAGCGCGCGTCGAGCGGCGACGCGGACATGACCTTCTTCACGAGCTCGTTCCAGACCGACTGCGGCAGGGCGAGGATCGCGCGCCAGTGCGGGTACTGCATGAGCACGATGCGCGGCTCGCCCGCCGCGGCGAGCGACTCGCGGAACTTCGCCGGGAGGCTCGTGCGCCCCTTCGCGTCGATCGCGTGATTGAAGGTCCCGAAGAACACCGGTTGCCCGATCCTGCCGCTGGGATCCGCTCCTTGCCACTTTTTCCCACTTGCTGGAGCCCGGATCTACGGAGATCGGCGCGGCCTGTCAACGGGGCGCCGGCGCACCACGCAAGGAACGACTGACGATGCGTTCAGGATCGGAGCGCGGCGGGTGGGGGTGCGCGCGCGTCGCACACGCGGCGGGCGGGGGATCGGCCGCGATCGGGCGGCCCGGGCGCGGCCGCGGCGATATCGCGGCCCGTCCTCCCCGTTGCCGGGCGGTGCGGCGGTCCCCATGCTCCGGCCGTCCCGTCCACCCCGGAGCGCCCGTGCCTTCACTCAAAGGAAAGACCCTCTTCGTCACCGGCGCGAGCCGCGGGATCGGGAAGGCCATCGGCCTCGCCGCCGCGCGCGAGGGCGCGAACGTCGTCGTCGCCGCGAAGTCCGAGGCGCCGAATCCGAGGCTGCCCGGCACGATCGGCTCGGCCGCCGAGGAGATCGAGCACGCCGGCGGCAGGGCGCTCGCGGTGAGGTGCGACGTGCGGGACGAGGCGGAGATCGCGGCCGCGGTCGCGGCGGCCGTCGCGCGGTTCGGCGGGATCGACGTCCTCGTGAACAACGCGAGCGCCATCTTCCTCGCCGGCACCGTCGAGACGCCGATGAAGCGCTTCGACCTCATGCACCAGGTGAACACGCGCGGGACCTTCGCCTGCTCCCAGGCGTGCATCCCCTGGCTCGCGAAGGCGTCGAACCCGCACATCCTGAACCTCTCGCCGCCGCTCTCGATGGAGCCGCGCTGGTTCGCGCCGCACGTCGCGTACACGATGGCGAAGTACGGGATGTCGATGTGCGTCCTCGGGATGGCGGAGGAGCTGCGCGATCGCGGGATCGCGGTGAACGCGCTCTGGCCGCGCACCGTGATCGCGACGGCGGCGCTGAACGTCCTCGGCGGCGACGAGCTGGCGCGGCACGGGCGGACCCCCGAGATCGTCGCCGACGCGGCGGTCGCGATCCTGAGGCGCGACGCCAGGGCGTGCACCGGGAACTTCTTCGTCGACGAGGAGGTGCTGCGGACGGAGGGCGTGGCGGATCTCTCGCGCTACGCGGTCGCGCCGGGGGAGGAGCTGGTGACGGATCTGTTCCTGGAGTGACGAGCGCCTATCGCGAAGGCGGCGCGCTTCCGCCGGCGCGGCACCTCGCCTCGTACACGGCGAGCCGCTCCCGCACGGGGACGCCCGCCGGGTCGTCCGGGGCGAGGAGGTCCACCGCCCGCCGCTGCAGCACGAGCGCGGGCGAGCATTGCCGGAGCTCGAGCGCGACGGCCGCGAGCGTCTGGACGGCGTCGCCGTTCCAGGGCGCGAGGTCGACCGCGCGCTGCGCGAACGGCCGCGCCTCGCGCGCGCGTCCCGACGCAACGAGCACGGCGGCGAGGTCGGCGCTCGCCCGCGCGCTGTCCGGCGCGAGCGCCGCCGCCTTCCGGAGCGCCGCCTCCTGGTCCTTCGCGTCCGCGGTGGCGTCGAGCGCCTCGGCGAGGAGGAGCCAGGCGCGCGCGTCGTCGGGGCGCGCCACGGTCACCGGCCGGAGCGCGGCCGCGACGGAGCCCCCCGACGCCGCGGCGCGACCGGCGAGCGCCTCCGGCTGGAGCGGGTCCTCGCGCAGCGCCTCGTCGAGGTTCGCGCGCGCGGCCTCCTTCGAGGCCGGGTCTTCGCCCGGCCGGCCCGCGGTCCGGGCGCGGGCGAGCAGCATATGGAGGTCCTGGGAGGGGATCGGCGCGTCCTGGAACGCCGCGTCCACGGCGCCGATCTCGACCCGGTAGGAGGCGTACTTGCCCTCCTTCAGGTACGCGCCGAGGTCGGCGTCGAGCCGCGACATCGCCTCGTCGTTGGCGGGGTCGAGGGCCTGGAACGCCATGCGCCACGCGACGGCGGGGTCGTCGGACTTCGCGAGCAGATCCTGATACTGGGAGAACGCCTTCGAGCGGTTGTTCCAGAGGTAATGGTAGAGCAGCCAGCTCCGCGCCTGGAACCGCGGCGGGTCGCCGTCGATCGAGCCGCGCCACTCGAGCAGCTCCTTCGGCCGGGGCGCCAGCGATCCGCCGAGGAGCCTTGCGACCGTCGGCGAGACGTGCCCCGCCCATCGCCCGCTCGGCTCGGGCTGGACCGGCGGGGCCTGCCCATTCGTGGCCGCCGGCGTCGTCGGCTTCGCGGCCGCCGGGGCGGCCGGGGCCGGCGGCTGGCGCTCGTCCGCGACGCTCTCGACGAACGTGGCGAGCCCCTCCGTGAACCAGCGCGGCTGCCGCGGGAACTGCCGCCACGCGACGTCCCGGGCGAGCTCGTGCGCGAGGGTCGGCGCGGTGGCGGCGAGGCCGTCGATCGCGAACACGACCGTGGTCTCCCAGCCGTCGTTGACGACGAGCCGCGTCGCGTCCTTCGGCGCGAACTCCGCGAACCGGGCGGTGCTCGCGAACGCCACCGCGCGCAGGCGGCCGGGGACCTCGACGTCGGGGCCGAACAGGGCCGCGACGACGTACGCGCGCAGCTCCTCGAACTGCTTCACGAGCGCGGCGGCGCGATCGCGCGGCACGTCGGTCGCGACCGCGAAGTGGGCGCTGCGGTACTCGCGCCAGTCCCGGGCCCCCGGGATCGTGCAGCTCGGAGGCTTCATGACGGCGGCGGGGTTCGCGCGGAGCGAGGCGGGCGGATCGCCCCGGGCCGCGAGGGCGCCGAGAGAGGTCGCGAGCACGGCGGCGAGGCGGAGGGAGGTTCGCGGCGTTCGCATCCGCGGGATGATACACGTCGGCCTCGCCGGACGAGGCGAGGTGCGGCGCGGCCGCGAGCCCTGGCGCGACGGAGCGCCATCACCGGAGACGGTCGTCCGGTACGGGCCCCGGCCCGGTGACGGCCGGCCCGGGTGGAGCCGCCCCGTAAGCCCGTGCGCGGCGTCCGGGGCTGCGTGGGATGCTGAACTTTCAAGCCGCGCCCGAGAAGGGTTGCGCACGGGGCGCGTCCGTCTCTTCCCCGGAGCGGACGCGCCCCGACCTTCCTCAGACGCCCGGCGCCGCCGTCGCGAGGTACAGGTTCGCTCCCACGCGGCCGAAGCCCTCCTCCGCGAGGAGGAGGTCGAGCGCGATCGTCGCCACGTCGTCCGCGGCGGGCTCCAGGCCCGGCCGCTTCTCCTCGTCGAAGAGCTTCACGTAGGCGCGGCACGACGGGCACGCCTCGGCCTTCGCGCCAGGGTCGTCCTCGACGCCGTAGTAGGCGAGCTCGCCCTCGTCCCCGCACGTGACGCACCGGAGCCGCGGCACGTTCCACTCCGCCGCGCAGAGCGCGCACGAGAGGAAGCGGAGCCGGTCGCCCCCCTGCACGACGCCCGCGACGGGCGGCGAGCCGCAGACCGGGCACGCGTCGGTGCCCGGGCCGAGCGCCGCCGGATCGAGGCGGGTCGCGAGCGCCGCGAACCAGGCCTGGAGCGCCGCGCCGACGAACGGCGCGCACGCGAGCCGGTCGCGGGCGACGTCGCCGGCGATCACGCCGTCCGCGATCGCCTCGAGGTGCGTCACCCCGGAGTCGGACAGGCGCCGGAGCGCGTCGAGCGTCTCGACGGGGAGCCCCGGCGCCTTCGCGGCGGAGAGCACGATCCCGAGCATCCGGCGCCAGGCGCCGTCCCGCGGGATCGCGTTCGCCGCGAGGGGCGGCCCGCCTCCTGCCGCGCGCACCGCCGCCACCGGGATCTCGCGGGTGGCCGTCCGCTGCCCGACCGCGACCCGCGACAGGAGGAGGAGCCAGTCGCCCGCGGAGTGACCTTCGGCGAGTGCGCGGAGCCGGGCCGCCCGCGCCTCGAAGAGGAGCGCGGGGTCGTGGATCCTCACCGGCGCCGCGCGCGCGGCGGCATCCGGCATCACGGGGCGTCCTTGCCGACGAGCTTCGCGTACCACCCCGGGTGGTGGAACCGGGCCCACGCGCGCGTGACCGTCCCGCGCGTCATCGCGCGAATCGACCCCTTCGTCCAGTACGCCGCGTACACGTGGACGCCGATGCCGACGAACATCACGAACGCCATGACGGCGTGGATGACGTTCGCGAAGCGCCGGAGCGGGGGTGGCACGCCGGGCGCGAAGTAGGGCCGCCACATGAGGATGCCGGTGGCCAACAGGAGGGCGATGACGACGATCATCGACCAGTACATGAGCTTCTGGCCGGCGTTGTACTTGCCCTCCACCGGCACGTCCTCGCCGTGCTTGTTCATGTACCGGAACATCCCGGCGAGCCACTTCCGGTCGTTCGGGACGAGCAGGTTGTCGCGGACGAGCCGGAGCGCGTAGGCGTAGAAGAGGATCGCCGAAGGCGGCGCCCAGGAACGGGTGGATCACCCGCATCAACGCCCCGCCGCCGAAGAGCGCGCTCGTCCAGTAGAAGAAGGGGTGGAACATCGCGAGCCCGGACAGGAAGAGCGCGACGTACGCGACCGCCACGGCCCAGTGCGTGAGCCGCTCGCCGTGCGTGTAACGCGGCAGGAGGGCCGGCCCGGCGGGCATCTTCTCCATCGGTCTCACGGCCGCCTCCCTTCCTCGTCCTCGTCGACCTCGAGCGGGCCGACCTTCATGTAGTGGAAGATCCCTCCGACCACGACGGCGACCATGGTGAGGACGCCGAGCGTCTTCGCGACGCCGCCGCGCCAGAGCGCGACGAGCGGCGAGACCTCGGGCTTCCTCGGCAGCCGGTACAGCTCCGCGTCGCCGTGGGGGAGGACGTACACGACGTGCGTCCCGCCGACGCCGGCCGGGTCGTAGATCGCGGCCTTGTCGAAGCCGCGCTCCTTCAGCTCCACGATCCGCTCGGCCGCGAGGTCCTTCATGTCCTCCTTCGATCCGAACGAGAGCGCCTGCGTCGGGCAGGTCTTGATGCAGGCCGGCTCGAGCCCGACCGCGACCCGGTCGGAGCAGAGCGTGCACTTGTACGCCTTGTCGTCCTTCACCGAGAAGCGCGGGATGTTGAAGGGACAGGCGGTCTGGCAGTAGCCGCAGCCGATGCAGTTCTCCTGCTGGAAGTCCACGATCCCGTTGGAGTACTGCATGAGCGCGCCCGGGGCGGGGCAGGCGCGCAGGCAGCCGGGGTCGGCGCAGTGCAGGCAGCCGTCCTTCACGATGAGCCACTGCAGACCCTTGCCCGGGCAGCTCCTCCTCGTAGAACCGCATGACCGTCCAGGAGCGGTCCGTGAGGTCGATGCGGGTTGTCGTAGACGCCGACGTTCCGGCCGATGTCGTCGCGGACGTCGTTCCACTCCATGCAGGCCACCTGGCAGGCCTTGCAGCCGATGCACTTCGAGACGTCGATGAGCTTCGCGACCTCGAGGGTCTCCCGCACGTTGGGGGAGGCGGAGATCGAGGCCGAGCGCCGGATCACGTCGAGCGATTGGAGCGCCATGTCGTGCCTCCTCTCCTAGGCCACGCCCGCCGGAGCCTTCTCGACGTCCACGAGGAACGCCTTGAACTCCGGGGTCTGGACGTTGGCGTCGCCGACGAACGGGGTGAGCGTGTTCGTCGAGGTAGCCGGGTCTGGTGAGCCCGTTGAAGCCCCAGTGGAGCGGGATCCCGACGGTGTGGACCTCCTTGCCGTTCGACCTGGAGCGGCTTGATGCGCTTCGTCACGACCGCCTTCGCGACGATCTTCCCGCGCTTCGAGCGCACGACGACGCGAGTCGCCGTTGCGGATGCCCTTCTCCTGCGGCGAGCGCCTCGTCGAGCTCGACGAACGGCTCGGGCTGGAGCACCGCCAGCGCACGCACGTGCTTCGTCCAGAAGTGGAAGTGCTCGGTGAGCCGGTACGTCGTGGCGGCGTACGGGAACTCCTTCGGCCGTGCCGAGCGCCTCGCGGTCCTTCTTGTAGATGCGCGCCGCGGGGTTCGCGCCGACCTTCGCGTGGAACGGCGTTCGCCGATCGGCGACTCGAACGGCTCGTAGTGCTCGGGGAACGGGCCGTCCGGCATCTCGTCCGTGCCGAACAGCCGGCCCACGCCCTCCGGGTTCATGATGAACGGCTGAGATCCTCCTCCGGGTGGCGCGTCCGGCCGGATGTCGGGGACGTCGTTGCCGACCCACTTCGTCCCGGTCCACCAGACCAGCTTCCGCTTCGGGTCCCAGGGCTTGCCGGCCGGATCGCAGGAGGCGCGGTTGTAGAGGACGCGGCGGTTCGCCGGCCACGAGAAGCCCCAGCCCGGGTAGATCCCGAGGCCGCTCGGGTCCGACGTGTCGCGCCGCGCGATCAGGTTGCCGGCCTGCGTGAACGACCCGCAGAAGAGCCAGTTCCCGCTCGCGGTGGTGCCGTCGTCCTGCAGGTGGCCGAACGTCGCGAGCTGCTCGCCCTCCTTGGCGAGCGTCTTCGTCTTGTCCTTCGGATCCGGGACGTCGGCGAGCGCCTTGCCGTTGTACTCGCGGGCGAGCTCCTCGGCCGACGGCTTGGTCGCGATCTTGTAGTCCCAGGTGAGGTTCAGGATCGGATCGGGGAACGTCCCGCCCTCCTTCGGTAGAGCGCCCGGATCCGCGTGAAGAGCTGCGCGATGATCTCGGGATCCTGCCTCGCCTCGCCCGGCGGCTCCGCCGCCTTCCAGTGCCACACGAGCGTGCGGCCCGAGTTCACGAGCGAGCCGTCCTCCTCGGCGAAGCACGAGGAGGGCAGGCGGAAGACCTCCGTCTGGATCTTGGCGGAGTCCACGTCGTTGAACGCGCCGTAGTTCTTCCAGAAGTTCGAGGTCTCGGTCTCGAGCGGGTCGATCGTGACGAGGAACTTCAGCTTGGAGAGGCCGTCGATCACCTTCTCCTTGTGCGGGGCGGAGGCGAGGGGGTTGAAGCCCTGGCAGACGTAGCCGTTGAGCTTCCCCTCGGACATGAGGTCGAACACCGCCAGGATGTCGTAGAGCTTGTCGACCTTCGGCAGGTACTCGTAGGCCCAGTCGTTCTCCTTCGTCGCCGCCTTCCCGTACCAGGCCTTCATGAGGGAGACGTGGAACTTGGGGTAGTTCTGCCAGTAGCTCATCTGGCCGGGGCGGAGCGGCTTCAGCGTGCGCTTCTCGATGAAGTCCTTGTAGGTCGCCTCCGCCTCGCGCGGCAGGGACAGGTAGCCCGGGAGCGCGTCGGAGAGGAGGCCGAGGTCCGTGAGCCCCTGGATGTTGGAGTGGCCGCGCAGCGCG
>CAWGDE010000005.1:0-13829 GCA_963821195.1 uncultured delta proteobacterium
ATCGCCCAGGCTCGCACCGTGGACGGCCGCCCCGCCGCCGGGGTCGCGCTCCGCTTCGGGTCCGGAGGCCATGCGACGACCGACGCGCGGGGCGAGGCGCGGGTCCGCGCGCAGGGGGAGCGCGAGAGCGTCGTCGCGGGAAACGGCGCGCGCGCGGCGGGCTGGGCGGGGATCGACGCCGCCGCGCCGCCGTTGGGATCGTCGCGCACGATCGCGGTCGCGCTCCAGCCGCGCGCGCCGGTGGACGTCGTCGCGCGCGTCGAGGGGCGGGTGCTCCGCTGGCGCGTACCCTCCGCCGACGGGGCGGGGCGCGCGCTGCCCGGGCGGCACGTCCGGCTCCGGTCGGCGGACGTCCGGCTCGGCCCGCCGGAGCGCGACGGGGACGGCGGCCGCGCCGTGCTGCAGGGCGGCCGCGGCCCGGTGGCGGTGGTCGACGAGGCGTCCGGCGTCGCGGCGATCGTGGAGGTCCCCTGATCGCCCTCAGGTCCGCGGCGGCCGTCGCCCTCGGGCTCCTTGCCGCCTGGGCGCGCGCGCAGTCGCCCCAGTCCGTCGAGATGGGCGCGGCGAGCGGCCCGGGCGCGACCGTGGTCGGGCGCGTGTGCGTGGACCTCGACGGCGACGGCCGCTGCGGCGAGGGCGACCCGGGCGTCGCGGGCGCGCGGATCCTCGGAGAGGACGGCGAGGTCGCGCTCGCGGACGGCTCCGGGAGGTTCCACCTGCTCGAGGCGTCGGCGCGCGTCGTCCTCTCCGATCGCTCCGCGTACGGCGGACACGCGGTCGCCCTCGAGGGGCTCCGGGTGTCCCGCGCGTTCGAGCTGCCGCCGGTGGGGGCCGCCCAGGTGGAGCTCGCGGTGCCGCCGCCCCGGAGCGGCGCCGCGCCGGCGCTCGAGCCTGCCGGCGGGATCGGCGGACCGCCTTCGCGCGCGCCGGACGGCAGGCTGCGCTGGGAGCTCGCGGGGCGCACGTCGCCGGGAGCCGTCGTGGCCGCGGGTGGCGCGCGCGCGACGGCCGGCGCCGACGGGTCGTTCGCGCTGCCGGTGCTCCTCTCGCGGGGCGAGAACCGGCTCTCGGTCTCCGTCTCGGCCGGCGGCGCCGCCGCGCTCTTCTCCTGGACGGTGCACCTCGTGCAGCGAGGCTCGGGCGGCGACCTCGTCGTGCCGGAGCCGCCGGAGCGCGTCGCGGCGTTCGAGACGGCGCCGGGCAAGGGCGGCGCGCTCGCGGTGGGACGCGTCTCCCCGGGGCAGCGGGTCCTGGCGGGGGGAGTCCTCGTCACGCCGGGACCCGGCGGCGCGTTCGCGGCGTGGGTGCCCGAGGGCGACGCGTCGCTCGAGATCCAGGACGCCGGCGGGCACGAGCTCGCGGCCGGTTCGCTCCCTGCGGCCCCGGGGCGGCTCCGCGCGGCGGCCGCGCTCGCGGAGGTGGAGGTGGCGTTCGGGGGCGGCGAGGCGCTCGTCACCGCGCGCGGCGCGGGCGCCCTCCGCGCGTCCTTCGGCCGCTACGACGTCGAGGCCGGCGTGGACCTCGACGACCGCAATCGGAAGGCCGACGCCGCGGACCTCCTGCGGCCGCGGTCCACGGACGCGATCGAGCACGCGCTCGACCCCGCGCGGACGCTCGCGGAGCCGGGCGACGACGGCGCGGCGGGAGACCGGAACCCGGGGCGCGGGCGGGTGTGGGCGCGCGTGGACGGCCCGGGCGTGCGCCTCGATCTCGGAACCGCGCGCGCCGCGATGGGGGGCGAGCTGGGCCGGTACGACCGCGCGCTGTTCGGCGGGCGCCTCGCGTTCGCCCAGGATCTCGGGAGCGCGTCCAGCCCGACCGCGCACGTCGAGCTCAGCGCCCACGGGGGGTCGCTCCGCGGCGATGCGGCCGGCTACGCCCCTCCGGTCCCCGCGCACGACGTGCTCGGCGCGACCGGCGGCGCGGCCTTCTGGCTCGCCCACGGCTCCGTCGTGCCGGGCAGCGAGGCGCTCAGGGTCGAGTGGCGGGACCCGCTCACCGGCCTCCTCACCGGGGAGCGGACGCTCGTGCGCGGGGTGGACTACGAGATCGACTGGGTCGGCGGCCGGATCGCGCTCGCGGCGCCGCTCGCGAGCGTCGGCGCGCCGCCCACGCTCGTGACCGCGGATCCCTTCGCGGCGCCGCGCGCGTCGGTGATCGCGGACTACCTGTTCCAGGCGGTCGGGTCGGACGCCGAGGATCTGGCGGGCGTGCGCGCCGCGGTGGAGGTGGGGCCCCTCTCGGTGGACGGCCGCGCCGCGGGCGAGGACCGCACCGGCTCGGAGTACCGCATGTCCGCGGCGTCCGCCGTTCTCGACCTCGGGCCGCTCCTCCGCGTCCGCGCCGGGGCCGCGCACACGAGCGGCGCGCTGTTCTCGCGGGGCGGGCCCGGCGGGTTCTCCCGGTCCGTCGACGGCGGGTGGACCTTCGCCGGCGCCGGCGCCGACGCGGCGTCGGGCGAGGCGGACGCGCTCCACGTGGAGGCGCGGACCGAGGCCGGTCCGGTCAGGCTCGACGGCTGGTGGCGGGAGCGCGGCGCCGGCTACTCGGACGCGGAGTTCCAGGAGGCGAGCGACGCGAGCGAGCGCGGCGCGTCGATCTCCGCGTCGGGCCGCGGGCTCTCCGGGACGCTGCTGTGGGCCGAGCGCACCGGCACGGACCCCGAGGATCCCCTGGGCGTGAGCCCGCTCGATCAGCGGGCGCTCGTGGCGCGCGCGGGCCTGAGGCGAGGGCGGCTCGGCCTCGTCCTGGAGGGAGACCGGATCGAGCGCGACGCGCCGAGCCCGGGCGACGAGACCTCCGTGGGCGCGCGCGCGAGCTGGCGCGTCGATCCCGCGCTCGCGCTCGAGGTGTCGCACCAGCAGGGCATCGAGACCACGGGCGCCGCGCGCGACCCCACCTTCACCGCCGCCGGCGCCACCTGGTCGCAGGGCCGCACCGCGCTCGGCGTGCGCGGCGGCTGGGGGCCCGAGCTGGGCCCGAGGATCCTCGTCTCGGGCGAGCGGGCCTCGCCGGGCGAGGCGATCTACGGCACGTTCACCGCCGATCCGGACGCGCCCGACGTGCTCTCCGGCGGCGCGGCCGCGACCACCCTCGGGGCGCGGCGCCGGGACGGGCCCGTCGAGGCGTTCGTCGAGGACCAGCTCGCGCGCGACGCGTTCGGGCTGCGGACGGCGCGCGTCTTCGGGCTCTCCGTCGCGCCGCGCTCGGGGCTCCGCCTGTCGCTCTCCGGCGAGCGCGGGGAGCGGCTCCGCCCGGACGGCTCGCACGCGCC
Source organism: uncultured delta proteobacterium (assembly GCA_963821195.1). Classification (GTDB taxonomy): domain Bacteria; phylum Myxococcota; class Myxococcia; order Myxococcales; family Anaeromyxobacteraceae; genus Anaeromyxobacter. Next base: position 3,275 of record CAWGDE010000005.1, read on the forward strand.
CCGCGCCGCGGGGGCTGCCACGGCGGCGATCGTCCTCGGTCCGGTGCGGCTCGCCGCGCGCGGCGAGTACCGGACGGAGGGGAGCGACGCGCAGTCCTCGGCGGGCGGCTCCGCGGAGTGGGTGCCGGGGCCGGGGCTCGGCCTCGCGCTCCGGGCGAGCTGGCTCGATGGGACGGTGGACGGGCGCGACGCGCTCGGGCTCGACCTGTCGCTCTCGGGCGCGGTCCGCCGGGACGCCGGCTCCGTCCTCGCCAGCGTGGCGCGGATCGTCGAGATGCGGCCCGGCGCGGCGCGGCGCGACGGGTTCGTCGCGCGGCTCGCCGGGACCGCCGCGGCCGGGCGCCGCCTCGAGCTCGGGCTCGGCGCCGCCCTCGCGCTGCAGGAGATCGCGGACGCGCGCGACGACCGGATCGCGGGCAGCGTCCGCGCGCGCGTCCGGATCGTCGGGCCGGCCGACGCGGCGGTGGAGTACTCCCGGCGGGCGCCGCTCGGCGACGGCGACGTCGGCGCGCTCGACGCCGTCCGCGCCGAGGCCGGGCTCTCCGTCCGGGAGAGCCGGCTCGCGGTGGGGTACACTGTCATCGGGTTCGGCGGGGACGGGCTCGCCCCCGCCGAGGACACCCGCCGCCTGTACGTGCGGGCCCAGCTCGCCTACTGACCCATGCGCCGCGCCGCCGCCGCCATCGCGCTCGCCGCGCTCGCCGCCGCCCCCGGGGCGGCCGGGGCGCAGTTCCGCGCGCGGCCGATGGTGATCCCCGCGCCCGGGTCGCTCCCGAACGGCGAGCAGACGTGGGCGATGGGGCAGCCCTTCGCGTCGGCGGCCGACGCGGACCTCCTCGTCGCGCACACCGGGGCGTCGCCGTCGCTGCGCTTGCACCACGCCCTCCTCGCGCCGATCGCGTCGCCGTACGCGCAGCCAGCCTCGTTCGACTGCGTCGCCTCCGGGCAACTCGCCCAGAACGGCGGCGACGCGCGCCCGGACGTCGCCTACTGCGTCGGCGCGGGCCAGATCCAGATCGCATACGGCAACGCGCCCGGGACGCTGCGGAGCTACGCGCACGCGCTCGACACGCCGGACGCGACGCTCACGTTCGTGCGGCTCCACCCGGCACCTCGCCAGACCGACGTCCTCGTGTTCCCGGTCAACACCGGGATGACGGACCCGGCCCTGGGCGAGCTCTACGCGCTCGACTTCGCGACGGACGGGGCGCTGCTCCCCGAGGCGGAGTGGGCGGTCGGGGGGATCACCAAGCGCGGCGTCCTGCCGGACGAGGTGCTCCCCATCCGGATCAGCGCGACCGCGCGGGCGCTCGGGATCGACGACCTCTACCTGCCCGGGCGTGGCTCGGTGACGATCGTCGCGCACGCGGCGCCGCCGGTGGACGGGACCCTCGCCGGGCTCCGTCCCGGGCCGAGCGTGTTCGTCGGCGGCACCGGGCTCGAGCCGGGCGTGGATCCGACGACGTTCCTGCCGCCGGGCGTGACACCGGACGACGTGCTCGGCGCCGCGGCGCTCGACGTCGACTTCGACGGGGTCCTCGACCTCGTGCTCTCGATGTCGCCCGCGTACCGCTACACGAGCAGCTACCCGACGGGGCGGCTCCTGTGGATCAAGGGGACGGGCGCCGTGGCGGACTTCGCGACCACGAAGCCCTGGGGCGATCTGACGTTCGACCCCGAGCTCGAGCCGCTCGTCGACCCCGCGTTCCTGCGCGGGTTCGACCTCGGCGGCGAGCCCGCGATCGCCTTGTTCGACCGGGGGAGCGACGCGGTGCTCGTCATCCGCTCGGATCCCGGGGCCCGGCGGCTCCTCGTGTGGCGCGGGAGCGCCGCGGGCCGCCTCGTCCGCGACTTCCGGCTGGTCGACGTCGCGGGCTCTCCGGCGCCCGACCTCGTCGGGGACGCCACCTGGCGCATCGCAGGCTCGCCGGCGGCGCCGCCCGCGATCCTCGTCTGGCCCGACGTCGCGGACGCCTCTCCCGAGATCGCCTGGGCGGCGGGCAGCCCCGGGGCGCCGGTGCGAGGCGAGGACCTCTCGCTCGCCGTCACGGCACGCGATCCCGACGGCACGTTCGCGGTGGACTGGATGGTGGGCGACCCGCTCGGCGCGCCCGTCGCCTCGTCCGCGGGGCTCGCGGGCGGCGCGCCCGTCGACGTCCCGTGGGTGCTCGACGGCGCGCTCCTGTGCGCCACGCCCCCGCAGACGGTGGTCGTGACCGCTCGTGCGACGGACGCGTTCGGCGTCTTCGACGAGATCTCCGCCACGCTGGACGTCGCCTCCCGGGCGCCCGCGCTCGCGCTCGCGGGCGGGCTCCCGCCGGACCGGCTCGAGCTCCGCCCGGGAGGGACCGTCCTGACAATCGACGGGAGCGCCTGGGCCCGGTGCGGCCCCGTCTCGTTCGCCTGGACCGGCTCCGCGCTCGACCTCCCTCACAGCGTGACCGCGGGCGACGGACCTGGCACGACGCGCCTGACCCTGGACCTCCAGGAGGCGAGCTACCCGGCGCTGCTCGCGGGCGGTGACCCCTCCGCGGCGCTCGTCGCGACCGATGCGAGCACCGGTCTCCAGAGCCCGGCCGCCGCCCTCGACCTCGCGCTCGACGCGCGGGGGCTCGTCGAGATCGAGCACGCGGCCGACGTGGTGGCGCTCCAGCCCGGCGAGGTGGGGGTCGTCCGCACCGTGCTGCGGAGCCGGATCGGCGTCGCGCTCCCGGACGTGCACGTCGTCGACGTCCTCGCCGGCCTCGCGCCCGCGGGCGCGCCGCGCGCGCAGGGAGCGGCGATCGTCGGGACGGCCGCGGGCGGCGCGGAGGTGGTGCTCGATCTCCTGCCCGCGTCGGACCGCGAGGTGGTGCTCGAGCTCCCGGTGCGCTCGCTCGGCGAGCGCGGCGCCTCCGCCGTCGAGGCGCGATCGTCGGGCGGACACCTGCTCACGCCCGCGGGGGAGGCGGGCGCCCCCGGCGCGACGGCCCCGGGCTGCGGCTGCGGCGGCGGGGGCGCGGGCGTCGAGGCGCTGCTCGCGGTCGCGCTGCTCGCCGCACGCCGCCGGCGCGCTACATGAACCCGATGCGCCGCGTGCTCGCGAGCACGCGGTCCACCTCGTCGAGCACGCCCATCACGCTGCACGCCTCGAGGAACGCGAGCGCGTCGCGCTCGGGCAGCTCGGAGAGCCGCACGAGGTCGGCGACGCTCTTCGTGCCGTCCGCGGCGGACAGGAGGTGCGCCTCCTTCGGCCGGAGCCCGAGCGCGTACAGCTCGAAGGCCGGATCCGGCGAGGGCGCGAGGTGCGCGTCGGCCTGGAGCTCCGCGCGGAGCCGCGGCAGCGTCGCCGTGTGCAGGATCCCCTCCAGCACGAGGTCGCCCATCGCGATCCGCACCGGGACGCGCGCGGCCGGCGGCCGGCCGAGCTGGAACTCGTAGGTGCCCTCCCGCCAGTCGAACGTGGACCAGGCGATGGCGCGGATCTGGCCGGCGACGAGCTCGGCGCGCTTCGCCGGCGCGAGGAGGCCCGCCTCCGAGAGCAGGTCGGCCGTGCGCGCGGCCGGCGGCGCGGCGCGGCGGAGCTCGTCGAGCCGCTCCTGCGTCACGACTCCGCGGCGGACGCAGATGGGGCCGAACCGCTCGGCGGCCACGTTCGACGCGGCGTAGACCGGCGCGCCCGCCTCGAACACGAGGATCTTCCGGACCGGGCCTCGCCCGAGCGTGAGCGCGCCCGTCGCCTGGCCGCGGTGGACCGCGACGAGGAGGCGCGGGACCGTCGTGTGCGCGAGCTCGCCACGCGCCTGCGGCGTCGGCTCCACGTTGAGGGGCTTCGTCGGGTGCGGCTCGGGGAGCGGCGACGCGAGCCCCGGGCCGGTGGCGGGGCCGCCGCGGACGGGGCCCTCCTCGAGCGCCGGGCGCGGTGCGGCGGAGATCGGCTCCGGGATCTCCTCGGACCGGAGCGGGCGCGAGCCGGTCACCTCGTCGCGCGCCTCCTCGTCGAGCCCCGGCGCGGCGACGCCGAGCGCCCGCGCGACGGAGGCGGCGAGCGCGTCCACCGGGAACGGCTTCTCGAAGAAGTCGCACGCCCCGAGGCGCCGGACCTCCTCGGCCGCCTGCGGCCCGCGGTACACGCCGGAGAGGGCGACGGCCGGCACCTCCGCCCGGCGGAGCGCCGCGAGGACGTCGCTGCCGCGGACGTCCGCGAGGGGGAGATCGATCACCGCGACGTGCGGGGCGCGGCGCGCGAGCGCGTCGAGCGCGGCCCGCCCCGAGCGCACCGTCTCGACCTGCGCGCCGAGGCGGGCGGCGGCCTGCGCGACGAGGCTCGCGAGGTCGGCGTCCTCGGCGACGAGGAGCAGGCGCTTGCCTTCGAGGGGGGAGGACACGGTCGGCCGGAATCTACCACGCGTCCCGCGCCGGCGCGGAGCCCCGGGCACGCCTGGCGCGGCGCGGGCGGCGGCGCTACGCTCGGCGGCGTGAGCCTCGCGTTCCACCACGTGGCGATCCAGTGCGCGGACCTGGACCGGTGCGAACGCTTCTACCGGGACGTGCTGGGGTTGACGGTCCTGCGGCGGTGGCCCCGCGAGGGCGGCGGGGATCGGAGCGTGTGGCTGTCGCTCGGGGACGGCGAGTTCCTCGCGCTCGAGCGCGCCGAAGAGGCCCCGGCGGAGCCCCCGCACGCGTGGCGCGACGGGAGGCCCGGGCTCCACCTGATCGCGCTCCGGATCGCCCCCGCGGAGCGGCGCCCGTGGGAGGATCGGCTCGAGGCGGCCGGCGTCCTCGTGGTCCACCGGACCCGCTGGACCATCTACTTCCACGATCCGGAGGGGAACCGGATCGGGCTCAGCCACCACCCTCAGGACGCCTGAGGGGCGCGGCGGGGGGCCCCGATGATCTTCGACCGGCGACGCTACGGGAAGGACAACTACGCGTACCTCCTCGCGGCGGGGGACGACGCGGCGCTCGTCGATCCCGGCGATCCGGTGGTGGCGCTCGGGATGGCGGCGGCGCACGGCGTCCGGCCGCGCTGGATCCTCCACACGCACGGGCACCCGGACCACACCGGCGGCTCGGCGGTGCTGCGCGACCGGACCGGCGCGCGTGTCCTCGGGCACTCGGCGGACGCGGCGTGGTTCGCGCCGGACGAGGACCTCGCCGGCCGCCGCGAGCTCGCGCTCGGCGCGCTCCGCGTGCGGGTGCACGAGGTGCCGGGCCACACGCCCGGGTCGGTGCTCCTCGAGACCGACGGCAAGCTCCTCACCGGCGACACGCTCTTCTGGGGCGGCTGCGGGAACTGCCGGAACGGCGGCGACCCCGCGCGGCTCGCGCGGAGCTTCCTCGAGGTCGTCGCCGCGATGCCCGGCGCGCTCGAGGTGCACCCGGGCCACGACTACGCCCTCGCGAACCTGCCGTTCGCGCTCGACCTCGAACCGGGCAACGCGGCGGCGCGGCGCCGGCTCGACACGGCGCGGCACTCGCGCGACGCCGGGACGGAGCCGCCCGCGCCCTCGCTCGCGGACGAGCGCGCCGTGAACCCGTTCCTCCGCGTGCGCGAGCCCGCCCTCCGCGCCGAGGTGCTGCGGCGCGCGGGCCTCGGCGCGGCCGCGAGCGACGAGGACGTGTTCGTCGCCCTGCGCGCCCTGCGCGATCGCGGGTAGGGCGAGGTGGGCGGCGGCCGCCGCCCGATCACGGTGGGTGACCCCGGTCACAGCGCTCGCGCGGCGCCGTTCCGTATGCTTCGCGGCGTCGGATGGTAGAATTTCCGCCCGGTCCGCCGAGTCGAAGCGGGTGGACCCGCAGCGGAGGAGGAGCCCAATGCGAATCGCCCTTGTCCTCGCCGCCGCCGCCGCGCTCCCGCTCGCCGTGCGCGCGGCGCCGGGCGCCGTGGACTGGCAGCGCAAGGTCGTGAAGTGCACCGGCAGCGGCGCCGCGAACCTCCGCGACGCCGCGGGGGTCCCCGCCGACGAGCGCGCCGGCGGCTCGGCGAACCCCGCGGTCGCCCGCATCGGCGCCGAGAAGGCCGCGAAGCTCGACGCCCTCCGGAACTGCCTGGAGGCGCTGAAGGGCGTGCAGCTCCAGTCCGGCCAGACCGTCGGCGGCGCGCTCTCGTCCGACGCGGCGCTCTCGGGCAAGGTCGAGGGGCTCGTGCGCGGGTTCCAGGTGGTCGGGAAGCCGCGCTACTTCTCGGACGGCGGCGTCGAGGTCGACGTCGAGGTGCCGCTCGAGGGCGCGCTCTCGGACGCGCTCCTCCCGAAGCGGGACGGCGGCACGACGTCCCTCGTGGTGGACGCGCGCGGGCAGAAGCTCGTGCCGGCGCTCGCACCCCGCATCCTCGACGAGTCGGGGAAGGAGCTCTACGGCCCCGCGTCGCTCGGCGAGGCGGGGCGGCGCGCCGGAGGCACGGCGGCCTACGCGCGGGATCTCGACGCCGCGCGCGCGACGCTGAGGGACCGGATGGGCGAGCGGCCGGTGGTCGTGAAGGCCGTGCGCACGCAGGGCTCGGACGTCGTCGTCTCGGCCGCCGACGCCGCGAGCCTCGCGGGGAAGAACCTCGCCTTCCTCGCCGAGGGCCGGGTCGTCATCCTCGCAGACTAGGAGACCGCCATGATCCCGCTCCGCACGCTCGCCCTGCTCGCCGGCCTCGCCGCGGGCGCCGCCGCCCGGGCCGACGACGTCCGGACCACCGAGGCGACCGGGCAGGCCGCGATGGCCGGGGACCTCCTCGCCGCGAAGGAGCAGGCGAAGGACGACGCGCTCCGGAACTGCGTCCAGCAGGTCGCGACCACCGTGGTGACCGCCGCGACCGAGACCGACCAGGCGCAGCTCCTCTCGGACAAGGTCTACGCCCACTCCGTCGGCTACGTCCGCAAGTTCCAGGTCCTCGAGGACGCGCAGGACGGGAACACCTGGACGACGAAGCTCCGCTGCGAGGTCTCGGAGGCGAAGCTCGACGAGGACCTCATGGCGTTCGGCATCGCCTACCGGCGGGCGGGGATGCCGCGCGTGTTCGTGCTCGTCGCGGAGCAGGCCATCAACGCGACGCAGGCCACCGGGTGGTGGCAGGGCGGCGGCAACGCAGCCGACCTGCGCGTCGTGGAGAACGCGTTCATGGACCGGATGGAGAAGTCCGGGTTCACCTTCGTCGATCCCGAGGTCCTCGCGGGCAAGGTGAAGCTCGAGGCGATCGGTGCCGACCCGAACCTCCAGCAGGCGCGCGAGATCGGCGTGAAGACCGGCGCCGAGGTGGTCGTCGTGGGCCGCGCGATCGCGAAGCCGCTCGGCGAGATGCAGATCGACAACGGCACCTTCTACTCCGCCGTCGCGAACGTCTCCGCGCGCGCCGTTCGGACCGACACCGGCGAGGTGCTCGCCGCCGCCGAGTTCACCGGCACCGCGGGGCGCGGCTTCGAGCAGGCCACCGCGGGCCGCAACGCGCTCTCGGAGGCCGGACGCCAGCTCGCGCGCGAGCTGTTCGCGAAGATCGGGAAGGTCTGGACCCGGGAGCAGTCGGGCGCGCGGCGGATCTCGATGACGGTCCGCGGCGTCGACGACTACGCGCGGCTCGCGGCCTTCAAGAACGCGATGGTCCACAGCGTGCGCGGCGTGAAGGACGTGCAGGAGCGCTCGATGGAGGACGGGAAGGCGGCCCTGGACGTCATGGTCACCGGCACGAGCCAGTCCTTCGCGACGGACCTCGCGACGCGCAAGTTCCAGGGGTTCACCGTGAAGGTGAAGAAGGTGACCCCGGCGGCCGTCGAGGTGGAGCTCAAGTAGCCATGCGCGCCCCGATCCCCGCCGCCGCGCTCGCGGGCGCGGCCCTCCTCGCCGGCGCCCTCCTCGCCGCCGCCGCCCTCGCCGCGCCTCCCGCCGCGGCGCCCGCCGCCGGGACGGTCACCTTCCTCGCCGGCGACGCGACGCGCGCGCCGGGCGCGGCCGCGAAGGCCGAGAAGCTCGCCGCCGGCAGCGCCGTCCGCGCGGGCGACCTGCTCGAGACCCGCAAGCGGACCCGGCTCGAGGTGCGGTTCGCGGACGGGAGCGTCCTGCGCCTCGGGCCGTCCTCGCGCGCGGTCGTCGCCGCCGCCGCGTTCGGCAGGACCGTGGAGGAGCGGAACGTGTCCGCGAAGCTCCTCGTCGGGAAGGTCTGGGCGAACGTCGCGAAGGCGGTCGGGGGCGAGGCGCGGTTCGAGGTCCAGACGGAGAACGCCGTGGCCGGCGTGCGCGGGACGACGTTCCGGGTGGACGCCGCCAAGGACCGCTCCGTCGTCGTGAAGGTCTACAGCGGCACGGTCGCGGTGGCGAAGGGCGCGCTCCCGCGGCCGGGCCATTCGGGCGGGAGCGAGGCGAAGGAAGGCCGCCAGCGAATCCCCGGCCCTCAGGAGGTCTCGCGGGAGCAGTGGGAGAGGATCGTGACCAGCATGATGCAGGTCCGCGTGTCCGCCGAGGGCGTCCCGGGCGAGCCCCAGGCCTTCGCGCTCGCGGACGCGGGGAAGGACGAGTGGGAGGCGTGGAACAGGAGCCGAGACGCGGCGAGGTGATCCGGGACGAGGCGTCGCCGGTGAACCTCGCGAACGGGCTCACGGCGCTGCGGATCGTCCTCGCGCCCGTGTTCCTCCTCCTGTACGTCGGGGGCGATCGCCTCCGCGCGCTCGCCGCGTTCGCCGCCGCCGCCGCGACCGACGTCCTCGACGGCCTCGTCGCCCGTGCCCTCCGGCAGCACACGCGGCTCGGCGCCTTCCTGGACCCCATCGCGGACAAGCTCCTCGCCGCGTGCGCGCTCGTGGCGCTCGCCGCGACCGGACGGCTCCCGTGGTGGCTCCCCGCGCTCGTGGTCTCGCGCGACCTGGCGCAGCTCGCCGGAGCGGCGCTCCTGCGCACCACCCACCACGTCGTTCCCGTCGCGCCGACCCGGATCGGGAAGTACGCGACCGTGGCGCTCGCCCTCACCGTGGTGGTCGCGCTCGCGGGGGACTTCGGCGCGTACCCGGGCGGGGAGGTGCGTCCGTTCGTGGTCGCATGTGCGCTCCTCGCGGCACAGTGCGTCGCCATCTCGTTCGTCCAGTACTTCCTGTTCTTCCTCCGCGCGGTTCGCTCGCCCGCCTGAGTGCGTCACCGAGGACCGCTCCCCGAGCAGCCGAGCGTGCCTACAATCCGGTCGTGGCCCGCAAGCTGAAGCTCGTCGTCTCCGACTTCCACCTGGGCAAGGGGCCGTACCGGGACGACGGCTCGGTGAACGTCTTCGAGGACTTCCGCCAGGACGGGAAGTTCGCGCAGTTCCTCGACTACCACTCGGACGGGGAGTGGAGGGACGCCGAGGTCGAGCTCGTCCTCAACGGCGACTTCTTCAACCTGCTCTCGGTGGACCTCGACGGCCGGATGCAGGAGGCGATCACCGAGCGCGTCTCGGTGGAGAAGATCGAGGCGATCCTCCACGGCCACCCGGTCATCTTCGAGGCCCTGGCGCGGTTCGCGCGCGGGCCGGGCCGGAGCGTCACCATCCTCATGGGGAACCACGACCCCGGGCTCCTCTTCGCCGGCGTCCGCGAGGCGATCACGCGGCGGATCGGCGGCTCGCACCGGATCATCCTCGACGCCTACGACTTCGACGGCGTGCACGTCGAGCACGGGATGCAGCGCGATCCGATGAACGCGTTCAACCCGAGCCGCTACTTCGCGGAGGAGGGCGGCGAGGTCTGCCTCAACCTGCCGCTCGGGTCCCGCTACATCATCCGCGTGCTGAACGAGGAGAAGGCGCAGCGGCCGTACATCGACAAGGTGGCGCCGTTCGCGGCGTACTACCGCTGGGCGATCCTGAACGACCCGGAGGCGGTCATCCGGATCAGCTACCGGAGCGTCGCGTTCGTCGCGGCGGCCGCGCTGAAGCTGCTGCCGCACCTCGACCCGCATGCCGCTCGCGGACCTCGTGAAGCGGTTCCTGCGGTACACGGCGTTCCCGACGCTCGAGCACGAGGCGCGCCGGCTCCTCTCCCGCAAGCAGTACCACACGGTGATCATGGGCCACACGCACGTGCCGCTCTACCGCGAGTACGGGCGGGACAAGGTGTACCTGAACACCGGCACCTGGAACGCCATGACGTCGCTCGACGTCGGGAACCTCGGGCGGACGGAGCAGCTCACGTACGCGCACGTCGAGTACATCGAGGGGCGGCCTCGGGCGCGGCTGCGCGAGTGGCGCGGCCTCTCCCGGCCGGCCGAGGACGTGTTCTTCTAGGGCCGGGGACGGCGGCGACGACCGTTGACACACCGCAACCGCGCGGTAAAACGCGCCTCGCCTTCGGATGCAGGCCCGTAGCTCAGTGGTAGAGCACTACCTTGACACGGTAGGGGTCGTCGGTTCGATACCGACCGGGCCTACCAGGAATCCGAGGGGTTGGGCCGCGAGGTCCGACCCCCTTCGCTTGCGGGACGTCGAGGACCACCTCGCCGCTCGACCGATGACACGCCGTGACCGGCAAACGCCAGGGCTCCCGCGTTCATGTGACGCCGCAGCGTGCGATGGAACGACCGGGAGGGGTCCTCCATCATCCATCGTGGCGGACCAGCGCGAGGAGCGGGC
>CAWGDE010000006.1:0-68714 GCA_963821195.1 uncultured delta proteobacterium
TCCGGCAGCAGACGAGCGACGGCCGGCGCCGCTCGCTGCGCGCCACCGCGATCGCGGCGGCGACGTCGTCCGGATCGTGACCGTCCACGTCGCGGAGCACGTGCCAGCCGCACGCCTCGAACCTCGCCGCCACGTCGTCGCGCACCCAGGCGCCGACCCGTCCGTCGACCGGCGGATCGTCGTCGTCCCAGAAGCAGACCAGCTTCCCGAGCCCGAAAGCGCCGGCGAGGGAGGCCGCCTCGTGCGACAGGCCCTCCGCGAGGCACCCGTCGCCGAGGAAGACGTACGTGTGGTGATCGACGATGGTGAAGCCGGGCCGGTTGAACTGCGCCGCGAGGAGCTTCTCGGCGAGGGCCATCCCGACCGCGTTCGCGAGCCCCTGCGCGAAAGCGCCGGTGGTCGCCTCGACGCCCGGCGTGACGTCTTGCTCCGGATGTCCCGGTGCGAGCGATCCGAGCCGGCCGAAGCGCTCCAGCTCCGACCGCGGCAGGTCGTAGCCGGTCAGGTGGAGCAGGGCGTAGAGGAGCACCGCGCCCTGCCCGCTCGAGAGCACGAAGCGGTCGCGGTCCCACCAGCCGGGGCAGGCGGGATCGTGGCGCAGGTAGCGCGTCCAGAGCACCTCGGCGACGTCGGCCATCGCGAGGGGCACCCCGGGGTCGCCCGCCCTCGCCCTGGCGATCGCGTCGAGGGCGAGGCTCCGCGCCGCGTTCGCCCGCTCGAGCGGGCCGGCGCTGGCGCGGACCGGCTGGATCAGCTCCGTCGCGTGCTGCATGCGGCTCCTCCTCGGTGGCGCGTCACCCGGCGCGGAGGCGGTCGCGGCCGCCGTCCGGATCGGCATGGTACGAGACGAGGCGGTCCACCTCGCGTCGGGCGCCGAGGATGACCGGGACCCGCTCGTGCAGGTCGCGCGGCACGACCTCGAGGAGGCGCGCGCGGCCGGTGGACGCGGCGCCGCCGGCGCGCTCGACGAGCATCGCCATCGGGCTCGCCTCGAAGACGAGCTGCGGCGCCGCCGGTCCGCGGGGGTCCGCGCCGCCCGGGCACACGAGCGTCCCGCCGCGCACGAGGACCCTGTGCACGTCGGCGACGCCGGAGCCGATCCAGCGCATCTCGAAGTCCTCGCCCAGCGGCCCTGCCCCTCCCGCGATGCACTCGTCGACGTACCGCCGGACGCAGCGCTCCCAGTGGCGGGCCTTCGACGCGTCGATCGCGAGCTCGCGGGCCTCGTCGGGGATCCGCATCCGCGGGTGCGTGAGGACGAACTCGCCGCTCGCGACGTCGAGCGTGAACCCGTTCACCTCTCGCCCGGCGGTGGCCACGAGCATCGTGCTCGGCCCGTACAGGGCGTACCCTGCGGAGACCTGCTGCTCGCCGGCCTGGAGGAAGGCTCCCGCGCCCGCCGGGAGGTGCTGCGGCTGACGCAGCACGGAGAAGGTGGTGCCCGCGGTGACGTTCACGCCCAGGTTCGACGCCGCGTCGAGCGGGGCGATCGCGACCAGGCACCGGCCCGCGTGCCGCCCGAACACGACGCGCGGCTCGGGCATCACCGCCGAGGCGACGGCGCCGACGTGCCCCCCGCCGGCGCACGCGTCGAGCAGGAGGTCGTTCGCGAGGGCCGCCATCTTCGTGTGCGGCTCGTCGCAGGCTGCCGCGCCGACGGCGCCGCACACCATCGCCCGCGCGAGCACGGCGACCATCGCCTTCACGCCCTCCGCGACGTCGAGGAGCACGCCCCCGACGTCGTGCGCGAGCCCGCGCCGGCGCTCCTCGGCGACGTGGCTCGCGAGCGTCGTGGTCCTCGCCATGCGCCCCTCAGCTCGGGAGGTCCCCGCGGCGTCCGCGCGCTTCCTCGCCCGCCCAGCACCGGCCGGGATGGCGCAGCGTGCGCCGGAGCGCGGTGATGTTCGCCGCGCGGTCGCTCGCGCGGCACTTCGCGGACTCGACGACGAGCACGTCCGCGCCGGCCGCGACGAGCGCGGCGCCGTTGCCGGCGTCAATCCCGCCCTCCACCGAGAGCGCCACGTCCAGGTGCCGGGCGGAGACCCGCTCCCGCAGCGCGCGGATCCACCGGAGCGTCGGCTGCACGAGCCGGTCCCCGGCGGCCGGAGCCGCCCCCGTGGCGAGGACGACGTCGACGCCGTCGAGCAGGCCGTCCAGGGCGTCGAGCGGCGACCCCGCCGCGACCGCGAGCCCGACCGCGCACCCGTGCCCCCGCACCAACGCCCCGATCCGCCGGACGTCCTCGCAGGCCTCGGGGTGGAACACGACGAGGTCGGCTCCCGCGTCCGCGAATGCGGCGACGAGCCGCTCGCTGGGCTTCACGAGGAGGTGCACCTCGAGCGGAGCCCGGGTGATGCGCTTCAGGGCACGGCAGACGAGCGGCGCCACGGACACGGCGGCGGCCCCGAAGTCCATCACGTCGACGTGGACCCGGTCCGCGCCCGAGCGGACGGCGACCGCGACCTCGTGTCCGAGGCAGGCGAGGTCCGCCGCCAGGATGTTCGCGGCGATCCGGGCCTCCGGCTTCCCCGCTCCGGCGGCGGCCGGCTCGACCGCGCGACCGTCTCGCGTCGCTCCGCGTCCAGGCACTGGTGTGACGCACGCCATGGCTCCGACCTCGTCTCCGGGTTCGAGGCGACGGTACGGCGGCGCGGCGCGAAGGACAATTCAGGACTTATTGCGCGGCTTATAAGGCAATTCGTGGATGGCGCCGGCGGCGCGCGAATGGCGTCGCCCGGCGTCCTCCGGGACGGGGGTGCAGGCCCTCGCGGGCTCCCCCGCCACCCAGCCCTCGAGGAACGCCCGCCCGTGCTCGAGGACGAAGGACCGGAACGCCTCCGCCGCCGCGGAGAGCCGCTTCTCGGAGCGGTACAGCACGTACCACTGGCGCAGGAGGGGCAGCCCCGGCGCGCGGACGACGGCGAGGGCGCCCGCCGCGAGCTCGAGCGCGATCGTGTGCAGCGAGATGAAGGAGAGGCCGAGGCCGGCCATCACCGCCTGCTTGATGGTCTCGTTGCTCGGCATCTCCATCCCGACCCGCACCGGGACCCCGCTCTTCTGGAAGAAGCGCTCCATGAAGATCCGCGTGCCCGATCCCACCTCGCGCACGAGGAAGACCTCGTTGCCGAGCGCCTCGACGTCGACGGATCCGCCGTGGGCGAGCGGGTGATCGGGCGGCGCGATGATCACGTGCGGGTGCTCCGCGAACGGCGTCGCGACGAGATCGAGCTCGCCCGGCGGGCGCCCCATGAGCGCCAGGTCCACCTCGTTCGCGGCGAGCGTCCGGATCGTCGCGTCGCGGTTGTCCACCTGCAGCCGGATGTTGACGCCGGGGTGCGTCTTCAGGAAGCGCGCGATCAGCTGCGGAGCGAAGTACTTCGCCGTGCTCACGACCGCGAGCCGTACCCGGCCGCCGCGCAACCCCTTGAGCGCGTCGAAGGCCTCGTCGGCCGCCTCGAGGGCCCGCAGGACCGCGCGCGCGTGCTGGACGAGCTCCTCGCCCGCGTCGGTGATGCGCAGCTGCCGCCCCGAGCGCTCGAAGAGCGGCACCCCCGCGAAGTGCTCGAGCTGCCGGATCTGCATCGAGACGGCCGGCTGGGTGAGCCGCAGCACCTCGGCCGCGCGCGAGAACGACAGCGTGCGCGCCGCCGCCTCGAAGATCTGCAGCTGCCGGACCGTCGCGTCCTTCATTCCCGCCATCACATTGCCTTATCGCCGACATGAAACGATTGAATCCACATTGTACCACGATTGCGACCGGCCCCCGCGCCCGGGCTTATGGCTCGCCGAAGCACGGCTGAGTGTCGTCCGGCCGCCGCCGGCCGTAGGGTGCGAGGCGTGGACCCGCTGCCCGGGTCCGAAGAGGAGCCCAGCATGCTGCCCCGAGAGCTCGACGCCGCCGTCGCCGCCCCGCAGGATCGCGAGGGCGCCACCCGCACCGAGGAGGCGAGCGGCGCGACGCCGGCCGCCGCGCGCGAGCGCCCGCCGGACGCCGCCCTCGTCGCGCAGATCGTCGAGCGGCACCACGCGTACGAGCGACGCGCGCTGCCATACCTCGTCGCCCTGCTCCCGAAGGTGGCGGGCTCCCACGCCCGGCGCAACGCGAAGCTCGGCGTCCTGTGCGACGTCGGCCAGGAATTCGCCGAGGCGATCGAGGCGCACCTGGACGAGGAGGAGCGCGAGCTCTTCCCTGCGCTCCTCGCGGCGGCACCCGCGCCGGACGCCGTCCGGGGCGGGCTCGACCGGATGCGCCGCCACCACAGCGCGCTCGCCCTCTTCCTCGCCCGCGTCCGCTGGCTCGCCGACGACTTCGCGGTGCCGGCCTGGGCCGGTCGTGCCTACCAGGTGCTGATGGAGGAGCTCGCGGCGCTGGAGGAGGACCTCGTCGAGCACATGCACCTCGAGGGCGCGCTGCTCGGGTCCCGTCCCGCGTGAGGCTCACAGCTCCTGCAGGACGCCGCGGTGCATCCGGGCACGCCGCCCCGCCTGCCGCGCGAGCTCGGTGTCGTGCGTCACGAGCACCACCGCGGTGCCGCTCCGCTCGTTGATCGCCCGGAACAGCTTCATGACCTCCGCCTCGGTCTCCTCGTCCAGGTCCCCCGTCGGCTCGTCGGCGAGGATGACCTGGGGCTCGTTCATGAACGCGCGGGCGATCGCGATGCGCCGCTGCTGGCCGCCGGAGAGCTCCTGTGGGTAGGCGTCCGCCCGGTCGCGCAGGCCCACGAGCCCGAGCAGCTCGAGCGCCCTCGCCTCCAGCTCGTCCGCGCTCCGCCGGGCGGGGCGGAACCGCCCCGGGAGGAGGAGGTTCTCCTTCGCGGTGAGCGCGCCGAGCAGGCTCGCGAACTGGAACACGAACCCGACGTGCTCGCAGCGGTACTCCGAGCGCGCGTCCTCGTCGAGCGCGTACAGGTCGGCCCCGTCGAAGAGGACCTTCCCCGAGGACGGGCTCGTGAGGCCGCCCAGCATCGAGAGGAAGGTCGTCTTCCCCGACCCCGAGTGGCCGGTGATCGCCACGAAGTCGCCGCGGTCGAGCACGAGGGACACCCGGCTCACGGCCGCGATGGTGGTGCCGTTCGCTCCGAACGTCTTCGTCACGTCCTCGGCCACGAGGCGCGGCACCGCTAGTCTCCCTTCAGCACGACGAGCGGCTCGGTCTTGCGGGTGCTCCGGAGCGGCGAGAGCGCGCCGACGACGCAGATCACCGTCCCGGCCACGAGCCCGAGCGCCGCGATCCCGAGCCGGTCGGCGACCCCGAGGCCCGCCGACGCGGTCTTCAGGACGTCGAACGCCCTCGGGAGCACGACGGAGAGGCCGGTCCCGGCCACGACCCCGACGAGGCTCCCGAGCGCGCCGACGATCACCACCTCGAGGAGGAAGAGCCTCACGACGTGCGACCCCTTCGCCCCGATCGCGCGCATGAGCCCGACCTCGCGGACCCGCTCGTTCGCCACCGCGGAGAACACCGCCCAGGCGAGGCTCGCGGCGAGCACGGCGGCGAGCACGAAGGTGACGAGGAACACGCGGCTCACGTCGCCGAACGCGCGGAGCACGGTCTGGCCGACGTCCCTCCTCGCCACCGCGTCGGCCTCGATGATCGAGTCCTCGATGGCTCCCGCCACCCGGGCCGGGTCCACGCCGGGGTCGACCTTCACGAAGACGACGGAGATCGTGCCGGGCGGGGGCCGCGCGGTGCCCTTCTGGAGGAGCTCCTCCATGCTCTTCTCGTCCAGGAAGATGGCGGTGTCGAGCCCGGTGCCGGTCTTGTCGAGCACCCCCACGATCCGGAACACCTTCCCGAACAGCTTGCCCTGGACCTGGGTGAGGCCGACCTGGATGTTGAACGCCGACTCGGTGCCGACGATCGCCTCCCCCACGTCGAGCCTCTTGCCGAGCCTGCTCGAGAGCCACGGCGCCACGACGAAGTCGCTGTCCTGGTCGAAGGCGACCACCATCGTCGCCGGGACGTCGCAGCAGCCGCCCGGGAGCGTGGCGAGGTACGTCTGGGTCGTGACACGCGCGACGCCCTTCAGCGCCCGCACCCGATCCGCGACGGAGCGGTCCATGTAGAAGGTCTTGACCGCGTTGTCGAGGAGCACGTCCTCGGCCGCGCCGCGCGAGCCGGTCGGCACGACGATGAGGTCCGCGCCGAGCCGGTCGGAGGCCGTCCGGATGCCCGACTCGACGCGCCGCACGAACGAGAGCGCGAACACGAGCACGCACACGAGGAGCCCGATGGCGACGACGAGGATGGCCGTCCTCGTCGGCCTGCGCCTCAGGTTCCGGACCGCGTGCGAGAGCTCGGTGAATTCCTTCGCCATGGTGTGCTCGTGCGGCCCGCGGCGGCGGGCACCCGCGCCTTCCACGCGGCGGGCGCCGCGTGGAAGGCGGGTGGGGACGGACGGCTACTTCTTGAACGCCGCGGAGAGGCCGCAGAGGATGGCGCTCTTGTCGCCCTGCCCCGCGTCCTTGTGGCAGCCGAAGCAGACCGACGCGGGCTTCCCGACGAGCTTCCTCGCCGTCGTGTCGTAGAGCTGGAGGACGCCGTCCGTGATCTTCTTGTCGGGGGTCGGGTTCCCCTTCATGTCGCACGCGGTGGTGTCCGCCGTCCGGAGGGTGAGGAGCGCATACTTCGAGTCGGGCGTGGGCTGCACGTCGTGGTTCTCGCCCGTGGGCTGCGTCATCTTCTCGTCGACGAGCTTCAGCGTCTTCGCGTCGATCAGCCACATCCGGTCGCCGGCCGCCTGGAAGATGAGCTTGTCGTCGTTCGTGAAGTACTGGCGGAACGCGATCGTCTTCCCGGGCTCGCCGGTGAGCGTCGTGCGGGCGAGCTCCTTCCACTTGCCCTTCTCGAGGGCGGGGAGGTCCACCAGGATGATGTCCTGCTTGCCGTTCATCTTCCCGTCCTCGCCCTTCATCGTCACGGTGACGACGAACCGCTTCATGTCGTGCGAGTTGCTGCCGTGCATGAACATGTAGGACCCGGGCTTGTAGCCGAGGTCGGACAGGAAGACGCGGTGCTTGTGCTCGAGCGTCTTCTTCTCCCAGACGTCCACGTAGCCCTCGCTGCCCATGAACACCGGCATGAACGAGGTCTTGGTCTGCCCGGACGCGCAGTAGGCCGGCCCGTTGGTCGCGGGCGACCGCGGATCGGTCGCGAACGCGACGTCCTTCACGACCTTGCCGGTCTTCACGTCCGTCTTCCCGACGTGGATCTTGCCTTCCTTGTCGGGGGCGATGGTGGACCAGTAGAGCGTGTCGCCGTCGAGCCGGGCGTCGTGCATCTTGTGGGTCGCGGTCGTCCCGGTGCTCACCTGATCCAGGCTCTGCACCTTGATCGGGTTCTCGGCGTCGTTCGGGTCGATCACGACCTCGGCCTTGGAGAAGTGGCCGCCGTGGCCGGCCACGAACACGGTGGCGGTGTACTTCCCCTTCGTGGCGACGGCGGCCTTCGCCGACCCGGCTGGGAACGCGAGGTACGCCGCGAACGCGGCGAGGACGGTGACGAGGACTGCGGCGGCTGTCTTCTTCATGTCGTGCTCCTTCGGCGTGGAACTGCTCTCGTTGCGCTCGTCGCTCCGCGCTAGCCGCTGATCTTCACCGACGCCTGCTTCTCCCCCGACCTCTGGAACCGGAGGTGAAGGGTGAACTCGAAACCGGCGCCGCTGTCCTTCGGCAGGTTGAACACCATGATGTGAAGGCCTCCCGGCTTCAGCTCCAGGACGCCACCCGCGGGTACGACGAGCTTCTTGCTCTCCACCATCCGTCCGTCGCGGACGGCGTGGATCTGCGTCACTGCCCCTGGCACGTCGGCCCGTGCGTCCACGAGCGCGTCGTCGCCGTCCCCCCCGTTGGCGATGGTCATGAAGATCGAGCAGACGCTGCCGAGCATCGGCGAGAGCCTCGCCTCGGGAGCGTCGATCCGGATGAGCGGAGCCCCGGAGCAGCCGGCGGAGAGCGACGCGAGCGCGCTCGCCGCGAGGAGCGAGGCGAAGCGGGTTCTCGGGGTGCCGCTGGTCACTTGACCTCCCCGTGCGGAGAGCCGGCGGGCTGCGACACCGGCCGGTGCCTGCGCGCATTTGTCACGCGCAATTCGGGTGCGACAAAGTATCCCGGTATCCGCTCCCGTACGTCAAACGGGCATCCTTTTATATGGGCCATCAACGGACCTGATGCGTGGCGGCGGCCACCGCCCGCGGCGCGCGTCAGGCGGTGACCCACTCCCGGAGCACGTCGTCGATCTGCGCCTCGCTGAGCTCGCCGTGATCGGCCAGCTCCTTGATCTGACGCGTGATCGCCTTCAGCTCCGACTCGCCGAAGGTGATCCCCATCTCCCGCGCGCGGTAGGCGATCGCATGCTTGCCCGTCAGGCGGCTCCCCAGGATGAGGCGGCGCGAGAGGCCGAATGCCTCCGGGGGCACCACCTCGTAGGAGCCCGGATTCGCCATCATCGATTTCAGATGCATGCCCGCCTTGTGCGAGAACGCGGTCTCCCCGGTGACGACGTTGTTGAACGGGATCTCGACGCCGGTGATGCGCGCGACGAGCCGCTCGAGCTCGCGGAGCTGGCCGAGCTGGTAGCGTTGCGCGACCGCCTCCGGCTCGAGCGAGAACAGCCGCGCGACGAAGGCGCCGAGCGGCGTGATCCCCACGCGCTCGCCGATCCCGAGGACGGAGACGTCCACGTGCGTCGCCCCGGCCGTCACCGCCTCGTAGGCGTTCGCGACGGCGCAGCCCGTGTCGTTGTGCCCGTGGAACCCGATGTCGCAGCGGACCGCGCGCCGGACCTCGCGCACGAGCGCGTACACCTGGCGCGGGGTCGCGATCCCGACCGTGTCGGTGACGCCGACGCGGCTCACGCCCATCCGCTCGGCCGCCTGGTAGACGGCGATGAGATCGAGGACCTCGGAGCGGAACGCGTCCTCCGCCGAGAAGCGCACCTCGAGCCCGGCGGAGCGCGCGAGCTCGATCGACGGCCCCATCGCGTCGATCACCTGCTGGATCGACTTCCCGTGGGAGGTCTCGCGCAGGATGCGGCTCGTCGCGAAGAAGAACCCGATGGCGCGGACGCCCGTCTCGACCGCCGCGCGCACGTCGTCCAGGTTGCAGCGCGAGTGCGTGATGACGCGGGCGCCGAGCCCGAGCCTCACCATCCGCACGGCGTCCCGCTGGGACTGGGGCGAGGCCGCGGGCGAGGTCACCTCGATGTAGTCCACGCCGAAGGTGTCGAGCGCGCGAGCGATCTCGATCTTGTCCTGCGTGCGGAAGGCGGCCTTCGCGAACTGCTCGCCCTCGCGGAGGGTCGTGTCGATGAGCTTCGTGGCGGCCGCGCTGGTCATCGCCTCGCCTCGACCGCCTCCGCCCCGAGGTCGCGCGCCAGGCCGCCGGAGCTGGGATCGGTCCGGAAGCCGTAGCGGCCCAGCGTCTCCGGCTGGAAGTAGCCCGTCTCGACCCGCTTCACCCCGCGGGCCGCGAGGCGGCGGAAGAGCTCGATCACGAGCGCGTCGGCGACCCCACCACCGCGGTGCCGGCGCGCGACGACGAGCTTCTCCATGTGGACGCGGTCCTTGCCGAGCCGCCGGTAGAACAGCCCGCCGATGGGCGTCTCGCTCGCGTCGAGGCAGAGCAGGAACTCGTGCTCGGCGGTGAAGACCACCTGCAGGTTCGAGTCGTCGAACATGTGGAGGAGGCGCGCCACCTCCCGCGGCGACACCGGGCCGCGCACGGTGAGCCGGTTTCCCTCCGTGTCCGCGACGGCGGTCACCACCTCGGTGACGTAGGTGCCCCCCGCCGGCATCGAGATGAGCGCCACCTCGTCGGTCGGGGCGAGGTGGCGGTAAGTCATGCGCGCGAGGAACCAGTCCTCCTCGCCGGTCGGCGCGACCGCCGCGCGCAGCGCGGCGACCTGCTCCTCGAGCTCCGTCGCGTCCCCGGCGGCGGCGCGCGCCCGCCGCACGAGCGTGTCGAGCGCCGCCGCCAGCTCGGGCCGCGCCCCGTCGAACACCGTGCGGCGGAAGAAGCGCAGGCGCGCGTCGGGCCATTCCCGCTCCGCGTCCGCGAGCCCGTAGGTGCCCCACAGCTCGCCGAGCATCCGCCCGCGCGCCTCGACCGTCGCCGCCGGGTTCACCTCGAGCCAGCGGTGGTAGCGCCGGATCGCGAACCACAGCCGGCGCGGCGTGAAGCCGTCCTCGCGGACCCGCTCGAGGAAGGTCTCGATGGCGACGCCCCGCTTCGACTCCGGGGCCGCGCCGGAGAGGAGCGCGATCCCCCGCTCGTGCCCGAGGGCCTCCACGACGGCGGAGAGCAGGATGTCCTCGTCCGCCAGGCCGCGCAGCTCGGGGCGCGAGAGCTCGATGCGCGCGACGAACGCCGCCTGGAACCCGTCGAGGAGCTCGTCGAGCGTCGCGCAGGGCGTCCGGTCGGAGATCGAGACGATCCGAGCGCCGGTCTGGTAGTCGTGCGAGGGCACGATGAACGCCGCCGGCGAAGGGTCGCGCAGGGCGAGGCGCTGGCCGGTGCGATCCCAGAACCGGACGTGGCCGTCGAGCGCGGTCCAGGCGAGGAACGGCCAGAGGAGCACGAGCCGCTTCGTCTCGCCCAGCCGGACGAGCCGCGCCACCTGCCGCTCCACCGTCTCGCCGGGGATGAACTCCTCGGTGAAGATGCCCCACTCCGGGAAGCAGCCCCCGAACTGCTCGACGAGCGGCGGCGCGGCGCCGGCGGCGAGGAGCCAGGCCACCTCCTCCTTGAACTCGCCGAAGTTCATCTCCTCCGCGACGTTGATCGCGACGTCGAAGGCCTCGTTCGCGCGGGTGCGGAGAGAGAGCCGGTAGACGTTCTTCCCGTGCTGGCGACCGAGGAGGCTCACCGTTGCGCCGCCGGGGGGGAGGTCCGCGAGGGAGATGAGGGCGCCGCGCCCGAGGAGGAACACCGAGCCCCGCACGAGCGTCGAGTCCTCGATCGCCTGGAGCAGGTGCTCGGCCTCGCCCGGCGCCACGTTGTCGTCGAAGACGAACACGTCGCTCCAGCCGTAGGCGGCGCCCGAGCCGGGATCGTTGGCGCGCCGCTGGTTCGGGCCGATCCAGTTCCAGAACCCGCGCCGGAGCCGGTCGAGCTCCTCGCGGGCGCGGGCAGCGATCTCGGTGTCGTCGTGGAGCGCGAGGCGCGCGAGCGGCACCCGGACGCGGGAGAACCAGGCCGGGTGCGCGATGGCCGTCGCGGTCGCGAGGCGCATCGCGCCCACCACGAGGCACCGGTCCGACGGGCCGCCGGGTGGCGCGTTGGCCTTGTCGGAAGAGACGTGCTCGAGCAGCACCTCGAGCTGCGCCTGGGAGAGCCCGCGCTCGCCGAGATCGGTGAGGTCCTCGTCGCGCAGAGCGAGCTTCCCCATCCGGTCGAGGAAGAGCCGCAAGGTCTCGAGCGTCTCGCCCGGCTCCTCGTTCGGCAGGAGCGCGCGGAACGCGCGGCGGCGCACGTCCTCGTCCGGCGCGTCCGCGGCGCGCCGGAGCAGCGCCCGGCACAGGACGGCGAACTCGGCCTGCTCCGTCGCGAGGCCGAGGTGGAGGTGGAGCACGGCCCGACGCGCCTCGGGCCGCTCGGCGCGGAGCAGCTCGCCCGCGGCGTGGATGCTCCGCACGCTCGGCTCGCCCGTGTCGATCGTCTCGAGCAGCGGTCCGAGCCGATCCGACGGCGGCGCAGGCCACCAGCGCGGGTCGACGCGCAGCGGCCCCCCGCCCCTGCGGCGGGAGGCGAGCGAGGCGAACGCCGCGTCGCCGAGGAACGACCGCAGGCCCTCGTTTCCGAGCCAGAGGTCGGGGCGCGAGAGCAGCGCGCCGAGGTCGACCACCGAGCCGTCCGTCGTGTAGGCGAGATCGCCGACGCGCACCGCGCCGGGCGCGTCGGCGACGGCGCCCACCGGGAGCGTGCGGTGGCCGGCCCGCAGCACGTCGCCCTCGATCGCCACCTCGTGGCGGAGCACGCCGATCTCGCGCAGCACCCAGTTCGGGACCCTGAGGAAGGCGCCCTGCATCGGGAGGGCGAGGTGCTTGCGCTCGTACATCCGGTCGATGACGGCCTTCCAGGACCGCTCGACGACGTCGCGCTTGAAGGAGAGCTTGTGCGTCAGCTCGCCGTGCGCCT
This sequence comes from uncultured delta proteobacterium, assembly GCA_963821195.1. Classification (GTDB taxonomy): domain Bacteria; phylum Myxococcota; class Myxococcia; order Myxococcales; family Anaeromyxobacteraceae; genus Anaeromyxobacter. Next base: position 12,136 of record CAWGDE010000006.1, read on the forward strand.
CGTCGAGCGCGCGGGGCAGGATCTCGAAGGCGACGACGCGCTCGAACGGCGCGAGGAAGCGGCTCGCGCTCGCGACGATCGAGGAGAGGAGCTCCCGCACCTGCGCGGGCGAGCGCCCCGCGATGGCCGCCGACGCGGGGTTCGGCCAGACGAGCAGCGTGTTGTACTCGCGCTGGTCGCCGACCAGGAACGCCTGCGACACCGCGTCGAAGTCGCGGAAGAGGTTCTCCACGCGCTGCGGCGCGATCGTCTGCCCCTGCCGGTTCTTGTAGATCTCCTTCTTGCGGCCGACGATCTTCAGATGCCCGGAGGCCTCCCGGGAGACGAGGTCGCCCGTCGCGAACCAGCCCTCCGCGTCGGCGCCCCGCTCCTCCGGGCCGGGCCGGTGGTATCCGGGGGACACGTAGGGGCCGCGGACGAGGAGCTCGCCGTCGGCGACGCGGCACTCGATCCCCGGCAGCGGGACGCCGATCGATTCGTCGACGTAGTCCCCCGGCGGCGTCATGGTGATCCCGCCGGTGGCCTCCGTCATGCCGTAGCCGGAGCAGAGCGCCGTCCCCGCCGCGTGGAAGGCGCGGAACACGACCGCGTCGAGGTAACCCGCCGCGGAGAGCCCGTAGCGGATCCGTCCGCCGGTGATGGCGCGCAGGTGCGGCGCGACCTCGTCGACCGCGTCGCTCCCCGCCTCCCACACCGCCGCCTCGTGCAGCTCCATCCACTTCTTCGGGACGGAGATGAACACCGTCGGCCTCACCTGCTTGAGGTCCTCGAGCAGCGTCGCCTGGGCGGTCGAGCGCGCGAACACGTAGGTCGCGCCCCAGAACAGGGTCCCGCACAGATCGAGGAACCTCCCGAAGGTGTGGTAGAGCGGCAGGTAGCAGAGGAAGACGTCGCCCTCGCCGACGTTGGGGAGCGCGAAGGCGCGGCAGAACCGCTTCGCGACGACGTTCTCGTGGGTGAAGACGATGCCCTTGGGCCGGCCAGTGGTGCCCGAGGTGTACATGACGGTCGCCACGTCGCCCGCGCGCACGCGCGAGGCGCGCGCGGCGCGCGCCTCGTCGTCGGGCTCGCCCCCCTGGCTCACCATCTGCTCGAGCGACAGGAGCCCGTTGCGCTCCGCCGACGCCCGCGAGAACACGACGACGTCCCGCAGTTCGGGGAGCGCGGCCAGCGAGGGCAGCACCTTCGCGACCTGCTCGTCGTCCGACGCGAGGAGGACGCGCGCGCCCGAGTGGCGCAGCATGTACACGACCTGCTCCGCCACGGCGTTCGCGGGCAGCGGGAAGTCGACGATCCCGTTCGAGAGGCAGGCGAGATCGCACAGCGCCGCGTCCAGCCCGCCCTCCGACAGGATCGCGACCTTCGCATCGGGATCGTCGCCGGCGAGCGCGAGGATGCCGCGGGCGATGGCGCGGGTCCGGCGTGCCACGTCGGCGACGGTCAGCTCGCAGGCGTCCGAGCCGAGCACGCGGAACGCGACCGTCCGCGGATCGGTCTCCTCGCGCGAGCCCAGGAGGTCGCCGAAGGCGTAGTCGGCCTCCCGCACGACCCGCAGCACGAGCTTCGTCCACGGATCGACCGCCTCGGGCTCGAGGACGGCGGTGAAGGCGCGGCGGCGGACGCGGTCGAGGAGCGCGAACAGCGCCCGGCGCGCCGCGGCCCTCTCGTCCGGCCGCGCGAGGCGTGCGAGCAGCGCCTCCGCGAGCGGGCCGACCTCGGCGAGGTCGCCCGGCCGGAGCGCCGCGAACGCCTCGCGCGTCGCGTCGAGGAGCTCGGCGCCTCGCGCTCCCGGCGCGTCCCACTGCGCCGCGAGCGCGGTGTACCGGGACTCCTGCTTGGGCCGGAGCATGGTCGAGCGCCTCGCCGGTACGCGCCGCTACCACCAGCAGATCACCTTCTCGGCCTCGAAGATGTCCTTGACGAGCTGGTCGTAGTCCGGGCGGCCCTCGAAGAGCGAGACCTCGCGGACCTTCTTGCCCTTGGACATCGCGTCGACGAGGCGGCGCACGAGCTCGTCCGGCTTCGACCGCAGGATGTGGAGGAGATCGATGGCCGTGCCTCCTAGAACGCGATGACGAGCTGGGCCTCGGCGAGCTTCGCCGGGATCTCGTCCAGCCCGATCTTCTGGAACCCGTGCTTCTCGACGTTGCCCGGGTCGTTGCTGTAGCGGGCCCCGCCCATCTCGTCGATGAACCCCATGTTGTCCTGGTACTCCTCGGTCATCGTGACCTCGTGGTTCAGCACGAACATGCTGACCTTGTGCGATTCGAGGAGGAGCCCGAGGCTCGACCGCAGCCCCTCGTACTGGCGATCCTTGTCCTTGATGAGGACCGCCACCTTCTTCCCCTTGTCCTTGCCCATGTCGCGCCTCCTAGAGCACCACGTACCGCTCGCACTCTTCGACCATCTCCGCGTTCTTGCCCTGGGTGACGAAGTCCTTGTCGCGCAGGCCGGACGTCGCCTTCCCGTCGGTGAGACCCTGGGCCATGTAGCTCACCTCGCAGCAGGTCACCTGCCCGTGAGGCTTGCTCGATCCCGTCCTCGCCACGTCGAGCAGCTCGGGGAAGCGCGGGTCCTTCGTGAGTTGGACGCCCTCCCCCGTGAAGAAGACCTGCACCTCCTTGCCGGCCTTCCTCGCCGCACGGGCGAGGCCGATCACGTGCTCCATCCGGCTCCTCGTCGCCACGCAGATGCCCAGTGTCGCCGTCATGCGAATTGCCTCCCGTCTCCTCGTGAACCGTCCGCGACGCCGGGCGCGAACGCGCCCGCCGCCGCCTGCTTCGCTCCCGGTCGCCCCAGCCGCAGCCGCGCCCATTCGCGGAGCAGCCCGGGGTACATCCTCGGCTGGGAGAGGACGTCGACCAGAAGGTTGCACTCGTGGGCGCAGCCGCACCCGCCCGCGGCGATCTCCTCGCGCGCGCGGCGCGCCGCGGCGAAGCGGAGCACCGCGGCGACGTCGTACCCTGCCGCCCGCACGTTCCCGAGCGGATCCCCGCGACGCCCCTCGCACGCCCACAGCTCTCCGGTCTCGGAGAGCACGACCGCGAGCCGGCCCGCGGAGCAGGGCACGGGCCGGCGGCCGCCGAGCAGCGTCTCGCGGACGAGCCGGTGCTGCACCCGGTCCTGCGCGGCCTTGAGCCCGCTCCCGGCGAACCGGTGGAACCGGCGGCTCCAGCGCTCCTCGAGGCGCGCCGTGGCGCGCCGGTACTCCTCGAGGTCGACGTCCGCGAACGCTCCGGCGCCCCGGTCGCCGCGGGCCATCGTGAGGGTGTGAGAGCGCACGCCGTCGAGCCCGGCGACGAAGTCCACGATCCCGTCCATCCGCCGCTGGTTCGCCCGGCAGAAGACGGTGTTCACGCCGAGCTCGAGCCGCGGGTGACGGCGCGCGAGGCGCGCGAGCCGCTCGCACGAGCGCAGCACCCTGTCGAAGCCCCCGGGGGTCCCGCGGATCGCGTCGTGGTCCGCGCCCACGCCGTCGAGCGAGAGCTTCACCACCACGACGCTCCGCGGGCACCGCCGGAGGAGCTCCGCGGTCGTCTCCTGGATGGTCTCGGGGAGGAGGCCGTTCGTCGGGAGGGTGAGGAACGCGGCGCCGTTCGCGTCGTGGAAGGCCTGGCCGATCGCGCCGAGATTCCTCCCGCAGCGACGGCTCCCCGCCCGAGAAGAGCACCCACAGCAGCGGGCCCATCGACGCGGCGACCTTCCGGACCTCCTCGAGCGTCAGCTCCGGCGGGCCGCCCTTCCGGTCGCGGGCGTCCGCGTAGAAGCAGAACGGACACGTCGCGTTGCACCGGCGGGTCACGAAGAACGTGAGGTGCGCCGGCCGCGTCTTCAGGAGGAGAGCTGGCAGGTGCCGGAGCGCGGCGTGCATGACCGGGTCCTTCCCGTCGATCGGAGGTTCCACGCCCACAGCGCCGCGCCCGACGCGGCCCCGAGCCCGACCGCCGCCGCGTAGAGGGTGGCGTAGTACAGCGCCGCGAGCACGGAGAAGCGCAGCCCTCCGGCCCTGGACCAGGCAGCGACGAGCCTCCTGTTCACGTGGAGATCGAGGGCGAGCAGCGGCGCCGCGGCCGCGAGGGGCCAGGCGGACCCGGCCGCGGCGGCGGCGGCGAGGAGGAGCGCCTGGATGAGCCCGAGCGCCACGTTCGCCTTCAGCTCGCGCGAGGCGGTGCCGGAGTCGGCGAGGAGATCCCGGTTCCAGAGCGAGTAGGCCGTCCAGTAGCGCGCCTTGCGGACGGCGTTCGCGAGCGACCTCCGCAGGGAGAAGCGGAACACGTGCGTCACCCGCAGCGCCGGGCTCATCGCGAGCTCGCAGCCCGTCCGCCGGAGCCGGTGGGAGAGCTCCACGTCCTCGACGCTCGCGGCGACCCCGATGAACGACCCCTCCACGAACCCGCCCGACCTCCGGAACGCCTCGGCGTCGACCAGCATCGCGTGCGCCGCGACGTAGTCCGGCGCCGGACGCTTCGTCTCGAAGTGGTGGACGAACACCGACTGGAAGCGGCTGAAGAAGTCGTCGTCCGCGGGCAGCGGCGTGTAGGTGCCGCCGAGGACGAGGTCCCTCCGGTCGCCGTAGGCGGCGCGGGCGGCCGAGACCGCGTCCTCGCCGAGGAGGCAGTCGGCGTCGATGAAGAGGAGGAGCTCGCCGGAGGCGGCGCGCGCCCCGGCGTTGCGCGCCTTCGACACGCCGCCGTGCTCCGCGAGCCGCACGAGCTTGCAGGGGAAGCGCCGGACGATCTCGAGCGACGCGTCGCCGGAGTGGTCGTCGACCACCACCACCTCGAACCGGCCGGCCCGGGACCCGCAGGCGGCGCGCAGGCAGGCGCCGAGCGTCGCGGCCCCGTTTCGATTGGGGATGACGATCGAGAGGGATCGCTCCGCGCTCATGACCGGCCCTCGCCCGGCGGCGGGACGACGAGGGCGTCCTTCCCGGTCCAGAGCGACAGGAGCGTCCTCGCGCTCCGGAGCGAGATCTTGAGGTCGCGGACGCTCCGCAGGCGGAGGAGCCTCCGCGCGAGGAACGCCGGCCGCGAGTAGAACGTCCGGTACGCGCGCTGGCGCAGCTCCCGGATCTGGTCCCGGGTCATGGTGTGCGGGACGAAGGCGGCGCCCTGGTAGGTGAAGTCCACGAGGTCCTTCGACACCGTGCCGAGCTCGCCGACGTGATCGTGGAGCCAGGTCCCCGGGAACGGGACGATCGCGTGGAAGCTCGCCACGTCCGCGCCGAGCTCGCAGGCGAAGTCGATGGTCCGGAGCGCCTCCGCGTACGTCTCGCCGGGGATCCCGAACATGAAGGTGGTCTGGACGTGGAGCCCGGCCTCCTTCGCCCAGCGCACGGCGTTCCTCGCCTGCTGGAGCGAGATGCCCTTGCGGAGCGTCGCGAGGTTCTTCGGAACGCCGCTCTCGACGCCGAAGAGGATGGCCCAGCAGCCCGCCTCGCGGAACGCGTGGAGCAGCTCGGGATCCACCTGGTTCACGCAGGCCGAGGCGAACCAGGTGAAGTCGAGCTTGCGCCGCTTGATCTCGCGCGCGATCAGCAGCGCGCGCTGCCGATCCTGGGCGAAGGTGTCGTCGATGAACTTGATCTCGCGGAAGCCCTGGGCGAGACAGCGCTCGACCTCGTCGAGCACGTTCTCGACGGTGCGGTACCGGATGCCGGACCTCCGCTCCCTGTCGAGCTGGAAGCAGAAGATGCACCGCCGGTTGCACCCGCGCGACGTCAGCACGATCGCCACCGGCGCGCGGCGGTACATGGCGGGCGGCGGCGTGTAGCGGCTCGCGTCGCCGAGCAGGCCGCGGTCGGGGAACGGCAGCTCGTCGAGCTTCGCGTCGAGCGGCCGCGGAGGCTCGAGGACGATCTCCCCGCCCTCGCGGTGCGCGAGCCCCTCGACGCCCCGGAGCCCCTCGCGCTTCGCGAGGCGCTCGACCATCTCGACGCTCGTCCGCTCGCCCTCGCCCGTGACCACCGCGTCGAGCGCGGCGCACTCGCGCAGGCAGCCGTCCTGGACCGCGATCGGGTACGGCCCGCCGGCGCAGATGAACGCGCCCGGGAGGCGCGCCCGGACGTCCGCCGCGGTCCTCCGCGCCCTGGGCCAGCCGAAGGTGGTCGCGTAGATGCCGACCCAGCGCGGCCGGAACGCCGCCACCGCGTCGAGGATCTCGGCGTGCGAGAGGAACGCCCCGTCGAGGAAGCGCACCTCGTGCCCGGCCCGCTTCAGGCTCGACGCGACGTAGAGCGTGCCGAGCGGCTGCCAGTAGTTGAGCTGCACCCCCGCCGTCTTCGCCGGGAAGACGTCGCCTGGGACCCACGCGGGAATGACGAGCACGCAGCGCATGCGTTCGCCTCGGCCACCGCCCCGCCGGGCGCCGCTCAGTACCCCGCCGCCTTCGGCTTGTCGGCGGGGACCTTCTGGGCGGCCGGCACCGCCGGCTGCCGGGGCGCCTCCGCGCCGCCGTAGCCGCCGGCCTTGGCGTCGTGGGGGGTCCCGCCCGCGCCGCCGTAGCCGCCCGCCTTCGCGTCGTGCGCGGTCCCGCCCGCGCCGGCATAGCCGCCCGCATCCGGCCTCTGCGCAGCGGGCGCTCCGGCGGCCGCCGGGGCGGCGTCATGGGGACGGGGAGCGCCGTGCGCGGCGATCTCCTCCGCCCGGCGGGATCCGGTGAACGCGGAGACGCTGTAGCCCATGAGGAAGCCGACGATCCCCGTCACGAGCGCGATGATGATCCAGAGGCTGCTCTTCATGGCGGCGTCGCTCCCCGGCGCATGCGTCACGCCTTCTTGATGGTCCAGACGAAGGTGCCGTTGTTCGCGACCTGCTCCACGATCTCGTCGCCTTCCTTGTCGCACATGGAGGCGATCGACTCGCCGGAGGAGGCGTTGTCGAACATGAGCCTGAGCGTGTCCCCGACCTTCATCTTGGAGAGCGCGCTCTTCGTGTAGAGCTGCGGGTGGGGGCAGACGTAACCCTTCACGTCGAGCGCATACGCCCCGTCCCCGGTCTTCTCGAACTTCATCGCCATGACGTGATCCTCCGCACTAGAGCTGGAGGTCGGTCGCCAGACCGACCTCCTTCGCCATCTTCCGCTCCGTCCACCACCTGAAGAACTTCACCCCGAGCCACGCACCGCCGGTCATCCCGAGCCCAAAGAGCCAGCCGGACACGTCGCCGTTCGCGGTGCGGACGAAGAACGCGCCCACGTTGCAGCCGAGCCCGAGCCTCGCGCCGATGCCCATGAGCGCGCCGCCGAGGAGCGCCCACACGGCGAGCTCGCGCGACGGGAACTTCAGCTTGAACTCGCCGCTGAGGAGCGCCATCACGGCCGCCCCGCCGATGAGCGGAGATCGACATCCAGCCAGCCAGGTTGAAGAGCGGGTTCGGGATGCCCTCGTTCCAGCCGAAGAAGATGTTGTGCGTGTTGTCCCAGCCGAGCTTGTTGAAGAGCCAGCCGAACCACTGCGCCTCCTGGGTCGTCACGTACCAGTAGCCCGGGTCGTACACCGTCCCCCGCACCGTGAGCCCGAAGTCGTGGCCGGTCGCGGTGAGGATCTGGGCCGCGTTCTCGATCCCGAACTTCATCCGCAGGCCCTTCATCACGAACATGTGCAGGCCCGCGGCGACCCCGATGATGAGGCCCGCGATGGCGGTGCGCTTCGAGGACGCCACCATCGACCAGAGCCCCGCGAGGTCCGCCTTGAGGCCGGGGGCCTTCCCCTCGCGCTTCCGCTTCTTCAGGAACCCCTTGCGCGACCAGAAGACGTAGACGACCACCAGCATCACGAGGGCGGGGATGATCACGCCGACGAGGAGGTTCCCGAGGAACGCGCCGGCCACCGAATCGTTCGTGAGCCCGAGGAGCTCCGCGAAGGTGGCCTTCGGCTGGTTCCACACGTAGCCGGCCATGTACTGGTCGACGAAGCCCTTGCCCGGCGTGATCGTGTCGGGCAGCCCCTTCGCCATCGCCGAGTCGTGCCACGACTGCGGGACGAGCTTGTCGAGCCAGCCCCCCGCGTCCACGAACGCCGCCTGCGTCACGCTGATCGAGACGATCACGAGCGCCGAGGTGAGGTTCCCCTCCCCGGTCTTGTAGAGCGAGCTCGAGGCGCAGCCGCCGGCGACCACCATCCCGACGCCGAACACGGCCCCGGCGACGACGCTGTGGACCCCGAACGGCGCCGCGTGGAACGCGCTCATGCCGGACGCCGTGACGAAGGAGGCGGTGAGCCCGAAGAGCGCCGTGGCGATCACGATGCCCACGAGCATGCGCGGGACGCCGACCGCGAAGAGATCGCGGAACGCCGAGGAGAAGCAGAACCGGCCGTACTGGAGGCACATCCCGTAGATGAAGCCGAACCAGAGGTACGCCGCGAAGTAGACGTAGAGCTCGTTCACGCCCGCCGCGGCGAGGCTCAGGAAGAGGAAGAAGCCCGTGACGCCGAACGCCGCGAGCCGGTTCCTGCGCGTCTTGTCGACGGCGGGAGCGCTGCCGTCCGCCAGCTCGCAGCTCGCCTTCATCACCTCAGCGGCCTGATTCATAGGGGGGTCCTCGGGGCCTTCGGTTATTCCCCCACCGGGCTGCGCCTGCGCGGCGCCGGCGGGACGTGTCGTGAGCGGGATGCGGGTGGGACGGGGTCGGAGCCGATGGCGAGCCTGGTCGCCCACGGGAACGCGAGCTCGTCCCTCGACAGGCTCGGCGGCGCGTCCACGCGAACGCGCTCGAACCGGAGCGCCTCGCGCCGCCGTCCGTCGGTCTTCCTGGGGCGCCGTCGCCTGTACTCGCCCATGAGCGCTCCGTGCAGCCGCGCGGGCCATCGAGAGATCCGCGCCGAGTTTTCCGGCATGTTGCGCCTGTCGCGGGGAAGGGTGTCAACACACACACTTTGGATGCCTCGCATAAACGCCGTTGATGCGCGCGCCGGACGGGCGCCCGCGCCGATTCGCGATTGACGGACGGCGCTCCGTCGGTACAATGCAAGTGCAGTATTCGTGCAATATCAATTAACTCATTCATTGCTATTCACGTTCTTTATCCCCCGGGTGGCCCGCTCATGTCGCGCTCCGCGATGACGTCGACCTCGATCGGGATCGGGCTCGCCGCCCTGCTCGCGGCCGGCGCCGCCTCCGCCGCGTCCGCGGCGGGCGCCGCGCCCCTCGACGGCGCGACCGCGTCCTCGCTCCCGTGGTGGGCGTGGCCGGCGATCCTCTTCGCCGTCACGCTCGTGCTCGGGGTCGTCGCGGTCCTCGGCGGCGTCGGCGGCGGCGTGCTCTTCGTGCCGATCATCGGCGGCTTCTTCCCCTTCCACATCGACTTCGTGCGCGGCGCGGGGCTGCTCGTCGCGCTCGCCGGCTCGCTCGCGGCGGGCCCCGGCCTCCTCAAGAAGGGCATGGCCGACCTGCGGCTCGCGATCCCGGTCGCGCTCATCGCCTCGTCCTGCGCGATCGTCGGGGCGATGCTCGGGCTCGCGCTGCCGACGCGCGTCGTCCAGACCGCGCTCGGCGCGACGATCCTGGGGATCGTCGCCCTCATGGCGGTGGCGAAGAAGTCGGAGTACCCCGTGGTGGCGCGCGCGGACTACCTCTCGACGGCGCTGCGCATCAACGGCATCTACCACGAGCCGACGAGCGGCAAGGACGTCGACTGGAAGATCCACCGGACGCCGCTCGGGCTCGCGACCTTCGTGCTCATCGGCGTGATGGCCGGGATGTTCGGGCTCGGCGCGGGGTGGGCGAACGTCCCGGTGCTGAACCTGCTCATGGGCGCGCCGCTCAAGGTGTCGGTCGCCACGAGCAAGTTCCTGCTCTCCATCACCGACACCTCCGCCGCCTGGATCTACGTGAACAACGGCGCGGTCCTGCCGATGCTCGTCGTGCCCTCGATCATCGGGATCATGCTGGGCTCGATCATCGGCGTCCGGATCCTGGCGCGAACGAAGCCGGCCGTGATCCGCAGCATGGTGATCGGGGTGCTCCTGTTCGCCTCGATGCGGTCCCTCCTGAAGGGGCTCGCGATCTGGAACTGACGCTGGAGGAGATGCCATGAGCGAGGAACTCCCGGTCGCGGTGGTCGCCGGCGGCGCAGTCCTCGAGCTGCCGCGTGCGCGGCCGGCGGTGGCGACCCCCGCCGTCACGGAGGAGCAACTCGCCTACGCCCACCTCCTCGACGGGGGCATGAAGGCCGGGCTGCTCGGGCTCGTCGTGACCTTCGGCGTCTACGTCTCGGGCGTCCTGCCGCCCCGGGTCCCGGTGACGGAGCTCCCGCGGTACTGGTCGCTCCCGGTGAAGCAGTACCTCGCCGCGACCGGGGTGCACGCCGGGTGGAGCTGGCTCGGGCTCCTCGGGTACGGCGACTTCCTGAACTTCGTCGGCATCGCGTTCCTGTCGGGCGTGACGCTCGCCTGCTACCTCGCGATCCTCCCGATCTTCGTGCGCAAGAAGGACCTCGTCTTCGCCGGGATCGCCGTCGTCGAGGTGCTCGTCCTCGGGCTCGCCGCCTCGGGTCTGCTGAACGTCGGCGCGCACTAAGCGGCGCGGCGGCCGCCGGGCCGGGCGCGCGCCGTTGCATCCTGCAATACCGCCTTCTACAGTGATGCAATGCGCAACGCGCGCGCCACCTCGATCTTCCGCCGGGCCACGAGCCTGCGCGGCAAGATCGCGGCCGGGTACTTCGCCGGCTTCCTGTTCCTCCTCGCCATCGCGTCGATCCTGTTCGCGAACCTGCTCGTGGTGGAGAGCCGGGTCGCCTCCTCCTCCGGCATCTCCCGCTTCCTCGACACGACGCTGGAGATGCGCAGGTACGAGAAGAACTACCTGCTCTACCAGGACCAGGCGGACCTCGAGGCGGCGATCGAGTACGCCGCCTCGGCCGCGGCCATCGTGCGCGGCGGCCCGCCGGCGGCCGGCGCGGGCCGGACCCCGCATCCGGAGTGGCTGCGCCTCGTCGGGGACGTCGCCGGAGAGGCGCGCCGGCTCGGCGTCAGCGGCGAGGACACGGCGCGGCTGCTCGACCAGTACGTCGCGCTCCTCCGCGAGGCCGCCGCCGGCTTCGAGGGCTATCCCCCCGAGCCGACCGTGGCCGAGATCCGGGAGCTCGGCCGCAGGATCACGCTCGTCGCCGAGCGGCTCTCCTCGGCGGAGGGCGAGAGCGTGCAGGAGCTCCTCCGCTCGAGCCGGCGCCTCATCGTGGGGCTCGTCGCGATCTTCCTGCTCGGCAGCGTCCTCATCGCCCGGGTGGTGCGCGCGACCGCGCTCCGGCCGCTGAAGGAGCTCGAGATCGGCATGCAGCGGATCGCCGCCGGCGAGCTGGAGCTGCTGCCGGTCACGTCCGCGAGCGACGAGATCGCCTCGATGAACGCCGCCTTCAACCGGATGATCGGCGAGATCTTCGAGCACCGCGAGGAGGTGATGCGGTCCGAGCGGCTCGCGTCGCTCGGGACGATGCTCGCGGGCATCGCGCACGAGCTCAACAACCCGCTCTCGAACGTCTCGACCTCGGCCGAGCTGCTCGCCGAGGAGGACGCGGAGCTCCGCCCCGAGGGGCGCCTGGAGCTCATCCGGCAGATCGTGTCGGAGACCGATCGCGCGACGGAGATCATCCGCACGGTCCTCGCCTACAGCCGCGACGCGCGCTCCGAGCGATCGCCGACGAACCTCCTCTCCACCCTCCTCGACTCCGTGCTCCTCGTGCGCGGCGAGCTGCCCACCCACCTCTCGGTCGACCTCGACGTCCCGCCGGACCTGCACGTCCTCGCCCACCGGACGAAGCTGCAGCAGGCCTTCATCAACCTCCTGACGAACGCGATCGACGCGATGCGCGAGGCCGGCCGCGAGGGGACGATCCCGGTCTCCGCCCGGCACCGGCCCGGCGAGGCGCAGGTGGAGCTCGCCTTCCGGGACCGCGGCGCGGGGATCCCGCCGCACGTCATCGACCGCGTCTTCGACCCCTTCTTCTCGACGAAGGACGTGGGGCACGGGACCGGCCTCGGGCTCTACCTCGTCCACCGGATCGTCGAGCAGAACGGCGGAACGATCCGGCTCGAGAGCACCGCCGGCGAGGGGACGACCGTCACCATCCGGCTGCCCTGGATCGAGGCCGGGCCGGCGGCCGAGGGGGCGCCCGTCGGGGCCCGCGCGCAGGGAGGCGGGTAGCGATGGGCGACGGCCCCAAGGCGCGCGTCCTCGTCGTCGACGACGAGCCCATCGCCCTCAAGAACCTCGAGCGGGCGCTCGAGCGGGAGGGCTACGAGGTCGCCACCGCGGCGAGCGGGCAGAGCGCGCTCCGGATGCTCCGGGCGAGGTCGTTCGACGTCGTGCTGACGGACCTCAGGATGGAGAAGGTGGACGGGATGCAGGTGCTCCAGAAGTGCAAGGAGCTCGACCCGGACGCCGAGGTCATCCTCGTCACCGGTTACGCGGCGGTCGACACCGCCATCGAGGCGATGAAGCGCGGCGCGTACCACTACGTCGCGAAGCCGTTCAAGCTCGACGAGGTCCGGAACGTCGTCCGGGAGGCGGCGGAGAAGGTCGCGCTCAAGAAGGAGAACCAGCGGCTGCGCGAGAGCGTCGAGGGCATGAAGGACCGCGCGGAGATCGTGACGCAGGACCCGGGCATGCTGCGGGTGCTCGACACGGCGCGCGACGTCACGGCGACCGACTGCAACATCCTCGTCACGGGCGAGTCCGGCACCGGAAAGGAGCTCGTGGCGCGGTACATCCACCGCCACAGCCGCAGGTCGGGCGCGACGTTCTTCGCGATCAACTGCGGCGCCTTCACCGAGGAGCTGCTCACGAGCGAGCTCTTCGGCCACGAGAAGGGCGCCTTCACCGGCGCGGCCGGGCTGAAGAAGGGGCTCGTCGAGATGGCGGACGGCGGCACCCTCTTCCTCGACGAGGTCACCGAGATGAGCCCGTCGATGCAGGTCCGGCTGCTCCGGGTGATCCAGGAGAAGGAGTTCATCCGCGTCGGCGGGACCCAGCCGATCCGCGTGGACGTCCGCTTCATCGCCGCGACGAACCGGAACGTCCAGGAGGCGATCGCGTCGGGGGCCTTCCGCCAGGACCTCTACTACCGCCTGAACGTCGTCACCCTCGCGCTGCCGCCTCTCGCCGAGCGCCGGAACGACATCCCGGTGCTCGCGCACTACTTCCTGAAGAAGCACTCCGACCGGATGGGGAAGAAGGTCGATGCGATCTCGGACGGGGTGCTGCGGCTCCTCCAGGAGTACGGGTTCCCGGGGAACGTCCGCGAGCTCGAGAACCTCGTCGAGCGCGGCGTGGCGCTCGCGAAGGGGAACGTGCTCGAGCTCTCGCACCTCCCGGACGACGTGAAGCGGATGGGGCTCAAGGTATTCCGGCGCGACGGCGGCAGAGATCGCCTCGCTCGAGGACCAGGAGAAGGCGTACATCCAGTGGGTCCTCCAGGAGGTCGACGGCAACCGCTCGCGCGCCGCGGCGATCCTCGGAATCGACCGCGTCTCCCTCTGGCGCAAGCTCAAGCGGTACGGGTTCGAGGAGCGGTGACCCGCCGGGGCCGCCCCCTGCCGCGCGCCCGGCGCGCGCCGGACGGGCGCTGGCCCGGTTCATGCTGGGACTCGACATGTAACCGTGGTCTCGGTTAGGAGGCTAGGGACGGGCATGTCGCGGAAGAAGCGCATCGACGACCTGATGGAGGCGATCACGTTCGCGGAGGCGGGCGAGATCGACACCGCCCGGGACATCGCGTCCGAGCTGTTCCCGGAGCCGTCGCCCGCCGGCGAGCGGATCCTCGCGGTGAGCGGCGCCCGCGGGTTCTCCCGGAGGATGGTCGAGGACTCGCTCAGCATGGCGCAGCGGCTCGGGTACGGCATCGTCGCGCTGACCGTCTCGCCCGCGATCGCGAAGCTCCTCGCCCGGCTCGAGGGCCGGCGGGCCGGCGGAGCCCGGATCGGCCCGGACGCGTACCGCGCGCGCGCGGCCGAGATCGGCGTCCCGTTCGTCCACGCCGCGCGCGGCGGCGATCCGGAGAAGGTGGTCGCCGAGGTCGCTCGGCACTTCCGCAGGGTCGCTTTCCTGCTCGTGGATCCGGGGCTCGCCGCGAAGCAGCGCTTCGCGCACGTCGACGTCCCCATCTTCTACGTCGACGCCTGAGGCCCCCGGCCCGCCCGGGCCGTTGCCCCGTTGCACGATGCAACGACCCGGCACCGGAGCGCCCGACGCCTCCGATTTGCGCGCCCCCGCTCGGCGAGTTGGACGCCGGAGCACGAGCCCGCCGCGGCGATGTTGCAGGATGCAACGAAGCGGCGCCCGCCCGAGGCGCCGCGCGCGCCGGAAAGGCCGGCCCTGCGGCCGGACCGCCGCCGCCCCGGGCTGGCACGGGGGGTGCTCTACCGACAGTCAGGAGGCGGACCGTGAGAAGGCTCATCAAGAGGATCGAGGCGGCCCTCGCCGCCGTGGCGTTCGCGGAGGAAGGCGAGGTGGAGATGGCGAGGCAGGTGCTCGCCGACGGCGATCGCGGCGACGCGACCCCGAGCGGCGCGCCGGGCCGGAAGGCCGCGCGCGACCCCGCCCCTCTCCGCGCGCTCCCCCGCGAGAAGATCGCGCGCCTGCCATGATCGGACCGGGCCGCTTCGCGATCCGGGACGCGCTCCCGTTCCTGCGCTGGTGGCCGCGGGTGAACGCGGGCTCGGTGCGGGCGGACCTCGTCGCCGGCCTGACGGGCGCCATCATCGTGCTGCCGCAGGGCGTCGCGTTCGCGACCATCGCCGGGCTGCCGCCGCAGTACGGCCTCTACACCGCCATCGTGCCCGCCGCGATCGCGGCGCTGTTCGGCTCGTCCTGGCACCTCGTGTCGGGCCCCACCACCGCCATCTCCATCGTCGTCTTCGCGACGCTCGCCCCGCTCGCCGAGCCGGGCTCGCCCGAGTTCATCAAGCTCGCGCTGACGCTCACCTTCATGGTCGGCCTCATCCAGCTCGGGATGGGGCTCGCGCGGATGGGGACCCTCGTCAACTTCATCTCCCACACCGTGGTGGTGGGCTTCACCGCGGGCGCCGCGATCCTGATCGCCTCGAGCCAGCTCAAGAACTTCTTCGGCGTCGCCATCCCGCGCGGCGCCTCGTTCACCCAGACGATCCACGCGCTCGTGACGCAGGCGCGGGACGTGAGCCCGTACGCCACGGCGGTCGGCGCCGTCACCCTGCTCTCGGGCATCCTCGTGAAGCGCTTCGCGCCGCGGTTCCCGTACATGATCGCCGCCATGCTGGTGGGGAGCGTCGCCGGGGTCGCGCTCGGCGCCGCGTACGGCGCGCCGGGCCAGGTCCGGACCGTCGGGGCGCTGCCCAGCATCCTGCCGCCCCTCTCGCACCCCGCGCTCTCGCTCGACACCGTGAAGCTGCTCGCCGGGAGCGCCTTCGCCGTCACGGTGCTCGCGCTCACCGAGGCGGTCTCCATCGCCCGCGCGATCGCGGTCCGCTCGGAGCAGCGCGTCGACGGCAACCAGGAGTTCATCGGCCAGGGGCTCGCCAACCTGGTGGGGAGCTTCTTCTCGAGCTACGCGTCGAGCGGCTCGTTCAACCGGAGCGGCGTCAACTACGAGGCCGGCGCGCGCACGCCCCTCGCCGCCGCGTTCGCCTCGGTGCTGCTCGCGGCGATCATCCTCCTCGTCGCGCCGCTCGCCGCGTACCTGCCCGTCCCGGCCATGGCGGGCATCCTGTTCCTCGTCGCGTGGGGCCTCATCGACTTCCGCAACATCCGCGGCATCGCCAAGGCGAGCCGCTCCGAGACGGTGATCCTCGCCGCCACGTTCCTCTCCACCCTCTTCCTCGATTTGGAGCTCGCGATCTACGTGGGCGTGATCCTCTCGCTCGC
Organism: uncultured delta proteobacterium; assembly: GCA_963821195.1. Taxonomy (GTDB): domain Bacteria; phylum Myxococcota; class Myxococcia; order Myxococcales; family Anaeromyxobacteraceae; genus Anaeromyxobacter. The sequence continues at coordinate 27,972 of CAWGDE010000006.1, forward strand.
GGTCTACCTCAACCGGACGTCGCGCCCGCCCGTGCACACGCTCGTGCCGGACCGGCGGGATCTGGCCGGGCGCTACGCGGCGAGCGATGGGCAGGCCGAGTGCGGCCAGCTCAAGATCATCGAGGTCCACGGGTCGCTCTTCTTCGGCGCGATCGACCACGTGCAGCAGCGGCTCGCCGAGATCGACGAGCGCGACGCTCGCCACAAGCACGTGCTCATCGTCGCCGACGGGATCAACTTCGCCGACATCGCCGGCGCCGAGATGCTGGCGCGCGAGGCCCGGCGGCGGCGGCGCATGGGAGGCGGCCTCTACCTCGTCGGCCTCAAGGAGCGCACGCTCGAGGTGCTTCGCGCGGGCGGATACCTCGACGAGAATCGGCGAGGCGAACGTCTTCGCCTCGGCGCGGGAGGCGGTCGAGCGGATCCGGGAGCGGCTCGAATCCGACCGAGTGCGCAGGGTGCGAGGCCCGGGTGTTCGATGCGTGCGAGCGCCCGGCGGCGAACCGGCGCGCGCTGCGCGGCGCCGCGGCTGCCCTCGAGTCCGCCCTCTCCGCCGCGGCCCTCGCCGAGGAAGGAGCGGACGCGGCCGCCCGCGAGGTCCTCGCGGGCGACGTCCCGCGCCCGTCGACGGATCGGCCCGAGCGCACCTATTCTCCCCTCCTGCGGCGCGCCGCGGGCGAGGGGCGCCGCGGCTCCGGCGCGGCGTAGCGCCTAGGCGTCCCGAGACTCCGCGTCGGCGAGCAACTGGCGCGCGTCCGCTGCGTCGTTCTCCTCCGCGAATGCGGCGGCCTCGAGCGCCTCCTCGAGCTTCTCGAGTAGCTTCCACATGGCAGGCTCCTGGCTGATCGTGAGTCGCCGCGCCGCGCGGGTGCAACGCGGCGTGGCGCGCGTCCCCGGAAGGGATGCGCGCCGGCTCATCCGGGGGGCCTTGACCCGGGGACCCGCACGGGCGAAGAGATCCCTCGCCACGAGGGAGGCGCGATGGACGCGATTGGGCTGCTCAAGGGACCTTACGACGCCCCGGGCTGGAAGCCGCTCGAGGCGGACTCGCGCGCGAACAAGATCGACCTCCTCCTCTTCGATCGCGCCGCCTGGGCGCTCGCGCGCGCCGCGGAGCCGCCTCGGGTACGAGGGGCTCGCCGCGACGGTCCCGGCCGACGGCCTCTACCTCGACGACCAGGGGCGCGGGGTCTACGTCGTGGGCGCGAAGCTCGTGCAGGGTCCGCGCGAGGTGCTCGCCACGCTCGGCGCGCCGGCCGAGGAGCTGCTGCAGAAGTACGGCGATCCGGACGTCGTGCTCGAGCGGCTCGGGAAGGTCTACTAGCCGGACTCCTGGCCGGTTCCCAGCCGGACTCCTGGCCCGCCTTCGTCCCGGCGGCCCGCCCGCGCGCGGGCCGCGATCGCCTCGGCGTCCTCGAACTCCCGCACGCGGCGCGCGACGTCCGCCTCCTCGGTCATCCACATGTCGAGCCGGGAGAGGAACCGCAGCAGCCGGCCGATGGTCGCGAGCGCCCGGCGCCGGACGCGCGATCGACGCCGCCCACCCAGCCGTTCGTGAGGTCCCCCGTCACCATCGAGGAGAAGCCGTTCCTGCGGAGGATCTCCGCCGCGACCTCGGCGCGGAGCCGCCGCTGCCAGGGGGCCGCGCCGCCGCCCTTCACCCGGAGGCGGATGTGGTTCTCGTTGGGGTTCTCCGAGAGGAAGCTGTCGACCACGACGAAGTGATACGCCTGGCGCCGGGGACGCGAGCCGACGCGGTCGCGCTCCACGCCTCCGCGGGAGTTCAGGTTCAGGTAGCTGTCGGTGATGCAGGCGTAGTTCGGGGCGCCGGGATCGACGGTCCCGGACATGGCGAGCGACGCGGCCAGCACCGACGCCGACGGCGGCGGCCGCTCGGAGCGGCGCGGGTGGAAGTCGGGATCGGCGAGGCCGCGCCAGAGCGCGCGGAACGGGACGCGAGGCGATCTCGTCCGGCCGGACCGCCTCCCGCTCCGCCGCCTCGGGCCGGATGCCGCCGCCGAGGTCGAGGACGTGGACGTTCAGGGGCTCGGCGCAGTCGACCGCCTTCATCCGCCCGAGCCGCGACTCGAGCAGCCGGTCCCCGATGTCGAACATCGCCTGGATCGCCTTCTCGTGCGCGAAGCGGACGACGTCGTGCAGCGACTGACACGCCCAGGTGCCGACGAACGCGGCCCCGCTCAGCTTCGTCAGCTTGCCCGCCAGGAGCTCCGGCAGCCCGAGCGTCCGGTGGCCGAGCGCGGCCGCGGGAGCCGCCCCGCAGCTCCGGCCAGAGCGCGCCGTGGTAGACGCTGCGGCCGGAGGCGTCCAGGCTCACGACCTCGCCCGCGACGAGGGTGTCGAGCGCGTTCGCCACGCCGAAGAGGGTCGGGACCCGGAACTCGCGCACGATCGACGCCGCGTGGCCGGTGATCGCCCCGCGCTCGACGATGACCCCGCACACGCGCGGAAGCAGGGTCACGCAGTCGGGCAACAGCTGGGGGACGACGAGGAGCGCCCCGCGGGCGTCGCGTCCAGCTCGCGCGGCGTCCGCGCGAGGTGGACCGGACCGACCGCGCGCCCGTGCCACGCAGGCTCGCCGCCGCGCAGGAGGAGGCGCGCGCCCTCCGGGACCGGCTCGCGAGCGCCCTGCGGCTTCTCCGTGCGGAGCGCGCGGGCCTGCAGGACGAAGAGCTGCCGTCCTCGGCGAGGGCCCACTCGACGTCCTGGGGGGCGGCGAAGTAGCGCTCGATGGAGAGGGCCGCCGCGGCGAGCTCGGTCGCCTCCGCATCGGTGATCGACGACCGGAGCTGATCCATCGCGCCATCGACTCCCGGGCGAGGCCGCCCCCGTCGGCGCGGACGAGCCGCGCGCGCTTGGGCGAGATCCGGCGCTCCAGAACCCGGTGCGGCGCCGCGCGCGAGACGACGAGCTCGTCGGCGCTCGCGATGCCGGTGGACACGTCCGGCCCGAGCCCCAGCGCGGCGGTGACGAGGAGCCCCGGTCCCTTCGGCTCGTCCGGCCGCCGCGTGAACAGGACCCCCGACGCGCGGGCCGGGACCATGCGCTGGACGAGCACCGCCATCGGCGTGTCCACGTCGGCGAGCCCCGCCGACCGGCGGTAGAAGACCGCGCGCGGCGAGTAGCGGCTCGCGACGACGCCCTTCCAGGCCTCGACGATCCCGGACGCCGGGACGTTCAGGAACGACTCGAACTGGCCCGCGAACGAGAGCGCGCTGCCCTCCCCCGCCGCGCTCGATCGCACGGCGAAGCCGCCCTCGGCGAAGCCGCTCTCGCGGCACGCCTCGGCGATCGCGCGGGAGACCGCGAGCGGAACCGGGGCCTCCCGGACGAGGTCCTGCGCCAGCGCGCAGCGGCGCCGGAACTCCTCGGGCGCGTCGAGCCGCGCCGGCGCGAGGATCGTGCGGAGCTGGCCGGCGAGCCCCCCCGCCTCCATGAGCTCGCGGTACGCCGCGATGGTGACGACGAACGCCTCCGGCACGCGCAAGCCGAGGTCGCACTCGATGCGCGCCAGGGCGAGGGCCTTGTCGCCGACCTGGGTCGCCGCCTCGGACCGGATCCGCCCGAGCGCGAGCGTGAGCGGCGCGTGCTCCCGCTCGGAGGCCTGCTCGAGGAACTTGAAGACGTCGGATCGCAGGGTCGCGACCACGTTCGTCAGGTCGAAGTAGCGGTTCGAGGTGAGCTCGTTCAGGACGCCCACCATGTCCGCCGTCCCGTCGAACAGGGCCCGGATCCCCATGCGCACGCGCGGGTGGCGGAAGGAGGTCCAGGACGACTCCTCCTCGAGCTCGGTGAGGTTCTCCAGCACCTCGTTGTTGAGCGCGAGCAGCGTGCGGAAGAGCGTGTACCGCGCGTGCAGCCGCTCGACCTCGTCCTGGGAGCGGGGCCGGTGGCGCGCGGAGAGGAGCGTATCGTCGACGCCGCGGGCGATCCCGGTCAGGAGGACGACGGCCGGGTGCGGGCGCCGCGATCGCCGGCTGCCGAGGAGGTCGACGAGGACGCCGGTCGAGACGAGGGCCAGCACCGCGAGGAGGCCGAAGAGCACGCTCTGCTCGTGCGCGAGCCGGAACAGGAAGGCTGGCATCCCGACGCGCTCGAGCCGGACGCGTTCCGCGTCGCGCGCCACGACCGCGCCGCCCGCGAGCTCGAACACGGCGACGTCGATGTCGCCCGGCGTCGCCCCGGAGGGCAGCGGCACGGCCACCTCGAACGTGCGCCGGCCGCCCTCCGGCTCGTCGAGGTGAACGGCGCCCGGCGCGAGGCGGTAGAGCCCCTCGCTCTCCTTGAGCTTCACGAGCTGCTCGATGAGCGCCCGCTTGCCCACGCCGCCGCCGTGGACCTCCACCTGCGCCTCGAGGGTGTCGTAGCCGAGCTGGAGCTGCTCGCGCACCGCCGGTGGCGCCACCGCGCCGAGCGCGGCGGAGGTGTAGACGCCGTAGAGGCTCGGCGCGTGCTCGAAGGTGACGTGCTCCACGCCGCCCCAGATGAGCCCGCCGATCTTGCCCCTGCGGTTGAAGGTGTGGCGCTCCTCTGGCCCGGTGACGCGGATCGCCACCTGCGACGCCTCGCCGACGCTCCCCTGGACGTGGAGCGTCGTCCCCGCGTACCAGCTCCCCGCGGCGATGCGCGACGGCTCGACGGTCGAGAACCCGCCGGGCGCCGCCCGGGCTGGGAGGAGGACGCAGGCGAGCGCCGCCGCGAGCGCCTGTCCTCCGGAGCGAAGGCGAGGGAGGGTGAGGCGCTGGGCGCCGGGGCCGCTCCTCTCCCGCGGGCCCGGTCTCATTCGCCGGCCACGTGCGAGAGGAGGACGGAAGGCGTGTGCACGAGATCGACGCTCACCTTCGCGGCCACCGCGAGCACGATGAGCGCGAGCAGGATCTTGAGCTGGTCGGCGCGGAGCCGTCGCCCCCACCGCGTGCCCACCACCGCCCCGGCCGTCGAGCCGATCGCGAGGAGCAGCGCGAGCACGAAGTCGACCGCGTGGTTCTGGCTCGCCTGGAGCACGGTGACGAGCATCGTCGTCATCAGGATCTGCAGGAGGCTCGTCCCGACCACCACGTGCATCCGCATCCCGAGAACGTACAACATGAGCGGGACCATCACGAACCCGCCGCCCACGCCCATCAGCGCGGCGAGCGTCCCGCCCAGCACGCCGAGCACGACCGGAACGAGGAGCGAGATCTCGATCTCCGACTTCGGGAACCGCATCCGTCCCGGCAGCGCGTCGAGCCAGGTGCGCCGCGGCACGGGCTCGAACCGCCGCTCGGACATGTACCTTCCGCGGCGCCAGGTCTGGATCGACTCGACCAGCATGAGCGCCCCGATCGCGCCCAGCATGACCACGTAGAGGATGCGGATCACGCTGTTCGCGGGGCCGAGCCGGTTCAGCCACTTCAGCACCTCGACGCCGGCGACGCTGCCGATCGCCCCGCCCGCGAAGAGCGTGAGCCCCATCTTGAAGTCGACGGTGCCGGCCCGGGAATGCTCGAGCGTTCCCGTCGTCCCCGCCGCCACGATCGCGGCCGAGCCCGACGCCGCGGCCACGATGGGCGAGATGCCGAGGAACATGAGGAGCGGCGAGAGGAGGAACCCGCCGCCGACGCCGAAGAGCCCGGAGAGGAGCCCCACGACGCCGCCGACGGCGATCATGAGCGGGATGCTGACGCTCGCCTGCGCGATCGGGAGGAACAGGTCCATCCCGCTCACCTCGCGCCCGCGGACGCGGCGCGGGCGGTGCGCTCGGCGACGACCCCCACGACGGCCTCGGGCGTGGCGTCCGCGGGGAGCTCGACGACGTGCGCCCAGCCGTGGGCGCGCGCGCGCTCGGCGGCGGGGCGCCCGACGCAGTAGGCCCGGACGTCCGCGTCCCAGCCCGGGATGCCGCGCTCCTCCTCGAGCACCTCGACCTCCTCGGCGCTGCGCAGGAGCCAGCCGGTGAGCGGCGCCGCGGCGATCACGACGCGTGCGGCGGGCCCGAGCGGCCGTGGCGTCTCGACCAGCTCGGCGCCGGCGACATCCAGCACCGGCGAGAGGTCGCCGGCGGGCGCGAACACGCCGAGCCGCTCCCCCGAGAGCGGCCGGCTCACGAACCAGTCGAGCGCCGCCGCGTGGCGCACGGTCGGGCCGATGACGAAGATCGCGGGCGGGCGGATCCCCGCCGCGACGCCGGCCGCGTGCAGCCGGGCGATCGTGCTCACCACGACGCGCTGGGCCGCCGTCGTCCCCTGCGAGACGAGCGCGGCGGGGGTCGTCGGCGGCAGGCCGGCGGCCTGGAGCTTCTCCGCGACGTCGGGAAGGCTCGAGACGCCCATGTAGCCGACGAGTGTCGCATGGGGGTCCTGCGCGAGCAGGTCCCATCGGACCTGGGGCCCGTCTCCCTTCGCGCTCTCGTGAGCGGTCACGAGCGTGAGGCGCACGGACTCGCCGCGGTGCGTGACGGGGATCCCGGCGCAGGCGGCGGCGCCGATCGCGGCCGTGACGCCGGGGACGATCTCGTACGGCATGCCCGCCCGCCGGAGCGCCTCGGCCTCCTCGCTCCCCCGGCCGAAGACGAACGGGTCCCCGCCCTTGAGCCGCACCGTCCGCCGGCCCGATCCGGCGAGCCGCACGAGCAGCGCGTTGATCTCCTGCTGCGGGACCGGGTGGCGGCCGGCCTCCTTCCCGACGCAGTGCAGCTCCACCTCGTCGCAGAGATCGGGGGGAAGCGCCGGCGCAGCGAGCCGGTCGTACACGATCGCGTCGGCGGAGAGGAGCCGCTGGCGCGCGCGCACGGTCAGGAGGCCCGGATCCCCGGGCCCCGCGCCGACGAGCGACACGAGGCCAGGCCGCGGGCCGGGCCCCTGCCCGGCCCGCGGCTCGACCTGGAGCGCGACGACCTGCCCGAGCGCCGCCGCAGGCTCACCCCCGCCACGCGTCTCCTCGCCGCCCTCCCTCGCATCCGCTCCGGGGGACAGGCCCGGCGCGAGCCATGCGGCGATCTCGTCCGTCGTCGGCACGCGCGCCCGCAGGCGCTCCGGGTCGACGGTGGCCGCGAAGAACGTCTCGTAGCGGCGCTCCGTCGCGGCGCGAGGGAGCGCGAGCGCGCGCACCGCCTGCCGGAACCGGGTCGCCGCGTCCATCCACTCCGCCCACTCGGGCCCGAGCCGCGCCTCCAGCATCTGCCGCAGCCTGCGCACGACGAATGGGGCGCCGCCGTCCGACGCGACCGCGACCTGCATGGCGCCGCGCTGGACGCGCGCCGGGAGGTGGAAGGTGCAGAGGGCGGGCTCGTCGGCCACGTTCACCCAGATCCCCGCCTGCTGGGCCTCGCCGAACACGCGGGCGTTGACGCCCGGATCGTCCGTCGCCGCGAAGACGAGCGCGAACCCGGCCGCGTCGCCGGGGCGGTAGCAGCGCCGGCGCAGCTCGATCGCGCCGCGCTGCTCGAGCTCCTCGAGCCCGGGCACGACCTCGGGCGCGATCACCTTCGGGATCGCGCCCTCTCCGAGCACCCCCTGGGTCTTCCGGAGCGCGACCTCGCCGCCGCCCACCACGAGGACGCGCTTGCCGCGCAGGCTGAGCATCACGGGGTACACGGCGTCTCCTTCCGCTAGGCGACCTTCAGCTCGGGGCGCGCCGCGGCGGCCTCGGACGCGTGCGCCTCGGCCGGGCCGAGCGCCTCCTCGCGGACGCGGACGGCAATCCGGAAGAGCACCGAGAGGACGAGGCCTCCCACCGCGTAGATCCCGAGCGCGATGACGGTCTCCGGGAGCGTGGGCCAGTACTCCTTCACGTGGCCGAGCGGGTTGGGCACGAACCCGGTCACCACCATCCCGAGCCCTTTCTCGATCCAGAGGGAGCCCACCACCGCTACGGAGGCGACGGCGAGGACCGCCTCCCGCCGCCGGAGCTGCGGGACGAGCGAGGAGGACGATCGCGACGACCGCGAGCGCCACCGACACGCTCATCCAGGGAGCGAGCACGCCGTGACCGTGCAGGCCGAGGTAGAGGTACGTGAAATGCTCGACGTGCTCGGGGATGGCGCTGTAGAGCGCGGTGAAGAGCTCGAGCGCGACGAAGAAGACGTTCACGACCATCGCGTAGCGCCACGATCTCGCCGAGCTTCGCGATCGCCTCGCTGCCCGGCGTCGAAGCGGCTGATCCGGCGCAGCAGGAGCGCCAGCAGGATGAGCAGGGCCGGGCCGGCCGCGAACGCGGAGGCGAGGAAGCGCGGCGCCAGGATCGCGCGTCAGCCAGAACGGGCGCGCCGGCGCAGGCCCGCGTAGAGGAACGCCGTGACCGTGTGGATGCTGACCGCCCACGGGATCGAGAGGTAGATGAGCGGCTTCACCCAGCCGGGCGGTGGCGTCCCTGCGCGCTCCGCGCGGAACGTCGCGCGGGAGATGACGACGTTCAGGACGAGGTAGCCGTTCAGGACGACGATGTCCCAGAACAGGATCGAGCCGCGGGCTCGGGTACAGCAGGACGTTCATGATCCGCGCGCGGCTGCCCGATGTCGACGAAGACGAACAGCAGGCACATGACGACCGCGGAGATGGCGAGGAACTCGCCCAGGATCGCGAGCTTCCCGAACGCCTTGTAGTGGTGCAGGTAGTACGGCAGCACCACCATGACGGCGGACGCGGCGACCCCGACGAGGAAGGTGAGCTGCGCGATGTAGAGGCCCCAGGGGACGTCGCGCGACAGCCCGGTGATCCCGAGGCCGACGGAGAGCTGATGAAGGTAGGTCGCGAAGCCCGCCGCGGCGACGGCGGCGAGCACCGCGAGGAGCGTCCACCAGCGCCGGCTTCCGGTGAGTGCCTTCTCGAGCATGGTGACCCTCAGAGCAGGTAGAAGACGTGCGGGGACGTGCCCGAGCTCGGGCTTGCGCCGCGCGACGTCGTGGTCGCGCAGGAGCGCCGAGACCGGCGAGGCGGGGTCGCCGAGATCGCCGAAGGTGAGGGCGCCGCAGCCGATCCCCTCGCACGCCTCCACGCAGAGCGGCTTCTGCCCGACCGCGAGCCGCTCCGTGCAGAAGGTGCACTTCTCGACCACGCCCTTCGTCCGGGTCGGGTAGTCGGTGGGCTCGCCCTGGCGATCGCCGGGCCGCGGGTCCTCGAAGTTGAAGCTGCGCGAGCCGTAGCGGGCAGGCGACGATGCAGTAGCGGCACCCGATGCAGCGGTGCATGTCCATCATCACGATCCCGTCGGCGCGCTTCCAGGTCGCCTGCGTCGGGCAGACCCTGACGCAGGGCGGGTTGTCGCAGTGGTTGCAGAGGACGAGCGTCGGCCGCTCCTTCGCCGCGGCCGGCGTGTAGGGGGTCACGCGGTCCGGGAAGACGCTCTCGAACTGCTCCTTCCAGAGCCACTTCACCTCGTGGCGCGCCGTCCGGCATCTTCGGGACGTTGTGCGCCTTGTGACACGCCTTCGACGCAGGCGTCGCACGCCGCCGCGCGTGAGGCACTTCTTCTCGTCGATGACCATCGCCCAGCGCTTGCCCTGGAACGCGTCCGGGCGCGGCTCGATCCGCGTCCCGCGGACGAGCGCCTCCGCGACCGGCGCCGCGCCCGCCCCGGCGAGCCCGAGGCCCGCGAGCTTCAGGAAGCTGCGTCGCTTGAGGGTCATGGCGCCTCCCCATCGCGCCGCGCGGCCAGCGCCGGACTCGCCTTCTTCTTGTGGCAGTCGAAGCAGAAGGTCTCGACGCCGGCGTACTGGTGGCACTTGTTGCAGTACTTCTCCTGGTCCTCGTGGCAGCCGAGGCACGTGCCGGTGAGGCTCATCTCGTAGCGCTTGCCGTCCGTCGCCACGTACACGCGCTCGGCGTTCCGCACGACCGCGTCGCGCCACGCGTTCAGGAGCTCCATGTGCTGGGCGCGCATGAACGCGATCGGCTCGACGCACTGCTTGGCGGTGGCGGGCTTCGGCAGCTCCGGCAGCGCCCCCGTGCCGCGGCCGAGCCCGTACCAGATCGGGCCGGTCACGAGCACGCCGAACACCGCGAGCCCGACGACGATCTTGCCCGTGTCATGCATGGCGCGCCTCCGGGGCCGGGACCGGGGCCGGCGTCGCCTCGGGGCGCATCGGCTCCTTGCGGAAGTTGAGCTCGCGCGCGTTCTCGCCCTTCATCACGAGCGCGTTCCCGACGAGCTCGGTGATCCCGGTCACCTTCACGCCCGGCGCCCAGTACCCGCACACCGTCGAGAGCGTGGCGCGGTCGATCGCGCACATGGCCGCGAGCTCGTTCACGCCGTGCTTCTCCTGGACGTACCGGACGGCGTTCCCGCGCGGCAGCCCGCCGCGGAGGCGGATCTCCATGTTCTCCTCGGTACCGAGCCCCGCGCCGCCGCCGCAGCAGAACGTCTGCTCGCGGATGGTGTTCTCCGGCATCTCGAAGAAGTGGTTGACGACGTTCTTCAGGACGTAGCGCGGCTCCTCGAGCATCCCCATCCCGCGCGCGGGGTTGCACGAGTCGTGGAAGGTCACCCGGTGGGAGTCGTTCCGGCTCGGGTCGAGCTTCAGCTTCCCGTTCCGGATGAGGTCGGCGGTGAACTCCATGATGTGGATGGCCTTCGTGGACTTCGCATGCTCGAAGCGGGTCCCGGTGATCGGCGAGACCGGCACCTCGAGGAAGTCCGCCGGGCCGTTCATCGTGTCCATGTACTGGTGCAGGACGCGCCACATGTGACCGCACTCGCCGCCGATGATGTACTTCACGCCGAGTCGCTTCGCCTCGGCGTAGATCTTGGCGTTGAGCCGCTTCATCATGTCGGCCGAGGTGAACAGGCCGAAGTTGCCGCCCTCGGAGGCGTACGTGCTGAACGTGTAGTCGAGCCCGATCTCGTGGAAGAGGGCCATGTACCCCATGCACGTGTAGATGCCGGGGTCGGCCAGGAAGTCGCCGGACGGCGTGACGAAGAGGACCTCCGCCCCCTTCTTGTTGAGGGGGACCTCCACCTTGACGCCGGTGACCTCCTCGAGGTCCTCGGCGAAGAACTCGAGCGTGTCCTTGAGGCCGTGCGGCTGGATGCCGAGGTGGTTGCCGGTGCGGTAGCAGTCGGCCACCGGCTGGATGATCCAGTTCACGTTGATGCCGAGGAGGTTCAGGAGCTCCCGCGCCATCATCGTGATCTCGGCCGTGTCGATGCCGAAGGGGCAGAAGACCGAGCAGCGGCGGCACTCGGTGCACTGGTAGAAGTAGAGGAACCACTCCTTGATGACGTCGACCGTGAGCGGGCGCGCGCCCGCGAGCCGGCCGAGGATCTTCCCGGCGGTGGTGAAGTCGTTCCGGTAGACGGAGCGCAGGAGCTCCGCGCGCAGCACCGGCATGTTCTTCGGATCGCCGCCGCCGATGTAGAAGTGGCACTTGTCCGCGCAGGCGCCGCAGCGGACGCAGACGTCCATGAACAGCTTGAACGAGCGGTACTTGTCGAGCCGCTCGCGCATGCCGTCGAAGATGATCTCCTTCCAGTTCGGAGGGAGCTTCCAGTCCGGATCGAGCGGCGCCCACTCGCGCGCGTTGGGGAAGCCGATGTACTCGAGCTTCTGGGGCTTCGCCGGGTAGATGAAGTTGCCGTGCCGGAGCTCGGCCGGCGTGCTCATCCAGTCCTTCCCCGGCACGCGGTCGTAGTCGACCTGGAGGAGCTCCTCCTTCTTGTAGTACTCGACCTGGTCGGGCTTGTACTGGGGGGCCTTCGCCGGGGCGGCGGGCTTCGGGGCGCCGGACATGGTCAGGCCTCCTTCTCGACGGGGATGCCCGCGTCGCGCATCCGCTCGCGGAACTCGTCCTCGTACTCCGCGTACGTGTGCACGTGGACCGGGGCGTTCCACGGGTTCACGTGCCGGACCTCGCGGCTGTTCGCCGTGAGGTTGCGCGTCGGCGAGAGGAACACCCCCGCCCCGTGGACGAGCTTCGAGAACGGGAAGTAGGCGAGCAGCACGGAGACGAGGAGCAGGTGCGCGTAGAAGGCGGCGCCGAGCCCCTCCGCCGGCCGCGGCGCGAGGTGGACGAGGCTCATCACCATCGCCTTCGCCGCGGGGACGTCGATCTTCGACACGTGGCGCAGCCAGGCGCCGGTCGCGCCGATGGCGAGGAAGGCGAACAGCGGGAAGTAGTCGCTCGCGAGCGAGAGGTACCTGAGCTGCGCGGACGCGAGCCGCCGGACGAGGAGGAACGTGGCGGCGGCGAGGAAGAGCACCGTCGTCGCCTGGACGGTCGGGAGCCCGACGAGCAGGAACCCGTCCGCCCGCGAGAGGGCGACCACGAACCCCGGCACCGGCTCCAGGAAGAGCCGCAGGTGCCGCAGGACCACGACGAGCATCGCCCAGTGGAACGCGAGCCCCGCCGCCCACAGCCACTTCGCCGAGCCGTAGGAGAGCCGGCCGTCGACGAGCTGCGCCTGGGTGTTCCGGAAGAGCGACCGGAACAGGAGCACCTCGAGCGCCATCCGGGCGACGACGCCCGCCGTCGTGGACGGGTTCTCGATCTTCGCCTGGCGGATCCAGGGGAGCGACTTCTGCTGCCCGCACGTCGTCGGGATCCGGAAGGGCACGGGCGAGCGCGCCCAGCCGAGCACCCGGACGACCACGCCCACGGCGAAGATCGCCGCCGCCGCGTACGGGACGGCGACGCCGAGGATCCACCGGCCGGGCTCGCTGCCCGCCGCACCGGCGCCGACGAGGAGCAAGAGCACGACCGCGACAGCCGGAACGAGGATCCGCATGGTCACCTCCGCTCGCCGGGCCCGGGAGGGCGCCCCAGCCGCACCACGTCCTCCGAGACCTCCTGGGGCAGCTCGCCGCCGCCCCAGCGCCGCAGGATCGACGCCACGCTTCGCCGCAGCTCTTCCTGGTGGAGCTGGTGGGCGTGCTCGCGGAGGCCGACGTAGGTGTCGAAGGCGACCAGCGCGAGCTGCTCGATGCGTGCGTCGAGCTCCGCCAGCTCCGCCGCGTGGGCGCCGCCGGCGAGCGCGTCCCCGAGCTCCTGGCGGACGGCCCCGCGCAGCAGGTACACGAACCCGACCGCCCGCGACGGGGCGAGGTCCTGGACCGAGCGGATCCGGACGATGTCCTCGAGCGCGGTCAGGGCCCGCTCGCCGGGCCCGCGGCCGTTCACGACGGCGTCGAGGAGCTCCGGCAGCCCGTCGGACAGGGCGTGGCCGATCGGGTTCGCGAACCGGTCCTTCTCCTTGCGCCAGCGCGCCGCGGTGACCTCGCCGTACTCGCCGAGGACCGCGTCGATCCAGCGCGCGCAGAGCGCGGACCGTCTCTCGATCAGGAGCTCACGGAACGACATGCTCGCATCCGCTCTCCCCCTCCCAGGGCGAGGCGGCGCGCGCCGGCTACACGCAGCCCGTCGGCTTCGGCAGGCCCGCCACCTTGCAGGCACCCTTGGCCGGTCCGGACGGGAAGAGCTCGTAGATCTCGGTGAGCTTCATGTTGTTGTCCTTGCACACCTTCCGGATCATCGGGGCCACGCCGAACTTGAGGTAGTAGTCGCGCAGGTAGTGCACGAGCTGCCAGTGCTTCTCCCCGAGAGCATTCACGCCCTCGGTCTGCGCGAGCGCGAGGGCGACGTCCTTGTCCCACCGCTCCGGCTGCTGGATGAACCCGTCCTCGTCGAGCTCGAAGACCTGGTTATTGACGTTGAGCTGAGCCATGGCGATCTCCTCCTGCTGCGGTTGCTGCGGTTGGGGGTGCGGCTTGCGGACGTGACGGATCGGGAGCGGCGCGCGCTCCGGCCGCGGCCCGCTCGAGCGCCTCGGCGGACGCGCGGCTCGGGCGGTAGTCGAGCTCGCGGGCGTAGGCGCTGCAGACCTCCGCCTCGAGCGGGCGCCCGAGCGCGTGGAGCGCGACGCCGAGGTGGAAGTACGCGGCGCCGTTCCGCGGGTCGAGCTCGATCGCGCGGCCGAGCGCGTCGAGGGACCGCTCCGGCTCCCCGGACATGAGGTGGGCGAGGCCCTGGTTGAAGTGGGCGAGCGGGAGCGTCGGGTCCGCCTCGGCCGCCCGGCGGTTCGCCTCGAGCGCGCCCGCGAAGTCCCAGCGCGAGAAGAGGATCCCGCCGAGGTTCACCCAGGCGCCCGCGCAGCCCGCGTCCAGCTCGACGGCGGCGCGCAGCTCCCGCTCGGCCGCGCCCGGGGAACCCTCCTCGAGGAGGGCCGTCCCGAGGCGTAGGTGGGCCTCGGCCGTCGGCGGGCCGCTCTCGAGCGCGTGGCGGAGGGCGACGAGGAGATCCCGGTTCATCGGTTCGCTCCCGCTGCCGCGAGCGTGCCGCCGGACGCGGCGCGCCGGAGGGCGCCCTCGCTCTGCGACCCGCGTCCGCGGTGCGCGAAGCGCCGCGCGGCGCGGACGACGCTCCCGGCCCACCCGGGCGTCCCGAGCGCGTGCAGGTGCATGTACGTCGCGACGACGTTCCCCACGACGAGGCCGTCCCTGCCGCCGCCGAGCCCGGCTCCGCGCTCGACGTCGAGCGCGGTGTCGGCCCCGGTACAGGAGACGACGCGGGAGTGGTGGAACTCGTGGCCGGACAGGCGCGTCCCGACCGGGAAGAACGCGTTCCAGTTGTCGACCGTCGCCGCCATGTACCCGTGTCCCTGCGGCCGTCCGGTGTGCTCGACGACGATCGGCAGCGCGCCGACCATCGGGTACTCGCACCCGTCGCGCACGAGCGCGCGAGCGAGGTACATGAGCCCGCCGCACTCCGCCCAGGCCGGGAGCCCGCTGGCGAGGGCCGCCGCGAGCGCCGCGCGCAGGGGCTCGTTGGCGGCGAGGGCGGTCGCGTGCTCCTCGGGGAAGCCGCCCCCCGCGTAGAGCGCGTCGATGGGCGGCAGCTCCCGATCCGCGAGCGGCGACACGAAGACCAGCTCCGCGCCCGCGGCCTCGAGCGCCTCGAGGTTCTCGGGGTAGTAGAACGAGAAGGCCGCGTCGCGCAGGATGCCCACCCGGACGCGCGCGCCGCCGTCCCGCGAGGGCTCGGCATCCGGCTCCTCGGGCAGCTCGGGGGCGCCGTCCGCGATCGCCGCGATCCGCTCGACGTCCAGGCGGCGGCGGATCTCGCCGGCGAGCGCCTCGATGGCCGCGTCGCGCTCCGGGTGCTCGGCGGCGCAGAGGAGGCCGAGGTGACGGGACGGGAGGAGCTGGCCCTCGAGCCGCGGGATCGCGCCGAGCACGGGGACGCCCGCGTCGTTCGCGAGCGCCCGCCGGATGAGCGCCTCCTGCCGGCCCGTGCCGATCCGGTTCAGGACCACGCCGGCGATCGTCAGCTCCGGATCGAGGGTCCGGCAGCCGAGCACCAGGGCGGACACGGTGCGGGTCGCCTTCGCCGCGTTCACGACCAGCAGGACGGGGGCGCCCACGAGCTTCGCGAGCTGCGCCGTCGAGTGGGAGCCCCGCGCGTCCACGCCGTCGAACAGGCCCCGCTTCCCCTCGATGACCGCGAGGTCCGCCGTCCGCGCCGCGCGCCGCAGCGCCGCCGCGATCGTCGCCGACGGCATGAGGTACGTGTCGAGGTTCCGGCCCGGCGCGCCGGCGGCCGCGGCGAGCCAGGCGGCGTCGATGAAGTCCGGCCCGTTCTTGAACGGAGCGACGCGCCGACCGCCGCTCGCGAACACGCGCGCGAGCCCCACCGCGACCAGCGTCTTGCCGGCGTCGCCGGCGAGGCCGGCGACGACGATCCGTGGAAGGGCCTGGCGCGTCACCGAGCTCGCTCCCTACGACATCTCGAGGAAACCGCAGGGGCACTCGTCCGCGCACTTCTTGCAGCCGTCGCAGGTGTCGAGCGAGATCTTGTAGTACTTGCCCGGCGCCGGCTCGCCGACCTTCTTGAAGCACGACGGCGTGCAGTACATCCAGCAGCGCTCGCACCCGAAGCAGAAGCCGCACGACATGCAGCGGGAGGCCTCCTCCAGCACCTGCTGCTTGGTGATGCCGCAGGTCGATCTCGGCGTGCGGGTTCGCGAGGCGCTCCGCGGCCGCGACGGCGCCGCGCTGCGCTCTCGGCTTCGCCTCGTAGAAGTCCAGCTT
This sequence comes from uncultured delta proteobacterium, assembly GCA_963821195.1. Lineage (GTDB taxonomy): Bacteria > Myxococcota > Myxococcia > Myxococcales > Anaeromyxobacteraceae > Anaeromyxobacter. The sequence continues at coordinate 43,987 of CAWGDE010000006.1, forward strand.
GAGCTTCGTGGCCGGGATCTTCGGCTGCGGCGAAGGCTCCGCGGGCTGCTCGCCGCGGAGCGTCGCGTGAATGTTCTCTGCCGCGGTCCGCCCCTGCCCGATGGCGATGGTGGCGAGCCCGAGGTTGATGTTGTCGCCGCCCGTCCAGATCTTGGGCTGCGCCGTCTTCCCCCACTTGTCGGCCTCGAGCCAGCGCGTAGTCGCCAGGGCGCCGCCCAGCGCTCGGAAGTCCGGCTCCTGGCTGACCGCGGTGATCACGGTGTCGCAGTCGTACTCGACGAGCTCGCCGGTCCCGACCGGGGAGCGCCGGCCCGAGGCGTCGGGGTCGCCGAGCTTCATGCGCTCGACGACGAGCTTCGTCACCCGGCCAGAGCCGTCGCGCACGATCTTGGAGGGCGCCGCGAGGAACTCGATCTTGACGTTCTCCTCGACCGCGCCGACCACCTCCTCCTCGATCGCCGGCATCTCCGCCCGCGTGCGCCGGTAGAAGAGCGTCACGTCGGCGCCCATCCTCTTCGCGACGTCGGCCGCGTCCGTGGGGAGGCGCAGGCAGACGCGCGCCGCGTCGATGGCGGTGTCGCCGCCGCCGATCACGGCCACCTTCCGGCCGATGGGAGGCGGCTTGCCGAGCGCGACCTGCCGCAGGAACCCCGTCCCGGTGTAGACGAAGGGCCCCTCCTCGCCTTCCACGCGGATCTGCTTGCCCGCGTGCGCGCCGATCGCGAGGAACACCGCGTCGAAGTCCTTCTGGAGGGCGTCGAAGGAGACGTCCTTCCCCACCGCCGTGCCGCAGCGGATCTCGACCCCGAGCGCCTCGATGCGCTTCACCTCGGCCGCGATCACCGCGCGCGGCAGGCGGTAGTCGGGGATGCCGTAGCGGAGCATCCCGCCGGCCTCGGGCAGGCTCTCGAAGATCGTCACCCGGTAGCCGCGGCGCGCGAGGTGGTACGCGCAGGAGAGGCCGGCCGGGCCGGCGCCGACCACGGCGATCTTCTCGGCCCGGCTCCCCGGCGCGGCGTCGACCGGGAGCGGCAGCTTGCGCTCGATGCCCCAGTCTCCGAGGAACCGCTCCACCGAGTTGATCCCGACCGGGCTGTCCTTGTCCTTGCGGTTGCAGCTCGCCCTCGCACGGGTGCGGACACACGCGCCCCAGCACCGCCGGCAGCGGGTTTCGCGCCACGAGCTGGGTGAAGGCCTGGTCGAGCGCGTCGTCGAGCGCCTTCCCCATCTTCTGTGCTGGGCGATGGTGTTGAGCCAGCCGCGGACGTCGTTCCCCGCCGGGCACTCCTCCAGGCAGGGCGCAAGCTTCTCGACCTGCGACGGGCGCATCGCCGAGACCGCGCCGCCCGAGCCTCCGCGGCTCGCGGTCTTGAGCGGCTTCACGTTCTCCGTCTTCTTGAGGAGGCCCATTCCGCGCTCCGACGGGCTAGCCGCCCTTGTACTCGGGGTTCAGGACGACGTAGCTGCCGCCGACGTACGAGTACGTCGTCTTGCCGCTGTCCATGAGGATCGCGGATCGCGTCCTTGCAGGTCTGCTTGTCGCACTCGTCGCCGAACTTCTCGTGCATGGACTTCGTCAGGTCCATCGCCTTCAGGTTCTTCTTCCCGGCGTAGTCCTTGAGGAGGGCGTACATCGCGTCGGCGACGGCATCTGCGGTCGGGGCGGCCATGGCTTCCTCCGTTGACGGTTCGCCGGCGCGCTAGCCCCGCGACTGCCGCAGGTGCGTCGAGCGCCGGAAGCTCTCACCAGCGTGACGGAAGTCGTCGATGTGGTATTTCGTGAACTCGAGGCCGGTGAGCTTGAAGAACTTCGGCCAGCCGATGCGCTCGATCCACTCGCCCATGCGCTCGAAGGGCTGCGCGTTCTTGGCGTAGACGTCGACGAGCTTCTTCACCGCGTCGGTCACCTCGGGCCAGCGCGGCGGGTTGTTCGGCAGGTACGGGATGGCGAGCTTCGAGAACATCGGCTCGTGCCGGGCGTTCGAGACCTTCCCGCCCACCCAGATCGAGATGCCGTCGTTCACCGGGTCGGCCATCGTCATCGACGGACAGACCGTGAAGCAGTTGCCGCAGAACATGCACTGCTCCTCGATGACCTGGACCGACTGCTTGCCGTCCACCGTCGCCGGACGGACGGCGCCCGTCGGGCACGCGGCGACCGTGCTCGGGATCTCGCACTGCTTGGGGAGCCGGCTGTGGTCGATCTTCGGCGGCTTGCGATGGACGGCGAGCACCGCGATGTCCGAGCAGTGGACCGCTCCGCACATGTTGAGGCAGCACGCGAACGCGACGCGCACCTTCGCGGGGAGGTCGGACCGCTCGAAGTGAGGGAACAGCTCGTCCATGAGCGACTTCACGACGCCGGACGCGTCCGAGGCGGCGGAGTGGCAGTGCACCCAGCCCTGCGTGTGGACGATGTTCGTGATGCCGGCCCCCGTCCCGCCGACCGGGTAGCCCTCCTTCTTGAGCCGCGCGACGAGGGGCTCGATCCGCTTCTCGTCGTCGAGCAGGAACTCGACGTTGTTGCGGCTCGTGAAGCGCAGGTAGCCGCCGCAGAACTCGTCGGCGAGCGTCGCGAAGAGGCGCAGGGTCTCGATGCTCATGAGGCGCGGCGTCGCCGCCCGCACCGAAAAGAGCTTCGCGCCCGACTCGGCGACGTGCACCATCACGCCCGGCCGCGGGATCTCGTGGTACTTCCACTTCCCGTAGTTCTGCTTGATGACCGGCGGCAGGAACTGCTCGTAGTTCGGCGGCCCGATGTCGGTCTTTCGCTTCGTCGGCTCGGCCATGTCGTCCTCGTCAGGCGTGGGCGGGTACGGCGCGGATGCACCGTCAGTTCACGTCGTAGTAGATGTACGGGTTCGTTCGAGGCTGGCTGACCATCTCCGGCACCGCCTCGAGGCCGATCTGCTCGAGGAAGTTCCCGAGCCCGATGCGCTGGATGAACTCGCCGATCCGCTCGCGGTTCTTGCCGTGCTCCGCCCAGAGGTCCCACATCGCGGCGAGGAGCTCCTTGATGTCCTCGTAGGGCGGCTCCATCTTGACGAACGGCACGAGCACCGACGCGAGCAGCGCGCCCTCGACGATGGGGGCCTTGGCGCCGACCAGGATGGTGGCGCCGCGGTCCTTGCCGGGAGACAGCGCCTTCGGCATCGCGTTGATGCAGTGCATGCACTTCACGCAGTTCTCGTCGTCGATCTTGAGGGCCTTGCCGTCCCACTCGATGCAGCGGGTCGGGCAACGGCCGGCGACGTCGCGCTGGATGTTGAGCTTGCCGCTCGCCGCGTAGTCCCGGACCGCCGCCTGATCGATCCGGATCTCGTCGCGCCAGGTGCCGATCACGGACAGGTCGGACCGCGCCACCGAGGCGACGCAGTCGTTCGGGCAGCCCGACGCCTTGATCTTGAACTTGTACGGGAAGGCCGGGCGGTGGAGCTCGTCCTGGTAGGTCTGCGTGACGTCGTAGGTGAAGTTCATCGTGTCGTAGCAGGCCCACTCGCAGCGGGCCGGCCCGGCGCAGCAGCTCGGCGTGCGCATGTCGGAGCCCGAGCCGCCGAGGTCGTAGCCCGCCTCGGTGAGCTTCGAGAAGATCGTCTCGAGCTCGCTCGTCTTCGTCCCGAGGAAGACGATGTCGCCCGTCGACCCGTGCATGTTCGTGAGGCCCGAGCCGTGCTGCTCCCAGATGTCGCAGAGCGTCCGCAGCGCCGCCGACGTGTAGAACCAGCCCGACGGCTGGTTCACGCGCACGGTGTGGAACTCGGAGACCTCGGGGAACTCGTCGGGGAGATCGTTGTAGCGGCCGATGACGCCGCCGCCGTAGCCCTTCACGCCGACGAGGCCGCCGTGCTTCCAGTGGCCGATCTTCTCCGTGTACGACCGCTCGAGCTGGCCGAGGAGGTCCCGGACCATCGGGCTCTTCGCGCTCTTCTTGATCTCCTTCACGAAGCTCGGCCACGGGCCCTTCTCGAGCTCGTCCAGCAGCGGCGTCTTGCGATCGGTCATGTGGGTCCCCACGGAACGGGAGGCGCCTCGGCTACGGAAAATGCTCGATTGGCAGTTGCGCCCATCCGGGAAATCGCGTCAATCCACAACTATTGGAAGCTCCTGATAAAGCGGGTTGATGACGGGGAACGCAGCGCCCGCCGCCGCTTCCGCGGCGCTCGCCGCGCGCGCGGGGGCCGGCGACGGGCGCGCCCCTGTCGGGCGCCCCCCCGATCGCTCGCCGCACCGGGGGGGATGGTCAGGGGCCCCGATCCGCGGCAGGATGGTGAGAGCGGATCCTCGTGCCCCCCGGAGGGATCCTGGAACTCCAACAACTTCAGTGCTTCATCGCCGTCCTCGAGGAAGGCGGCTTCAAGCGCGCGACCGCGCGCCTGGGGATCACCCAGCCCGCGCTCTCCTACCAGATCAAGCGGCTCGAGGAAGAGCTCGGCGTCCAGGTGTTCCGGCGCGGCCCCGGCGGCATCACCCCGACCGACGCTGGCCGGATCCTGTTCGACCACGCGCACCAGGTGATCGCGACGGTGCGCGAGGCGCACCAGGCGGTGCGCGAGCTGTCCGGCGGCGTGACGGGCGAGATCCGCATCGGCGCGATCAAGTGCATCGGGCAGTACTTCCTCCCCGACGTGCTGAAGGAGATCCGGGCGAAGCACCCCGGAGTCCGGCCGAAGCTCCTCTACAAGGACTCGGACGAGCTGCTCGAGGCGCTGCTCGCGAACAAGATCGAGGTCGCGCTGGTGGTCGATCCGCCCCCCGACGAGCGGCTCGCCTTCACGCCGGTGTTCGACGAGCAGATCTCGCTCGTGTCCGGCCCAGGGCACCGGTTCTGGGGCCGCGCGAGCGTCGACGTCTCCGAGCTGAAGGACGTCGCCCTCGTCGCGCTCGCGCCGCACATCTCGGCGGGCGCGCTCGCGAAGCGGTACCTCGACCGGCAGGGCATCTCGTTGACCCCGGCGCTCACCGCGGACGACATCGAGACGGTGAAGCACATGGTCGAGTCCGGCATGGGCGTCGCGTTCCTGCCCGACATGGCGATCGCGGACGACGTGACGCCGGCGGGGAAGCCCGCGCGCCTCTCCCGGAGCACGGTCGAGCCGACGCTCTCGCTGCCGCTCGTCGTCGCGGTCTGGCGCGACGCCCGACCGTCGCTCGCCATCGAGGCGTTCGTGTCCGAGGTGAGGCGGATCGGGCTGCAGTGGGAGGGAACCCGCGCCGAAGCCCCGCCTGAGCCCCCTCCTTCGCGCAGGCGCGCATCCAGGAAATAGCCCGCCGTCACGCGGGGTTCGCAGGCGGCGAGCGCCCCTCCTCCCCGCCCGAACCCTTGCGGTGGGTCAAGGCTCTTTATAGGTAATCTGCTACATCTTGCCGCATTGCGTATCGGAGGGGGCGAAGGGCTTCGAGATGCGCGTCACCTCGCGTTCCATCGCCGTCGCGCGGAAGCTCGTCCCCCACGAGCCGGTGAAGACCGTCGCGCCCGCTGCGCCGCCCGAGAAGGTCGGCGCCCGGACCGGCCTCACCTCGCTGAACCGGCTGCACTGCTTCGAGGTGGTGGTCGAGGAGTCCGGCTTCAAGCGCGCGACCTCGCGCCTCCACATCACGCAGCCCGCGCTCTCGTACCAGATGAAGCACCTCGAGGACGAGCTCGGCGTGCAGCTCTTCCTCCGCCGGCCGGGCGGCGTGAGCCTCACCGACGCGGGCCGCCTCCTCTACGTGCACGTGCAGCGCGTGAGCGCCGCCGTCCGCCGCGCCGAGGCCGCGGTGAAGGAGCTCCCCGCCGTCGGCGAGGTGCGCATCGGGACGGTGAACAGCATCGGCACCTACTTCCTCCCGCACGTGCTCCAGGCGGTGCACGAGCGCCACTCGGCGACGATCCCGATCCTCTACCGCGCGCGCTCCGACGACCACATCGAGGCGCTGCTCGCGAGCCAGGTCGACCTCGCGATCCTGGCGGACCCGCGGATCGACAAGCGCCTCCGGTACGAGACGCTCTTCGAGGAGCGGGTGTCGCTCGTGTGGAGCCGGGCCCACCCGTTCGCCGGGTGCCAGCGCGTCCGGCCCGAGCAGCTCGCGGGCGCGCCGATGGTCGCGCTGTCGCCTCAGACCCCCACCGGCGCCCTCGTGCAGAAGTACCTCGAGGGCCTCGGCGTGCGCGTCGAGCCGGTGGTGTCCACCGAGGACGTCCTGACCGTGAAGCGGATGGTCGAGATGGGGATCGGCGCCGCGTTCCTCCCCGACATGGTCACTTACCGTGAAATAGCGTCCCGGACCAACCCCGAAGGCCGGCTCTACCGCGCCGAGTTCGACCCGCCGCTCTCCCGGCGGGTCGTGCTCGTGACCTGGGACGAGATCCCCTCGTCGCGCGCGGTGGCGACGGTCGTCGACGAGGTGCGCCGCCAGAGCGGCGCGTGGCAGGGCGCCCGCCCGAATGCCAATGGTTGACGGCGTTCCGCCGCATCAACCTCCTTTATCACCGCATTGAAAGTATCGGGTTTGACGCTCCCCGGGCGCGTCGTGCAACGTTGCGCACGTCAACCTGCGCACGTGCAACTCAATTGCGGGCCCTCGCGCCCGGGAGGCAACGATGCCCAGCTTCGTGAACCCGGAGAAGTGTGATGGGTGCAAGGCGCTCGACAAGACCGCCTGCATGTACATCTGTCCGAACGATCTCATGGTGCTCGACAAGGACAAGATGAAGGCTCGCAACCAGGAGCCCGAGATGTGCTGGGAGTGCTACAGCTGCGTGAAGATCTGCCCGCAGCAGGCGATCGACGTCCGCGGCTACGCGGACTTCGTCCCGATGGGCGGCTCGGTGGTCCCGCTCCGCTCGACGGACTCCATCATGTGGACGGTGAAGTTCCGCAACGGCATGGTGAAGCGGTTCAAGTTCCCGGTCCGGACGACCCCGGAGGGCACGGCCGTGCCGGCCGCCGGCTTCGCCGCCGAGAGCGAGGGCCTCGACGGCATCGCCCTGTTCACGGAGCCGCAGTCGCTCCGCCTCCCGAAGGTCTGGACGAAGTCGTAGAGGAGCCCGCACATGACGAACTACGAGACCGTGACCGTCGAGACCGACCTCCTGATCCTCGGGGGCGGCATGGCCGCCTGCGGGGCCGCGGTGGAGGCCTCCTACTGGGCCAAGAAGGCCGGCAACATCAAGATCACCCTCGTCGACAAGGCGGCGATGGACCGCTCCGGCGCCGTCGGGATGGGCCTCTCCGCCATCAACCAGTACGTCGGCCTGGCCGAGGGCAAGAACTCCGTCAACGACTACGTGCAGTACGTCCGCAACGACCTCATGGGCATCGCCCGCGACGACCTCGTCGCGAACATCGCCCGCCACGTCGACGGCTCCGTCCACATGTTCGAGAAGTGGGGCCTGCCGATCTGGAAGGACGAGAAGGGCGGGTACGTCCACGAGGGCCGCTGGCAGCTCATGATCAGCGGCGAGAGCTACAAGCCGATCGTGGCGGAGGCCGCGAAGACCGCGCTCGGGAAGGAGAACATCTACGAGCGCGTCTTCATCGTCGGCCCCATCATGGACGGCGACCGGATCGCCGGCGCGGTCGGCTTCTCCGTCCGCGAGAACAAGTACTACGTGTTCAAGGCGAAGGCGGTCATGCTCGCGCTCGGCGGCGCCGTGCACGTGTTCAAGCCCAGGTCGATGGGCGAGGGCATGGGCCGCGCGTGGTACCCGCCGTGGAACGCGGGCAGCTCGACCTACTTCACCCTGAAGGCGGGCGCCGAGCTCACCGGCCAGGAGATCCGCTTCGTGCCGGTGCGGTTCAAGGACGCCTACGGCCCCGTCGGCGCGTGGTTCCTGCTCTTCAAGAGCCGTGCGACGAACGCGTTCGGCGGCGAGTACATGGTCGAGCGCAAGCCCGAGCTCGAGAAGTGGGGCTCGTACGGGAAGGTGAAGCCGATCCCGGCGAACCTCCGCAACTACCTCGGCATGCTCGACGAGAACGAGGGCAAGGGCCCCATCTACATGCGCACCGAGGAGGCGATCCAGAAGATCGCGTCCAGCTCCGGCGACGAGAAGGCCGCCAAGAAGAAGCTGAAGGAGCTCGAGTCCGAGGCGTGGGAGGACTTCCTCGACATGACGATCTCGCAGGCGCTCCTCTGGGCCTCGAACAACGTCGAGCCCGAGGTGAAGAGCTCCGAGATCGGCCCGACCGAGCCGTACTTCATCGGCTCGCACTCCGGCGGCTCGGGCGCGTGGGTGAGCGGTCCGAAGGACCTCGCGCCGCCCGAGTACTTCTGGGGCTACGAGAACATGTCGACGACGAAGGGCCTGTTCATGGCCGGCGACGCCTCCGGCGCGAACCCGCACAAGTTCTCGTCGGGCTCGTTCACCGAGGGCCGCCTCGCCGGCAAGAGCGCGATCCGCTTCCTCGTGACCGAGAAGCCCGCGGCACCGAAGGTCGACCCGGCGGAGATGGAGAAGATGAAGGAGGTCGTCTTCCGCCCGCTCAAGCTCTACGAGGACAACAAGGGGAAGACGACGGACCCGAACGTCAACCCGCACTACCTCATCCCGAAGATGTTCATGCTCCGCCTCCAGAAGATCATGGACGAGTACGCGGGCGGCGTGTCGATGCGGTTCACGACGACCGAGCCGCTCCTCAAGCGCGGGCTCGAGCTGCTCGCCCTCCTCAAGGAGGATCAGGAGAAGCTCGGCGCGAAGGACGTCCACGACCTGATGCGCGCATGGGAGAACACCCACCGCATGTACCAGGCCGAGGCGCACGTCCGCGCGATCATGTTCCGCCAGGAGACGCGCTGGCCCGGGTACTACTTCCGCGCCGACCTGCCGAAGATGGACGAGGCCAACTGGACGGTCTTCGTGAACGTGAAGATCGACCCGAAGACCCAGCAGTGGGAGCTCAAGAAGATCCCGGTCAAGACGACGTTTGCATGACGTGCGCTCCGCGGCGCGGCGGCGACCTTCCGCCGCCGCGCCCGCCGGAGCGGTCCTCCTCCGTTCTCTGCGTCCCTGGGTGCTGCCATGTCCGGAGCGAGCAGAACCACGTGTCCCCATTGCCGGGCCCCCCTCGCCCGGATCGAGCTGAACGAGTTCGTGTGCGATCACCGGTACGACCTCGTCTGCTTCAACGACGACTGTCCCTACTACGTTCGCGGCTGGACCTGGATGGAGCAGCAGTACGGCGTCCACGCCTCGTACCGCTACCGGATCGACGGGCAGAACGGCTTCGAGACGCCCGTCCCGGTGTGGTCGCCCGACGCGCTGCGCAGCAGCATCCTCCCCGACGAGGCGTCCCAGGGCGCCGGCAAGGAGTGATCGTGAACGACGCGCGCCCGCCGGGGAAGCCCGCCACCCCGCCGATCCCCGAGTCGCTCCAGGGCAAGCGACAGCTCGACGCGAGCTCCAGCTTCTGCTTCGACTGCCGGCCGGACCTCGAGTGCTTCACGCACTGCTGCTCGGACGTGAACATCGTCCTCACGCCCGCGGACGTCCTCGCCCTCGCCCGCAGGCGCGGCCTCTCGACCCGCGAGTTCCTCGACCAGCACACGCTCACGCCGATCACGAAGCAGCTGCACCTCCCGGTCGTGATGCTGAAGATGGGCGCCGCGCCCGAGAAGCGCTGCCCGTTCGTGAGCGAGAAGGGCTGCTCGGTGTACGAGGCGCGCCCCTGGGCCTGCCGGATGTACCCGGTGGGGACGGCGCTCCCGCCGGCGCGCTCCGGCGTCGCGCCGCAGCCGGTCCACTTCCTCTTCGAGGACGACTTCTGCCACGGCGGGCGCGGCGCCCGGACCTGGACCGTCGCGCAGTGGGAGAAGGACCAGGGCCTCGTCGAGCGCGAGGAGCTCGAGCAGGGCTTCCGCGACCTCGTCGGCCACCCCTGGTTCATCGGCGGCCGCCAGCTCGATCCGCGACGCGTCGAGCTGTTCTTCATGGCTGCCTACGACCTCGACACGTTCCGCGAGTTCATCTTCTCGACGACCTTCGTGAAGCGGTTCGAGCTGGACGAGGCGCTCGTCGAGGCGCTGCGCACCGACGACCACGCGCTGCTCCGGTTCTCCTTCCGCTGGCTCCGGTACGCGCTCTTCGGCGAGCCGACGATGCGGCTCCGGCCGCCGTCCCTCGTCGCCGAGGGAGCGAGGCCGTGAGCGCCCCCCTCGTCGTCGTCGGCGCGGGCATCGCGGGGATCACCACCGCGCTCGAGGCCGCCGAGGCCGGGCAGGAGGTCGTGCTCGTCGAACGCGATCCGAGCGTCGGCGGGCGCGTCCTCAAGAACCACCAGTACTTCCCGAAGCTCTGTCCCCCGGCGTGCGGGATGGAGATCAACACCCGCCGGCTCGCGAAGAACCCGCTCGTGCGGGTGCTCACGCGCTCCGAGGTCGCGGCCGCGGAGCGCGGCGGCGCGGGCTGGCGCGTCACCGTCCGCCGGCGCGCGGAGCACGTGACGAGCGCCTGCACCGCCTGCGGCGAGTGCAGCAAGGTCTGCCCGGCGACGGTCCCCGACCCGTTCAACCTGGGGCTCGGCAAGGTGCCGGCGATCCGGATCCCGCACGTCGACGCGTGGCCCCGCCGGTACGTGATCGATCGCGAGGCGTGCCCCGCGGGCTGCCGCGCCTGCGCCGACGCCTGCAAGGTCCCGGGCGCGATCGACCTCGACGCGAAGGACCGCGAGGAGCGGATCGACGCGAGCGCCGTGGTCGTCGCGACGGGCTGGACCCCCTACCCGCTCGAGAAGCTGCCGGAGCTCGGCGGCGGGCTCCAGCCGGACGTGGTCGCGAACGTCCACATGGAGCGGCTCGCGGCCCCCGCGGGCCCCACCGGCGGCAAGATCGTGCGGCCCTCCGACGGCGCGGCGCCGAAGCGCGTCGCGTTCGTCCAGTGCGCAGGCTCGCGCGACGTGAAGCACCTCCCCTACTGCTCGGCGGTCTGCTGCCTCGCCTCGGCGAAGCAGGCGCTCTACGTGAAGGAGCAGCTGCCCGACGCGGAGGTCACGATCTACTACATCGACCGGCGCATGCCCGGCCGCAACGAGGCCATGCTCGTCCGGGCGGAGGCGGCGGGCGTCCGGTTCGTGAAGGGCAAGGTCGGCAAGGTGAGCGCGGGCCAGGCCGGCGCGCTCGTCCTCCGCCTCGAGGACGTCGAGGCGGGCCGGATCGTCGAGGCGGAGGCGGACCTGGTCGTCCTCGCGACGGGGATGGCGCCGCGCGGGAACGGCGAGCTGCCGTTCCCGGTGACCCGCGACGGCGACGGGTTCGCGCTCGACGACCGCGGCGCGAAGGTCTTCGTGGCCGGCGTGGCGCGCAGGCCGGAGGACGTCGCCGCCTCGGTGCGCGACGCGACGGGCGCGGCGGCCAAGGCCGTCGGCGCGGCGAGGAGCGTCTGATGGACCGCGTGGGCGTCTTTCTCTGCACCGGGTGCGAGATCGGCGAGAGCCTCGACGCCGGGGCCCTCGAGCAGCTCGCGAAGAGCAGCGGCACGGTCCACTTCGAGTCGAGCCCATGCCTCTGCGCGCCCGACGGCGTGGCGTCGATCCGCAAGGCGGTGGACGCCAAGACCGTCGACGGCGTCGTGATCGCCGGCTGCTCTCAGCGGCACAAGCTGGAGGAGTTCCGGTTCGACCCCACCGTGGCCCAGGTCGAGCGGGTCGCGCTCCGCGAGCAGGTGGTGTGGACCCACGCTCCCAGGCACGAGGACACGCAGGCCCTCGCCGAGGACCTGATGCGGATGGGGCTCGTCCGGGCGAAGAAGATGACCCCGGCGAAGCGGGTCGAAGACACGACCGAGCAGACGGTCCTCGTCGTCGGCGGCGGGCTCGCCGGCCTCCAGGCCGCGCAGGCGGCCGCCGGCATGGGGCACCCGGTCGTCGTGGTGGAGCGCTCTCCGAGGCTCGGCGGGTGGCTCGCCGGCGTCCGCGAGGTCGTCCCGCAAGTGCCGCCCTACGACCGGCTCCAGCCGAGCCCGCTCCCCGAGCTCGTTCGCGCCGTCTCCCAGGACCCTCGCATCCGCGTCCTCCTCGAGACGACCGTGGCGCGGATCGGCGGCCAGCCCGGGAAGTTCGCGGTCGACGTCGTCGGGCCGAAGGGGAAGGAGTCGTTCTCGGCCGGCGCGGTCGTGCAGGCGACCGGCGCCCGGCCCTACGACGCGAGCAAGCTCGCGCACCTCGGGTTCGGGGCGTCCCCCGACGTCGTCACCTCCACCGATCTCGACGCCATGCTCGCGAAGGGCGCGCTCGCGCGCCCGAGCGACGGCAAGCGCCCCGGCCGCATCGTGTTCGTCCAGTGCGCCGGCTCTCGCGACCCGGCCCACCTGCCCTACTGCTCGAGCGAGTGCTGCTCGACGTCGCTCCGCCAGGTGATGGCGGTCCAGCAGGCCTGGCCCGAGGTGGAGTGCGCGGTCCTCTACAAGGACCTCCGCACTCCCGGGCAGGGCGAGCACTTCTACCGCGCCGTGCAGGAGCGCAGCACGGTCATGCTGGCGCGCGGCACGGTCGAGGGCGTGACCGCCTCGGGCGGCCGGCTCTCCGTGAAGCTCAAGGACAGCCTCCTCGGCGAGCGGGTCGAGATCGACGCCGATCTCGTCGTGCTCGCGGTGGGCATGGTCCCGAACTCGGCGGACGGCGAGGCCATCCGCCAGCTCCGCGACGCGCGGAAGCGGATCGAGAAGAACGAGTCCGACACGCAGCGGAAGGCGGCCGAGGAGCTGGCGGCGAGCCTCGCCCAGCACGAGGGCACCGCGATCCTGAACCTCGCCTACCGCCAGGGCCCGGACCTGCCGGTGCTCCAGTACGGCTTCCCCGACTCGCACTTCATCTGCTTCCCGTACGAGACGCGGCGGACCGGCATCTACGCCGCGGGCGCGGTGCGCGCCCCCATGGACGCGGGCCAGGCCACCGAGGACGGCTGGGGCGCCGCGATGAAGGCGGTCCAGGTGCGTCGCCTCGCTCGCGAAGGGCGAGACCGTCCACCCGCGCTCCGGCGACGTCGCGTGCGCGGACTTCTTCCTCAACCGCTGCACGCAGTGCAAGCGCTGCACGGAGGAGTGTCCGTTCGGCACCATCGACGAGGACGAGAAGGGGACGCCCCAGTACAACGCGAACCGCTGCCGCCGCTGCGGCATCTGCATGGGCGCGTGCCCGGAGCGGATCATCTCCTTCGCGGACTACTCGGTCGACGCGGTCGCCGGCATGATCAAGGCGATCGAGGTCCCCGAGGAGGACGAGGAGAAGCCCCGCATCCTCGCGCTCGTCTGCGAGAACGACGCCTACCCCGCACTCGACGACGCGGCGATGAAGCGCGTGACCTGGAACCCGTGGGTGCGCGTCATCCCGGTGCGCTGCCTCGGGTCCGTGAACATCATCTGGATCGCCGAGTCCCTCTCGCGCGGCATCGACGGCGTCATCCTGATCGGCTGCAAGCGGGGCGACGACTACCAGTGCCACTACGTGAAGGGCTCGGAGCTCGCGCACAAGCGCCTCGAGAACATCCAGGAGACGCTGACACGGCTCTCGCTCGAGGCGGAGCGGGTGCGCGTGATCGAGCTCGCGCGCAACGAGCTCGACCGGATCCCGGTCCTGTTCGACGCCTTCGCCGAGCGGCTCGAGGAGCTCGGCGCGAATCCGCTGAAGGGATTCTAGGGAGGAGCGAATGGCACCGGCGGCCACCGTGCTGTCCCCCGTCCGCGGGTTCCGCGGCGAGCTGCTGCGGCGCGGCGGCGGCGACGCGGCGCGCTGCTTCCAGTGCGCCACCTGCACGAGCGTGTGCGACCTCGCCACCTCCGACACGGCGTTCCCGCGGCGGCAGATGCTCTGGGCCCAGTGGGGGCTCGTCGACCGGCTCGCCGCCGATCCGTCGATCTGGCTCTGTCACCAGTGCAACGACTGCTCCGCGCGATGCCCGCGCGACGCCTCTCCCGGCGACGCGATGCAGGCCATCCGCGCGCTCATGATCGAGCACCTCGGCTCGCCGAGGCCCCTCGCCCGGCTCGTCGCGAACGCCCGCTCGACCTGGCCGCTCCTGCTCGGCGTCCCGGTCCTCTTCTGGGCGCTGTTCGTCCGGGCGGTGAACGGGTTCGCCGTGCCGCGGACGCCGCTCTCGTACACGGACGTCGTCCCGACCTGGATGATCTACTCGGTGTTCCTCCCGGCCGCGGCGTTCGCGGTCGTGGCCGCGTTCGTGGGGGCGCGCCGCTCCTGGACGGCGTGGGGAGCAGCGGCCGAGCGGAGGGGGGGCCTCGTCGCCGGCCTCGTCGGGGTCGCGACGGACATCCTCTTGCACCGGCGGTTCGAGCGCTGCGGCGCCGCGCGTCCGCGCCGGAGCGGGCACCTGCTCCTCGTCCTCGGCTTCCTGGGCGCGCTCGTCACGACCACCCTCCTCGGCGTCGCGATGGACGTGCTCCACGTCAAGACGCCGCTGCCGCAAGGGAACGCCATCAAGCTCGTCGGCAACGTCTCCGCGGTCCTGCTCGTCGCCGGCCTCGCGCTCCTCGTCGCGAACCGCGTCCGGAGCGAGGGCGCGGGGCGGACGCGGGCCTACGACGGGTTCTTCCTGACGCTCGTCGCGGTCGTCGTCCTCTCCGGCGTCGGCGCCGAGCTCGGCCGGATGTGGCTCCCGCCCCCGGCCGCGATCGCCATCTACCTCGTCCACCTGGGGTCGATCCTGTCCCTGTTCCTCACCTTCCCGTTCTCGAAGTTCGCCCACGCGCTGTACCGAACACTCGCCATGGCGCACGAGCGCCTGGCGTCGGAAAGGAGCCCGTCGTGATCAAGCCGCATGGTGCCGAGCAGCTGAGGCCGCTGTTCGTGATGGACGCGCAGGAGCGCGCCGCCCTCGCGAGGGAGGCCGAGCAGCTGCCCTCCATCGTCGTCTCGTCGGCCGCGGCCGCGAACGCCGTGATGCTGGGCGGCGGCTACTTCAACCCGCTGACGGGCTTCATGGACCTCCCCGACGCGCTCGACGTGGCCGAGCGGATGCACACGCGCGAAGGGGCTGTTCTGGCCGGTGCCGATCGTGAACGTCGTCAAGGACGCGAGCGCCATCAAGGGCGCCAAGCGGATCGCGCTGCGCGACCCGAACGTCGCGGGCAACCCGGTGCTCGCCGTCCATGGACGTCGAGAACGTCGAGGAGGCCTCCGCGCGAGCAGATGAAGACGATGACCGAGAAGATCTTCCGCACGACCGACCAGAAGCACCCCGGCGTCACCGCGTTCAACTCGGTCGGCAACGCTCTTCGTCGTCCGGGCCCGATCCAGGTCCTGAACTACTCGTACTTCGAGCAGCGAGCTTCCCGGACACCTTCCGCACCGCGTACCAGATCCGCGAGCGAGATGGAGAAGATGCGGCTGGAACAAGGTCGTCGCGTTCCAGACGCGCAACCCGATGCACCGCGCCCACGAGGAGCTGTGCCGCATGGCGCTCAAGGACGCTCAAGGCCGACGGCATCCTCATCCACATGCTGCTCGGCAAGCTCAAGAAGGGCGACATCCCCGCCGACGTGCGCGACGCCGCCATCCGCAAGATGGTCGAGCTCTACTTCGAGCCAAGAACACGGTGCTCATCACGCGGCTACGGCTTCGACATGCTCTACGCCGGGCCGCGCGAGGCCGTGCTGCACGCGATCTTCCGCCAGAACACCGGCTGCACGCACCTCATCGTCGGCCGCGACCACGCCGGCGTCGGGCAGCTACTACGGCCCGTTCGACGCGCAGACCATCTTCGACAAGGAGGTCCCGACGGGCGCGCTCGCTCATCGAGATCTTCCGGGCCGACAACACCGCCTGGTCGCAAGAAGCTGAACAAGGTCGTGATGATGCGGGACGCGCCCCGACCACACGCCGGAGGACTTCGTCAACCTCTCCGGCACGAAGGTGCGCGAGATGCTCGCCAAGGGCATGGAGCTCCCGGTCGAGTTCAGCCGCCCGGAGGTCGCGCACGATCCTGATGGCGTACTACCAGTCCCAGGAGACGGGGAGCCGAGCGTAGCTTCCGGCGGGGGGGCCGCCGCGCCCGGCTCGGGCGCGCGGTATGCTCGGGGCGGCGTGACCGTGGGCGGCGACCTCACCGTCGTGATCGGCGGCGGCCCTGCGGGGCTCGCCGCCGCCCTCGAGCTCACCCGCGCCGGGCGCCCGGTGGTCGTGGTCGAGCGCGAGGACGGCGTCGGCGGGATCGCCCGCACGGTCGAGCGGGGCGGCTTCCGGTTCGACATCGGGGGCCACCGGTTCCTCACCCGGAACGCCGAGATCCAGGCGCTCTGGGACGAGCTGCTCGGCGCGGACTTCCTCGTCCGCACGCGCCGGTCGCGGATCCTGTTCCGCGGACGGATGTTCGAGTACCCCATCACCGCGCGCAGCGCCCTCGCGGGTCTCGGACCGGTCGAGGGCGCGCGCATCCTCGCGAGCTTCGTGGCCGCCCGCCTCCGGCCGGTGCGCCCGGAGGAGACACTCGACGTCTGGGTCGCGAACCGGTTCGGGCGCCGCATGTTCGAGACGTTCTTCCGTCCCTACACCGAGAAGGTGTGGGGGATCCGGTGCGAGGAGATCGGCGCGCAGTGGGCGGCGCAGCGGATCGCCGGCCTCTCCCTCGGTGCCGCGATCCTGGACATGCTGCGCCGCGGGTCGGGCGGCCAGCGGACGCTCGCGACGCGGTTCCAGTACCCGCGCCTCGGGCCCGGGATGCTGTGGGACCGGATGCGCGAGCGGATCGAGGCGGGCGGCGGCCGGGTGCTGCTGCGCAGCCGGCTCGCCGCGATCCACCACGCGTCGGGCCGGATCCGCGAGGTCGTCGTGGAGGGGCCCGGCGGCGCGGCGACGCTCCCCGCGTCGAGCGTCGTCTCGACGGTCGCGCTGCGGGACCTCGTCCCGGCGCTCGGCCCCGCCGCCGGCGGCGCCGCCGCCGAGGCAGCGCGCGGCCTGCGCTACCGCGACTTCCTCCAGGTGGCGCTCGTCCTCGAGGGCGCCGCGCCGTTCTCGGACACCTGGCTGTACGTCCACGACCCCGGGATCCGCGCGGGCCGCGTCCAGAACTTCGGGGCGTGGAGCCCGGAGCTCGTCCCCTCGCCGGACCGCGCCTGCGTCGGCGTCGAGTACTTCTGCTCCGTCGGCGACGACCTGTGGCGGCGCCCGGATCGCGACCTCGTCCTCCTCGCGGAGGAGGAGCTCGGCCGCCTCGCGCCCACCCGGCGGCGCCGGGTCGTCGCCGGGCACGTGGTCCGGATGCGGGACGCCTACCCCGTCTACGACGCCCACCACCGGGCGCGCGTCGACGCGATCCGCGGCGCGCTGGCTGGGATCCGCGGCCTCCGCGTCGCCGGCCGGAACGGCATGCACCGCTACGACAACATGGACGACGCGATGCTCACGGGGCTGGTCGCGGCCCGCAGCCTGCTCGGCGGCCCGCCCGACGCGTGACGCCGCTCCGGCGTCCGTCCGGGCGCTACCGCGACGCCTTCCCCGCCGGCGCGCCTTGCCCGTCGCTCGGCGCGCGCTGGCCCGGCGCCATCATGTCGCCCCACCCGCCCTCGGCCATCACCTTCACGCGCCACTTCCCGTCGCGGCGGACGAGGAACGTCGAGGTCCGCGCCGTGATCGACTTCCCGCCCTGCGTCATGGTGTAGACGTCGCTCACCGAGGCGAGCGAGTCCGTGAGGAGGAAGATCGTCGGCTTGTGCGTGACCTTCGCGTCCTTCATCGGCTTCGCGTAGAAGGGCTTCATCACCTGGATCCATTGCTCGCGGCTCCAGCCCTCGCCGCCGCCTCGCCCCTTCGAGTCGTCGGTGATCATCGTGACGGGGAAGTCGACGAGCGCGGCGGCGGTGTCGAGATCGCCGGTCCTCGACGCGGTCTCCATGGTGCGGAACAGCGCCTGGATCTCCTGCCTGTCCTTCGCCTCGCTCTTCACCTTCGGCGGCACCCAGCCCGCCATGGCATCGCCCGACGTCGCGGAGTCCTTCTGTTGCGACAGCGCGATCGAGGGGACGAGCGCCACCGCCAGCAGCAGCGTCTTCATGGGTTCCTCCCGCGTGATGCGGCAGGCGAGAGGTGTGCGGGAGCGGCGCGGGCGGCGCCATTCCCGGCTGGGGCGGTCGGGAGAAGCGCGCGGTCCACGCGAATCGCCCGCGCGCACGGGCGGTGGCGCGCCCTGCGCAGCGCGCAGCGGGGTCAGTGCTTCTTCACCTCGACCCAGAAGAAGCCGCGCACGTCGCCCGGCGCGAAGCCGGTCGCCTGGTCGCGCGGGTACCGCTGCGAGATCTCCGCCTTCACCTCGGGCGTGAACGCGGCCACCGGGCCGTGGCACCGGCTGCACGAGGCCATCATCGCGAGCGGCCGCAGGAGCCCGATCCGGTCCCCGAGGTCGAACACGGCGGGCTTGACGTCCTCCGCCTTCTTCCCGGCGGCCGCCGCGACGTAGCTCGCGGCCCACGGGCGCGGGGCGTTCGCGGGGTTCCGCACCCGGAAGCTCGTCCTCCCGATCTCGACGCCGCTGCCCTCGGCGACCTCCTTCGTGAGCCGCGGCGCCTCCGAGGTGCAAAGCCCCACCGCCGCGGTCAGGCCGCCCTGCACCATGAGCGCGTTCAGCCGCTTGTAGATCCGGTCCCGGAGCACGTCGATCGCCGCATCCCCGCGCGCGACCGCGGGCGCGAGGCTCGCGGGCACGTCCTGGGGCGACATCGGGTGGACGGGCTCGGCGGCGGAGGCGGTGGAGGCGGCGGAGGCGGCGAGGAGCGAGAGGATCGAGAGGGCCAGCAGGGAGCGCAGCATGGGATGGGCTCCGGAGGAGGTTTCCCGCCATCATCCCAGGCTCGAGCGGCCGCCGTCCACTCGGCGGCCGCTCGCGCGGCGCGGCACGCGTCGGGCCGCCGCCTCAGGCGCGCCCGGCCGCGCGCGCCCCGAGGTGCCGCAGCCCCGGCCCCTCGCGGCCCGTGCGCGCGACGTACTCCGCGTAGCCGCCGCCGTACGGGATCGGCCCCTCGGGCGTGAGCTCGAGCACGCGGTTCGAGAGCGACGCCAGGAACCGCCGGTCGTGCGAGACGAACAGCATCGTGCCGTCGAACCCGGCGAGCGCCCGGACCAGCATCTCCTTCGTCCCGACGTCGAGGTGGTTCGTCGGCTCGTCGAGGACGAGGAAGTTCGGGTTCGCGTAGAGGATCGTGGCGAGGACGAGCCGGGCCTTCTCGCCGCCCGAGAGCACGCGGCAGCGCTTCTCGATCTCGTCGCCGGAGAAGCCGAAGCAGCCGGCGAGCGTCCGCAGCGAGCCGACCGACGCGCGCGGGAACGCGTCCTGGAGCGTCTCCCACACCGTCCGCTCGGGCTGGAGCAGCTCCATCGCGTGCTGGGCGAAGTACCCCATCCGCACGCTGCCGCCGACGGTGGCGGTCCCCGCGTCGGGGGCGGTCTCGCCCGCGACCATCTTGAGGAGCGTGGACTTCCCCGCGCCGTTCGCACCGAGCACGCACCAGCGCTCGCCGCGGCGCACGAGGAAGTCGAGGCCGTCGTGCACGGTGCGCGACCCGTAGCGCTTCACGACGCCGGCGAGCCTCGCCACGTCCTCGCCGGAGCGCTGCGGCGGGTGGAACTCGAAGTCCACGGTCTTGCGCACCCGGGGCGGCTCGACCTTCTCGATCTTGTCGAGCTTCTTCACGCGCGACTGCACCTGCGCCGCGTGCGACGCGCGCGCCTTGAAGCGCTCGATGAAGGCGTGCTCCTTCTTGAGCATTGCCTGCTGGCGGTCGAACGCGGCCTGCTGGTGCTGATCCGCGATCGCCCGCTCGCGCTCGTAGAAGTCGTAGTCGCCCGAGTAGGTGGCGAGCTCGCCGCCGTCGATCTCGACGATCTTGGAGACCACGCGGTTCATGAACTCGCGGTCGTGCGAGGTCATGAGGATGGCGCCGTCGTAGTCGCGCAGGAACTCCTCGAGCCAGATGATCGACTCGAGGTCGAGGTGGTTCGAGGGCTCGTCGAGGAGCATCGCGTCGGGCCGCATGAGGAGGATGCGCGCGAGCGCCACCCGCATCTTCCAGCCGCCGGACAGGGCGCCGACGTCGCCGTCCATCGTCTCCTCGGTGAAGCCGAGCCCGGCGAGGATCTCCCGGGCGCGCGCCTCGAGGGCGTACCCGCCCAGCTCGTCGAAGCGCGCCTGGACGCGGCCGAACCGCTCGACGAGCGCGTCCAGCTCGCCGGCGCGCGCGGGATCGGCGAGCGCGTGCTCGAGCTCGTGCAGCTCGGCCGCGACGGCGGAGACCGGCCCCGCGCCGTCCATCGTCTCGGCGACGGCGCTCCGCCCCGACATCTCGCCGACGTCCTGCGAGAAGTGGCCGACCGTCACGCCGCGGTCGATCGTCACCTGCCCCTCGTCCGGCTGCTCCTCCTTCATGACGAGCCGGAAGAGCGTCGACTTCCCCGCCCCGTTCGGCCCGACGAGCCCCACCTTCTCGCCGCGCTGCACGACCGCGGACGCCTCGACGAAGAGGAGCTGGCGGGCGTGCTGCTTCGAGATGGCGTCGAACCGGATCACGGCGGGCGGGTTCTCGCACGCGGCGGGGGGCGGTTCAAGCCCCGGCGCGGAGGCGGTACGCTCCGCGCGTGGTCCCTCTCGTGTTCCTGCCCGGCGCGGGCGGCAGCGCCCGGTTCTGGCGGCCGGTCGCCGATCGGCTCGCCGACCTCGGGCCCGCGCACCTCCTCGGATACCCGGGGTTCGACGGCGCGCCTCCGGATCCGCGCGTCCGGTCCCTCGACGCCCTCTTCGCGTGGGTCGGCGCGCGGCTCCCGCCGGGCGCGAGCCACGTCGTCGCGCAGTCGATGGGCGGCGTGCTCGCGGCGCGGCTCGCGCTCGAGCACCCGGAGCGCGTCGCCCGGCTCGTGCTCGCCGCGACGTCGGGCGGCGTCGACGTCGCGCGGCTCGGCGCGACGGACTGGCGCCCGGAGTACCGCGCCTCGCTCCCCGGCGCGCCGCTGTGGTTCGTGGACGACCGGACGGACCTGACGGACCGGCTCGGCGGGATCCGCGCGCCGACCCTTCTCCTGTGGAGCGACGCCGATCCGGTGAGCCCGCTCGCCGTCGGACGCTTCCTCGCCGCCCGGATCGCGGGCGCGCAGCTCGAGCTCGTGCGGGGCGGTTCGCACGCGTTCGCGAGCGAGCGGCCGGACGAGGTCGCGCGGCTCGTCCGGCGCCACCTCGCCTAGGCGACCCATGCCTACTCGAACACCTGCGCGAGCGACGGTGCGGGCGGCCGCGGCACCGGCCCGCTCTCCTCGAAGGGGACCGATGCGCTCCTCGCCGGGTTCGGCCCCTGATCCGGCGGCGCGGACGCCCCGTCCGCGCCATATAGGGGCGCATGCGCCGGAGGGACCGGGTCGAGGTCGTCCACGCCGACGGGTACGACATGCGCATCGTCGGCGTCCCCGCCGCGGGGTGGCGCGACGTCTACCACTGGCTCCTGCGCGTCCCGTGGTGGGGCGCGCTCTCGGCGATCACGAGCGCCTGGCTCGTCCTCAACACGCTCTTCGCGCTCGCCTATCTCGCCGTCGGCGGCCTCGCGGGCGCGAAGCCGGGCTCGTTCCTCGACGCGTTCTTCTTCAGCGTCGAGACGATGGGGACCATCGGCTACGGGTCCATCTACCCGGCGTCGCGCGCGGCGAACTTCGTCATGGTGGTCGAGTCCTTCGTCGGGCTCGTCGTCGTCGCGGCCGTGACCGGGCTCGTCTTCGTGCGGTTCTCCCAGGCGCGCGCGCGGATCGTCTTCTCGTCGAAGGTCGCGATCGGCCCCTACGACGGCGTCCCGACGGTGATGATCCGGGTCGGAAACGAGCGGCGCGACCGCATCGTCGACGCGGCGTTCCGGCTCATGATCATGCGGACCTCGCGCCCGCAGGAGGGCGGCGTCGCGTACCGCACGACGGATCTGCCCCTCGTGCGCGATCGCGCGCCCGCGCTCAGCCGCTCCTGGACGATCCTCTCCCGGATCATGGAGGGCGGCCCGCTCGCGGGCGAGACGCCGGAGTCGCTCGCGGCGCAGGAGGCGGAGCTCACGCTCGCGGTGACCGGCACCGACGAGACCTCGCTCCAGCCGGTCCACGCGCAGCACACGTGGGTGCACACGTCGGTGGTGTGGGGCGCGCGGCTCGCCGACATCCTGTCGGAGACGCCCGAGGGGAACGTGGTCCTCGACCTGCGCAGGTTCCACGAGCTCGCGGCGGCGGAGCCGATCCCGGGGTTCCCGTACGGCGAGGCGACGCCGCCGGCCGCCTCGCCCGAGGACGCGAAGCGCCCGCGCGCCGCCCCCCTCGCCCCCGTCGACGGCCAGGGCGAGCGCGGAGGGCGAGGCGAGGGCGCCGGGCGTCGCTAGGGCGCCGGCGTCGACGCGCTCGCCTCGCGCGCCGCCCGCTCGAGCAGCAGCGCGCGCTCGCGGGCGTTCCTCGTGAGCGACGCCGCGCGCTCGAGCTCGGAGCGCGCCTCGCCGTGGCGCCCGATCTTCGCGAGCAGGTCGCCGCGCACGCTCGGCAGGTGGTGATAGCCCCGGAGCGCCGGCGCTCCGAGGAGCGCGTCCACGATCTCGAGCCCCGCCCCGGGCCCGCGCGCCATCGCCACGGCGACGCCGCGGTTGAGCTCGACGATCGGCGACCGCGTGACCTCCGCGAGGACCCCGTACAGCTCCGCGATCCGGACCCAGTCGGTCTCGGCCGCCGTGCGCGCCCGCGCGTGGCAGGCCGCGATCGCCGCCTGCAGCGCGTACGGGCCGCGGGCTCCGCCGAGCGCCTCCGCCCGCGCGAGCGCGTCGAGCCCGCGCCGGAGGAGCAGATGGTCCCACCGCCCGCGGTCCTGGTCGAGGAGCAGCACGGGCTCGCCGCCCGGGCCCACCCGCGCCCGCGCCCGCGAGGCCTGCAGCTCCATCAGCGCGACGAGGCCGTGCACCTCCGGCTCCCGCGGCGCGAGGCCCGCGAGGATGCGCCCGAGCCGGAGCGCGTCCTCGCACAGCGCGGGGCGCATCCAGTCCTCGCCGGCGGTCGCAGAGTAGCCCTCGTTGAACACGAGGTAGATCACCTCGAGCACGGACGAGAGCCGCTCGGCGAGCGCAGGGCCGCGCGGCACCTCGAACGGCACCCGCGCCTCGGCGAGCGTCCGCTTCGCCCGGACGATCCGCTGCGCGAGCGTGGCCTCCGGGACGAGGAACGCCCGCGCGATCTCGTCCGTGGCGAGGCCGCCGAGGAGGCGCAGCGTGAGCGCGACGCGCCCCTCGGTCGGGAGCACCGGGTGGCAGGCCGTGAAGACGAGGCGAAGGAGGTCGTCGCCCAGGCCGCCGTCGAGGTCCGGCGCGGCCTCCTCGCCCGCCTCGAGATCCCGCCCCAGCTCCTCGCGGCTGCGGGCCGCGGCCCCGCGCCGGCGCAGCTCGTCGATCGCGCGGCGCCGCGCGGTGGCCGCGAGCCAGGCGCCCGGGTTCTCCGGGACGCCCGACCCGGGCCAGCGCTCGAGCGCGGCGACGAGCGCGTCCTGCGCGAGCTCCTCGGCGAGCCCGACGTCGCGCACGAGCCGGGCGAGACCCGCGACGAGCCTCGCCGACTCGATCCTCCAGATCGCGCGGATGGCGCGGTGCGCCTCGGGGACCGCCACGGGCCCTCAGTGCCGGGCCTCGATCTCCGAGCGGAGCCGCTCCTCCTGCGCGCGCAGCTCGGGCGTGTACTCCGCGCCGAAGTCCTCCGCCTCGAACACCGGGCGGATCTCGACGTCGCCTTCCCGGAACGGCGCGCGCTTCAGCCACTCGATGGCGTCGTCCATCGACCGCACCTGCCAGAGCCAGAAGCCGGCGACGAGCTCCTTCGTCTCGGCGAACGGGCCGTCGATGACGGACCGCTTCGAGCCGTCGAATCGCACCCGCGCGCCCTTCCTGCTCGGGTGGAGCCCCTCGCCGGCGAGCATCACGCCCGCCTTCACGAGCTCCTCGTTGAACTTCCCCATCTCGGCGAGGATCTCCTCCGTCGGCATCTTCCCCGCCTCGCTGTCCGCGTTCGCCTTCACGATCACGAGCACGCGCATGTCGTCCTCCTTCGGGTTCGGAGCCAGGCTCCCGGACCGCCACGGCCGGCGTTTCCTGGCTCTACCCCGACGACGAAGGAGGGTCCGCGAGATCGACACGGCCGATCCCGAGCACCCAACGGGGACGGACCGCGTCCAGCGGCCGCCCCGTGCGGGCCTGTCCCGCGCGGCACCTCCGCAGGGTGGTGCTTGGTCGAAAGGACGGTTTACCGACATGACGACGAATCGAACGAACGGCTGGATGGTGCTCGCGGCGGCTGGGCTGATCGTCTCCATCGCGTGCGGTGGCGCGAGCGGGACCGGCGGTGGGCCCCCGGCGCCGACCGCCACGGCAGTGACGATGAAGGGACCCGTCCAGAGCTTCTCCGGCGGGATGGTGGTGAACGGCGTCGCGCTCCGGACCTCGGGCGCGACGATCCGCGACGACGCGGGCCCGTCCACGGCGCTCTCGGGCGAGGCCGAGGTCCGGGGTCACGTGGGCGAGGGCGAGGTGGTGACGGTGCACGGCCGCCTCGACGACGGCAGCGGCTCCGGCGAGGCGACCGAGATCGAGGTGCACCACTCCGTCGAGGGTGAGGTCGAGGCGAAGGGGCCGGGCGCGGTCGTGATCTCGGGCACCATCGTATCGCTCGATGACTCGACCACGGTCGCGGACCGGAACGGGAACCCGCTCGTCTCGGACGACCTCGCCATCGGCGAACGGGTCGAGGTGTCCGGCCACGCGGACGGCC
>CAWGDE010000007.1:0-10028 GCA_963821195.1 uncultured delta proteobacterium
GATCATCCACTTCGAGGAGCTCAAGGCGCAGGGCGTGCCGATCGTCCTCACGGTGGTGTTCGCCGCGCTCATGGGCGCGATCGTCTGGAACCTCCTCACCTGGTGGTGGGGGCTCCCGTCGTCCTCCTCCCACGCGCTCGCGGGTGGCCTCATCGGGGCGACGCTCCCGTCGCTCGGCCACACCGGGCTCATCGCAGCGGGCATCCTCAAGATCGTCGCGTTCATCGTGCTCTCGCCGCTGATCGGTTTCGTGCTCGGCGCGGCGATGATGATCCTGATGGCGTGGATCGTGCGGAAGAACACGCCCGCCCGGGTGGACCACTGGTTCCGCCGGCTCCAGCTGTTCTCCGCCGCGATCTTCAGCTACAGCCACGGCACGAACGACGCCCAGAAGGTCATGGGCATCATCACGCTCATCCTCTACGGCACGGTCTGGTCGGAGAGCGCCAAGGCCGCCCACATGGCCGAGAAGTTCCCCGTGCCGTTCTGGGTCGTCCTCCTCTGCCACGCCGCGATCGGTCTCGGCACGCTGTTCGGCGGCTGGCGCATCGTGAAGACGATGGGCCACTCGCTGACGAAGCTCCAGCCGATCGGCGGCTTCTCCGCCGAGACGGGCGGCGGCGTCACGATCCTCGCCCTCGCGCACTTCGGGATCCCGGTCTCGACGACCCACACCATCACCGGCGCGATCGTCGGCGTCGGCTCGACGCGAGGGACCCGGGCGGTGCGGTGGGGCGTCGCGGGCAGGATCATCTGGGCGTGGATCCTGACCATCCCGGCCGCGGCGCTCGTCGCGGCCGCGGTCTACTTCCTGACGCGCCTCGTGCTGCGCCACCTCGGCGTCGCCCCGTAGCGCGTCGGCGCGGCGCCGCGGCGGCGGCCATCGCGGCTACCGCAGCCGCGAGGCGAGCATCCCGCACGCCGCGTTCTCGTCCTGCCCGCCCGAGTAGCGGCGGACGATCGGCTGCCCCGGCAGCTCGCGCGCGAGCGCGTCGCGGAAGGCGGCCCACTCGGCCTCGGTGGGCGGCCGGTGGCGGCCCGAGGCGTCGTTCACCGCGATCGGGTTCAGCCGGATCGGGACGTCGCGGAAGAGCGCGCCGAGGGCGGCCGCGTCCTCATCGCCCACGTTCACCCCCGCGATCATCACGTACTCGACCGTGACCCGCCCCGCGCGCGCCGCGTGCTCCCGGATCGCGTCGACGAGCTCGGGGAGCGGGAAGCCGCGCTCGACCGGCATGAGCGCCCGGCGCTTCTCCGGGATCGCCGCGTTGAGCGACACGCAGAGCCGGAACTTGTGCCCCTCGCCGGTGTAGCGCCGGATCGCCGGCACGATGCCCGCGGTCGAGATCGAGATCCGGCGCGCGTCGATCCGGGCGCCGGAGGGATCGCAGAGCGCGTACGCGGCGTCGAGCACCGCGTCGTAGTTCAGGAACGGCTCCCCCTGGCCCATGAACACGACGCCGGTGACGGGCCGCGTCGAGTCCGCCCTCACCTTCATGAGCTGGCGGACGATCTCCCACGAGCGGAGCGATCGCACGAGCCCGAGCTCGCCGGTCGCGCAGAAGGTGCAGCCGAGCGCGCAGCCCGCCTGCGACGAGAGGCAGACGACGTGGTGCGTGTCGTAGAGCGGGATGCGGACCGACTCGACGCGCGCACCGTCGGGGAGCTCGAACAGGTAGCGGCGGAACCCGTCCTTCGCGTCGACCCGCCCGACCTCGACGAGGTCGCCCCGCGCGGCGAGCGCCTCCACGCGGTCGAGCACCTCGCGCCGGACGTTCCGCGCGTCGCGGAGCCCGCGGTCGCGCCCGATCACCGCGCCGACGATGCGCCGCGCGTCGTCGAGCGCGATCCCCGCGCGGCGGGCGAGCGTCCGGCTGTCCTGGCCCGCGAGGTGGAGCACCTCGCTCATATAGCGTAAGTTTTCGCGGCATGAGAGCCCTCGCCCTCGCCGCGGCCGTCCTCGCGACGTCCGGGTGCGCCGTCGTGGAGCAGCCCCGCCACGAGCCGCCCCCGCCGGTCGCCGCGGCGCCGCCGCCCGCGCCGGCGCCGCCGAGCGTGAAGCGGGAGCAGGCGATCCAGATCGCGTTCGGCGCCGCGCGCGACCGCGGGCTCGACGTGGACCGCGTCCACCACGTGCACTACGACAAGTCCGGGCGCTGGCACGTGGACCTGCGCGGCCGCAACGACGAGGCGAAGGCGCTCGTGGACGCGCGCGACGGGCGGATCCTGAAGCTCGAGATCAAGGACGAGTAGCTACGGCCGCCGCTTGCGCGCGGGACGCCGGCGGGCCGGCCGCCCGCCCGGCGCCGGCCGGCTCACCCACGGGTTCCCCTCGAGCGCGTAGCGCCACGGCTTCTCGGCCCACGGGCCGGCGTAGTCCACGTTCACGCGCCGCCCCGACGCGATCCGCTCGCGCGGGCGCGGGGCGTCCTCGACGAAGAGGTCGTCGCCCGTGAGATCTCGGCCGTTGTCGTGCTCGCGCCGGATCGCGAGCGCGCGGCAGAGGTTCCCCGGGCCACGCGTCGAGTGGAGGCAGCCCTCGACCGGCTCGCCGGCGCGGAGGAGCACCGCGGACGGGAAGCCCTCGGGTCCGGTCACGACGTTCATGCAGTGGCTCGTGCCGTAGATGAGGTAGACGTACGCGACGCCCGGCGGGCCGAACATGATCGCCGCGCGCCGGGTCCGTCCCGCGCGCGCGTGCGAGGCGCGGTCCGCCGGCCCGTGGTAGGCCTCGGTCTCCACGATGCGCGCCGTGCGCCGGACGCCGCCGTCCACGTGGACGAGGACCTTCCCGAGGAGCGCCTTCGCGACGGCGCGGGTGTCGCGGGCGTAGAACGCGCCCGGGAGCTTCGCAGGCATGCGGCGGAGGACGCTACCACGCGCTCCAGCACCTCCGATGGTCGCGACGGCAGCAGGCCCGGCAGACGGCCCGGGAGGCTGGCACCGCACGGCGGGACCCCCGGCAAGCTTCTGGACGGACGCGCCCGGCGGTGGTTAGGAGGTACGGATGCGCCGGGCCAAGATCGTCGCCACGATGGGTCCCGCGTCGTCGGAACCGTCGGTCCTGGAGAAGCTCCTCGGCCTCGGCGTCGACGTCGCGCGGCTCGAACTTCTCCCACGGGCGCCACGAGGATCACGCGCAGGTCCTCGACCGCCTCCGCGCCGCGTCGCGTCACTTCGGCAAGGCCGTCGCCGTCCTGCAGGATCTCCAGGGACCGAAGATCCGGACGGGGCCACTCGAGGCGGGGAAGGTCGGCGTCGTCGTCGAGCCCGGCGCGGAGATCGTGATCACGACCGAGGGCGAGATCCCGGGCAACGCACACCTCGTCTCGACGACCTACCCGCACCTCGCCGAGGACGTGCGCCCGGGGGACCGGCTCCTCGTGGACGACGGCCTGCTCGAGTTCCGCGTCCTCGCGACCGACGGCGTGCGCGCCCGCTGCGAGGTCGTCGAGGGCGGCGTGCTCGGCGAGAACAAGGGGATCAACCTCCCCGGCGTGGCGCTCCGCGCCGAGGCGCTGACCGACAAGGACAAGGCGGATCTCGCGTTCGGGATCTCCCACGGCGTCGACTTCGTCGCGCTCTCGTTCGTGCGGTCGCCCGCCGACATCGCGTCGTGCCGGGCCGAGATGGAGCGCGCGGGTCGCGTCGTGCCCATCATCGCGAAGATCGAGAAGCCGGAGGCGCTCGAGCAGCTCGACGCGATCATCGCCGCGACCGACGGGATCATGGTGGCGCGCGGCGACCTCGGCGTGGAGATCCTCCCCGAGCGCGTGCCGCTCCTCCAGAAGGAGATGTGCCGCAAGGCGAACGCCCTCGGGAAGCCGGTCATCATCGCGACGCAGATGCTGAACTCGATGATCGACCACCCCCGCCCCACGCGCGCGGAGGCCTCCGACGTCGCCAACGCGATCTGGGACGGCGCCGACGCGGTGATGCTCTCGGGCGAGACCGCGAGCGGGAAGCACCCGCTCCTCGCCGTGCAGATGATGGACCGGATCGTGCGCGAGGCGGAGAGCGGCGTGCCGCCCCGCGTGACCGGCTTCGCCCGCGTCACGCTCGTCGACGGGCGCGCGCCGTCGCCCCAGGTGATCGCCGGCGCCGCCTGCGAGGCCGCGACGGTGTCGGGCGCCGTCGCGATCTGCTGCTTCACGCTCCGCGGCGAGACCGCGCGCCTCCTCGCCGAGTTCCGGCCGAACGTGCCGATCGTGGCCTTCTCTCCCGACCAGGCGATCCGCCGCCGCCTCGCGCTCTACTGGGGCGTCGTGCCGAAGGTCATGGAGCCGGTGAAGAACGCCGACCTCATGACGGAGATGGTGTCCGACCGCCTCCTCGAGGACGGCGTCGCGGCCCCCGGCGACCTGGTGGTGCTCGTCCACGGATCGCCGCTCGGGGTACCGGGGCAGACGAACTCGATCCGGCTGCACGAGATCGCGCACCCGGCGGAGCGCGGGCCGGGAAAGCGGTACCGCGTGCCGATTTGAAGCCGGCGGCCGGTGGCGCGCGAGAGGGCGCCCCCGAGACGTGAGACGTCACTCTCCGTGGTACGCTCGCGGAGGGAGGATTCTCATGCTCGCGCTCGTGCTCCTCGTCGCCGCGACCGCGGCGGCACCCGCCCCCGCCTCGCCGGCCGCGGCTCAGCCGGCCGCGTCCTCGGCGGCGCCGCCCGCCGGCCCGAAGACGGTCGAGGCGGCCGTCGCCGAGCTCCGCAGGGTCGTCGTCGCCGACATCCCGGAGGGCGAGCGGCGCGCGAAGCAGGAGCGCTGCGGCGAGGCCGAGAAGCTCCTCTCGGAGTCGGGCGAGGCGGGCTGCGGCGCGCTCGAGGCCGAGCTCCGCAAGATGCGCGCGGCCGGGGAGAAGGACACCTACTTCCAGGCGACCGCGGCGCAGGTGCTGTTCCGCGTCCGCGGCATCGCCGGCGCGCCCGCGGTCGCCGAGGCCGTCCGCGGCGTCGATCCCGAGACCGAGATCATGTACCTGTGGGAGCTGCTCTCCGCGGCCGCCGCGACGCGCGACGCCCGCGCGCTCCCCCTGCTCCGGATCGCGCTCGCGACGGACGAGGACGCGAGCCCGGTCCTGTTCCTCGACCACGGGATGACGATCCCCTGGCCGTTCTTCCTCTGGTTCACCTACGGGATGTACGGCCGCGACGCCTGCTCCGACCTCCAGGCCGCGGCGGCCGGCGCGGACGCGCGCGTCGCCGTGTCGGCGGTCCACGCGATTGGGAGCCTCCGCTGCCCAGCGGCCTCGCCGCTCCTGCGCGGCTGGGCGGCCGGGGCGGACGCGGCGCGCGCGCCGGTCGCGCTGCGAGCGCTCGGCACGCTGGGCGATCCAGCAGACCGTGCGCTCTTCCTCGCGTGCCCCGGCCGAGAGCCCGCCGAGGTCCGGCGGGTCTGCGCGTACGGCGCCGTCGAGCTCGGGGATCCGGCGCTCGTGCCCGCGTTCCTGAAGCTCGCGACGGACGAGGACGCGCAGGTGCGGCGCGAGGCGGTGATCGGGCTCCTCCGGCTGCCGACCGTCGAGGGCGGGCGGGTCGTGCTCGCCGCGCTGAAGGAGATGGGCGAGGAGGCGAAGGGGCTCGAGCAGCAGCTCCGCGACATGGGGCGCTGGAACGACGTCGACGGCGACGCGCTCCTGCGCGGCGAAGAGGACGCCTGGAAGCGGCTCGCCGCCTCCGAGCTCGAGCGCACGAGCCGCACGCTCGCGCGCCGCCCGGGGGATCCGGTGATGACGCGGGCGTCCCTCGAGAAGACCGTCGCCACGTGGGAGAAGGAGGGCCGCGTCGGCGGGGACCTCGAGGCGCAGACCCGCTCGCTGCTCGCGATCGCGACCCCGGACGATCTCCCCGCGCTCTTCCGCGCGCGCGCGCGCGTCCTCCTGCGCCAGTCCGACGAGAGCATGGACGAGCTGGAGTTCCTGGAGCACGTGATCAAGGTGCTCGACCGCAGGCGGCTCGGCGTGAAGTACCCGAACCGCTGACGTCACCGCCACAGCGCGGTGACCGCCGGCAGCCCGAGCACGAGCAGCGCGCCGAGGAACACGGCCCCGAACGCGGCGCCGAGCCGCCAGAAGGTCGCGGACGGCAGGTAGCCGCTGCCGTGGTACACGGGGGCCGGTCCCGTCGCGTACGGCGAGATCACTCCCATGATCCCGTGCGAGAGCGCGAGCAGCATCGCGAACGGCCCGAAGCGCAGCCCCGGGATCGCGAGCCCGACGGCGAGCATCACCGGGAGCACCGCGGTCGCGTGGGCGGTGGTGGTCGCGAACAGGTAGTGGGACAGGTAGTACGCGGCGACCAGCCCCGCCGCGGCGGCGGTCGGCGGCAGGCCCGTGGCGTGGCGGCCGAGACCGTGCGCCATCCAGCCCACGAACCCGGTCCGGCTCAGGCCGTCCGCCATCGTGACCAGCAGTGCGAGGCGCATCAGCATGTCCCACGCGGGCGCGTGGGCCGCCATGTCCTCCCAGGTCACCACGCGCCCGAGGAGCATGAGGGCCATGACCACGAGCGCGACGGCCGTCGGATGGGCGAGCGAGCCTCCGGCGATCCAGAGCGCCAGCGCGCCGCTGATGAGGAGGGCGAACACGACCTCGCGCCGGGAGACGGGCCCGAGGCGCGCGAGCTCCCCGGCGGCCCACGCCGGGACCTCCGGGCTCCTCTTCAGCTCCGGCGGGCAGAGGACATAGGCGAGGAGCGGCAGGACGAGCAGCAGCGGGACGGCGAAGCTCGCCGCGGACACGAACCACCGCAGCCACCCGATCTCGATCCCGGCGATCTTCTCGACGAAGGCGACCGCGATGAGGTTCGGCGCGAGCGCGGTGAGGAACAGCGAGCTCGTGACGCAGCTCGCGGCGAACGCGGTCCAGAGCAGGTACGTGCCGATGCGGCGCGCCGACGGCGAGTCGGGCTCGGAGCCGTACAGGTGCGGGATGCCGCGGATGATCGGGTACACGATCCCGGCGCTGCGCGCGGTGTTCGAAGGCGTGAACGGCGCGAGCAGCGCGTCGACGAGCGTCACCGCGTAACCGAGGCGCAGCGTGCTCTTCCCGAGCGACCTCACGACCCAGAGCGCGACGCGCCGCCCGAGCGCGGTCTTCTCGTAGCCGAGGCCGAACATGAACGCGGAGAAGGCGAGCCACACCGCCGGGTTCTGGAATCCCGAGAGCGCCCACTCGAGGGCGCGGGCGCGCGGGTCGAAGCCGGGGCGGGCGAGATCCTCCGGGCCGAACAGCACCCAGCGTGAGAGCGC
Organism: uncultured delta proteobacterium; assembly: GCA_963821195.1. Lineage (GTDB taxonomy): Bacteria > Myxococcota > Myxococcia > Myxococcales > Anaeromyxobacteraceae > Anaeromyxobacter. The sequence continues at coordinate 7,248 of CAWGDE010000007.1, forward strand.
CACGACGACCGCCACGCCGACGAGTCCGGCCGCCGCGTTCGGGACGGGCTCGAGCACGAGGGCCGCGACGACGCCGAGGAAGATCGCGAAGAAGTACCAGGCGTGGACCGGGAGCCCGCCGGGCGCCGGCAGCGAGGCGACGATCGCGGCGAGCGCGATCGAGGCCCCCGCCCGCCAGGCGCGCGAACGCGCCGGGGCGGGTCGATGCTCGCCGGCGCGGCTCGGCTCGCCTGCGCGCATGGCGTTCCTCCCGGCGCGCAGTCTACCTCGTCGTCCCGGGGGTACGGGTCGTCTTCGGGTCGTCCTTCGGCTAGGTTCCGGGACCCGTGGCGGTCCACCTCGCGATGCTGCTCCACTCGGTCCTCTCGGCCGGGACCTACCTCGCGGCGAAGCGGGCGCTCGCGGAGCTGTCGCCGTTCGAGGTCGCGCTGTTCCGGTTCTCGCTCGCGGGCACGTTCTACGCGGGGCTCTGGCGGTGGAGCGGCGTCCGGATCGCCCGCCGCGACCTGCTCGCCCTCGCGGGCCTCGGCGTGCTCGGCATCCCGGTGAACCAGGGGCTCTTCCTGTACGGGATGTCGCTCACCACGCCGGGCCACGGCGCGCTCCTGTACGCGCTCGCGCCCGTCTTCGTGTTCCTCCTCGCGCGCTGGCGCCTCGGCGAGCGCGCGACGGCGCTCAAGGTGGCCGGCGTCGCGCTCGCCTTCGCCGGGGTGGTCGTCGTCCTCGCCGGGCGTGGCGCGGTGGGCCTCGACGTCGCGCGACGCGGGCTCGTCGGGGACCTCCTCATCCTGGTCGCGGTCGTGGCGTGGTCCATCTTCGCGGTCGCCGGGAAGCCGTACGCCGAGCGCTACGGCGTCCTCGCCTCGACCGGTGTCGCCATCGCGGCGGGGTCCGCGGCGTACCTGCCGATCGGGCTCGCTCTCTCGGACCTCTCGGCGTTCGGACGCGCGTCGTCCGGCGCATGGTCGAGCATCCTCTACCTCACGCTGCTCCAGAGCGTCGTCGCCTACCTCCTCTACTACTGGGCGCTCCGCCGCTCCGAGGCGAGCCGCGTCGCGATCTGGTCCAACACGCAGCCGGTGCTCGCCGCCGCGCTCGCGTGGGCGCTGTACGGCGAGCCCGTCACCGCGACGTTCGCCGCGGGCGGCGTGATGGTGATCGCCGGCGTCGTGCTCACCGAGCGTGGGTGAGCGCGCACGCTGTGGGACGCCGCCGTACCCCGGTCCCCCCCGCGCTCGGGGTCAGGTCCCCGTGGGACGCTGCGTCTACGTCCGGACTGATACGCTCCGTGAGTGCGGCACTGGAGCGCTCTGCGAGCGCACGTCCGCGGGGAGAGGGAACCCATGAAGACGCGCGCGTTCGCGGTGATGGCCGCGGTGGTGCTGGCTGCCTGCTCCGGGGGGCAGGGCGCCCCGGGCACCGACGGGATGAGCACGCTGCTCCGGTCGAGCGACGAGGCCTTCGGCGCGCACTGCGCGAACGGCGGGATCCGGGTCGAGGCGGGGCTCGACGACGACCGCGACGGCGTCCTGGACGCCGCCGAGATCGACTCCACCGTGTACATCTGCGGGGGAGCCGACGGGCAGGGCGTCGTGCCGACCCCAGAGGATCCCGGCGCGAGCTGCCCGGAGGGCGGCGTGAGGCTGACGACGGACGGCGGCGCGCCGCTCTTCGTCTGCAACGGCGCGACGGGCGACGCGGGCGTGGCCGGCGAGAGCGTCGCGGTGACGCCCGAGCCGGCCGGGACGAACTGCGAGCTCGGCGGGCAGCGGCTCCAGGTCGGGACGGGTTCCCCGGCCTACGTCTGCGACGGCGCGACCGGCGCGGCGGGCGAGAGCGTCGCCGTGACGCCGGAGTCCGCCGGGCCGAGCTGCGAGTTCGGCGGCCAGCGGCTCCAGGTGGGGAGCGGCTCGCCCACCTACGTCTGCAACGGCGCGCCGGGGGAGACCGGGCCCGCGGGCGACGGCGTCGCCATGACGCCCGAGTCCCCGGGGACGAACTGCGAGTTCGGCGGCCAGCGGCTGCAGGTCGGCGCCGGCTCCCCGACCTACGTCTGCAACGGCGCCCCCGGCGAGATCGGCCCCACCGGCGAGAGCGTCGCGGTGACGCCCGAGGCCGCGGGCGCGAGCTGCGAGTTCGGCGGCCAGCGGCTGCAGGTCGGGAGCGGCGCGCCCACCTACGTCTGCAACGGCGCGCCGGGAGAGATCGGCCCGGCGGGCGAGAGCGTCGCGATGACGCCCGAGGCCGCGGGCGCGAACTGCGAGTTCGGCGGCCAGCGGCTGCAGGTGGGCGGCGGCTCCCCGGCCTACGTGTGCAACGGCGCGCCGGGGGAGACCGGCGCGGCCGGCGAGAGCGTCACGATGACGCCCGAGCCCGCCGGGGCGAACTGCCTGTTCGGCGGCGTGAAGCTGCAGGTGGGCACCGGGCCCGCGGAGTACGTCTGCAGCGGCGCGCCGGCGGGCGTCACCCTGCCCACGGTTCGCACCGACGTCGTGACCGACGTCCGCTACGTCGCGGCGCGCGTCGATGGCGACGTCACGGACGACGGCGGCGAGCTCGCCATGTGGCGCGGCGTCGTCCTCGCCACCCATCCGTCACCCACCACGCGCGACACGGTCTACTTCTCGGGCTTCGGCTCGGGCACGTACGCGACCCTCTGCGACGGCCTCGCTCCCGCGACCACCTACTGGGTGCGCGCGTTCGCGACGAACGCCCTCGGCACGAGCTACGGCGACGAGCGTTCGTTCACCACGCTGGCGCTGACAGTCCCGGCGATTCGTC
>CAWGDE010000008.1:0-11853 GCA_963821195.1 uncultured delta proteobacterium
CCGCCTCGAGGCGGGGTCGGACCAGCTCGGCCGCGAGGCGGAGGTCGTCGCGCAGCTCTCGCACCCGAACCTCGTCACGCTCTTCGACGTGGGGCGGTGCGACTTCGGGCCGTACCTCGTCCTCGAGCTGCTCCGCGGCGCGACGCTCGAGCACCGGCTGCGCGAGGGGCCGACCGCGGTCGCGGAGGCGGTCCGGATCGCGACCGAGATCGCGAAGGGTCTTCGCCACGCCCACGCGCAGGGCGTGATCCACAGGGACCTCAAGCCGTCGAACGTCTTCCTCTGCGCGGACGGCCAGGTGAAGGTCCTCGACTTCGGGATGTCCCACGCCTTCGGCCGGCGGCGCGTCGAGGGCGGCACGCCGGAGTACATGGCCCCCGAGCAGTGGCGCGGCGCGCCGGAGGACGAGCGCACCGACGTCTACGCGCTCGGGGTGATGCTCTTCGAGATGCTCAGCGGCGAGCTGCCGTTCCCGGCGAACGCCGGCGGCAGGGCCGTCCTGTCCGCGCGGGAGGCCCCGCCGCTCGAGCTGCCCGGGGCGAGCGGCCTCGCGGCGCTCGTCGCGCGGATGCTGGAGGACGATCCCACGAACCGGCCGAGGGACGGGGCGGCGGTGCTCGCGGCGCTCTCGGCCCTCGCGGCGGACCTCGGGCGCGCGCCGGAGGCGACGGCGAGACCCGTCCGGAAGGCCCGGTCCTCGCGGGTGGCCGCGGGGGTCGTCGCGGCCACCGCCGTCCTGGCGGTCGGGGCCTGGGCGGTGCGCGGGTACCTGCTCGACACTCCGGCCCCCGCGCGGGCGCGCGCGATCGCGGTGCTCCCGTTCGAGAACGTCAGCGACAGCGCCGACAACGAGTATTTCAGCGACGGCCTGACGAGGAGATCCTCCACACGCTGACGCGGCTCCGGGAGCTAAAGGTCGCGGCGCGGACCTCGTCCTTCTACTTCAAGGGCAGGAAGGTCCCGATCGCGGACGTCGCTCGGCGCCTCCGCGTCGACGTCGTGCTCGACGGCAGCGTGCGCCGTTCCCGGGACAGCGTGCGGATCGCTGTCGAGCTCGTCGACGGCCGCTCCGGGTTCCGGGTGTGGGCGCAGACCTACGAGCGGAGGCTCGAGGACGTCTTCGCCATCCAGGACGACATCGCGCGCCAGGTCGTGGGGGCGCTCGAGCTCGTCCTCTCGCGCACCTCGGAGGGGGAGTTCCGCCGGCCGCACGCCGCGAGCGTCGCGGCGTACGACGCGTATCTCCGCGGGCGCGCGCAGCTGCGGTTGCCGGTGAGCCGCGAGAGCGTCGACCGCGCGACGGCGCTCTTCGCGGAGGCCGTCGCGGCAGACCCGGCGTTCGCGCAGGCCCACGCCGGGCTGTGCGAGGCGTGGCTCGCGCGGTACGAGGGGCTCGGCCGCGCGGCCGAGAGCTTCGCGCAGGCGGAGGCCGCGTGCGCGACGGCGCTCTCCCGGGACCCCGACGCGGGCGACGTCTACGTGGCGCTCGGGAACCTGCACCTCGCGTCGGGGAAGTACGACCAGGCGGAGCGCGAGTTCCGGCAGGCGTCGACGCTCCCGAGCAGCACCGTCGACGCCCTGCTCGGGCTCGCGCAGGCCCTCGCCGCGCAGCGCCGGAACGAGGAGGCGGAGCGCATCTTCGCGCAGGCGGCGTCGCTCGATCCCGGGGATTGGCGCGTCCACAAGCTGCGCGGCCACTTCTACTTCCGCGCGGGGCGCTACCCCGAGGCGGCGCGGAGCTACGCCGAGGAGGTCGCGTGCACGCCCGACGATCCCAGGGCGCACAACTACCTCGGCGCGGCGTACTACGAGGGAGGCGACCTCGCGAAGGCGGCGGAAGCGTGGCGCACGTCGCTCGCGCTGCAGCCGACGGCCAGCGTCTACTCCAACCTCGCGACGAGCTCGTACTACCTCGGGCGGATCGCCGACGCGGCGGCGCTGTACGAGAAGGCCGTGGCGCTCGCTCCCGAGGACCATCGCGTCCGGGGCAACCTTGCCGACGCCTACGCCCACGTGGGCGGGCGGGACGCGGACGCGACGGCGGCGTACCGGAAGGCGGCGGAGCTCGCCGCGGAGCGGCTGCGGATCAACCCAGCGGACGCGGGCGCCACCTCGGACCTGGCGCACTACGAGGCCAGGCTCGGCCGCGCCGACGACGCGTGGCGGCTCTCCGCGGAGGCGCTGAAGCGCGATCCGAAGGACCCGTACGTCCACTACAACGCGGCGCTCGTCGCGGTGCGCCTCGGCGCGAACGACGCGGCGCTGGCCGAGATCGAGCGGGCCGTCGCGCTCGGGTACCCGCGGTACCTCCTGCCGAAGGACCCGGGGCTCGATTCCATCCGCGCGGACGCGCGGTTCGCGGCGCTGCTCCCGAAGGCGGAGAGGTGAAAGGCGCAGACCAACCCAGGAGGGAACCATGAGCGTGCGAACGAAGCGTGGGAACGGCGTCGGATCGCGGATGGCGCGGGCCGGGGCCGCCGTTGGCGTCCTGCTGGTCATCGGCGGATGCGCGACGGTGAAGTACAAGAACGGCGGGCTCCCGAACCCAACGGACCCGTACAAGTTCACCATCGCCTTCGACAAGGCCGGATGTCCCGTCGCCGCCACGGCCGACTTCACGAACTGCTCGGGCGAGCGGGTGGACTGCGTCCGGGTGAAGGGCGGTCAGACCGTGAGATTCGAGTCGAGCCCGCCGAAGACGGACTTCGTCCTCGAGTTCGACCCGTTCGGGAAGAACACCGTCGAGTCGCTCGGCGGAGTTCTCGAGGCGCCGGCGCAGACTCACAAGAAGGACAACAAGCCGTACACCTTCATCGTCAGGTCGAAGACGTCCGAGAAGTGCGAGCCCCTCGACCCGCAGATCATCCTGGACTGAAGGCGCCCGATCGGCGCGCGCCCCGCTCCACGGGACTCGGCCGGAACCACCCCTGCCGCCTCCGCGTCCTCGCCTTCATCTCCGAGGCCGCGGTCGCGAGGCGCATCCTCGACTGCCTCGGGCTCGACGCGACTCCGCCTCCCCTCGCCCGCGCCCAGGCGCCGCCCGAGGAGCTCGATCCTCCGCCCGCGGACGAGGGCGCGGACCAGGTGTTCCCGGAGTAAGCGGCGCGGGCCGGTCGTGGGGCCGTTTCCGTAGCGTTCGTCATCGGATCCGGAACCACGTTTGAATGACTTACCCGCGGACTTACCCGCAGAAGCGCAATCTGGCCATTCAGGAGATCACGGAACCACTGGGCCGAAGTGATTCGCGATGGGTGAAACCGATAGGCTGAACCAGCCACCCGATTGAGAAGGACCAGACCTGGCCCCCGAAGGGAATCCGGCGCGCGAAAAGGAGGCGAGGCAGACTGAAGGGCGATCTCACCGCCGCCGTCGCCGCCGTCGCCGGCGTGGCCGGCCGTCTTCGGCGCGCGGGGTCGAGCCCGCGTGCGGCGGGGGCGGGGGCGGGGGCGGAGCGCGGTGCGGCTCGGGCGCGGGCGGTCGCTGCGCGCCGAGCGGCGGACGCGCGACGCGGATCACGTCGGGGCCGGGAGCGCCGCGGCGGCGATCGCGCCCGGGGCCGCCGGGCGGACGCGGCGCGGGCGATGGGTGGCGCGGCGGGTGCGAGCGGCGGGGATCGCCCGCGTGAGCGGCCTTCGGCGCGTGGGCCGGGGCGTGGTGCGCGTGGCCGGCGTGGGGCGGTTCGGGGGGCGGCTTCCCGCTCGGGACGAAGTCGGGCGTCAGCTCGCGACGCGTGTACGCGCGCCAGATCTCCCGCGCGTCGTTGGCGGCCGAGCGGAGCGCCGGGTCGAGCGCCGCGAAGAACCGCCGGAGGTTCTCGACGTCGCGGTGCAGGAACGACTCGGCCTGGCTGTTGTGGGCCGCGCCGACCACCTGCGGGAAGTCGATCACGACCGGACCGTCGCGCCCGAGCAGCACGTTGTAGGGCGAGAGGTCGCCGTGGATGAGATCGCACCCCAGCATGCGGACCACCTGCGCGCGGAGGTCGGCGTACATCGCGGCGGCCGCGTCGCGGGCCACGTGCGCGTCCACGAGCCGCGGCGCGGGGCGGCCGTGCGGCGTCCACGACGAGCTCCATGAGCAGGACGCCGTCGTGGAACAGCACCGGCCTGGGGACGCGCACGCCCGCGGCGTGCAGCGCGTGCAGCGCGTCCGACTCCCTCGTCTTCCAGGCCTCCTCCGCCGCCGCCTGTCCGAACCGGCTGCCGCGGTCCATCGCGCGCTGCGTGCGCGTGTCGCGCACGCGACGCCCCTCCTTGTAGCCGGCCTTGTTCCGGAAGCTCCGGACGTGGGGAGCCTTGTAGATCTTCGCGGCGAGGAGCTCGCCGCCGGAGCGGACGAGCCAGAGGTCGGCCTCCTTGCCGCTCTTCAGCCGTCCGCAGACCTCGTCGACGACGCCGTCGGCGAGGAGCGTTTCGAGGGGTGCGTGCATGCCCCGTGCGCCTACTTCTTCGGAGCGCCGCCCGGCGAGCCGCCGGGTCCGCGTCCGCCGCCCGGCCCCCGGCCTCCGCCGGGCCGCCCGCGTCCGCCGCCGCGCTCGTTCTTACGGTCCTCGCGGAGCGAGTCCATCGAGAATCCACCCGTGGTCCCCGCCGCCGCGCCGCGCCCGCCGCCGCCCCGGCCGCCGCCCCCACCGCCGCCGCCGCCGCGCCCGCCGCCGCGCCGGCCGCGCTCCTCGGGACGGGCGCCGACCTGCTTCATGGTCGCGGGGTAGCGATCCACGAGGTACTGGTAGGCGCCCACCTTGGTGGCGCCGCGCAGCTCCTCCTCGAGCCCGAACACCCGCACGACGCGGACGTCGTCGGCGTGCCGGCCCACCGCCTCGACGGCGCCGCGCACGATGGCGATCCGATCGCCGGACGCCCCGGTCGCCCTGGCGATCGCCGCGTCGATGGCCTCGCTCGCGCCGCCGGTCTCGGGCGCGGCGGGCGGCGTCTCGGCGGGTGCCTCGGGTGCGGCCACGGCGGCGGGAGCCTCGGGCGTTCCCGCGGTCTCCGCGGCAGGCTCGCTCGCGGCGTCCGGCGCGCCGGCCGGCTCCTGCGGCGCAGCGGTCTCTGCGGGCTTCTCCTCGTGTGGGAGAGAGCGCCTCACCTCGGCCACCGCCGCGGCGGCGACCCGGATCACGGAACCACTCAGCTCGGTCAGCGTCTTCATGGGCGTAGTCCTACACGTCTCGGGCCCCTCTGTTCCAGCATGACGTGGGTCGACCTTCCTACCCGCTCCCGTCCTCGAGGGCGTCCTCCGGAGCCGCGGCGCCCGGCGCGCGCCGGACGCACGTCCCGTCCGGGAATGTGAACGCCGATCGACCCGTCCGGCACGGCAGCTGCTCGCCACCCTCAGTCGCGCCCGCTCCGCGGCCGGGCGAGCGCCGCCGCCACGGCGAGCGGCCCGGCCTCGACCTCGTCGACGCTGACGGTGATGACGTCGTCCGACGCGGCGGCGAGCGGAGCGGACGAGATCAGGATCAGCGCGGCCGGGACGAGCGCCCTCACCCACCGCATGATCCGACTCGAGCTTCGCGGGTTCGTCCCGTTGCGTACGACGAGGACGATCGTCGGGATCCTCTCGCCTGCCGGCGTCGAACTGGAATCCTGACGCGCCATTCCGTCACGATCGGCCACGGGTTCCTCCTGGACGTCCGCTCTCGAGCGGCTCGCCCCTCCGCGCCCCTGACGATAGGGCCCGCGCCTTAACGCGGGCTTAAGGGCGCGCGCCGACCCCCGCGTCCAGGAGGGGCTCACCCGATCGACCCGCAAGCGGGTTCCGGGGGCGCACCGGCCGCGCACGCGGTATGAGAACCGATGGCGCGGATGTGCGCGCGCACCCATGCGACTCCTCCTCGTCGAAGACGACCGGATGCTCGGCGCCGGAGTGGAGCGCGGTCTGCGCCGCGCGGGACACGCCGTGGACTGGGTGCAGGACGGCGAGGCTGCCGAGGGCGCGCTCGCCACTGAGCCGTACGACGTGGTCCTCCTCGACCTCGGCCTCCCGCGCAAGGGCGGGCTCGAGGTCCTCCGCGGGCTTCGGCGCCGCGGTGGCCGGGTGCCCGTGCTCGTGCTCACAGCACACGACGCGGTCGGCGACCGGGTCGCGGGGCTCGACGCGGGCGCCGACGACTACCTCGTGAAGCCGTTCGATCTCGAGGAGCTCGCCGCGCGCATCCGCGCCCTGCAGCGGCGCAGCAGCGGCCGGGCGGCGCCCGTCCTCGAGCACGGACGCCTCGTCCTCAATCCCGCCGCGCACGAGGTGCGGCTCGATGGGGCACCGGTCGCGCTCTCCGCCCGCGAGTTCGCGCTCCTCCATGCGCTCCTCGAGCGCGCCGGGCGGCCGCTCTCCCGGGCGCAGCTCGAGGAGCGCCTCTACGGCTGGGGCGAGCAGGTCGAGAGCAACGCGGTCGAGGTGCACGTGCACGCGCTCCGGCGCAAGCTCGGTGCGGAGTGGATCAAGACGCTCCGCGGAGTCGGGTACATGGTTCCGGGGAGATCGTGAGATCCATCCGTCGCACGCTGCTGTTCGCGCTCCTCGGCGGGGTCGTCGCGGTGACGCTCGTCGCGCTCGCCGCCACGTACCGCATCGCGCGGCAGGAGATCGACGCGCTCCTCGACTACCACCTGCGGGAGACGGCGCTCTCGATGTCCGATCGCGCCCTCGCGCGTGCGGGCGGCGGCGCGAGCGAGGGCGACCTCGTCATCCAGATCTGGGATCAGAGCGGCGCCCGGCTGTACGTCTCGCGCCCGGGGGCCGGGCTACCGGAGATCGCGGAGCTCGGGTTCGCCACCATCCCCGGGCCGGCCGGCGGGTGGCGCGTCTACTCGACCGTGATCGGCGGCGAGGTCGTCCAGGTCGCGCAGCCGCTCGAGCTCCGCGAGGAGCTTGCCCTCACCGCGGTCAGGCGAACGCTCGCGCCGGTGCTCCTCCTCCTGCCGCTGCTGGCGCTCCTCATCTGGGGGATCGTCGGGCGGTCGCTCGCGCCGCTGGACCGGCTCGCAGGCGCGGCCGCCTCGCGGACGGCAGCCGCGCTCGAGCCGTTCGACGAGAGCACCGTGCCCGAGGAGGCGGTGCCGCTCGTGCGGGCCCTGAACGCCCTGCTCGATCGCCTCCGGGGCGCCCTCGCCTCGCAGCGCGCGTTCGTCGCGGACGCCGCCCACGAGCTCCGGACGCCGCTCGCCGCCCTGAAGCTGCAGACCCAGCTCGCGCGCAGCGCCGAGGGCGCGGAGCGAGCCGCGGCGCTCGCCGACCTCGAGGCCGGGCTCGATCGCGCGACGCACGTCGTGCGCCAGCTCCTCACGCTGGCCCGGCTCGAGCCGGGTGCCCAGACCGACCCGACGCGCGCGCCGGTCTCGCTCGCGGAGCTCGCGCGCGAGGCGGTCGCGGATCACGCGATCATCGCGGAGCGCCGCCGCGTCGACCTCGGCGCGACGCGCGTGGCCGACGACGCGGTCGCGCTCGCCGACGCGGGGGCGCTGCGCACGCTGGTCGCGAACCTCGTCGACAACGCCGTCGTCTACACGCCCGCGGGCGGACGGGTGGACGTCTCCGCTGGCGTCGAGGACGGCCGTCCGTTCCTGGAGGTCGCGGACGACGGGCCCGGGATCCCGGAGGTGGAGCGGGAGCGGGTGTTCGACCGCTTCTATCGTCTCCCGGGCGCGCCCGGATCCGGCAGCGGTCTCGGCCTCGCGATCGTGAGGGTGATCGCGGAACGGGACGGGGCGGCCGTCGCGCTGCGCGAGACGCCCGGCGGAGGGCTCACGGTCCGGGTCGTCTTCCCCGCTCTGGCGGCCGAGGCTCCGGCGGCGAGCGCGCCCGCCCGGCCCTCCGCGCCGCCCCAGGGCGCTGGCGGCGCGCGACCCGAGAGGTCCGCCGCCTCTTAAGACTGCCTTAAGGGACGCTGGCTACGGATCCGCCAACCCGGAACGACCCGGGTGCACCAGGAGGATCCATATGGCATTCAGGCTTTCCCGCGCCGCCGCTCTCGCCGGCGCGCTCCTCGTCGGCGCGGGCGGCGCCGTCGCCGGGGCCACGCTCCTCTCGCCGGCGCGCGCCGCGACCGCGGAGGTGGCGCCGCCCCCCGCCCCCGCCGCAGCGCCGCTCGTCACGGCCCGCGGGTACCCCGACTTCACCGCGATCGTGCGCCGGTACGGCCCGGCCGTCGTGAACGTGAGCACCGCCGGGACCGTGAAGACCGGCGACGCGACGCCGCAAGGGCCGGGCGACGGCGACGATCCCTTCTTCCGCTTCTTCCGCCGGTTCGGTCAGCCCGGGCCGAATCACGGCGCCCCCGTCCGCGGGCAGGGCTCCGGGTTCATCGTGAGGCCGGACGGGCTCATCCTCACGAATGCCCACGTGGTCGACGGCGCGAACGAGGTCACCGTCAAGCTCACCGACAAGCGCGAGTACCGCGCGAAGGTGCTCGGCATCGACAAGGACACCGACGTCGCGGTGATCAAGATCGACGCGAAGGGGCTGCCGACCGTGAAGGTCGGCGATCCCTCCCGGACGCAGGTGGGCGAGTGGGTGCTCGCCATCGGCTCGCCCTTCGGGTTCGAGAACAGCGCGACCGCCGGCGTCGTGTCGGCGCGGGCGCGGTCGCTCCCGGGCGAGGGCTACGTCCCGTTCCTGCAGACGGACGTGGCGGTGAACCCCGGCAACTCCGGCGGTCCGCTCTTCGACCTCGCCGGTGACGTCATCGGCATCAACTCGCAGATCTACACGGGCTCCGGCGGGTACATGGGGATCTCCTTCGCGATCCCGATCGACGTCGCGGTGAACGTCGAGCAGCAGCTCGTCGCCCACGGCCACGTCGTTCGCGGTCGGCTCGGCGTCACGATCCAGGACGTGAACCAGTCGCTCGCGCGGTCGTTCGGGCTCGACGAGCCCGTGGGCGCCCTGGTGTCGATGGTCGAGAAGGGCAGCGCCGGCGCGGCGGCGGGCGTGAAGCCCGGCGACGTCATCCTCGCCGTGAACGGCGACGAGATCGGCAGCTCGAGCGACCTTCCCCCGAAGATCGCCGCGATGAAGCCGGGCACCACCGCGAAGCTCACGGTCTGGCGCGACCGCGCGCGCCGGGAGATCGAAGTGAAGGTCGGCGAGGCGAAGGACAGGACGGTGGCCTCCGCCGCCGGCCCGCAGCATCCCTCCGGGCGTCTCGGCCTCGTCGTGCGGCCGCTCACGCCGGACGAGCAACGGGCGGCGGACCTGAGCGGCGGCGCCGTCGTCGAGGACGCGACCGGCCCTGCGGCGCGGGCGGGCATCCAGCCCGGCGACGTCGTGGTCGCGGTCGACGGGACGCCGATCAGCGGCGTCGAGCAGCTCCGCGCGCTCGCCGAGAAGGCGAAGGACCACCTGGCGCTGCTCGTGCAGCGCGGCGACGCGCGCGTGTTCGTGCCAATCGATCTCGGCTGACGCGGGCGGCGCGAGCGCCTCGCGGGCGCCAGGTGGCGCCCTTCGAGGGCGCACGGCGGGTGTCGGGTTCGGGCCGCGCGGGGGCGCGGCCCTGCCCGCCGCGGCCTCGTGACCGGCGCCGCCGCGTCACCCGTCCGTGCTACCGTCCCGCGCGATGAGCGTGAAGCCGCTGCGCGAGGTCTCCGCCAAGGCCGAGGAGGGCGAGGAGCGGCTCGAGCAGTCGCTCCGCCCCGCGACGTTCGACGAGTACGTCGGGCAGGAGAAGCTCGTCGAGAACTTCCGCGTGTACGCGAAGGCCGCGCGGGCCCGCGGCGACGCGCTCGACCACGTGCTCCTCTCCGGCCCGCCCGGCCTCGGGAAGACCTCCCTCGCGCACATCCTCGCGCGCGAGCTCGGCGTCACGCTTCACGTGACGAGCGGCCCCGCCCTCGTGAAGAAGGGCGACCTCGCCGGCCTCCTCACCGCGCTCGCCCCGCGCGACATCCTCTTCATCGACGAGATCCACCGGCTCTCGCCCGCCGTCGAGGAGGCCCTCTATCCCGCGATGGAGGACTTCCGCTTCGACGTGGTGCTCGGCGCCGGCATCGGCGCGCAGACGATGGAGATGAAGCTCGAGCGCTTCACGCTCGTCGGCGCGACCACGCGCACCGGCCTCCTCGCCTCGCCGCTCCGCGACCGCTTCCCGATCCAGGAGCGGCTCGGCTACTACGAGCCGCCCGAGCTCAGGGAGATCGCGATCCGGGCGGCGCGGAAGCTCGCGCTGCCGGTCGAGCCCGCCGGCGCGGAGGAGCTCGCGCGGCGCGCCCGCGGCACCCCTCGCATCGCGATCCGGCTCCTCCAGCGCGCGAGAGACTTCGCCCAGGTGGAGGGCGAGGGCAAGCTCACGAAGGCGATCGTGGACACCACGCTCGAGCGGCTCGAGGTCGACGCGCGCGGCCTCGACGCGATGGACCGGCGGATCCTCACGGTGATCCTGGACACCTTCGGCGGCGGGCCGGTGGGGATCGACGCCGTGGCCGCCGCGGTGGGCGAGGAGCGGGACACGATCGAGGACGTGTACGAGCCGTTCCTCGTCCGCGAGGCCTTCCTCGCGCGGACCCCGCGCGGAAGGGTGGCGCTGCCGCCCGCATACGCGCACCTCGGGCGCGAGAAGCCGCGGGGGAACCAGGGGTCGTTGCTGTAGGGGGCGGGAGCGCGCGGGGCGGCGCTGTCGCAGATGCGTGCTACCAGCTCACCCTCCGCGCCCTCCAGGTCGGCCGGCGCCCCATCACCTTCAAGAGGAGCCACCCGGCGACGAACCCGCCGATGTGCGCGAACACCGCGACGCTCCCCGCCGAGCCGAACAGCGCGTTCAGCACCTGCCCCACGAACCAGAACCCGATGAAGAGGCCCGCCGGCAGGTGGAACAGCCAGAACGGCACGATGAGCGTGAGCACCCGCTGCCGCGGGAACATGATGAGGTACGCCGCGAGCACGCCGGCGATCGCGCCGGACGCGCCGACCATCGGTGCCTGGATGGCGGCGGGATCGCCCGACGCGGCCGAGGCGATCGTCTGCGACAGCGCCGCCGCGATCCCGCAGAGCAGGTAGAAGGCGAGGAACCGAACGCGCCCCAGCGCGTCCTCCACGTTGTTCCCGAAGATCCAGAGCATCAGCATGTTGCCCGCGATGTGGCCGATCCCGCCGTGCAGGAACATGCTCGTCAGGATCGTGAGCGGCGGCGCCACGACGTCGCGCTCGTTGATGTCCTGGAAGGTGAGGATCTCGTAAGGGATCGCGCCGCCGCGGAGCACCGACGCCTCGAGCCCGACGCCCGCCACCTGCCACCAGAACGCGGCGACGTTCACGGCGACGAGGGCGATCGTCACGAGCGGGAATCGCTCGGCGGGGTTGTCGTCCTTGAGTGGGATCACGCTTCGGGGACTCCGCGGGCGAAGTCGCACATGGTATAAGCCCCGCCCTCGGCACGGGGGAACCGTGCCGGCCTGACACGGATGTCGCGATCTCGACGGGTTCGAGTGCGCGATCTCGGGGGTCGACAGGTGGCACCGGGCGGGGCGATGCGAACCCAGGCAAAAACACTCGTTGGTTCGCGATGTTGAGCCGCTGATCGGCGGCTGATTCTGGCGTCGAATTCGAGGTCGGCTGGCACATCGATTGCTCGGAAGGGTCGCGCACGGGCAGGTCGCCCCGGATGGGACTCTCAAGAATGGCTCACTGGAATCAGCGGACGGTTGCGAAGCGCGTGTCCTGCACGGGCGTCGGCCTGCATTCGGGCGAGCCCGCGACGCTGACGCTCGCCCCGGCCCCGGCGGACGCCGGCGTCTCCTTCGTCCGGATGGACCTCGGCGTCGAGGAATCCCCGCCCGCAACGAGTTCGTCGCGGACACCACGCTCTCGACCAACCTCGCCCTCGGCAAGGCGCGCGTCCACACCGTCGAGCACGTGATGGCG
>CAWGDE010000009.1:0-6612 GCA_963821195.1 uncultured delta proteobacterium
CGGAATTCAGAGTTGCGGGGGCAGGATTTGAACCTGCGACCTTCGGGTTATGAGCCCGACGAGCTACCTGGCTGCTCCACCCCGCGTCAGGTTGGAAGAGCGTGAATCGAGGCGGCTTTCTACGCTCGCGAGGACCGGGGGTCAAGGGTTTCTTCTGGGCCGCGGGAGCGCCTGCGACGCGGCGCGCGGGAACCCCGCCGCTCCGGCAGGGACGCCCCACCTGACCGACCAGGCGCGCACGTCTCTCCTCCGCGCGGTGGCCTAGCATCGGCGCGCCCCGTGACCGGTGGGCGGCCCGGCTGCTCCCGACGCCCCGCACGCGGGCCGGGAGGATCCATGACCTCGGTGCTCCGCAACCTCACGCGCGCGCTTCCCGCGCTCGCGCTCGCGCTCCTTCCCCTCACCGCTGGCGCGCAGGCGTCCGTGACCGTCGCCGGGTCCCTGCAGTCGGAGCTCGGCTGCGCCCAGGACTGGGATCCCGCCTGCGCCGCGACGAACCTCGCTCTCGACCTGGACGACCTCGTCTGGCAACGGACCTTCAACGTCCCGGCAGGCAGCTGGGAGTACAAGGCCGCGTTGAACGGGACGTGGGACGAGAACTACGGCGCGAACGCCACGCTGGGCGGAGCGAACATCGCGTTCGACCTGGCGTCCGCCGCGGACGTGAAGTTCTACTACGACCCCCGCACCCACTGGATCACCTCGAGCCAGAACTCGGTGATCGCGGTCGCGCCGGGGAGCTTCCAGTCCGAGCTCGGCTGCGTGAGCGACTGGGATCCGGGCTGCCTCCGCTCCTGGCTGGAGGACCCGGACGGCGACGGGATCTACACCTTCACGACCTCCTCGCTCCCGGCGGGCAGCTACGAGGTGAAGGTCGCGCTGAACGAGTCGTGGGACGTGAACTACGGCGCGGGCGGCGTGCAGAACGGGGCGAACATCCCGTTCGTGGTGACGAGCGACTGCGAGCCGGTCACCTTCTCCTACGACGCCGCGACGCACGTCCTCACGGTCACGACGGGCGCCGCGCCGACGCCCCTCCCCGCCTCCGTCACGATCGCGGGGAGCCTCCAGTCCGAGCTGGGCTGCGCGGGCGACTGGGATCCGGCCTGCGCCGCGACCCACCTCGCGTACGATGCGGCGGACGGCGTGTGGCAGGGCACGTTCGACCTCCCGGCGGGCAGCTTTGAGTACAAGGCGGCGCTGAACGACAGCTGGGACGTGAACTACGGCGCGAACGCGCAGCTGAACGGGGGGAACATCCCGCTCACGCTCGCCGCGCCCGCGGCGGTGAAGTTCTACTTCGACGACGCGACGCACTGGATCACCTCGAACCGGAACGCGATCATCGCGACGGTCCCGGGCAGCTTCCAGTCCGAGCTGGGCTGCCCCGGCGACTGGGATCCGGGCTGCCTCCGCTCCTGGCTCGAGGATCCGGACGGTGACGGCATCTACACGTTCACGACCTCCATCCTCCCGGCCGGCAACTACGAGGCGAAGGTCGCGATCGACGAGTCGTGGGACGTGAACTACGGCGCGGGCGGCGCGCCGGGCGGCGCGAACATCGCGTTCGCCGTGCCGGCGGCGTGCGCGCCGGTCACCTTCCAGTGGGACTCGACCTCGCACGTGCTCACCATCACAGTCGGCGCCGAGAAGCCCGGGAGCCTCACCCTCGCCCGCGCCCACTGGCTCTCCCGCGACACGATCGCGTGGCCGATCCGGGTGCAGGACGGCGAGGTGTTCCGCCTCCACGCCGACCCGGCGGCCGGGCTCGCGCTCTCCGACGACGGCGTGTCGGGCGGCGTCGCGTTCGACCTGTCCGTCCTCCCCGGCGGCCTTCCCGCCGACCTGCGCGCCAGGTTCCCGCACCTCGCCGGCGCGACCGCGCTCCGGGTCCCGCCGGAGGCAGTGGCCATCGCGCGCGACCTCCTGCGCGGCCAGCTCGCCGTCTCGGCGTCGTTCGCCGGCTCGCGGGCGGACGCGACCGCGCTGCAGATCCCCGGCGTCCTCGACGACCTCTACGTGAGCGGCAGCCCGAGCGCCTACGGCGCGAAGCTCGGCATCACGTTCTCGCGCGGCGCGCCCACGCTGCGGGTCTGGGCGCCGACGGCGCTCTCGGTGAAGCTCCACCTGTTCGGCGGCTCCGGTGCCGGCGCGAGCGAGACGGTGGTCCCGATGACCGTCGACGCGACCGGCACGTGGACGGCGGTCGGCGCGCCCGCATGGAAGGGCATGTACTACCTGTACGAGGTCACGGTCTTCACGCGCTCGGTTCCGCCGGCGGGGGCGATCGTCCAGAACCTCGTCACCGATCCCTACTCGCTGTCGCTCTCGACGAACTCGCTCCGCAGCCAGATCGTGGACCTCTCCGATCCCGCGCTCGCGCCTCGGGGCTGGGCGTACGTCGCGAAGCCGCCGCTCCGCGCGCCGACCGACATCACGATCTACGAGCTGCACGTCCGCGACTTCAGCGCGAACGACGCCAGCGTGCCGGCGGCGCTCCGCGGCACGTTCGACGCGTTCGCGCTCGACTCGGCCGGGACCCGCCACCTGCGGCAGCTCGCGGGCGCGGGGCTCAGCCACGTCCACCTCCTCCCCGCCTTCGACTTCGCGACGGTGAACGAGGACCGCTCGACGTGGCAGGACCCGCCGTGCGATCTCGCGAGCTTCCCGCCGGACTCGCCGGAGCAGGCGGCGTGCGTCTCGCAGGTGAGGAACGACGACGGCTTCAACTGGGGCTACGACCCGTTCCACTACACGGTGCCGGAGGGCAGCTACGCGGCGGATCCGAACGGCCCGGCGCGCATCCGCGAGTTCCGCTCGATGGTGAAGGCGCTCAACGAGGACGGCCTCCGCGTCGTGATGGACGTCGTCTACAACCACACGAACGCGTCGGGCGAGAACCCGAACTCCGTCCTCGACAAGGTCGTCCCCGGCTACTACCACCGCCTGAACGCCGACGGGAACGTCGAGACCTCCACCTGCTGCCAGAACACCGCGAGCGAGCACCTCATGATGGAGAAGCTCATGGTGGACTCGATCGTCACCTGGGCGCGCGACTACAAGGTGGATGGCTTCCGCTTCGACCTCATGGGCCACCACATGAAGTCGAACATGCTGAAGGTGCGGAGCGCGCTCGACGCGCTCTCGAAGAGCCGCGACGGCGTGGACGGGAAGGCCGTGTACGTCTACGGCGAGGGCTGGAACTTCGGCGAGGTGGCGAACGACGCGCGCGGCGTCAACGCCACCCAGCTCAACATGGCCGGCACCGGCATCGGCACGTTCACGGACCGCCTGCGCGACCGGGTCCGCGGCGGAAGCCCGTTCTCCGACCGCCGCGACCAGGGGTTCGCGACCGGGCTCGCCCTCGACCCGAGCGGCTGCGATCCGCGCCCCGCGCCGCCCGCCGCGGAGCTCGAGGCGCAGCTCCTCGCCTACGCGGACATCGTGCGGCTCGGGATGGCCGGGAACCTCGCCGACTACGCGCTCGTCGACGCGAGCGGCACGAAGCGGCTCGGCAGCCAGTTCGACTACCAGGGCCAGCCGGCCGGGTACGCACTCCGTCCGGACGACACGATCAGCTACATCTCGGCCCACGACAACGAGACCTGGTTCGACGCGGTCCAGGTGAAGCTCCCCTGCGCCGCCTCGCTCCAGGACCGCGTCCGCGCCCACGACCTCGGCGTCTCGATCGTGGCGCTCTCGCAGGGCATCCCGTTCTTCCTCGCGGGGGACGAGCTCCTCCGATCGAAGTCGGGCGACGGGAACAGCTACGACTCGGGCGACTGGTTCAACCGCCTCGACTTCACGGGCCAGACGAGCGCCTGGGGCTCGGGCCTCCCGATCGGCTGGAACGCCTCGCCCGACTTCCTCGCGCCGCTGCTCGCTCGCGTGTCTCCGCCGGACTCGATCCGACCCGGGCCGGGCGAGATCGCCGCCGCCGAGGCGCACTTCGAGGAGATGCTGAAGATCCGGCGCTCGACGGACCTCCTGCGCCTGCGGACCTCGAAGGAGATCCGCTCGCAGGTGACGTTCCTGAACGTCGGCCCGGACCAGATCCCCGGGCTCGTCGCGATGCGGATCGTCGCCCCGCCCCACACCCCCGGCCCCTGGGGTCAGGTGCTCGTGCTCGTGAACGCCGACCCGGGTCCACACGCCATCACGTTCCCGGCGTCGGCCCTGAAGGGCCAGGCGCTGAAGCTGCACCCGTTCCAGCGCGGCTCGGCCGACCCGTTCGTGCGGGCGACGCGGTTCGACTGCCGCACCGGCACGTTCACGATCCCGCCGCGCACGGCGGCGGTGTTCGTGGCGCACGACGCGGAGTCGCGCGGCGCGAGGTGCGCCCTGCCGTGAGTGCATCGACCGTGGGCGCGGCGGCGGATCAGCCCCGCGCCCACGCCACGAGCGCGCCGGGCACGACGAGTACGGCGGCGAGCGCGACCATCGTCGCGCCGGTCGGCAGCTCCCACGCCCACGACGCGACGTAGCCGCCGCCGGCCGCGACGACGCCGATCGCCGCGGCGACCGCGAACGCGGGCCGGAAGCCCACCTTGAGCAGCAGCGCGCCCGTCGCGGGGAGCGTCAGGAACGCGAACACCGGGAGCGCGCCGAGCGCGCGCGCCGCGGGCGGGATCGCGACGCCGATGGTGAGGAACAGCAGGGCGTCCCAGCGCCACACCCGCATCCCGAGCGCCTCGGCGGTCTCCGGGTCGAACGACACGAAGGCGATCTCCTTCGCGAACGCCATCTGCACCGCCGTCGCGAGCGCCGCGACGACCAGGATCACCACGAGGTCCGAGAGCGGCACCGCCACGGCGTTGCCGAACACGAGCCCGCCGAGATCGTGCGCGGCGTGGACGAGCTGGCTCGCGCCGAGCACGACGAGCGCGGAGGCGACGACCCAGCTCGTGCCGACGGTCGCCTCGGCCGGCAGGCGCCGGGGACGGAACGCGCCGAGGACGAGCGCGCCCAGCGCGGAGAAGGCGATCGCGACCGCGAGCTGCTCCGACGGGTGCTCCGTCTCGATGTGGAAGCGCTCCTCGAGGATCAGGGTCAGGACGAGCCCGACCGTGGAGAGCTGCGTCAGCGCCGCGGAGACGAAGACGGTCCGCCGGAGCACCACGTACACCCCGAGCGCGCCGAGCAGCGCGCCGGCGACGATCGACGCCGCGAGCGGCACCTCCCAGATGTCGCGGGCCTCGAGGAAGCCCCGGAGCGTGTTCATCGCCCCACCTCCCCGTTCGCGGACAGCACCACGCGCCGGCCGCCCTCGTCCCGGACCACCACGGGCCGGCGGTAGAGCGCCTCGAGCGCCTCGGGCCGCAGCATCGCGTCGAGCGGCCCGACCTTGAAGAGCTTCGTGTCCTTGTCCGCGAACGCGAGCGTGCGCGCGTAGTTCGCGACGGCCTCGATCCGGTGCGACACCATCACGATCGCCGGCCCGCCCCCGCGCTGGAGATCCCGCAGGAGGTCCATCGTCCCGAGCTCGGCTCCCGGATCCATCCCGTTCGTCGGCTCGTCGAGCGCGAGCAGCTCCGGCTCGGCCGCGAGCGCGCGGGCGATGAGCGTCCGCTGCCGCTGGCCGCCGGACAGCTCGCCGTACCACTTGTCCGAGAGCTCCTCGATCCCGACCCGGGCGAGGCCGCTCCGCACGGCCTCGTCGTCGCGCGGACCCGCCCGCCGGAGCAGCCCGATCGCGGGCACGCGCCCCATCATCACAACCTCCCGGACCCGGAACGGCCAGATCGCGTCGACGTGCTCGCGCTGCGGCACGTAGCCGACGTGGACCGGCCGTGGCCGGACGAGCCGGCCGTCGACGAGCGGCAGCGCGCCGAGGAGCGTGCGGAGCAGCGTCGTCTTGCCTCCGCCGTTCGGGCCGACGACCGCGAGGAAGTCCCCCGACTCGACCGCGAGGTCGATCCCGGAGAGGAGCGCGCGCCCCCCGTAGCCGATCGCGGCGCCCTCGAGCGCGACGAGCGCCGTCACTGGACCGCCCCGACGACCCGGTTCACGAAGACGTCCATGTACTTCTCGTAGGTGTCGAGCCCCGGCTCTCCCCCCACGTCGCCCGGGATCTGCACGATCTTCGCGGCGGAGTGGCGCGCGACCACCTCGGCCGACTGGGTGTCGTAGTAGTCCTCGACGAGGATCGCCTTCACGCCCTCGCGCTGCGCGACGCCCACGAGGTCGGCGAGGTGCGCCGGGGGCGGCGGCACGCCCGGCCGCGGCTCGAGCTCGCCCGCCGAGACGAGGCCGCTCCAGTCGAAGAAGTAGGTCATGGTCCGGTGCCGCGTGAACACCTTCTTGCCCTTCACCGGCGCGAGCTTCGCCTGCCAGCGCGCGTCGGCGGCGGAGAGCCGCTTCTGGAAGTCCTGGAGCCGCTGCGCGTACGTCGCGGCGTTCGCGCGGTCGAGCGTCGAGAGGCGGTCGGCGATCGCGGCGGCGACCTGCCCGGCGCGGCGCGGGTCGGTCAGGAAGTGCGGGTTCCCGCCGGGGTGGAGGTCGCCCTGCGCCCGGCTCACCGGACCCGTGGGCACGTCGAGCACCTGGATCGCGTTCGCCGCGGTGAGCCGCCGGCTGCCGCCCGGCTGGATGTTGGCGTTCCGCGACTGGTTC
>CAWGDE010000010.1:0-103393 GCA_963821195.1 uncultured delta proteobacterium
ACCGTCCCCCCCACCGCCGGCGCCATCGCGGTCGCGGCAGAGCCGCCCGCGGCGCCCCAGGACGAGCTGGAGGGGCCGCCCCCCGTCGAGCAGGCCACCCGCCCGGCGCCCGCGGGCTCGGTCGCCGTCCCGGCGCTCGCGGGCCTGCCGGCGCGCGCCGCGGTCCGCGCCCTGGAGGCCGTGGACCTCTCGCCGGAGCTCGCGGGGTCCGGGCTTGTCGTCCGCCAGTCTCCGCCCCCGGGGAGGGTGGTCGCGCGGGGGACGCGCGTCCGGATGACGCTTCAGCCGGCGGGGTGAGCTAGGATGTGCGCGCCCGTGTCCCGGTGGACACGGACGCGTGCAAGCGGGCGGCGCCGCGGAGGAAAACGGGCCGGGCGTCGGTTTGCATGGAGCCGCTCTCGAGAATGAAGCTCTCCGCCATCATGCAGGGCACCGGCGCCCGCGGCGACGCGGGCGGTGACCCCGAGATCGTCCGCGTGACCGGCGACTCGCGCGCGGTCGTGCCCGGGTCGGTGTTCTTCGCCCTCCCCGGCGCGTCGCAGGACGGCCACGACTTTGCCGCCGAGGCGGCGCGCCGAGGCGCGGTCGCCGTCGTCGCCGAGCGGCCGGTCGCGTGCGCGCCCGCCGCCCTGCTCCTCGCGCCCTCGTCGCGGCGCGCCATGGCGATCGCCGCCGCGAACTTCCACGGCCGGCCGGGCGACGCGCTCGCGCTCGCGGCGGTGACCGGCACGAACGGCAAGACCACGGTGGCCTGGCTCGTGGAGGCGTGCGCCCGCGCGGCCGGGACGCCGGTCGGCCTCCTCGGCACCGTCGTCCACCGCTGGCCGGGCGCGGAGCGCGAGGCGAGCCACACGACGCCCGAGTCGACCGCCGTCCAGGCGCTGCTCGCCGAGATGCGCGCCGCCGGCGCGCGCGCGGCCGTGCTCGAGGTCTCCTCGCACGCGCTGGCGCAGGAGCGGGTCGCGGGGATGCGCTTCCGCGTGGCGGGCTTCACGAACCTCACCCGCGACCACCTCGACTACCACGCCGACATGGAGGCCTACTTCGCCGCGAAGCGCCGGCTCTTCACCGAGCACCTCGCACCGGACGGCGTCGCGGTCGTGAACGTCCGCGACGCGGCCGGCGCCCGGCTCGCGGACCAGCTCGGGCCCGGGCGCACGGTCTGGCGCTACGGCGGCCGGGCGGACGACGCGCTGCGCGCGGAGGGGCTCTCGGCGGGGCTCGCCGGCACCGCCGCGACGTTCGTCACGCCGGCGGGCCGGTTCGAGGTCCGCTCGCCGCTCGTCGGGGCACACAATCTCGAGAACCTCCTCTGCGCGGCCGGCATGGCGCTCGGCCTCGGCGTCCCGCCCGACGCGGTCGCGCGAGGCCTCTCCGCGTGCGCGGGCGCACCGGGGCGGCTCGAGCGCATCTGCGCGCGCGGCGTCTCGGTGTTCGTGGACTACGCCCACACCGACGACGCCCTCGCCCGCGTGCTCGCGGCCCTCCGCTCCCTCGCGCCGCACCGGCTCGTGTGCGTGTTCGGCTGCGGCGGGGACCGCGACCGCGGGAAGCGCCCGCTCATGGGAGAGGCCGCCGGCCGCGCCGCCGATCAGGTGGTGGTGACGAGCGACAACCCCCGCACCGAGGATCCTGGCGCGATCGTCGCCGAGATCCTGCCGGGGCTGGAGCGCGCCGGGCTCCGGCGGCTCTCGGCCGACGCGCTCCGCGCCGGCGAGAAGGGCTTCGCCGTCGAGCCCGACCGGCGGGCTGCGATCGCGCTCGCGATCTCGGCGGCGCGCGAGGGCGACGCGGTCCTCGTGGCCGGCAAGGGGCACGAGCCGTACCAGATCGTGGGGAAGGAGCGCCTCCCCTTCTCCGACCGCGACGAGGCGCGGCGGGCGCTCGGGATCCCGGCGCGATGACGGCA
This sequence comes from uncultured delta proteobacterium, assembly GCA_963821195.1. Taxonomy (GTDB): domain Bacteria; phylum Myxococcota; class Myxococcia; order Myxococcales; family Anaeromyxobacteraceae; genus Anaeromyxobacter. The sequence goes on from CAWGDE010000010.1 coordinate 1,910, forward strand.
CGCTTCACGAGGGAGGAGCTCGCGGCGGCGACCGGCGGCCACTGGACCGGCACGCCACCCGCGTCCGTCGAGGGCGTCTCGACGGACACCCGCACGCTGCCGGCCGGCGCGCTCTTCGTCGCGCTCCGCGGCGAGCGCTTCGACGGGCACGCCTTCCTCCCGGAGGCCGCCGCGCGCGGCGCCGCCGCGGCGGTGGTGGACGACCGGTTCGACCCGACCGAGGGCCTGCGCGGTCCGGCCGCGCGGCTCGTCGTCGAGGACACGCTCCGCGCGCTCGGCGCGATCGCCCACCTCCACCGCTCGCGCTTCCAGATCCCCGTCGTCGGCGTCACCGGCTCGAACGGGAAGACGACGACCCGCGAGATGATCGCCGCGATCCTCGCCACGCGCGGATCGGTGCTCAAGACCGAGGGGAACCTCAACAACGAGGTGGGCGTCCCGCTCACGCTCTTCGGCCTCGAGCCGTCGCACTCGGCGGCGGTGATCGAGATGGGGATGAGCCACCCCGGCGAGATCGCCCGCCTCGCCGCGATCGCGCTGCCACAGGTCGGCGTCGTCACGCTCGCCGCCCCCGCCCACCTCGAGGGGCTCGGGACGGTCGACGCGGTCGCCGACGCGAAGGCGGAGCTCTACGCGGGGCTGCCGCCGGGCGGGATCGTCATCGCGAACGCCGACGACGCGCGCATGCTGAAGCGGGCGCAGGCCTCCGGCCGGCGGATGATCACGTTCTCGGCGTCGAAGGGGAGGCGCGGCGACGTGGTGGTGCTCGAGATCGTTCCGTTCTCCCTCGCCTCCGCTCCGGAGGGCAGGCAGGGCGAGGACGGCCTCCGCTTCGTCCTCGGCGTGGGGAACCGGGAGATCCCCGTGCACATCCCCGGGCTCATCGGGGCGCACAACGCCGCGAACGCGGCCGCGGCCGCCGCAGCGGCGATCGCGCTCGGCTGCACGGACCGCGAGATCGTGCGGGGGCTCTCGACCGTCCGTCCGGTCGGGCGGCGGCTCCGGCTCGAGACCCTGCCGTCCGGCGTCGCGCTCCTCGACGACTGCTACAACGCGAACCCCGCCTCGATGGCGGCGGCGCTCGCGACGCTGGCCGCCCTCGCCGCCCCGGGCCGCCGCTCGGTGGCGGTGCTCGGCGACATGCTCGAGCTCGGCGCGTTCGAGGCGGAGGCGCACCGCGCGCTCGGCGCGGAGGCGGCGAAGGCGGCCGCGGTCCTCGCCGCCTTCGGGCCGCGCTCGCGGGCGACCGCCGAGGCGGCGCGCGCCGCGGGGCTCGACGCGTTCCACACCGAGGACGTGGACGCGCTCGTGCGGTGGGCGAGGGCGACGCTCGCGCCGGGGGACGTGCTCCTCGTGAAGGGGAGCCGCGGGATGAGGCTCGAACGGCTCGTCGAGGCCCTGCGCTAGATGCTCTACCACCTCCTCTACCCGCTCGCGGGCCGGTTCGGCGTCTTCAACGTCCTGCGCTACCCGTCCTTCCGCATCGTCGCGGCGGGGCTCACCGCGCTCCTCGTCGGGCTCCTCGCCGGCCCGCTCTTCATCGAGCGGATGCGGGTCCTCCAGTACGGCCACTCGAACGTGCGCGAGGACGTGCCGGAGGGGCACCTCAAGAAGGCGGGGACGCCGTCGATGGGCGGCGCGCTCATCCTCTTCGGCGTCACCATCGCGACGCTCCTCTTCGCCGACCTCCGGAACCGCCTCGTCTGGGCCGCGCTCCTCGTGACCCTCGGGTACGGCGCGATCGGGTTCTGGGACGACTGGCTCAAGATCTCGAAGCGGAACTCGAAGGGGCTCGCGGGGAAGAAGAAGCTCGCCTTCCAGGTGCTCGTCGTCCTCGCCGTCTACTACGGCATCCTCACCGACTGGAACTTCCATGCGTCGGCGGGGTTCCCGTGGCTCCGGGTCGGGAGCTTCGTCGACCTGCGCCTCACCCTCCCCTTCGTCCCGACGCGTCTCTTCGAGCCGAACCTCGGCTGGCTCTACCTGCCGTTCATGATCTCTCGTGGTCGTCGCGACCTCGAACGCCGTGAACCTGACCGACGGCCTCGACGGGCTCGCCATCGGCCCGACGCTCGTCTCCTCGATGACGTTCCTGGCGCTCTCCTACGTCGCGGGCGCGACGCTCGCCGGGTTCAGCCTCGCCGAGTACCTGCGCATCGCCTACATCCCGGGGGCCGAGGAGCTGGGCGTCTTCTGCGCCGCCATGTTCGGGGCCGGCGTCGGCGTTCCTCTGGTACAACACCTACCCCGCCTCGGTGTTCATGGGCGACGTCGGCTCGCTCGCGCTCGGCGGCGGGCTCGGGATGCTCGCCGTGCTCACGAAGAACGAGGTCGCGAGCGCGATCCTGCACGGCGTGTTCCTCGCCGAGATCGTGAGCGTCATCCTCCAGGTCTGGTCGTTCAAGACGCGGGGGAAGCGGATCTTCGCGATGGCCCCGATCCACCACCACTTCGAGCTGAAGGGCTGGGCGGAGCCGAAGATCATCGTGCGGTTCTGGATCGTCTCGATCATGCTCGCGCTCGTCGCGCTCATGTCCATCAAGCTGAGGTAGGGATGCGGCCGCGCCTCGAGGGGAAGAAGGTCACCGTCGTCGGGCTCGCGAAGAGCGGCGTCGCCGCAGCGCGGCTCGCCGCGCGCGAGGGCGCCCGCGTGACCGTGACCGACCGGCGCGGCGAGGCGGACCTCGCGAAGCCGCTCGCCGCGCTCGGCGACGCCGCCGCCCGCCGGGTCCTCGGCCGCCACGACCCGGCGGACTTCGAGGAGGCGGACCTCGTCGTCGCCTCGCCCGGCGTGCCCCTCGCGATCCCGGAGATCTCCCGCGCCCGCGCCCGCGGCGTCCCGGTGTGGGGCGAGCCCGAGCTCGGCGCGCGCTTCCTCGGGCGGACGCCGGTCGTCGCGATCACGGGGACGAACGGCAAGAGCACGACCACCGCGCTCACGGGCGCGCTCCTCGCGAGCGACCGGCGGACGTTCACGGGCGGGAACCTCGGCACCCCCCTCTGCGAGCACGTCCTGTCGGGCGCCCACGCCGACGCGGTGGTGCTCGAGCTGTCGTCCTTCCAGATCGAGGGGATCTCGACCCTGCGCCCCCGCGTGGCCGCGATCCTGAACGTCACGCCGGACCACCTCGACCGCTACCCCGACGTGGACGGCTACGCGGCCGCGAAGGCCCGCCTCTTCGGCCTGCAGCAGCCCGGCGACGCCGCGGTCGCGAACGCCCGGGATCCGCGCGCTCTCGCGATGGCGGCGGCGTCGCGGGCGGCCGTCTACACCTTCGGCTTCGGCCCGCCCGCCCCCGCGGCGGCGCGCGACGCGGGCGGCGAGCCCGGGCCCGGCGGCGCCGACCTGTGGGTCGCGACCTCCGGCGCCCCGGAGCGCTACGTGCTCCGCAACCGCGCGCTCCGCGGCCGTCACAACCGCGAGAACGCGATGGCGGCCGTGCTCTGCGCCCGCCTCGCGGGCGTCCCCGGCGGCGCGGTCCAGGCCGGGCTGGACGCCTTCCCGGGCCTCCCGCACCGCCTCGAGCTCGTGGCGGAGCGCGCGGGCGTCGAGTGGGTGAACGACTCGAAGGCGACGAACGTCGACTCCACCTCGGTCGGCCTCGCCGCGTTCCCGGAGGGCGCGGCGCGCGTCGTCCTCATCATGGGCGGCCGCGGGAAGGGAGCGCCCTACGCGCCGCTCCGGCCGCTCTTCCCCCGCCGCGTGAAGGCGCTCCTCACCGTCGGCGAGGACGCGCCCGGCGTCGAGGCGCAGCTCGGCGACCTGTGCCCCACCGAGGCCTGCGGGACACTCGCGGCGGCCGTGAAGCGCGCCGCCCGGCTCGCGGCGCCCGGTGACGTCGTGCTGCTCTCGCCCGCCTGCGCGAGCTACGATCAGTACCGGAGCTACGAGGAGCGCGGCGAGGCCTTCCGGCGCCTCGCCGCGGAGGTCGCATGAGGACGGGCGAGCCCACCGCGACGGCCACGAAGGGCGCCCCGGCGTTCGACGGGCTCCTCCTCGCGGCCGTGCTCGCCCTCGTCGCCGTCGGCGCCGTGATGGTCTACTCGGCGAGCGCGATCCCGGCCGGCCAGTCGAGGCGGCTCGGGTTCGACGAGTTCTACTACCTGAAGCGCCAGCTCGTGGCGGCCGCGATCGGCGGCGCGCTCCTCGCGGGCGCGCTCCGGCTCGGCCACCGCCGCATCGCCGCGCTCGCGTACCCGCTCCTCGGCGCCGCGTTCGCCCTGCTCCTGCTCGTCCCGCTCGTCGGCAAGACGGCCGGCGGGGCGCAGCGCTGGATCGCGCTCGGCCCGGTGCAGTTCCAGCCGTCCGAGGCCGCGAAGATCGCGCTCGTGCTCTACCTCGCCCGCTCGCTCGCGCGGAAGCAGGACAAGATCCGGATGTTCTCGATCGGGCTCCTCCCGCACCTCCTCGTCACCGGGGCCCTCATCGCGCTCTGCCTGCTCCAGAGCGACCTCGGCACCGGCGTCATCCTCTTCGTCGTCCTCTTCGCGATGCTCTTCGCGGCGGGCGCGCGCGTCTCGTACCTCCTCGCCGCGGCCGTCGCCGCCGCGCCGATCGCGTGGCACCTCGTGAAGTCGACGCCGTACCGGTACATGCGCGTCGTCGCCTTCCTCGACCCGGAGCGGTACCGGAGCGGGCCAGGGTTCCAGCTCTGGGAGTCGCTCCTCGGCACCGCCAACGGCGGCTTCCTCGGGCAGGGGCTCGGGCAGGGGAAGGGGAAGCTCTTCTACCTCCCCGCCGCGCACACCGACTTCATCGCGGCGGTGATCGCGGAGGAGGTGGGGCTCCTCGGCGTGCTCCTCCTCGTCGGGCTCTTCGCCGTCGTCGTGTGGCGCGGCGTCCGCGCTGCGCTGAACGCCTCCGACCCGTTCGGCTGCTACGCCGCCCTCGGGATCACGACGCTCGTCGGCGCGCAGGCCCTCGTGAACCTCGCGGTCGTCTTCGGGCTCCTGCCGACGAAGGGGCTCACGCTCCCGTTCGTCTCGTACGGCGGCAGCTCGCTCATGACCCTGCTCGCCGCGACCGGGATCCTCCTCTCCGTGAGCGGCGACCGCGGCGGGTTCCTGCGGCGGCCCGTGGCCGCCGTGCGCGTCGCGCCCGGCGCCGCGGCGGAGGTGGGGACGTGAGGGTGCTCATCGCCGGCGGCGGCACCGGGGGCCATGTCTTCCCCGGGATCGCGCTCGCGGAGGAGGTGGTGACGCGCCACCCCGCGAACGACGTGGTCTTCGTCGGCACGGCGCGCGGGCTCGAGGCGACCGTCGTGCCGCAGGCGGGGTTCCCCATCGAGCTCATCGACGTGAAGGGGCTCAAGGGGAAGGGGCTCCTCGCCACGCTCAGGAACCTCCTCCTGCTGCCGCTCGCGTTCCTGCAGTCGCTCACCGTCCTGCGCAGGTGGCGGCCGGACGTCGTCGTGGGCGTGGGCGGCTACGCGAGCGGGCCGGTCGTCCTCGTCGCTTGGCTCCTGCGGATCCCGACCGCGGTCCAGGAGCAGAACGCCATCGCCGGGTTCACGAACCGGGTGCTCGGCAGGTTCGTCGACGCCGCGTTCACCGCGTTCCCCGAGGCGGTCCGCCAGTTCCCGCGCCGGAAGGTGTTCCAGCTCGGGAACCCGATCCGCAAGACGCTCATGGACAACTACATGCACCCCGGGGAGCACCACCCCGAGCCGCGGCTGCTCGTCTTCGGCGGCTCGCAGGGCGCACACGCGCTCAACATGCGCGTCCTCGAGACGCTGCCGCACCTCGCCGATCTGCGCGAGAGGCTCCGGATCGTGCACCAGACCGGCGCGAAGGACCGCGAGTACGTCGAGAAGGGCTACCGCGCGGTCGGGTTCGACGCGGACGTCCGCGAGTTCATCTCCGACATGAGCGCCGCGTACTCGGCGGCCGACCTCGTCGTGTGCCGCGCCGGGGCGACGACCCTCGCCGAGCTGACCGTCTGCAAGAAGCCGTCGATCCTGGTCCCCTTCCCCGCCGCGGCCGACAACCACCAGGTGCAGAACGCGATGAGCCTCGTCTCGGCGGGCGCCGCCACGATGATCGAGGAGCGCGACCTCACCGGCGAGGTGCTCGCGCGCGAGATCCGCGCGATCCTCTCCTCCCCGGAGCGGCTCGACCGGATGGCGCGCGCCGCGGGCCGGCTCGGGAGCCCCCAGGCGGCGAAGGAGATCGCCGACGTCTGCACCGAGCTCGTGCGGCGCCGCTGGGGCTCGCCGATGGGCCAGCCGCGCGAGCGCCCCGCCGCCGCCCGGCCCCCCGGCCCGGCCGCCTAGGAGTAGGACGACATGAGCCTCTTCCGTTCCAGGCCCGCCAAGATCCACTTCGTGGGGATCGGCGGCATCGGCATGAGCGGCATCGCCGAGGTGCTCCTGAACCTCGGCTACGCCGTGTCGGGCTCCGACCTGAAGGAGTCCGAGATCACCCGGCGCCTCGCCTCGCTCGGCGGCCGCATCGCCCGGGGGCACGCCGCGGAGAACATCGCGGAGGTGGACGTCGTCGTCACCTCGTCGGCCGTGAAGCGGGACAACCCGGAGGTGGTGGAGGCGCGCCGCCGGAAGATCCCGGTCATCCCGCGCGCGGAGATGCTCGCCGAGCTCATGCGGCTCAAGTATGGCGTCGCCATCGCCGGCAGCCACGGGAAGACCACCACGACGTCCCTCGCCGCCCACCTCCTCGCCCACGCCGGCCTGGACCCCACGGCGGTCGTCGGCGGCAAGGTGAACGGGTTCGGCTCGAACGCGAAGCTCGGGAAGGGCGACTACATGGTCGTCGAGGCGGACGAGTCGGACGGCTCGTTCCTCCACATCCCGCCGACCATCGCGATCGTGACGAACGTCGACCCCGAGCACCTCGACCACTGGAGGACGCCTGAGGCCCTGCGGCAGGGCTTCCTCGACTTCGTGAACCGCGTCCCGTTCTACGGCCTCGCGATCCTGTGCCACGACCACCCGGGCGTGCAGTCGCTGCTCCCGGACGTCGAGAGCCGCTACGTCACCTACGGCGAGAGCCACCAGGCGGACTATCGCGCCGACCGGATCGAGGTGGAGGGCGGCTCGGTCCGCTTCGACGCCTGGCGCCGCGACGCGCCGCTCGGCCGGTTCGAGGTCCGCATGGTCGGGCGGCACAACGCGCTCAACGCGCTCGCCGTCGTCGCGCTCGGCGACGAGATGGGGATCCCGCCCGACGCGATCCGCGCCGCCCTCGCGTCGTTCCAGGGCGTCCAGCGGCGCTTCACGGTCCGCGGCGAGGCCGCGGGGGTGACGGTGGTCGACGACTACGGCCACCACCCGGCGGAGGTGCGCGCGACGCTCCTCGGCGCGCGCGAGGCGTTCCACCGCCGGATCGTCTGCGTGTTCCAGCCGCACCGGTACACGCGGACCCGCGACCTCATGCAGGAGTTCGCGACCGCGTTCAACGACGCGGACGTCCTCGTGCTCACCGACGTCTACGCCGCGGGCGAGGACCCGATCCCGGGCGCGACCTCCGACGCGCTCGCCGCCGCCATCCGCGCCTGCGGCCACCGCGACGTGACGCTGGCCCCCCGCGCCGAGCTCGCCCGCGCCGCCCGCGCGCGCGTCCGGCCGGGCGACCTCGTGCTCACGCTGGGCGCGGGCGACGTGACGAACGTGGGACCGGAGATCCTGGGGCTGCTCGGCCAATGACAATGACACGCACGTGCGAGCGCAGGCCCAGCCGGATGAGGCTGGGCCGGCCCCCCAGGGGGCCCCCGATGATGACCGCGGCTTCGCCGCGAGTGCTGATCTCGAGCGAGCGGGGGGTCCGGGGGGACGCGAGCTCCGCGGAGGCGGAGCGAGTGACACGCACGTGCGAGCGCAGGCCCAGCCGGATGAGGCTGGGCCGGCCCCCCAGGGGGCCCCCGATGATGACCGCGGCTTCGCCGCGAGTACTGATTCCGAGCGAGCGGGGGGTCCGGGGGGGCGCGAGCTCCGCGGAGGCGGAGCGAGTGTCCCCCCGCTGAGATGGACTGGCGCAGCGAGATCGAGAGGAGGGTCCGCGGCGAGCGCCTCCGCGACGCCCCGCTCGCGCCGCGCACCGCGATCAAGGTGGGCGGCCCCGCCGACCTCCTCGTCCGCCCCGCGGATCCCGACGCGCTCGCCGAGCTCCTCCGCGCCGTGCGCGACCTGGGCGTGCCGCTCGCGATCCTGGGCGGCGGCGCGAACACGCTCGTCGCCGACGCGGGCGTGCGCGGCGTCGTGCTGCGGCTCCCGCCCGACCTCGTCCCGGAGGGCGGCGCCGGCACGCGCCTCGTCCTCGGCGCCGGCCAGCCCACCTCGCGGCTCTGGATCCGCGCCCACGCGCTCGGGCTCGTGGGGATGGAGTTCATCGCCGGGATCCCCGGCACGCTCGGCGGCGCGGTCGCGATGAACGCCGGGACGCGCATCGGCGAGATGAAGGACGTCGTCGCCCGCGCCGAGGTCGCGACGGCGGACGGCGCGGGCTTCGTCGCCGCGCGCGACCTCGGGTTCGCCTACCGCACCTGCCGGCTCCCCGCGGGCGCCGTCGTGACCCGCGTCGAGCTCGCGCTGCGCGAGGGCGACGTCGCGGAGAGCGAGCGGGTCATGCAGGAGGACCGCGAGCGGCGCCGCCGGACGCAGCCGCTCGACAGGCCGACCTTCGGCTCGACGTTCCGGAACCCGCCGGGCGACTTCGCCGGGCGGCTCATCGAGGCGGTGGGGCTGAAGGGCCACCGCGTCGGGAACGCCACGTGGTCGGACGTCCACGCGAACTTCGTCTCGAACCTCGGAGGGGCCACCGCGCGGGACGTGCTCGCGCTCGTGAACCTCGCGAGATCGCGGGTGAAGGCGGCGTTCGGGATCGCGCTCGAGCCCGAGGTGCGGCTCCTCGGCGAGTTCCTTGCAGAAGATCTGGACGTCGTGGCGGAGCTGGGTGGACATCGGGCGGGGTAGGCTCGCCCGCCGGGAGACGACCATGCCGATGTGGACCGGGAAGAAGGTCGCGGTGCTGTACGGAGGTCCGTCGACGGAGCGCGACGTGTCGCTCCGGACCGGGAAGGCCTGCGCCGACGCGCTCGTGGCGAAGGGCTACGACGTCACGCTCGTGGACGTGGACCAGGACCTCGCGGCGCGGCTCCGCGAGAAGCGCATCGACGTCGCGTTCAACGCGCTCCACGGCCGCTGGGGCGAGGACGGCTGCGTCCAGGGGCTCCTCGAGGTCATGCGGGTGCCGTACACCGGCTCGGGCGTCCTCGCCTCCGCGATGGGGATGGACAAGGTCGTCGCGAAGGCGATGTTCGGGAAGCTCGGGCTCGCGCTCATCGACTACCGGGCCTTCCCCCCCGAGCGCGCCGGGTCGATCACCCTGGCGGACCTGCCCTTCGGGATCCCCTGCGTCGTGAAGCCGTCCGGCGAGGGCTCCTCGGTCGGCGTCCACCTCGTGAAGGACGCCGCGAAGCTCGTCCCCGCCTGCCGCGACGCCGCGACGTTCAAGGGCGAGGTGATCGTCGAGCGCTACGTGAAGGGGAGCGAGGTGAACGTCGCGGTGCTCGACGGGAAGGCGCTCGGCGCGATCGAGATCGTCCCCGCGAACGAGTTCTACGACTACGCCGCGAAGTACACGGCCGGGACGACGAAGTACTTCTACCCGGCCCGGATCCCGGACGCGCACCGCGACCGCGTCATGGCCGCCGCGGAGGTCGCGCACCGTGGGCTCGGCTGCGCGGGCGTCACGCGCGTCGACTTCATCGTCGCGCCCGACGGGACGCCCTACATCCTCGAGATCAACACGCTCCCCGGGATGACCGGGACGTCCCTCGTCCCGAAGATCGCGGCGGGGCTCGGCATCGCCTTCCCGGACCTGTGCGAGAAGATCCTGGACGGCGCCGCGCTCAAGGCCTGAGCTCCGCGTGGCGCTCCCGCGCCGGCGCCGTCGCCCGGCGCGGTGATCGGGCGGCTTGCCGCCGGAGCGCGCCTGAGGCGTGCCGCCGCAGCGCGGCGCAGGGCCGAAAACTTGCCACCGCCCGGGCCTGGGCGATGCTGCACCATCGGGTGATAGCGCCCGGAAGCGGCCGCCCGCTGCGAGGGGGCGGAGGGCGGCGGCGGGGCGAGGAGCGGCGGTGGCGCGGGGTCCGAACCGGCGGCGGATTGACAGGGTTCCCGGCGAGCGCAGGCGCATGGTCGCCGCGTTCGCCGCGGCCGCCGTCTGGCCGCTCGCGGGCGCCGGCGCGGTCGCGTGCGCGGCGCTGCTCCTTTGGCGGGCCGGGTTCCAGGGCGACCTCCTCCGCATCCGCGAGATCCGCTTCGAGGGGCTGTCCCGCGCGTCCGCCTCGGAGCTCCTCGAGATCTCGCCGGCGCAGCGCGGCGATCACCTGCTCCTGTGCGACACGGACGTCGTCGCCGCGGCGCTCCGGCGCCACCCCTGGGTGGCGTCCGTCGAGGTGCGGCGCGAGCTCCCCGGGGTCCTCGCGGTGAAGGTCGCCGAGCGCCGCGCGGCCGCGCTCGTCGATCTCGGCGGGCTCTACCTCGTGGACGACAGGGGCGAGGTCTTCAAGCGGGCGGTCCCGGGCGACGGGCTCGACCTGCCGGTCGTGACGGGGATCTCGCGCGAGGCGTGGGTCGAGCGGCGCGCGGAGGTCGAGCCGCTCCTCTCCGCCGCCCTCGCGCTCCTGGCGCGCTGGGCGGAGCGCGGGCTCGAAGCGCGCGCGCCGGTCTCCGAGATCCACATCGACCCGGACTTCGGGACGACGCTGTGGGCCGGGGACGACGGGCTCGAGATCCGGCTCGGCCATGGCGACCTCCCGGACAAGCTCGAACGGCTCGAGCGCGTGCTCGCCGCCCTCGCGGCGGACGGGCAGCGCGCGGAGGTGCTGCACCTGGACAACCGCCGGCGCCCGGACTGGGTCGCCGTGCGGCTGAAGGCGGTGGCGGTCGGCCCGAGAGGGCCGTAGGTGGGCGAAGCGCGTCGCGCGACACGCCCGGAGGTGGTGACATGGCGAAGACCGGGGACATCCTCGTCGGCCTCGACATCGGCACGACGAAGATCTGCGCCATCGTCGGCGAGGTGACCGACGAGGGCATCGACATCATCGGCGTCGGCTCGCACCCTTCGAAGGGGCTGCGCAAGGGCGTCGTCGTCAACATCGACGCGACCGTCGCCTCTATCAAGCGCGCGATCGAGGAGGCCGAGCACATGGCGGGGTGCGAGATCACCACCGTCTACACCGGCATCGCCGGCGGTCACATCAAGGCCTTCCCGTCGCACGGCGTCGTCGCCGTGAAGGACAAGGAGGTCCGGCAGCAGGACGTCGACCGCGTGATCGACCAGGCGAAGGCGGTCGCGATCCCGCTCGACCGCGAGGTGATCCACGTCCTCCCGCAGGAGTTCGTGGTGGACGACCAGGACGGTGTGAAGGAGCCGGTCGGGATGAGCGGCGTCCGCCTCGAGGCGAAGGCGCTCATCGTCACGGGCGCCGTGTCGTCGGCCCAGAACATCGTGAAGTGCGCGCAGCGCACCGGCCTCAACGTCGCGGACATCGTGCTCCAGCCGCTCGCCTCGTCGCTCGCGACCCTGTCCGAGGACGAGAAGGAGCTCGGCGTCTGCCTCGTGGACATCGGCGGCGGCACGACCGACATCGCCGTCTTCCACAACGGCGCGATCGCAGCACACCGCCGTCATCTCGCTGGGCGGCAACCACCTCACGAACGACGTCGCGGTCGGGCTCCGCACGCCGACGCACGAGGCCGAGCGGATCAAGAAGCAGTACGGCTGCGCGGTCGCGGCGAGCGTGGACAAGACCGAGACCATCGAGGTCCCCTCGGTCGGCGGCGGGCAGCCGCGCGTCTCTCGCGCCACATCCTCGCCGAGATCGTCGAGCCGCGCGTCGAGGAGATCTTCATGCTCGTCCAGCACGAGCTGCAGAAGTGCGGGATGGAGGAGGTGCTCGCCTCCGGCGTCGTCATCACGGGCGGGTCGACCCTCCTCTCCCAGATGCCGGAGCTCGCCGAGGAGGTGCTCGGCGTCCCGGTCCGGCGCGGGCTGCCGCGCGGCATCGGCGGGCTCGTGGACGTGGTGAAGAGCCCGGTGTACGCGACCGCGGTCGGCCTCGTGATGTACGGCGCGAAGCAGCAGGAGAGCAGCCCGTACTTCAAGATCCGGGAGGACAACGTCTACCGGAAGGTGAAGAACCGGATGAAGGAGTGGCTCGGGGAGATTTTCTAGTATGCCCGGAAGGCCGCAGGGGACGTCCACATGATCGAGTTCACGGACAAGCAGGACGCGGCGAAGATCAAGGTGATCGGCGTCGGCGGCGGCGGCGGCAACGCCATCAACACCATGGTCGCGGCGCGCCTCGAGGGCGTGGAGTTCATCGCCGCGAACACCGACGTGCAGGCGCTCGCGGCGAACAAGGCGAGCGTCAAGCTCCAGCTCGGCCGCAGCGCGTCGCGCGGCCTCGGCGCGGGCGCGAACCCCGAGGTCGGACGGCAGGCGGCGCTCGAGGAGCGCGAGGCGATCGCCGCCGCCCTCGAGGGCGCGGACATGGTGTTCGTCACCGCCGGGATGGGCGGCGGGACCGGCACCGGCGGCGCGCCGGTCGTCGCCGACGTCGCGAAGGCGACCGGGGCGCTCACGGTCGGCGTCGTCACGCGCCCGTTCCTCTTCGAAGGGAACAAGCGGCGCAAGCACGGCGGAGCAGGGGCTCGCGGACCTCAAGGACGCGGTGGACACCCTCATCGTGATCCCGAACCAGCGGCTCCTCTCGGTGGCGGGCGAGAACATGTCGCTCGCGGACGCGTTCAAGCGGGCGGACGAGGTGCTGCTGAACGCCGTCCAGGGGATCTCCGACATCATCACGGTGCACGGCCTCGTGAACGTCGACTTCGCCGACGTCCGGACCATCATGAGCGAGAAGGGGATGGCGCTCATGGGGACCGGCCGCTCCTCCGGCGAGAAGCGGGCGATCGAGGCGATGCAGGCCGCCATCAGCTCGCCGCTGCTCGAGGACGTCACGCTCGACGGCGCGACCGGCCTCCTCGTGAACATCTCCGGCGGCCCGAACCTCTCGCTCCGCGAGGTGGACGAGGCGGTGTCGATGGCGCAGTCGGCTGCGGACCCCGACGCGAACATCATCTTCGGGTCCGTGGTCGACGAGGCGCTCGGCGACGAGGTGCGCATCACCGTGATCGCGACCGGCTTCCAGGCGCGCGACGAGCGCCGCCCGCCCGCCCGCGTCGCGGTGCAGGTGCCCGCGGCCGCGGCGGTGAAGAGCGTGCCGCCGCCGCTGCCCGCCGAGGCCCGGGGGAAGGAGCCGATCCGGCTCGCCCAGCCCGCCCAGCAGCCGGCGACGGTCTCCGTCCCGCGCGCGCCGCGCCGCGAGTTCAAGCCGGCGGAGAGCGACGACCAGTACGACATCCCGGCGTTCCTGCGCCGGAACGGGCCGCGCGAGTAGCAGGCGCGGCCCGGCGGCCCCGAGGCGCCGGGCTACGGCTCCGGCGGAACCGGCGCGTCCTCGACGTCCGGCGCAGGGCCGCCGCCGACGCCGAGCCGGTCCGCGATCGGGACCTGCGCGGCGATGACGAGCGCGACGAGCTCCGCGAGCGGCATCCCGACGAGCTCGGCGCCGCGCCGGATCTCCTCCCGGTCCACCGAGCGCGCGAACGCCTTGTCCTTCATCTTCTTCACCACCGACTCCGGCGGGAGGTCGCGCACGCTCTTCGACGGCCGCACGAGCGCGCAGGCGCCGACGAACCCGGTGAGCTCGTCGGCGGCGACGATCGCGCGCTCCAGCGGCGACTCGGGGATGATGCCGGTGTACGAGGCGTGCGCGCCGACGGCGCGCACGAGCCGCTCCGGCCAGCCGCGCTCCCGCAGGATCTCCATCCCCCGCCAGACGTGGTCCTCGTGCGTCGGGAACTTCTCGTAGTCGAAGTCGTGGAGCATGCCGACGACCCCCCAGGTCTCGAGCTCGGCCGGATCGGCGACGCCGACGCGGCGCGCGAGCGCGCGCATCGACGCCTCGACGCCGAGCGCGTGGCGGCGCAGCGGCTGCGTCTTCGTGTACTCGCAGAGGAGCGCCCAGGCGGCTGCGCGGGAGGTGTCGGCCATGGCGCGATCCTAGGCGCCGGCACGCCCGCGCGCACGCGCCACCGCCCGGGGCCGGCGCCGGCGCCGGCGCGCCGCGTCACCGGGCCGCGAGCCGCGGCGCGAGCCACCGGAGCGACGCGTCGTAGCGGTAGCCGGTCCCCATGTGGCCGTCCTCGAACTCCTGGTGCTCGACGGGCACGCCCGCGTCGCGCAGCGCGGCCGCGATCATCCGCGCCCCCCAGCGGAGCTCGTGCTCGTCCCGGGTGCCGCAGTCGATGAACACGCCCGCGAGCCGGCGGAACGCGTCGAGCGCCTCGGGCACGAAGCGGACCGGATCGTGGGCGAGCCAGCGCGCCCACACGTCCTCGCGGATCCGGCCCGAGGGCAGCTCGAACGGCAGGTCGAGCCCGAGCGGCGCCGCGGGGTTCGGCGAGTAGTGCGCCGACATCGCGACGGTGTTGAGGGCGACGAAGTCGCCGCCGCCGAGCTTCGTCTCGCGCGCCTTCCGCCTCGCGGCGTCGAGCCAGGCCGCGGCGTCGGGCGCGCCGAGGAGCGCGCCCGCGGCCCTCGGCAGGTCCGGCCCGTAGCAGTACTCGAAGTACGCGTCGCCCGCGTGGCACCCGACGAGCGAGAACGCGTCGGCGCGGTCGCGGCCCATGCGCAGCGCGCCGTAGCCGCCGGAGCTCTTCCCGACGACCGCGCGCGCCTCCCGCCGGGGGAGCGTCCCGAACGCGTCCTCGACCGCCCGCCGGACGTCGTCCGCGACGTAGTCCTGGTAGCGCCCGACGGCGGCCGCGTTCGTCCACTGCGTCCCGCCGAGCGCGGTCATGCCGTCGGGGAACACGCCCACGACCGGCGGGATCGCGCCCGACGCGACGAGCGCGTCGAGCCGCTCCGGCACGGTGGGGGCGAAGACCGAGGCGCTCGTCCAGCCGCGCGCGCTCCCGGCGAACCCGTGCAGGAACGTGATCGCGGGGAGCGGCGCCTTCCCGTGGACCGCGGGCAGGTAGACGAGGACGAGCCTGCGGGCGGGATCGCCGAGCGCGTTCCCGGCGAGGGCCGCGGACTCCACCTCGAGCTCGACGACCCTGCCCTCCATGGCCGCTCCTCGTCCGCGCGGGCGGCGCGCCGCCCCGCGCTCAGAACCCGAACGTGCCCCGCACGCCGAGGTGGATCCACGCGTGCACCGCGTGGTTCGAGACGTCGCCGGACGCGAGGTCCTGCGACGTCTCGACGGAGACGCGCTCGTACCGTCCGAGGCCGAGCAGCACGAATGGTCCCACGCCGAGCTGCCGCCAGACGCGCCACTCCGCGCCGCCCTGCGCCGAGAGCTCCGGCCCGTTCCAGCTCGTAATCGTCGCCGCGCCGAGCCGCTCCCGCCGCTGCGAGGCCCACTCCCAGCCGAGCCCGCCCCCGAGCCAGGGCGCCGCGCCGAAGCTCCACCGCGAGAACCGCCAGTGGAGCTGCGTGCCCGCGCGGATCGCCTGGGCCGAGCACGACGCCCCGTCCGCGCAGGCCTGCCCGGAGAACCCGCCCGGCCCCCACGACGCGTACACGCCGGCGGCGAAGCGCTCCGACGACCAGAGGACGTCCGCCTGCACGGGCACCTGCCACTGGATCGCCTCGGACATCGGCACGAACTCGGCGGCGCTGCCGAGCGCCGGCGCCCAGGCGAGCCGCAGCCCGACCTCGACCCCGACGCCGCGCTGCGCCGCCGCGACGGTCGGGAGGAGGAGCGCGGCGAGGAGGGCCGTCCGCATCGCGCGCCGCCTCAGGGGTCCCATGTCCCGCGGACGCCGAACCCGAGCCAGTTGTGCCACGCCTTGCTCACGACGGCGTGTCCGTCGAGGCGGCTGTACTGGGCGACGCGGAGCGAGACGTACGGTCCGAGGACGACCCTCGTCGCCACCTTCACGTCGGCGCCGCCCTCGAGGTTCACGAGCTCCCAGCCGGACACGTCCTGCCGCGCGGACTGCGACCCGAGCGACACCCGCTCGTGCGCCCACTCCCAGCCCATGCCCATGCCGATCCACGGGGCGAACCGCGGCGAGAGGTCGGTGAACGCGTACTGCGCCTCGGCCCCGAGCCGCATCGTCCAGACCGAGCAGCTCGCGCCGAGGCTGTCGCACCGGTCCGAGACGTCCTTCGAGAGCTGCCCGAACCCGTACGAGAAGTACCCGCCCGCGGAGAAGTGCGGACCGAACCGCCAGAGCGCGTCGAGCTGGATCGGGATCTCGCTCTTCGCGACGTCGGACATCGGCGTCCCCCTGGCGGCGTCGCCCGACGACAGCGCGTAGCCGAGCCGGAGCGCGAGCGCCGGCCCGGCCGTTGCGGCGCCGGGAGCGGCGAGGAGGAGGAGCGCGACGAGGAGCGTACGCATGGGCGGCGACCTTACACGACCGCGCGAAAAAGTGAACGGCCGCCCGAGGGGCGGCCGCCGGGGCTTCCGGTCAGCGGAGCTCGACTAGAGGTCGAACTTCCCGCGGACGCCGAAGCCGAACCACGAGTGCATCTCCTTGTCCGCCGTGTCGAAGACGTGGACGTCGGGATCGCCGGTGAACTTGATGGTGCCGGACGAGTACTGGCCGAGGCTGTACATGACGTACGGGCCGAGCGCGAACTGCGGGCTGAGCTTCCAGTCGCCGCCGACCTGCAGGTTCAGGAACTCCCAGCCGCTGAAGCTGTCCTCCTCCTTGAGCCCGAAGCCTTCGGCGGTGGCGCTCGCCCACTCCCAGCCGGTGCCGAGCACCGACCCACGGCACGAAGGTCGGCGAGACCTTCGTGAACGCGTAGGTGCCCTGGAGACCGAGGCGGTACGCCCTCGCGGAGCAGTCGGGCCGAACGAGTCGCACGTGTCCTTGACGCTGCCGCCGATCTGGCCGAATCCGTAGGAGAAGTACGCGCCGAGGGTGAACTCGGGCGTGAGCCTGTAGCATCGGCGTCCAGCTGGATCGGGACCTGCGAGCTTCACGCCGTCGGACAACTTCGCCGAGGTCCCGTTGACCGAGTCCGCGTCGCCCCCGCGAACGCCGTAGCCGGGCGGAGGCCGAGGGTGAATGCTGCGCGTGGGAAGCCGTCGGGAACGCGACGGACGCCAGGGCCGCACCGAGCATGAACAGCTTACGCATCTGATTCCCTCCTCCGAGAGTGAGACTGCTTGAGACTGCGGCGACCAGGGTCGCGCAGCGAGCGCGACGAGGCAAGTTCCCGACGAGGCGGACGACCGCGCCGAGGGGCGGCCGACCGGTGGCTCGGGCCGCTCGATTCGCATCGGGCGGGAACGGGTCCCGACGAAAGGAACGGCCGCCCCGAGGGGCGGCCGTCCAGGCTTCGAGCGTGCTGCGTCTCGACTAGAGGTCGAACTTGCCCATCACGCCGAGGCTCAGCCACTCGTGCATCGCCTTGTTCGGGATGTCGTTCCCCTCGACGCTCCCGTACTGGCCGATCGAGTACATGACGTACGGGCCGACCGCGAACGCCGGGTTGACCTTCCAGTTCGCGCCACCCTGGAGATTCAGGTACTCCCAGCCGCTCGTGTCGGCGGCGCCGCCGCCCGAGTCGAACGAGCTGTTCTCCCAGCCGATGCCGAGGCCGAGCCACGGGACGAAGCTCGGCGAGGCCTTCGTGAACGAGTACGTCCCCTGCACGCCGAGGCGCATGTTCGACACCGAGCAGTCCGCGCCGGGGGCGTCGCAGACGTCGGACCCGAAGCCGCTGGGCTGCGCGAACCCGTACGAGAAGTACGCGCCGAGGGCGAACTCGGGCGAGAGCTTGTACATCGCGTCCAGCTGGATCGGGATCTGCGATCCCACGTAGTCGGACATCCCGAAGTCCTTCATCGCGTCGCCCATCGAGAACCCGTAGCCGAGGCGGAGGCCGAGGCTGAACTTCGAGGCCTGCGCCTGCGCGTGCGACGCCGACGGGAACACGAGAGCCGCGACCACGGCACCGAGCATGAACAGCTTACGCATCTGTGTCGCTCCTTGTGGAGGTTGAAGACAGCCCCGTCAGCGTCACGCACTCTGGGAGAACACGCAAGATGCTCTTCCATCGCACATTTGCGTGCCCCACGGTCGTGGGGCGGGCGTGTCGCAGGGCCGCCGACACGCACCGCGCGGCGCTGCGCCGCGTCACACGCGCGCGAGCACGAGCCCGGAGCGCGCCGTCAGCTCCGCGGTGCGCGCGAGGAGCGCCTGCGCCTCGTCGTACAGCGCGGCCGCCTCGCCGTCCGCCGCGTCGTCGGGCAGCTCGGCGATGCGCGCGAGCAGGTCCGAGACGCGGAGGAGGTGCTGGTGCGCGAGGAGGAGGTCGCGCCCGAGCCGGGCGCCCTGCCGCGTGAACACGAGCCCGCTCTGGAACAGCCGCCCGAGCGACTTCCGGTTCACCTCGTCCACCGTGCGGCAGCGCGCCTGGATCTCGCGGAGCCGCCGCGCGTCGCGGGCCTGCGCGAGATCCACCACGGGTGGAGCCGCGCGTGCCTTCCGCGATCGGGGGACCGGAGGGGGCATCGACGCGAGGATGGTAGGCACCGGGCCGGAGACCGGTCAATCGCTCTTCGGTGTTGACAACGCGCACTCGGCGCGCCCGGCCGTGCCCACCCGTCCGGGCGTCCGCGCGGCGCGGGGGGCGCGCGAGGCGAGCGCCTCGGTCACGCGAGCGCGCGAGCCGCGAGCGTTTCGATCACGCGAGCGCGCGAGCCGCGAGCGTCTCGATTACCGCGAGCGCCTTCTCGATCCCTGAAGCGTCCGGGCCGCCCGCCTGCGCGAGCTCGGGCTTGCCGCCGCCGGAGCCGCCGACGAGCTTCGCGCCCTCCTTCACGAGGTCGCCGGCCTTCACCTTCGCGATGAGGTCCTTCGTGACTGCGACGAGGAGGATCGCCTTCCCGTCCTGCTCGGCGGCGAGCGCGACGACGCCCTTCCCGAGCTTGTCGCGGAGCTTGTCCGCGAGCTCGCGCAGGCTCTTGCCGTCGCCCTGCACCCGCACCGCGAGCACCTTCGCGCCGCCGACGTCCTTCGCCCTCGCGGCGAGGTCACCCGACTGGGCGGAGGCGATCTTCGAGGAGGCCTCCTCGAGCGCGCGCTCGAGCTCCTTCACCCGGCGCTGCGCCTGCTCGATCTTCTGCGCCGACCTCGAAGGCGCCCGCCTTGAGGAGCGCCGCGGCGTGGCGGAGCTCGTCCGCCTCGCGCTGCGAGAGCTCGACCGCCTTCGGGCCGGTGTACGCGACGATCCGGCGCACGCCCGCGGCGATCGACTCCTCGCTCACGATCTTGAAGAAGCCGATGTCCCCGGTGCGGCGCACGTGCGTGCCGCCGCACAGCTCCTTCGAGGGGCCGATGCGGCACCACGCGCACGACGGTCGCCGTACTTCTCGCCGAAGATCACGATGGCGCCCGTCTTGCGCGCGTCGCTCGAGGTGCAGCACCGCGGTGTCGCGTCTCGGCGTTCTCGCGGACGAGCTCGTTCACGCGCCGCTCGATGGCGCGCGAGCTGCGTCGTCGGTGAGCGGCTGGAAGTGGGAGAAGTCGAAGCGCAGGTGGTCGGGCGCGACCACCGAGCCGGCCTGCTTCACGTGCTCGCCGAGCACCTCGCGCAGCGCGTGGTGGAGCAGGTGCGTCGCGGTGTGGTTGCGCGCGGATGCGGTCGCGCCGCGGCGTCGTCGACCGTCGAGCTCGACCTTGTCGCCGACCGCGAGGGCGCCCCCTCGCACCGTCGCCAGGTGGACGACGAGCCCGTCGACGCGGCCGCTGCGTGTCGGGGACCTCGACGCTCGCCGGCGCCGCCGGTGATGATGCCGGTGTCGCCGACCTGACCGCCCGACTCGCCGTAGAACGGCGTGCGCTCGACGATCGACCTCGACCTCCTCGCCGCGGCGTCCGCCTTCGCGACGCGCTTCGCCGCTCGACGAGGATCGCCTTGACCTCGCCTCGCCGCGACCTGGCCTCGTAGCCGAGGAAGTCGGGTCTCGCCGCAGCTCGGTCGCGAGCTGCTTGTGCGAGGTCGCCGACCGCCGCCTCGCCCGAGCCCTTCGCAGCTCGCGCGCGCGCGCGCTGCTCGTCCATCGCTTCGTCGAAGCCGTCCTCGTCGACGCCGAGCCCGCGCTCCGCCGCGATCACGCGGGTCAGGTCGAGCGGGAAGCCGTAGGTGTCGTAGAGCTGGAAGGCGACCTCGCCCGGGACGACCCTCTCCGCCGCCTTCGCCAGGCGGGCCATCTCCTCGTCGAGGATGGTCGAGCCCGCTGTCGAGCGTGCGCCGGAAGGGCTCCTCCTCGTGCTGCGACCACCTTCGTGACGAAGGCGCGCGTTGCTCGCGCAGCTCCGGGTAGGCCGCGCCCATCTCCTCGATGACCGCTGCCGCAGACCTCGGCGAGGAACGAGCTTGCTCGAGCGCCGAGCCGCTTCCCGTGCCGGATGGCGCGCCGCATGATCCGGCGCAGCACGTAGCCGCGCCCCTCGTTCGAGGGCAGCACGCCGTCGCCGACGAGGAACGTGGTCGCGCGCGCGTGGTCGGCGATGACGCGCATCGAGACGTCGTCGTCCGCGCTGCTCGCCCGTAGGTCTTCCCGGCGAGCTTCGCGATCGCGCCGGATGAGCGGTCTGGAAGAGGTCGGTGTCGTAGTTCGACGGCTTCGCCCTGCACCGACCGCCGCCAGGCGCTCGAGGCCGGCGCCGGTGTCGATGGACGGCTTCGGGCAGCGGCGTGAGCGGCGCCGTCGGCGCTCGCGCTCGAACTGCATGAAGACGAGGTTCCAGATCTCCAGCCAGCGGTCGCAGTCGCAGGCGACGCCCTGGCAGCCACTTGCGCCGGCCTTCTCCTCGGCGCAGGGGATGTCGTTCCCCTGGTAGAAGTGGATCTCGCAGCACGGGCCGCAGGGGCCGGTGTCGCCCATCGCCCAGAAGTTGTCCTTCTCGCCGAGCCGGAAGATCCGCTCGGCCGGGCACGCCCTGCGCCCTCCACAGCTCGAAGGCCTCCTCGTCCCAGGGCAGGCCGCCCTCGCCGTCGAAGACGGTCGCCGCGAGCCGGTCCTTCGGGAGGCCGAGCCATCTCGGGCTCGTCACGAACTCCCAGCGCCCAGGCGATCGCGTCCTTCTTGAAGTAGTCGCCGAAGGAGAAGTTGCCGAGCATCTCGAAGAAGGTGTGGTGCCGGGCGGTGAAGCCGACGTTCTCGAGGTCGTTGTGCTTGCCGCCCGCGCGCACGCACTTCTGCGCGGTCGTCGGCGCGGGTGTAGTCGCGCTTCTCGCGGCCGGTGAAGACGTCCTTGAACTGGACCATCCCGGCGTTGGTGAAGAGCAGCGTCGGGTCGTTCTGCGGCACGAGCGAGGAGCTCGCGACGCGCCGGTGGCCGCGCTCCTCGAAGAAGCGGAGGAAGGCCTCGCGGATCTCGGCGGCGGTCGGGGTCTTCATCGGATCGCCTCACTTATCAAAGGGCACGACGACGCGCCATACGCCGCCCTCCCGCACGAGCGTGACCTCGCGCGCCGGGCCGCCCTCCACCTCGACCGCCAGCACCGCGGCGTCGCGGGACTCCCGGACCACGACGATGGAGGTGGGGGGCGGCGTGGCCGCCGCGAGGTCGCCGAGGACCACGCCGCGGCCGGAGGCCGCGAGCACCCCCGGGGGCGCCCGCGCGGCGAGGTCCTTCGCGCGCCGGTCGAGCTCGGCCCGCGAGCGCTCGGAGAGCATCCCCCAGACCTCGTCCGCCTTGCCGTCGCGGGCGGCCGCCGCGAACGCGCGGTAGCGGTCGGCGGGGCCCGCCTCGCGGCGGCAGGCGGGGAGCGCGGCGAGCGCGGCGGCGGCCAGGAGGGCGGGGGCGCGGCGGAGGGTCATGGGAGGGGGAGTCTAGCCGCCCGCGCGACGTCCCGCCCGGTCTGCGAGCCGCCCGATCGCCGCTAGCCCGAAGCGCCGGCCGGCCGTCGCAGGCGGAGCCGCCACACCCGCTGGCCCGTGGCGAGGTAGCGCTTCTCGCGCGTCGAGGGGATCTCGTCGGGCGGGGCGTCCGAGAAGGCGCCCCGCCCGGCCTCGTTCTCGAACCCCTCCGCCTCGAGCCGCTCGACCGCCTCGAGCGCGTACCGCTCGACGTCGGTGCGGAAGTCGAGGAGGCCCCCCGGGCGCAGGAGGCGGAGGAGGAGCGTCGACATGCCCTCGTCCACGAGCCGCCGCCGGTGGTGGCGCCGCTTCCACCACGGATCCGGGAAGTGGACGTGGATGGCGGCGAGCGACCCCGCGGCGAAGAGCCGCGGCGCGAGGACGCGGGCGTCGCCGTGGACGACGACGAGCGCCGAGTGGCCGCGCTTCTCCCCCCGCGCGCGGAGCTCGTCCGCGAACTTCCGCCGCTGCTCGATCGCGACGAGGGCGCGCTCCGGTCGGGCGCGCGCGAAGGCGAGCGCGAACCCGCCGTGGCCCGCGCCGATCTCGAGCTCGAGCGCGTCGGCGCGCGCCCCGAGCCGGGCGCGCCAGTCGGGCAGGAGGTCGAGGGCGATCGGGGCCTCGTCCGCGGCGGCGAAGATCATGAGAGCGCCTCTCTAGCATGGTAAACAACGGGCGTGCTCCGGCGCCCCCATCGCCTGGTGCTCGCCGCGGCCGCGCTCGCCACCCTCGCGTGCCGGGGCGGCCGCCGCGCGCCGCCGCCGGAGCGCTTCGTGCCGGCCGACGCGGCGACCGCGATCGTCCTCCCCGACGTGGGACGCGCGGCGCGGGAGCTCGCCGCGCTGCACGCCACGGTGGCGGGATTTCCCGGGACCGCCGAGCTCGCGTCGTTGCGCGGCACGCTCGCGACGCAGCTCGGGTTCGACCCGCTCGATCCCGGCGCGCTCGAGGAGGCCGGCTTCGATCCGCGGCGCGGGGCAGCGCTCGGGTCGATCGACCGGGCGAGCCCCCACGGGAAGGACCCCGTGCGCAGGGCGATCGTCGTCCTCCCGCTCCGCGATCCGCCGAAGGTGGAGGGGCTGCTCCAGCGGCTCGCGCGCGACCGGATGGGCGCGACGGAACGTGTCTCGGAGCCCCACGGCGCGGTCTCCGTCGTGGTGCTGCGCGTCCCGGGGGCGCCCGCGGCGTCGCTCGCCTACGCCGTCGTGGACGGGACCGCCCTCCTCGCGACCGGCGGCGCCGGGCCCGCCACCGTCGCCGAGGCCGCGACGCTCGCCCCGGGTGCGTCGCTGGCGGAGGCACCGGCGTGGGGCACCGCTCGGCGCGCGCTCGGCGACGGGCTCTCCGTCATCTGGTGGGCGCCCGCCGGATCGCCGCTCCTCGCGGGGATGTGGGCGGCGAAGGACGGGATCGCCATCGGGCTCTCGGCGGCGCCCGGCCGGCTGCTCGCCCGCGGCGCGCTCCTGCTCGGCGCGCGCGAGCCGTCCTTCCGCGCGCTCTCCGCCGGCGGGAAGGCGGCGGACGCGGTGGCGCGGCTCGCGCCCGACGCGCAGCTCGCGGCGCGCTGGGACGGTGACTTCGCAGCCCTGGGCCGGAAGGTCGTCCCGATGGTCTCCGCGTCCGAGCACGCGCGGCTCGCGGCGCACGGGGTCGACCTCGAGCGCGACGTCTTCGGCGTGCTCGCGCCCGGCGGCGCGGTGGCCGTGTCGCTCGCGCCGGGGCTCGACCTCTCCGATCTCACCGCCGCGGCGGCGCGCGCCGACCCGCTGCGGGCCGTGCAGTTCGAGGCGGTCCTCCCGGTGAAGGATCCCGCGGCGGCCGAGGCGGTCTCGGCGCGGCTCGCGGCGGGAGCGCAGCGCGGGAGGCGCGCGCCGGCGGCCCCGCCCGACGGCGTGCACCGCGTCCGGACGGCCTCCGGCGAG
Organism: uncultured delta proteobacterium; assembly: GCA_963821195.1. Lineage (GTDB taxonomy): Bacteria > Myxococcota > Myxococcia > Myxococcales > Anaeromyxobacteraceae > Anaeromyxobacter. The sequence continues at coordinate 25,754 of CAWGDE010000010.1, forward strand.
ATCGCCTGGCGCGTCGACGCCGGCGCGCGCCGGATCGTCGCGGCGGGCGGCGCGCCCGGGCGACTCGCCGCGCTCGAGGCGCGGCTCGCCGGGGGCGACGGCTTCCGCGCGCCCACGAAGGCCTCGCAGGGCGCGCTCGCGGGCGGCCTCGGCGGCGCCGTGCTCGTGCCACCCCGGGTCGTCGCGGCGGTGCGCGCGATGCCCGAGGAGGCATTCGGGACGGGACCCTCCGGCTTCGTCATGCGCTCGCTCGTGGACCGGTTCCTCGAGCCCGCCTCGCGCGTGTCCGCGCTGTCGCTCCGGGCCGACCTCGCGGAGGGCGCGCTCGTGCTCGCGCTCGAGGTCGAGGCGGCGCCGGGGGAGCCCACCCCGTGATCCGGCTCCGCGGCGTCACGAAGAGCTTCCGCGACGCCGGTGCCGAGGTGCCGGTGCTCCGGGGCGTCGACCTCGACGTCGCGCGCGGCGAGATGGTGGCCATCGTCGGCCCGTCCGGCTCGGGGAAGTCCACCCTGCTCTACGTCGCCGGGGCGCTCGACCGCGACTTCTCGGGCGAGGCGGTGGTCGCGGGCGTGCCGCTCGCCGGGCTCTCGCCGGAGGCGCGCGCCGATCTGCGGAACCGCGCCGTCGGGTTCGTGTTCCAGTCGTTCAACTTGCTGCCCGGCCTCTCCGCGGTCGAGAACGTGATGCTCACCGGGCTCCTCCGCCGGCGCGAGCGGGAGTCGCTCCCCGCGATCCGCGCGCGCGCCGCCGCATCGCTCGGGCGGGTCGGGCTCGCCGACAAGGCCGACCAGCCCCCGGCGCGCCTCTCCGGAGGCGAGCGCCAGCGCGTCGCGATCGCGCGCGCGCTGTTCGCGGAGCCGGCGGTGCTGCTCGCGGACGAGCCGACCGGGAACCTCGATACGGTGACGGGCGAGGGGATCATCGAGCTCTTCGCGAGGCTCGCCGCGGCGGGGCTGACGGTGCTCGTCGTCACGCACGAGGAGCGCGTGTCGCGCGCCGCGTCGCGGGTGCTCCACCTGTCGGACGGGAGGCTCGCGCCGTGAGGTCCCGCGGGCTCCTCTGGATCTCGTTCGCGATGCTGCGCGCCGACCGGCGCGGGGCGCTCCTGGACGCGGCCGCCGCCTGCGTCGGGGCGGCGGCGCTCGTGTTCTTCCTCGCGCTCGGGCTCGGGGTCTCCGCCGCGGCGCGGAAGATGTTCCCCGCCGACGCGCGCACGGTGGAGGTGGTCCCCGGCAACGTCACGCTCGGCGGCGTCCTCGGCGGCGGGCGGCTCGACGACGAGGCCGTCGCCCGGCTGCGCGCGCTCCCCGGCGCCGCCGCCGCCTGGCCCCGGATGTCGCTGCGCGTGCCGGTCGCGGCGAGCGGGCCGCCCGCCGGGCTCCAGTACAACTGGCCCCCGGGGGCGACGCTGCAGGTCCCGGTGGTGGGCGTCGCCCCGGAGATCGTCCGCGGCGACGTCGGCCCGGGGCTCCGGTTCGAGGACCCCGGGCCGGGCGGGACGATCCCGGTGGTCCTCTCGCGGCGGCTCCTCGAGATCTACGACAAGACCATCGCCCCGGCGTGGGGCGTGCGCCGCCTGCCGCCCGGCCTGTCGATCGTGGGGATCGAGCTGCCGATCCGGATCGGCTACTCGATCGTGCCGCAGAAGACCGAGGACCGGATCGAGGAGGGGCGCCTCAAGCTCGTGGGGCTCTCCGATCGCGTGCCGATCTACATGCTCGCGATGCCGCTCGAGACGGTGCGCCGGCTCCACCGCGAGTACGGGAAGCCGGACCAGGGCTACACGCAGGTGACGCTGCTCGCCTCGACCCCGGAGGCGGTCCCGGCGCTCACGGCCGCGGTCCGGCGGATGGGGCTCTCGGTGGACGAGGGCGAGCGCCAGAGCGCCGAGCGGGTCGGGACCGTCGTCGCGGTGACGACCGGCGCGCTCGTGTTCCTCGCCACCGTGATGTGCGCGCTCGCCGCGCTCGCCATCGCGCGCTCGCTCTCGGCGAGCGTGCGCGGACGGGTGAAGGAGATCGCGGTGCTGCAGGCGCTCGGCGCGGCCCCGTCCGACGTCGGGCGGATCGTGCTCGCCGAGGGCGCGCTCGTCGGCCTCGCGGGCGGGCTCTCCGGCGTCGTCCTCGCGTTCGCCGCGATCCCGCTCGCCGACCGCGCCGCCGCCGCGCTCCTGCCGGACTTCCCGTTCCGCCCGGAGACCTTCTTCGCGCACCCGCCCTGGCTCGCCGCGCTCGGACTCGCGGTCCCCGCCCTCGCCGCGGTGCTGGGGGCGGTCGCGCCAGCGGCCCTCGCCGCCCGCGTAGACCCCGCCCGCACCCTATCCTGACCCGACCCAGAGTATTGCGATTCGGACGCCGGGGACGAACCGCGGACCGAATCGGCTGACGGGTTGGGGTGATTTGGCGAGATCCGACGGTTCTCCCCCCGGCACACTTGGTGCGAAGCGCCGCAGCATGACCGCTCCGCGCCAGGTGCTTCCGGGGACGACGTACCTCGTCACGCGCCGCTGCTTCCAGCGGCAGTTCCTTCTTCGCCCGTCGGCAGCGACGAACGAGACCTTTCTGTACGTGCTCGCGCTCGCGGCACGCCGCTACGGCGTGCTCGTCCACGCCTTCTGCGTCATGTCGAATCACTTTCATCTCGTCGTGACTGACCCTGAGGCGCGCCTTCCAGCGTTCGAGCAGTACCTCGATGCGCTCGTCGCGCGTGCGTTGAACGCTGCGCTTGGGCGATGGGAATCGTTCTGGGCACCCGCCAGCTACAGCGCGGTCGCGCTCCAGACGCGAGCAGACGTCGTGAGCAAGGCCGCGTACGCCCTCGCGAACCCGGTCGCTGCTCGCTTGGTGCGCAGCGGCAGCGATTGGCCAGGGCTCTGGACGGCTCCCGACCGGATCGGCGCGACGCCGCTCGTCGCCCGCCGTCCGGCCATGTTCTTCCGCCCGAACGGCTATCTCCCGGAAACGGTCGACCTCGAGCTCGCGGTTCCGCCCGGCTTCGCGACGGCCGAGGAGTTCCGGGCCGAGCTCGGTTCGGCGCTCGCGGCCCTCGAGGACGCCGCCGCGGGCGAGCACTCGGGCGAACGCGGGTTTCTCGGACGGGAAAGGGTTCTCGTCCAGGAGGCGTGGCGGCATGGGGACCGCGGCGAGCCTCGCCGCGAGCTGCGTCCTCGTGTCGCCTCGCGAGACAAATGGAAGCGGATCGAGGCGCTGTCGCGACTCGTGGAGTTCCTGCGCGCTTATCGCGAGGCGTGGAAGGCCCTGCGCGCCGGCGCCCGCGATACGCTCTTCCCAGCGGGAACGTACCTGCTGCGCATCCAGCACGGCGTCAGGTGCGCGGAGCTCGCGTAGCTTTCGTTCGGTCGTGCGCGACGCCTACCGCGGCATTCGCCCGACCGTCGCTCGCGCGCAACGGGCCTGAATGACTTCACTTCGGAGCACCCGTTCAGCGCCCGGGGACGCCCGTCGTATGCCTGGGCACGCCCGCGCCGCGCGCACACTACTCTCGGTGACAGAACGGCCCCTGCCCGGGCGCCAGAGCACCCGGGGACGCCGTCGCGACCGCCGCTCGCGCGGATTACTCTGGGTCCGGTGGAAGGAAGGCTAGCCGCGCTCGCCGTAGACGACGAGCTGCGTTCCGACCATGAGCTTGTGCCGGCGCGGGTTCTCGATCCCGTTCCACTTGCACAGCTCGTCGAGCTCGATACCGAGCCGCCTCGAGATCGACCAGAGCGTGTCGCCCGCCTCGACGCGAAGCGTGCTCTTCGGGCGGTCGCCCGACGGGACCGACGCAGCCGCGAGCTGCGTCGGCGGCGCCGCGGGCTTCGCGCGAGTGGCAGGCTCGGACCCTTGGGCGGGCTCCGGCGTCCGAGCCGCGAGCACCGAGCCAGCCGGCTTCGGGATCACGAGCTCGGTCCCGACGCGGAGCTTCTTCACCGAGCGGAGCCCGTTCATCTCCATGATCCCCTGCACCGGCACGCCGTAGTGGACCGCGATGGAGGAGAGCGTGTCGCCGCGGCGGACGACGTGACCGGCGAACGTCACGCGCGACTTGCCCTGCACGGCGGGCCATTTCGTCGCGAACGTCTCGGCCTGGCCCTTCGGGATCTTGACCTGATACGGACGGGGCGGCGTGCAGGCGCGGCGCAGCTCCGGGTTGAGATCGATGATGTCGCGCTCCGAGACCTCGGCCGCGCGCGCGACCACCGAGAGGAGCGTCGCCGACGGGATCGTCGCGGTCTCGTACTCGGTCCACGACTGCGGCTCGATCTCGTCCGCCTTGAACCCGAACGCCTCCGGGTGCTTCGTGATGATCGCGGCCGCCATGAGCTTCGGGACGTAGCCCTTCGTCTCGGGGCGGAGCACCTTCTTGCCCGGCGTCGCGGCCATCTCCCAGAAGTCGTCGAACCCCTTGTCCTTCGCCTTGTAGATCCGGCCGACCCCCGCGTTGTAGCCGGCCCACGCGAGGCGCCAGTCGCCGGTCTGCTCGTAGAGCTGCTTCAGGTACCGCGCGGCGGCCTTCGCGGACCTCTCCGGATCGCGTCGCTCATCCACCCAGAAGTCCTGCTTGAGCCCGAAGAGCTTGCCGGTCGGCCCGATGAACTGCCACGGCCCGGACGCCCGCGCGCGGCTGTACGCGAAGTTCCCGAACCCGCTCTCGATCATCGCGAGGAAGACCGTGTCCTGCGGGAGCCCGGCCTCCTTCATGATCTCGCGGTACTTCTCCATGTACCGGTGCGAGCGGCCGAGCCACTTCACGAAGTGCGGGCGCGCGGCGCGGCTCTGGAAGAAGCGGATGTACCCGACGACCGCCTCGTTCACGTCGATCGGGATGTCGTACTCGGCCTGGAGCTGCGCGAGATCGTGGTCGAGCTCGGGGATGAGCGCGATGCGCCCGGTGCCGGGCGCGTGCGGGACGGTCGCGCCGCCCTCGTCCGGACGCGCCGCCTCCTCGGCCTGACGCATCTCCTCGATCTCGGCCGAGTCCTTGTCGATCTCCGCGCCGACTGCCGGGTCGTCCGGCGTGTCCGCGGGCGGCGCCACCTCGCCGCTCTCGTCGCCGTGCAGCTCGCGGACGACGCGCTCCGCGATCGGCGTCGGGCCGGAGAGCTCGATCCCCGCCGACACGAACTGCGGCTCGGGCACCTTCGCCGGCGGGAGCGCCTGGGTCGTGGCCGACGCCGCTGCGGCGTTCGCCGGCGCGGGGCGCTGCGCGAGCGCGGACGCCGGGGGGAGGGACAGCGAAACGGCGAGGAGAATCGCGGTGGTCGGCCTCATCATGCCTCGGGTGCTCCGGGGCCGGCCTGGGGCCGGACCGCACGACCTCATGGTACCGGGCCCTGGGCCCGGGATCAAAATCGGCCGCCTCCCCCGCTCGCCCGACGCCGCCACCCCTGTGACCGTGTGCATCGCCCGGACGACCCTCAGCCCCCGCCGCGGCACCCCGCCCCGGGGGGCTTCGCGTGGCGCGGAAGCGCGCGGCGGCTTACCTGGAACGACCGGAAGCGCCCGCCATTCCGCGTTCCCCGCCCGGAACGGAAGTGTTACATCGTCGCGCCTCACCTCCCGACCCAGAGTAGTTTCGCCCCGGAGCCCGACCCAGAGTCATTTCCCGATGCAGATCGGCCCCTACACCTTCCCCGGCCGGTACTTCCTGGCGCCGCTCGCCGGCGTGTCCGACCGACCGTTCCGCGCGATCTGCCGCGGAATGGGGGCGTCCTTTGCCTACACGGAGATGGTCTCCGCACACGGCCTCGTCCACGGGACGCTCCAGACCGAGAGTTATCTGGACCGTGATCCGGAGGAGGAGCCGTTCGCCGTCCAGATCTTCGCCTCCGAGCCCGCCGCCCTCGCCCAGGGGGCGGCGGTCGCGGTCCGCGCCGGCGCCGGCATCATCGACGTCAACATGGCCTGCCCGGTGAAGAAGGTGTGTGGCACGGGAGCAGGTGCCGCGCTCGGCCGCGAGCCCCGCCGGGTCGAGGAGGCGGTCCGTGCCATCCGCGCCGCAGTCGCCGTCCCGGTCACCGTCAAGATCCGCGCCGGGTGGGACGACGGCGAGGTGAACTGCGTCGACGTCGCGCGCGCGGCCGAGGCGGGCGGCGCGGCGGCCGTCGCGCTGCACGGGCGCACGCGCGTCCAGATGTACGCCGGACGCGCGCGCTGGGACCTCGTCCGCGCGGTGAAGGAGGCAGTCCGGATCCCGGTGCTCGGGTCGGGCGACGTGTGGACCGCAGCCGACGCGCTCCGCATGCGCGCCGAGACCGGCTGCGACGCCGTCCTCGTCGCACGCGGCGCCTGCGGGAACCCCTGGATCTTCCGCGAGCTCCGCGCCGCCGAGCGCGGCGAGCCCCGCCCGCCGCCGCCGACGCGCGACGAATGGGTCCGGACCGTGCTCGCCCACGTCGACCTTCAGATTCAGCACCGCCGCCGCCAGCGCAGCGGCGAGACGCCCGAGTCGTCCGAGCGCCACGCGATCAAGGAGCTCCGCAAGCACCTCCTCTGGTACACGCGCGGCCGCAAGGGTGGCGTCCACTTCCGCCGCGACGCGGACCGGCTCCAGACCGCCGGCGACGTCGCGCGCCTCGTCGACGAGCACTTCCCGCCCGGCGGCGACGCGTTCGAGGTCGATCCCTCCGCCGCGCGCCAGGAGGACGGCGAGTGAACGGCGCCGCGGCCCTCTCCCTCTACACTGGAGCGATCCTGGTGGGCGCGCTCGCCGGCGGCGCGCTGCCGCTCTTCGCGAGCGTCCGCCGCTCCGACCTCCTCCTCTCCTTCTCCGCCGGCGTGATGCTCGGGGCCGCCTTCTTCCACATGCTGCCGGAGGCGGTGGAGGGCGGCGGCGCAGCGGTCGTGCCGTTCGTCCTCGCCGGGTTCCTCGTCCTCTACATCCTCGAGCGGTTCGTGCTCGTCCACGTCTGCGCCGAGCCCGGCCCGAACGAGCGCCTCTCGACGGCCGGCGCGCCGCTCCCGCACCACGAGCACGAGCCCATCGCGGAGCACGCGCGGCACGCCCACCTCCACCCGCACGCGGTCGACGGCACCGGCTGCGACGTCCACACCCTCGGCCTCGCCGCCTGGCTCGGCATGAGCGCACACACGGTCGTCGACGGCTTCGCGCTCGGCGCCGCGTCGGTCCAGCCCGAGCTGGGCGTCCTCGTCTTCCTCGCCATCCTCGCCCACAAGGTCCCGAACGCGTTCTCGCTCTCCACGATCCTCATCTCGGAGGGTTTCTCGCGCGGGAGGGCCGTCGCGATGAACGCGGCGTTCGCGCTCATGGTGCCGGTGGGCGCGGGCCTCTACGTCCTCCTCCGCGAGCTCGTCCACGCGCAGCGCTTCACCTCGCTCGCCCTCGCCGTGAGCGCCGGGACCTTCCTGCACCTCTCGCTCTCCGACATCCTCCCGGACCTGCACCGCCGCGGGGCGTCCAAGTGGCGGCTCTCGGCCGCGATGGTCGCGGGCGTCGGGGTGATGGGCGCGCTCACGTTCCTGCGGCACGCCCACTAGCGCTAAGCTCCCGGGGACATGACCCCCGACATCCGCGCGATCTCCGACGAGGTGCAGGCCCGCGCCGCGTTCGTCGAGGCGCTGCTCGCCGAGACGGGCAAGGTCGTGGTGGGCCAGCGCTACCTCGTCGAGCGCGTCCTCATCGGCCTCCTCACCGGCGGCCACGTGCTCCTCGAGGGCGTGCCCGGGCTCGCGAAGACGCTCGCGGTGAAGACGATCGCCGACGCCGTCGACTGCGCCTTCAGCCGCATCCAGTTCACCCCGGACCTCCTCCCTGCCGACGTCGTCGGCACGCAGGTCTGGGACCCGCGCACGCAGACCTTCTCCGTCCGCAAGGGCCCGGTGTTCGCGAACCTGGTCCTCGCCGACGAGGTGAACCGCGCGCCGGCGAAGGTGCAGTCGGCCCTCCTCGAGGCCATGCAGGAGCGGCAGGTGACGCTCGGCGACCAGACCTTCCCCGTCCCCGATCCCTTCATCGTGCTCGCGACGCAGAACCCCATCGAGCACGAGGGGACGTACCCGCTCCCCGAGGCGCAGGTGGACCGCTTCATGCTGAAGGTGAAGGTCGGCTACCCGACGCGCGAGGAGGAGCGCGTCATCCTCGACCGGATGGCGGTCCCGGAGGCACCGCGCGCGTCCCGCGTCGTCTCGCGGCAGGACCTCGCCGCCGCGCGCGCGACGGTCCACCGCGTCCACGTGGACGACCGCGTGAAGGACTACGTCGTGAACCTCGTGTTCGCGACGCGCGACCCCCGCGCCCACGGCCTCCCCGAGCTCGCCGGCCTCGTCGAGTTCGGCGCCTCGCCGCGCGCCACGATCTTCCTCGCCCTCGCCGCCAAGGCCCACGCGCTGCTCCGCCGGCGCGCGTTCGTCACGCCGGAGGACGTGAAGGCGGTGGCCTACGACGTGCTCCGGCACCGGATCACGCTCACCTACGAGGCGGAGGCGGAGGAGGTCACGCCGGAGAAGGTCGTCTCGAAGGTGCTCGACCGCATCGAGGTCCCGTGACCGCGGCGCGGGACCGGGCCGCGGCCTCTCTCGCCTCCGCTCGGGAGGACAGGCCGCCGGGACGCGCGGCGGACCTCGTCCGCCGCGTCCGCCGGATCGAGATCGCGTCGCGTCGGGCGGTCGAGGATCGGCTCTCCGGGCAGTACCACTCGGTGTTCAAGGGCCGCGGGATGGAGTTCAGCGAGGTCCGGCCGTACGCGCCCGGCGACGAGGTCCGCGCGATCGACTGGAACGTCTCCGCCCGCACCGGCCAGCTCCACGTGAAGCGCTTCGTCGAGGAGCGCGAGCTCACGGTGATGGTGCTCTGCGACGCGTCCGCGTCGGCCGACTTCGGATCCGGCGCGCGGACGAAGGCCGAGCTCGCCGCGGAGATCGCCGCCCTGCTCGCCTTCAGCGCGGTCGCGAACGGCGATCGCGTCGGGCTGCTGCTCTTCACCGACCGGGTCGAGCGGTTCGTCCCGCCGCGGAAGGGGCGCCGCCACGCCCTGCGGATCGTCTCGGAGATCCTCTCCTTCCGGCCGGAGGGGCGCCGCACCGCGATCGGCGCCGCGCTGGAGTTCCTGCGCCGGGCGCTGCGGCGCCGCACGGTCGCCTTCGTTCTGTCCGACTTCATCGAGGAGGGCTTGTCCTCCGGAGCGGATGCGAGGGAGGCTGTCCTCCGGAGCGGATGCGAGGGAGGACGAGCCGGGCGGCGGCGAGAGGCCCCCCGCGTTCGAGCGCGCGCTCCGCGTCGCTGCGCGAAAGCACGACGTCGTCCCCATCCGGCTCGACGACGCCCTCGACGCGGCGCTGCCCGCCGCCGGCCTCGCCTGGCTCGAGGATCCCGAGACGGGCGCCGTCCTGCGCGCCGACCTCTCCGACCCCGGCGTGCGCGCCCGGTTCGCCGAGGCGGTGCGCGCGCAGCACGAGGCGCTGCGGCGGCTCTTCGTCCGGCTCGACCTCGACTCCGTCTCGGTCCGGGCCGACGAGGGCGATCACGTGAGGCCGCTCCTCGCGTTCTTCCGGGCGCGGGCGCGGAGGCTCGGCGGATGAGCGCGCGCCGTGCGGCGCTCGCCGCGGTGTGCGCGGCGGGATGGACGGCGCTCACAATCGTGCAGCCGGCGCGCGCCGCCGAGCCCGGAGCCGCCCCGCCCGCCGCGCGCCCACGGTCCGTGCTCGCGCGCGTCGAGCGCGCCGAGGTGCGCCTCGGCGCACCGTTCGCGTACGAGATCGAGCTCGTCCACGCACCCGGCGAGACGGTCGCCCTCGCTCCGGAGCTCGACGCGCCGCCGTTCCGGGGCACGGGCGGGACCTGCCGGCCCGAGCCCGCTGCCTCCGGAGGCGACGTCCGGACCGTCTGCGCGATCCGGCTCTCGCTCTTCGAGCTCGGCCCGCACGACGTCCCCCTCCTCCGACTCGCCATCCGGAGCCCGCGCGGCGAGGAGACGCTCCCCGTCGAGGGGCCGCGCGTGACCGGCGTCGGGATGGTCGATCCCGCCGCGGCGCCCGACGCCCTCGCGCTCCGCCCGCCCGCGCCGCCCGTCCCGCTCCTCGTCCCGACGTGGGCCCCCGCCCTGTGGGCGCTCGGCGCCGCGGCGGTCGTCGCGCTCGCGCTCCTCGCCCGGCGAGCGTGGCGCACGCGCGCCCGCGCGGCCGCGGAGCCCCCCGCGCCGGAGCCTCCGGACGAGCGGCTCGCGCGCCGGCTCGACGGGCTCGCGGCGCGCGGCCTCTCCGCGCGCGAGCACTTCTTCGAGCTGTCGGCGATCGTCCGCGAGTGGGTGGGCGGCGCCACCGGCCTCCCCGCACCGGAGATGACCACGGCCGAGCTCGCCGACCGGCTCGCCGCGGACCCCAATCCGCGCGTGAACGGCGCCGCGCTCGTCGCGTTCCTCGAGACCGCCGACCTCGTGAAGTTCGCGGGCGACGACGCGAGCCCGGAGCGGTGCGCAGCGGCGATCGCCTGGGCGCGCCGGCTCCCGGCGACCGCGGCGGCGGCGGCGCAAGCCGCGGCGGACCGGGCGCCGCCCGTGGCGGGTGACGGGGGGCGGGCGTGATCGGCGACGGCGTCTCCTTCGCGCGGCCGTGGGCGCTCCTCCTCCTCGCCGCGGTGCCGCTCGCGCTCGCCGCGCTCGCGCTCGAGCGCCGCCGCGCGCCGCGCCTGCGCCACCCGCGCGCGGCGACCCTGGCCCGGACCGGCCGCGGCGCGCTCGCCCGCACGGGCGCGCTCCCGCACCTCGCGCTCGTCGCCGCGCTCGCCCTCGTCGCGGTCGCGCTCGCGCGCCCCCAGGCGCGGGAGCGCGCGCCGCGGTCCTCAATCGTCGAGGGCATCGACATCGTCGTCGCCCTCGACCTCTCCACGTCGATGGCGGCGACCGACTTCGCGCCGCGGAACCGGCTCCACGTCGCGAAGGAGGTGCTGAAGGACTTCGTCTCGCGCCGGACGACCGACCGGATCGGCCTCGTCGTGTTCGCGCGCGACGCCTACACGCAGTGCCCGCTCACGCTCGACCGCGGGATCCTCCGCGCGCTCGTGGATCCGCTCGGCTTCGGCGTGCTCGAGGACGGGACCGCCATCGGGAACGCCGTCGCGACCGCGGTGAACCGGCTCCGCGAGTCCGACGCGAAGTCGAAGGCGATCGTGCTCCTCACCGACGGCGACAACAACTCCGGGCAGGTCTCGCCGCTCGAGGCCGCCGAGATGGCGCGCGCGCTCGGCGTCCGGGTGTTCCCGATCCTGGTCGGGACGGGCGGCCTCGTCCCGTTCCCGGTCGGCACCGGGCCCTTCGGCGAGCCGCGCTTCGAGCGGCGCCGGATCGACGTGAACCCGGAGCTGCTCCAGGAGATCGCCCGCGCCACGGGCGGCACGTACGCCACCGCGACGGACCGCGCGTCGCTCGAGCAGGGGCTCCAGGGCGTGCTGGACCGGATGGAGAAGTCGCGCATCCTGGAGGCCGCCGTGGCGAGCCGCACGACCGAGCTCTTCCCGGCGCTCCTCGGTCCCGCGTTCTGGCTCGCGGCGCTCGGGATCCTGCTCGCGACCACGCGGTGGAGGACGTTCCCGTGATGGCGCCGCGCTCCTTCTCGTTCCTCGGCTACGCGCTCCGGCTCGAGGACCCGGGTGCGCTCCGGCTCCTGCTCGCGGTCGCGGCGCTCGCGGCGCTCGGAGCGGTCGCGCTCGTCCGGCGCCGCCGCGCGCTCCTCCGCGCCGCCGGGGCGCTCGCGCCGGTCGTCGCGCCCGCCGCGAACCGCACCCGCCCGGCCGCCCGCCTCGGCGCGTCGCTCCTCGGGCTCGCCCTCCTCGCCCTCGCGCTCTCGCGCCCGCAGTGCGGGACGCGCGCCGAGATCGAGCGGCGCTACGGGATCGACCTCGTCGTCGTCCTCGACGCGTCGCGTTCCATGCTCGCCGCGGACGTCGCGCCGGACCGGCTCGCGCGCGCGAAGCTCGAGGTGTCGGCGCTCCTCGACACGCTCGCCGGCGATCGCGTCGGGCTCGTCGTCTTCGCGGGCGAGGCGTACGTCGCCTGCCCGCTCACGACCGACTACGCCGCGGCGAAGCTGTTCCTGCGCTCCGTCCGGCCCGAGGAGGTCCCGCGGCAGGGCACGGGGCTCGCCGAGGCGCTCGACCGGGCCCGCGAGGCGCTCCAGTTCTCGGAGGCGGCCGCGCGGAGCCGCGTCGTCCTCGTGGTCTCGGACGGCGAGGACCACGAGGGGAACGTCGCGAGCGCCGCGCGGGCGCTCGCGGACGCGGGGGCGCGGGTGTACGCCCTCGGGGTGGGCACGTCCGCGGGCGCGCCCGTACCGCCGCGCGCCGGCGCGCGCGGGCAGGGCGAGCCTCCGCTGACGCGGCTCGATCCGGTGACGCTGCGGCTCGTCGCCGACGTCGGCGGCGGCGAGGTGTACGACGTGGGGACCGCCGGGCGTGGCCTCGCGCCGTTCCGCGCCGCGCTCGAGCGGATGGAGCGGACCGAGCTCGAGGGGCGCGTCGCGGTCGTGTACGAGGACCGTTACGCGCTCGCCGCATTCCCGGGGTTCCTGCTCCTGCTCGCCTCGCTCCTGCTGCGCGAGGCACGGCCCGGATCGGGGTCGAGGTCGGGTTCGGGTTCGGGGTCGGGGTCGGGGTCCTGGTCGAGGTCGGGGTCGGGGTCTTGGTCGAGGTCGGGGTCGGGGTCGGGGTCGGGTTCCGGGTCGGGGTCGGGTTCCGGGTCGGGGTCGGGTTCCGGGTCGGGGTCTGGTGCGGCCGGCCAGGGTGAGGGGGGCTTCCGATGATCGCCCGCACCCCCCTCCTCGCGCTCGCCCTCGCGCTCGCGGTTCCCTCCCCCTTCCGCACCGAGGAGCCCCACGTCCGCGAGGGCAACACCCGGCTCCGCGCCGGCGCCCCCGCCGACGCCATGCGCCTCTACACGGACGCGGAGCGCGCCGCGGGCGAGCACGCCGAGATCGACTTCGACCGCGGCCACGCCGCGCTCGCCCGGGGAGACCTCGCCGGGGCCGCGGAGGCCTGGCGCCGCGCCGCGGAACGCGCCCCGCCCGCGCTCGCGTCTCGCGCGCTCCAGAACGTCGGGACCGCGCTCGCCGCCGCGGGCGATCGCGAAGGCGCCGCGCGCGCCCTCGCCGATGCCCTCTCGCGCGACCCGTCGAACGAGGACGCCCGCTGGAACCTCGAGGTGCTCCTCCGCCAGCGCGCCCCCGGGAAGTCGCCGCCGCGCGATCCCGCCGAGGCGCGCCCCTCCGATCGCGGCGTCTCGCCCGGCGCATCCGGACGCGGCGAGCCGAAGCCCGGGGCCGACGCCCGTCCCTCGCCCGCCGGCGCCCCGCGCGAGGAGCCGCGCCAGGACGAGCGCCCGGGGAGCCCCGCCGACGCCGCGCGAGCGAGCGAGCGCCGCGAGCCGCTCTCCCGCCAGGACGCCGAGGAGCTCCTCGACGCGCTCCGCGCCCGCGAGCGGAACGCGCCGTTCTCGCCGCGCGGCGAGCGGGAAGGCCGGAGGCCCGATGCGGCGAAGGACTGGTGAGCGGTCGGGCGGGCTCCGGCTCCTCGCGGGCGCCGCCCTCGTCGCCGCGCTCGCCGCGGCCTCGCCCGGACGCGCCGCGGAGGACGTCCGGATCGAGGTCTCCGCCGACCGGACCGAGCTCGCGCAGGACGAGCTGCTCGTCCTCACCGTCACGATCCTGTCGGAGGGCGCCGCCGTGCTCGACCTGCGCCCGGCGGACCTGCCGTTCACCGTCGTGTCGAGCGCGCGGTCGAGCAGCGGCGCCTCGTTCGCGTTCGGGACCGGGGGCGGCGTCCGCCTGCGCAGGACGGCGGTGTTCACGATCACCCTCGCGCCGAAGCGCACCGGCGAGCTCGTGATCCCGCCGATCGCCGCGAGCGCGGAGGGGGTGCGCGCCGAGTCGGCCCCGATCCGCGTCACCGTCCGGCCCCCCGGGGCCCGCGCGGGCGCGGCCCCCGCACCGGAGCGCGGGAGCGGCGCGTGGCGCGGCTGGGAGCGCGACCTCGTCCTCGAGGTCCAGCTCGACCGGCGCGAGGTGTTCGTCGGGGAGCAGGTGACCGCGACCATCGTGCTCCGCTCGCCGGTCGGCGTCGTCGAGTACGACCGCTTCCAGCCGCCCTCGTACGACGGCTTCTGGGCCGAGGACGTCGAGGTTCCCCGCCGCCTCGCCTTCACCGTGCGGAGCGTGGGCGGCGTCCCGACCCGCGTCTACACCGTCCGCAAGCTCGCGCTCTTCCCGACCCGCTCCGGCCGCCTCGAGCTCGGCCCCTTCGAGGTCGACCTCGCGGTGCGGCTCGGGTCCGACGCGCTCTTCGCCGCGTTCGACGAGATCCGCCGGACCCGGCGGTCGAGCGCCCCCGTCGCGGTCGAGGTGAAGCCGCTCCCCGCCGGCGCGCCGGCCGGGTTCGAGGGCCTGAACGTCGGCGACTGGAAGCTCGCCGCGACGGCGTCCGCGGACCGTGTCGAGGCGGGGCAGCCGGTGACGGTCCGGGTGACGGCGACGGGCGAGGGAAACGTGCGAACCCTCGCGCCGCCGGCCTTGCCCGCGCTCGCCGGCGCGCGCGCGTTCGCCTCGACCGCGTCCGAGGAGGTGACGCGCGCGGGCGGGCGCCTCGGCGGGACCCGGACGATCGAGACCGTCGTCGTGCCCGAGCGCGAGGGCTCGCTCGAGGTGCCGCCGCTCGCGTGGCCCTACTTCTCGCCGCGGACGGGCCGCTACGAGCTCGCCCGCACGGCCGCCCTCCGCGTCACCGTCGCGCCCGGCGCGGCGCCGTCGCCGCCGCAGGTCGCCCCCGTCCTCGCGGACCGGCTCCGCCCCGTCCGGACCGAGACCGCGCTCGCGCGCCCCGCGCCGCCGCCCTGGGAGGGTTCGCCGTTCCGCGCGGCCATCGCGATCCCGCCGCTCGCCTTCGCGGCGCTCGCGCTCGTCGACGCAGCGCGCGCCCGCGCCCGCGCGAGCGCACCGGCCCGGCGCGCCCGTGGGGCCGGACGTCGCGCGCGGCGCGCCCTGGCGGGCGCGCGGCGGATGCTCGCGCAGGGCGGAGAGGCGGCCGCGCTCGCCGCCGCGGCGGCCGCGCTCCGCGGCTGGGCAGAGGACACGCTCGGGCGCCCCGTGTCCGGCGCGACGCGCGACGCGCTCGCCGCCGCGCTCCGGGAGGCGGGCGCGCCCGACGCCGGCGTGGCGGCGCTCGCCGATGCGCTCGACGCCTGCGACGCGGCCCGGTTCGGCGCGGGCGCGGCGCCGCCGGACCGGGCGCTCGCGCTGGCGGAGCTTGCGCTCGGGCTCCTCCGGCCGCACCGCCCCGGCGCACGCGCCGGAGGTGCGCCGTGATCCCCGCCGGCCTCGCGCTCGCCGTCGCGCTCGCGGTCGGCGCGCCGGACCCGGCGGAGCCCGCGGCGCGGCTCGCCGCCGCGAACGCGCGGCTCGAGGCGGGCGACGCCGAGGGCGCGGCGGCCGCTTACGAGGCGCTCCTCGCCGAGGGGCTCGAGAGCCCCGCCCTCCACGTGAACCTCGGCGCCGCGCGGCTCCGGGCCGGGCGCCGCGGCGGCGCCATCGCGAGCTTCGAGCGAGCGCTGCGGCTCGACCCGCGCGACGGGGACGCGCGCGCGGACCTCGCGCTCGCGCGCTCGCGCGACCTCGACCGGCTCGCCGCCGCGCCGGGCGCCTCGCTCGTCGCGCGCGTCGCCGAGCGGACGCCGGACGGCTGGGCCGCGGCGGCGCTCGCGGCGCCGTGGGCGCTCCTCTGGCTCCTCGTCGCGCTCCGCCGGAGGGCGGCGGGCCGGCTCCGCGCCGTCGCCGGCCTCGCCGCCGTCCTCGCCGGCCTCGCCGCCGGCGCGGGCGGCGTGCTCCTCGCCGCGCGCGCCGCCGAGCGCCGCGCGCGGGTCGCGGTCGTCGTCGCGGCCGAGGCACCCGTGCGCGACGGCCCCGAGGCGGCCCTCCGCCCGGCGTTCACGCTCCACGAGGGCACGGCGGTGCGGGTCGTCGAGGCGCGCGAGGACGCGCTGCGCGTCCGGCTCGCGAACGGGCTCGAGGGCTGGATCGCGGCGCGCGATCTCGAGGAGCTCTAGGCCGGGCGCCGCGCCGGTCTCACGCGCAGCGCACCCGCTCCGCGAGCGCCCGAGCCCCGCGCCGGAACGCCTCGAGCGCGTCGTCGGCGGGCGCGCGGCCCGACGCGAGCCGCGCCTCGAGGGGCGCGAGCCAGATCCGCTCGTCCTCGCCGCGCTCGCCGCAGCAGTTCTGGCGGCACAGCCCGCCCGACGCCGCGTCGAGCACGGTGCGCGCGATCTCCGCGACCTTCCGGCCGTCCGGCGCGACGCCCGCGAGCCCGTCGCGGCCGGCCGTCTCCATGAAGGCGAGCCGCTCCGGCACGGTGAAGCGCTTCACGGCGTCCCACGCCCAGGCCCGCGCGTCGCGGTCGTAGAGGATGCCCTTCCAGAAGGCGAGGAGCGCCTTCGTCATCGGCGCGTCGCACGCGTCGGCGCCGCGGACCTCGACGACCCCCTTCACCCGCACCTCGGGGAAGAGCGTCGTGAGGTGGTCCTCCCAGTCGGCGAGGGTCGGGCGCTCCCCGGGGAGCCGGCCCTCGAGGAGCTCGCGGAACGTCCGGCCGCCGGGGTCGACGTACCGGTCGCCGCGGCGCAGGAAGACCATCGGGACGTCGAGCGCCCACCCGGCGTACCGGGCGTAGGCGTCGTCGTCGAAGCCGGCCTCGAAGGGGAACGCGGGCATCCCGCAGCGCGCGGGATCGGTCTCGGCCCACACCGCGGTCCGGTAGCTCTTCCACCCGCTCTCGCGGCCGTTCACGATCGGGGAGTTCGCGTACAGCGCGACGATCGCCGGCTGGATCGCGAGCGCCACCCGGAGCTTCTCAGCCATGTCGCGCTCGCCCGAGAAGTCGAAGCTCGCCTGCGCCGACGCCGTCATCGCCATCATGTCGGGGGCGAGCCGGCCGCGCGCGGCGAGGAACGGCCGCATCACGCGGTAGCGGTTCTTGGGCATCCACGGGGACGTCGCGGGCGTGCCCCACGGCCGGTAGCCCACCGCGAGGAACTCGACGCCCACCTCGCGCGCGATCTCCTGGCACTTGAGGAGGTGCCGGTCGAGCTCCGCCGCCACGACGTGGACGTCCGCGAACGGCCGGCCGGACAGCTCGATCTGCCCGCCCGGCTCGATCGAGACCGTGAGGCCGCTCTTCTGGGAGGCGATGATCCGCCCCTCCTCCTCGAAGGGCTCGTACCCGAACCGGGTGAAGGCGCGCAGGACCGCGGCGACGCCGCCCTCCCCCTCGTAGGGCACCGGGTCGAGGGTCCCTCCCCGCAGGAGCACCTTCTCGTGCTCCAGGCCGACCTTCCAGTCGTCGCGCGGGCGTTCACGCTGCCGGAACCACTCGACGAGCTCCGCCTGGCCGCGCACCGGCGGGCTCTCGGCCTTGCGCGCGTCGAGCGACATGAACGGTCGTATACCCGCGGAAGCCCGGGTTGTCGAAGCTCCCCGCCATCTCGGCGGCCCCTCGCGGGGAGCCCCGCCCGCGCGCGGCGCGCCCGGGCATGAAGCGCGCGGCCCGGGGTTCTCCCTGGGATGGCCGGGCGATCGGCTTGCGCCGCTTCCCTCGCCACCCTATCCTCGCCGATCACGTAGGTTTTTCACTTGCACGCCCCCTCCCCCTCGCCCCGGCGCCCCCACATGATCCGTTCCTTCCGCTTCCTCGCCACCTTGGCGGCGGCGCTCGCGCTCGCGCTCGGCGTCACCACCCGCTTCGTCCGCGCCGAGGCGGACGCGGCGCCGGCCGTCGCGTACCGCGGCGCGGTGCCCGTCCACGCGAAGACGGATGACCCGGGCGAGTACCGCCTCGACCGGCTCCCGATCCTCTCGCGCGTGATCCTGTCGGTGAAGGACAACTACGTCGATCCGTCGCGCTTCGATCCGAAGCAGATGGTGGTCTCGGCGCTCGAGTCGGTCGAGAAGACGGTGGCCGAGGTGATGGTCACGGGCGACGCGAAGTCGCCCAAGCTCACGCTCACCGTCGGGCCTGCGCAGAAGGAGCTCGACATCTCCGGCGTCGACTCGATCTGGAAGATCCGGACCGTGCTCGGCGACGCGATGGGCTTCATCCAGGAGCACCTCGTCGCGCACAAGAACCTGAAGGAGATCGAGTACGCGGCGGTGAACGGGATGCTCTCCACGCTCGACCCGCACACCATCCTGCTCGAGCCCAAGTACTTCAAGGAGATGAAGCTCCAGACCCGCGGCGAGTTCGGCGGGATCGGCTTCGTCATCCAGATGCGCGACGGGAACCTCACCGTCGTGCGGATCCTGAGGAACTCGCCCGCCCAGCGCGCCGGGCTGAAGCCGAAGGACCTGATCCAGAAGATCGAGGAGCAGTCGACGATCAACATGGACCTGCAGGACGCGGTGGACCGGCTCCGGGGCAAGCCCAACACGAAGGTCTCGATCACGATCGCGCGCGGCGGCTGGGCCGAGCCGAAGCGGTTGAACCTCACCCGCGAGATCATCAACGTGGAGAGCGTGCCGACGGCGCAGCTCCTCGAGGGCAACGTCGGCTACGTCAAGGTCTCGCAGTTCTCCGCCAACACCGCCCGCGACCTCTCCAAGGCGATCCAGGACGAGACGAGCAAGGCGGGCGGGAAGCTCCAGGGGCTCGTGCTGGACCTCCGCGGCAACCCGGGCGGCCTGCTCGAGCAGGCGATCCAGGTCTCGGACCTCTTCCTCTCGGAGGGGGTCATCGTGAAGACCGTCGGCGGCGGCGACAAGCAGCGGATCCACGAGGTGAAGGAGGCGACCGCGGAGGCGAGCGACCTCACCGGGCTCCCCCTCGTCCTCATCGTGAACAACGCGTCCGCCTCGGCGAGCGAGATCGTCGCGGGCGCGCTCAAGAACAACGGCCGCGCGCTCGTCGTCGGACGGCAGACGTTCGGGAAGGGCTCCGTGCAGGTGCTGCACGACTTCTCCGAGCCGGGCCGCCCGGACGAGGAGGCGGCGCTCAAGCTGACCGTCGCGCAGTACCTGACGCCCGGTGACGTCTCGATCCAGGAGGTCGGCATCACCCCCGACGTCCTCCTCCTCCCCGGGCGGGCGCTCAAGGAGCAGGTGAACTACTTCGCGCCGCCCCGCTCGATGGGGGAGGCCGACCTCGACGCGCACCTCTCGAACCCCGGCATGTCGAAGGACCAGGAGGCCGCGCGCGCTGAGAAGCGCAAGCGCGTCGAGAAGGCGCCCCTCGAGCTCCGCTACCTCATCGACGAGAAGGAGGACGAGGTCGCGAAGGCGCTCCGGCGCGAGGGGCGCGAGGACGCCGCGGCGGCGGCGCAGGCGCACGGCGACCTCGAGCTCACGCCCGAGCAGCAGGAGGACGAGCAGGCGGACGCCGACCCCGACCGGTTCGTCGAGGACTACCAGATCCGGTTCGCCCGCGACCTCGTGAAGCGCGCGCCGTTCGCGGACCGCGCGCGCATGCTCGAGGGGGCGAAGACGTTCGTCGCCGAGCGCCACCAGGAGGAGGAGGCGCGCCTCGAGGCGAAGCTGAAGGACCTGGGCATCGACTGGGCGTCGGCGCCCGTGCAGGGCGCGCCCAGGGCGGCGGTGAGCGTGACGCCGCCGGCCACGAGGGACTTCAAGGCCGGCGAGACCGTGCAGTGGACGGTCTCCGTCGAGAACAAGGGCGAAGCGCCCTTCCGCCGGCTCCGCGCCTACACGCAGGTCGACAAGAACCCGCTCCTCGACCGGCGCGAGTTCGTGTTCGGCACGGTGCGCCCCGGCGAGAAGCGGACCTGGAGCGTGCCGGTCAAGGTCCCGAAGGGCATGGACACGCGGCGCGACGAGGTGACCCTCCACTTCGAGGACGACGGCGGGAAGGCGCCGTCCGACCTGACGACGAGCTTCGGCGTCGTGGAGATCCCGAAGCCGGTGTTCGCCTTCAGCGTGCAGCTCGACGACAAGGCGGGCGGCAACGGCGACGGGCTCGCACAGCGCGGCGAGACGTTCAACGTGCGCGTCGACGTGAAGAACACCGGGGCGGGGCCCGCCGGCGAGAAGACCTACGTCTCCCTGAAGAACCTCGGCGACGAGAAGATGTTCATCAAGAAGGGGCGCGACGTCCTCGGCGCGCTGAAGCCCGGCGAGACGAAGTCCGCGTCGATGGAGGTGGAGCTCCGCCGCGGCTCCAAGTCGGAGACCCTCCCGTTCCGCGTGATGGTCGTCGACGAGAAGATGGACGAGTACGTCTCGGAGAAGCTCGACTGGCCGGTCGCGAAGGACGAGCCCGCGGTCACGCCGTCGAGGGGAACGGTCACGGTCGCGGCCGCCGAGGCCGTGCTCCGCACCGGCGCCTCGCCGTCGGCGGCGCCCCTCGCCACGGCGAGGAAGGGCGCGGTCCTGCCCGCCGACGCGAAGGTCGGCGACTTCTGGCGCGTCGAGTGGCAGAAGGGCCGGTTCGCGTTCGCCGCCGAGGGCGACGTGAAGGCCTCGAAGGCGGCCGGCGCCCGCTCCGGCGCGATCGCCGAGGCCTGGCAGCGCGAGCCGCCGCGCATCGCCCTCGCGCCCGACCCGCTCCGCGGCGCCCCGGTGGTCGACGGCGACCGGCTGAAGCTCTCCGGGACCGCGACGTCGCAGCCGTCCATCGATCCCGGCGCCTCGCGCCTGCGCGACGTGTTCGTGTACGTGAACGAGCAGAAGGTGTTCTTCAAGGTGGTCCCCGAGGAGACGAACGCCTCGAAGATGGAGTTCACGACGGACCTCCCGCTCAAGCCGGGCAACAACGTCGTCACGGTGTTCGCGCGCGAGGACGAGGAGTTCCAGTCGCGGCGCTCGATCGTCGTCTACCGCCGGCCGCCCGCCGAGATGGCCGCCGACGCGGCGAGCCGCAAGCCTCAGGGCGCGCCCCAGTAGGCCGGCGCTCGCGCGACGATCGCGATCATCCGGAGGCCGCCCGTCCGCGGGCGGCCTTCGCACGTCATGCCGGCGGCCGCGGTCGAAGGAGCGCAGGCAGCGTCTGCCCGGTCTGATGTCGCCCGCCCCCTCACATCGCTCGTTTGACACGCTCCCCGTGTCCGCGCGGGCACACCGGTCGCGGCAACCTCGCGGAATCACGCCCCCCGCGTGCTGGCGCGGACCTTGAAGAGGAACCCACCCATGATCGCGCGCCTCCTCTACGCCGCCGTCGCCCTCTGCGTCCTCGGCACGCGTCCGGAGCACGCCGGGACGCGCGCGGCACCGGCCAGCGACGCCGCCGTCCCCGCCGCTGCGGCGCCCGCTCAGGCCTGCCCCGCCCGTCCGGCGAGCGGTATCGGCGCCGCGCCGGCGGATTTCGCTATCCCCCGGAACTCAAGATAAAATTCCGCCCCGAATGGCGGAGCAAAAGCCCTCCTCCGCCCCTTCCGCCGCAGCGAGCCGGAACGGGGCGGGGTTCGAGCTGCGCCTCGAGCGCGGCGGCGCCTACGTGCGCCTCGCGGAGCAGCCGATCGTCCCCGGGCTGCGGCTCGAGTCGCTCACGCTCCAGGTCCCGGACGTGAAGTTCCCGTTCGACGTCGGGCTCGGCTCGGGGCAGTTCCGCCACCGGCTCTCGGACCTCGTCGAGATGTCGATCCTCGCCGAGGCGTCCGTCGCGGAGGCGGCGCTCGCGCAGGCGGGGCTCGCCGCGTTCGGCGTGGAGGACGTCCGGCTCGCGCTCCGCGAGGGCTTCCTCGAGATCGCCGGGCGGCTCTCGGGCGGGCCCGCGTTCACGCTGAAGGGCGCGCTCCTCCCCGCCGGGGACCAGGGCGTCCAGCTCGTCTTCCACTCGCCGCGCATCCTCGGCACGTCCCCGATCCCGGCGGCGGCGCTGCCGCACGTCGCCCGCGCCGTCGTCGCGGCGATCGGCCCGGAGCGGCTGCCGGAGGAGCCGCTCGCGCCGCTGCTCCGGCGGCTGCTCGCGGGGCGCG
Source organism: uncultured delta proteobacterium (assembly GCA_963821195.1). Lineage (GTDB taxonomy): Bacteria > Myxococcota > Myxococcia > Myxococcales > Anaeromyxobacteraceae > Anaeromyxobacter. Next base: position 47,664 of record CAWGDE010000010.1, read on the forward strand.
GCTGGAAGCTCCCGCGCACGTCGGGCGCGCGGCTCGCGCGCGCCGAGATCACCGGGGGCGCGGCGTGGATCGTGTGGGACCGCGACGCCGCGGGCCCGGTGACGACCTCCGGCGACCCCGACCTCCTCGCGGCCGTCGAGGGGGCGCGCACGTTCCGGGACGCCGAGGCGTGCGTCGCGCGGAACGACGCCGACGCCGCGCGCGAGGCGTACCTCGACGCGGGCCCCGCCGCGACGGCGCACCCCTTCGCGGCGGAGCGGCTCCTCTCGCTCCTCGCGCTCGAGGATCGCTTCCACGAGGAGGCGCTCGACCTCTCGGCGGAGTGGCTCGCGCGGCGCCCGGGGTTCCCCGCAGCGCTCGCGACCGAGGCCCAGGTGCGGCTCGCGCGCGGCGAGGAGGGGCGCGCCGCCCGCGCGCTCGCGGAGCTCGCCGAGGGCGCCGCGTCGCGCGGCGAGGTGTTCTGCGCGCTCGCCGCCGCCGAGGCCGCCTTCTCGCTCCCGAACGCCGCGCGGGAGCACGCCCTCCGCGCCATCGAGCTCGCGCTCGGCGTCCGCCGCGACCACGTGCCGGCGCTCCGCGCGCTGCGCGCGCTCGCGCGCGCGACGGGCGACAAGGAGGGGCTCCTCCGCGCGAGCCGCCGGCTCGTCGCCTACGATCCGGATCCGGCCTCGAAGGCGCGCTCCCACGCGGAGCTCGGCGAGCTGCTCCTCGAGACGGACCCGCCCGGGGCGCGGCTCCACCTCGACCAGGCGCTCCGCCTCGCGCCGGACGACGCCGACGCGCTCTCCGCGCTGGGGAAGGCCTGCGCCGCGGCGGGAGAGCCGCTCCGCGCGGTGCGCGCGCTCGACAAGCTCCGCGAGCTCCACCTCGCGCGCGGCGACCTCGCCGCCGCCGCCGCGACCGCGGCCGAGGCGGGCGGGCTGTGGGAGGAGAAGCTCTCGCACCCGGAGAACGCGCTCCTGCGCTACCGCGAGGCCTGCGAGCTCGCCCCCTCCGCCGAGGCCCACGCCCGTGCGGCGCGCGCCGCGGAGGCGGCGGGCCACTGGGCCGAGGCGACCGACCACCACGGCGCCGTGCTCGCGTCGATCGACCTCGCCGCGCCGGGCGCCGCCGCGCTCGCCGCGCGGACGCGCGTCGCGCTCGCCGAGGTCGCCGAGAAGCGGCTCGGGGATCGCACCGCCGCGGCCGTCCACCTCGAGGCCGCCGCCGCGCTCGCGCCCGGCGACGCCCCGCTGCTGCGGCGGCTGCTCGCGCTCGAGCGCGGCCTCGGCCGGACCGCGGAGGCCGCGCTCGCGGTCGAGCGGCTCGCCGCCGTCGAGACCGAGCCCCGCGCGCGAGCCGCGCTCCTCGCCGAGGCGGGCGAGGCGGCGCTCGCCCTCGGCCGCGCCGGCGACGCGCGGAGCCGCTTCGCGGCCGCGATCGCCGCGGACGGCACCTGCCGCCCGGCCCTCCTCGGGCTCTCCCGGCTCGCGCGCGAGCGCGGCGACGCCGTCGCGGAGCGGGACGCCCTCGCGCGCCTCCTCCCGCTCGCCGCGGGCGCGGCGGAGACGGCAGACGTGCAGGACCGGCTCGCCGACGCGAGCGAGCGCGCCGGGGACCTCGCGGGCGCCCTCGCGGCCGCGGCGGCGGCCCGCGACGCCGCGCCGACGGCGGCCCGCCTCGACGTCGCGATCCGGCTCGTGCGGAGGGCCGGAACCCCGGCGCAGCTCGCCGAGCTCCTCGCCGACCGCGCGCGCGCCGCGCAGGCCGCCGGCGACGCCGCCCTCGCGACCGACGCGCTCGTCGAGCGCGCCCGCCTCCTCGCGCCGCAGAGCCCCGCGGCGGCGCTCGCCGCGCTCGCGGACGCGCGCGCGACCTCGCCGGGCGACGGGGTGGTGCTGCGCGCGCAGGCGGACCTCGCCGAGCGCACGGGAGATCACCGGCTCGCCCTCGGCTGCCTGCGGGGGCTCCTCGCGAGCGCGCCGCCCGACTCGGCCGCGCTCGACCTCCGCGCCGCGCGCGCGGCGCTCGCCGCCGGAGAGATGCCCGCCGCGAAGGAGCACGGCGAGCGCGCGCTCGACCGCGGCGCCCCCGGCGCCGCGGAGGTCCTCGACGAGATCCTCGATCGCACCGGCGACGACGGCGCCCGCGGCGAGATGCTCTCGCGCCTCGGCCGCCACCTCGAGGCCGCGCGGCTCTTCGAGCGCGCCGGGGATCCGGCCCGCGCCCGCGCCGCCCTCGAGCGCGCCGCCGAGGATCCGGCCCTCGCGCTCCAGGCCCTCCCGCGCCTCGCGGAGCTCCGGCTCGACGGGAACGACCGCGCCGGGGCGGGGGCCGCGCTCCTCGCGCTCGCGCGGCTCACGCCGGGCCGCGAGGGCGCGCGGCTCGCGCTCCGCGCGCACGCGCTCGGCCGCGACGCCGCGGCGCTCGACCTCGCGATCGAGCGCGATCCCGGCTTCGCGCCGGCGCGCGCGAAGCGGGCCGCCGCGACCGCCGGCCAGGATCCGCGCGCGGCCCTCGCCGACGCGGAGGCCGCCCTCGCGGGCGAGGGCGTCGACGTCGCCGAGCGCCCCTCGCTGCTCGCGCTCGCGGCGGGCGCCGCGGCCGCGGCCGGCGACGGCGAGGCGGCGCGCCGTCACCTCGCGGCGTACTGCAGCCTCGTGCCGGACGACGACGCCGCCCTCGCCCGGCTCGCCGCGCTCCACCGCGCCGCCGGGGCGGACGACGACCTCGCGCGCGTCCTCGCGCGGCGGCTCGAGATCGCGACCGGGCCCGCCGCCGCGCAGGTCCGCGTGGACCTCTCCGACCTCGTCGCGGCCGGGGACCCGGCGCGCGCCGCGCGGCTCGCGCTCGAGGCGCTCGAGCTCGACCCCGGCTCGCTCCCGGCGCTCCGTGCGCTCGCCGGCGCCCCCCGCGCCGCGCACGTCCCGCCGGAGGCGCGCGCGGCCATCCTCGCCCGGCTCGCGTCGCAGCCCGCCGCGACGCCCGCCGAGGCGTCCGCCGCCCTCGCGATGCGCGCGCAGCTCCTCTCCGACGCCGGCGACGGGGCCGGCGCGCTCGCCGCGGTCCGCGAGGCGGCGCGGCTCGCCGAGCTCGACGACGACGCGCTCGACCTCCGCGCCGCGCTCGCCGGGCGCGCCGGGCAGGCGGCCGAGGCCGCGGCGGCGCTCCTCTCGCGCGCGCTGCGCGCCGCGAGCGCGAGCGACGCGTCCGCCGCCGAGCGCCTGTGCGAGGCGGGCCTCGCGGCCCTCGCGGCGGGGCTCGACGGCGCCGAGGACGCGCTCCGCCGCGGGGTGGCGCTCCGGCCCGGGCCGGAGACGGCGCGCGCCGCCCTCGAGGCGCTCGCCGGTCTCGCTCGCGCGCGCGGCGACGACGCCGCGGAGCGGGACGCCCTCGCCTCGCTGGTGCCGCTCCTCCCCACCGGCGCGCGCCCGGCCGCGCTGCTCCGCCACTCCGCGCTCGCCCTCGCGGGCGGCGACCCGACCCTCGCGCGCTCGAGCGCCGAGGAGGCGCGCGCGCTCGCGCCGCGCGATCCCGCCGCGGTCGACGCCTGCCGCGTCGCCGCGCTCGCGGGCGGCGATCTCGCGCGCGTCGCCGAGGCGCTCGCGGACCTCGCCGCGCTCGAGCCGGCCTCCGCGGGACCGCGCCTCCTCGAGCGCGCCCGGCTCCTCGCCTCGCTCGGGCGCGCGCTCGACGCGGACGGCGCGTACGCCGGCGCGCTCGCGGCGCTCCCGCCCGACCGCGCGCTCGCGGACGAGCATTCCCGCCACCGCCGCGACGCGCTCGCCGGGCGCGGCGCGGCCGAGCCTCTCGAGGCCTACGCCGGGCGCCGGGGCGACGACCCGCGCGAGGCGGCCCACGCGCTGCGCGCGGCCGCGGCGACCGCCTGGGCGGGCGACGATCCGGAAGCCGCCCTGCGCTGCGCGCGCCGCGCGTACGCGCGGACGCAGGAAGATCTCTCGTTCGCGGCGCCGCTCCTCGCCCGCATCCTGTACCTCCGGGGCGGCGGGGCCGAGGCGTTCGTGCTGCACCGGCGCCTGCACGACGCCGGCTACCCGGGAGTCGCGGACGACGACGCCGTCGCCCTCTCCCGGCAGGCCGCCGAGCTGTTCGAGGACGTCGGCGAGCGCGAGCTCGCGGTCGCCGCGTACGACCGGCTCCTCGCGCTGCGCCCGCAGGAGATCGACGCCGCCCTCCGGCGGTTCGAGCTGAATCCGGATCGCATCCGGGCGGTGCGCGCGCTGGCCGAGGCGGCCGACGCCTGCCGCTCCCGGCGCCGCCGCGCCGCCGCCCTCGCTCGCGCCGCCGCGTCCGCCGCGCACCACGGCCTCGGTCGCGACCTCGGCGAGCGGCTCTTCCGGCGGGCGCTGGACGACGCCGCGATCGACCCCCGCCTCGCCGCGGACGTGGCCCGCCGCCGTGCGGACGCGACCCGCGCGGCGGAGGGCGCGTCGTCCCCCGCCTTCCTGGGCGCGCTGCACGAGGCGGCCGCCGCGGCGCAGAGCGCCGGCGACCGCGCCGCGGCGCGCGACCTCCTCGAGGAGGCCGTGGACCTCCAGCGCGAGCGGGGGCTCTTCGCGGACGCGGCGCGCGACCTCCTCCAGGCGGACGCACTGGCCGTCGCGGACGGCGACTTCGCCGAGTCCGGCGGGCGGGCTCGCGCCGCGGCGACGCTCCTCCGCGAGGCGGGCGACGTCGCGGCCGCGGCGGAGGTGCTCCGCTCCGCGTACGCGGCGAACCCCGCGTCCGAGGAGACCTTCCGGCAGCTCGAGGACGCCGCGCGGGCGCTCGGCACGACGGGCGCGCCGCTCCTCGTCGAGGTGCTCGCCGACCGCGCCGCCCGGGCCGCGCCGGGGCCGGGCCGCGCGACGGCCCTCGTCGCGCTCGCGGACGCGCACGCCGCCGCGAGCGCGCCGCGCCAGGCCGAGGCCGCGCTGCGGGCCGCGCTCGCCGACGCGCCGGGTCACGCCGCGGCGGAGGACCGGCTCCTCGCCCTGCTCGCGGAGGAGGGGCGGGAGGCGGATCGCGCCCGCGTCCTCCTCGAGCGCTCGGCGCGCCTCGAGGAGCCGAAGGCGGTCGCCGCGCTCCGCCGCGAGGCGGCCACCCTGCTCGCGACCTCCTCCGACGCCGCGGATCGCGGCCTCGCCGCCGACGTCTGGGCGGCGGTCGCGGGCGCGGACAGGGCGGACCTCGGCGCCGCGCGCGCGGCCGCCGCGCTGCTCGTCGCCGCGGGCCGCACCCAGGACGCGATCCCATTCCTCGCCGCGGTGGTCCGCGCCGATCCCGACGACGAGATCGCCGCGCGCGACCTCGCCGAGGCGTACGCCGACCGCTACCGCGAGCGCGCCGAGCTCCAGGTCGGCCGCGCCGAGGGGGCGACCGGGGAGGCGCGCGCGTCGCGCCTGCGCGAGGCGGCCCGCGCCTACTACTCCGCCGGCGACGAGGCCCGCGCGCGCGACCTCCTGCGCGAGGCGTTCGAGGCGTGGCCGGCGGACAGCGCCGCGTTCGCCGAGGCGCTCCGGGCCGCCGCCGCCGAGCTCGACCGCACCGACGACGTCCTCCGCGCGCGCGCCGAGGCGGTGCCCGCCGAGGCCGCCGCGTGCCACCGCGCCCGCGGCGACGCGCTCACCGCGTTCGGCGAGACCGAGCGGGCCATCGCGGCGTACGAGGCGGCGCTCGCGGCGGCCCCGGAGGACCTCGAGGCGCTCGCGTCGCTCGCCACCTGCATCGCGGCGGGGCGCGGCGAGGCGGCCGCGCGCGACGCCGACCTCCGCGTCGTCGCGTCCTGGGCCGCGGCGCCCGCGCTCGTCCCGGCGGCCGCCGAGGCGCCGTCCCGCTACCGCATCGGCCTCGCGCTCCACCGCGAGGGACAGGTGGACGACGCGCTCCCGCACCTCGAGCGCGCGGTGGCCCTCGCCTCCGGCGATGCGCGCGCGCCCGAGGCGTGGGCGGCCATCGCGCGGACGCACGCGTCGCGCGGCGACGCCGCCGCGGCGCTCGCGGCCGCTCGCGCCCGCGTCATGCGCGCCGACGCGCTCGGTCCCGACGCCGAGCGGCGCGCCGCCGTCGCCGCCGAGGCTGCGATCGCGGACGAGGTGGGCCTCCCCGCGCCGCCGCTGCCGCCGGCGCTCGACGCGTTCGCGCCGGCCGCGCCCGCGCCTGGCGGGGCCGGTGCCGAGGGACGCACCGAGAGGTCCACCTCCGAGATCCGCCTCGCGGACGTGATGATGGAGGAGGCGCCCGCGGACGAGGCCGCCCCCGAGGCGGGACGCACCGACAGGTCCACCTCCGAGATCCGCCTCGCGGACGTGATGCTCGACGCGGCCGCCGCGGAGCCGCTCCCCGTCGCGGACGAGACCGGCGCGCCGTCCGAGCCGCCCGGGATCGCCGAGCCGACCGCTCCCGCCGAGGGGCTGCCGCCGCTCGACCTGGGATCGATCACGATGGCGGAGGCGCCGGCCCCTCCGGACGTCTCCGCTGCGCCGGAGGAGCCTCCCGCACCGGACGGCGCCGCGGCCGCCGCCGAACCGGCCGCCGTGGCGGCCGCGCGGGACGCCGCGCGGCGCGCCGACGCGGCCGAGGACCCGTCGACCCGGGCGGCGGCGTGGATCGCGTCGGCCCAGCTGCTGCTCCGCGCGGGCGCCGTCCCGGACGAGGTGCGCGCGGCGCTCGATCTCGCCGCGGACGCCGACCCGGACGCGCCCGAGCCGTGGCGCGCCCGGGCCCGCATCGAGACGTCGCTCGGCGATCCGGTCGCCGCGGCGCGCGCCCACCTCTCCGTCTCGATCCGCGCCGAGGGCGCGGAGGCCTCGGACGCCGCGCTCGAGGCGGCCCGGCTCTTCCAGGAGGCCGGGCGCCACGACGACGCGATCCGCGCCTACCGGGCCGCCGCGCACGCCTGTCCCGAGGCCGTGCCGGACGCCTGGCTCTCCGCGGAGGAGGCGCTCGCGCGCGGTGACGCCGCCGGCGCCGCCGACCTCCTCGCGGCCGTCCAGGCCGCGACCCTCGCCGAGCCGGTGCGCGCCGCGCACGCGCGCCAGCTCGCGCGGGCGCTCGAGGCGGCCGGCCGCGCCGCCGAGGCGGAGCGCGCCTGGACGGACGTCCTCGCCGCGGCGCCGGACGACGCGGAGGCCGCCGCCCGGGCCGCAGCGCTCGCCGGCGCGCGCGACGAGACGCAGGCCGCGGCCGGAGCCGCCTGGCTCGAGGAGCTCTCCTCCGCTGCGGCGCCGGCCGCGAGCGCGGAGGTGCCGCAGGCCGGAGAGCCCGAGGCCACCCTCCCCTTCGCCGCGCCGGCCCCGCACGAGCCGTCCGGCGACGCGGTCGCCGCCGTCCTGCGCGAGCAGGCCGACGCGGCCGCCGGCCCGGAGCGCGCCGACCTGCTCGAGCGGCTCGCCGCCCACCTCGACCGCGCGGGCGACCGCGAGGGCGCCGCCGACGCGCTCGTCGGCGCCGTCGAGGCGGACCCCCAGCGCGACGCGACCTGGTCGTGGCTGCTCGTCCTCGCGCCCGACGACGACGCGCGGCTCGCGCGCGCCGACGCGGCCCGGCACGCCGCGGAGACGTCGGTCTCCTTCTCCGCCGACGAGGCCGCCGGGGCGGCGCCGGAGCTGGAGCACGGCGAGGCGCTCCTCTCCGAGCTGCTCGCCGCGCCTCCGCCCGGGCCACAGGCGCCCGGATTCGAGGCCGAGACGGCGGTGTCCTTCCAGGCGGCGCACGGAGACGAGGTGCCGCCCTCCGCCGCACCGCCGCCCGCGGAGCCGGACCTGCCGATCGCCTTCCGCGATCAGCCGGAGGCCGCCGAGTCGCCCACCTCCCCGCCCGGCGGCGCCGTCACCGCGGTGTCGTTCGAGGCGGCCGACGCGGGCGTCCCCGCGCCACCGCCGCTCGCGGCGCCGTCGCCGGACGCGGAGACCACCGTCGCGTTCGGGGCGGCGGACGCCGGCGCGGCGCCCGGCGCGCCGGAGGCCCTCGCCCCGGAGACCCCCGCTCAGGTGCCGGACGAGGAGGCGCCAATCTCGTTCGACGAGGAGTCGGTCGACCCGCACGTCGAGGTCGAGACGCGGCTGCCGCCGCTCGAGAGCCCCGCTGCGGACGCCTACGCGCGCGACGGCCGGCTCCGGATGGAGCGGGGCGACTTCGCGGGCGCGTACGAGCGGCTCTCGATCGCGCTCGCGCGCGAGCCGTCCGATCTCACGGTCGCGCGCGATCTGTCGCGCGTCACGGAGCGGCTCGGGCTGTTCGACGAGTACGTCCAGCTCGGCGAGCTGTGCGCGGACGCGATCTCGAGCTACGACCCGCTCGCCGCCGCGGCGCGCTTCCGGCACTTCGCCGAGGTGCTGCGGGATCGGCTCGGCCAGGTCGACCGCGCGGGCGTGATGCTCGAGAAGGCACTCGCCCTCGTGCCCGACGATCCCGACACGCGCCGGGAGCTCGTCCAGCTCTGGAGCTCCACCGCCGAGACCGCCCCTCGCGCGCTCGACACGTGGCTCGATCTCGCGCGCCGCGATCCGACCGACGCGGCCGCGCTCGCCGGGGTCGCCGAGGTCTGCGAGCGGATCGCCGTGACCTCGCCGCCCGAGCGGCTCCTCCCGCTCTCGGAGCGCGGCCGGATCGCCGCGTCGCTCGCCGCCTTCGTCGCGCCCGCCACCCACGCGCCGCCCGCGCCGGCACGGACCGCGCCGCAGGTGCCGATCGAGCTGCGGGCGCGCGTCGCCGCGCCGGGCGCGACGGGCCCCCTCGCCCGGCTCCTCAGGCTCCTCGCCCCGTGGCTCGAGCCGCTCTTCCCGTCGGACCTCGGCCGGCGCGGCGCGTCGCCCTCGGACGCGATCGGCCCGTCGCGCGGCCCCGCGCTCGCGGAAGCGCTCGAGCGCGCGGCGCGCGCCCTGTGGGCACGGCCGCACGCCGCGTTCCTGTCGTCGCGGCTCGGCCTCGAGATCGCGCTCGAGAACACGCAGCCGCCCGCCGTCGTCGCGACGGCCGGCGTCGCCGAGCTCCCGCCGGCCGCCCTCGCCTTCCTGTCCGCCCGCGCCCTCGACCTCCTCGACCACGGCTGGACGCTCGTCGGGAAGTTCGCTCCGAAGGACGTCGGCATCCTCCTCGAGCTCGCCTGCCGCTTCGCCGGCGGCGCCCCGCCGGGCCTCGGGCTCCCGGCGGAGCGCGCGGGCGCGTTCCTCGAGGTGCTCGCGGCCAAGGTGCCGCCCGCCGCCGCCGCCGCCGCCGCGGAGCTCGCCGCCCCCGCGTCGGACGAGCTCGCCGAGGTGGACCCGCGCGCGTTCGCGGCGGGGCTCCGGCGGACCGCCAACCGCGTCGCGCTGCTGTACGCGGGCGACCCGGGCGCCGCGCTCCACGCGCTCGCGGTCCTGGACCGGCGGCTCGAGGCCGGGCCGGTGGACCCCGTGCAGGCGCTGGCCCTGCCGGACCTGCGCGATCTCGCGCTCTTCGCGCTCTCGGAAGCGTTCCTCGAGCTGCGCGCCGGCGCGCTGGGCTAGATCCTCTCCGTGCGCCCCGCCGTCCTCGCGCTCGCGGTCTCCGCCCTCTCTGCCCTGGCGTGCACCACGGCCGACTCGCCCTCCTGCCCCGGAGACCTCGTCGCGGTCTTCCACCTCAAGGGGCCGATCGTGTACGCCGGCGATCCCGCGATCGCCGCGCTCGATCCGGTCCCGGCGTTCCCCGACTGCACGCCCGACCCGTTCGACACCGCCGCGGCGATCCGCTACCCCCACCTGCTGCCGCCGTTCGACGCGAAGCTCGCGGCCGACGCCTCGACGCCTGCCGCGGCGCTCTGCCGCTCGAACGGGATCGTCTACTCGGGCGAGCGCACCGGGACGTCGCGCTACTCGGTGGAGGCGGACGCCGACCCCGCCGCCCCGTGCGTCAACTCGCTGTGCGCCGCGGCGCTGCGGGTCGTCGTGGCGGGCGACGTCTTCGTCGATCCGGGAGGCGCCCCGCAGGCGTTCCGCGGCATCCTCGTCGAGGTGCTCACGGAGGAGCGCGGAGCCTGCGACGCGTGCCTCCCCTCGGTGCCGGACGCGAACCCGCCCGTGCGCGCCTGCGCGGCGCGGTACGCGCTCACGGGCACGCTGCGTTAGAAGACGAGCATGGCGAAGCGGAAGCGCGCGGTGGTGCTCCTCTCCGGCGGGCTCGACTCGGCGACGTGCCTCGCGGTCGCGCGGCGCGACGGGTTCGAGGCGCACTGCCTCTCCGTCGACTACGGGCAGCGGCACCGGTACGAGCTCGGGAGCGCCCGCCGCGTGGCGCGCGCGCTCGGCGCCGCGGGCCACCGGATCGTGAAGGTGGACCTCTCGGCCTTCGGCGGGTCCGCGCTCACCGACCCCCGCATCGCCGTGCCGAAGGGGCGGAGCGCGGCGCGGATGGCGCGGGAGATCCCGGTCACCTACGTGCCGGCGCGGAACACGGTGCTCCTCGCGCTCGCGCTCGCGCTCGCCGAGACCCTCGGCGCCGAGGACGTCTTCGTCGGGGTGAACGCGATCGACTACTCGGGGTACCCGGACTGCCGGCCCGCGTTCCTGCGCGCCTTCGAGAAGGTCGCGCGGGTCGCGACGAAGGCGGGCGTCTCGGGAAGGGCGCTCCGGATCCAGGCGCCGCTCTTGCGGCTCTCCAAGGCTGAGATCGTGCGGCTCGGCACCTCGCTCGGCGTCCCGTACCGGCTGACCCTCTCGTGCTACGACCCCGTGAGGGGCCGGGCCTGCGGGCGGTGTGACGCCTGCGTGCTCCGCCGGAAGGGGTTTGCGGAGGCGGGTGTACCCGACGAAACTCTCTACGCTGCAGCGGGATAGGAAAGGAACGATGGCGCAGATCAAGAGGTCGTACCCCGGCAAGAGCCCGGACGAGATCTACGGGAAGGTCGACGAGGTGATGGAGCACATCGCCCGGAAGCTCTCGCTCGACTACCACCGCGACCGCCAGACGAAGTCCGGCAAGGTCTCGAAGATGGGCGTCACCGGCTCGTACCTCGTGCGCGGGGAGGAGGTCGTGGTCGACCTCAAGTTCCCGATGCTGATCCCCGGCTCGATGCGCCAGAAGGTGACGGAGGACATCGAGCGCAAGCTCGACGGCCTCTTCGGCTAGAGTCGCCGATCAGTCCAGCGGCACGACGATCGCGCCCGCGCGCTCGTTCATCCGCTCGACCGCCGCGTAGATCGCCTGGAGCGGCGAGTCCCCGACGCCGCTCGACGAGCGCGGCGCCGCGCGCCGCCGCTTCGCCGACGGCCCCGCCACGATCCGCGCCCCGGCGCGCCCGGTCATCCCGTCCGGCCAGAGACGGACCTGCATGCCGGCGCGGTACAGCGCGAGCAGCACCCGGCCCATCTCCGCGGCGACGCGTTCTTCCGTGTAGGTCATCGAGGCTTCCGTCCGCGGTGGCGGGGGACGTCGGGGCACCGAGGCATCCTCGGTCGAGCTCGGGGCAGCGGCCGCATCCTATCGGGGTCGTCCGACACCGCCACTTTACGGCGGGTTGGCGCGATCTGGTGGCCGTGCACCGAGAGGCCCCGTCCGAGGCCTTCGAGGGGCTGCACGGGCCCCTTGACCGGTCGTACAGCGGGCATACCTTTTGGGTGAATGTACGCGCGGTGGGTCAGCTTCGCGATCGGGATCGGGCTCATGCTCGCGCCGCTCGTCCTCGGCTATGGCTCCGTCGCGCGGATCCTCCACGACATCGCGATGGGCGTGCTCGTGTGCATCGCGACGCTCGCCGCGCTCGAGTGGCCGCTCGCGCGGCTCGTGCTCGCCGCGCCCGCGGTCTGGCTGCTCCTCGCCGGGCTCGGCTCGCCGGAGACCGCCGCCGCGCTCGCCGAGCTCGCGTCCGGCGTGCTCCTCCTCGTGCTCGCGGCGATCCCGAGCGCGCGCTTCGGGGCTTCGCTGCGCGGCCGGCGGGCGGGCGCGGGGGCCTAGCGCACAGCTCGCCGCCGTCCCGGTAGAATGCGCCGCGTGACCCTCGCCGCGGCGGCCCTCGTTCCCCTCCTCGCCTCCGCCGCGCCGCGGGGCGCCGCGGGCTCGCGCGCCGCCGACCTCGTCGACGTCGCGCGCACGATCCCGGACGCCACGGTCGACCTCCGCTACGCGACCCCCCGGAACGTCGTCGGCCGCGCCCTGTATCCCGCGGGCGCGCGCTGTCTCCTCCTCCACCCGGTCGCCGAGCGGCTCGCCCGCGCCGCCGAGCGGCTCCGCGCCCAGGGGTACACGCTCCGCCTCTGGGACTGCTACCGGCCGATTCTCGGTCCAGCGCGAGCTGTGGCGCGCCGAGCCGACGCCCGGGCTCGTCGCGGACCCGCGCACCGGCTCGAACCACAACCGCGGCGCGGCGGTGGACGTCGCGCTCGCGGGCCCCGGCGGCCAGGAGCTCGAGCTGCCGACCGACTTCGACGCGTTCGGCCCGCGCGCCCGCCCGGGCGCGACGGCCGGCGTCTCGCCCACCGCGCGGCGCCACCGCGACCTCCTGCGCGCCGCGCTCGTCGCCGAGGGCTTCCGCCCGATCCGGCTCGAGTGGTGGCACTTCGACGCCCCGGAGGCACGCGGGGCTCCGCTGCTCGACGCGTCGCTCGCCCCGTGACGGCCTCCGCGACGGAGCGCGCCCTCGCGGCGCTCGCGCACCTCCCGCCCGCGGAGGCGCTCGACGCGGCTGCCCGGCGGCTCCGCGGGGAGCGGGGCGGGCCGCTCGGCGGTCTCGCGGCCGGCTCCGAGCGGGACGCGGCGGCCGGGCGGCTCGACGGCGCGCTCCTCGAGGCGATTCTGCGCCCGGGCGCTCGGCGGCGCACGCGGGCGGTGTTCACGCCGCCGCGCGAGGCACGCCTCCTCGCCGCGTTCGGGCTCGCCCAAGCGGCCCGGCGGCGCGGCGGGTCGGCGCCGGCCGGCGCGGTCGCGATCCTCCTGTCGGGCGCGCGCGACGACGCACTCGCGCGTGCTCTGGACGGCGCCGTGGTCCTCGACCCCGCCTGCGGCGGCGGCGCGCTCCTCGCCGCCGCGGAGGCGCTCGCGCGCGGCGTCGGCGCGCGGCTCGCGCTCGCCGGGCTCGACGTCGCGCCCCTCGCGGCGCAGGCCGCGCGCGAGCGGCTCCGGCTCCTCGGGGCGGACGCCGGCGTGCGCTGCGCGGACGCGCTCGCCGCGCCCTGGCCGGCGGCCGATCTCGTGCTCGCGAACCCGCCCTTCCTGCGCCACGAGGCGCTCGGGCCCGCCGAGAAGGCCCGCGCCGCGCGCGCGAGCGGCCTCTCGCGCCAGGCCGATCTCTCGGCCCACTTCGCCGCGCTCGCGATCCGCCGCGCGCCGGTCGCCGCGCTCGTCTGGCCGCGCGCGCTCGACGTGTCGCGCTCCGCGGCGCCGCTCCTCGCCGACGCCCGCGCGCGGGGCGGGTTCGCCCTGCGGCTCCGCTCGCGCGCGGCCGGGAGCTTCGCGGCGTCGGTCGACACGCTCCTCGTGGTCTGGGCGGAGGGGGCCGATGACGCGCCCGCCGCGGAGGCGTCGGCGCCGCTCGCCGACCTCTCCGACGCGGAGCTCGCGGCGCTCGCGTCGGGCGCGGGCGGGAGGCGGATCCGGCTCGCGCGAGCCGCCACCGGCCACGACGCCGCCCGCGACGCGGTCCGGCTCGGCGACGTCTGCGACGTCCGCTTCGGGACGAAGACCGGCTGCAACGCGTTCTTCCACCTGCGCCCCGCCGGCAGGGGCCTCTACGCGTCCGGCGTCGCGGGCGAGGTGGCGCTCGACGCGCGCGACGTCGTCCCGCTCCTCGCGGGCCTCAAGGAGGCGCGCGCGCCGGAGCGGGCCGAGCCGGCGAAGGTGCTCTTCCGGCCGCAGCGCCCCGGCGCGAGCGCCCTCCGCTACGTCGCCGCCGGGGAGGCGGCGGGCGTGCACCGGCGGCCGACCTGCGCCGCCCGGTCGCCGTGGTGGCGGCTCGCCCCCGGCCGAGGGCCCGCGCCCGTGCTCTACCCGGCGAAGGTCGGCGCGCGCGCGTTCGCCTTCCTGAACGAGGCGGGCCTCTGGGAGGACAAGAAGTGGCACGCGCTCTTCCCGCGCGCCGTCCCCGCCTGGCAGGTCGCGCTCGTGCTGTCCGCGACGCCCGTCCGGCTCGCGATCGACGAGGGCGCGCGGCAGCTCACCGGAGCGCAGGCGATCGCGGACGTGGACTGCCGGGTGCTCGCCGCCGCGCCCTTTCCGCGCCCGCTCGCGCTCGCCGCGGCGGAGCGGGCGCTCGCGCCGCTCCGGCGCGCGCTCGCGCGCGATCCGGTGACGACCGACCTGCGCGCGATGCTCGACCGCGCCGCGCAGCGCGAGCTCGACCTCGTCGTGGGGCACGCCCTCGGGCTCACGCCCGCGGCCGTCGTGCGCGCACGCCGCGCGCTCGTGGACCGGGTCGAGGCGCGGATCGCGCACGGGGCGGCGGTGCGCGCCGCGGCCGGGTGACGGCGGACGGCGCCCGCGCCGGGGAGCGGACGACTACCCGAAGTCGAGCGACACCGTCGCGAGGACGTACCCCGCGCCGTCGAGCGGGGCGTCCTTGCCGTACGAGTGGCGCAGGTAGTCGAAGCCGATGCCGAAGCCGCCCATGTGGATCCCCGCGCCGAGCATCGCCTCGGTGCCGTTCCAGCTCTGCGACGACGAGCCGTCCGCGTCGAAGCTGAGCTGCGCCGGCCCGATCCCGACCCGGACGTAGAGGCCGGTCGAGTGGTCGCGCAGCGTGGTCACGACGTCGAGGCCGGCGAGCTGCATCGCCGACGAGACGCCCGACACGTCCCACTGCGTGCGGACGAGGTTCAGCTGGAAGCCGAAGAGGACGTCCCCGCTCGCCCAGCCGAACCGGAGCATGAGCGCCATCGTCGTCGGCTTCACGCCGGGGACGAGGTCGTCGACCGAGGTCGTGCTCCCGCCCGCGAACACGTCGCCCCGGCCGGTGCCGAGCGAGAACCCGAAGTACCCACCGCTCCGCTTCGCCTCGGGCCCGGGCGCGGCCGGGGCCGCCTGCGGTGCGGGAGCAGGCGGGGCGGGCGGCGCGGGAGCAGGCGCGGCGGGCGCCTCGACCGCCGGAGCGGACGGAGGAGCTGCGACGGGCGCGGGCGCCGGCTCCGCGGAGGTTCCGTACGGGTCGGCGGGCCACGGCGCGCCCGAGTCCGACTGGGCGGTCGCGATGAGCGGGGCGGCGGCGAGGATGATCGCGGCGAGGTGTGCTGCTCTCATGGCGTTCACTCCGGGAGAGGGGCGGAGACGACGCCATCACGAGTACCGCGCCGCCGCGGACGGCTCCATCCCGGGAACGCGCGACGGTCGGTCCGGCGTCACCCGGACGCGCGGTGAACGCGCCGGGGCGCGCGACGCACATCGCGCGCGCGCGGCACACACGCGGCGGGGTTCACCCGGTGCGGCTCTCGCCGTCGGCGCCCGTCGCGGGCGGCGGCTCGGGCTTCCCGCCCTCCTTCGCGAGGCAGTCCGGGCAGGTCCCGACGAGCTCGTGGTGGTGGCTGTCGAGCCGGAACCCGTACCGGCCCGCCACCTCGCGCTGGAGGATCTCGAACGCCTCGAACCCGAACTCCACGACCTTTCCGCAACGCGCGCAGACGAGGTGGTCGTGGTGGTCGGCCCCGAAGGTCGTCTCGTAGCTCTTCGCGTCGGTGGCCACGATCGCGGGCTTCACGATGCCGGCCTCGGCGAGCAGCGGGAGCGTCCGGTACACCGTCGCCTTCGAGCCGCGGATCCCGAGCCTCTTGAGGTCCGCGATGAGGTCCTCGATGGGGTAGTGCCCGGTCCGTGCGAGCGCGGCCTCGACGATGGCCGCGCGGGCCTCGGTCAGGCGCAGCGCCTTTCCCTCGAGGAACTGCTCGAACCGCTCGAGCGCCTCGAGGGTGCGGCTGTCCGCCACATCGTCGGTGCGACCGTGTCTCACAGGAGTGCACCCTACCGAGTGGGGGGTCGAACGTCAATCAGGGGGAAATTTCCTGGCCCCTCCGGGCATTTCCGGGATGACGGCGGCCCGCATGCTCCCATGCGCCCGCCATCCCGGTGGTAAAAGGACCCGACGTGACCTCCCCGCTCCGCGCCGCCCCGGCGGCCGCCGCCCTCCTCCTCGCGCTCGCCCCTGCCCTCCCGCACGCCGCGGACGCGTCGGCCGCCTCCATCCGCGAGCTCGACGCCGCGCTGAAGACCATCCTCGGCGCGACGCCGCTCTCGGGCGCGCGCGCCAGCATCCTCGTCGCCGACGTCGAGAGCGGGCAGGTGCTCTTCTCGAAGGACCCGGACGTCCTGCTCAACCCGGCGTCGAACGTGAAGCTCTTCACCACGGCGGCGGCGCTCGGCCGGCTCGGCCCGGAGTACCGGTTCTCGACCGAGTTCTACGTCAATCCGGCGTCGCGCGGCTCGTCGTCGGTGCGAACGCTCCACGTGAAGGGGCGCGGCGACCCGACGCTCCTCACCGAGCGGCTCTGGGCGATCTCGGGCGAGCTCGCGCACCTCGGCCTGAAGCGCATCGGCGAGATCGCGGTCGACGAGTCGTTCTTCGACGGCGAGCGCGAGGGGCCGGGCTTCGATCAGGAGGAGGGCGACAAGAGCTACCTCGCGCCCGCGGGCGCGGCGTCGCTCAACTGGAACACCGTCGAGGTGCTCGTCGCGCCGGGCGAGCGGCGCGGCGCGAAGGCGCGGGTCGAGCTCGAGCCGGCGAGCGACTTCTTCGAGATCGACAACCGGGCGACGACCGTCGCGGGGAACGGGCGGCGCCGGCTCATCGTGTCGTCCGTCGTCCACGGCGGGCGCCAGCGGATCGTCGTCGAGGGACGCATCCCGGTGGGGAGCCGGCCCCAGTCGGTGTGGCGGAAGATCGATCAGCCGGGGCTCTACCTCGGCAGCACGCTCGCGCGGCTCCTGCAGCTCCGCGGAGTCCAGGTCGGCGGGCGCGTGCGGCTCGCCGAGGTCCCGCAGGGCGCGCCCCTCGTCCACGTCGACCAGTCCGAGTCGCTCGCCGAGATCGTCCGGCGGCTCAACAAGACCTCGAACAACTTCGTCGCCGAGCAGCTCCTCAAGACCCTGGGGGCCGAGGCGAAGGGCGCGCCGGGGTCGTGGCCGAAGGGCGTCGCCGCGGTGGAGGACTTCCTCGCCGACGCGGGCGTGCCGCGCGGCTCCTTCGTCATGAAGAACGGCTCGGGGCTGAACGACGCGAACCGGTTCAGCGCGCGGCAGGTCGTGACGGTGCTCCGCACCATGTGGTCGCGGTTCCCGTTGCACGCGGAGTACGTGGGGTCGCTGCCCGTCGCCGGCCGCGACGGGACAATCCGCTACCGGATGGAGGGCACCGAGGCCGAGGGCCGGCTCCGCGCCAAGACCGGCACGCTCGTCGCCGGCGCGGTGACGAGCCTCTCCGGCTACGTCGAGACCGCGGGCCACCGGACGCTCGCGTTCGCGGTGCTCGTGAACGACTACCCCGGGCGGCCGTCGGCGGTGGTGCGCTCGGTGGACGCGATCGGCGCCGCGCTCGCCGCGAGCGGCGGGGCGCCGGGCGCGGTCGGGGCGGCGGTCGCGTCCGCGCGCGGGACGCCGCCGGCCGAGGGCCCGGAGGCGTCGCCCGCGGACCTCGCGAACGCGGTGAAGACCTACTACGCGCTCGGGCGCGCCGGCAATCCCCGGAACGTCCCGCTCCTCCGCTCGGCGCTCCGCGGCGAGAAGGAGCCCGCGCTCCGGCTCGCCATCGCGGAGTGCGTCTACCTCTCCGACCCGGACGGCGAGACCTCCACCCGGACCTTCCTCGAGGCGATCCCGTCGGACCCGCAGGTGCTCGCGCGGCTGTGGGCGGCCGGCGGCGGCGAGGACCCGCGCCCGGTGCTCCCGTCGCTCGGCGACCTCGCCGGCGAGGGGACGCCCGACGCGGTCGCGAGGCTCGTCGACGTCGCGCCCGCGTCCGCCCTCGACGGCGGCCTCGCCGCGGCGATCGGCGACGTGCTGGCGAGCGTCGCCGCCACTGCGCCGGACGAGCTCGTCGCGGCGCTGAAGGCGGCGCCCGCGCCCGTGCAGGAGGCGGCAATCGCGGGTCTCGGCGCGGGCCTCTCGCGCTCCGACGAGAAGGAGAACCCCTTCCCCGCCGCGCTCCGCGCGCTCGCGCAGAAGCCCGGCGAGGAGGGCGCGTTCCCGCGCGCGCTCGACGAGCGCGTCGCCGCGGCCGTGAAGGCGAGCGTCGCCGCCCGCGCCGCGCCCTCGCTCGTCCCCGCCGGCGCGACGGTCCCGGCGAGCGCGAGCGGCGGACACTAAATCCCCGCCGCGGGCCGCGGTCCTGTCAGAGCGCCCTGTTAGCTTCCCCACCCTCGCGCGGACCCCGCGCCAACGCCTGCGGCGAACGCAGGCCACTCAAGGAGAGCGACGCCATGGTGAACAAGGTCATCCTCGTCGGGAACCTCGGGAAGGATCCCGAGGTCCGGTACACGTCCGGCGGCCAGGCCGTCGCCAACCTCCGCATCGCCACCTCCCGCTCCTGGACCGACAAGCAGTCCGGGCAGCGCAAGGAGGAGACGGAGTGGCACGACGTCGAGGTGTGGGGGAAGCAGGCGGAGCAGTGCGGCGAGTACCTCGCGAAGGGGCGGCAGGTCTACGTCGAGGGCCGGCTCAAGACCGACAAGTGGCAGGACAAGCAGAGCGGCCAGGAGCGGTCGAAGGTGAAGGTCGTCGCCGACACGGTCCGCTTCCTCGGCGGGCGCGGCGCGGGCGCCGGCCCGGGCGCGGGCGCGGGCGGGCGCGGCGCGGGCATGCCGGACGAGCCGCCGGCCGGGTTCGAGGAGCCGGACGCGGACGCGGCGGCGACGGCGGTGGCGGTGGCGGTGGCGGTGCGGGCGGCGGGCCGGACGACATCCCGTTCTAGGGCAGTCCGGGTAAGACGGGGTCCGACACCCCGACGCGCGGCTTGCCGCGCGCGGGCCGGCGTCGCGAGTCCGCATGGTAGGCTCGGCGCAGCCGCCCATGGCCTCGATCGTCGAGAAGTACGAGCAGATCCTCTCCGCCGACCCGCGCTCGCGCATCTTCGTCGAGCTCGCCAAGGCGCTCGTGGATCGTGGCGAGCACGGGCGCGCGGTCGAGGTCTGCCAGCGCGGGCTCGAGCACCACCCGTCGTCGATCCTGGGGCGGGTCATCTGGGGGAGGGCGCTCCTCGAGGCGGGCGACGCCAAGGGCGCGATGGACCAGTTCGAGATTGCGATCGCGCTCGAGCCGTCGAGCCCGTACGCGTTCAACCTCGTGGGGGAGGCGCTCCTCAAGAAGGGGCTCCACCGGGAGGCGCTCCCGGCCCTCGCGCGCGCGGCCGAGCTCCAGCCCGGAGACGCGCGCGTCCGCGGCTGGCTCGACGAGGCGAAGCGGCGCGCGAAGGGCGAGCCGCAGGTGGCCGCGTTCGTCCCCGCGCCCCGCGCGTCCTCCGGCGGCGACGGCGGCGACGAGAAGACCGAGCCCTACCGCCCCATCGGCACGATGGGCCCGGCGACGCCCGGGCACGGCGCGCCGCCGGTGCTCGCGCGCGCGGCCACCGGCGACGGCTCGGCCGCCGCGGCGAGGACGGCGACCCCGCCGCCCGGCGCGGCCCTCCCGGACGCCGCGCCGGGGGGCGTCCCCGCCCGCCCCGGGGCCGCTGCCACGCCGACGAATGGCGCCGGGAAGCCCCCGCCGCTCCCGCCCGGCGCGACGCCGCCGCCGCGCCGCAACGACGCGCAGGGCAAGTCCGTCCTCTACATGATCCCGGGCGACACCCGCGAGACGATCGGGCCCGCCGTGGGCAAGCCGCGCCCCGCGGCGCCGGCGGCGCCCCACGAGGCGGACCCGGCCGAGGCCGAGCGGATCGCGCGGCAGTACGAGCGCGAGCTGCGCGAGCGGCTCGCCTCCGCCGCGGCGCCGCCGCCGTCGTTCGTGGACCGCCACCGGCGGCTCCTCGTCGGCGGCGCCATCGCCCTCGCGGTGCTCGCGGCGGGCGGGGTGTACGCCTGGGTCGACCGCAGGAACGGCGAGCTCCTCGCCCAGACCGCCGCAGCGCGCGCGCGCGCCGGGCTCGCGCGCGACACGCTCGGCTCGCTCCGCGAGGCACACCGGCTCCTGTCCGAGGCGCGCCGGCGCCGGCCCGACGACGCCGAGATCCTCTCGCTCTCGGCCCAGGTGGCGGCGGTCCTCGCGACGGAGCACGGCGACGAGGACGCCCGCGCCGCTGCGCGCGCCCTCGCCGCCGACCGGCGCGCGGGCGACGGCGGGATCGCCGCCCGCTGGCTCCTCGCAGGGACCCCGGCCGAGCGGAAGGCCGCGGAGGCCGACGTGCTCGCGGCGCGGCTCCAGAATTCCGCGCCCCTCGTGCAGGCGCTCGCCGGGCGCATCCTCGTGAGGCGCGGCGAGGTCGAGGGCGGCCGCGGACGGCTGGAGATCGCCGCGCACGCGACGCCGCCGCTCCTGCGCGCGCTGTCGGACCTGGGGGACCTCGCCCTCGACGCGCACGACCCGGACGGCGCGCTCGCGGTGTACGGCGCCGCGATCGCGGCCCAGCCGACGCACGCGCGCTCGGTGGTCGGCGCCGCCGAGGCGCGGCTCGCGCTCGGGAAGGACCTCGAGACCTCGGGGAGGGAGCTCGCAGGGGTGGACGCGGATCCGGCGAGCGCTCCGCCCCGCGAGGTCCGGCCGCGCTTCGAGATCGCGTACGCGCGCGTGCTCGCCTCGGCCGATCCGGCCGCGGGAGCGGCGCGGCTCCAGCGGGCGGCGGAGTCGCTCGGCGAATCGGCGCCGCTCGCCGCCGCGCTCGCCGAGCTGCAGCTCGCGGCCCGCGCCTGGGACAAGGCGGAGCCCGCGGCGGCGCGTGCGGTGCGGCTCGAGCCGCGCGAGGTCTCGTACCGCGTCCTCCTCGCCCGCGCCCGGATCGGGCGGGGGCGCTACGTCGAGGCGCTCTCCGCGACGGACGGGCAGGACGGGCGGGCCGTCCGCATCCAGCGCGCGATCGCCCGGTTCCGCCTCGGGCAGTTCGCGGCGGCGCGCGACGAGCTCGAGAAGACCGCCAAGGACGGGAAGATGCCGGCGGAGGCCGCCGTCTGGTACGGGCTCGTCGACGTGGCGACCGGGAAGACCGATCGCGCGCTGCCGCTCCTCGAGCGGCTCGCCGAGGCGGAGAGCCCGCCGCCCCTCGCGCACGTCGCGCTCGGGCGCGCCCTCGAGGCGGCCGGGAAGCCCGAGCAGGCGGAGGAGGCCTACCGCGCCGCGATGGCGCGCGAGCCGGCGTCGCCCGAGGGGCCGCTCGCGCTCGGCGAGCTGCTCCTGTCGCGCAACCGCCCGCAGGACGCGATCCCGCCGCTCGAGCGCGCCGCGAAGCTCGACCCCGGCGATCTCTCGACCCGCCGCACCCTCGGCGAGGCGCGCCTCCTCGCGGGAAAGCCCGCCGCCGCGCGCGCCGACCTCGACTTCGTCCTCCTCGCCGCGCCGCGCGACGCGACCGCGCTGCGGCTCGTGTCGGCCGCGTGGCTCGCGGAGGAACAGCCCGCGGAGGCCCGGCGCGCCGCCGACCGCGCCGTCGCCGCGGCGCCGAACCACGCCGCGGTCCAGGTCGCCGCGGCGAAGGCCGCGCTCGCGACCGGCGACGCCGCCGCGGCGCGGCGGCACGCGCAGCGGGCGCTCAAGCTCGGGGCGTCGGGCCAGCTCGCCGACGACGCGAGGACGGTGCTCGCGGAGGCGGGGGGCGGGAAGCGGCGCTGAGAGCTGCGCGCCGCTTGCGGCGCGCCTCCGCCCGTCGCACGGACCGTCGAGCGGCCCCGCTCGAAGCGGCTCCCGGCGCGTCATCTGCAAGTCATCTGCACGCCCGGTCTCCCGGCGTGGCCGCCGAGGCGAGCGCGCCGGGGGGTGTCGGGCAGGGAACCCGCTCCGCGATCGCGGGCGCGGGCGGCGCGCCACGCGCGTCGATCCGCGCGAGCGCCGCCCCGAGCGGGGCCGCGATCGCCGCCACGACCGCGACCCACAGCGCCAGCGCCACCATGGGCGCGGCGAGCCCCCCGGCGTCCTGCCAGCGCCAGTCCCGCGTCGTCTTCCGGTCCGTCGTCCCCGAGGGGTACCGTGTCGTCCTCATGTCCTGGCTCCTTCCCTTCACGCGGGGAAGGATGCCGCCGCACCGGCACTTGCAGAAGTACCGGATCCGACATTATCGATGTGCCGGTGCGCGCCTGGAACCTCGCCCTCCCCGTCGACCGCTCCGACCCCGCGCCCGTGGTCCGGCAGATCGCGCGCGCCATCGCGGACCACGTCCGCGCCGGGCGCCTCCGGCCCGGCGAGCGTCTCCCCGGGACGCGCGCGCTCTCGGGTGTCCTCGACGTCCACCGGAACACCGTCTCGGCGGCGTACGCGGAGCTGACCGCCGAGGGCTGGATCTCCTCGGCCCCGGGGCGAGGGACCTTCGTGTCGGCGGAGATCCCGACCGCCCTCCCGCGGCAGGCCCGCCCCGCCGCTGCGCGCGGCCCCGGCTACGACCTCGCCCCGGCGCCGCGGCCGCCGCCTCCGCGCGTCGCCTCCCGCGACCTCCTCGACCTCGAGGGCGGCATCCCGGATCTCCGGCTCGTGCCGGTCGCCGAGCTGGCCCGCGCGTACCGCCGCGCGCTCCGCCGCCCCGGGATCCTGGGCTACGCCGATCCGCGCGGGCAGGAGCGGCTGCGCGTCGCCATCGGCGCGATGCTCCGCTCGACGCGCGGCCTCGACCCCGACCCCGAGCGGCTCATCGTGACGCGCGGCGCGCAGCTCGCGATCGCCCTCACCGCGCGCGCGCTCGTCCGGCCGGGCGACGTGGTCGCCGTCGAGGAGCTCGGGTACGCGGCGGCCTGGGAGGCCTTCCGCGCCGCGGGCGCGCGGGTCGTCGCGCTCCCGCTCGACCAGAGCGGGCTCCGCGTCGACGCGCTCGAGGCGCTCGCGGCCCGCGAGCGGGTCCGCGCCGTCTACCTCACGCCGCACCACCAGTTCCCGACCACCGCCACCCTGCCCGCCGGCCGCCGGCTCGCGCTCCTCCGCCTCGCCGCGGCCGGGCGAATGGCGATCGTGGAGGACGACTTCGACTGCGAGTTCCACTACGACGGCCGGCCGGTGCTGCCGCTCGCCGCGAGCGACCCCGCGGGCGTCGTGGTGTACGTGGGGACGCTGTCCAAGGTGCTCGCCCCGGGCCTCCGGATCGGCTACGTCCACGCGCCGCGCGAGACCATCGCCTGCCTCGCGGAGCACCGCCGCTACCTCGACCGGCAGGGCGACGGCGCGCTCGAGCTCGCGATCGCGGAGCTCCTCGAGGACGGCGAGATCCCGCAGCACGTCTGGCGGATGCGCCGCATCTACGCGGCCCGCCGGGACGCGCTCGCGGCCGCGCTCCGCCGCGAGCTCGGCGGGGTCCTCGAGTTCACGGTCCCGGCGGGCGGGATGGCGCTCTGGTGCCGCGTCGCGGACGGCGTCGACGTGGAGCGCTGGGCGGAGGCGGCCGCGGCGCGCGGCGTCCCCTTCGACACCGGGGGTCACTTCGCGTTCGACGGCGCGCCGCGACCCGCGCTCCGGCTCGGGTTCGCCGCCGAGGCCGAGAAGGAGCTGCGCGAGGCGGTGCGGCGGCTGGCGGCGTCGTTGCCGCGAGCGGTCACGACCCGTTCGCGAGCGCGTTCCTGACGGACGCGCCGAGTCCCGTCGTGGCCGGGCGCGGCCGCACGGGACCTCCTCGGGACCGCGGACGCTCCTTGAGCTGCTGCACCCGCTGATGCGACAGGCCGAGCACCTCGGCGGCGTCCCGCACGGACAGCCGCAGCGGCGAGCTCGTGAGCACCTTCGCCGCGAGGACTCTTGCCTGCGCGGCGAGCGCGCGCGCCTCGTCGACGCGTCGCTCCGCCGCCGCGAGGCGCGCGAGCGCGCGGCGCACCGGAGCGGGAAGGCGCACCTCGTCCACGAGGCGCGCTCGCGCGGCGCCGCGGACGAAGAGCGCGAGCGCATCCCGAACGCGGCGGCGTGCCTCCGCGACGGTGCGGCCCTGCGTGACGCAACCAGGGACCGCCGGGATGCGCGCGACCCACCACCGCGCCTCGTCCCGCTCGTACACGACCCGGTATGCCTTCATCGCGTCCTCAGTGCACGTCGAGCCGCCGTCTCAGCCAGTCACTCGGCGGAGACGAGTCTCCTGGATGCACCGGGCCGGTCGTACTGTCAAGTCGTGCTAGACAGCTCACCGCCGCCACCGCCCCGCCTCGACGAAGCTGAAGTACCCGCCCGCCGCGACGATGACGTGGTCGCGGGCGAGGATCCCGACGAGGTCCGCGGCGGCGCGCAGGCGCTCGGTGAGGTCCACGTCGTCGGCGGACGGGCTCGGGTCGCCGCTCGGGTGGTTGTGGCAGAAGACGATCCCGTGCGCGCCCTCGCGGACCGCGGGGCGGAGGGCGTCCCGCGGCGACACGGGGCACTGCGAGAGCGAGCCCTCGGCGACCTGCACCGCGCGCAGGAGCCGGCCGCGGACGTCGAGCAGCACCACGTGGAACCCCTCGCGCTCGGCGTGGGCGGCGTGGCGCATGAGCTCGAACACGCGGCGCGGGTCGAGGCAGCGCTCGCCGCGTGCCGGCGGCGACCACGCCCCGCGGCGGCCCAGCTCGAAGGCGGCGGCGATCGCGGCGGCGCGGGCGGTGCCGATGCCCGGCCAGGCGGCGATCGCGTCCGGGGGCGCCCAGGCGAGCTCGCCGAGCGGGATCGCCTCGAGGAGCGAGAGGGCCGCGGCGCGGGCGGAGAGCCTCGCCGTCCCGGTGCCGAGGAGGAGCGCGACGAGATCGGCGTCGGAGAGGGCGCGCGGGCCCGCCGCGAGGAGCCGCTCGCGCGGGCGGTCGGCGCCGGGGCCGGCCGGCGGCGCGCGAGCGGGGAAGTCGGCCATGCCGGCCGCCGGAGCAACGGCCGTGCCGCGGGACGGAGCGCGGATTCGGGCGGGATCGGGCGGAAACGCGCGCGCCGGGCGTCCGTGGCGTGGGCCACGGGCCGTCCGGCGCACTCGGGGACTCGTCGGCCCCCACCCCGGCCCTCTCGCCCGCTGCGCGGGGGGAGAGGGGGAGATCGGAGAGAGCGACTACTTCTGGGCGGTCTTGCCCGCGACCTGCTTGATGAGCTCGGCCTCGATCTCGATCTTCACGTCGTCGCCGACCACCGGCCCGGCCTCGACCATCTTGCCCCAGGTGAGACCCCAGTCGCGGCGGTTGATGGTGGTCGAGGCGAAGAGACCGCGGCGGGTGTTGCCCCACGGATCCTTGATCTCGCCCGACGGGCCGTCGACGGCGAGGACGACCGACTTCGTCACGCCGTGCATCGTGAGGTCACCCGTCACCTTGAGCTTGCCCTGGCCGGCGCTCTCCACCTTCGAGGACTTGAACGTGATGGTCGGGTACTTCTCGACGTCGAAGAAGTCGGGCGACTTGAGGTGCTTGTCGCGGTCCGGGACGCGGGTGTCGATCGACGCCGCCTCGATGGTCGCCTCGACGGTGGACTTGGTGACGTCCTTCTCGTCCAGCTTCACGGCTCCCGCGATCTTCTGGAACTCGCCGCGGACGTTCGAGATGACGAGGTGACGGATCGTGAAGCTGGCGTTGGAGTGGGCGGGGTCGACGTTCCAGCTGGTCTGCTGGGCGAGGGCCGCCAGCGGGGCGGCGGCCAGGAACAGGGCGAGGAAGCGCTTCATGGGACGTTCCTTTCTCACTGCTGCTGCGGTGGGGGACCGGCCGGAGGGCCGGGGGGGCGAAGCACGAAGCTCCGCATGCCGAGGTTCCCGTGGCGGATCTCGTCGAAGATCGTCTCGGGGTGGTCGCCGTCGCGGAGGGCGCCGAGGGCGACGAAGAGCGGGTCGAGGTGCTCGGGCGTCGGCGCGGCGCGCGACGCGTAGGGCGCCTCGTCGCGCCAGCGGGCGAGCCCGTCGACGTCGAGCGCGGCGATCCGCTCGGCCGCCCAGGCGTCGAACTCGCGGGCCCAGGCGTCGGGCGGCGCGGGGTCGCCGGGCCGGGCGAGCTGGAGGTTGTGGAGGAGGCCTCCCGACGCGACGACGAGCACGCCCTCGTCGCGCAGCGGCGCGAGCGTGGCGCCAATCTTCGCGAGCACGGGCGCCTCGAGGTCCGGGAGCGCGAGCTGCGCGACCGGGACGTCGGCCTCCGGGAAGGCGAGCCGGAGCGGAATCCAGGCGCCGTGGTCGAGGCCGCGGACCGGGTCGAGCCGGGCGCGGAACCCCGCCCCCTCGAGGAGCGCCGCCGCGCGCGCGGCGACGTCCGGCGCGCCCGGCGCCGGCCAGGTGATCCGGTAGAGCGCGTCCGGGAAGCCGGCGAAGTCGTAGATGAGCCGGTGGCGCGCCGCGCTCGTGATGCCGATCTCCCAGGGCGTCGTCCAGTGCGCGGAGACGACCAGGATCGCGCGGGGACGCTCGATGGACGCCGCGAACGACGTCATGGCCGCCGCGAAGCCGCCCTGCTCCAGCGCGACCGTCGGCATGCCGTGCGACACGAAGAGCACCGGGGCGCGGCTCACGACGGCCTCCCGGCCCGGCGTGCGCGGCGCGCCGCGGCGCCGAAGGCGACGGCGATGGTCGCGCCGTGGGCCTCCAGCGCGTCGCGGTGCACGCGGTAGTAGTGGAACTGCCCCTGCTTGCGCGCGGAGACGAGCCCGGCCTCGGTGAGCACCTTGAGGTGGTGCGAGACGGTCGCCTGGGCGAGCCGGAGGACCCCGGTCAGCACCTGGCAGCTGACCTCGCCGCGGCCCGAGATTGCGCGGAGCATGCGGAAGCGCGTCGGGTCGCCGAGCGCCTTGGCGACTCGGACGGCGGCGGTCTCTCGGGCGTCCATCGACATATTGACGAGCATCGATGTAATGCGTGACACCCGAGGATCAAGCGGCGGGACCGTCCCGGAAGGGGGCGCGCAACCGGGCTCCGTAATCACGGAGGTTTCAGTACGGCCCGCCCCGTGAGCGGAGCCTAGAAGGCCAGCCCGAGCGCTGCGCGGAGCGCGATGAGGTCGCCGCGGTCGAACGCGAGCTCTCCGCCGAGGAAGAGCGGGCCGAGCGGGATCCGCACGCCGAGCGCCACCTGGAACCACGCCTCCCAGTCCTTGGGCTTCGCCGCGCCGACGCCGAGGCCGAAGGTCGCCTCGACGCCGGTGTGCATCCTGAAGCGCTGGGTGAGCCGCACCAGGCCGACCGGCGTCCAGGGCCGCGTGTCCGAGAGGCCGCGGTAGCCGTAGCCGGCGAGGCCGAGGTCGAGGGAGTCGAACGCCCACGCCACCTCGCCGCCGAGCGTCCCGTAGGAACGGCCCGCGCCGCCCGCGTCGAACGCCTCGCCGCCCCAGGCGGACACGAGGAGGTGCCGGACGTGCTCCTCGTCCTGCGACTCGTACGGCGGCGTCTCCCACTCCTCCTGCGGGAGCGCGGGGGCCGCCGCGAGGGCGAGCGCGAGGAGCGCGCCGGTCACGGGCGCGCCTCGCGGAGGAACCCCTCGTAGATCCGGTAGCCCAGCTCGAGCGCGGACACCTCGATCGACTCGCCCCGCTGGTGGGCCTGCGCCGTCGCGCCGGGGCCGAGGTTCACCGCGGGGATGCCGTGGACCGCGAGCCGCGCGACGTCGGTCCACGCCTGCTTCGGCTCCACCGGCACGCCGGTGCGCTCGACGAGGCGCCGCACGATGCGGGTGGTCCTGGAACGCGGGGCAGGCCGGCGAGAGGTCCGTGAGCTCGATCTCGGCGCCGTGCCGCCCCGCGAGCGCGCGCAGCTCCGCCGAGGCGTCCTCCAGCGTCCGGTCGGGCGCGAAGCGGAAGTTGAGGTTCAGCGTGCAGCGGTCCGGCACGACGTTCCGCGCCCGGCCGCCCTCGATGCGCGTCGCGGAGAGGACCTCCCGGAACACGTGGTCCCCCGAGCGCGCCTCGCGCGGCGCGCGGCCCTGCAGCTCCGCGAGGAGCGCGCCGGCGCGGTGCACCGCGTTCGCGCCCTGCCACGGCCGCGCCGAGTGGGCCGCCTTGCCGGCGAAGGTGACGGTCGCGTGGATGGACCCGACGCAGCCGAGCTGCAGCACGTTGTCGGTCGGCTCGAGGCAGAGCGCGAGGTCGACGCCCCGCAACCGTCGCGGCTCGCGCAGCACCTCCTCGAGCTCGTTCTCCGCGTACGGCCCTTCCTCCCGCGCGTACAGCACGAGGAGGAGGTCGCAGAAGCGCTCCGCGCGCGGGAGCCGCTCGGCGAGCTCCATCATC
This sequence comes from uncultured delta proteobacterium, assembly GCA_963821195.1. Lineage (GTDB taxonomy): Bacteria > Myxococcota > Myxococcia > Myxococcales > Anaeromyxobacteraceae > Anaeromyxobacter. The sequence continues at coordinate 75,836 of CAWGDE010000010.1, forward strand.
ACCGCGAGCCCGCCCTTCATGTCCGAGGAGCCCGGCGCGACGATGCGGCCGTCCTCGCGGCGCGGCGCCCGGCGGTCCTCGTCGTGGAGGGGCACCGTGTCGAGGTGGCCGCAGAGGGCGACCGTCGGCCGCGCGGGGTCGCGCGCGCCGTCCACCTGGACGACGAGCGAGTCCCCGACGCGCTCGACGGCGGGGAAGCGCCCGCGCGCCCAGGCCTCGACGACGTCGCAGAGCGCCCGCTCGTGGCCGATCGGCGAGAGCTGGGCGCACAGCGCCTCGGTGCGCGTCGCGAGCGTCTCCGCGAGCTCTGGCGACCGGACCGCGCTCATGATCAAACCTGGACCTCGAAGTCGCGCAGCGCCTGGTTCAGCGAGACCTTCTTGTCGGTCGAGGCGCTCCGGCGCCCGACGACGAGCGCGCAGGGGATCTGGTAGGTGCCAGCGGGGTACCGCTTCGGGCGCGTGCCGGGGATGACGACCGACCGCGCCGGGACGCGGCCCTTGGAGACGACCTCCTGCGGCCCGGTCACGTCGATGATGGGCGTCGACGCCGTGATCACGACGTTCGCGCCGAGCACCGCGTCCTCCTCGACGAGGACGCCCTCGACGAGGATGCAGCGGCTGCCGATGAAGGCGCCGTCCTCGACGATGTTCGGCCGCGCGCCGGGCGGCTCGAGCACGCCGCCGATGCCGACGCCGCCGGCGAGGTGCACGTTCGCGCCGACCTGCGCGCAGGAGCCGACGGTCGCCCAGGTGTCGACCATCGAGTTCGCGCCGACGCGCGCGCCGATGTTCACGAAGCCCGGCATGAGCACCGCGCCGGGCTCGAGGTGCGAGCCGAACCGCGCGATGCCGCCGGGCACGACCCGGACGCCCGCCTTCTCGAGGTCCTTCTTGAGCGGGATCTTGTCCCGCGTCTGGAACGGGCCGAAGTCGGTCGTCTCCATCCCGGAGATCGCGAAGAAGAGGTTCACCGCCTGCATGAGCCAGGCGTTCACCTTCCACTCGCCGTCCTTCTTCTCGGCGACGCGCAGCTCGCCGCGGTCGAGCGCGTGGAGCGCCTGCACGACCGCCGCCCGGTGGACGGGGTCGGCGAGCTTCTGCCGGTCCGCGAACGCCGCCTCGATCCGCTTCCTCCACGTCCTCGCAGTCGCTCATGTCCTCACCTTCGACCAGGCCTCGACCGCGGCCTCGCACTCGTCGAGCGTCGGCACCAGCGCGACGCGGACGTGGCCCTCTCCCGCCCCGAACGCCGTGCCCGGCGCGACGACGATCCCCTGCTCCAGGAGCCGCAGCGCGTAGCCGCTCGACGTCTCGCCCGCGGGCACGCGCACCCAGAGGTAGAGGGTCGCGTCGGACGCGTCGGCGCGGAGGCCGTGCTCCGCGAAGAAGCGCGAGGAACCGGTCGCGCTTCGTCGCGGAAGATCTCGCGCCGCGCCGTCGCGTGCGCGTCGTCGCACCACGCCGCCGTCGCGGCCGCCGCGACGAACTCCGGCGACGCGACGCCCGGGGTGGCTCCGGAGCTGCTTGCAGCGTCGCGACGGGTCCCCGTCGCCGGCCATGAAGCCGCTCCGGTAGCCGGTCATCCCGCTCCGCTTCGAGCAGCAGTGGATCGCGACGACGTTCTCCAGCTGGATCTCGAGCATCGAGGGGGGCGGCGCGCCGAAGTAGATGTCGGCGTAGCACTCGTCGGAGCGACGATGAAGCCGTGCCCCTTCGCGGCGCGCCCGACGCGCTCGGAGGTAGTCGCGCGGCGCGATCGCGCCCGTCGGGTTGTGCGGGTAGCGAGACCCAGAAGATCAGCGTCTCGCGCAGCACGCCTCGCCAGACGCCTCGGGCTCGAGGAGGAAGCGGTGCGCGGGCGTGAGCGGCACCTTGACCGGCTCGAGGCCGGCGAAGCGCGCGCCGACCTCGTAGGTCGGGTAGCCCGGGTCCGGCATCACCACCTTCGTCCGCGCTCGGATCGCCGGCGAAGGCGAGCGGCAGGTGGAAGATGGCCTCCTTCGCGCCGGCGCAGGGGCGATCTGCGCGTCGGGTCGAGCGTCGACGCCGAAGCGCCGCTTCACGTATCCCGCGCGGCGCGGCGCAGGCCGGCGTGCCGACGGCGCTCGGGTACTGCGAGACCTCGGGGACCGCGGCGCGGAGCGCCTCGCGGATGAAGGCGGGGGTCGGCTCCTTCGGATCGCCGAGGCCGAAGTCGAAGGCCGCTTCCCCTGCGCGGCGAGCGCGCTTGCGGCGCTCGTCGAGCTCGACCGTGAGGTTCTTGTGGAGGTCGCCGAGGACCGGGTTCCTGGGGGCGTCGCGCACGGGAGGGCGAAGAATAATCGAAACTTGACCGCGGACGCATTATAGGTGGACCGCCATGCTCCACTACGACGTGATCGTCATCGGATCGGGCCCCGCCGGCGAGAACGGCGCGATCACCGCCGCCGACTGCGGGAAGAAGGTGGCGCTCGTCGAGAAGGAGGCCGTCCCCGGCGGCGCCTCGGCGAACACCGGCACGATCCCGTCGAAGGCGCTCCGCGAGACGGCCCTCGCGATCCAGCAGGCGCGGAGCCGCGACGCGCACGGCATCTCCTTCCAGGTCTCGAGCACCGTGACGGTCCCCGAGCTCATGGGCCGCCGCGGCCTCGTCACGGCGCGCGAGCACTCGCGCATCCGGGCGGCGCTGAACCGCGCCGGCGTCGAGCAGTTCCGCGGGACGGCGTACCTCGCCGACCCGAACACGGTCCGTGTGAAGATCCCGGGCGCGGGCGGCGCCTACCAGGAGATCACGGGGGACGTGATCCTCCTCGCCACCGGGACGCGACCGTTCCACCCGCCGCAGTACACGATCGACAACGTCACCGTGTACGACTCGGACTCGATCCTCCTCCTCGACCGCGTCCCGCGCTCGCTCGCGATCCTCGGCGGCGGCGTCGCCGGCTGCGAGTACGCCTCGCTCTTCGCGGCGCTCGGGGTGAAGGTCTCGCTCATCGACTCGAAGGAGCGGCTCCTCCCCTGGCTCGACGCCGAGCTGTCGTACGCGATGCAGGAGCTCTTCAAGTCGGCCGGGATCGACCTGCACCAGCAGATCCGGGCGCAGAAGCTCGAGCCGGGCGACCGCGACGTCCTCGTCACGCTCTCCGACGGCTCGCGGGTCGTCGCCGAGAAGGTGCTCGTCGCCGCGGGGCGCGTCGGGAACGTCGAGACCCTGAACCTCCCCGGCGCCGGCCTCACCGCGACGGACAAGGGGCTCCTCGAGGTGAACGCGAACTTCCAGACGTCGGTGCCGCACATCTACGCGGCGGGCGACCTCGTCGGGTTCCCGATGCTCGCCTCGGTGTCGATGGAGCAGGGGCGCGTCGCGATGAGCCACGCGAGCGGCGGCGCGCGACGCACGCTCCCCGAGCTGCTGCCCGTGGGCATCTACACCATCCCCGAGGTCTCCAGCGTCGGCGAGACGGAGGAGGCGCTCAAGGCGAAGGGGCGCCCGTACGTCGTCGGGAAGTCGAGCCTCGCCGGGAACGCGCGCGCGAACCTCATCGGCGAGGCGGTCGGGGCGCTGAAGCTCCTCGCCGACCCGGCCGACGGCAAGCTCCTCGGCGTCCACTGCATCGGCCCGCACGCCTCGGACCTCGTCCACCTCGGCCAGGCGGTGATGAGCCTGGGCGGGAACCTCAACTACTTCGTCGAGGCGGTGTTCAACTACCCGACGCTCGGCGAGGCGTACAAGTACGCGGCGTTCGACGCGCTCGACAAGATCCGCTCTCGCACCGTGACGCGGATCGACCGGGCGGCGGCGAAGTAGTGGCGACCGCGACGAGGGCGGCCCGGAAGGCGCCGAGGCGGAGCGTGCGAGCGGCGAAGCGGCCGGTGCGCCGGCCCGCGGAGGCTCCGCTCCCGATGCCCGCGGTCCTGCTCGACGCTACGGCCGAGCCGGACGTGGTGAAGGTCCCCGGGCGGACGGTGCTCGCCATCGACGGCGCCGGCCCGCCCGACGGCGCGCCGTTCCAGCGGAGCGTGGGCGCGCTCTACGGCGCCGCGTACGGGCTCAAGTTCGCGCGGAAGGCGGGCGGCGGCGGGTTCAAGATCGGTCCGCTCGAGGGGCGCTGGTGGGCGGAGGGCGCGCCGGAGACGAAGGGGCCGCCGCCTCGCGAGACGTGGCGGTGGCGGCTGCGGATCGCGGTGCCGGACGGCGTGCGCGCGTCCGAGCTCGCGGAGGTCGTGCGGGTCGCCGTGTCGCGAAAGGGCGGGAAGCTCGAGGGCAGCGAGGAGGCGCGGCGGGTGCGGCTCGAGCGGATCCCGCGGGCGAGGCTCGGCCGCGTCCTCCACGTCGGGCCGTACGCGGACGAGCCGCGGAGCCTCGCCCGGATGGACTCGGCGGTCGCGGCGGCAGGCCTGCGCCCGGCGCGCGCGCACCTCGAGATCTACCTCTCCGACCCGCGGCGGGTCGCTCCGGCGCGGCTGCGCACGGTGCTGCTCCGCGAGGTCGAGCGCTGAAAAAGAGGGCGGGGCCGTCGCCGGCCCCGCGTTCCCCTCCCCGCTTCGAGACTGCTCCCGGCGCCCCCTCTCCCGCGGCGCCGGGAAGGCTTCAGGCCATGTGGTGGGCCTCGAGGTGCTCGAGCGGCACCTCGAGGGTCCTCCCGTTCGGCAGGAGGTTCACCGGGACCTGCTGGTTCGCCGAGACGAGCTTCCACCGCTCGCACCTGCCGAAGTCGCCCTCGCAGTAGAAGGACTGCCACACCCTGAGCGAGGACTTCAGCGAGAACTGCTTGAACAGGGGGCACGTCGAGACGCGTGGGCAGCTCGCCATTTCGACCTCTCTTTCGCGGCGCGCCGACCCCCCGGTGCGGCGCACGACGATTCCTGGATCGGAATTCTAGGACCCGGCGCGGCGCCAGCGCGAGCGGCGCGCACGCGGCAAATGGTCGCGCGCAGCGTTTCACCTCGCGGCGGAGCTGCACTCGGCGTTCAGGCCTTCCGCTGCGTGTCGAGCCAGACCCCGAGCCCCTGCGCGTTGAGCTCGAGGTCGCCGGCGAAGACCCGGATCGCCTCGTCCCGCGCGATGGGGACACGGTGGCGGGCGAGGTCCTCGAGGAGCTGCTCCTCGAGCGCGACGCGGATCGCGGCGTTTCGGCCGGGGCCTTCCGGCGCCGCGCGCGCGCGCCGCACGTGCTCGTCGAGTCCGCGGTGGAGCTGTGCGCCGAAGTCGGGGACGTCGCCCTCGATGGCGCCGTAGTGCGTGAGGTACATCCGCGCCGGGCGCTCCGCGAGCATCCGGTCGATCGTCGCGTGGAGCGCGGGCGGGTCGAGCTGGACCGGCGTCGTGGTCGGGAACATGAACGGGCCCGCGGGACCATCGGTCTCGCGGTACGAGAGCCCGAAGGAGTCGCCGGTGAAGAAGCCGCGCGAGGCCTCGTCGAGGACCACGAAGTGGTGGCGCGCGTGGCCCGGCGCGTCGAGGATCCGCAGCCGCCGGCCGCCCAGGTCGAGCGAGAAGCCCTCGGGCGCCTCGACGACCCGCTCCGCCGGGACCGGCACGAGCTCGCCGTAGAGCGCGCGGAACCGCGCCTCCCCGTAGACCTCGATCGTGCCGGCGACGAGCTTCGAGGGATCGACGAGGTGGCGCGCGCCGCGCGGATGGGCGACGAGCATCGCGCGGGGCAGCTCCTTCATGAGGGCGCCCGCCCCGCCGGCGTGGTCGAGGTGGACGTGCGTCACGACGACGTGGGAGACGTCTCCCGGCGAGAGCCCCTGCGCCCGGAGGGCGGCGAGGATGCGCGGCACGGCGGACCCGCTGCCGGTCTCGACCACCGCGGCGGAGTCCTTGCCGCGGACGACGTAGGCGGCGGCCAGGTGGGGCCGGACGTAGCCCGTGTCCACGAGGACGACGCCGGGGGCGACCTCCCGCGGGGGATCGAGGTTCATGCGAGGAGGATAGCGCGCCGGGTGGCGCCGGACCGCGACACGGAAAGTGGAACCCTCCCGGGCGTCGCACCCGCGGGGCCGCCGGGCTAAGCGCCGCCGTCGGAGGACTCATGTCCCGACTCCCGAGGCTCGCCGCAGCAGCTCTGCTCTTCCCCACGCTCGTACTCGCCGCGGGCGAGAAGGTCTCGTACCCGAGCGGCGACGAGCAGGTGCAGGGCTGGCTCGCGCTGCCGCAGGGCAAGGGGCCCTTCCCCGGGCTCGTCGTGATCCACGAGTGGTGGGGCCAGAACGCGTGGGCGCGGGAGAAGGCGGACGCGTTCGCCGCGAAGGGGTACGCCGCCCTCGCGGTGGACCTCTACCGCGGGCAGGTCGCCGAAGACTCCGACACCGCCCACCAGCTCTCCCGGGCGCTCCCGAACGACCGCGCCACCCGCGACCTCCGCGCCGCGTTCGCGTACCTCGCCGGCCGCAGGGACGTGGACCCGAAGCGGATCGGCGTCATCGGCTGGTGCATGGGCGGCGGGTTCGCGCTCGACCTCGCGGAGGCGGAGCCGGGAATGGCGGCGGTGGTCGTCAACTACGGCCGGCTCCCGACCGAGGCGGAGACGATCGCGCGGCTCAAGGCGCCCGTGCTCGGGAACTTCGGCGCGGAGGACAAGGGGATCCCGCCGGAGTCGGTGCGGGCGTTCGGCGAGAAGGCGCAGAAGGCGGGCGTGAAGGCGGACCTCAAGGTCTACCCGGGCGCCGGGCACGGGTTCGCGTCGAGCCCGGCCGGCCCCGCGTACCGGCCGGAGGCCGCGAAGGACGCGGACGCGCGCACGGACGCGTTCCTCGCGCGGACGCTGAAGAAGGGGTGACCGCCCGCCGACGGCGTGGATCGTGCCGCCGGCTCACGTCCAGGCGAGCGCGGCGCGCTGACGCCAGTACGCGGCGGCGTCCTGCCGGAGCGCGTCGACGCGCGCGAGGAGCGCGGGGCCCGAGCGCACCTCGAGGGCGCGCAGGTTCGCGCGGAGCTGCTCGACCGTCACCGGGCCGAGGAGGATCACGTCCGCCCACGGCCGGGCGAGCGCGGCGGCGATCGCGACGGCGTCCGTGCCGACGTGCAGGTCGCGGGCGAGGTGCGCGAGCGGCCCCTCGCGCCCCGCGTCGCCGCGCGGCCCGAGCCGGCCGTTCGCGAGCACCTCCTTCACGATCACGGTCCGGCCGGCCGCGTGCGCCTCGCGCAGCGCGTCCTCGCAGGAGCGCTCGAGGACGTTCCACGTCGCCTGCACCGACGCGAAGAGCGGGGCGTCGCCGCGCCGGATGGCGAGCGCGCGCCGGACGGTCTCCGCCTGGCGCGGGCCGCTCACCGTCACGCCCACGCGCACGCCCGCGTCGCGCACCGCCGCGAGCTGGTCGAGCACGGCGGCGTCCTCGAGGACGCCGGTGTCGGGCGTGGCGGAGTGGATCTGGTAGAGCGCGAGGTGCGGCCCGAGCACGCCGCGCGACTCGGCGAGCTGCGTGCGCAGCGCCTCCGCGGAGTGGTCCTTCACCTCGTGGCGTTCCGTGAAGAGCCGCCAGCCCCCGACGTAGCGGTAGCCCCACTTCGACCCGACCACCACGCGCCCGATGGGGATCTGGCGCGCCTCGAGCCACGTCGCGAGGAACGACTCGGCGCGGCCGTAGGAGCGGGCGGCGTCGACGTAGGTGATCCCCGCGCCGAGCGCGGCGTCGAGCACCTCGTGCGTGCGCCGCTCGAGCTCCTCCGGCGTGCGGTCGCCCGGCAGGTCGTCCGATCGGCCGAGGTCGATGTACGCGGGGCGCCCGAGCGCGGCCAGGCCGAGGCCGAGGCGGGACACCTCTGGGCCCCCGAAGGCCAGGCGACGCGTGTCCATGGACGATGGCGTAGCGCGGCGGCGCGCGGGGCGCACGCGACGTCGTGCCGCCCCCCGGGCGAGCCGGGCGCCGGCCGCTAGCCGAGCCGGGCCCGCGCCTGCGCGAGGGCCGCGTGGACCTGCTCGAGCGCGCGCTTCGCGGCGGCGAGGTCGTCGCGCTCCTTGCGCGCGCGGTCCAGCTCGGCCGGCGAGCTGATCGCGCTCGCGCGCGAGCTCGCCGACGGCGGCGCGCAGCCGGGCGCCGTCGGGCGGCCGGTGCGGAGCTCCTCCGCCAGCCGCTCGACCTCGGCCTCGCGCTCGGCGCGGAGCCGCGCCTCCTCCTCGGCGCGGCGGGTGACGTCCTCGAGCAGCTTCGGGCGCGCTCCTCGTCGAGCGCGGCGAGCGCCTGCGCGCGCCGGACCGACTCGTCGCGCTCTTGCTCGAGCGCCTCCATCTCCGCCAGCAGCTCGGCGAGCACGCCGCGCTTCTCCTCGAGCTCCTGCTCGGCCGCGGCGAGCCGCTCGCGCGCCGCGGGCGCCCCTCGGCCGCGGCGCGGGCCAGCTCGCGCCCGCGCGTCGTCGAGGTCGGCCCGCGCAGCGCCTCCTCGCGCTCGCGGGCGCGGCGAGACCTCGCCCTCGAGGTCGCGGACGAGGCCGAGAGCACGCTCTCGGCGGCGCGGGCCGGGTCGGCGGGGACGGGCGCGAGGCGCGGCGGCCGGGCGGGACGCCTCGGCCACCTTGCGCTTGATCTTCTCCAGCCGGTCGCTGCGGGTGACGACGTCGGAGGTGGGGCGGCGTCCTGGCGGCGCGCGGCCGGCGGGCGGCGTCGGCTCGCGGGCGCGGTCGGTCGCGCTCGCGGTCGCGGGCGCCTCGCGGTCGCGGTCTCGAGTCGTGGCGCCCTCGTCGGCGGGGTCGCGGGTCGGGGACGCGGCCGGGGCCGGGGTGCACCGGCTCCGAGCGGCGGGCGCCTCCGGCGCGGCCTCGACGGCCTCGCCGAGCGGCCAGCGTCGGCAGCGGGCGTGGCGCCGGGGATGGGCCGGAGCCGGGGCTTCAGCTCGGGGGACGTTGGTCGTCGAAGGCCTTTCGCATGTCGCTACGCTCCCGCCGCACCGGCGACGGCCGCGCCGTCGCCTTGCGGATCCGGTCGAGGATCTCCTCCTGCACCTCGCTCGATGTCGGTCGCGCCCTTGGAGTCCGGGTCGTAGCCGAAGATGGGGCAGCCCTCGCTCGACGCCTGGGCGAACTTGGTGCACTGCCGCACGACCGTGTCGAGCAGGTAGTCGGCGTAGTGCGTCCGCAGCGCGTCCAGCGCCTCGCGCGCGATCTTGAACGTCTGGTTGAACGCGTTCACGACGATGAAGATGTTCTCGAGCTGGTGCGAGAGGTCCTGCTCGAGCCCCTGGATGGTCTCGAAGAGGAGCCGCAGGCCGTCGTAGGAGAGGAAGTCGGCCAGCACCGGGATGACGAGGTCGCCCGCCGCCATGAGGGCGTTCAGGTTGAGGAGCCCGAACGACGGCGGCGCGTCCATCACGACGAAGTCGTACTGCGCGTCGACCTCGTGGAGCGCGTTCTTGAGCCGGAACTCGCGGCCGGCCAGCGGCATGAGCGCCAGGTCGATGGTGCTCATCGCGAGGTTGGCCGGGACCAGCGAGAGGCCCGGCATCCGGGTGTGGATGGTCACCTCGCGATGGGCTTCTTGCGGATGAGCACGTCGAGCAGCGTGTGCGTGAAGCTCCGAGCCCTCCTGGCCCAGGCACTTGGTGGCGTGGCCCTGGCTGTCGAGGTCGAGCATGAGCACGCGGTAGCCGCGCTCGGCCAGCCGGTAGGCGTAGGAGGACGAGACGCTGGTCTTCCCGGTGCCGCCCTTGAAGTTGAGGAAGAGCTGGATGCGCGGCGGGAAGGGATCGGCGGGCGCGGCGCAGCTTCTCGCGGAGGACCGGCAGGTCCTCCGGCCCGATAGGCGTCCTTCTTGCCCAGGGCCGTCAGCACCTGCCGCTCGGTCGCGCCGATCACCTGGGCGAGCCGCTTCGGCGTGTATCGGACGTTGTCCATCGCGGTCCCCTAGGCCATGAACCAGCGTGCGCCGCGCTGCACGAGCGTGCCGCGATCGCGGAGGCCTGGAGAGGGCCGCGGCGACCGCCGCGGCCGGCGCGCCGACCGCGGCGGCGAGGTCGTCGGGCTGGGCAGCCGCGCAGCGCGGCGCGGACCTCGAAGAGGACGGCGGTCTCGAGGCCGGAGGCCTCGCGGGGTGGGCGCAGGCCCCGGCCTCCTGCACCAGGACGGCGGTGGCGGCGCGGGCGGGAGCCGCGGCCGATACCGCGGCCCTCGCCAGGCGGAGGCCGAGCGGAAGGCCCGCAGCGGGCGCTTTCGCGTGCACCGCGGGAGCGCCCTTCTGAGTCGCGATCGCGGCCAGGGCTTGGGACCTGCGAAGCTGGGCCGGGTCGGAGACGCGCGAATCCGCGGCGGGCGCATCCGCCGCGCCCGCCAGCACGGCATCGCGCAGCGCCGCGCCGTCCATGGCCGCGAGCCGGGCACCGATGCGCCGCGAGGTGGCACGGCGCGTCGCCGCCGAGCCGTCCGCGGAAACCGTCTCGCCGGCCACGCGCGCCAGCGAGGCGGCGGCGGCGCGGCGAACGGTCTCGTGCGGGTGCTCGAGGGCGCGGGCCAGCGCGCCCTGGGCGCGGGGGGTGGGGCGGCCGGAGAGCGCCGCGGCGGCGGCCCGGGCCACCCCGCGGTCCGGATCGCCCAGCGCAACCGACAGCGCCGCCTCGGCGCGGTCGCCAGCGGTGAAGCCGAGCAGGAGCGCCGCCCGGCGGCGGACCAGCGGGCTCGGATCGGACAGTGCCCGGGCCAGCTGCGGCTCGGAGTCGCCCGCCGCCACCTGCGCCAGCGCCTCGAGCGCCGCGACCCGCACCACCGGGCGAGGGTCCTCGAGCGCGCGGGTGCACAGGTCGGCCGCGAACGGCTCCTGGAACCGCCCCAGCGCGCCGAGGACGGCGGCCTTCACGCCCTCGTCCTCCTCGCGCCCGAGCGCCGCGGCCAGGAGCGGCGCGGCCGCGCGGGCGCCGAGCGCCTCCAGCGAGCGCACCGCCCGGATCCGGACGCGCGCGTCGGCCGCGCGAAGGTCGTCCATGGAGCGCTCGTAGAGGACGCGGTCGGCGCGGGTGGTGAGCAGGTCCTTGAGCCGGTCGGCGTCGCGGCCGCCCAGCCCGACGCGCCCCTCGGCCCGGAAGCGCTCGGCCAGCACCGGCATGGACTCGGGTCCCACGCTCGCCGCGGGCCACCGGGATGCGGAGGCGGGCGGTCCGCCGATCCCGGCGGCCTCGGCGGCCGCCTTCCAGGCGCGGAGCACCTCGATCTCGGCCCTGAGCTCGGCGATGAACCCCGCCAGGTCGGCCCCGCCCTCCTCCGGGCCGGGCGCGCCGTCGGCGCCGCTCGCGCCCCCCACGCGGGCGCGCTCGACCAGCCCGCCCAGGAGCCGCTCGCGCTCGCCCTCCAGGAGCCGGATCCGATCCGTCAGGTCGTCGGCGCGGCGCTGGGCGTCCTGGCGGGCGCCGCGCTCCGCCGCCATGGCCTGCGTCAGCTCGAGCTCGCGGCGCCGCGCCTCGGATGCGTCGGCGCGGGCACGCTCGGCCGTGGTCCGGGCAGCCGCGAGCTCGGACTCGAGCTGCGAGACGCGGCACTCGAAGAAGACGATCTTCTCGAGCGCGCTCCGGAGAATGCCCTCCGGGTCGATCGCTTCACCGACGCCCTGCGTCTGCGCCCCGTCCGCCATTCACCCGCCGTCCACCCACCGTCGCCGCTGGCCGCGCTGCCACCCTGGACAGGATCCCGCCTGATCTCGGGATCTTGCATCGATAGCGCAGCATACGGCGCCGGGATCCTCATGGCAAATATTTGACAGCGCCGGCGCCCCGGGATCGCGCCGAGCAGCCTCCCCTTCTCCCGACCCAGAGTAGTTTTCACCTGGAGTGCCCCCCCGGAAGCGTCGGCGCATCCGGCGGCGCCGGAGATCCTGGCCCGGCACCGACCCATGGCGGCCGCCGGTCGGGACCCGGGGTCATCGGCGACACGGTAGGCGGGCTGCGGCGAGCGCCGGCGCCGGCCAGACCCGCAGTACCGACAGAGGCGCACCCTGGTGGAATCGCGGGGGATTGTGACGACCCTCGCCCGGCCACGTCCTGCCGTCGCGGCAGCGCCCGCGGGCACCCGTCGTGCAAATGGTCCGTCACCATCGGGCGCAGGGTGCGCGCCGCGTCGCCACCCTGCGTGTCCGCACGGGGGAGTAGGACATGTTCCGGACGAGCTTCACGATTCGTGCGAAGCTGCTCGCGCTGTCGTTCCTGTCGGTCGCGGTGGTGGTGGCCGTGGGCGGCGGCGGCTACGTCGGCATCGAGGCGGTCGACGCCTCGATGGACGGGATCGCGCAGCACTTCGAGGCGGCCCGGGCGGTCGCCCGCATCGACATGCTGCACGATGCGCTGCGCGGCGACGTGCAGCAGGCCGCGTACCTGCTGCGCATGGGCCAGGACGAGGAGCGCAACGCGCTCGTCGCGGCGACGACCGAGGACCTGCGGCTCCTGCGCGAGGCGGTCTCGGAGGCGCGGCAGGCGATCGCGGAGCGCGAGATCCGGGGACCGGCTGGACGAGGTCGCACCGGCGCTCGAGCGCTACGCGGCGCTGGCGGCGGCCGTCGGGTCGGACGGGTTCCAGGATCGCTCCGCCACGCTGGCGCGGCTCTCCGAGTTCGGCGCGGCCTACACCGCGCTGAAGCCCGCGCTGGACGCGATCTCGAAGCAGGTCGACACCTCCGTGAAGACCGCACGGGAGTCGGGCGAGCGGAGGGGCACGGCCGCCGTCCGCACGATGCTCGCGGTCACGCTCCTCGCCGCGGCGCTCCTCGTGGCGCTGTCGCTCGGCCTGACCTCGGTCATCGTGAGGCGGCTCGCGTCCGCGGTGGGCGTCGCGAGCCGCGTCGCCGGGGGCGACCTCACCGCCCACGCCGGGGCGCGGGAGGGCAACGACGAGATCGCGACGCTCGAGCGCGCGCTGGGCGAGATGGTCGAGAAGCTCCGGCGGATCATCGGCGAGGTCCGGTCGGGCGCGGACGCGCTCGGCATGTCGGCGGAGCAGGTGTCCTCGACCTCGGCGAGCCTCTCGCAGGGCACCGGAGAGCAGGCGGCGTCGGTCGAGGAGACGACGAGCTCGCTCGAGGAGATGGCCGTCTCGATCACGCAGAACGCCGAGAACAGCCGGCAGACCGAGGAGATGGCGAAGGCGGGCGCGACCGACGCGGAGGCGACCGGAACGGCCGTGCGCGAGACCGTCGTCGCGATGAAGGACATCGCCGAGAAGACCTCGATCATCCAGGACATCGCCTACCAGACGAACCTCCTCGCCCTGAACGCCGCCATCGAGGCCGCGCGCGCGGGCGAGCACGGCAGGGGGTTCGCGGTCGTCGCGCAGGAGGTCCGCAAGCTCGCCGAGCGATCGCAGCGCGCGGCGAAGGAGATCGGCGAGCGGGCGACGTCGAGCGTCGCGGTCGCCGAGCGCTCGGGGAGCCTCCTCGACGACCTCGTGCCGGCGATCCGCAAGACCGCGGACCTCGTGCAGGAGGTCGCGGCGGCGAGCCAGGAGCAGTCGGCCGGCGTCGCGCAGATCTCGAAGGCGATGGGGCAGGTGGACCAGGTGACGCAGCGAAACGCGTCGGCGGCGGAGGAGCTGTCCTCTACCTCCGAGGAGATGGCGAGCCGGACGGAGTCGCTGAAGCGGCTCATGGCGTACTTCAAGCTGGGCGACCACGGCGTCGGGCACGCCCCGCGCGCCCATCCGCACGCGCTCCCGGCCGCGGCCTCCGCGCCCTCCGGCGCGGGGGACGGGCCGCGCGTCGCCTCGAAGGGCGCGCACCCGCCGGCCCTCCGCCCCGCGGCGGCGCTCCCCAATCCGACCCCGCACCCGAGCGGCGCCGACGGCACCAACGGTACCCACGGCACCCACGCCGCGAACGGCGGCTTCAAGCGTTTCTGAAGGAGGACCGATGCAGGCGGCCCAGCCCCAGCAGGCGACGCAGTTCCTCTCCTTCAACGTGGCGGGGAGCGACTACGGTCTCCCCATCCTCAAGGTGCGCGAGATCCTCTCGTACGAGGGCTCGACCCCGGTCCCCGGCACGCCCGAGTCGATCCGCGGGGTCGTGAACGTGCGCGGCGCGGTGGTGCCGGTCGTCGACCTCGCCGTGAAGTTCGGGCGCGGCGCGACCGACGCGACGAAGCGCACGTGCGTCCTCGTCGTGGAGGCGGTGTCCGGCGGCGAGAACCTCACCGTCGGCCTCCTCGCGAGCGCGGTGAACGAGGTCGTCGAGCTCGCGGCGGGCGACGTGGAGCCGCCGCCCGCGTTCGGCTCCGGCGTGAAGGTCGACTACCTGCTCGGCCTCGGGAAGACGGTGGCGGGGTTCGTGCTGCTGCTCGACCTCGACCGGGTGCTCTCGGCCTCCGAGACGGCCGCCGCGACGCCGGTCTGACCGCGGAGCTGGGCGTACGCGCGCTCCTCGTCGGGCGTGAGCGGCGGCGCCTGGACGAGCGGCTCGTCGAAGGTCGGACGGGAGAACGCCGCACCGGACGCGATGTCCTCGAGGACGAGGCGCGCCTCGGAGGGCGTCGCCACCGCCGGGTAGCCGGGCGGCGCGGCGATGCGCCAGGAGCGCGGCACGCCGCCGGCGGCGAGGTCGAGGAGGTCGCGATCGGAGCGCGCGACGACGAGCGCGCGGTCGCGGACGCCGCGGACCTCGTCGTAGCGGACGACCTCGTCGCGCCGGAACAGGACCGGGAACCCGCGCGAGACCTCGAAGCCCCACTCGTACAGCCGGGTCACGCGGCCGAGGACCTTCCCGTCCGCGTCGCGCACGCGCTGCCCCAGCCGGACGCCGTTCCGTTCCTTCATGGGAACCATGTAGGGACGGGACGGGTCGCGGGCCAGCACCGTGCGGGACCTAGGCGCGCTTCACGCGTCCCGCGCGGATCCTCGTCACCCTGCGCGGGTCGGCGTCCGCGACGGTGAACGCCCAGCCCCTCCAGAAGAGCCGGTCGCCCGTCGCCGGGATCGCGCCGGCGATGGAGTTCAGGAACCCGGCCATCGTCTCGTAGCCCTGGTCCTCGGGGACGTCGGCGGCGGCGGTCGCGTTGAACTCGCCGACGGAGGTCTCGCCGAGGACGGTGAAGGTGCCGTCCGCGTGCGACTCGACCGCGCGCGTCTCCTCGTCGAACTCGTCGCGGATGTCGCCGACGATCTGCTCGAGGACGTCCTCGATCGTGCAGAGGCCCATGATGCCGCCGTGCTCGTCGACGACGAAGGCCATGTGGAGGCGCTTGCGCTGCATCTCGCGCAGGAGCTGGTCGATCGGCTTCGACCAGGGGACGAAGTGCGCGGGGCGCAGCACGTCGCGCAGGTGGATGAGCTCGGGGTGGGCGAGGAGCGGGACGAGGTCGCGCGCGTGGAGGACGCCCTCGATCTGGTCGAGGTTCTCCCGGTAGATCGGCATCCGCGAGTGCCCCTCCTCGGCGAGGAGGCGGATGATCTCGGGGACCGGCGTGTCCACCTCGACCGCGACGACGTCGGTGCGCGGCACCATGACGTCGCGCGCGACCTTCTCGCGGAACTCGAAGACGTTGTGGATGAGCTCGCTCGTCTCCTCCGCGCCGACGCCGGGCGTCCGCTTCGCGTACTCGGCGAGGGCGCGCTCCATCTCGTCGAGCGGCGGCGGCGGGAGCGAGAAGCGCCCCTTCCCGGAGAGCGCGGAGACGATGGCGCGGAGCGGCGAGAGGACGGTGCGGAGCGCCTTGAACACCGGCGCGAGCGCGAGGGCGACCCCCTCGCCGTGCCGCGCGCCGAGGCCGCGGCCCGCGGCGGCGAGCGGGAGCGAGAGGAGCGCGGCGACGAGCGCGCCGGCGAGGCCGCCGGCCCACTGCGCGCGGGGGACGATCGTGGCGCCGAGCGCGCCCGCGAGGAGCCCGGCGAACGCGGTCGCGAGCGTCACGAGCGCGCGCCCCGTGAACGCCGTCCGCTCCGGGTCGTCGAACAGGTCGGCGAGCGCCAGGGCGCGCCGGCGCGCGCCGGGCGAGCGGGCGAGGTCCTGCGCGCGCGGGGAGCCGACGGCGACCAGCGCCGCCTCGAAGGAGGCGGCGACGGCGCGCAGGACGAGGAGCGCCACCACGAGCGCCGCCACGGCGAGGATGTCCCCGAGGTCCGACGACGTCATCTCCCCCACCCTACCAAGAAGGCCGGGAACCCTGAGGGGGCGAATCCGGAATCTGCTATAAGACCGCGCATGGCGAAGAAGGCTCGGGTGTTCGTGACGCTGAAGCGGGGGGTGCTCGACCCCCAGGGCTCCGCCGTCAACCGCGCGCTCCACGCGATGGGCTACGGCGAGGTCTCCGACGTCCGCCTCGGCAAGGTCGTCGAGCTGACCCTCGACGAGAAGGTGCCGGAGGCGCAGGAGCGGGCGCGCATCGAGGAGATGTGCAAGAAGCTCCTCGCGAACACCGTCATCGAGGACTACAGGATCGAGCTGTGAGCGCCACCGTCGGCATCGTCACGTTCCCCGGCTCGAACTGCGACCACGACGTCTACCACGTGCTGAAGCACGCGCTCGGCGCGGGCGCCGCGTACGTCTGGCACAAGGACCGGCTCCCCGCCGGGCTCGACGCGGTCGTCGTGCCGGGCGGCTTCAGCTACGGCGACTACCTGCGCTGCGGCGCGCTCGCGCGCTTCTCGCCGGTGATGGAGGACGTCGCCGCCTTCGCGAGGAAGGGCGGCCCGGTGCTCGGCATCTGCAACGGCTTCCAGATCCTCTGCGAGGCCGGGCTCCTCCCCGGCGTCCTCATGCGGAACGCGTCGCTCAAGTTCATCTGCAAGGACGTGACCCTCCGCGTCGAGGGGCAGGAGACGCCCGTCACGCGCGGCCTCGCCG
Source organism: uncultured delta proteobacterium (assembly GCA_963821195.1). Lineage (GTDB taxonomy): Bacteria > Myxococcota > Myxococcia > Myxococcales > Anaeromyxobacteraceae > Anaeromyxobacter. The sequence goes on from CAWGDE010000010.1 coordinate 92,559, forward strand.
GGAGGACGCTCACGATGCCGATCGCGCACGCGGAGGGGAACTACTTCGCGGACGCGGAGACCCTCGACCGGCTGGAGGGCGAGGGGCGCGTCGCGTTCCGGTACGTCGGCGGCGCGCCGAACGGCGCGGCGCGCGACATCGCGGGGATCTCCGGTGGTCCGGGGCGGAACGTCGTCGGCCTCATGCCGCACCCGGAGCGCGCGAGCGAGGCGATCCTCGGGCGCGAGGACGGGCGCCGCCTGTTCGAGGCGCTCCTCACGTCCGCGGCTGGCCGCGGGGCGTCCGCGGCGTAGCGCGCGCCGCGCCGCGTCGCTACGCTCACGTCCGTGCAGATCGATCTCCGCGGACCGGCGGGCCGGCTCGAGGCGCTCTTCGAGGAGGCGCCCGCCTCGCTGTTCGCGGCGCTCGTGTGCCACCCGCACCCGCTCCTCGGCGGGACGATGCACAACCACGCGACCTACTGGCTGGCGAGGGCGGTGCGCGCGCGGCGCGGCGCCGTGCTCCGCTTCAACTACCGCGGGGTCGGCCGGTCGGCGGGGAGCTTTGCCTCCGGGGACGGCGAGGCGCTCGACACCGCGGCGGCGCTCGCGTGGCTCGCGCGCGAGCGGCCCGGGCTCCCGCTCCTCGCGTGCGGGTTCTCCTTCGGCGCCTGGATGGCGCTCCTCGCGGGCGGCGAGGACCCGCACGTGCGCGGCCTCCTGCTCGCCGGGCTCGCGCTCCGCGCGCCGGACCTCGATCGCTTCCGCGAGTCCGGACGGGCGCGCGACCTCGAGAAGCCGATCGCGGTCGTCCAGGCCGAGAAGGACGAGTTCGGGACGCCCGCCGAGGTGGAGGCCGCGCTCGCCGGCTCGCGCGGTCCACGCCGGCTCGCCGCCGTGCCCGGGACGACGCACCTGTTCGTGGAGGACCTCTCCGCGCTGGAGCGCGAGGCGGAGGCAATGATCCCCTGGCTGCTCGCGGGCGGGCGCGATCCGGCCTGAAGCTACGCGTGCGCCTCGACGCCGCCGCCGCGCGGGGTGTCGGCGTACTGGTGCACGGCCGACAGGAGCGCGTCGAGCTCGAACGGCTTCTGCAGGAAGGCCTGGGCGTCGACGCCGGAGACGCGCCCGAGCGCGGAGATCACGATGACCGGGATCCCGCGCAGCTCGGGCTCGCGCTCTCGCGCCTCCCAGAACTCCCAGCCGTTCATCCCCGGCATCATGAGGTCGAGGAGCACGACCGCGGGGTGGTGCGCGCGGAGCTGCCGCAGCGCCTCGGCGCCGTCCGGGGCGTCGAGCACGTCGTAGCCCTCTTGCCTGAGGGCCGCCGCGACCGCCTCGCGGATGTCGCGCTCGTCGTCGACCACCAGAACGGAGACCATTCTCCGAAGGAGTATTCACGGAGCGCGCGGAGCGCAAACGCGCCCGGGCGGACAGGCGGGTGAGCCCCGCCTGAGTTTCACGTCCCGGCGAACTGGACGCCCTCGAACACGAGGGTCGGCGTGCGCATGGCGGAGTACGGGTACGGATCGTTTCCCACCGCCGTGAGCCGCTTCCAGAGCTCGAGGTGGTTGCCGGAGACGTTCATCTCGCCGACGGGCTCGGCGATGCGCCCGCCGCGGACACGGAAGCCCCGGACGCCGAGCGAGAAGTCCCCGGTCGTCCCGTTGGAGTTTCCGCCCAGGAAGCCGGTCACGAGGATGCCCTCGCCGAGGTCGGCGAGGAGCCCCTCGCGGGAACGCTCGCCGAGCCTCCAGGTGAGGTTCGACGTCCGCGCGGTCGTCGGCGGCACGCCGAGCTTCCTGCCGTAGTAGGTGTCCACGTAGTAGTTCCGGAGGACGCCCCGCTCGAACAGGGGGAACGCGCGCGCCGCGAGCCCCTCCGAGTCGTAGAGGCGCGAGCCGAGCCCGCGCGGGACGAGGGGGTCGTCCACGAGGTCGAGGAGGGGGCTCCCGATCGGGGCCCCCGCCTTGCCCTCCAGATACGAGCGCTTCTGCTGCACGGACGCGGCGGCGAGCGGACCCAGGAGGGAGCCCAGGATGCGGCCGGAGGCACGGTTGTCGACGGCCATCGTCAGGACCGCCGAGGCGCCCTTCACCGAGCCGATCCGCGCGAGCGCCCGCTCCGCCGCGCGCCGCCCGACGATCCCGGGCGGCTCGACCGCGGCCCGGAAGCGTCCGCCCGAGGCCGCGTACTCCTCGGGGCGGCGGCCGTCCGGGTCCCGGACGGTGACCTCCGCCGAGATCCAGAAGTCCGTGCCGCGCCTCGTGCCCTCGAAGCCGTTCGTCTGGACGAGGGCGCTCTCGGCCTGCGTGTCGGAGACGCTCGTCGTGACGGACAGGAACTTCTCCGCGCCCGGGACGGCTCGCGCGGCCGCCTCCAGCTCGGCGGCGACGCGGCGCCGATCGGGCGCGGCGACCTCGCCGTAGGACGGGTCCTCGAGCTCGAGGTCCACCTTCGCCTGGCCCGGTACAGCTCCGGCTCGGGGAGGCGACGGTACGGGTCGGGCGCGAGCGTGCGCGCGAGCGCGACGGCGTCCTCGACGAAGCGCTCGAGCGCGTCGGGGCGCAGGTCGCTCGTCGAGACCGCGGCGTAGCGGCCGTCGACGTACAGCTCGAGGCCGAGGCCGCGCGTCGTCGCCTCGCTGACGTTCTCGACGCGGCCGTCGCGCCAGGCGACCTCGACGTGGCGGGCGCGGTAGGAGCCGGCGGCGGCGTCGGAGGCGCCCTTCTGCTTCGCGAGGGCCGCGGCCCGCCGCGTGATGTCCATGAGCTCCATGATGCCCCTCACCCCGAGCGCTCCCCACGGCGCTGCCGCGGGGAGCGGGGGAATGCGCGTGGCGTGCTCAGCTTCCCCGACCGCCCACCGTCATCGACGAGACCCGGACGGTCGGCAGCCCCTGCGACACCGGGACGCTCTGCCCGTCCTTGCCGCACGTCCAGCCGCCCTCGTCGATGGCGAGGTCGTCGGAGACCATGTCCACCTTGAGGAGCGCCTCGGGGCCGTTGCCGATGATGTTCACGTCCTTGACCGGCCGCGTGAGCTTCCCGTCCTCGATGAGGTAGCCGTTCTTCACGTAGAAGGTGAAGTCGCCGGCGCCGATGTTGACCTGCCCGTTGGAGAAGTTCTGGCAGTAGATGCCGCGCTTCACGGACTTGATGATCTCCTCGGTCCGGTGCGGGCCGGGGAGCATGTAGGTCGAGCGCATGCGCGGCAGCGGCGGGTGGCGGTAGCTCTCGCGGCGGCCGTTGCCGGTGGGCGCGACGCCGTAGTGGCGCGCGGAGATGGCGTCGTGGAGGTAGGTGGCGAGGACGCCGCCGTCCACGAGGTGCGTCGTGCCCGCGGCGTTCCCCTCGTCGTCGACGTTGATGGCGCCGCGCGCGCCCTCGTTCGCCGCGTCGTCGACGATGTTCACGAACGGCTGGGCGATCGGCTTGCCGATCTTGTCCGCGTAGATCGAGACGCCCTTGCGGTTGAAGTCCGCCTCCATGCCGTGGCCGATGGCCTCGTGGAGCAGGATCCCGGAGGAGCCGGCCGCCAGCACCACCGGCATCTCGCCGGCCGGCGGCGGACTGGCCTCGAAGAGGATCGTCGTGCGGGCGACCGCCTCGCGCACGACGCGGTCGAGCCGGTCGGGCGTGTAGAACTCGAAGCCCGCGCGGCCGGCCACGTTGTAGCCGTTCTGCTCGCGGCGGCCGCCGTGCTCGGCGAGGAGCGAGAGGTAGAGGAGCGTCATCGGCTGCCGGTCCTCGACGATGCGGCCGGTCGAGTCGGCGACGAGCACCGCGCCGGACTCGTCGCGGAGGTAGACGTTCACCTTCCGGACGCGCGGGTCGGCCGCGAAGGCGCGCTGGTTGAGCGCGGCGAGGATCGGCAGCTTCTCCTCGGGCCGCACCTCCTCCCACGGCCGCGGGAGCGGGTAGCGGTCGGGCAGGCGTGCGCCGACGTGGAAGGCCGCCGGCGCCGCGCGCGACGGGCCGTCGGCGATGGTGGCGGCGGTGCGCGCGCACTCGACGAGGGCGGGGAGCGTCAGGTCCTCGGTGTAGCCGTAGCCGGTCTGGTCACCCTTCACGACGCGTACGCCGACGCCGAGCTCGACCGAAGCGTACGCCCGGTTCACCTCGCCGTCCTCGAGGCCGACGTCGGAGGCGACCCGGTGCTGGAAGAAGACGTCGGCGTGGTCGCCGCCGCGCGAGAGCGCCGCCGCGAGCGTCCGCCGGATCATCTCCTCGGTGACGCCGAATCGATCGAAGTACCCGATGCCCATGGTCGAGGGAGGCTAACGGCGGACCGGGCGGGCCACCGCGGCGGGCCTTCCCGGGCGGGGGGCGCGACAGTCCGTGACCCTCCCCGCCCGGGTCGGAACGGCGCCTCGCTGGGAGTGCTAAAGCTTCGTCCATGCCCAAGGCGAGCGTGAACGGCACCGAGCTTCACTATCAGGATACCGGGACCGGGAAGGACGTGGTGCTGCTGCTGCACGCGTTCCCGCTCCACTCCGGGATGTGGAAGCGCCAGATCGCCGCGCTCGAGAAGAACCACCGGGTGATCGCGCCGGACTACCGCGGGCTCGGGAAGAGCGCCGCGTCGGGCGAGCCCTCGACGATGGAGCTGCTCGCCCAGGACGTGCGCGCGCTGCTCGCGCACCTGCGCGTCGAGCGCGCGGCGGTCGCGGGCCTCTCGATGGGCGGGTACCTCTCGTTCGAGCTCTACCGGCAGGCGCCGGGCCTGTTCCGCGGGATCGCGCTCTGCGACACGAAGGCGGCCGCGGACACCGACGAGGGGCGCGCGAACCGGGAGAAGTTCGCGCAGACCGCGATCGAGAAGGGGCTCGTGTGGGTGGCCGACGAGTTCGTCCCGAGGCTGCTCAGGCCGCAGCCGGACCCGGAGGCCGTGAAGGAGGTCCGCTCGCTCGTGAACGGCGGGACGCCCGCCGGCGTCGCGGCGGCGCAGCGCGGGATGGCGCGGCGGCCGGACACCGCGGCCACGCTCGCGGCGATCGCGTGCCCGGCGCTCGTCATGGTCGGCGAGCAGGACGCGCTCACGCCGCCCGCGGAGTCGGAGAAGATGGCGGCGGCGATCAAGGGCGCGAAGCTGGTGAAGATCCCCGGCGCCGGCCACCTGCCGTGCATCGAGAACCCGGAGCCGTTCACGAAGGCGCTCGTGGAGTTCTTCGGGGCGCTGCCGGCCTAGCGGGATCGGGCGCCCGCGGCGGTTTGCCACGTGGAAAGAGACGGGGCGCCGCCGCTGCTCGAAAGCGCGGCGACGCCCCTGCCCCCCCGCACGAACCCGTGAAGCCGATGCTCCGAGGATAGGGATCATCGGCGGCGATGCACCTGGCGCCGCGCACGGGCAGTGCGGGACCGGATGTGTGTCCCGTGAGCGCTGGACCGGCGCCGGAGCGGGTCCGGCCCGCCCTCCCCCGCGTCGCGCCGCACCCGCTACGACGGCTGCCGCACCGCGTCGGTGAGCGACGCGGCCAGGGCGGCGAGCACGCGCTCGACCTGCGCGCGCTCCCCGTCGCCGAACGCGGGGTCCTCGTCGGCGAGGTTGTCGAGCTGCTCGGCGGCGTAGGCCGCGAGGGCGGGCTGCGTCTCCTGGAGCGGCGGCGGCTCGCGCTCGAGCTCGCGGAGATCGCGGTAGTCGACGGTCGCGAGCCGGTCGCCGAAGGCCTGGTCGAACATCGACCACGTCTCGAAGGCGAGGTCCATCGCGGCGAGGCCGCCGGACTCGGGGAGCGGCGTCGCCTCGAGCCAGGCGAGCAGATCGGGCTGCACGTTCGCGAAGCGGTCGCGGCGGCGCTGGACGTCGCGCGGCGCCTCGGCCGCGAGGTGGTGCCACACCGCCTCGACGAGGTCGGGCTCGAGGTCGTCGCCCTCGGCCGAGCCGCGGTCCGGCAGCGGCGGCGGCGCGGGCGGCTCCGGGACGACCTCGGGCGCGTCGTCGTGCGCGCCGAGGCCGGCGGAGATCCGGTCCCACAGGCCGAAGAGGTTCCCGTAGAGCCGGCGCGCGTCCTCGGGCGAGTCGAAGCGTGGCTCCGCCGGGAAGAGGCCGGGGATCACCGACGAGCGCGGCTCGCCCGCCTCGTGCGCGCGCCGGAAGATCGCCGCGACCTCCTCCGCGCCGTGCGGCGAGCCCGCGCGGCGGAGCAGCTCGCCGAGCACCTCCGGCCCCTCGTACACGTGCCCGAGCCCGCCCGGCGGGCTCGCGCCCCCGCTGCCCCGGCGCCGGCTCACTTCCCGTCCCTCCGGTGCGCGCGCGCGGAGACGCGGCGGATCAAGGCGCGCGGGAGGACGCGCGTCGCGAGGCTCGTGAGCTGGTAGAAGCGGCGGGGCACGTACACGACCTCGCGCCGCGCGATCTGCCCGAGCGCCTCGCGCGCCGCGTCCTCCGCGGAGAGCACCTGCGGGATCCAGGCGAAGCGCTCGCCGCCGCCGGCGACGTCGGAGAACTCGGTCTCGACCGGCCCCGGGCAGTAGGCGCCGACGAAGACGCCGCTGCCGCGCAGCTCCTCCGCGAGCCCCTCGCTGAACGAGAGGACGAAGGCCTTCGTCGCGCCGTAGACGGACATGAACGGCGTCGGCTGGAAGGCCGCGACGGACGCGACGTTCAGGAGGACGCCCTGCTTCGACTCGCGGAGCTGCGGGACGAACGCGTGGGAGAGGAGGACGACCGCTTCGCAGTTGAGCTGCACCAGCTCGGTGAGCCGCGCGCGGTCCTGGTGCTCGAACGCGCCGTAGAGGCCGAAGCCGGCGTTGTTCACGAGCCACGCGGCGCCGCCCAGCGCGCTGGCCGTGCCGGCGACGCGCCGGCGGAGGGGCCGTCGGAGACGTCGGCGGCCAGCGGGTGGATCGGCGCGGCGCCCGCGAGCCGCGCCTCGCCCGCGAGGGCGACGAGCCGGTCCTCGCGGCGCGCGACGGCGAGGACCGGGTGACCGGCGCGCGAGAGCTGCCGCGCGAGCTCCGCGCCGATGCCGGCGGAGGCGCCGGTGACGACGGCGAGGCCGGGGTTCGGGGGGGCGGTCGGCACGTGCCGGCAGTCTAACCCGGCGGGGCCCGCCGCGTGGGCGTGCAGAAGAGACCTCTCCCCTGGCGGCCCCGCCGGGGAGAGGGACGGCCAGGAGTCGGAGGGAGACCCTAGTCGTCGTCGTCGGCCCAGGAGCCGGGCTCGTCGAGCTGGTTGCCGTCGCCGGAGCCCATCATGCCCATCGGGCCCATGCCGCCGTGGTCCATGCCCATGCCGGCGCCGGGACCGGGACCCATGCCGCCGCCCATGCCGCGGCCGTTGCCGCCGCGCCCGTGCATCATGCCGGGCCCATGCCGGGGCCGCCGTGACGCGGCCCGAAGCGGCCCAGGAACTTCTCGAGGAAGAGGAGCGCGCGGGCGCGCTTCTCCGGCGAGAGGCCCTGCGAGACGGCGGCGAACGTCTCCTTGTCGATCGCCTGCAGCTGCGCGCGGGCGTCGAGCAGCTTCGAGATGGCGTCGTCGACGTCGGCCGCGCCGGGCTTCTCGCCGTGGGCGGCCCCGCGGAGCACCTCGCGCGACTCGGACGCCTGCTTGTGGGCCGCCATGCGGCGCTCGTCGAACTTCGCGATCGCGTCGTCGAGCTTCAGCGCCTGCGGCGTGTCGAGGTCGAGCACCTCGGCGAGGCCGAGCGTGCGCGCGAGGCGCATGCGCTTCTCCACGCGCTCCACCCTGGCGGGATTCGGGGCCCGGCCGCTCTTTCGGCCGCCCGGGCCAGCGCCGGCACCCGGAGGCGGGCCCATGCCCTGCGCGAACGCCGCGAGCGGGAGTGCCGCGAGCGCCATGAGGATCGTCTTCTTCATCGTGCTGCTCCTTTCAGTAGTCCAGCGCGGCGAGCACCGCGTCTGCCATCTCCGTCCGACGGGCGGAAGAGTCGAAGTCCACGACCTGCGCGTCGCTCCAGAGCGTGTCCATGTCCGGGACCTGCCACGCCTCCTCCGCTGCGACTCGGCGAAGGTGACCGGCACCTCGGCGCGGTCTTGAAGAGCGCGGGCGCGATCACCGCGATGGCGAGCCCGGCGGCGACCGCGAATCCCGCCCCGACGGCGAGCGCGCGGCGGACGACGCTGCGGCGGCGGTCGTTCCGGTGGAGGGCGTCGAGCGTGCGGGCCGGCAGGTCGCGCAGCGCGCGGCGCTCGGCCTCCGAGGGCGGGGGCAGCTTCGCGAGCGAGAGCACGGCGGCGGAGGCGTCGAGCTCGGCGCGGCAGGCGGCGCAGGCCGCGAGGTGGGCGTCGAGGCGCGCCGCGTCGGCCGGGTCGAGCGCGTCCGGCGCACCGGAGGCGCGCAGCGAGACGAGGACCTCGAGGTCGCGGCAGTCGGTCACGGCAGGCGCTCCTCTTCGGAGGTGGCGAGGACGGCGCGGAGCCGCCTCGTCGCGTGGTGGAAGGTGACCTTCGCGGCGTTCTCGGTGATGCCGAGCGCGTCGGCGATCTCCGCGAAGCGGAGCTCCGCGTCGATGCGGAGCGTGAGGACCTCGCGCTGGCGGCGCGGGAGGAGGAGGACCGCTGCGCGGAGGCGAGCGGCCTCCTCGGCGCGGACGAGCGCGTCGGGCGCGCCCTCCGTGCCGGTGGCGCGGACGGCGGCGGCCGAGGCATCGACGTCCCCGGCGTCGGCGACGGAGAGCGAGGCGTGCGCGCGGCGCGCCTCGTCGCGGACGTGGTTCTTCGCGAGGTTCACCGCGACGCGGACGAGCCAGCGGCGGAACGGCACCGACTCGCGGCGCGGCCCGCGGCGGAGCGCGCGCCGGGCGGCCTGGAAGGCGCGCAGGAAGGTGCGCTGGGCGAGGTCGCGCGCGTCGTCCGGCGTGCGCGTGTAGCGGCGGACGATCGAGAGGACGAGCCGCTCGTTCCGGCGCACGAGCTCGCCGAAGGCGTCGTCGTCGCCGACGAGGAAGGCCGCCACGAGGGCGTCCTCCTCGCGGCGCGCATGGGTCACGCCTCCCGCGACCACGCGGAGGACCGGTGTCCGCCCCTGTGCTCGTCTCGTTCGTCCATGTGCCGCGCCGGGGTCACGCCATGGAAGACCCCTTGCCTGCCCGAAGGTTAAAGACTAATGGTGGCGCCGGTTTTCAGGGCGGTTTTCCGCCGGAGATACCCGAGATGCTCGACCTCAAGGCCGTCGCGCAGGACTACGAGAGCTTCGAGAGGAAGCTCGCCCGCCGCGGGGAGGGCGCCGTGCAGGCGCTCGCGCCCGTGCGGCCGCTCGCGGCGCGCCGGCGCGAGCTCAACATCGCGCTCGAGAAGCAGAAGAAGGAGCAGGGCGACGCGAACGCGAAGATCCGCGAGCTCGCGAAGACCGACAAGGGCGCGGTCGAGGGCGCGCGCGCATCGCTCCGGGCGCTCGGCGACGAGGTGAAGAAGACCGAGCAGGAGCTCGCGGCGGTGGAGGCGGAGATCGAGCGGCTCCTGCTCCTCGTCCCGAACCCGCCGCACGACTCGGTGCCGGACGGGAAGGACGAGAAGGACAACAAGGTCGTCCGGAGCTGGGGCGAGAAGAGGGACCTCGGGTTCAAGGCGAAGCCGCACTGGGAGCTCGGCGAGTCGCTCGGGATCCTCGAGTGGCAGCAGGCGGCGAAGCTCTCGGGCTCGCGCTTCACGATCTACAAGGGCGCCGGCGCGCGGATGGAGCGCGCGATCGCGTCGTTCTTCTGCGACGTGCACACGTCGCGCGGGTACACGGAGGTGCTGCCGCCGTACCTCGTGACGCGCGAGACGATGACCGGGACCGGGCAGCTCCCGAAGTTCGAGGAGGACCTGTTCAGGACGGCGAACGAGACGCCGCTGTACCTCATCCCCACGGCGGAGGTCCCGGTGACGAACATGCACCGGGACGAGGTGTTCGAGGCGGGCGTGCTGCCGATCTCGTACTGCGCCTGGACGCCGTGCTTCCGGGCGGAGGCGGGCGCGGCGGGGAAGGACACGCGCGGGCTCATCCGGCAGCACCAGTTCCACAAGGTGGAGCTCGTGAAGTTCGCCCCGGCCGAGTCGAGCTACACGGAGCACGAGAAGATGGTCGAGGACGCGTGCGAGGTCCTGCGGCGGCTCGGGCTCGTCCATCGCGTCGTGCTCCTGTGCACGGGCGACATGGGGTTCTCGAGCGCGAAGACCTACGACCTCGAGGTGTGGTGCCCCGGGCAGGACGCGTTCCGGGAGATCTCGAGCGTGTCGAACTGCGAGGACTTCCAGGCGCGGCGGATCCGGGTGCGGTACCGCGGCGAGGGCGGGAAGCCGCGGCTCGCGCACACGCTCAACGGGAGCGGGGTCGCGATCGGGCGGACGGTGGTGGCGATCCTGGAGCAGTACCAGCAGGCGGACGGGACGGTGCTCGTCCCCGAGGCGCTGCGGCCGTACATGGGCGGGCTCGAGCGGATCACGCCGCAGCAGTTCCCGCGCGGAGTGGAGAGGTAGAGCCCCTCCCCCTCCCTGCCCCACTCGTCACCCTTGATCCCCGCTTCCGCGTGCCGTATATGGGCGTGCTCACTCGCGCGCCGGCCGGGGGCCCCCGCACGAGCGAAGAGGGCGGAACGAGGACGGATTCGGAGGAGTGGCCGAGCGGTCTAAGGCGGCGGTCTTGAAAACCGCTGAGGGTTAACAGCCCTCCGAAGGTTCGAATCCTTCCTCCTCCGCCAGACAGAGGAGACGGAGCTTCGGGAAAGGTGGCCGAGAGGCCGAAGGCGCTGGTTTGCTAAACCAGTATACGGGAAACCGTATCGAGGGTTCGAATCCCTGCCTTTCCGCCAGTTATCTGAAGGTGAACAGAGAGGTTCGCGCCCTTAGCTCAGTTGGATAGAGCGTCGGACTACGAATCCGAAGGCCAGAGGTTCAAATCCTCTAGGGCG
>CAWGDE010000011.1:0-28085 GCA_963821195.1 uncultured delta proteobacterium
CTTCGTTCTGCACGACGTGCAACGCGCCGGCCGTCGCGATGGCCGCGCCGCCGCCGTGGGCCGGTCAGGCGCCCGCCGCCGCGGTCGCCGCCAACGCCGCGCCGGAGTACGCCGGGTTCTGGCTGCGCCTCGTCGCGTACGTCATCGACTCCCTGATCACGGGCGTCATCTCGGCGTTTGCGAGCGCGTTCGTCGGCGTCGGCGCGGCCGTCTCCGGCGCCGGGAAGGCGGGCCTCACCTCCCTCGCCGGGCCGCTCGTGATGATCCTCGTGCCGTGGCTGTACTACGCGCTCATGGAGAGCTCCGCGAGGCAGGCGACGCTCGGGAAGATGGCGCTCGGCCTCGTCGTCACGGACGCGAACGGCCAGCGCATCGGGTTCGGCCGCGCGACCGGCCGCTTCTTCGGGAAGATCGTCTCGGCCATCCCGCTCCTCATCGGCTTCCTCCTCGCGGGCTTCACCGGGCGCAAGCAGGCCCTGCACGACATGATGGCGGGCACGCTCGTGATGAGGAAGGGGAAGAGCGGCACCGCCACGATCGTCGTGGTGGCGGTGGCGGCGGTGTTCGTCGGCGTCGCGATCATCGGGATCCTCGCCGCGATCGCCATCCCGAACTTCCTCCGGTACCAGCTGCGCGCGAAGGCCAGCGAGGGGAAGACCAACCTCATGGCGATCGCGAAGGCGGAGCTCGCCACCCGGCAGCGGACGGGCCGGTTCGTCCCGCTCGAGGTGCCGGCGAGCGGGGTCCCGGGCGCGCAGAAGATGGCGTGGTCGGCCGAGGACCGCGGCGCCGCGCAGGGGATCGACTGGGTCGTGGACGGTCAGAGCTACTTCCTGTACCGCGTCGTCGTCGACGGGGAGGCGTTCTCGGCGTGCGCCGAGTCGGACATCGACGGCGACGGCGACTACGCGGCCTACGCGCTCTGGAAGCCGGACGGGTCGGGCGTGGCGCCGCCGGCCCCGTGCGTCCACGTGAAGAGCCCCGAGCGCTCGCTCGAGTTCGGCGCCGGCAATCCGGCCGCGGTGCCAGAGCAGCTCACGGCGGACAACGTGTTCTAGCGACCGCCTCACGGATCGAGATCGACGGAGGGGGTCATCCGACGGTGGCCATCTCCGCCGCGGGTCGGGGTCGGGGCCGGGATCGAGGGCCGGTCGCGGGCCGTGACGGACTCTTCTGCTAGTCTCCCCGCGCCGTGTGGGGTTACCGCTCCTCCGACGTCGCCCGGATGCTCGACCTCCCCGTGCCGGAGGTCCGCCGGCTCGCGCGCGAGGGGTTCGTCGCCCCGATGCGCGGGCAGCGGAACGAGCTGCGCTTCTCGTTCCAGGACCTCGTCCTCCTCCGGGCCGCGGCCGGCCTCGTCCACGCGCGCGTTCCCCCCGCCCGCGTCCGGCGGGCGCTGCGCCAGCTCCGGGCGCAGCTCCCGGAGGGACGGCCGCTCACCGGGGTCCGCGTCGCGGCGGACGGCGAGCACGTCGTCGTGCAGGACGGCGGGGCACGCTGGCAGCCCGACACCGGCCAGGTGCTGCTCGACTTCGGCGTCGCCGACCTCGCGCGGAAGGTCGCGCCAATCGTCCGCGCGGCGAGGCGCGCCGGCGCCCCGGCGCCGCTCGACGCGGAGTCCTGGTACCGCTGGGGCTGCGACCTCGAGGATGCGTCGCGCGCGCAGGCGCGGGACGCGTACCGCCGCGCCCTCGCGCTCGACGGCGGCCACGGCGGCGCGCACCTGAACCTCGGCCGGCTGCTCCACGAGGACGGCGACGCGCACGCCGCCGAGCTGCACTACCGGCTCGCGCTCGCCTCGCCCGCGCACCGCGCCCTCTCGGCGTTCAACCTCGGCGTCGCGCTCGAGGACCAGGGGCGCGACGACGAGGCCCTCCTCGCCTACGCGCGCGCCCTCGAGGCCGACCGCGCGCTCGCCGACGCGCACTTCAACGCGTCGCGCATCCTCGAGCGGATCGGCCGCCCGGCCGACGCGCTCCGCCACCTCGCCGAGTACCGCCGGCTGACGCGGCCGGCCTGAAGCGGTCGGCGCCCGGCGGGGCGCTGCTGCCACGCCCTCTCGCCCGGGAGGCGCGGTCCGGGAGCGAGGAGAAGCCGGGGGCCGCCCGCTAGGTCCCCGGCGGTCGCCCGGGCGGCGGCCGCGGGAAGGGCGGCACGGCGGGCTGCGCGCCGCGGCCGGGCGGGATCACCGTGCTCCGGATCGGCTCCCCGTCCTTGCCGGCGCGGAGCACGTTCGTGGCGAGGGCGATCATGGAGCCCACGTCGGAGAGCGTGGCCGGCAGGATCACGGTGTTGTTCGTCTTCGCGAGCTTCCCGAACTCGGCGACGTATTGCTCGGCGACGCGGAGCTGCACCGCCTCGATCCCGCCCGGCTGCCCGATCGCGTCGCCGACCTTGCGCAGGCCCTCGGCGGTCGCGCTCGCGATCGCGAGGATGGCGTTCGCCTGTCCCTCGGCCTCGTTGATCTGCTTCTGCCGCTGCGCCTCCGACTCCTTGATCACCTGCTGCTTCTTGCCCTCCGCCGAGTTGATGGCGGCGTCTCGCTCTCCCTCCGAGGTGAGGATGACGGCGCGCTTCTCCCGCTCGGCGCGCATCTGCTTCTCCATCGCGGCGAGCACGTCCTTGGGCGGCGTGATGTTCTTGATCTCGTAGCGGAGGACCTTGATGCCCCAGGGCCCGGTCGCCTTGTCGAGCTCGGCGATCACCATCCCGTTGATGTGGGTCCGCTCCTCGAAGGTCCGGTCGAGGTCGATCTTGCCGATCTCCGAGCGGAGGGCCGTCTGGGCGAGCTGGGAGATCGCGTAGTAGTAGTCGGCGATCCCGTAGGACGCGCGCTGCGCGTCGAGCACCTTGAGGTAGAGGATCCCGTCCACCGCGACCTGCACGTTGTCCTTCGTGATGCAGACCTGCTCCGGGATGTCGACCGCCTGCTCCTTCAGCGTGTGCCGGTAGCGGATCACGTCGAAGAACGGCAGCAGGACGTGGAACCCGGCGCTGAGCACGCCGTTGAACTTCCCGAGCCGCTCGACGACGAACGCGTTCTGCTGCGGGACGACGACCGCCGTCTTCACGACCACGAAGATCGCGAACACGGCGAGGACGACAGGGATGACGAGTGCGGCGCTGATGGTCTCCATCGTTCTCTCCTGGGGTTCGGGCCGCCGCGCTACTCCGCGCGGACCCAGAGCGTGAGGCCGTCCACACGCTCGACACGGCAGCGCTGGCCGGCGCGGAGCGGGATCCCGGAGGCGGCGCGCGCGCTCCACGGCACGCCGCGGAGCTCGGCCTTCCCCTCGCCGCCGGCCGGGATCTCGCCGAGGAGCACGACCTCCTGGCCCACGAGCGAGTCGATGGCGGGCCCGGGCTGCTGCCGCAGGCGGTCCCGGAGCGTCCGGCGGAGCGTCGCGAGCAGGACGAGCGAGAGCGTCGTGAAGAGGAGCCACTGGACGGTGTCGCCCGCACCGAGCGCCGCCACGACCGCGGTGCCGAGGGCGCCGATGCCGAAGAACAGCGCGAAGAGCCCGCCCGGCGTCACCATCTCGACGACGAGCAGCCCGATTCCGACGAGCACCCACATCCACCAGGCCATGCGCCGAATGGTAGCACCGGCGACCCGCGGCGCGGTCCCGTTCCTCGCCGTCGCACCCGGTATCTGCTTGTCGCTGCCGCGCCGTGCGTTCTACGCTCCCCGTCGCATGTCCCTCCTCGCCGGCATCGCGGCCGCGCTCCCCTCGGCCGCGGTGGCCGAGGAGGAGATCCGGCGCCGCGCCGGCGAGATCCTCGGCGCCGGCGACTACCAGACCGAGCTGCCGCACCCCATCACCCCGATCGCGTTCGACCTGCCGCTCGGGCCGCTCGCGCTCCTCCTCCGGATCCTGCTGTGGGGGGCGGTCGGCCTCCTCGCCTTCCTCGCGATCGCGTGGCTCGCCCGCCGGCTCGCGCCCGGCGCGCGCGACGTCGAGGTCGCCGAGCCCTCGGCCGCGGCGCCGGTCCCGATCCCGATCGCGAGCGCGGAGGCGCTCGCGGCGCAGGGGCGCTGGGCCGAGGCGATCCACGCCCTCCTCCTCGAGACGCTCGAGGCGCTGTCCCGCGCGGCCCGCCTCGCGCCGTCGCTCACCTCCCGTGAGATCGTGGCGCGCGTGGCGCTGCCGGAGCGCGCGCGCGAGGCGCTCTCCGGGCTCGTCCTCGCGGTGGAGGTGTCCCGCTTCGGCGGCGTCGGCGCCGCCGAGGACGACTACCGCGCCTGCCTCGGGCGCTTCCACGCCTTCCTCGAGACGTACCGGAGCGGCGCCCTCCCTGGCATCCGCTCCGGAGGACAGGCACTGCCTCCCCTCCGCTCCGGAGGACGGGCGTGAGCGAGGGCGCCTTCACCCGCCGCGGCGCGGGCATCCTCGCGGCCGTCGCCGCGGCGTCGCTCGCGGCGGCCGGCTTCCTCGGCGTCTTCGGCGACGCCCTCTACAATCCGCCGAGCTTCTCGCAGGACTCCTTCAGCCGCTCCGCCGTCGGGCATCACGCGGCCGTCGAGCTCCTGCGCCGGATGGGTTGGCGGGTCGTCGTGTCGCGCCACCGGACCGCGGAGCGGGCGAGGGAGGGCCTGTCCTCCGGAGCGGATGCGAGGGAGGGCGCGGTCGTCGCGCTGCTCGAGCCGCGGGTCGGCCCCGACGACGACGCGCGCGCGGACACCCTGGAGGCGGTGAACGGCGCGGCTCGGTGGCTCCTCGTGGTCCTCCCGAAGCGCGAGGCCGTCCCCGATCCCACGCGCCCGCGCTTCGTCGCCGCGGCCGACCCGCTCCCGCTCCAGGACGCGCAGCGGGTGCTCGACGCCCTCGAGCTCGACGCGAAGGTGGTCCGGCCCGACGCGACGATCTCGGCGTGGCGCGGCAATCTCCCCGCGCCCGCGATCGACCGGCCCCAGCTCGTCACCTCGGACCACCTGAGGCCGCTCCTCTCGGCCGACGCCGGGATGCTCGTGGGCGAGCTGGAGGCCGCGGGCGAGTGGCGCACCATCGTGCTCGCCGACCCGGACGTGATCGCGACGCACGGCCTCGGGCGCGGCGGGAACGCGGCGCTCCTCGTGCGCCTGCTCGAGCGGCTCGGGGCCGGAGGGCGGACGGTGGTGGTGGACGAGACGCTCCACGGCCTCGAGGAGCAACCGTCCCTCGCGCGCGCGCTGCTCCGGTTCCCCCTCGTGCTCGCCACGCTGTCGGCGCTCTTCGCGGCGGCGCTCCTCGCCTGGGCGGCGGCGGTCCGCTTCGGCCGGCCGCGGCCGCCGGACCCGCTCCTCGCGCCCGGGAAGCTGTTCCTCGTCGAGCAGACGGCGGCGCTCCTCCGGCACGGCGGCCGGGCCCCGGACGCGGCCGCGGCGTACCTGCGCGCCGCGAAGGACGAGGTGGTCCAGCGCCTGCGGCCGCGGGGCGAGGCGGCGCCGGGCGACGCGTGGCTCGCGCGCGCGGAGGCGGCCCGCGGCGCGGAGGGGGCGCTCGCGGGGCTCGAGGAGCGGGCGCGGCGCCTCGCGGGGCGGAGGATCGGCGGCGAGGAGGAGGCGGTGCGCCTCGCCCGCGACATTCACGAGTGGAGAGAGGAGATGACGGATGGAGCTCGAAAGGATCCGCGCCACGACCGGCGCGCTCAGGGCTGAGGTCCACAAGGTCGTCGTCGGCCAGGACGCGGCGCTCGACCTCATGCTCGTGGCGCTGCTCTCGGACGGGCACGTGCTCGTGGAGGGCGTGCCCGGCGTCGCGAAGACGCTCCTCGCCCGCGCCTTCGCCACCGCGCTCGGGATCGGCTTCAACCGGATCCAGTTCACGCCCGACCTCATGCCCGGCGACGTGATCGGCACGAACCTGTTCAACTTCCAGACGAACGCGTTCGTCCTCACGAAGGGGCCGATCTTCGCGGACGTGCTCCTCGCGGACGAGATCAACCGGACGCCGCCCAAGACGCAGGCCGCGCTCCTCCAGGCGATGCAGGAGCGGGCGGTGACGATCGACGGGACGACCCACGTCCTCTCGCCCGCCTTCATGGTGATCGCGACCCAGAACCCGATCGAGCAGGAGGGGACCTACCCGCTCCCCGAGGCGCAGCTCGACCGGTTCCTCTTCAAGATCGACGTCGGCTACCCGTCGCGCGACGAGGAGCGGGACATGGTGCGCGTGCACGGCCACCGGACCGCGACCCCCCCATCTCCGAGTTCGGCATCCGGCCGGTCGCGACGCTCGAGGACGTGGTCGCCATGCGGCGCGCCGTCGCCGCGATCCGGCTCGAGGAGCCGATCGTGGACTACGTCGTGGACCTCGTGCGGGCGACGCGCGGAAAGCCCGCGCTCCTCGCCGGCGCCTCGCCGCGCGCCGCGAACATGCTCGCCACCTCGGCGCGCGCGCACGCGGCGACGCAGGGGCGCTCGTTCGTGATCCCCGACGACGTGAAGGCGCTCGCGCTCCCCGTCCTGCGCCACCGCGTGGTGGTCGCCCCCGGCGCGGAGGTCGAGGGCATGACGGCGGACCAGGTCGTCCGGCGGGTCGTCGAGGAGGTGGAGGCCCCGCGGTGATCTCCCCCACCCCGCGCGCGATCGGGCTCGCCGCCGCCCTGTTCCCGCTGGCGCTCCTGCCCGCGCTGGTCCACCCGCGGCTCGTCGGCGTGTGGCTCGTGGCCGCGGCGCTGGTGCTCGCCGCGACGGGGCTCGACGCGATCCTGGCGCTCCCGCCGCGGCGGCTCGAGGTCGCGATCGCGACGCCCGCGTCGCTCGCGGTCGGCGAGCCGGGCGCCGTGACGGTGACGCTGCGGGCGCCGCGCGCGGTCCGCGGGGTGGAGCTGCTCGTGGACCTCCACCCGGACCTCGCGCCGCAGCCGCCGCGCACCGTGGACGTCGCGGCGGGGGTGCCCTCGCCCGTCGAGGTGCGGCTCGTCGCCCGGCGCCGCGGGACGCCGACCGTGGACGAGGCCTGGCTCCGCTGGACCGGTCCGCTCGGGCTCGCGCGGCGCCGCCGGCGCGTCCCGGTCGGCCGCGGGGTCCCGGTCGTGCCGAACCTGCAGCCGGTCCGCGCCGCCGCCCTCCGCTTCTTCGGGTCGCGCGAGATCACGTCGGGCGTGCAGGTGGAGCGGTTCGTCGGCGACGGCTCCGAGTTCGACGCGCTCGTCGAGTACGTCCCCGGCCTCGACCCGCGGGCGATCTCCTGGAAGGCCTCCGCCCGCCACCGCCGCCTCCTGTGCCAGGAGTTCCGCGCGGAGCGGAACCACCAGGTGGTGCTCGCGCTCGACACGGGCCACCTCATGGCCGAGCCGCTCGGCGCGGTTCCCCGGCTCGACCACGCGGTCACCTCCGCGCTCCTCCTCGCCTACGTGAGCCTCCGGCTCGGCGACCGCGTCGGGCTCTACGCCTTCGACCGGGCCGCGCGCGCGTGGGCGGAGCCGCAGGGCGGGCTCGGCGCGTTCGCGCGCCTCAAGGCGCTCTCGGCCCAGCTCGACTACTCGACCGACGAGACGAACTTCACGCTCGGGCTCACGGAGCTCTCGACGCGGCTCCGCCGCCGCTCGCTCGTCGTCGTGTTCACCGAGTTCGTGGACACCGTGACGGCCGAGCTCATGGTGGAGAACCTCGGCCGGCTCGCGCGCCGGCAGCTCGTCCTCTTCGTCGCGCTCCGGGACCCGGGGCTCGACGCCGCCGCCCGCGCGCGCCCGCGCCGGCTCGGGGACGTGTACCGCTCCGTCGTGGCCTCCGACTTCGTGCGCGAGCGGGAGCGGGTGCTGGCGCGGCTGCGCCGGCTCGGCGTGCTCTGCGTCGACGCGGCGCCGGCGGAGCTGTCGTCGCGGCTCCTCAACCGCTACCTCGACGTGAAGCGAAGGGAGCTCATCGCGTGATCGGGCCGGACGTCCTCGGGGCGCCGGCCGCCGTCCGGCTCCGGAGCGCGGCGTTCCGCGCCGAGCGGGAGGCGTCGTGGCGCGAGCTCGAGGCCCTCGTCGGCCGCATCGAGAAGGGGGGCGTCGTCTCGCTCTCGCCCGCCGAGCTCGGCCGCCTGCCCACGCTGTACCGGGCGGCCCTGTCGTCGCTCTCGGTCGCGCGCGCGATCTCGCTCGACCGGAACGTGCTCGACTACCTCGAGGCGCTCTGCGGCCGCGCCTACCTCGCCGTCTACGGGACGCGCCGCCACCTGCGCGAGGCGCTCTCGGACTTCTTCGTGCGCCGCTTCCCGCGGGCGGTGCGCGCGCACGCCTGGCACGTCGCGATCGCGGCCGCGCTGCTCGTGCTCGGCGCGGTCACCGGATACGCCCTCACCGCCGCGGACGCGGAGCGGTTCTACGCGTTCGTCGATCCGCAGCTCTCTCAGGGGCGCGGGCCCGCCTCCTCGACCGAGTCGCTGCGCGAGGTCCTGTACGACCGGAAGGGCGCGGCGGGGCTCCTGCAGACGTTCGCGATGTTCCTCTTCCAGCACAACTCCCGGATCGGCCTCGCGGCGTTCGCGGTGGGGTTCGCGGGCGCGGTCCCGTCCGCCCTGCTCCTCTTCACGAACGGCCTCGTCCTCGGCGCGTTCGGCGCGCTCTACGGCGGGCGCGGGCTCGGCCTCGAGTTCTGGGCCTGGGTGCTCCCCCACGGTGTCACCGAGCTGACCGCGGTCGCGCTGTGCGGCGCGGCCGGCCTGGCGCTCGGCCAGGCGCTCCTCTTCCCCGGCCGGGAGGAGCGGCTCGCCGGGCTCGCGCGGCGCGGGCGGGAGGCCGGCGTCGTCGCGCTCGGCGCGGTCGGGCTCTTCTTCGTCGCGGCCCTCATCGAGGGGATCTTCCGGCAGCTCGTGCACGCGGTGCCGGTCCGGTACGCGGTCGCGCTGGGGACGGCCGGCGTCCTCTTCTCGTACCTCGCGACCTCCGGGAGGGAGCGCCCGTGAGCGCCCCCGGTGCCGCCGCGGAGCGGACCCGCGAGGTCGTGACGCCGGAGGGCGTCCCGATCCGCTTCGCCGTGGCGCTCGCGGGCGACCGGCTCGGCGCGTTCGTGCTCGACCTCCTCGCGATCGCCGCGATCGTGCTCGCGCTGCTGGTCCCGCTCGTGATCCTCGCGGTGAGGGGCCTCTTCGAGGCGGACGTCGTCCTCGCCGCGGCGCTGCTCGCGATCTTCCTGGTGCGGACCTTCTACTTCACGTTCTTCGAGCTCACCTGGCAGGGGCAGACGCCCGGGAAACGCCGCCTCCGCATCCGCGCCGTCGAGGCGCGCGGCGGCCCGCTCACCGCCGAGGCCATCATCGCGCGGAACCTCACCCGCGAGGTCGAGCTGTTCCTGCCGCTCATCGCGCTCTCCGCGCCCGACGCGGTCTTCGGCGGCGCCCCCGGGTGGGCCCGGCTCGCCGCGCTCGCGTGGATGCTCGTGTTCGGGTTCCTGCCGCTCTTCAACAGGGACCGGCTCCGCGTCGGCGACCTCATCGCCGGGACCGTCGTGGTCCGGACGCCCGACGCGGTGCTGCTCGAGGACCTCTCGGCCGCGCGCGCCCCCGGGGCGCTCGCCTTCACCGATGCCCAGCTCGACGTCTACGGCGTGTACGAGCTGCAGGTGCTCGAGGACGTGCTGCGCGGCCGGGGCCGGGCCGGGCACGACGACGCGGTCCGGACCGTCGCCGCGAAGGTGCGGGAGAAGATCGCCTGGGCCGGGCCGCCGGTGCCGGACGAGCCGTTCCTCGACGCGTTCTACGCCGCGCTGCGCGGCCGGCTCGAGCGCCGCCTCCTGTTCGGGAAGCGCCGGGCGGACAAGCACGACCGGACGTAGCTACTCGAACACCCGCGCGAGCTCCGCCGTGTCCACGCCCTCCTTCGCGAGCCGGAGGTCGTGGTAGCAGACCGCGACCGCGACGCCCGGGATCACCGAGAAGAGCGCGTTCCCGATCTGGCTCGCGACCATCGTCGCCGCCATCCCCTGTGCCGTCGGGAGCGCGAGCGCGGCGATCGTGAAGACCGCCTGTGTGACGAGGGAGAGGACCCAGAGCACGACCATGACCACGGCGCCGGTGGCGAAGAGCGGCCACCGGAACCCCCGGGTGAGATCGAAGCTCCGCTGGATCGCGCCGACGACGCCGGGCCGCTCGACGACCGCCGCCGGGACGGCGACGCAGGACGCGACGAGGAACATGATCCCCGGGGCGAACAGGAGGAGGAGCCCCGCGCCGGTGACGATCGACTGGATGAGCCCCGTCCCGACCACCGGCAGGCCGCGCCGCAGGCCGACGGCGAGCATCCGGCCGAGCGAGGTGCGCTCGCCGTGCAGGTACCGGACGGTCCCGTAGGTGACGGCCCCGATCTGCACGACGGAGAGGACCAACGTGACGGCGGATCCGGCGATGAAGGCCCCGAATCCCTTGAGCAGCTCCGCCGGCTCGGGCGGCGTCTGCCCCTGCTGGGTTCTCGTCACCCACCCGAAGAACAGGGCGAGCGCCACGATCATGGGCGCGTACACCACGAGCGACATCGCGGTGAACGCCCAGACGTGCGCCCACCAGATCCGCATGGTGCGCGAGAGGGCCCCGCCGACGCTGAAGCGCGGGCCCTCGGCCGCGGGAAGGAAGGGCGGCGGCGGGGCGACGAGGCGGGTCTCGAGGATCGGCGGGCCGGGGTCGGCGGGCGCGTCGGGCACGCGCCCCATCGTAGCAGCAGCTGCTACAGCTTCACCTGGATCTCGTAGCGCCGGTTCTTCGCCTTCTTCTGCGGCGTGTCGTCCGGCTTGACGAGCCGCTTCTCGGACCCCATCCCGACCGACTGGATCTCGCTCTCGGGGATCCCCTTCGCGACGAGCTCCCTCACGACGACGGCGGCGCGCTTCGCCGAGAGCTCCTTGTTGGACGCCGCGTTCCCGGACGAGTCGGTGTGGCCCGACACGACGAACTTGAAGTTCTTCACGCCGGCCCCGTTCAGCTTCTTCTTCGCGTCGACGAGCGCGTTCGAGAGCTTCTTCATCTTCGCGTCGCAGCCCGGCTCGAGCACGTCGGTCCCGGACTTGAAGCTGCACTGGTTCTTGCGACCCTCCTCGAGGAGGCGCTTGTTCACCTCCTTCTCGAGCTGGCCCGTCGAGGACGAGCCGGCGGCCTTCTTCGCCAGGTCCCACGCGTCCTGCGGGAAGGCGGCCGGGGCGAGGGCGAGCAGCGCGGCGGCGACGGCGACACGGGTCATGGGCGTCCTCCTGGGGCGAGCGATCGCGCCCATCTTCGGGGGGCGACGCGGCGGCGGCAAGCGTCGCGGCGGGGATCCGGGGCCGGTGCGCGCGAAGCCCGTCGCGGCTACTTCGGCCGGACCCAGCTCGTCAGGAGGAACTCCTCCTCGACGGGGGACAGATCGAAGCGCACCGCCGCCTCGTTCACGAGCCTCGCGCGCTCGAGCTTCGGCTCCTCCTTCACGCGGTCGTCGAGCCAGCGCAGGGCGCGCCGGAGCGACTCGCCTTCGGGCATGAGCCCCGATCCTCGGGCCATCGAGCGCCTCCTCGGGGACGATCTTACCCGCGCCCGCCGCGGAACCGGCGTCACTCGCGGGACACGCCTTCCTTTCCCGTCCCCGGCGGCGGCGCTTCACATCCAGGCGAGCGCCACCCCCGCGGCGCCTGCCGCGAGGACCGCGAGCTGCGCGCCGAGCACGCGCCGTCCGAACCCCCAGCCGCCGACGACCGCGCCCATGACGCCCTTCACGAGCGTGTTGGAGGCCGTGCCGAGGAAGATTGTCGTGGCCGCGACGTCGGCGGGCACTCCGCCGTCGCCCGCGAGCTTCGCGACGGAGAGCGTGATCGCGTCCACGTCCGTGGACCCGGCGAGGAGGCCGGCCGCGTAGGTCCCGGCCGTGCCGAAGAGGACCGTGGCCCCCTTCGAGCCGACCAGGATGACCGCGAACAGGAGCGCGAACTTGAGCGCGGCGCCGAGCTCGAAAGGGTTCGAGAACGCGACGGGCTCCTCCTTCTTCGTCATGGCGCGGCCGGAGCGGAGCCAGAGGAGCAGGGTCGCGACGAGGCCCGCCCCGAGCCCCGCGAGCATCGGGAGCGCGACGTGGCGGGTCAGCCGCGGGTTGACGAGCGCCACGATCACGACCACGCGGGCGAACATCACCGTGGAGGCGAGCATGACCGCGAGCGCCGCGGAGTCGGCGATCTCCGGCCGCTCGCGCGCGCGGCCCGCCATCGAGAGGGTCACCGCGGTCGACGAGACGAGGCCGCCGACGAGCCCGGTGACGCCGAGCCCGCGGCGGGCGCCGAGGAGCCTGATGGCGACGTACCCGGCGAACGACAGCGCCGAGATGAGCACCATCAGGACCCCGATCTGGAACGGGTTCAGCACGTCGAACGGGCCGTACGCGCGGTCGGGCAGCAGCGGCAGGACGACGACCGCGACGATGAGGAACTCGAGCGTCGCGGTCGCGTCCTCGGTCGAGACGCGGCGCACGAGCGGGTGCAGCATCGGCTTCGCGGAGAGGAGGAACGTCGCGACGACGGCGACCGACGCCACCGCGAAGCCCTTGTACGCGAGCGACGGGATCACGCCCTGCGTGAGGGCGAGCATGCCGAGCAGGAACGAGAGGAGGAACGCCGCGTGGGAGGTGAGGCCGCGGTGGCGTCCCTCCCGGACCTCGCCCGCGTAGCTGAGGCCCAGGAAGAGGACGAGGGCGCCGAAGGGGATCGCCACCGCGACCATCCCCACCTCGCGCGCGGCCAGCGTCGCCACGCCGCCGCCGAGCGCGAGGAGCGGGTGCGTTCGCGCCCCGCCCAGGAACGCCTGCGCGTTCTTGTCGGCCGGCCTCGATCGCTCGCGCTCGAGGCCGATGAGGAGGCCTGCCGCTGCGGCGAGGCCGAGGGACGCGAACAGCTCGTACGGGCCCATGCACCGCCGATCCTACCCGCGTCGCGTGGGGGCGCGAGGTTTCTCCCCGGTGCGGCGCCCGGTGCCCGAAAGGAAATGCCGCCCGCCGGCACGGTGACCGGCGGGCGGCGCCCCCGCGCGAGCAACTCCCTCGCGCTACCCGAGATGCCTCACTTCGTCGCGAGCGACGCCACGGCGGCCGCAACCGGCTTGCTCGACGGGATCGTGCTCACGCCGTGCGTCGCCCCGCCGCCGTAGTCGTAGCCGAGCACGCCCATCTCGCCGAGGTCGGCCGCCGTTCACCTCGTCCTCGGCGGAGACGCGGTTGCCGACGAGCTTGCCGATGACGTAGAAGGAGAGCGCGGCGACCGGGCGCGACCCAGACGATGTTCGCGGCGATGCCGATGAACGACGCGACGAGCTGCCCGGCGTCGCCGTAGAAGAGCCCCGTCACCGCGCCGAGCGACGCCGTTCAGGCCGTCGCCGTACGTGCCGTTCGCGAAGAGGCCGAGCGCGAGGATGCCCCACGCGCCGTTCACGCCGTGGACCGCGACGCGCCGACCGGGTCGTCGATCTTGAGCTTCGTGCTCGACGAACAGCGGCCGCGAGGATGACCAGCACGCCGGCGACGGCGCCGATGAGGATCGCCGCCGACGCCGACACGAACGCGCACGGCGCGGTGATCGCGACCAGGCCCGCGAGCATGCCGTTGCACAGCCATCGACGGACGTCGGGCTTGCCGAAGCGCACCTTCACGTAGAGGTACGCGGCGAACGCGCCCGTCGCGCCGGCGAGCATCGTGTTCACCGCGATGACGGCGATGCGCGTGTCCATGCCGGCGAGCGTCGAGCCGGCGTTGAAGCCGAACCAGCCGAACGCGAGGATGAACGTGCCGAGCACGACCATCGGGATGTTGTGGCCGGGATCGGGTTCGCGCGTGCCGTCCTTGCGCGTACTTGCCGATGCGCGGGCGCCGAGCAGCTTCGCCGCCGACGAGCGCCGACGACGCCGCCGGTCATGTGCACGACCGAGCTGCCGGCGAAGTCCACGTGGCCGTGGCCGAGCCCGAAGTTCGCGCCGAGCGCCGACGAGCCAGCCGCCGCCCCAGACCCAGTTCGCGTAGATCGGGTA
This sequence comes from uncultured delta proteobacterium, assembly GCA_963821195.1. Classification (GTDB taxonomy): domain Bacteria; phylum Myxococcota; class Myxococcia; order Myxococcales; family Anaeromyxobacteraceae; genus Anaeromyxobacter. Next base: position 13,938 of record CAWGDE010000011.1, read on the forward strand.
GATGACGGTCGAGATCACGAAGCTGAAGATCACGAAGCGACGAGAACTTCCAGCGCTCTGCCATCGCGCCCGTCGGGATCGTCGCGGTCGTGTCCATGAACACCATCTGGAACAGGAACATCGCCGCCACGGCCGGCGTGAAGACGGTCGAGCGGCAGGAAGAAGCCCTTCATGCCGAACAGGCCGAAGTCCTTGCCGGCGATGTGTGACGACGAACTCGTTCGAGAGCGTCGCGTCGCCGCCGAAGGTGGCCAGCGCGCCGACGCCGCCCATCTGCAGCGCCGAAGCCCGACGCCCAGAAGCCGAGGATGCCGATCGCGTAGACGAGGAAGTTCATCGCCCATCGTGTGGGCGACGTTCTTCGCGCGCGTGAGGCCGGTCTCGACCAGCGCGAAGCCCGCCTGCATGAACATCACGAGGAAGCCCGCGACCAGCGTCCAGACGATGTTCAGCGCCGTCTGCGTGTCGGCGAGGTTCTTGGCCAGAGTCTCCAGCGTCGGATTCATTCGGTCTCCTGGGGGTCGAGAATCGCGGAGACGTTTTGCAGCGGCCGTGCCGCGCCGCGCGCCCCCGCTCCGGGCGTGCGCGGGGCGCGTGTTGAGCGGCGCGCGGGCAGCCCGTGCCCGCGGTCCGTGCACGGCGCGGGCGATCGGGGGCGCGCGGGGCGGATCGCGGCCGCGGGGCCTGCCAGCCCGCGGGCAGGAGGTGCCCGCGGGGCGCGCAGCAGGGCCGGCGATCGTCGGGGCGCGGAGCCCGGACGGGGCCGCCCGGAAGCAGCTACGCGATCAGCCGCATGAGGTCTCGACGGATCGCCCCGCGCGCGGCGTCGTCCGGCGCCGCCGGCAGCGCGCGCTCGAGGACCTCGGCCGCCTTGCGGCGGAACCCGGTCTCCTCGTAGATTGCCGCGAGCGCGCGCAGCGCCGCGAGGTGCCGCGGCGCGATCTCGACGGAGCGCTCGAGCGCCGTCATCGCGCCGAACGCGTCGCCCGCGGCGCGGAGCGCACGGCCGAGCTGGAACTGGGCGTCGGGCGAGTGCGGATCGGCGCGCACGGCCTCGCCGAGCTCCGCGACGGCCTCCTGGATCTTGCCCGCCGCGAGGAGCCCCCGCCCCTTCGCGAGCCGCGGGTCGTGCACGTCCTCCTCGTGCGCGCGCTCCTGGTCACGGCCGCCCGCGATCAGCGCCTCCTCGATCCGCCGCAGGAGGTCCTCCAGGCGGAAGGGCTTCTCGACGTAGTCCACGGCGCCGTACGACTCGCGGGCGTCCTGCGCGAACCGCCACCCGCGGTAGATCGCCGTCATCATGATGACCGGGACGTGCCGGGTCCGGGGGCTCGCCTTGATCCGGCGGCACGCCTCGAACCCGTGGACCTTCGGGAGCATCGCGTCGAGCAGGATGAGGTCGGGGACGAGCTGGTCGGCCTTGTCGAGGGCATCCTGGCCGTCCACCGCCAGCTCGACCTTGTAGCCCTTCGCCAGGAGGGTCCGCTGCACGAGCTGCCGGATCTCGGGCTCGTCGTCGACGGCGAGCACGAGCGGCGCGGCGCGCTCCGGCGCCGAACCCATGTCGGGCTCGACCTCGATGACGATCTCCTCGTCGGGGATTGGCTCGCCCGCCTCGACGACCTCCTCGGCGTACGGGACGATCGCCTGGACGTGCGGCGACCCGGAGGCGCTCGCCTTGCCGCGCCACAGCGGGACGTTGCGGGCGCGCGCCTCGTACGCCTCGCCGATGGCGCGCAGGAGCGCGCCGCGGCAGGCGACGTACGGGGACACCTCACGCCCCGTGACGAACCGGACCTCGGCGAGGATGCGGTCGTCGGTGGGGCTCGACATCGCGAGGTGGAGCCGCTCGCCGACGAGGGAGAGCGGCAGGATGAGATCGCCCTCCGCGACCGCGCGGGGGACGAGATCGAGCAGCTCCGTCGAGATCGCGGTGCGCGACAGGTCCACGCCGGGGACGCCGTGCTTCTCGGACAGCACCGAGGCGAGGTCGGCCTCGTCGAGGCCGAGCGTGAGGAGCCGCGTGCAGAGCGGCTCGCCGCGGGCGCGCCCCTCGACCCGCGCCCGCTCCACCAGCTCCGGCGTCGCGAGGCCACGCTGGACGAGCAGCTCTCCGGTCTTGCTGGGTGTCAGGGCGGCCTCCGCGTGCGTGGTGTGTCCGAGGGTGAATCTTACACGCGCCCCGGGTCGCAACACTCCCACGACGCCACGACCCTGCGTCAAGGGGCCCCGCGGAGGGGGTCCCCTACCTGCACCCACCGTGCGCTATCCCACCGTATCCGCGTAGGTCATCACGAGGTACATGACGGTCTCGCGGTCGGCGCGGCTCCGGTACACGTGGGGGACGTCCGCCTCGAACACGATGGCGTCGCCGGCGCCGAGCTGCTCCTTCTTCCCGGCGACCTCGATCTCGACCGCGCCCGCGGAGACGACGAGGTTCTCGGTCGTCCCCGGGTTGTGCGCGTCGGCCTTCTCGACGCCGCCGGGCGCGAGGCGCAGCTCGTAGAACTCGACCCGCCGGGGCTCGTCGAAGGGGAAGAGCGCGCGGGAGGAGAAGGCGCCGTCGTGGCTCGTCAGATGCTTCGCCTGCTCGGCGCGGAGCACGTGGGGTCCCGGGGAGCCGCGCACCGTGATGAGCGCGGAGAACGGCACCGTGAGCGCGGACGAGATCTTCCACAGCACGTTGATCGTGGGCGCGCTCTGGCCCAGCTCGACCTGGCCGAGCATCGCGCGCGACACGCCGGACAGCTGGGAGAGCCGCTCGAGCGAGAGCCCGCGCTGGCCGCGGAGCCGGCGGAGGTTCCCACCGACGACGGGGGTGAGGTCCTTGCCGCCCGCGGCGACCTCGCGCGGCTCGGGGGCGGCGCGCGCGTCGGGGGAGGGTGCGGGTGCCCGCTTGCGGCTCTTCGACGTCTCTCGCGCGGTCTTCATGGCGGCTCCGTTTTCCGTTACAACGGAGGCCTTGTCAACGCGCGCGCAGCCCCCCGCCGCGGGTCCCTGGCGGCTCACCCTCGTCACGAACCCGGACGACTGCAACCTCGCGTGCCCGATGTGCGCGTGGGGGCAGTCGCGCCCGTCCGGACCGCCGCGGCGCATGGCGCCCGCGCTCGCCGAGGCGGTGCTCCGGGACGCGGCCCGCACCGGGCTCGCGGAGGTGATCCCCTCGACGATGGGCGAGCCGCTCCTCTGGGCCGGGATGGACGCGCTCGTCGACCTGTGCGCGGCGCTCGGCGTCACCCTCAACGTGACCACGAACGGGACGTTCCCGGGGCGGGGCGCCGCCGCGTGGGCGGCGCGGCTCGTGCCCGTCGCGTCCGACGTGAAGGTCTCCTGGAACGGCGCGACGGCGGCGACGGCGGAGGCGATCATGCCGGGCCTCCCGTTCGACCGCGCGGTCGCGAACGTCGAGGCGCTCGTCGCCGCGCGCGACGCTGCGGCGCGAGCGGGCGGGCGGCGCTGTGGCGTGTCGTTCCAGGCGACGGCGCAGGAGGGGAACGTCGCGGAGCTCGCCGGGATCGTGCGGCTCGCGGCGCGGCTCGGCGTGGACCGGGTGAAGGTGAACCAGCTCCAGATCCGGGCGCCCGAGCTCGCCCCGCTGTCGCTCCGTCGCGACGCGGCGGCGATCCGCCGCTGGAACGCCGCCGCCGCCGAGGCGCGCGCCGCCGCGGAGGAGGTCCGGCTCCCGTCCGGCGCGAAGGTGCTCCTCCAGAACGTCGCGCCGCTCGCCGAGGATCCCGCCGCGCCCGCGCCGACGGGCCCGTGCCCGTTCGTCGGTCGCGAGGCGTGGGTGCACGCCGACGGCCGGTTCGCCCCGTGCCCGCACCCCGCCGCGGCCCGCGGCGAGCTCGGCGACTTCGGGGGCGTGGCGGAGCGGCCGCTCGGCGAGCTGTGGAAGGACCCGCGGTTCCGCGCGTTCGTCGCGGGGTACGAGGCGCACCCGGTCTGCCGGGAGTGTCCGTTCCGGAGGATGGGCGGGGCGTAGGGATCGGGTCGAGGTCGCGTCCGGGTTCGCGACGCCACGCCCGCCCTCCGGTACGCTCCCTCCCCGGTGCCCGTCGAGCCCCTCCCCACCGCGATCGCGCTCCTCGTCATCGGGGTCCTGCTCGCCGTCTCGGCGATCGCGTCGCGCACGTCCGGCCGGCTCGGAATCCCGTTCGTCCTGCTCTTCCTCCTGGTCGGCGTGCTCGCCGGCTCCGAGGGCATCGGCCGGATCCCGTTCGAGGACTACCGCCTCACCTTCCGCGTCGGCACGGTCGCGCTCGTCCTCATCCTGTTCGACGGCGGCCTCAACACCACGATGACGAGCATCCGCCGGGCGCTCGCCCCGGCCGCCGTGCTCGCCACGCTCGGCGTCGCCGGCACCGCGGTCGTGATGGCGCTCGGCGCGCGCGCCCTCGGGATCCCGTGGTCGGGCGCGCTGCTCCTCGGCGCGATCGTCTCCTCGACGGACGCCGCGGCGGTCTTCTCGATGTTGCGCGGCTCCGGGATCCGGATCCGCCAGCGACTCGCCGACCTCCTCGAGCTCGAGTCCGGCGTGAACGACCCGATGGCGGTCATCCTGACGCTCGCGGTGACGGACGCGGTGGCGCACGGCGAGAGCGCGAGCGTCGCGGTCGCCGTCGAGGCGATCGCACAGCTCGCGGTCGGCATCGGCGCCGGCCTCGCGATCGGGCACGGCGGCCGCTGGCTGCTCGGCCGGGTCCGGCTCGCCGCGAGCGGCCTCTACCCGGTGCTCTCGCTCGCCATCGCGCTCGTCGCGTTCGGGGCACCGACGCTCCTGTGGGGGAGCGGGTTCGTCGCGGTGTACGTCGCGGCGGTGATCCTCGGGAACGCGCCCCTCCCCTACCTCGCCGGCCTGCGGCGCGTTCACGACGCGATGGCCTGGTTCAGCCAGGTGGCGATGTTCCTCCTGCTCGGCCTGCTCGCCTACCCCAGCCGGCTCGCCCACGTCGCGGGCCCGGGGCTCGCGCTCGGGCTCTTCCTCGCGTTCGTCGCCCGCCCGATCGTCGTCGCCGCCTGCCTCGCGCCGTTCCGGATCCCGCGGCGTGAGGTCGTGTTCGTTTCCTGGGTGGGGCTGCGCGGCGCCGTCCCCATCATGCTCGCGACGTTCCCCGTCTTCGCGGGCGTCGAGGGCGCCCTGCGCGTGTTCGACATCGTCTTCTTCGTGGTCGTGGTCTCCGCCCTGGTGCAGGGCACCACCGTCCGCTGGCTCGCGCGCAAGCTCGAGCTCGAGACCGGCGGCCCGCCTCCCCCGCGCGCGATGCTCGAGATCATGTCGACGCAGCGGCTCTCGGGCGAGGTGATGTCGTTCTACGTCGAGCCGGCGAGCGCGGTCGCGGGGTCGCTGATCTCGGATCTGCCGATCCCGGAGGGCTCGGCGGTGATGCTCGTCGTGCGCGGGCGCGATCTCGTCGCGGCGCGCGGGCGGACCGTCCTCCAGCCGGGCGATCACGTCTACGTGTTCACGCCGCCGGACGAGAAGGCGTTCGTCCAGCTCATGTTCGGGCGACAGGAGGAGGAGTGACATTGACCGAAGGTGCATTCCGGGCCGCCGCGGCGGGGCGGAGCCTCGGGGCCAGCGATAGCGTAGGCGATTGGCCACACCCCCTCGGGAGTAGTGCCTGTGTTGGGGTAGGCAAAAGGAGATTCTCTACCACCTTCGAGTTGCCCCGTTTCGTCAGGCATATCCCACCCACAGCGAGTGAAACCGCCGTTATTTCTCGCTGATTGATTGCGCGGTTGGCCTATGACCCTACTGGGGCTCCCACAACATCGATCGAATCTGTCCTCCTCGGAAGTGCGGCACTTTCAAGGAGTCTTCCGATGGCCAAACGGACCATTGCTGCGATTCAGACCGCTCTCGTCGCCCTGTTGCTCTCCTTCCCCGCCGCGGCCCACGCGCGAGCGCATCGTGCCGCACAGCCAGCCTCGACGCAGGCGACGGTGGTCGCCGCCAGCGGCGCACTCGTCGCCGCCTGCTACAACCGCACGTTCGGCTTCCTGCGCATCGTCGAGCCGTGGCAGCCGGCAGGTTGCGTCCCGCCCGCTCAGTACCAGACCGCGAGCGACCCGACGTCGGGGCCGGCGTGCACCTCGGGCGGCGCGTTCGAGTGCGGCTGGAGCGACAACTTCCTCGAGCTGAGCACGGCGGGCGCGCAGGGAACCGGGACTGCAGGCCCCCAAGGGCCGATGGGGGCGCCGGGACCTCAGGGGCCGATGGGGCCGCAGGGCGACACGGGCGCCGCAGGGCCGATGGGGCTCGAAGGGCCGATGGGCCTGACGGGGCTCATGGGGCCGCAGGGGCCTGTCGGGCCGGTGGGCCCGATCGGGCCGACTGGTCCTCAGGGACCGAAGGGCGACACCGGTCTAACCGGTCTCGAGGGACCGATGGGACCCCAGGGAGCGATGGGGCTCGTGGGGCCTCAGGGATCGACCGGCGCCGAGGGCGCGGTCGGACCGACGGGACCGACGGGGCCCGCGGGTCCTGCTGGTGCTACCGGACCCCAGGGACCGCAGGGAATCCAGGGGCCGCAGGGCGATCCGGGCGCGGCGGGCGCGCAGGGACCGACCGGTCCGGCGGGGGCCGACGCGTCGCTGGTCCTCGCGCCGGCCGACTCCGGCCTCGTCGGAGACGGCTCGCCGGCCGCGCCGCTCGGCGTCGCGTTCGGCAGCTACGGTGACGCCGCCGGGACGGCCTCGACCGTCGCGCGCAGCGACCATTCCCACGCGTCGACCCTGTCGTGCACGCAGACGCCGCTGACGGCGAGCCCTCCGGGGACCGGCGTCCGCGAGGTCTGCTTCGTCGTGGTCCACATGGACAAGCCTGGGGTCGTGGCGGCGACCGTGAACGGCCTCTGGACCTCGGCGGGCGGGGTCGAGCTCGCGATCCTGTTCGGCGCCGATACCTTCGACCAGGTGGCGGCGATGGGGCAGCGCATCTACTCGGCGTCGGGGACCTGGATCCCCGCCGCGACGACCCGCTACTACGCGGTCTCGACGGCAGGCGACGTCAGGGTGAGCTTCGCCCTGAGAGGTCCGGGCAGCATCAACGCCTCCTCGCTCCAGGTCCTCGTCCTCAAGTAGGACAGAAGCGGTTCGCGGGCCCCGGCGCTCGTCGCCGGGGCCCGTTCCTTTGGGGCCGGCCGCGCCTCGGGCCGCGGTCACGTCCTCGACGCCCGGATCGCGTCCTCGAGCTCGTTCGGCGCCGCCTTCGCCTGGGGATCCCTGGGGAAGTGCTCTCCGAGCTTCCCCCCGCACACCGCGATCGCATCCACGAAGCCCTTCGCGGGGTCGCCGGCGCGCATCCCGGCGGTGAGCGCGGCCACGGCGCGATCCCAGTCGTCGCCCATCTTCGCGTGGATCCCCTGGTCGCCCAGGATCACCGCCGCGTGCTCGAACAGCGAAGCGAACACGAGGACGCCGGTCCCCTCGGCCGTGCGGTGGAGCCCGTTCTCGTGGAACGCCCGCATCGCCCGGGCCCGCGCGGCCTCGTGCATCGCGCGGGCCCCGACGAGGAGCCGCTCGATGGGATCCCACGACGCGAGGAGCGCGCCGAGGACGCCCACGACGAGCTGGAGGAGCGCGAGCTCGACGAGCGAGAGCGGCGCGCGCGCGGCGAGCACGATCCCGGTCGCGAGCGCGGCGATGAGGATGGCGCCGCGGAAGCGGGCCTCGGGATAGGCGTCGCTCTTCTCGACCACGACGGGGACGATCTGGCCGCGCGAGAGCGACTCGGCGCGGCGCACCGCCTCCGCGACCCGGGCCCGCGCGTCCTCGCCGAACAGCAGGTCGATGCCCACGCCCGCCTCCTACCAGCGCCCCGAGGCGCCGCCGCCGGAGAACCCGCCGCCCCCGCCGGACCAGCCGCCGCCGCCGCCGAACCCACCGCCCCCGCCGCCGCCGATCCACGGGCCGCCGCCCCACCACATCGAGCGCCGCCGCCGCGGCCCGAAGCCGCGGAACACGTTCGAGACGATCCAGAGAATCACGAAGATCGCGATGATGACCCCGATCCCGGGGTGCAAGCCGGTGACGCCGCGGGTGCGGGCCCTCGCGTGCGCCTGCACCGCCTCCGGCGCCACGCCGGCGAGCGTGAGGAGCTCCGCGCCCGTGTCGTAGAGCCCGTCGGCGTAGCGCCCCTCGCGGAAGGCCGGCACGAGGATCCGGTCGCCGATCCGGCGCGCGAGCGCGTCCGGGACCTCGCCCTCGAGCCCGCCGCCGACCTCGATGCGGAACGCCCGGTCGTCGATCGCGACCGTGACGAGGAGGCCGTTGTCCTTCCCCTTCGTCCCGAGCTTCCAGGCCTCGGCGACGCGGATCGAGTACGACTCGATGGGCTCGCCCTCGAGCGAGCGGACGACGAGGTACTGGAGCTGCACCCCCTGCCCGTCCTCGCGGGCGCGCGCGCTCCGCGCGAGGTCGGAGAGGCGCTGCTCGTCGCCCGAGGAGAGCAGCCCGGCCGCGTCGACCACCGGGCCCGTGAGCCGCGGGATCGGCGCCTCGGCGCGCGCGACGGTCGCGAGCGCGAGGAGGGCGAGGGCGGCGGCGCGCGCCGGCGCCATCAGAACTTGACCTGCGGCGCCTTCTCCGCGCCCTGCGTCGTCGCCGTGAACTGCGCCTTCGGCGCCTTCTTGTAGAAGAGCGAGTTCGTCCAGCTCGTCGGCGGCACGGTCACGAGGTTGTTGAACTGCTGCACCTGCTCGATGTAGCGCCGCCGCGCGATGGCGATCCGGTTCTCGGTTCCCTCGAGCTGCGCCTGCAGATCGCGGAAGTTCTCGTTCGCCTTGAGCTGCGGGTAGTTCTCGGCGACCGCGAGCAGCCGGCCGAGAGCGCTCCTGAGCTCGCCCTGCGCCGCCTCGAACTTCTTCATGTTCTCGGGCGTGAGCTGGTCGACGGTGAGCTGCACCTGGGTCGCCTTCGCGCGGGCGTTCACGACGCCCTCGAGGGTCTCCCGCTCGTGCGCGGCGTAGCCCTTCACCGTCTCGACGAGGTTCGGCACGAGGTCGGAGCGGCGCTGGTACTGGTTCTCCACCTCGGCCCACGCGGCGCCGACGGCGTTCTCCGCCTGCGGGATCGACTGGTAGCCGCAGCCCGCGACGAGCGCGGCAGAGGTGGTGACGGCGAGGAGCCGGGTCGTTCTCATGGGCCGGAAGCTAGCGCGCCGCCCCGGGCGCGCAAAGGAAGATGTGTCCGGGCGTGTACCGGTATGGGGCGTGGCGATCCGCAGCGCCCGACGGTCTCTCAGCCCGGCCCGGCCGCCGCAGGGAGGAAGACGCGGAACGCGGAGCCGCGCCCCGGCGCGCTCTCCACGGTCACGTGCCCGCCGCTCTGCTCGGCAATCCCCTGGACCGTCGCGAGCCCGAGCCCGGTCCCCTGCCCCCGCGGCTTCGTCGAGAAGAACGGCTCGAAGATGCGCCCCTGCACCTCCGGGCTCATCCCCACGCCGGTGTCCCTCACCTCGAGCAGCACCTGCCGGGCGGCGGCGAGCGTGGACCCGAGCGCGCCCGCGGCTGCGGCGTCGAGCAGCCGGATCGCGACGACGACCCTCCCTCCGCCCGGCATCGCGTCGCGCGCGTTCGCGGCGAGGTTCAGGATCACCTGCTCGAGCTGCGCCCGGTCGGCGACGGCCGGGGCGGGCCCGGCCCGCTCGAGGGCGAGCGGGTGCTCCGGGCCGAGGACGCGCAGGAGGAGGCGCTCCATCCCGGACGCGACCTCGGCGAGGTCGAGCGCCTCGGGGCGCCGGACGTCGCGGCGGGCGAAGGCGAGCAGCTGCCGCGTCAGCGCGTTCCCGTGGCGGCCCGCGTCCACGATCTCGCTCGCGAGCTCGCGCACGCCGGGATCGGCGTGCTCCTCGAGGAGCGCGGCGCTGCTCGACATCGCCTGGATGAGGTTCCTGAAGTCGTGGGCGACCCCGCCCGCGAGTTGCCCGACCATCTCGAGCCGCTGCGCGTGGCCGAGCCGCTCCTCGACGAGCCGCCGCTGCGTGACGTCCCGGAGCACGAGGATGGACTGCCCGGCCGCCCCTGCCCCGGCGCGCGCCGAGATCTCGAGCGCGAGCCGCCGCCCCCCGCGGTCGAGCGCGACGGAGAGCGGCGCGCCCGGGCTCGACGCGGCGGCGAGGTCCACCTCGCCGGCGGCGCCTGCGCTCCGCAGCGCGGCCAGGATCGACGCGCCCTCGAGCGCCGCGGGCGTCGCCCCGAGGAGCGCGGCCGCCGCGGGGTTCGCCTCGGCGATGACGCCGCCGGGGCCCACCGCGACGAGGCCGTCCGGGGCGCTCGCGAAGAGGTCGGCGTAGCGGCGCCGCGACTCCTCGGATCGCCTGAGCACGGCCGCGTAGGAGCGGCGGACCGCGCGCGAGAGGAGCGCCCCGCCGACCGTGAGGAGAGACGCCACGAGCACCCAGTGCGTGTTGTCGCCCTGGGGCCCCGCGCCCCAGGCGCCGTCGAGCGTCGTGTCCAGGGCGAGGATCGCGATGCTGCACGCGGCGAGCGCCAGCGCCGCGCGACCGCCCAGCAGGAACCCCGTCGCCGTCGCGATGCCGGGGTAGACCAGCACGCCCGAGATGCGGGTGTGCTCGGACGAGAGGATGCCCGCCGAGACCTCCATCCAGACCGTGACGAGCGCCAGCGTGGACGCGAGGCGCGGGCGCGCGCGAGGATCGCGAGCGCCACCGTGGTCGCGAGCGCGGTCAGGGTCTCGGGCGTCCGGTCGACCCCGCGGATCAGGCCCTGGACCGACACGGCCGCGTACCCGACGGCGACCATGCCGATGCCGAGCCGCGTCCACTGCAGCGGCACCGCGGCGACCTCCGCGGCCTCCGTGCCCGCCCGCGCGGCGACGGGCGCCCCGGGCGGCGTCGCGGGCGATCGCGGAGCGGTCGCGCCGGGCGCGTCCCGGGGTTGCAGCGGTCGCTCCGAGCCCACGTCCCCCCTCGCCGCGGCCGCCTGGGCCGTCCCCGTCATCAGACGAGACGCCGCCCCGAAAGCAAATCCCCCCGTCGGCGGAGTGGCCCTATCGGGGTGCACTCCGAGTGCCTGCGAAGGAGAACCGGTCGCGGCAGGGCGGCACGCTCGGCCCGCCGACGCGTAGTACGATGTCGGGGTGCCGGCCGAAACGACCCACGCCCTCGTCCACCGGCGCGTCGCGCGGCCCGGCGAGCGCCGGTGACGATGCGCTCCCTCCCGGCGGGCTGGGCGGAGATCTACCGCATCGTGCGGCGCGTGCCGCGCGGCCGCGTGACGACCTACGGCGCGATCGCGCTCCTCGCCGGGAAGCCGCGCGGCGCGCGGCAGGTGGGGTACGCCCTCGCAGCGCTGCGCGGCGCGAAGCACGACGTGCCCTGGCAGCGCGTGCTCGGCGCGCGGCCCCGCGGCATGGCCGCGATCTCGATCCTCGACCCGATGGGCGCCGCCGTGCAGCAGCAGCTCCTCGGGCGCGAGGGCGTCGCCTTCGACGCGCGCGGGCGGGTCGACCTCGGCCGGTTCGGCTGGGCGCCACGGCGGGCGCCGCGCTCGCGCCGGAGGTCCTAGTCCGCGACGCGGACAGGCTCGACGCCCCAGATCTGCTCGGCGTACTCGCGGATGGTCCGGTCGGACGAGAACTTCCCCGAGCGCGCGACGTTCAGGATCGCCATCCTCGTCCAGCGCTCCGGGTCGCGGTAGGCGCGCTCGACCTCCTCCTGCACCGCGCAGTACGCGGCGAAGTCGGCGAGCACGAGGTACGGGTCGCCACCGTTCAGGAGCGAGTCCACGATCGGCCGGAAGAGCCCGGGCTCGCCCGGGGAGAACGCGCCCGTCGCCACCGCGTCGAGGACGCCCTTCAGCCGGCGATCGTTCCTGTACCACTCCCACGGGTCGTAGCCCCGCTTCTTGAGCGCCGCGACCTGCTCGACGGTGAGCCCGAACAGGAAGAAGTTCTCGGGCCCGACCTCCTCGCGGATCTCGACGTTCGCGCCGTCGAGCGTGCCGACGGTGAGCGCGCCGTTCAGGGCGAACTTCATGTTCCCGGTACCGGACGCCTCCTTCCCCGCGGTGGAGATCTGCTCGGACAGCTCCGCGGCCGGGAAGATCCGCTCGGCGAGCGAGACCCGGTAGTTCCGGAGGAAGGCGACGGTGATCCGGCCGCGCACGTCGACGTCGTGGTTCACGACGTCGCCGACCGCGTTCACGAGCTTCACGATCCACTTCGCCATCGCGTACCCCGGCGCGGCCTTGCCGCCGAACAGGTACGTGCGCGGGTACGGCTCGTAGGCGCGGTCCTCCTTCATCCGGAGGTACTCGGAGGCGACGCGCAGGACGGCGAGGAGCTGGCGCTTGTACTCGTGGATCCGCTTCACCTGCACGTCGAAGATCGAGTCGAGGTCGAGCGTGATGCCGTTCTCGGCGCGCACGATCTCCGCGAGCCGCTGCTTGTTGTCGCGCTTCACGTCGCGGAAGAGCGCGCGGAACCCGGCGTCCTGCGCGAGCGGCTCGAGCGCCCGGAGCCGGGTCGCGTCGGTGATCCACTCCGGACCGATGGTCTCCGTGATCGCGCCCGCGAGGGCGGGGTTCGCCTGCAGGAGCCAGCGGCGCGGCGTCACGCCGTTCGTCTTGTTGTTGAACTTCTCGGGCCAGAGGGCGTTGAAGTCCTTGAACAGCTCGGCCTTCAAGAGGTCGGTGTGCAGCGCGGCGACCCCGTTCACCGAGCGCGAGCCGATGACGGCGAGGTTCGCCATCCGCACCTGCTTGACCGGCCCCTCCTCGACGAGGCTCATCCGCGAGATCGCGCCCTCGTCCGCCTTCCCCTCCCGGCGGACGCTCTCGAGGAACCGCCGGTTCACCTCGAGCACGATCTCGAGGTGGCGCGGCAGGACGCGGCCGAAGAGGTCGACCGACCACTTCTCGAGCGCCTCGGGCATGAGCGTGTGGTTCGTGTAGCCGAACGTCGCCCGGCAGAGCTCCCAGGCGTCGCCCCACTCGAGCCCCTGCTCGTCCACGAGCACGCGCATGAGCTCGGCGATCGCGATCGCCGGGTGCGTGTCGTTGAGCTGGATCGCGACCTTGTCGGGGAAGTTCGCGAAGCCCTCGTGGACCTTGAGGTGGCGGGCCACGATGTCGTGGATCGAGCAGCAGACGAAGAAGTACTGCTGCTGGAGCCGCAGCTCCTTCCCCATCACCGTGAGGTCGTTCGGGTAGAGGACCTTCGAGATGTTCTCGGAGAAGCCCTTGTCCTCGACCGCGGAGAGGTAGTCGCCCGCGTTGAAGTCGGCGAGGTCGAGCTCCTGCGACGCGCGCGCCCGCCACAGCCGCAGCGTGTTCACCGTGCCGTTCTGGTAGCCGGCGATGGGCACGTCGTAGGGCATCCCGAGGACGTGCCGCGCGTCCACCCAGCGGACGGCGAGCTTTCCCGTCGGGTCGACGCCGTGCTCGGTCCGGCCGTACAGCGACACCGGCACGACGTACTCCGGGCGCGCGATCTCCCACGCGCTCCCGAAGCGCAGCCACTCCTCCGGCCGCTCGATCTGGTAGCCGTTCCGGATCTCCTGGTCGAAGATGCCGAACTCGTACCGGATGCCGTAGCCGTAGGCGGGGTATCCGAGCGTCGCGAGCGAGTCGAGGAAGCACGCGGCGAGCCGGCCGAGGCCGCCGTTGCCGAGCCCGGCGTCGGGCTCCTGGGCGAGGAGGTCCGACAGGTCGAGCCCGAGGTCCGCGAGGGCCGCCTTCATCGGATCGTGCAGCCCGAGGTTCAGCAGGTTGTTCTCGAGCGCCCGGCCCATCAGGAACTCGAGCGAGAGGTAGTAGACCCGCTTCGCGTCCTCCTTGTAGTAGGCCTGCTGCGTCTGGATCCAGCGCCGGGTCATCCGGTCGCGGACGGCGTACGCCACCGCGAAGTAGCGGTCGAGGGCGGTCGCGGTGTGCTCGTCCTTCCCCTGCGAGTACTGCAGATGATCGGCGAAGGCGCGCTTCAGCGTCTCGACGTCGCCGGCCGTGCGAGCGTTCGGCAGGTGGCGGGCGCGCTCGAGCGCCTTCGCTTCCTCGGCGCGAGCGGTCGTTCCTCTCCTGGGCGGCGGCATCCGGTCTCCTCACCTGCGGGCGGACGAGGGCCCGCCCGGGACGCAAACGGGTCCATCATAACCGCGCACCTCGTGTGGGGCCTCTTCGCCGCACCGTC
>CAWGDE010000012.1:0-17082 GCA_963821195.1 uncultured delta proteobacterium
TGCCCTTCACGCCTGCGATCTTCATGGCGGGCGGGTTCTACCAGAGAGCCCGCGGCGTTGCACGGCCGGGCGGCGGGCAGCCCGCGATCCTGCGGGCGCTCGGCGCGGGCTACGGCGCCCGGCCGATCTCCTGCCAGGACCCGCACACGCGCACCGGGGACGCGCCCGCGGTCGAGCCGCACGCGGCCCGTCTCGAACAGCAGGATCACCGTCGAGCCCCATCTCGAACGCGCCGAGCTCCTGCCCCTTCTCCACCGCGATCGGCGTCTAGTCGTCGCGCTGGGGGCGGGCGCGCAGCGCAGGTTGGTGTGGGGGACGGCGGGTGCGTAGTAGGCCTGGACCCTGCCCACCATCGTCGCCCCGACCGCCACCACCGCGCGGCGCCCGGGCGGCGTGTCGGGCACGGTGACCAGCCGCTCGTTCTCGCCGAACAGCCCGGGCACCGTCCCGACCGACGCGGCGTTCACCGGCCAGAGCCGGCCCGGCACGTAGCGCCACCCGGCGACCGCGCCCTCGAGGGGGAAGTGGATCCGGTGGTAGTCGCGCGGGGAGAGATAGAGGGTCGCGTACGCGCCGCCCTCGAGGCGGGCGGCGAGCGCGGCGTCGCCGAGCAGCGCGGCGGCGGTGTAGTCGATCCCCTTCGCCTGCACGAGCCGGCCGCCGTCGGCGAGGCCCGTCTCCGACACGACCGCGTCGACGGGCGACACGACCACCCGCGCCCCGGGCGCGATGGGCCGGAGGCCCGGACGCAGGGGACGCGCGAAGAACTCGCCGAACGACCGGTAGGCGTCGAGGTCCGGGCACTCGGACAGGTCGATCCCGTACCGGCGCGCGAACGCCCGCATCGCGGCGAGCCGGACCGGCGCGGGCGCGCTCCAGCGCGTGAGCGCGCCGACGGCGCGGGAGAGCGCGTTCTTGGGGAGGAGCCGCAGGGCCGAGATGAAGAGGCGGTCGTTCATGGGCGGGCGGCGGAGTGTAGCCCGCCCGCCGCCGGCGGGGCCCCGTTTTTCGCGCTGCGCGCCGGGCCGCGTCCGGTCAGGCTTCGCGCGGAGGTGCGCCATGGAGCCCGTCCGCGCGCCGCGCGGCACCGTGCTCTCCTGCAAGGGCTGGGTGCAGGAGGCCGCGCTCCGCATGCTCCATCAACAACCTCGACCCCGAGGTCGCCGAGCGGCCCGAGGACCTCGTCGTCTACGGCGGCACCGGCAAGGCGGCGCGCGACTGGGAGGCTCCGACGCGCATCGTCGCGAGCTGCGCGCGCTCGACGCCGACGAGACGCTGCTCGTGCAGTCGGGCAAGCCGGTCGGCGTCGTCCGGACGCACCCGGACGCGCCGCGCGTGCTCATCGCGAACTCGAACCTCGTCCCGCAGTGGGCGACCTGGGAGACGTTCCGCAAGCTCGAGCGGCGCGGGCCTGACGATGTACGGGCAGATGACCGCGGGCTCGTGGATCTACATCGGCACGCAAGGGATCCTGCAGGGCACGTACGAGACGTTCGTCGCGGCGGGCCGGACGCACTTCGGCACCGACGACCTCGCCGGGCGGCTGGGTCCTCACGGGCGGGCCTCGGCGGCATGGGCGGCGCGCAGCCGCTCGCCGCGACGATGGCGGCGGCGACCTTCCTCGGCGTCGAGGTCGACCCGTCGCGCATCGAGAAGCGCCGCGTCGACACGCGCTACGTCGACGAGCGCAGCGACGGACCTCGACGAGGCGCTCCGCCGGCTCGAGCGCGCGCGCGGCGCGAGCGGCAGGCCGCTCTCGGTCGGGCTCGTCGGCAACGCCGCCGACGTCTACCCGCGAGCTCGTCCGGCGCGGCGATCGCGCCGGACCTCGTCACCGACCAGACCGCGCGCGCACGATCCCGCTGAACGGCTACGTGCCGCGCCGGCGCTCTCGCTCGGCGACGCGGCGGCGCTGCGCGGCGACGCGATCCCGAGGGGTACGTGCGCCGCGCGAAGGCGTCGATGGCGCGGCAGGTCGAGGCGATGCTCGCGATGCAGGCGCGCCGGGCAGCCACGTCTTCGACTACGGCAACAACATCCGCGCGGGCGCGCGGGAGGCCGGGGCTCGCGGACGCCGTTCGACTACCCCGGGCTTCGTGCCGGCCTACATCCGGCCGATGTTCTGCGAGGGGCAAGGGCCCGTTCCGCTGGGTCGCGCTGTCGGGCGATCCCGCGGACATCGCGGCGACCGACGCGCGCCGTCGCCGGGCTCTTCCCGGAGAACGCCGGGCTGCGCCGGTGGCTCGACCTCGCCGCCCGGAAGGTCCGAGTTCCAGGGGCTGCCGGCCCGGATCTGCTGGCTCGGCTACGGCGAGCGCGACCGGGCCGGGCTCGCGTTCAACGAGCTCGTCGCGCGCGGCAAGGTGAAGGCGCCCATCGTCATCGGCCGCGACCACCTCGACTGCGGCTCGGTCGCCTCGCCGAACCGCGAGACCGAGGCGATGCACGACGGCTCGGACGCGATCGCCGACTGGCCGATCCTGAACGCGCTCGTGAACGCCGCGAACGGCGCGTCGTGGGTGAGCTTCCACCACGGCGGCGGCGTCGGGATCGGGCTGCTCGCTCCACGCGGGCCAGGTGATCGTCGCCGACGGCACGCCCGACGCCGCGCGGCGCCTCGAGCGCGTGCTCACGAGCGATCCGGCGATCGGCGTCATCCGCCACGCGGACGCGGGCTACGAAGATGCGGATCGCGTCGCCCGGGAACGCGGTATCAAGAGGCCCTGACCGCCCGCGCCCGAGCCCCCGTGCCCGCCCCCAAGTCGCTCCGCCCCAGGGCCACCCTCGCCGTCCGGAACGCCGTGCTCGCCACCTGCGACCGCGGCCCCTCCGACGCCGGCCTCGTCCCGGGCGGCGCGGTGGCGGTCGAGGACCGCCGGATCGCCTGGGTGGGCCGCGATCGGGACCTCGACGCGGCGGTGGACCTCGACGGCGCAACGGTGCTCGACGCGAGGGGCGGCCTCGTCACGCCGGGCCTCGTCGACTCGCACACGCACCTCGTCTTCGCCGGCGAGCGCGCGGGCGAGTTCGCGCTCCGGTGCTCGGGCAAGAGCTACCTCGACATGGCGCTCTCCGGCGGCGGCATCGCGGTCACGACCCGGTCCACCCAGGCCGCCTCCGACGGCGCGCTCTTCGACGCCGCGGTCGCCCGCGCGCGGCGGCTGCTCGCGCAGGGCGTGACGACCGTCGAGGTGAAGAGCGGCTACGGGCTCACCGCCGAGGCGGAGCTGCGGATGCTGCGGGTCATCCACGAGCTCGGGCACGCGCTCTGGTCCGACCAGACCGTCGTGCCCACCCTCCTCGTCCACGCGGTGCCGCCCGAGCGCTCCGGGGATCGCGTCGGGTTCGTGCGCGAGGTCTGCGAGGAGCTCGTGCCGCTCGTCGCGCGCGAGCGGCTCGCGAGCTCGTGCGACGTCTTCGCCGAGGAGGGCGCGCTCGGGATCGAGGAGGCGCGCGCGATCCTCGCAGCCGCGAAGGCGCGCGGGCTCGTCCCGCGCCTCCACGCGGACCAGCTCACGGCCGGCGGCGGGGCGCAGCTCGCCGCCGCGACGGGCTGCGCGAGCGCCGACCACCTCGAGGAGATCGACGACGCCGGGATCGAGGCGATGGCGCGCGGCGGCGTCGTCGCGGGGCTCCTCCCGCTCTCGACGCTCTTCCTCGGATTGGAGCGCTACGCCCCGGCGCGCAGGCTCCTGCAGGCGGGCGTCCCGCTCGCGCTCGCCTCGAACCTCAACCCCGGCAGCGCGATGAGCGAGAACGTCGGCCTCGTCCTCTCGCTCGCGTGCCTGAAGCTGCACCTCTCGCCCGCCGAGGCGCTCGTCGCGTTCACCGCGGGCGGGGCGCGGTCGGTGCGACGGGGGGACCTCGGCCGGCTGTCGCCCGGCTGCGAGGCGGACCTCGTCCTGTGGGGCTGCGCCTCCGTCGAGCACCTCGCCTGGCACATGGCCGTGAACCACGCGCTCACCGTGGTGAAGCGGGGTCGGGTGGTGCACGAGGCGAAGGGCGCGGCGGTGGACTGCCGCTGAGGCGCTCCCGTGCGGATCGGGCTCGTCTCGGACACGCACGGCCTCTTCGATCCGGGCCTCGTCGCCGTGTTCGCCCGCTGCGCGGCGATCCTCCACGCCGGGGACGTCGTGAAGCCCGCGGTGCTCTCGGCGCTGGAGGAGCTCGCGCCCGTCACCGCGGTGCGCGGCAACAACGACGACGGCCCCACCCTCGCCCGGCTGCCGGAGGTCGCGTTCGTCCCGATCGGCCCGCTCACCGCGCTCGTCGTGCACGACCTGGGCGCGCGCGAGGCACCGAGGCCGCCCGCGCGGGCGCTCATCGCGAGGCGGCGGCCGGAGATCGTGGTCCACGGCCACTCGCACCGGCCGGGCGCGGCCGTCGTCGAGGGGCGCCTGTTCGTGAACCCCGGCAGCGCGGGGCCGCGGCGGTTCTCGCTCCCGCGGACCGCGGCCGTGCTCGTCGCGCGGGGGCGCCGCGTCTCGGTCGAGCTCTTCGATCTCGCCGCGCGCGGCGGGCCCGCGCCGCTCGGCGATCCGCTCGAGGTGACGCTGTGAGATCCGGGCCCTTCCCGCCGGAGGGCCGGGCGCTCCGCGCGATCGGCTTCGACGACGCCCCGTTCGACCGCCTGTCCTCCGGAGCGGAGGCGAGGGAGGGCGCCCGGCGCGGCGACGTCGCCATCGCGGGCGTCGTCTGCGCGGGGACGCGGTTCGAGGGGCTGGTGTGGGGCCGCGTCCGGCGCGACGGGTGGAACGCGACGGAGGAGATCGTGCGGCTGCTCGGCGGCGGGAAGTTCCTGCCGCAGCTCCACCTCGTCCTCGTGGACGGGATCGCCTTCGGCGGGTTCAACGTCGTGGACCTCGCGGCGCTGTCGGAGGCGCTCCGCAGGCCCTGCGTCGCGGTGATGCGACGCCCGCCCGATCTCGCCGCGGTGGAGCGGGCGATCCGCAACCTCCCGCGCCCCGAGCGGAGGCTCGACGTCCTGCGGCGCGCGGGGCCCGTCCACCGGGAGGGTGCGTTCGTGTTCCAGGTCCGGGGCGCGGAGCCGGAGGCGACCGGACGGGCGCTCGCGCGGCTGACCGATCGGGGCGCCGTCCCGGAGCCCCTCCGGCTCGCGCACCTCGTCGCGGGGGCGGTGCGCACGGGCGAGAGCGGCAACCGGGCCTGACCCCGACCGACCTCGACCTACCCCGGCCCCGACCCCGCCGTCGCGTGGCTCGGCCCCCGGAGCCCTGCTAGATTCGAGAGGCCGATGTGTCGCCTGTTCGGCCAGCACGCCCACCCGGACTTCGACCTGTGCGAGCCGCTCTGCACGGCGGCACGCTCTCTCCGGTTCCTTTCGCATCAGCATCCGCACGGGTGGGGGATCGGGTGGTGGGAGGGCGCGACGCCGCGCGTCCGGAGGGGGCTCCTCCCCGCCCACTCCGACGAGAACTTCGTCGCGGCGGCACGCGGGGCGCGTTCGGCGGTCGTGATCGCGCACGTCCGGGACGCGAGCATCGGCCCGGTCACACCAGTGAACACGCACCCGTTCGCGCACGGGCGCTGGCTCTTCGCCCACAACGGGACGGTCGGACGCTACAAACGCTCGCGCCGCGTGCGGGACGCGATCCTCGCCGAGGTGGATCCGGATCTCCGGCCGCTCGTCCAGGGCGAAACGGACAGCGAGCGGCTCTTCCTGCTCTTCCTCGGGCGCCTGCGGGCGCGCGCATCGCTCGAGGGCGCGAGTGCGTCGCAGGTGCGGCGCGCCCTCGCGGAGACGACCGAGGTCGTCGCGGCGATCGCGGACCCGGGCGCCGAGAAGCCGTCGTCCTTGAACTTCCTCGCGTCGGACGGCCGCGTGCTCGTCGCGACCCGCCGCGGGCGGACCCTTCACGTCGCGATGAACGCCGGCCCGCGCCACGCGTTCGTCGTCGCGAGCGAGCCCGTCGGGACCTCCGCGCGCTGGGACGATGTTCCGGAGGGCGGGTACGTCGCGACCGAGGACGGAATGCGGGTGATACGCGGGGCGCTCCTCGGCTGACCCTTCCCCCTCACCCCGACCCTCTCCCCCCGGAGCTGGGGGGGAAGGCGCGCGGCGGCGGCCAGGAATCCTGAGACCTACTCCAGCCCGGCGATCGGGAAGCCCCGCGGGTAGCGGACCTCGTAGCGGAGCTCGACCACCTTCTCCTCGCGCGGCGCGAGCGCGAGCTCGTAGATCCGCACGCCCGGGCGCTCGGGGTCCTCGCGCGTCGCGGCGGTCGTGCCGTCGAGCACCTTCACCTGGATCTTCTCGTCGCGCGAGACGGGGATGAGGTCGAGCAGCTTCACCGCGACCGGCGTGGCCCAGCGGTTCTTCACGGACGTGCGGACCCGGTACACGAACACCTCGTCCTTCGAGAACACCCCGGCCGATTCGTGGCGGCGGTCCAGCACCTTCCGGTCGATCTCGACGCGGCCGTCC
Source organism: uncultured delta proteobacterium (assembly GCA_963821195.1). Lineage (GTDB taxonomy): Bacteria > Myxococcota > Myxococcia > Myxococcales > Anaeromyxobacteraceae > Anaeromyxobacter. The sequence goes on from CAWGDE010000012.1 coordinate 6,446, forward strand.
GCGCCGAAGGCGAGCTCGAGCTCGCCGCCCGCGGGGGTCGCCGGGAGCGGCGCGCGGCCGGCGAACTCGTCGCCGACGTAGACGCCGGCCATGCCGGCGAGGAGCGGGAACCCGGTCTCGTTCACCGCCTTCGCGGTGAGGAACGCGGAGGCGTCGACGCGCGGCGCGGCGGTGCGGACGATCTGGGCCTTCAGCGGGAAGCGCGCGAGCGGGACCTTTCGCGCCTGGCCCGAGCCGTCCACCGTCTCGCGGCGGGGGGCAGTGAACGTCGCGGAGAGGAGCCCCTCCTGCACCGACGCCTGGGCGACCTCGGCGACGAACGTGTCCGCCTCCTCGGGGATCGTCGTCGCCTTCGCCTTCGCCTCGGCCCGCGCCATCCCTGCCGCCTGAGGAGCCTGGAGCGGCTGGCGCGCGATCGGGACCGGCCGCGGCGGCTCGAACTTCTGGAGCCACACCGGCTGGAGCTCGGGCACGAACAGCCCGCGCGCGGGCTGCGCCGTCGAGACGGCGAGCGTCACGCCCCGCCAGTCCTCGCCCGTGCGCTGCCAGACGGTGCCGAGGAACGAGAGCTCCATCGTGGAGGTCTCGGGCACGAGCCGCGCGTCCCAGATCGGCTGCCAGCCCGCGGCCTGCACCACGTACGACACGGCGAGCTCGAGCGTCCCGGCCCGGTCCGCCTCGATCTCCACCGCGACGGTCTTCGTCGTCTGCCCGCGCTTCGCCTGGATCTTCTCGAGCTCCGCGCGGGCCTGCGCGATCCGCTTCCCGAGCTCGCGGCGCGCGGCCTCGACCTTCCGGATCTCCTGGGCGGCGATCGCGTTCTCGCCCGCGACGAACGCGGCGAGGTCGGTCCACTCCTTCGCGGACACGCCGCGCATGGCGAGGTTCTTCGCGCGCTCCTCCGAGTAGGTCGAGCGGAGCGACTTCACGAACTCGAGGCGCGCCTGTGCGGCCTTCACCCGGTCGTCGAGCCCGCGGTCCTCGTCCTGCAGCCGCTCGAGCTTCTCCTCTCCGGCGCGCGCGTCGGCCTGGGCGGTCGCCGCCTCCGTGACGCGGTCGACGGTCACGCCGAAGACGCGCGCCTTCGCGCTCCCCTTCCCCTCGACGCGGATCGAGTCGTCGTCCAGCGGGTCGGGGAGGCCCGCGAGCAGGACGCGGGCGGGGCCGGCCTGGACCTCGACGCGCGCGGCGCGGGTGACGCGCGCGGACGAGCGGTAGACGGTCACCGCGTCGATGCGGGACGGGGCGGAGAGGTCCGCGGCGGCGGACAGGGCGGGGATCAGGGCAGCGGCGAGCACGAGCGAGCGCATGGGGAAACCTCCTCGGCGCTGGATACGGGCGAGCGCAAGAAACGATCTACCGGTTCGGGCGGCGGGAGGGGGTCCCGCGAACCCGGGACCGCGAGCCTGACCCCGACCGCGACCCCGACCGCGACCTCGACCTCGACCTCGACCTCGACCGCGACCTCGACCTCGACCTCGATCGCGAGTCCGGCCGCTTCGCGCGCGGGGCGAGCCGCCGCGCCAGCTCCGCGTGCCGCGCGCCGACGCCCTCGAAGGCGGCGTGGCGAACGTCCGGCGCGCGCGCGTCGTGGGCGAGCACGATCGTGAGCCGGTCCTCCGGCAGCGCGCCGGGGACGCGGTCCGCCCACTCGACGAGGAGTGCGCCGTCGCCGCCGACGAGATCGCCGAACCCGGTCGCGTACAGCTCGTCGGGATCGCCGATGCGGTACAGGTCCGCGTGGTGGACCGGGATCCGTCCGCGGTAGGTCGCCACGATCGCGAAGGACGGCGACGAGACCTCCTCCGGCGCGACGCCCGCGCCGTCGCACGCGCCGCGGACGAGCTGCGTCTTGCCGGCGCCGAGCTCGCCCACGAGCGCGACGACGTCGCCAGGCGCGAGGAGCCTGCCGAGCCGCGCGCCGAGCGCGCGCGTCGCGCGCGCGGAGCGGGTGGTGAGCCTCGCCGCGTACCGCTCCGTCACCGGCGCCACTCCGCCCAGACCGCGCCGATCGCGTCGCCGAGGTCGCCGGCGACGAGCCCGCGCTCGCCGAAGCGCCGGGCGGCGAGGTCGCCGGCGCGGCCGTGGACCCAGGCCGCGGCGCGCCCCGCGGCCGGCGGCGGCAGGCCGCCGGCGAGCAGCGCGCCGCACAGGCCGGCGAGGACGTCCCCGGTGCCGCCGGTCGCGAGCCCGGCGTTCCCGGTCGGCACGATCGCCGGCGGGCCCTCGGGGTCGGCGACGACGGTCCGGGCGCCCTTCAGGACCACGGTGACGCCCCAGGCCTTCGCCCGCCCCGCCGCGACGCCGATGCGGTCCGCCTGGACGTCGTCGATCGAGATCCCGCAAAGCCGCGCCATCTCTCCCGGGTGCGGGGTGAGCACGAGCGGGACGCCGATCTCTGCGATCGCCGCCGGCGTCTCGGCGAGCGCGTTCAGCCCATCCGCGTCCACCACCGCCGGCTTCTTCGCCCGCGAGAGGAACGCCCGGAGCAGCTCCGCGGTCTCCTTGCCGCGCGGGATCCCGGGGCCGATCGCGATCGCGTCCACGTCCTTCGCGAGCGCGAGCAGCGTCTGGAGGTCCGCCCGCGCGAGCGGACCCTTCCCGTCGAGCGCCGCGCTCATCGCCTCCGGCCGCCCCGCGAGCGCGAACGGCAGGACCTCCGGGCGCGCCGCGAGCGTCACGAGCCCCGCCCCTCCGCGGAGCGCGCCCGTGAGCGCGAGGTGGGCCGCCCCGGTCTTCCCCGCCGTGCCGGCGACCACGAGGAGCCGGCCGGCGTCGCCCTTGTGCGCGTCGGGCGCGCGCGGCGGGACGAGGAGCCGGGCCTCCACCTCGGAGAGGAGCTCGCAGCCGACGGGGACGCGCCGCGCCGCCTCGGCCGGGATGCCGATGTCCGAGACGACGACCTCCCCGGCGTGCGAGGCGCCCGGGTAGAGCACCAGCCCGCGCTTCTGGAACCCGAACGTCACCGTGCGGTCGGCGCGGACGCACGTACCGAGTGGCCGGCCCGTGTCCGCGGAGAGGCCCGATGGAACGTCCACCGCGAGGACGCGGGCGCCCGCGACGCGCGCCGACTCGATCCGTGCGATGGCGCCCGCGATGGCGCCCTCGGCGGCGCGCGCGAGTCCGGTTCCGAGGAGCGCGTCGATGACGACGTCCCCCACCCCCGCGTCGACCGTCGCCAGCTCGCCCGCCTCGTCGATCGGCACGCCCGCCCGCTCGGCCTGCTCGCGGACCGCCCGCGCGTCCGCGGAGAGCTTCTCGAGCGGCGCGAGCGCGAGGACGCGGGTGTCGCGCCCGGCGGCGCGGAGGAGGCGCGCGGCGACGTACCCGTCCCCGCCGTTGTTGCCGGAGCCGCAGAAGACGACGAACCGGCCCTTGGGCCCGGCGAGCTCGAGCGCGGCCTCGGCCACCGCGCGCCCCGCGCGGTCCATGAGCGTGAGGGACGGGATCCCGAACCCCTCGATGGCCGCGCGATCGATCTCGCGCATCTCCGCGGAGCCGACGAGCCTCACCGTTCCCCTCCTTCCAGGAGCACCGTCGCCGCCGCGACGCCCGCGTCGTGCGTGAGGGTCAGGAACGCCCGGTGCGCGCCGAGCCGCGCCGCCGCATCGCGCGCGGCGCCGCGCAGCTCGAGCGACGGCGCGGCGGTCGCGCGGCGCACCTCGACGTCGTGCCAGGCGATCCCGGCGGGAGCGCCGAGCGCCTTGGACGCCGCCTCCTTCGCCGCGAACCGGGCGGCGTACCGGGCCGCCCGGTCCCGTACGCCGTCGCAGAACGCCCGCTCGGCGTGCGTGAAGCAGCGGGCGAGGAAGCGCTCCGCGCGCCCGGGAGGGCCGTCCAGGATCCGCTGGATCCGGGCGATCTCCACGACGTCCATGCCGAGGCCGACGATCACCGTTTCACGCTCCGCGCCCGGGCGCGGCCCGGGCGGCGCGGCCCGCTCAGCTGCGCGCCTTCTCGATGAGTTCCTTCATCTCTCGGACCGCCCGCTCGAAGCCGACGAGCACCGCGCGCGCGACGATCGCATGCCCGATGTTGAGCTCCTCGATCTCGGGGAGCTGCGCGATCGCCCCCACGTTCTGGTAGTTGAGCCCGTGCCCGGCCGCGACCTCGAGCCCGAGCTTCGCGGCCGCCTTGCAGGCGTCCACGAGCCGAGACAGCTCCCGGCGCCGGTCGGCCGCGAGGCGGGCGTCGCAGAAGCGGCCGGTGTGGAACTCGACGACCTCGGACTCGGCGCGGTGGGCGGCCTTCACCTGGTCGAGGTCCGGGTCGATGAAGAGCGAGACCCGGATCTCCGCGTCGTGGAGCGTCTTCACGACCCGGCGCAGCGCGTCCCGCCCGCTCACGACGTCGAGCCCGCCCTCCGTCGTCAGCTCTTCCCGCCGCTCCGGCACGAGCGTCGCGACGTCGGGCTTCACCTCGTAGGCGGTCTTCACCATCTCCTGCGTGGCGGCCATCTCGAGGTTCAGGCGGGTCGCGACCGTCTTCCGGAGGATCGAGAGGTCGCGCTCCTGGATGTGCCGCCGGTCCTCGCGCAGGTGGATCGTGATCTGGTCGGCGCCCGCGAGCTCGGCGAGAACCGCCGCCGCGACGGGGTCCGGGTAGGTCGTCCGGCGCGACTGGCGCAGGGTGGCCACGTGATCGACGTTGACGCCGAGGCGGGCGGGAGGCATGCGCCGAATCTAACCCAGAAACGGCGGAGCGTCCGGTAACAGGCGGCACGGCGGGACGAGACCGTGCCGCCGACCTCGACCCCGACCGCGACCCCGATCCCGACCGCGACCCCGCTACCCGATCGCCTTCCGGAGCTCGTCCGCGATCTGCTCCGCCTGCGCCCGGATCCGCCTCGCGTCCGGCCCCTCGACGAGCACGCGCACCTTGTTCTCCGTCCCGGAGAAGCGCACGAGCACGCGGCCGTCGTCGCCGAGCGCCCGCTCCACCGCCGCGATCGCGCGGCCGACGGCCGGCAGGTCCGAGAGGGGCCGCTTCTCGCGGACGGCGACGTTGACGAGCGACTGCGGCACGGGCTCGAAGCAGCGGGCGAGCTCGGACAGCGGCCGGCCCTCGCGCCGCATCACCGCGAGCACGTTGAGGGCGGCGGCGACGCCGTCGCCGGTCGTGACGTGGTCGAGGAAGATCAGGTGGCCGGACTGCTCGCCGCCGAAGTTGTAGCCGCAGCGCCGCATCTCGTCGACGACGTACCGGTCGCCCACGGCGGTCCGGATGACGCGGCCCCGCACCGCCGCGAGCGAGCGCTCGAGGCCGAGGTTCGACATGACGGTCGCGACCACGGTGCGCTTCGCGAGCGCGCCGCTCCGGATGAGGTCCCGCCCGACGAGCGCCATGATGGCGTCGCCGTCGACGATCCGCCCCCGCTCGTCGGCGAGGATCACCCGGTCGGCGTCCCCGTCGAGCGCGAGGCCGAGGTTCGCGCCGTGACGCGCGATCGCCTTCGCCATCCCCTCCGGGTGGACGGCGCCGCAGCCGTCGTTGATGTTCTTCCCGTCCGGCTTCACGCCGAGCGGGATCACCTTCGCGCCGAGCTCCTCGAGGACCGCCGGCGCGACGTGGTACGCGGCGCCGTGCGCGCAGTCCACGACGACGGTGAGTCCGTCGAGCGTCAGCTCCTTCGGGAAGATCGACTTGAGGAACACGACGTAGCGGCCGATCGCGTCGTCGATCCGCTTCGCCTTGCCGATCCGGGTCGCGGTCGGGCGGAGCGCGCGGAAGTCCTCGGCGCCCTCGTCCTCGCCGGCGTCGAGCACGAGCTGCTCGATCCGCAGCTCCAGCTCGTCCGCGAGCTTGAAGCCGTCGCGCGAGAAGAACTTGATGCCGTTGTCCTGGTACGGGTTGTGGCTCGCGCTGATGACGACGCCCGCGTCGGCGCGCATGGACTCGGTGAGGAACGCGATGCCGGGCGTCGGCAGCGGCCCCGAGAGCATCACGTCGACACCCATCGAGCAGATGCCCGACGCGATGGCCTGCTCGAGCATGTAACCGGAGAGGCGCGTGTCCTTCCCGACCACGATCCGGTGCCGGTGCGGACCGGTCCGCACGAGGTAGGCGAGCGCGCGGCCGAGCTGGAGGGCCATCTCGGCCGTCATCGGGTAGACGTTCGCGACGCCCCGGACGCCGTCCGTCCCGAAGAGACGGCGCGCCGTGGGGGCCGGGCTCCGGGCAGGGGGCATGCGCGCCTCGTTCGAGATCGGCACCCGCGGCGAAGCGCTCCGCGGTGGGGGCCCGCTGGCGGGCCGGGGCGCGCGCGCGTGCGCGGCGCCGTTCGGGGGGACGGCTCGGGAGGGCTTGGTGGGGTCGCGGGGCGGCATCGTCTGGAACCTAGGCTCTCCGTCGGCGCGCAGTCTACCGCGGTCCCGCGCGGGAAGCGCCGGACGTACGGTCGCGGATTGCCGCCGCGACGAGCGCCGCCTGCCGGGTGGCGGCGACGTCGTGGACGCGGAGGATCTCGACGCCGGCGAGCACGCACGCGGCGACCGCCGCGAGCGTGCCGGGGAGCCGGTCGTCCACCGGCGCGCCGGCGAGCCGGCCGATGAAGCTCTTGCGCGACGGGCCGACGAGGAGCGGCCTCCCGAGCACACGCAGCTCGCCGATCCGCGCGATGAGCTCGACGCTCTGCTCGGCGGTCTTCGCGAACCCGATCCCCGGATCGAGGATCGTCCGGTCGCGCGCGACCCCGGCCGCCTCCGCCCGGGCGAGGGCCGCCGCGAGCTCGCGCCCGACCTCGGCCACGACGTCGCCGTACACCGCCCGCGAGGCCATGTCGGCGGGCGTGCCACGCATGTGCATGAGCACCACCGGTACGCCCGCGTCCGCGCACGCGCGCGCGAGGTCGGGATCCGAGAGCGCGGTGACGTCGTTCACGAGGTCGGCGCCGGCCGCGAGCGCCGCCCGGCCGACGGCGCCCTTCGAGGTGTCGACCGAGATCGGCAGGGTGAACCCGCGCGCGCGGAGCCGCTCGACGACGGGCACGACGCGCGCGATCTCCTCCGCGGCCGGCACGGGCGGGGCGCCCGGGCGCGTCGACTCGCCGCCGAGGTCGACGAGGTCCGCCCCCTCGTCGGCGAGCCGGAGCGCGCGATCGACGGCCGCCGCGGGGTCGAGGTAGCGCCCGCCGTCCGAGAACGAGTCCGGCGTCGTGTTCACGACGCCCATGAGAAAGGGGCCGGGCCCGTCCAGGAGCCTGGCCCCGATCCGCATCCGCATCGGCGCGCTACGCCTTGCCGGCGGCCGGCACCGCGCCCGCGGCGTCGGCGAACCCGGCCTTCTTCTTCTCGACGACGGCGGTCGCGAGGGGCTTCGCGGGCGGCGGCCGCGAGATCGTCCCGCCCGCGACGATGACGTCCACGTCCGCGGTGTCGAGCGTCTCGTACTCGATGAGCGCGTCGGCGATCTTCTCGAGCACCGGCCGGTTCTCGAGGAGCACCTTCTTCGCCCGCTCGTACTGCTCGGTGACGATCCGGTGGACCTCGGCGTCGATGTCGCGCGCGGTCTGCTCGGAGAACGTCGAGACCGCCGACATCTCGCGGCCGAGGAAGACCTCGCCTTCCTTCTTGCCGTAGGCGAGCGGGCCGAGGTTCGACATGCCCCACTCGCACACCATGGAGCGCGCGAGGTGCGTCGCGACCTCGATGTCGTTCCCGGCTCCCGTGGTCTTCTGGCTGAAGACGATCTCCTCGGCGATCCGGCCGCCCATCAGGATCGCGATCTGGTTGAGCGCGAACTCCTGGTTGATGTTGAGCCGGTCCTCCTGCGGCAGCTGCTGGGTCAGGCCGAGCGCGCGGCCGCGGGGGATGATCGTGACCTTGTGGACGGGGTCGGTGCCCGGGAGGATCTTCGCGACGAGCGCGTGGCCGCCCTCGTGCACGGCGGTGGTGCGCTTCTCCTTCTCGGAGATGATCATCGAGCGCCGCTCGGTGCCCATGATCACCTTGTCCTTCGCGAACTCGAAGTCGTCGATGGCGAGCCGCTCCTTGTTTCGCCGGGCGGCGTAGAGGGCGGCCTCGTTCACGAGGTTCTCGATGTCGGCGCCAGAGAAGCCGGGGGTGCCGCGCGCGATCTGGAGGAGATCCACGCTCCCGTCGAGCGGCGTCTTCTTCGTGTGGACCTTGAGGATCCCGAGCCGGCCGTTGAGGTCCGGGCGCGGCACGACGATCCGACGGTCGAAGCGGCCCGGGCGCAGGAGCGCAGGGTCGAGGACGTCCGGCCGGTTCGTCGCCGCGATGAGGATGACGCCCTCGTTCGACTCGAAGCCGTCCATCTCGACGAGGAGCTGGTTCAGCGTCTGCTCGCGCTCGTCGTGACCGCCGCCGAGCCCGGCGCCGCGGTGGCGGCCGACGGCGTCGATCTCGTCGATGAAGATGATGCAGGGGGCGTTCTTCTTGCCCTGCTCGAAGAGGTCGCGGACGCGCGAGGCGCCGACGCCGACGAACATCTCGACGAAGTCCGAGCCCGAGATCGAGAAGAACGGCACGCCCGCCTCGCCGGCGACCGCGCGCGCGAGCAGGGTCTTGCCGGTGCCGGGAGGACCCATGAGAAGCACGCCCTTCGGGATACGGCCGCCGAGGCGCGTGAACTTCTTCGGGTCCTTCAGGAAGGAGATGATCTCCTCGAGCTCGTCCTTCGACTCGTCGATGCCGGCGACGTCCGAGAAGGTGACCTTGTTGTGGTGCTCGGTCATGAGCTTCGCGCGCGACTTGCCGAAGCTCATCGCCTTGCCGCCGCCCGACTGCAGCTGCCGCATGAAGAAGAAGAACAGGAGGAACAGGAAGACGAGCGGCAGGTACTGCAGCAGCACCGTCACCCAGATCGAGCTCTGGTCCGACTTCTGGAACTGGAGGTTGACGCCCTTCTCGCGGAGCTTCTCGGCGATGGCAGCGGACGCGTCGAGCGGCCCCGTCGTCTTGAACGCCGTGTTGTCGCGGAGCGTGCCCTCGTAGTCGAGGTCCTTGATCGTGACCTGCCGGACCTCTCCGGCCTCGACCTTCGCCATGAACTGGGTCCAGTTCATGGTGGCCGGCTCCTTCCCGCCGTGCTGGAACACCAGGTACAGCGAGATGAACATCCCGATCAGAAAGGCCCAGAGCAGGGCGGTCTTCACAGACTGTCGCAAGGCTTTCCTTCCCCTTCCCCTTGGGTGCTTGGGTCGTGTCTCGCAACCCTCGGCGACGGCACGCTGTTCCGCGAACCGGTCCGGCTGCATCCGCCCACGGGGACGACGGAACTTATAGCAGCCCCGCCCCCCGTTTGCAGTCGGACGAGGCGCCTCACGCCCCGGCGTACACCCGAACGGTCAGGCCGGCGCCCGAGGGGCCGAGCCCGTCCGCCACCGCCCCGAGCTCCGGCACCGCGAGCACGCGGAGGCCCGCCGCGAGCACCACGAGCGCGTCGCGCCGCTCGCGCGGCACCTTCCGGTCGATGAGCCAGCTCTTCAGCTTCTTCGTCCCGCGCCCTCCCTCCGGCCGAAAGCGGTCACCGGGCCGGCGGGACCGGAGCGCGAGCGGCCAGGGGACCGCCCCGGGCGACCGCGCGGCGACCTCGACCGCGACCGTCCCCCCGAGCACGTACCGCCCAGGTCCGGGCACCTCGACGGGCTCGACCGGCCCCGGGGCCGGCTCGGCCGGGGCGAGCTCGAGCCGGCCGTAGCGGGCGCGCGCCTCGACGCCCCGCGGGAGGGCGGCACGGCCGGGACGGCCCCGGCGCGCGAGCGCGAGCACCGCCTCGACGTGCGAAGCGTCGAGCCCGGCCGCGCTCCCGGACGCGTTCCTCCAGAGCCGCCGGACGGCGCGACGGCGCACCGCGAGCGGTTCCGCGGCGAGCCGCGCGATCTCGACGGCGGTGCCGACTCCCGCGAGGGCGCGGCCGCGGGCGGCGAGCGCGCGTTCGTCGTCGCGCGCGAGGTCCGCCGCGCGGGCGAGGGTGCGCTCCGCCGCGGGAGCGAGCGCGAGGACCGCGGGCCAGAGCGCGTGCCGCACGCGGTTGCGCGCGAAGCGGGGCGTCGCGTTCGTCGGATCCTCTCGCCACGGGAGCCCGGCGTCCGCGAGGAACCGGAGCCCCTCGTCGCGCGACCGGTCGATGAGGGGCCGGACGATCGCGCCGCGGCGCGGCGGGATCCCGGAGAGGCCCCGCGCGCCGGAGCCGCGGAGCAGGCGCAGGAGCACCGTCTCGGCCTGGTCCGTCCGCGTGTGCCCGGTCGCGATGAACGCCGCCCCGACCCGCTCCGCCTCGGCGCGGAGCGCCGCGTACCGGGCGCGCCGCGCCTCGGCCTGGACGTTCCCGGCCCCGACGTTGACGCGGGTCCGCGCGAAGGGCACCCCGAGCCTCGCGCACGCGGCGGCCGCACAGGCGGCGTCCTCGTCTGCGCCAGGGCGGAGGCCGTGATCGACGTGGAGTGCGTGGAGGGCCCCGACCTCGCCCGCGTCCCGGAGCGCGGCGAGCGCTGCGACGAGCGCGGTCGAGTCAGGCCCCGCGGACAGGGCCACGAGCACCGCGTCGCCCGGGCCGAGGAGCCGCCGGCGCCGGAGGGTCCCGAGGACGGACGCGGTGTAGGGATGAAGTCGATTCTTGCGCATGGAGCGAGCGTGAAATCGCCCACCCGTTTATACTGGCTCGCGTCCCCGCCG
>CAWGDE010000013.1:0-296636 GCA_963821195.1 uncultured delta proteobacterium
GGTCTTGCGGGCGTCGCTCTGCAATGCGCGCCGCACGGCCTCCATCGGATCCTCCTGCGCCGGCTCGCCGGCCGGCGGCGGCAGTTCCTTGGAATCCATCTCCGGCGCCTTCTTGCCATCGGCATGGGGTTCCACGGCGCCAGGAGCGGGCGGTTCGTCGCTGTAGCGGCTTGGCGCCGGTTCGAACTGGAGCTTGTCCAGGTCGACCGCCGCCTTCTGGGCATCGCCGACGACCAGGCCGGGAAAGGCAATCACCGCGGTCACCATCACGAGCTGGATTGCAATGAATGCAAGTCCGCCCTTGTAGATCTGTGTCGTGGCGACGGCGGGGATGCGCACGCCCGTCACGCGGTCCGCATAGTCGTGGCGCGGTGCGACGCTGCGCAGGTAGAACAGCGCGAACCCGAACGGAGGGGTCAGGAAGGAGGTCTGCAGGTTCATCGCGACGATGACGCCAAACCAGATGAGCGTCCACTCGGGCGGAGTGCCGGCTGGGAGGAGGGCGGGCAGGATCTTTTCCGCAACGGGCGCCAGCAACGGAATCACGATGAACGCGATCTCGAAGAAGTCGATGAAGCAGCCCAGGACGAAGATGAGCACGTTGACGATGACGAGGAAGCCGAGCGCCCCGCCCGGCATGTTCTTGAAGAGCGACTCGACGAACACGTGGCCCTCGGCCGCGTTGAACGTGAAGCTGAAGACGGTCGAGCCGATCAGGATGAACATCACGAAGCACGACAGCCGCGTCGTGTTCACGAGCGCCTGCTTCAGCAGTGACAGCGACAGGCGACGGTGGCCGACGGCCATCAGCAGCGCGCCGACCGCCCCCATGGCGCCGCCTTCGGTGGGCGTGGCCACGCCGAGGAAGATGGTGCCGAGCACGAGGAAGATCAGCACCAGCGGCGGAATCAGCACGAACGTCACGCGCTCGGCGACTGCCACGTCGTCCCGGCGGCGATGGACCACGCCACGGGCGCCGTCGTGATGTCCTTCGGCGCGCAAGCCACCGCGAACGGCGCGGCGCCGCGGTGGAACACGGCCACCCTGACCTGCGCCACGACCTGGTGCCACGGCGCCACGCTCGCGGCGGGCGGCACCCTCACGGAGCCGAGCTGGGTCGGCGGCGCCGACGAGGCGGCGTGCGGGACGTGCCACGGCGCGCCTCCGCCCGCGCCGCACACCGCGAACACGGCCTGCGGCGGCTGCCACGACGGCTACACCGCGACGACGGTGAACCTCGCGGTCCACGTGGACGGCAACGTCGACGTGAACGGCTCGACCTGCAAAGACTGCCACGGCAACGCCCAGAACGCGGCGCCGCCGAACGGCGTCCACGGCGAGACCCTCACCACCGACCGGGCCGTGGGCGCGCACCAGGCGCACCTCGCCGCCGGCGCGCTCGCGAACGCGTTCGCCTGCGGCGAGTGCCACGTGGTGCCCATCTCGATGAACCACGTGGACGGCGCCGCGCGCCTCGCCTTCGGCCCGATCGCGCGGACGGGCGGGGCCCCGGCGTCGTTCGACGCCTCGAGCCTCACCTGCTCCACCTACTGCCACGGCGCGACGATTGCGGCCGGCGGCACGAACACCGCCCCGCGCTGGACGCAGGTGGACGGCTCGCAGGTCGCCTGCGGCACGTGCCACGCCGTGCCGCCGCCCGCGCCGCACAGCTCGAACCCGAGCTGCGGCGGCTGCCACGACGGCTACTCCTCGACGAGCGTGAACCGCGCCGTCCACGTGGACGGGCGCGTCGAGGTCGGCTCGCTCACCTGCTCCTCGTGCCACGGCAGCCCCGTGAACGCGGCGCCGCCCACGGGCGTGGACGGCGACACCGCGACGACGACCATCGCGGTCGGCGCGCACCAGCAGCACCTCCAGGGCGGGTTCCTCTCCGCGCCGATCGCCTGCTCCGAGTGTCACGCGGTGCCGACCTCGGTCGGCCACGCGGACGCGGAGGTCCAGGTCGCCTTCGGCCCGATCGCCACGGCCGGCGGCACGACGGCGGCCTGGGATCGCGCGACGGCGACGTGCTCCGCCACCTGGTGCCACGGCGCGTTCGCGGGCGGGAACCTCCTCAACGCTCCGTCGTGGACGACGGTGAACGGGACGCAGGCGACCTGCGGCAGCTGCCACGGCGCGCCGCCCCCGGCGCCGCACGTCCAGACCGCCGAGTGCGGCGGCTGCCACGCGGGCTACGCGCCCGCGGTCGTGAACCTCGCGACGCACGTGAACGGGCGCGTCGACCTCACCTCGGGCGCGTGCACCGCGTGCCACGGCTCCGCCGCGAACGCGGCGCCGCCGAGGGGCACGAAGGGCGAGACGGCGGAGTCCACCCGCGCCGTCGGTGCCCACCAGAAGCACCTCGCGGGCGGCGCGCTGCGCGGCCCGATGGCCTGCACCGAGTGCCACGAGGTCGCGGGCGCGATGGACCACGTGAACGGCACGGTCGAGCTCGCGTTCGGCACGCTCGCCGCGACCGACGGCGCGGTCCCGACGTTCGACGCCGCCACGCTCTCCTGCTCGAACTATTGCCACGGCGTGAACCTCCGGGGCGGCGGCACGAATCTCGCGCCGGTCTGGACCGGCGGCTCCTCGCAGGCGACTTGCGGCAGCTGCCACGGGAGACCCCCGCCGCCGCCGCACCCGCGCACCCAGATCTGCGACAACTGCCACCCCGGCTACACGCTCACGAGCGTCAACCCGCTCACGCACGTGAACGGCCAGGTCGAGGCGGAGAACCTCACCTGCTCGTCGTGCCACGGCGACAACAGCCGCGTGCTCGTCCAGCTCGCCGACCCGCTCGCCATCGCGGCGCCGCCGTACGGGTCACTCGGCCAGACGGACGCCACGTCGCGCTCGGTCGGCTCGCACCCGGCGCACGTCTCGCGCGGCGACGGCATCGCGCTGCCGAACAAGTGCCGCTACTGCCACGCGGTCCCGACCACGTTCGACCACTCCGACGGCGTGTCGCAGGTGACCTTCGACAGCCTCGCGACGGTGGGCGGCGCGACGCCCGTGTTCGACCGGACGACGGAGACCTGCTCCAACACCTACTGCCACGGCTCGACGCTCGGCCGCGGGGGCACGAACCACACCCCGAGCTGGACGAACCCGACGCCGGTCACCTGCACGACCTGCCACGGCGCGCCGCCGCCGCCGCCGCACCCGCAGGACGCCGACTGCATCCGCTGCCACCCGGGGTACACCGCGACCACCGTGCGCAAGACCACGCACGTGAACGGCATCAGCGACTTCCCGAGCGGCTGCAACAGCTGCCACGACGACCCGCCGAACACGGGCGACCACTACGAGCACGCCCAGCGGCGCGTGACCTGCGACCGGTGCCACGCGGGCTACACCAGCACCTCCGCGAATCCCACCCTGCACCGCAACGCGAGGACCGACGTGACCCTCGCCGGCTGGAACGCGACCAGCCGGACCTGCGCGAGCAACTCGTGCCACGGGAGCCGCTACTGGAGCCGCAGCGGCGCGGGGGCCGTGCAGAGCTGCAACCAGTGCCACGGCGTCCCGCCCTCGTCGGGCGAGCACTTCGAGCACAGCGAGTACGCGTGCAGCCGCTGCCACGGCGCCGGGTACTCCACGACGACCACGAACGCGGCGACGCACATGAACGGCGTCGCGGACGTGCCGTACTCGATGTACGACCGCACCACGCACTCGTGCGGCCACGGCACCGGCTCGTGCCACGGCAGCGAGCGGTGGGGCAACCCGTTCCCGGTCACGGCGAACTGCTCCAACTGCCACGGCTTCCCGCCGCCGCTGCCGCACCCGCAGCAGACGGCCTGCCAGACCTGCCACCCGAGCATGTCCTCGAGCGGCATCATGACGGCCGACCACAACGACGGGACGCTCGACCTGTCCGGCTTCGGTTGCACGAGCTGCCACGGCGCGCCGCCCGCCTCCACGCGGACCGGCGGGGTCCACCCGGCCGACGCGAACTGCTACGGGTGCCACTCCACCACCGTCAGCTCGGCGAACGAGGTCGTGCCGAACGGCACGCACAACGACGGCTACGTCCAGGTGGGCGGCGGCGGCGTCGGCACCTACGGCTGCCAGAGCTGTCACGGCGACCAGGCGCGCGCGGCGCCCGTCGGGACGGACCCGAACGCGAAGGCCGCGCCACCGCTCGGAACGCGCGGTCGAGACCCAGACGACGACCCGCGCCGTCGGCGCGCACCTCGCGCACGTGAACGGCGGCGCCCTCGCGGGCCCGGCCGCCTGCGCCGACTGCCACGTCGTCCCGACGGCGATGGGCCACGCGAACGGCACCGTCCTCATGACGTTCGGGCTGCGCGCGAACGCGGGCGGCGCGGTCGCGGTCTGGAGCTCCGAGCCCGTCTCCTGCTCGAACTACTGCCACGGCGCGACGCTCGCCGGCGGCACGAACACCGCCCCGACCTGGACGAACGTCGGGGCAGGCGAGGCCGCCTGCGGGACGTGCCACGGCGCGCCGCCGCCCGCTCCCCACCCGGCGAGCACCGCCTGCGGTGTCTGCCACGAGGGGTACACGCAGACGACCGTGAACCTCGCCACCCACGTGGACGGGATCGTCGAGTCGTGGAAGCGCCCCGACGGCTACGCGGCCGCCGCGCTGCACGGCACCGAAGCGAACCGCAAGGGCTTCGCCTCGTGCGCGGGTTGTCACGGCTCGGATCTCTCCGGCGGGACGGCGGGCGTCTCCTGCACGGCGTGCCACGCGGCCGCGGGCTTCGCCGCGTGGGACACGGCCTGCACCTTCTGCCACGGCGACCGCGCGAGCGGGGCGACCTCGCCGCCCCTCGCGGCGGACGGCGGGACCGCGCGCACGAGCGTCCGGGTCGGCGCGCACGCCGCCCACGTCGGCGCGGACCTCTCGAGCCCGATCGCCTGCGGCGCGTGCCACCCGGCGCGCACCGGCAGCGTCCTGGCCGACGCGGCGCACGTCGACGGCGACGGCGACGGCGTCGCGGAGGTCGCCTTCGGCGCCCTCGCACGGACCGGCGGGATCACGCCGGTGTACGCCCGGCGGCGTGACGAGCGCCACCTGCGCGTCCACCTACTGCCACGGCGCCTTCGCCGGCGGCGCGATCGCCACGATGTCGTGGACCAGCACGACGCCGCTCGGCTGCACCTCGTGCCACGGCGCGCCGCCCCGGCGCCGCACCCGGCGAACGCAGCCTGCGGCAACTGCCACCCCGGGTACACGGCGACGACCGTGAACCGCGCGACGCACGTGGACGGGATGGTGCAGGCGACGTCGAACCACGCCGCCGGCTACGGCGCCGCGACCGCGCACGGCACCGAGGTCAACACGAAGGGGTTCGCCGCCTGCAAGACGTGTCACGGAGCCACGCTCACCGGAGGCTCCGGCCCGTCGTGCGCGAGCTGCCACGCCAGCGTGGCCGCGGACTGGACGACGAGCTGCACCTTCTGCCACGGCAGCCGCACCACCGGCCGCGCGAACCCGCCGCAGGACGTCCGCAACGCCGTCGCCACGACGAGCGTCACGGTCGGCACGCACGAGAGCCACATGACGAGCACCATCGCCGTGGTGGCGTGCAGCGCCTGCCATCCGGCGCGGTCCGGCAGCGTCCTCGCCGACGCCGCCCACCTCGACGGGAACGGGATCGCCGAGGTCGCGTTCAGCGGCGTCGCCCGGACCGGGAACGTGATCCCGACGTACACGCGGACGAGCGGCACCGCGGCGAGCTGCGCGTCCACGTACTGCCACGGCAACTTCACGGGTGGGAAACGTGCCACGATGAGCTTCACGAGCACGACCCAGGTGACCTGCACCTCGTGCCACGCGGGGCCGCCGTCGACCGGCGAGCACTCGCAGCACTCCGGCAGGCCGTGCCTCACCTGCCACAACGGCGTGGTGAGCTCGAACACCGCCATCCTCGACAAGACGCTCCACCTGAACG
Organism: uncultured delta proteobacterium; assembly: GCA_963821195.1. Classification (GTDB taxonomy): domain Bacteria; phylum Myxococcota; class Myxococcia; order Myxococcales; family Anaeromyxobacteraceae; genus Anaeromyxobacter. The sequence goes on from CAWGDE010000013.1 coordinate 5,925, forward strand.
GCGCCAAGAACGTGAAGTTCGGCGGCACGTACAACTCGAGGACGGTCACCGGGACGTGGAACCCGACCACGAAGACCTGCTCGAGCCTGAGCTGCCACGGGAGCGAGTCGTGGTGAGCCCGATGACGACCCTCCGCTCCGACGCGTCCCGGCCCTCCGCGACCCGCCCCGAGGTGATGCCGATGACCTGCACGCGCCCCTCCTCGAGCCGGCTCCCCCTGGCGAGCGCGACGGCCGTCGCGCTGGCCCTCGCGGCCCTCGCCGCTTGCCGCGGCGGTGACGTCGCGGCGGCCGCCGCCCTCGCAAAGAAGTCGGCGCACGCGAGGACGGCGCTGTCCGCCGCGCAGGGCTGCGCCGAAGCGACGGTGCACGACAAGCACGCGAACCGGTTCCCCTGTACCGCCTGCCACCCGACCGGCGCGACGTTCGGGTTCGCCGTGCCGTACACCTTCCCGAAGGGGACGACGACCGCGGGCGGCGTGCTCGTCCGCGGAACGGCGACGACGCCCACCACGTGCGCGGTGGGGTGCCATCATCCGAACGGCCCGGTGCGCGAGGTCGCCTGGAACGCGCCCCGTCCGCTCGCGTGCACCGCGTGCCACGACACCGCGGCGCTCCCTCCGGCGCACCCTACGGTCGCCTCGACCGCCACGCGCGAGGAGTGCGAGCGCTGTCACCTCGCGAGCGGGCACGGCGGCGGCGCGGTCGCGCTCGTCGGTCACGGCGCGGCCTGGACGATTCGAGGCGAGCCCCGGGGTTCCACGCCTTCGCTGCCGAGCGCGGGCTGACGAGGTGTCAGGCCTGCCACGCGGCGGGACTTCCGGGCGGCGCCGCCGGCGTCTCCTGCGGGACCTGCCACGACGCCGGGCCCGCCCGGCGGGACGAGCTGGTCTCCTGGAAGACGGAGTGTGTCATGTGCCACGGCGGGCTCGACGGCCCGAGCGCGGCGCCGTCCTCGGCAATCTGGGGGTACGCGAGCGACCCGGTCCGCATCGGCGCGCACGCCTCGCACGTCGCGGCGAGCCCCATCTCGCCCGGCTTCGCGTGCGACCAGTGCCACCTGCGGCCGACGGACGTGTTCTCTCCGGGCCACGTCAACGAGCTGACGGACGCGGCGGCGGCGCCCACCGCGACGTTGACGTTCGGCGGGCTGTCGGGGTTCGACGGGGCGGCTCCGGCCTGGGCACGCGCGAGCGCGACCTGCTCGAACACCTACTGCCACGGAGCCACGCTCGCGGGCGGCTCGAACACGGCGCCGAGCTGGACGGTGCTCGACGGCACGCAGGCCGCGTGCGGGACGTGCCACGGACTGCCGCCGGGCGGGACGCACCCGAGCGTGGACGCGGGCGCGGGCCTCGCGGCGTGCGCCGGGTGTCATGACAGGACCATCGGGGCGACGGGCGCGATGATCGCTCCCGCGTCGGGCGGGAAGCACCTCGACGGCATCGTCGAGGCGAGCGGGCACCCCGCGACGTGGATGGACACGGCGAACGCCGGATTCCACGCGTACTCCGCGAACCTCGGGCTCGAGCCCTGCAAGAGCTGCCACGGCCAGGACCTGTCGGGCGGGTCAATCGACGTGGCGTGCGGCAAGTACCGGAACCTGCCGCCGGGCGTGGCGAGCTGGAAGACGAGCTGCACGATGTGCCACGGCGGCACGGACAACCAGACCGGCGCGCCGCCGCGCGTCACGTGGGGCCGGTCGGCCAATCCGATCCGCGCGGGCGCCCACACGCTCCACGTCGCGAAGTCCGTCGCGTGCGGCGTCTGCCACGCCGTCCCGGCCGACGCGCTGTCGGCGGGGCACGTCGACGCGGCCACCGCGACCGTGACGTTCGGGGGCCTCGCGCTCACCGGCATCCCGGCGGGCGCGCAGCAGCCCGTCTGGAGCCGCGCGGCCGCGACGTGCGCGAGCACCTACTGCCACGGCAACTTCGAGAACGGCACCGCGGCGTACGCGCCGAGCTGGACCGCGCCGGCGGCGAACGCGTGCGGGACCTGCCACGGCCTGCCGCCGGGCGGGACGCACACGAGGAACCCCGCCTGCGGGAGCTGCCACGACGGCTACACCGCGACGAGCGTGAACGCGGCGAAGCACGTGAACGGTGTCGTCAACGTCGCGAACCTGACCTGCTCGTCGTGCCACGGGGAATCGGCCCGGCCGCCGACGGCGCTCAACCCGCAGCTCGCCGCGGCGCCGCCGACCGACACGCTCGGCAACGCGGGGACCTCCGCGCCCGGCGTCGGCGCGCACGGGCGGCATCTGACGGCGGGTGCGATCGCGGGCGCGACCGCGTGCACCGAGTGCCACGCCGTGCCGACCAGCATGTCGCACGCGAACGGCGTGGACGACGTCGCGTTCGGCCCGATCGCGACCGCGCGCGGCGCGCTCTCGCCGTCGTGGAGCGCCGGCGACCTCACCTGCGCGTCCACCTACTGCCACGGCGAGTTCGGCGGCGGCAACGCCGGCTACCTCCCGGCCTGGAACCGTCCGGCCGCGAGCGTCTGCGGCACCTGCCACGGTCTGCCGCCCGGGCCGCCGCACCCCGCGGTGTCGGCGGCGCTCACGGGCTGCGCCTCGTGCCACTCGGCGACGATGAAGGCCGACGGGACCGTCGACGTCGCGTCCGGCAAGCACCTGGACGGCGTGGTCCAGCGGAGCGGCCACTCGGCGGCCTGGATGGATCGGCAGAGCGCGGGCTTCCACGCGCCCGCCGCGAACGCCGGGCTCCAGGCCTGCCAGGCCTGCCACGGGGCAGCGCTCGACGGCGTCGGGCCGCCCGGAACGGCGAGCGTCGGGTGCGCGCAGTGCCACGGCGCGGGGTGGGCGACGAGCTGCACCATGTGCCACGGCGGGACCCAGAACCCGACCGGCGCGCCGCCGAGGGCGACGTGGGGAAACTCCGCGGACGCGATGCGCGTCGGCGCCCACACGGCGCACGTCACCGGCATGGGCCTCGTTGCACCGCTCGAGTGCGGGGCGTGCCATGCGATGCCTCTCGACGCGTTCGGGGCCGGCCACATCACCGCGAGCCCGACCGCGAGCGTGAACTTCGGAGGAATCGCCGGCCGTGGCGCGCCGACCTGGGACCGCGCGACGGGGACCTGCGCCGCCAACTACTGCCACGGCGCCACCCTCACCGGCGGCACGAAGACCGTCCCGCGCTGGACCGGCGGAGGCCCCGAGGCGTGGTGCGGAAACTGCCACGGCCTGGCGCCGCCCACCGGCCTGCACTGGCACATCTCGGTCGACGCGGCCAACTGCTGGGACTGCCATGACTTGCCGGGGCAGCCCCCGCTGCACGTGAACGGCAGCACGGAGGTCGGTGGCGCCATCTTGAGCTGGGACGGGAGGAGCTGCACCAGCGCATGCCACGGACCGCTGCCGAAGCAGTGGTAGTGGAACAGGCGCGGAGGTCGACCGGGACGCGCGCGGTGCCCATACCGCTCGCCGTCCCGGCGCGGCCTCCGAGCCTCGCCGGCGCGGCGCGCTTGCCTCCGGGTCGGTGCGCCTTCGACCAGCCCACGATCATGTGACGCCCAAGCGCGCGGTTGAACCGTCGCGCCCGGCAGCGCATCCTGCGTGGCATCGGACCAGCGCGAGGAGCGGGCGTGAAGGGACCAGAGCGACGACGGCTTGCGCGAGTTCCCCTCCGGTGCAGGGTGGCCCTGCGCGAAAAGCAGGCGACGTGGACCGCGGAGACGGCGGACGTCGGGGCGCGCGGTTGCCGGATCACGCTGAAGCGACCGGTCGTGCGCGGCGCGCTGCTGGAGCTCCGCTTCGACTGCGGCGACGGCGCCGAGCCGCTCGAGACCGTGGGCCAGGTGGTCTGGACGCGACACGGCGAGCCGCTCCAGGCGGGCATCGCGTTCCTCAGCGCGCCGCAGTCGGGCACGAGCGCGTCGAGCTGGATCGACGCGCTCGCGATCGGCCAGCTCCGCCGCGCCTTGCGCGACGGCGCGAGCGCGCTCGGGAACCTTCAGGACGCGGTGCTGCGCCTCGGCCGGGCGCCGCGCGCCGCGATCACCGCGAGTGCGTTCGTCGTCGTGAAGGTCGCCGAGCGCGAGGGCAAGATCTCGGAGGTCCCCGGCGGTGCCGAGGCGCTCGCGATCCTCGCCGCGCTCCTCGGCGAGGGTACGGTGACGCTGGGGCACGCGCGCCCCGACGCGATGGGCTGGGAGCGAGCGCTCTCGCTCGTCCCCGCGGTCGCCCCCGCGAGGCCGTCCAGGAAGGCCGCCGCCGTGCTCGTCGTCCCGCCGCGGGACGGCCCGCGCGCCGTCGTGCCGCTGCAGCCCCGAGACGCCGCGACCTCTCCGAGGGCGGCCGACGCGCGGGCCTCGCAGGTGGCCGCGATGATCGCGGAGACCCTGAGCGAAGAGGACGACGGCGCCGCGCGGTGATGGCGCCTGCGCCCGACGGGCGCGCCCGCGCGCTTGCGTCTCCACGGGACCGCTGCTACTCACCGGTCCGCGCCGGAGCGGCGGGGCCCGCCGGCCCGGCTCCGGCGCGCGAAGGCAGGCGTGCCCATGAGCGACGTCGTCCAGGTGACCCTCCCCGACGGCAGCCGGAAGGAGGCTGCGCGCGGAACGACCATCCTCGACTTCGTGAAGGCGTCGATCGGGGCCGGCCTGGCCAAGGCCGCCTACATCGCCAAGCTGGACGGTCAGCCCGTCGATCTGTCGCGCAAGCTCGACCGGGACGCGAAGCTCGAGGTCGTCACGACGAAGAGCCCCGAGGCGCTCGAGGTCGCGCGCCACGACGCGGCGCACGTGATGGCGAGCGTCGTCCAGAAGCTCTACCCGGGGACGCAGGTCACCATCGGCCCCGCCATCGAGGACGGCTTCTACTACGACTTCGCCCGCGAGGCGCCGTTCACGCCGGAGGACCTCGAGAAGATCGAGAAGGCGACGAACGACGCCATCAAGCAGGACCTCCCGTTCGTCCGGGAGGAGGTCTCGATGGACGCCGCCCTCGGGCTCTTCGAGTCGATGGGCGAGAAGTACAAGGTCGAGATCGTGAAGGACATCGCGGCGAAGGGGGCGAAGACCCTGACGCTGTACAAACACGGCGACTGGGTGGACTTCTGCCTCGGGCCGCACGGCCCCTCGACGGGCAAGATCGGCGTCGTGAAGCTCCTCAACGTCGCGGGCGCCTACTGGCGCGGCGACGCGAAGAACCCGATGCTCCAGCGGATCTACGGGACCGCCTTCTTCGACAAGAAGGCGCTCGAGGAGCACCTCGCGCGGCTCGAGGAGGTGAAGAAGCGCGATCACCGCAAGCTCGGCCCCGCGCTCGGGCTCTTCGCCTTCCACGAGGTCGCGCCCGGCTCGGCGTTCTGGCTGCCGCACGGCACGACCCTCTACAACGTCCTCGCCGACGCGATGCGGCGCCTGGTGCAGAAGAACGGCTACCAGGAGGTGAGGACGCCGCTCCTCTTCAACAAGAGGCTCTGGGAGCAGAGCGGCCACTGGGGCGTCTACCGCGAGAACATGTTCCTCGTCTTCGACAAGGAGGCCGATCCGAGCCTCCCGCTCGAGGAGAGGCTCGACATGAGCCTCAAGCCGATGAACTGCCCGTCGCACTACCTCATCTACCGGATGGGCAAGCGCTCCTACCGCGAGCTGCCGATCCGCTACTACACCGTCGACGTGCTCCACCGGAACGAGCTGTCCGGCTCGCTCGGTGGGCTCACCCGCGTCCGCCAGTTCGCGCAGGACGACTCGCACATCTTCGTCATGGAGTCGCAGATCGCCGAGGAGGTGAACCGGATCGTCGGCCTCATGAAGACGGTCTACGGCGCCTTCGGCCTCGAGTTCTCGCTCAGGTTCGCGACCCGGCCGCTCAAGGCCGAGGAGCGGGTCGGCGACGACGCGCTCTGGGACAAGGCGGAGGGGGCGCTCCGCGCCGCGCTCGACAGGATCGGGATGCCCTGGGAGCTGAACCCGGGCGACGGCGCCTTCTACGGCCCGAAGATCGACTTCGTCGTGACCGACTCGCTCGGCCGCAAGTGGCAGACCTGCACCATCCAGCTCGACTACGCCGCGCCGGAGCGGTTCGACCTGACCTACGTGGGCGACGACAACCACGAGCACCGGCCCGTCGTCATCCACCGCGCCGTGTACGGCTCGTTCGAGCGGTTCATCGCGATCCTCACCGAGCACTACGCGGGCTCGTTCCCCACCTGGCTCGCGCCGGTGCAGGCCCGCGTCGTGACGGTGTCCGACCGGTTCGACGGCTGGGCGAAGGAGGTCGCGGAGCGCCTCTCGGCGGACGGCTTCCGCGTCGAGGCCGACGCGTCGTCGGACAAGCTCGGCGCGAAGATCCGGAACGCCCAGCTCGCCAAGGTCCCCTTCGCGCTCGTCGTGGGCGAGAAGGAGGTCGAGGCCCGCGGGGTCGCGCCGCGGCGGCACGGCGGCGAGGACCTCAAGACGATGGGCCTCGACGCGTTCGTCGCGCTGATGAGGAAGGAAGCGACGCCGCCGTACTGAGGCGGGCGACCCACCGGGCCCCGTCCGGTACCCCGCCTTGACCCGGTGCGCCGGGCCCGCTAGATTTCTCGCTCCGTGTCTTTCGTAAGACGTCAGCATCGACTTCTTCGCCCGGCGGCAGAGGCCGTTCGGGCACGCTGACGCCCCGCGACCTCTTCCGCCGTAACCGGCCGGAGAGGTTGCCCTCGAATAGGCGAGACAGCTCCTCCGGCCCGAACAGAGCCGAGGACCTGTCATGTCGAACCCTCCCATCGTCGATCCCCCTGCGCAGCCCGGCGGTCGCCCGCTTCAGTTCTCCGGCGACTCTGGTAAGATGCGCGGCTCCCATATTGTCGCAGGTACGCAAGTACCCGAAAAGAAAGGCCAAAGCCACGTGAGCTCGGCCCTGGATCGCGTCGTCGTCTTCGACACCACCCTGCGAGACGGGGAGCAGTCCCCCGGCGCGTCGATGAACCTCGAGCAGAAGCTCCAGGTCGCCAAGGCGCTGCGCGACCTCGGCGTCGACGTCATCGAGGCGGGCTTCGCCGCCGCGTCCCCGGGCGACCTCGCCGCGATCCGCGCGGTGGGCCAGCAGATCGAGGGCCCGATCATCACGAGCCTCTCCCGCTGCAACAAGGGCGACATCGCCGCGTCGTGGGAGGCCCTCCAGCACGCGCCGCGCCGCCGCTGCCACGTCTTCCTCGCGACCTCGCCGATCCACCGCGACTTCAAGCTGAAGCTCGCGAAGGACGAGATCATCAAGCGCTCCGTCGAGGGCGTGAAGATGGCGCGCGAGAAGTTCGACGACGTCGAGTTCTCCGCCGAGGACTCCGCCCGCACCGAGCTCGACTTCCTCACCGAGGTCGTCGAGAGGGCCATCGAGGCGGGCGCCGGCACCGTGAACATCCCGGACACCGTCGGGTACGCGCTCCCCACGACGTACGCGGAGACGATCCGCCACCTCAGGAAGCACGTCCGCGGCATCGACAAGGTCGTCATCTCCGTTCACTGCCACAACGACCTCGGCCTCGCCGTCGCGAACAGCCTGGCCGGCGTCATGGAGGGCGCGCGCCAGGTCGAGTGCACCATCAACGGGATCGGCGAGCGCGCCGGCAACGCGTCGCTCGAGGAGATCGTGATGGCGATGCGCACGCGGGCCGACGTGCTCGGCGTGAAGACCGGCGTCCGCACCGAGCGGCTCTACCCGACGAGCCGCCTCGTCTCGCAGGTGACCGGCCTCCACGTGCAGCGCAACAAGGCCATCGTCGGCCAGAACGCCTTCGCCCACGAGGCGGGCATCCACCAGCACGGCATGCTCACCCACCGCGAGACGTACGAGATCATGCGGCCCGAGGAGGTCGGCTTCGCGAAGAGCCAGCTCGTCCTCGGGAAGCACTCCGGCCGTCACGCGCTGAAGGACCGGCTCATCGCGCTCGGCTACATCCTCGACGAGGCCCAGACCGACAAGGTCTTCACGGACTTCAAGGTCCTCGCGGACAAGAAGAAGGACATCTACGACGCCGACATCGAGGCGCTCGTCGTCCACGGCCAGATCCTCGGCAAGGGCCGGGTCGCGTGGCAGATCGACGCGCTCTCGACCACGTCCGGCACCGGGACGATGCCGTGCGCGTCCATCGCGCTGCGCGCCGCGGACGGCGCGCGCGTGCAGCAGGTCGCGTCCGGCGACGGCCCGGTGGACGCGGTGTTCAAGGCGATCGAGAAGATCACCGGCATCTCGGTGAAGCTCCGCGACTACCAGATCGCGAGCGTTTCGACGGGCGAGGACGCGCAGGGCGACGTCTCGATCGAGGTCGAGCACCCGACCGGCGTCTACCGCGGCCGCGCGCTCTCCACCGACATCATCGAGGGCTCCGCGCAGGCGTTCCTCGACGTCGTGAACCGCATCGCGCTCAAGATCGTGCCGGTGAAGGAGAGCGAGGCGCGCGCAGAGATGGGGACCCCGTAGATGGCCGCACGCACCCTCTTCGAGAAGGTCTGGGACGCGCACGTCGTGAGGGCGGAGACGCCGGACACGCCGGCCGTCCTCTACGTCGATCTCCACCTCATGCACGAGGTGACGAGCCCGCAGGCCTTCACGGTGCTGCGTGAGCGCGGGCTCAAGGTCCGCCGTCCGGAGCGCACCCTCGCGACGACCGATCACTCGACGCCGACGCTCCCGCGCCTCCCGGACGGCCGCTGGCCGTTCTTCGACGCGCAGAACGCGGCGCAGGTCGCGCAGATCGAGAAGAACGCGAGCGACTTCGGGATCGAGCTCCACGGGCTCGGCGACCCGCAGCAGGGCGTCGTCCACGTGTTCGGCCCGGAGATGGGCGCGACGCAGCCCGGCATGACCGTCGTCTGCGGCGACAGCCACACCGCGACGCACGGCGCGTTCGGCGCGCTCGCGTTCGGCATCGGGACCTCCGAGGTCGGCCACGTCCTCGCGACGCAGTGCCTGCTCCAGCGCAGGCCGCGGTCGCTCGCGATCCGCGTGGACGGGAAGCTCCAGCCCGGCGTCAGCGCGAAGGACCTCATCCTCGGGATCATCGCGAAGATCGGGGTCGGCGGCGGGACCGGGCACGTGATGGAGTTCGTCGGCCCGGCCGTGCGCGCCCTCACGATGGAAGGGCGCATGACCCTCTGCAACATGGCGATCGAGGGCGGCGCGCGGGCGGGGATGATCGCGCCCGACGACACGACGTTCCAGTGGCTCGCCGGGAAGCCCCGCGCGCCGAAGGGCGCCGCGTGGGACGCGGCGGTCGCGCGGTGGCGGCAGCTCCCGACGGACCCGGGCGCGCGGCACGACCGGGAGGTGACGATCGACGTCTCGGCGCTCGAGCCGATGGTCACCTTCGGCACGAACCCGTCGCAGGGCATTCCGGTCACCGGCCGCGTGCCCGATCCGGCGAGCGAGAAGGATCCCGCGGCGCGGGCGACGCTCGAGAGCGCGCTCCGCTACATGGCGCTCCCGCCCGGGAAGCCCATCCTCGGGCAGAAGGTCGACGTGGTGTTCGTCGGCAGCTGCACGAACGGGCGGCTCGAGGACCTCCGCGAGGCGGCGAAGGTGATGCGCGGCCGGAAGGTGAAGGCCCGGACGCTCGTCGTCGCGGGCTCCCACGCGGTGAAGAAGGCCGCCGAGGCCGAGGGGCTCGACCGGATCTTCCGCGAGGCGGGCGCCGAGTGGCGCGAGCCGGGCTGCTCGATGTGCCTCGCCATGAACGGCGACATGCTGAAGCCGGGCGAGTACTGCGTGTCGACGTCGAACCGGAACTTCGAGGGGCGCCAGGGCCCTGGCGGGCGGACGCTCCTCGCGAGCCCGGCGACCGCGGCCGCCGCGGCGGTCTCGGGTGCGGTGGCCGACCCGCGCCGGCTGGTGGAGGGCTAGCGCATGGATCCGATCAAGATCATCGAGAGCCGTACGGTCGTCATCCCGCGCGAGAACATCGACACCGACCAGATCATCCCCGGCCGCTTCCTCAAGGTGACCGACAAGAAGGGGCTCGGGAAGGCGCTCTTCTCCGACTGGCGCTACGACGCGGACGGGAGGCCGCGCCCCGACTTCGTCCTGAACCGCATCGAGGCGCGGGGCTGCAAGGTGCTCGTCGCGGGCGACAACTTCGGCTGCGGCTCGTCGCGCGAGCACGCGCCGTGGGCGCTCGTGGACTACGGCTTCAGGGCCGTGATCTCGACGCGCATCGCCGACATCTTCCGGAACAACGCGCTCAAGAACGGGCTCCTGCCCATCGTCCTCAGCCCGGTGGCGGTGGGGGTGCTCGTCGCCGCTCCGGGCGCGAAGGTGACGATCGATCTGGGGCAGCAGACCGTCGCGCTGCCGGACGGCTCGTCCGCCGCGTTCCAGATCGACGCGTTCTCACGGTACTGCCTCATGAACGGCGTCGACGAGCTCGGATTCCTGCTCTCGCAGGACGAGGCGATCTCGAAGTTCGAGTCGCGCGGCTAGGGAGGAAGGGAAGCATGGCCAAGGAGAAGATCACGGGCGCGATGGCGGTGCGCAGGGCGTTCGAGGCCGAGGGGGTCGAGTACCTCTTCGGCATGCCCGGCGGAACGATCCTGCCGCTCTACGACGCGCTCTTCGGCTGCAAGAAGCCGCAGACGGTCCTCATCCGTCACGAGCAGGTGGGCGGGCACGCCGCGGAGGGCTTCGCCCACGCGACGGGCAAGGTGGGCGTCTGCATGGGGACGTCGGGCCCCGGCGCGACGAACCTCGTCACGCCGATCGCGGACGCGTACATGGACTCGGTGCCGCTCGTCGCGGTGACCGCGAACGTCTCCACCGCGCTCATCGGGACGGACGCCTTCCAGGAGGCGGACATCACCGGCATCACGATGCCGATCACGAAGCACAACTGGCTCGTGACCGACGCCCGCGACATCCCGCGCGTGATGAAGGAGGCGTTCTACATCGCGCGCACCGGCCGGCCCGGGCCGGTGCTCGTCGACATCCCGAAGGACATCCTCAACACCGAGATCGAGTGGGACGGCTATCCGGAGTCGGTCGACATCCCCGGCTACCACCCGCCGGTGCGCGAGGAGCCGCGGCTCAAGGACGCGGCGCTCCTCATCCGCAGCGCCACCCGGCCCGTCATCTACCTGGGCGGAGGGATCCGGGTCTCGAACGCGCACAAGGAGGTGTTCGCGTTCGCCGAGCTCGTCGGCGCGCCCATCGTGACGACGTTGCACGGGAAGGGTGCCTACCCGGAGACGAACCCGCAGTGCCTCGGCATGTTCGGCATGCACGGGGCGCGCTTCGCGAACTACACGGTCCAGAACTCCGACCTCATCGTCGCGCTCGGCGCCCGCTTCGACGACCGCGTGACGGGGAAGCTCTCGACCTTCGCGCCCGAGGCGAAGATCGTCCACCTCGACATCGACCCGGCGGAGATCTCGAAGCTCGTCACCGCGACCGTGCCGCTCGTCGGGGACCTCAAGAAGCTCCTCCCGCAGCTCACCGAGGAGGTGCGGCGCGCCTTCGCGCAGCACGGGAAGCCGGACCTCTCCGCCTGGTGGAAGAAGGTGGACGACTGGCGCGAGAAGTTCCCGCTCAAGTACCAGCAGGAGGGGCAGAAGTACCTGCTGCCGCAGTACGTGGTCGAGCGCCTCTGGCAGAAGACGAAGGGGAAGGCGATCGTCACGACCGGCGTCGGCGAGCACCAGATGTTCGCCGCGCAGTGGTGGAAGACCTCCGAGCCGCGCCAGTTCATCACCTCCGGCGGCCTCGGCACCATGGGCTTCTGCCTGCCGTCCGCGATCGGGATCCAGCTCGGCCGACCGGGCGAGCTCGTCATCGGCATCGACGGGGACGGCTCGTTCCAGATGACGCTGCAGGATCTCGCGACGGCCGTGGACCTCGCCCTGCCGATCAAGATCTTCATCCTGAACAACCTGTTCCTCGGCATGGTCCGGCAGTGGCAGGAGCTGTTCTACGACCGCCGCTTCGCCGAGACGCCGCTCAGCGACCGCCCGAACCTCGTGAAGCTCGCCGACGCCTACGGCTGCCTCGGCCTCCGCGCCGACACGCCCGAGGAGCTCGACAAGGTCATCGACCAGGCCCTCGCGAACGACAAGGGACCGACCATCGTCGACGTCCGCATCCGGCGGCAGGAGAAGGTGTTCCCGATGGTGCCCGCCGGCGCGCCGCTCAACGACATGATCGACGGGGGAGGGGACTAGGACATGGAACGCAACGAGACGCGCCCCAGCACCTCCATCCACACCATCAGCCTGCTCGTCGAGAACAAGCCGGGCGTGCTCCACCGCATCGCCGGCCTCTTCTCGCGGCGCGGCTACAACATCGCGAGCCTCACCGTCGGCCCGACCGAGCGGCCAGAGTACTCGCGGATGACCATCGTCGTCGTCCTCTCCTCGAAGCCGGTGGAGCAGGTCGTGCGGCAGGTGCAGAAGCTCGTGCCGGTCGTCGAGGTCCGGGAGCTCGTGGCCCAGGACATCATCGAGCGCGAGCTCATGCTCGTGAAGATCCGCACCCCGGAGCGGAATCACGCCGAGCTCCGGGCGCTCGCGGAGACCTACGAGGCGACCATCGTGGACGTCTCGCCCGACGCGCTCGTCGTCGAGGCGAGCGGCACGGCAGGCAAGCTCGACGCGCTGGAGGAGCGCCTCCGCGCCTTCGGCATCCAGGAGCTGTGCCGCTCCGGGCGCATCGCGCTCGAGCGCGGCTTCAAGACCCTGGCCCCCCTGAACCTCAAGTAAGCAAGGACCGAACGAAATGGCGACGATCTACTACGACAAGGACGCGAACCTCGACCTCCTCAAGAAGCGGAAGGTCGCGGTGATCGGGTACGGCTCCCAGGGCCACGCCCACGCGCTCAACCTCCGCGACTCGGGCGTCGACGTACGCGTCGGCCTCGGCGCGGGCTCGAAGTCGAAGGCGAAGGCCGAGGGCGCGGGCCTCCGCGTCGTCTCCGTCCCGGAGGCGGCGAAGGAGGCGGACGTCGTCATGGTCCTCATCCCGGACCAGACGCAGCGGAAGGTCTACGACGAGGAGATCGCGCCCCACATGACGAAGGGGAAGGCGCTCCTCTTCGCGCACGGCTTCAACATCCACTTCCGCCAGATCAGGCCGGCCGCCGACCTGGACGTCCTGCTCGTCGCTCCGAAGGGACCGGGCCACCTCGTCCGCCGCCAGTACCAGGACGGCCGCGGCATCCCCTGCCTCATCGCCGTCCACCAGGACGCGACCGGCCAGGCGAAGGCGCTCGGCCTCGCGTACGCGAAGGGGATCGGCGGCAGCCGCGCCGGCGTCCTCGAGACGACGTTCAAGGAGGAGACCGAGACCGACCTCTTCGGCGAGCAGGCGGTCCTCTGCGGCGGCGCCTCGGCCCTCGTGAAGGCGGGGTTCGAGGTGCTCGTCGAGGCCGGGTACCAGCCGGAGAGCGCCTACTTCGAGTGCCTCCACGAGCTGAAGCTCATCGTGGACCTCATGTACGAGGGCGGCCTCGCCTGGATGCGCCACTCCATCTCGGACACGGCGGAGTACGGCGACTACACCCGGGGCCCCCGGATCGTGAACGCCCAGACCAAGGACGAGATGCGGAAGATCCTCAAGGAGATCCAGACCGGCCAGTTCGCGAAGGAGTTCATCGTCGAGAACCAGGTCGGCCGCCCGACGTTCGAGCAGTACCGGATCGCGGAGGCGGCCCACCCCATCGAGGAGGTGGGCAAGCGCCTGCGCGACATGATGAGCTGGATCCGCGAGGCCAAGAAAGACTCGTCCGATCCCAACGCGCGTTAAGAGATAGGGTGCTCGGAGCGGCCGGGGCCTGCGAGCCCCGGCCGTTCTCGTTGACTTTCCGAGCAAAATCCTTATCCTACGGCGACTTTTTTCCAGCTCCGGAGGAGCATGGCGATCCAGCAGAGAGACAGTCGAGGCACTTCGAATCGCGACGCCCGCACGAACCGGCGCATCAAGGCGCGGGAGGTGCGGGTCATCGGGCCCGAGGGCGAGCAGCTCGGAGTGCTTCCGGTCGAGCAGGCCCTGGCGCGCGCGCAGGAGCTCGGGATGGACCTCGTCGAGGTCAGCCCGATGGCGAAGCCGCCGGTCTGCAAGATCATGGACTACGGCAAGTTCAAGTACCTCGAGAAGAAGAAGCAGAACGAGGCGAAGAAGAAGCAGGTCGTCGTCCAGCTCAAGGAAGTGAAGCTCCGCCCGCGCACCGAGGAGCACGACTACACGACGAAGCTCAAGAAGGTGCGCGAGTTCCTCGAGGAGTCGAACAAGGCCCGCATCACCGTGATGTTCCGCGGCCGCGAGATGAGCCACCGCGAGCTCGGCCAGAAGGTCCTGCAGCGCGTGATCGAGGACCTCCGCGACGTCGCAGTGATCGAGTCCGCGCCGCGCTTCGAGGGCCGCCAGATGTTCATGATCCTCGCGCCGAACCCGCGCATGCTGCAGGCGTCGCGCGATCGCGCGAAGGCGGCGGAGGCGAAGGCCGCCGCCGCGGGCCAGACCGGCGTCGCCGCGGGTGCACCTGCCGCCGCCCCCGCGCCCGCCGCGCCGCCCGCCGCGCCCGAGGCCGCCCCGGAGGCGCCCGCCGCGGCCCAGCCGTCGCCCGGCCCCCGCTAGGCTGACACGCGCCGCGGCCCCCGCGGCGATCTCCGTAGACGACGAGAAGGAACGAAGAGCACATGCCCAAGCTGAAGACGAAGAGCGGCGCGAAGAAGCGCTTCAAGCCGAAGAAGAGCGGCGCGGTGAAGTTCCGCCGCGCCGGGAGCCGTCACCTGGCGACGTTCGGGAAGACGAAGAAGCAGCGCGTCCACCTGCGTGGCACGGGTCACCTCGACCCGTCGGATGCGAAGAAGATCAAGGAGTGCTTCCCGTACGCGCGGTAGCGCGGCGGGAGCCCACAGCGCCCAAGCGGGGCCCCGAAGAGCGCACGGCCCGTCACGCAGGGTGACGGGCCGCGGCGTCTCCCGCCGGCGAAGGAGAAGCAGATGCGCGTCAAGAAGGGATTCAAGGCCCGTCGCCGCCGCAATCGCGTGCTGAAGCTCGCGAAGGGTTTCCGCGGCCGCCGGAAGAACTGCTACAAGCGCGCGAACCAGGCGGTGGAGCGCGCCCTCAACTACTCCACCCGCGACCGGCGCCAGAAGCGCCGCGACTTCCGCTCGCTCTGGATCGTCCGCATCAACGCGGCGGCGCGCCAGAACGGCACGAGCTACTCGAAGCTCGTCTCCGGCATGAAGAAGGCCGGCGTCGCGCTCGACCGGAAGATCCTGGCCGAGCTCGCGCTCGCGCTGCCGAGCGACTTCGCCGCCGTCGTGAAGGCCGCCCAGGCCTAGGCGCCCCGCCCCTGCGGGGCACTCGGAGTGTCGCCGTGGCCGACCTGGTAGGACAGCTCGAGGCGCTCGCCGAGGGCGCGCGCGACGCCATCGCGCGCGCACCCGACGAGAAGGCCCTCGAGGAGCTGCGCGTCCGCTTCCTCGGAAAGAAGGGCGAGCTCTCCGCGGTGCTCCGCGGCATGGGCGCGCTCCCGGCCGAGGAGCGGCCGCGGGTCGGCGAGGTCGCGAACCGCGTCAAGGCGGACGTCGAGAAGCTCCTCGACGGCGCGCGCGGCGGCCTCGAGCGGCGGAAGCTCGAGGCCGAGCTCGCCGGTCCGCCCATCGACGTGACGCTGCCGGGCCGCCGGCTCCTGCCGCGCGGCCACCGGCACCCGATCACGCGCGCCGCCGAGGACATCGCGGCGATCTTCGCCCGGCTCGGCTACGAGGTCGCGAGCGGGCCCGAGATCGAGCTCGACTGGTACAACTTCGAGGCGCTCAACATCTCCGCGGACCACCCCGCGCGCGACATGCAGGACACCTTCTACGTGGAGGAGTCCACGCTGCGCCACGGCGTCGAGCCCGGGACGGTCCTGCTCCGGACGCAGACGTCGCCGGTGCAGATCCGGGCGATGAAGCGGATCGGCAAGCCGCCCATCCGCATCATCAGCCCCGGCCGCGTGTACCGGTCCGACTACGACCAGACGCACTCGCCGATGTTCCACCAGGTCGAGGGGCTCTGCGTCGACGCGGACATCACCTTCGCCGACCTCAAGGGGACGCTCGCCGCGTTCGCCCGCGCCTTCTTCGGCCCGGGCACGCGGACCCGCTTCCGCCCGAGCTACTTCCCGTTCGTCGAGCCCGGCGCCGAGGTCGACGTCTCCTGCTCGATCTGCGGTGGCACCGGCCGGAAGGACGGAAAGCGCTGCGGGACGTGCAAGGAGACCGGCTGGCTCGAGGTGCTCGGGGCGGGCATGGTCCACCCGAAGGTGCTCGAGAACGGCGGGATCGACTCGAAGCGGAACACCGGGTTCGCGTTCGGCATGGGCGTCGAGCGCATGGCGATGCTCCGCTACGGCATCGACGACCTCCGGCTCTACTTCGAGAACGACCTCCGCTTCCTGGAGCAGTTCTAGATGCGGATCTCCCTCGCCTGGCTGGCGGAGTACGTGGACCTCGGCCGCGTCTCGCCCGACGAGCCCCCCCAGGGGGGCCCCAAGACGGAGCGCGGCTTCGCCGCGGGGGCTGATCTCCTCGCGAAGCGCCTGACCGCGGTCGGCCTCGAGGTCGAGGCGATCGAGCGGACGGGCGGAGGGCTCGAGGGCGTCGTCGCCGCGCGCATCGTCGGCGCGGAGAAGCACCCGGATGCGGAGAAGCTCTCCGTCACGCGGGTCGAGGTCGGCAAGGGCGCGCGACTTCAGGTGGTGTGCGGCGCGAGGAACTGGCAGGTGGGGGACGTCGTCCCGCTCGCCACCGTCGGCACGACGCTCCCGGGCGGCCAGAGGATCGAGAAGGCGAAGCTCCGCGGGGTCGAGTCCTTCGGGATGCTCTGCTCCGCGAAGGAGCTCGGGCTCGCGGAGGACGCGAGCGGGCTCCTCCTGCTCGACCGCAAGGTCGCGCCGGGTACCCCCATCGCGAAGGCGCTCGCGCTCGAGGACGTCCTCTTCGAGGTGAACGTCACGCCGAACCGGCCCGACTGCCTCTCGCACATCGGGATCGCCCGCGAGGTCGCGGCGATCCTGGGGAAGAAGGCGACGCTCCAGGCGCCGCGGCTGCCGGAGAAGGGCCCGTCCTCCGGAGCGAAGGCGAGGGAGGGCTCGTCCGCGAAGGACGCGGTGAAGGTCCGGATCGAGGACCGCGAGCGCTGCGCGCGGTACGCGGCGCGCGTCGTCGAGGGCGTCGAGATCGGTCCGTCGCCCCTCTGGCTCGCGCGGCGGCTCGAGGCGTGCGGCGTCCGGTCGATCTCGAACGTCGTCGACGCGACCAACTTCGTCCTGCTCGAGCTCGGGCACCCGCTCCACGCGTTCGACCTCGACAAGGTCGCCGGCCACGAGATCGTCGTCCGCACGGCGCGGCCGGGCGAGAAGCTCGTCACCCTCGACGGCAAGGAGCGCGCGCTCTCGACCGAGGACCTCCTCATCGCCGACCGCGATCGCGGGAGCGCGCTCGCAGGCGTCATGGGCGGCGGCGACTCCGAGATCTCCGCCGGCACGACGCGCGTGCTCCTCGAGTCCGCCTGGTTCCAGCCGGAGGGCATCCGGCGGACGTCGCGGCGGCACGGCCTCAAGACGGAGGCGTCGTACCGGTTCGAGCGGGGCGCCGACCCCGGCATGGTGATCCCGGCCGTGGACCGCTGCGCGGCGCTCATCGCGGAGCTCGCGGGCGGCACCGTCCTCCGGGGCGTCGTCGACGCGCACCCGCGCAAGGTCCGGGCGCCGAAGGTGAAGCTCCGCTGGCACCGCCCCGCCGAGATCCTGGGGATGGACGTCGCGAAGGGCGACGCGCGCAGGATCCTCGCCGGGCTCGGGTTTGCCGAGACGAAGGCGACGAAGGACGCGGCGGTCTACCAGGTTCCGAGCTGGCGCGTCGACGTCTCGATCGAGGAGGATCTCGTCGAGGAGATCGTCCGGACGAAGGGCTACGACGCGATCCCGGAGACGCTGCCCGGGAACGCGGTGGACACGCCGGTCGAGCCCCCGGAGGCGCAGGCGATCGAGCGGGCCCGCGTCGCGCTCGAGGCGGCGGGCTTCTCCGAGGCGGTGAACTTCAGCTTCGTCGCCGAGAAGGAGCTCGAGCCGTTCGAGTACCACGTGATCACCGGCGACGGCTCGGGCCGGGCCCTGGGCATCGCGCTCAAGAACCCGATCAGCGCGGAGCTCTCGGTGATGCGGACGAGCCTCGTCCCGTCGCTCCTCAAGAACGTCGCCTACAACCGGCGGCAGCGGGTCGAGGACGTCCGGCTCTACGAGAATCGCGAGCGTCTACCACCCACACCCGGACCCGAAGGACCGCCCCACCGCGGAGGCGGTCGAGATCGCGGGCGTCCTCGCCGGGCGGCGCAGCCCGCCGGGCTGGGCGACCGGCTCCGACGCGCTCGACTTCTACGACGCCAAGGCGGCGGTCGCGGAGGTGCTGGACTCCCTCGGCATCGAGGCGGTCTGGCGGGGCGATGCGAACGGGTGGTTGCACCCGCGGCACTCGGCCGTCGTGATAGCGTCCGACGCCGACGAGATGCTCGGGGTCGTCGGCGAGCTTCACCCCCGCGTCGCAGCGGCGTTCGAGCTGCCGCGCGGCGTGCTCGCGTTCCGGCTCTTCCTCGACGCCATCGTGCGCCAGATGCGCCTCGTCCCGCAGCATCGCGCCATCCCGCGCCTCCCGGCGGTCCTCCGCGACCTCGCCGTCGTCGTGGACGACGCGGTCACGGCCGCGTCGGTCGAGGCGGCGGTGCGCGAGGAGCCGCTCGTCGAGGCGGTGACGATCTTCGACGTCTACCGCGGCGCGCCGCTCCCGGCGGGCAAGAAGAACCTCGCGTTCGCGATCTCCTACCGCGCGTCCGACCGCACGCTCACCGACGCCGAGGCGGACGCCGCCCACGCGCGGATCGTGGCGCGGCTCGGCGCGAAGCTCGGGGCGGAGCTGCGCGGGTGACCGGCGTGCCCGGGGAGCGCAGTCCGCTGCCGATCGCGGCGCTCGGGTTCGCGGCCGCGGCGGCGCTCTCCGCCTGGAACCCGATCTCGGCGCCGTTCGGCCTCGCCGTCGGGCTCGCCGCGCTCTGGCTCGGCATCCGCGCGCTCCGCTCCGGCTACGTCCGGTGGGCCTCGGTGACCGCCACCGCGCTCGCGGCCGCCGCGGCGATCGGGAGCGCGCTCGTCCTCGCGCTCACCGCCGGCGTCGGCCGCGAGCTCGGCGGCGAGCAGGTCGTCGCGGTGCCCCCCGGCGTGGCGAAGCAGGACCTCGACGCCGCCGCGGAGCGGACGCGCGCGTCGCGGGAGCGCGCGCGGCAGGAGCTCGAGGCGCTCGAGCCGGCGGGCGGAGCGAAGCCAGGCTCGCCCGCCGGGGGAAAGGGCGATCGGAAGGACGCTCCCGCGAAGGGCCGATGACGCAGGCGCGCGGCCGACGCGCGGGCACGCGCCAATGGTTTGACAGCCGCGCCGAAATAAGCTAACGAATTCACTACTTAGCCGCGACCTGGGGGGCGACCGTGACCAAGGCCGACATCATCGAAAGCGTCTACGAGAAGGTGGGCTTCTCCAAGAAGGAGGCCGCCGAGATCGTGGAGATGGTCTTCGACACCATCAAGGAGACGCTGGAGCGCGGCGAGAAGATCAAGATCAGCGGCTTCGGGAACTTCATCGTCCGGGACAAGAAGTCCCGCGTGGGGCGCAACCCGCAGACCGGCGAGGAGATCGAGATCAGCGCCCGCCGCGTCCTCACGTTC
Organism: uncultured delta proteobacterium; assembly: GCA_963821195.1. Lineage (GTDB taxonomy): Bacteria > Myxococcota > Myxococcia > Myxococcales > Anaeromyxobacteraceae > Anaeromyxobacter. The sequence continues at coordinate 25,623 of CAWGDE010000013.1, forward strand.
CGCCCGAGCCAGGTGCTGAAGAACGCGCTCAACCTGAGCGCGGAGGCGGCCGCGTCGTCGCCCGCGTCCGGCGCGACGTCGTAGAGCAACGACCGCGCCGCCGCTCGATCGACGCTATAACCGGGGCATGGCGGCGATCGACTACGTCGACGTCCGGCGCATGCGCCTCGACGTCGAGTTCCACTTCGCGGCGGCCCACCGGCTCCCCCGGTACGAGGGGCCCTGCTTCAGGCTGCACGGCCACAACTACAAGTTCTTCGTCGCCGTCGAGGGCGAGGTCGATCCGAAGACCGGGATGATCGCGGACTTCGGCGACATCAAGCGCACCGTCCAGGAGCACGTGCTCGCGCGCGTCGACCACCGCGACCTGAACGACGTGCTCGAGAACCCGACCGCGGAGAACATCGCGCGCTGGATCTGGGAGTCGCTCCAGGGCCGGCTGCCGGGGCTCGCGGAGGTGCGGCTCTACGAGATCCCGGACTCGTGCGTCACGTACCGGGGGGCGGGTGGCCGCTAGGGTGAAGGCGCTCCGCCCGCCGCGGCGCAGGCCGGACCCCGGGCTCGCGGCGGAGGCGGTCGGCCGCTTCCTCGACGCCCTCGGGCTGCCGCCGGAGACGCGGCGCGCCGAGGACCTCGCCGGGACGCCGAGGCGCGTCGCGGAGGCGTGGCTCCAGGACCTCGTGGACGGCTACGGCCGCGACCCCGCCGAGATCCTGGCCGGCGCCATCCCGAGCGCCGCGAAGGACCTCGTCGCGGTCACGGGGATCGACTTCCACTCCATGTGCCCGCACCACCTCCTCCCGTCCCGCGGCGTGGCGCACGTCGCGTACATCCCGGGCGGCCGCGTGGTCGGGTTCGGTCAGATCGTGAAGCTCGTCGACGCGCTCGCGCACCGGCTCGTCCTGGAGGAGGACCTGGCTCGCGGAATCGCGGACGCGCTCGTCAGGCACGTCGGTGCGCGCGGGGCAGCCTGCGTGCTCGAGGCGGAGCAGCTCTGCATGACCGTCCGCGGCGAGCGGCGCGTGGGCGCGCGCGCGCACGCGGAGGCGTGGGCGGGCTCGCTCGCGAAGGACGGTCCCGCGCGGCGGCGGTTCCAGGCGCTCGTCGAGCGCGCGGCGCGCAAGGGGGCGACCGCCATGCCGCGGCGCCGGGGGAGCGCGCCCTCCCTCGCCTCCGCTCGGAAGGACAGGCGGTGACGTCCGGCGCGGCCGCGCCGCCCGCCGCGAGGACCGCCATCGTGACGGGCGGCGGGCGCGGGATCGGGGCGGCGATCGCGCGCGCGCTCACCGCCCGCGGGCTCCGCGTCACCGTGTTCGCCCGCACGGCCGCCGAGGTCGAGCGCGTCGTCGCGGAGCGATGGGCGGCGCTCGCGGTCGCGGGCGACGTGCGGCGCGAGGAGGACGTCGCGCGGCTCGTCGCCGCACACGAGCGGGCGCTCGGGCCCGTCGACGTGCTCGTGAACGGGGCGGGCATCCTGGAGCGCGGCCTCGCCGAGGAGCTCTCCCCGGCGGCGTTCCGCGAGGTGCTCGACGTGAACCTCGTCGGCCCGTTCCTCTGCGCGCGTGCGGTGATCCCCGGGATGAAGGCGCGCCGGCGCGGGCGGATCGTGAACGTCGCGTCGATCTCCGCGACGATCGGCACCGCGGGCGGGAGCGCCTACAACGCCTCGAAGGCGGGGCTCCTCGGGCTCACGCGCTGCCTCGCCGAGGAGCTCCGGCCGCACGGCGTCCAGTGCGTGGCCGTGTCGCCGGGGAGCACCGACACGGAGATGCTGAAGAGGACGCCGTTCGAGCCCGAGATGACGCCCGACGAGGTGGCGCGCGTCGTGGTGTTCGCGGCGATCGACGCGCCCCCGGCGATCACCGGCTCGAACGTGGAGGTGTACGGTTGAGCCCGGGGACGGCCGCCGCGATCGAGGAGCTGCGGGCGGTGCTCCCTCCGGAGCGCCTCCTCGCCGGCGACGCAGACCGGCTCGACCCCTACGGGCGCGACGAGTCGGACCTGGGCGCCTTCCCGCCCGACGCGGTGGCGCTCGTCGAGAGCGCCGAGGAGGTCCGCGCCGTGTTCGCCGCGGCCGCGCGCCACCGGGTCCCGGTCGTCCCGATCGGCGCCCGGACCGGCAAGTCGGGAGGTTCGCTCTCGGTGAAGGGCGGGATCGCGGTCTCGGTCGAGCGCATGAACCGGATCCTCGAGATCTCGCCGGAGGATCTCGTGGCGCGCGTCGAGCCCGGCGTCGTGACCGGCGTCCTCCAGGCCGAGGTGGAGAAGCACGGCCTCTTCTACCCGCCCGACCCGAACTCGCTCGACACCTGCTCCATCGGCGGGAACGTCGCCGAGAACGCGGGCGGCCCGCGCGCGCTCAAGTACGGCGTGACCCGCGAGTACGTCCTCGGCCTCACCGTCGTCGTGCCGACGGGCGAGGTGCTGAAGGTCGGCAAGCGGAGCATCAAGGGGGTCGCGGGGTACGACCTCACGGCGTTGTTCGTGGGGAGCGAGGGGACGCTCGGCATCGTCACCGAGGTCGTGCTGAAGCTCGTGCCCCGCCCGCGCCACGTCGCGACCGCGCTCGTCGCCTTCCCGACCGTCGAGGCGGCCGCCCGCGCGGTGAGCCGCGTCCTCGCGCAGGGGGTCGTGCCGCGCTGCCTCGAGCTCCTCGACGACGTCTCGCTCGCCGCCGCCGCGCGGACCTCGCCGCTCCCGCTCCCGCCCGGAGCCGGCGCCGCGCTCCTCGTGGAGACGGACGGCAACGACGAGGAGCAGGTGTTCGGGGAGATCGTCCGCGTCGCGGAGCTGGTCCGCGGCGACGCGGCGGGAGAGGTGATCGTCGCGCAGAACGAGGCGCAGCGGCGCGAGGTCTGGGAGATGCGGAAGTTCATCTCGACCAACCTCAAGAAGCTCCACCCGATGAAGCTCTCCGAGGACGTCGCGGTTCCCCGGTCGAAGATCCCGGACATGATCGCCCGCGCGAAGGAGATCGGCCGTGCCGCCGGCCTCGTCGTCGCGACCTACGGCCACGCGGGTGACGGAAACCTGCACTGCAACGTGCTGTTCGATCGCGCCGACGAGCGGCCCGCCGTGGACGCCGCCGTCGCGGACATCCTCCGCGCCGCCGTCGGCCTCGGCGGGACCATCACCGGCGAGCACGGCGTCGGGCTCGCGAAGCGCGACTTCCTGGAGATGGAGCAGGGAAGGGAGGTCGTCGCGCTGGAGAGAAGGCTGAAGGCAGTGTTCGATCCCCTGGGCATCCTGAACCCGGGGAAGATCTTTCCCGAGCGGTGAGCACTCGCGGAACCCATCGAACCCGTGAGCGCCAGGCCCTGGGGAGCGCCCTCCGGGGCCCAGCGTGCGCCCTCGACCGCGTGGAGCGGCGCCGACGGGCAAGAAGGGTCCCGTAAGCGCCCGTCGCGGCACGTGATCCAGAGCAAGGACCCCGTCCGGGACGAGAAATGATCGCGGACGGCTTCGGTACTCGATTCCATCGTCTTTCCGACCACTTGACTCACTTGGCCTGCTTGACTTCCGGGTGCCGATGGGGCATACAGGCAGCCCCTTTTCCGGGAACGTCGGCTCCCCCACGGCATCCCCCCTCCCAAGGAGAACCAGGGACTCATGTCCACCCAGACTGCTGCGTCCAAGAGCAAGGTGCAGGTCGAGACCGTCACCATTCGCTTCGTCGGCGACTCGGGCGACGGCATGCAGCTCACCGGCACCGAGTTCACGAAGGCGAACGCCCTCGCCGGCAACGACCTCGCGACGTTCCCCGACTACCCCGCCGAGATCCGCGCCCCGGCCGGCTCGCTCGCCGGCGTGTCCGGCTACCAGGTGCACTTCGGCTCCCGCGAGATCCACACGCCGGGCGACGCGCCCGACGTGCTGGTCGCGATGAACCCCGCCGCGCTCAAGACGAACCTCCCCGACCTGCGCACCGGCGGGATGCTCATCGTGAACGGCGGCGCCTTCAACGAGTCGAACCTCGAGAAGGCCGGCTACAAGTCGAACCCGCTCGACGACGCCGCGCTCCAGCAGAACTACAAGATCTTCAACGTCGACATGAACAAGCTCACCGAGGCCGCGCTCGCGGGCTCGGGCCTTTCGTCGAAGGAGATCGCGCGCTGCAAGAACTACTTCGCGCTCGGCATCATGTACTGGCTGTACAGCCGGCCGATGGAGGCGCAGCTCGAGGCGATCGCGAAGAAGTTCGCGAAGAAGCCGGAGGTCGCCGAGGCGAACCAGAAGGTCTTCAAGGCCGGCTACGCGTACGGCGACACGACCGAGGTCTTCTTCGCGCGCTACGACGTGCCCGCCTCGAAGCTCGCGCCCGGCGTCTACCGGAACATCACCGGCAACGCGGCGGTCGCGCTCGGCTTCGCGACGGTCGCGAAGATGACCGGGCGACAGGTGTTCCTCGGCAGCTACCCGATCACGCCGGCGACCGAGATCCTCCAGGAGATGTCGTACTTCAAGGAGCACGGCGTCGTGACGTTCCAGGCGGAGGACGAGATCGCCGGCGTCGGCTCGGCGATCGGCGCCTCCTTCGCCGGCGCCCTCGGCTGCACCACCACCTCCGGCCCGGGCCTCGCGCTCAAGTCCGAGATGATCGGCCTCGCGGTGATCGCGGAGCTCCCGCTCGTCGTCGTCGACGTGCAGCGCGGCGGTCCGTCGACGGGCATGCCGACGAAGACCGAGCAGTCCGACCTCCTCATCGCGCTGTACGGCCGCCACGGCGAGGCGCCGCTCCCCGTGCTCGCGGCGCAGAGCCCGGTGGACTGCTTCTACGCCGCGATGGAGGCGATGAAGATCGCCGTGAAGTGGATGACGCCCGTCATCCTCCTCACCGACGGCTTCCTCGGGAACGGCTCGGAGCCGTTCCTCATCCCGGACCCCGCGAAGCTCCCCAAGGTCGAGCCGAAGTACCAGACGCAGCCGAACTACGAGGGCAAGTACATGCCCTACCTCCGGGACGACAAGCTCATCCGGCCCTGGGCCATCCCCGGCACGCCCGGCCTCGAGCACCGCATCGGCGGCCTCGAGAAGGATTCCATGTCCGGCATGGTGTCCTACGACGGCATGAACCACGAGCGCATGGTGAAGACCCGCGCCCAGAAGATCCGGAACGTCGTCGAGGACGTCCCGGACGTCCAGCCGTTCGGCGCGACGTCCGGCGACGTGCTCCTCCTCTCCTGGGGCGGCACGTTCGGCGCGGTCCGCGGCGCGGCCGAGGACCTCGTCGCGAAGGGCAAGAAGGTCGGCCACGTCCACCTGCGCTGGCTGAACCCGCTGCCGAAGAACCTCGGCGCCGTCCTCAAGGGCTACAGGAAGGTGCTCGTGCCCGAGGTGAACGACGGCCAGCTCGCCCAGTACATGCGCTCGCAGTACCCGGGCGTCGACCCCCTCCAGTACAACCGGATCAACGGCAAGCCGCTCAAGATCACCGAGCTGGCCGGCCGGGTCCTCGAGCTCCTCTAAGCCCACCGGAAAGGACGACCGCGAACATGAGCACGAACGGCCAGACCGTGAACACCGCCCTGCCGGTCTACACGAAGAAGGACTTCGAGTCGGGCGTCGACCCGCGCTGGTGCCCCGGCTGCGGCGACTTCTCGATCATCAACCAGGTGCAGAAGACGATGCCGACCGTCGGCGTCAAGCGCGAGAACATCGTCTTCGTCTCCGGCATCGGCTGCAGCTCGCGCTTCCCGTACTACATGAACAACTACGGGATGCACACGCTGCACGGCCGCGCCCCGACCTTCGCCTCGGGCATCAAGGTCTCCCGCCCCGAGCTGATGGTGTGGATCATCACCGGCGACGGCGACGCGCTCGCCATCGGCGGCAACCACTTCATCCACGCGATGCGGCGGAACCTGGACCTCAAGATGCTGATGTTCAACAACCGCATCTACGGTCTCACCAAGGGCCAGGTCTCGCCGACCTCCGAGCTCGGCAAGAAGACGAAGACCACGCCGCACGGCTCGCCGGACTACCCGTTCAACCCGCCCGCGCTCGCGCTCGGCGCGGGGGCGACGTTCGTCGCGCGCGCCATCGACGTCGAGGGCGCGCACATGGGCGGCGTCATCAAGGCCGCCTCGGAGCACAAGGGCAGCGTGTTCGTCGAGATCTTCCAGAACTGCCCGGTGTTCAACGACGGCGCCTACACGTTCCTCACCGACAAGGCCGTCAAGGCGGACATGATCCTGCGGATGGAGCACGGGAAGCCGCTCCTCTACGGGAAGGACAACAAGAAGGGCATCCGCTTCGACGCGCAGAACGCGAAGCTCGAGGCGGTCACGATCGGCGAGAACGGCGTGGCCGAGAAGGACATCCTCGTGCACGACGCGAAGCGCGACGATCCCACGATGGCCTTCATGCTCGCGAACCTCGCCGAGAAGCCCGGCTTCCCGACGCCGATCGGCATCTTCCGCGACGTCCGCAAGCCGACCGCAGACGAGCTGACCTGGGAGATGATCGAGAAGGCGAAGTCGAAGAAGGGCGACGTCGACGTGAAGAAGTTCCTCGCCTCCGGCGACACCTGGGTCATCAAGTAGCCGCCCCACGGCAGGCCGCGAAGCTCACGAGGCCCTTCCCCGTCCGCGGGGAGGGGCCTCCGTGCATCCGGGGCCGATGGCCTTCGGAGGGCCGGACGGCTACGGGTACGCGAACTCGACGGTGACCTCACCGGCCGCGGGAACGGTCACCTGCTTCGTCTTCTCGCCCAGCTTCTCGTGCCACGCGGTCACGGTGTAGGTGCCCGCCGGCACGTCCTTGATGGCGAACTCGCCCTGCTTCCCGCTCACCGCCGCGGGATCGTCGGTGACCCAGACGTAGCCCTGCATCCAGGCGTGCACGTCGCACTTCACGTCCACGAGGCCGGCCTTCGGGAGCGGCTTGGGGATCTTCTGCCCCTTGAGCGGCATGGCGAGGTTGAAGAGCGTCTGATTCCCCATGCGCCCGTGGATGTTGTGGAGCATCGGGTCGCCGTTGATGATGTCGAGCGTGCTGCCGACCGACGCGGCCTGGACGTGCGGGATGTAGTGGCAGTTCTGCTGGTCGATGCTGATCGTCGTCGGCGCGGGCTTCGGGGCTCCCTTCACCTCCACGACCACGTTCTGGAGGGCGCCGCTCGAGACCTCCACCGACTCGTTCGGCACCTCCTGGCCGCAGACCTTCATGTCGCGCGTCGCCTTGAACGGCTGCAGGTGCGGCGGCGCGCCGGTGTACTTGACCGTGCCCCTGACCTCCCCCGCCCCGGCGGGGCCGGCGAGCAGGACGGCGACGAGGACGGGGACGACCTTCACGCAGCGCATGAGTACCTCCTGAGCGGCGCCGCAGCGCGGCGCGCGGGAATGAGCAGCGGGCGCCGCGGCGCGGCGTCCCGCCTTCGAGCGAACCTGTCGCGCCACGTCACCCACGATTGACGAGCAGCGCCGCGTCGCGGACCACCCGTTCCACGACGTCCGGCGCGTCGGACGCGTAGTACCCGCGGACGCGCCCCTTCGCGTCCACGAGGACGAGGTGCGTCCCGTGGAGGAGTCCCAGGGCAGACCCGTCGGCGGAGGCCTCCCGGCCCATGGTCTCCTTGAGCCCCCTCACCACGGCGTCCCGGACCGCCTCCTCCGGGCCGGTGAGGAAGGTCCAGAGCCTCGGGCTCGCCCGGTGCGCGCGGGCGTACGCGGCGAGCTGCGGGGGGGTGTCGAAGGACGGATCGACGCTGAACGAGACGAGGCGGAAGGCCGGCTCGAGGTTGCGCATCCGGTCCTGGATGCGCGCCATCTGGGCGGTGATGGCGGGGCAGACCGTGGTGCAGCGGGTGAAGATGAAGCTCGCGACCCAGACCTTCCCCTGGAGCTCGCGGGAGCCGAAGGGCGCCCCGTCCTGGTCCGTCAGCCGGAACGGGGGCAGCGTCGCGAGGACGGGCGGCGGCGGCGGGACCGGCGAGCGGAGCGCCCACACCGCCGGCCAGGCGCCGAGCAGCCCGACGACGGCGATCCAGAACGCGGGGCGTCCCACCAGGGCGCTCACCGTCCCGTTCAGGCGCTCGCCGAGCGCCGGTGGCGCCGCGGCGGTGCTCGTGTCGGCCATGCACCCGCAGATAGCGAGGCACGCCCCGGGCGGCAACTCGCGCCCCCAAGAGGAGCGCGGGCCGGCGCCGGCGCGCCGGCGGTCAACGTCCGCTTGCAGCGCCCGTTTGCACCCCAACGAGATGAGTGAAGGCCGATGCGCGTCGTTAGGCCCGCTGCTTCTCGAAATCGGGGCACCATGAGCACGACCATCGACGCTCACGACGCTCGGCACGCGCACGCCGCCATCTGGCCGCGCGACGCGCAGTACGGCGCGGCGACGCCCGGCAAGCTGGGGATGTGGATCTTCCTCGTCTCCGACGCGTTCTCGTTCGGAGGGCTGCTCATCGCCGAGGGGATCCTCCGCGCCGGCTCCGCGATCTGGCGGCAGCCCGACGAGCCGGCGCTCGGCATCACGTTCACCGCGGGTCTCACGTTCCTGCTCATCTGCACGAGCTTCACGAACGTGCTGGCCTGGGCCGCCGCGGTGGAGGGGCGGCGCCGGGCGGCGGCCGTGCTGCTCGCGGTCACCGCGGCGGGAGGCTTCGTCTTCCTCCTCGGGCAGTACCAGGAGTGGTTCGGCCTGTGGGGCCGCGGGCTCGTGCACGAGGGGCTCGTCTTCGGGCACTCCGCGCGCGCGTCCACCTTCTACGTGATCACCGGGTACCACGGGCTCCACGTGGCCGTGGGCGTGCTCTACATCCTCGCGGTCCTGGTGGGCTGGCTGCGCGGGACCGCGACGGCCCGCCAGGTGGAGATCCTCGGCCTCTACTGGTGCTTCGTCGACTTCGTCTGGGTGTTCGTCTTCTCCTTCGTCTACCTCATGCCCTGAGGACGCGATGCCGGATCTCGTGAAAGCGAGCGAGGGGGCCGCGGGCGAGCGGCGCGCCGGGGCCCACGGGCTCGGGCAGTACGCGGCGGTGGTCGCGACGCTGGCGGTCCTCACGCTCGTCGAGCTCGGCGTGGCGCGCACCGCGGCGATCCCGAGGACCGCGGCGGTCGTCGCGCTCGTGCTGCTCGCGGTCGCGAAGGCCGCGCTCATCGGCCTGTTCTTCATGCACCTGCGGTCCGAGACCCGCATCCTGCGGCTCACCGTGCTCGCGCCGCTGCTCGCGCCCGCCGCGTACGGCCTCGTGCTGATGGCCGACGCCTTCTGGAGGCACGTGCGATGAAGCTCGCCCTCTTCCTCGCGCTGTCGGCCGCCCCGGCGCTCGCCCTCGCGTGCCCCGCCTGCGCCCGCGACGCCGGCCCCCACGCCGCGCTCTGGATCGGCGGCATGATCGCGGCGCCGTACGCGGTGGCGTGGTGGGTCGTGCGCGCGATCCGGGGGACGCGGCCGTGAGCCCGCGCCTCCGCTCGGTCCTGGCCGCCGCCGTCGCGCTCCTCGCCCGCGCAGCCGCGGCCGACCCGCAGCCGGAGCGCGGCTACGGGATGCCGCGGGACGTGTCGCTCGACGGGGCCCGCGTCGACGGGCTCATCCACTTCACCCTCGCCGCGATCACCGTGATCTTCGTCCTGGTGCTCGCCGCCATGATCTGGGCGTTCGCGCGGCACGGGCGGAACCACGCCGCGACCTACACGCACGGGACGCGGGGCTCGGTGCTCCTCGTCGTCGGAGTCATCGCGCTCGTGGCGGTGGCGGTGGACGGGCGCCTCTTCGTCCACACGCTGCACGACATGAACCACGTCTTCTGGAACTTCGCGCTGGCGGACGACCGGCCGGACACCGTCCGGGTGGAGGTGACGGCGCACCAGTGGGCCTGGTCCGTGCGCTACGCGGGGCCGGACGGCAAGTTCGACACCGCGGACGACGTGGTCCTCCTGAACGACATCCGCGTGCCCGTGGCGACGCCGGTCGTGGTGCAGCTCGCCTCCAACGACGTGATCCACAGCTTCAACCTACCCAACTTCCGCGTGAAGCAGGACGCCGTCCCCGGGATGGTCACGCGCCTCAGGTTCCAGGGGCAGGTGCCGGGCGAGTACGAGATCGCCTGCGCCCAGCACTGCGGCCCGAACCACTACAAGATGCGCGGCGTCCTGACCGTGCTACCGCCCGAGGAGTTCCGGGCGTGGCTCGCCACCGCCGAGCAGGACGCGCGCCGCGCCTACGACCCGGACGACAAGGACGCGCACTGGGGCTGGGAGTGGAGGAACCCATGACGCCCGCGGAAGTGCTCGCGCTCGCCGAGCAGAGCCAGCCGATCCACCACGAGCCCACCTCCTTCTGGCGGCGGTACGTCTTCTCGATCGACCACAAGGTCATCGCGAAGCAGTTCCTGTGGGCCGGGCTCCTCTTCATGCTCGTGGCGGGCGCGCTCGCGATGCTGATCCGCTGGCAGTGGGCCTTCCCGTACCGGCCGGTCCCCGTGCTCGGTCGGATGCTTCCTCGGCGGGAGCGGGGGCGTCATCGGCCCGGCCACCTACCAGCAGATCTTCACCACGCACGGGCTCGGCATGATCTTCTTCGCGGTCACGCCGGTGCTCATCGGCGCCTTCGGGAACTTCCTCATCCCGCTCATGATCGGCGCGCGGGACATGGCGTTCCCGAAGCTGAACATGTTCTCCTTCTGGTCCTTCCTCTTGTCGCAGCTGCTCGTGCTCGCGTCGTTCTTCACGGATCTCGGCACGGGCGGCGCCGGCTGGACCACCTACGCGCCGCTCTCCACCAACGTCGGGACCCCCGGCCTCGGGCAGACGCTGATCGTGCTCGCGATCTTCGTGACCGGCGTGTCGAGCACGATGGGCGCGGTGAACTACGTCACCACCGTCATCCGGCTGCGCGCGCCCGGGATGACGTACATGCGCCTCCCGCTCACGATCTGGGGGCTCTGGCTCACCGCCGTCCTGAACGCGCTCTTCATCCCGGTGCTCGGCTCCGCCGCGATCCTGCTGCTCCTCGATCGCAACTTCGGGACGCAGTTCTTCATCGCCGGCGCGTCGGCGGTGCGCGGGGGCGGAGACCCCATCCTCTACCAGCACCTGTTCTGGATCTTCGGCCACCCGGAGGTCTACATCATGATCCTGCCGGCCTGGGGGATCGTGGGCGACGTGCTCGCGTTCTTCGCGCGCAAGCCGCACCACTGGTACCGCGGGACGGTGTGGTCGATGGTCGCCGTGACCGTGCTCTCGGCCATGGTCTACGGCCACCACATGTTCGTCACCGGGATGAGCCCGCTCCTGGGCGAGAGCTTCATGCTCTTCACCCTCCTCATCAGCGTGCCCTCCATGATCGTGGTGGTGAACTGGCTCCTCACGATCTGGGGCGGCTCGCTCCACTTCGACACGCCCATGCTCTTCGCGCTCGGGACCGTGTTCGTGTTCGGCATCGGCGGGCTCACCGGGCTCTTCCTGGGCGACATCTCGATGGACCTGTACCTCCACGACACGATGTTCGTGGTGGGCCACTTCCACTTCACCATGGCGGCCGGGTCGTTCATGGGGGCGATGACCGGCCTCTACTTCTGGTTCCCGAAGATGTTCGGCCGCAGCCTCGACGAGCGCCTCGGGAAGGCGCACTTCTGGTTCTCGGTGGTGGGGCTCACGCTCGTGTTCGGCGGCCAGCTCCTCGCCGGGTACGCCGGGCAGGAGCGGCGGCTCTTCGACCCGTACCAGTACACGTTCATCCAGGGGCTGCGCGGCCTCAACCGCTGGACGAGCTACTTCGCCTTCGCGCTGTTCGCGGGCCAGTTCCTGTTCGTCGTGAACTTCTTCCGGACGCTGTTCGGGAAGGCGCGGCCGGCGGGGCAGAACCCGTGGAACGTGACGACGCTCGAGTGGACCTCGACCTCGTCGCCTCCCCCCTTCCACAACTTCGACGCCATCCCGGCGGTGGTTCGAGGGCCGCACGAGCTCTCCAACCCCGAGGTGAGGCGGCTCACCGGCCGCGACTTCGCGGGACAGGCCGAGGTGCTGCCGGGCGGAGGCGACCCGGGGCTCGCGGCCGGGAAGGCGTGACGATGGACGGGGCCTCCACCGTGGCGCGGCGCGGCTCCCTCGGTCCGGCGGGCGGGGACGTGCCCAGCCTCGCGGCGCGCCGCGCGCGGCTCGCCCCGTCCGAGCAGACCGCGTACGTGGGCATGGTCGTCTTCCTCGGCTCGTGGGCGATGATGTTCGCCGCGCTCTTCTTCTCCTACGCGCTCGTCCGCTCGCGCGCGCCGGTGTGGCCGCCGCTCGACCTACCCGCGCCGCCGCACCTCCTCCCGCGGTCAACACCGCGGTCATCGCCGCCTCGAGCGGCGCCGTCGTCGCGGCGTTGCGCGCCGCCACGGCGGGGCGCCGCGCCCGTGCCGCCCGGGCGCTCGCGGCCGCGACCGCCCTCGGCGCCGTCGTTCCTGGCGCTCCAGGCGGTGGTGTGGGTCGGGCTCTGGCGCGACGGCCTCCGCATCGACGGCGGGCCGTACCCCTCGGTGTTCTACTCGCTCACGGCGCTGCACGCGCTCCACGTGGCGGTGGGCGTGGCGCGCTCGCCGTGCTCGCGCGCGCGCGCGCTCCGCGCACACCGGTCCGAGCCGCGTCACGGTGCGGCTGTGGGGCATGTACTGGCACTTCGTCGGGATCGTGTGGGGCGTGCTCTACGCGACCGTGTACCTCACCTGACCGGAACGACCATGACCCGAGCGACGCCGCTCCTCGCCCTGCTCGCCGCCGCCCTCGGCTGCAAGGGGTATCGCGCGCCATCCTTCGAGAAGCCCCTGACCCTCGGTGGTGAGGTGGTCCCGGCCGCGGTGCTCACCGCGGGCGCGCGCTCGTACGAGCTCTACTGCCGCGCCTGCCACGGGGACAAGGGCGACGGGAAGGGGCCGTCCGCGTCCGGCCTGCGCCCGCCGCCGCGCGACTTCACCCTCGGCGCGTTCAAGTTCGCCGCCGTCCCGGCGGGGACGCTGCCCCACGACGACGACCTCGTCCGGATCGTCCGGTTCGGCCTGCACGGCACGGCCATGCTGAACTGGGACGGCGTCCCGGAGCGGGACCTCCAGGGGATCGTCCAGTACCTGAAGACCTTCTCGCCGCGCTGGCAGACCGAGGCCCCCGGCGACACGGTGGTCCCCACGCCGGATCCCTGGAAGGACAGGGACGGGGAGGGGGTCGCGTTCGGCCGGAAGGTCTACCACGGCCTCGCGCAGTGCCTGTCGTGTCACCCGTCGTACGCGCCGAAGGAGTTCATCTTCGAGGCGTCGAAGGAGCTCACCGGCTCGGGGTCGACCGAGTTCCGCGACGACATGTACGGCGCGGTCCTGAAGGAGAGCGACTACGGCGTGAAGATCCTGCCCCCGGACTTCACGCGGACCGACCTCCGCTCGATCCGGGCCGGCCACGAGCTCGAGGACTTCTACCGCGTGATCGCGTCGGGTGTGGGCGGGACGGCCATGCCGACGTGGAAGGGGGCGCTCCCGGAGGAGGACCTCTGGGGGCTCGTGCACTACGTGAACTGGCTCCGCACGCTGAAGGGGACGGCGGAGCCGGGACGGATGCTGCAGCAGAACGCGGCGGCGGACGCGCGCTGGACGCCGCCGCCGCAGCAGTGATCGCGGCGGACGGGCCGCCGCTCCACGGCCGATCTGGCGCGCGGCGCGCGCGGCGCTGGCGGTGTGCCGCGCGCCATCCGGCGGCGGCCTCGTCACGGCGCGTGACTGCGACCGATGGTCATTTGGGTTGAGTGCAAAGCAATCCCCTCCTGGACCGTCGAATGCTCCTTGCGACCCGGTATCATGCCGCTCCTCGACCCTCCGTTCTCGACACGGTACGTGAAGTCACGATTCGTGAAACGCAAGAGGATGACACGATGAGATCGATCCGAGCAGCCGTCGCCCTCCTCGCGGTCGTCGCCGCGATGCGGGCCGAGGCCTTCCCCGCGTTCGCGCGCAAGTACGGCATGTCGTGCTCCGCCTGCCACGTGGCGTGGCCCATCTTCAACCAGCAGGGGCAGAACTTCCGCGACAACGGCTACCAGTTCGGCCTGGGGAAGGACGATCCGGTGGGGATCTCGCAGGACTACTTCCCGCTCGCGATCCGCATCACGCCCGCGTACCAGTGGACGCGGACCAACAACCAGACCGCCACGGACACGACGACCGGAACGACCTACCCGGTGACCACGCAGTCGGGCGGCGTCCCCATCCCGCCGGGCGTCGACTTCCTCATGGGCGGCCTCGTCGCGAAGGACATCTCCTACCTCGTGGTGGTCTCCGGCTTCGGGCCAGACGGCACCGCGTCCCTCGAGTCCGCCTGGGCCCGGCTCGACAACCTCGGCGGCACGGGCTGGCTGAACGCCAAGATCGGCAAGTTCGAGCTGGACCTGCCGGCGTCGGCTCACCGCGGGGTGTCGCTGCTGTACGGCTACGCCGCGTACGGCGCGCAACCCGGTGGAGGGAGCAGCGCCGTGGGGTTCGACATGGGGGAGAACCAGGTCGGGATCGAGCTCGACGGCCACGACGCCCGCAGCAGCACGCGCTGGGCGCTGTCGTTCACGTCCGCGAACGGCGGGGAGGGGCTCTCGGGCAACGGGTGGTCGGATCCGATGGTCTACGCCCACGTGCAGAAGTCGTTCGAGCTCGGGAACTCCATCTTGCCCTGGGTCCGCGTGGGCGCGCTGGGCGCCGTCGGGTGGTGGCCCACCACCTTCGCCAGCGGACGCGGACGGGAACCCGATCCACCGGCACCGGACGCGACCACAAGAACTTCTACCGCGCCGGCGGCGAGCTCTCCTGGTACCTCGGCTACCCCGCGGCTCCAGCGTTCTTCACCGTCGCGTACATCTACGGCAAGGAGAACGCGGGGCTCGCCGGGACGGACCCGAACACGAACGAGGATCTCTCCGCCACCGTCAACTCCTTCAACAGCGGGTTCATCGAGCTCGACTGGGTGCCGTACACGGTGGCGGGGTACGTCGCGACGCCCTGGCTCATCTTCGCCAAGTACGACGTCGTGCGGTTCAAGTACGGCTCCGGGGACACCGACGGCGGGACCGTCGGCGTCCGCCACTACCTCGCCATGGGCCCGCGCGCGTCCGCGGCCATCCACCTGGAAGGGCACGTGGACAAGGTGAAGAACGTCGGGTGGACCCCCGACGCCACCACGACGCCGGGCCGCGACGTCACCACCCAGTCGGTCTTCGCCGGCATCGACTTCGACTTCTAGGAGGCCGCCATGACTCCACGCGCTCTCGCACGCTCGCTGCTCGCGGCGGGGGTTCCCGCGCTGGTCCTCGTCGTGACCGCGGCTGGAACCGCTCGCGCCACCCCGCCCGATCCCGCCTCCGCCGCGCGCGGGAAGAAGGCGTTCGACCGCTACTGCATCTCCTGCCACGGCGTCGCCGGCGACGGCCGCGGGCCGACCGCCGACTGGATCGACCCGAAGCCGCGCGTGCTCACGAGCGGGATCTTCAAGTTCCGCTCCACGCCGAGCGGCACGCTCCCCACGGACGCCGACATCCTCCGGACCGTCACGAACGGCCTTCACACGACGAACATGCCGCGGTGGGCGGCGATCACCGTCCTGGAGCGCGGCGACCTCGTGCAGTACGTGAAGTCGCTCTCGCCGCGCTTCAAGGAGGAGGAGCAGGGGAAGCCCATCGCCATGCCGCCGGCGCCGCCCATGACGGCCGACCTCGCGACGAAGGGGAAGCAGGTCTGGGACAAGATGCAGTGCGCCGCCTGCCACGGCGACACCGGCCAGGGCAACGGCGCCTCGGCCGCGACCCTGCGCGACGACTGGGGCTTCGCCGCCCCGCCGCACGACTTCACCCGCGGATCGCTCAAGGTGGGTGACGCGCCCGAGGACCTCTACCGCGCGTTCATGACGGGCCTGAGCGGCTCGCCCATGCCCTCCTTCGCGGACTCGATCTCGACCGAGGACGCCTGGGCGCTCGTCGCGTACGTGCGCTCGCTTCGCAAGGACTGACCGGGGAGCGGGGCGCTCGCTCCGCACGGCTCCACGAAGGCCCTTCCCCGTCGCGGGGGAGGGCCTTCGTGCGTCTCCGCCGCGGAAACGCCTGCGGCGGGCCCATTCGACTGTCGTGGACCGCGGTGGTCGATCAGTCGTCGACAAGAAAGGTCATCGATTGGTCGACAAGTCGGGTCGATGAAATCGCCTTTGTTTTTCGCGAGAAAGCGCGAGGCAATTGATCGGGATCCATGTTCCGCACGGGGGGCGCGTAGTAGACAACGCGCCTCTCCGACGAGCCCCTCCAATCCCGGTAGGACGCTCCCCCAGGAGCAACTCACATGACCGAAGGCACCAAGCCCGCGCCGAAGAAGAAGAACTTCCGCGGCGTGGTGGTGATCAAGCACGAGCAGTGCAAGGGCTGTGGCTTCTGCGTCGAGTTCTGCGCCATCGGCGCCCTCGATCTCGACAAGGGCTACAACGCCAAGGGCTACCACCCGCCGTACCTCGCGAAGCCCGAGCTGTGCAACGGCTGCGACATGTGCGGCCTCTTCTGCCCCGACTTCGCCATCTTCGGCTACCGCGAGAAGCTCGAAGACGCGGCCTAGGAGACCACCGACATGTCCAACGCCGAATCCACGGGTGTCCTCACCGGCAGTCACTACCTCGACGGCGACCACGCCTGCAGCGAGGGCGCGATCGCCGCGGGCTGCCGCTTCTCCGCCGGCTACCCCATCACGCCGTCGACCGAGGTGGTCGAGCGCCTCTCGCAGCGGTTCCCGCAGGTGGGCGGCCGCTTCCAGCAGTTCGAGGACGAGCTCGCCGCGTCCATCGCGCTCCAGGGCGCGACCTGGGGCGGGGCGAAGACGATCACCGTCACCTCGGGCCCGGGCTTCTCGCTCATGATGGAGCACATCGGCCTCGCCGCGATCACCGAGACGCCCTGCGTCTTCGTGAACGTGCAGCGCGCCGGCCCCTCCACCGGCCTCCCCACGCAGCCCGCCCAGGGCGACATGATGCAGGCGCGGTTCGGCTCGCACGGCGACTACCGCCTCATCACCGTCTGCCCGAACTCTCCCCAGGAGTGCGTTCGACCTCACCATCGAGGCGTTCAACCTGGCGGAGGAGTACCGCGTCCCGGTCATCGTGATGCTCGACGAGGTCGTCGGCCACATGACCGAGAAGGTGGTCATCCCGCCGGCCGACAAGATCAAGGTCACCGAGCGCCGCTGGACCTCGAAGAAGCCCGGCGAGTACAAGCCGTTCGAGCCCGCCGCCGGCTCGCTCGTCCCCGAGATGGTGAAGGCCGGCGACGGGTACCGCATCCACGTCACCGGCCTCACGCACGACGAGCGCGGCTACCCCGCCATGACCGTCCCGGCGCACGAGAAGATGCAGATCCGCCTCACGGACAAGATCATGAAGAACGTGGACAAGATCGTCCGCTTCGAGGCGAAGGACACGGACAACGCCGAGGTGGTGGTCGTCTCCTACGGCATCACGTCCCGCATCGCCGAGAAGGCCATGCAGATGGCGCGCGACGCCGGCATCAAGGCCGGGTCGTTCCGCCTCATCACGGCGTGGCCGTTCCCGGAGAGGCAGATCGTCGAGATGTCGAAGAGGGTCAAGGCCTTCGTCGTGCCGGAGCTGAACCTCGGCCAGATGGTCCTCGAGGTGGAGCGCCTCGCGGCCGGCCGCTGCCGCACGATCCCGGTCCCGCACGTCGGCGGCACCGTCCACGACCCCGCCGTCATCTTCAAGAAGATCGAGGAGGCCGTTCGATGACCATCATGCGTGAGAACCCCGTCGACAAGTACCTGCGCATGGAGCGCATGCCGTCGATCTGGTGCCCGGGCTGCGGCATCGGGACGACGGTGAACTGCTTCGCGCGCGCGCTCGACGGGTCCGGGTACGACCTCGACAAGGTCGCCATCGTGTCGGGCATCGGCTGCACCGGCCGCGTCGCCGGATACCTGAAGCTCGACTCGTTCCACACGACCCACGGCCGCGCGATCCCGTTCGCGACCGGCCTCAAGCTCGCCAACCCCGAGCTCAAGGTGGTGGTCTACTCCGGCGACGGCGACCTCTCCGCCATCGGCGGCAACCACCTCTTCCACGCCGCGCGCCGCAACGTCGACCTGCTCGTCGTCTGCGTGAACAACTTCACGTACGGCATGACGGGCGGCCAGGTGACCCCGACGACGCCGTATCCCGCCATCGCCTCGACGACGCCGTACGGCGCCTACGAGGAGACCTTCAACCTGCCGCACGTGGTGGCCTCCGCCGGCGCGACGTTCGTCGCCCGCTGGACCGCCTACCACGTGAAGCAGCTCGCGAAGACGATGGGCGAGGCGCTCGCGAAGAAGGGCTTCCGCTTCATCGAGATCATCGCCCCCTGCCCGACGCTCTACCTGCGCCGGAACCGGCTCGGCGAGGGGCTCGACGAGATGAAGTTCTACCAGGAGAAGAGCGTCATCAGGAACGGCGCCGACACGAAGGACGTCGGCCTCGACTACCGCGAGGAGATCCCGGTCGGGAAGTTCGTGGACATCGAGCGCCCGACGCTCGAGGAGGCCATGGAGAAGCGCATGACCGAGGCCCTCGGCGCGAAGTACGTCAAGTACCAGCAGCCCGGCAAGATGTCGCCGCGCTCGTGAGCCGAAAGGGAGACGAAGACATGGGTCCCACGGAGATCAAGGTCGGCGGCCTCGGCGGCCAGGGTGTCATCCTCGGAGGCATCATCATCGGGAAGGCGGCCGCGCTGTTCGACGGCAAGCACTCCTGCCTCACCCAGGCCTTCGGGCCCGAGGCGCGCGGGTCGGCGTGCAGCGCGCAGGTGGTGGTCGACAAGGACCCCATCCTGTACCCGTACGTGCACCACCCGCACATCATGGTCGCGATGTCGCAGGACGCGTTCAAGAAGTTCTCCCCCGAGCTCCGCCCCGACGGGACGCTCCTCATCGAGGAGGACCTGGTGAAGCCCGAGGGGCTGCCGCCGACGGTGAAGGTCTACGCCGTCCCGGCGACGCGCATCGCGGAGGAGCTGGGCCGCAAGATGGTGCTCAACATCGTGATGGTCGGGTTCTTCACCGCCATCACGGGGCTCGTCTCCGAGAAGGCGGCGAAGGAGGCCGTGAAGGACTCCGTCCCGCCGAGCACGATCGACCTCAACATGAAGGCGTTCGATCGCGGCTTCGCGTACGGCAAGAAGCTGCTGGTGAAGAACTAGCTGCGCTCCGGCTGCGCCGGCTTCAGCCGGCGCAACGGTTCACGCTGAGCGAAATGCGCCGCCGGCCCCTGGACCGGCGGCGTTTCCTTTTGCCGTCGACAGCCGATGGCATATCTGCTCGGGTGCTGGGACGAAGTACGTCGCTTCGGGGGAGACCACCGATGAACCTCGTCCGTCCGCTTGCCGTCGCCGGCCTCCTCCTCCTCGCGGGAGGCGTTCGCGCCGACGAACCCTCCGAGAAGGCGGCGGTGCCCGCCGCCGACGCCTGGCTGAAGCTCGTCGACGCCGGCAAGTACGGCGCGAGCTGGGACGAGGCGGCCCCGCTGTTCAAGAACGCGATCGGCAGGGCCGCCTGGGAGAAGGCGCTCGAGGGCGTGCGCTCGCCGCTCGGCAAGCTCGTCTCCCGCAAGGTCGCGTCGAGGACGTACACCGAGTCGTTGCCCGGGGCGCCCGACGGCAAGTACGTCGTCGTCCAGTACGCGACCTCCTTCGCGAACAAGGGGACCGCGACCGAGACGGTGACGCAGGCGCTGGACGGCGACGGCCGGTGGCGCGTGTCCGGGTACTTCATCAAGTGACGGCTGCGCCGGCTTCAGCCGGCGCAACGGTTCACCTGAGCAATGTGAGCCGCCGGCCCCGGGCCGGCGGCGTTCTCCTTGCCCGGTCACCCCACCCGTGCGCATCGGATCACCGAGCCGCACACGCGCGCGCTCCCCGCAGGCTCGTCCGGCAAGCGTCCGCCCCCGGCACCGCCTCGAGGCACCGCTCGCACGCGCGGGCCGCCTCCTCGCACCGCCCGAGGCGCACGAGCGAGACGCAGAGCCCGTGCAGCGCGTCGCGCGAGCGCGGCTCGAGCTCGACCGCGCGCCGGTACCCGCGCTCCGCGTCCTCGTACCTCCCGAGCGTGAAGTCCATGAACGCGAGGTCGCCGTGCGCCGCGGCGCGCGCGGCGTCGGACTCGAGCAGGTGAAGGTACTCGCGCCGGGCGCGCGCCCACTCCCGGCCGCGGTCCGCGCCCGGCGAGAGCCCGCGCCGGAGGAGCGCTCGGGCGAGGTTCTGCCGGGCGTCCGCGAGATCGGGGTCGATCGCGAGCGCACGCGAGAGCGCCGCCACGGCGAGGTCGTCCCGGCCCATCGCGAGCAGCGTCTCGCCGAGGTTCGCGTGCCCCTCGGCGAAGTCGGGGCTCGCGTGGACCGCGCGCTCGAAGCGCGCCCGCGCGGCCGGGAGGTCCTCCCGTATCCGCGCGACGATGCCGAGCCCGTTCATCGCCTCCGGGAGGTCGGGCGCGAACGCGAGCGCGTGCTCGAACGCGACGCCGGCCCGCTCGAGGTCGTCCTTCGCAATCCACTCGTAGCCGCGGGTGACCTGCTCGTGCGCGCGCGGGTGGACCTTGGAGGGGCCCGCGCAGGCGACCGCGAGGAGGAGGAGCGCGAGGGCAATCGCGCGGCGGTGGGAGGGCAGGGCGCAGGCGCTCGAGCTGGTGGGGTCGAGGTCGACGTCGGGTCTACGGTCGAGGTCGAGGTCGAGGTGGCGGTCGAGGTCGCGGTCGCGGTCGAGGTCGCGGTCGTGGTCGCGGTCGAGGTCGAGGTCGCGGTCGAGGTCGAGGTCGAGGTCGCGAGGAGCGGCCCGCGGTGAGGGCGCGACCTGAAGCTCGGAGTCCAGGTCGAGCTCGACGTCCTCGTCGAGCTCGACGGCCGGCGCGAGCGCGAGGACCACGGCGGGAGGGTTCGTGTCCATGCGCACGCCCCTTGCTCTCTCCGTGCCGCATGCGCCTCCCCATCCTCGCAGCCGCCGCCGTCCTGTCCGCCGCGCCCTCGCTCCCCGCCGCCCAGCTCGCGAACCGGGCGATCGCCCTGGAATCGGGCCTGTCCACGCCGCTCGGGAGCCGCGGGCCGCCGGCGGCCGCGGTCGCCTTCTCCGCCTCCTCGTGGCTCGAAGGCTTCGACGGCGGCGACCTGGAAGGCGTCCTGCGCGTCGCGTTCGCGTCCGCGCCGCAGACCAACGGCCGTGCTGCGGCCGCCGGCCTCGTCGCGACCGCGGGCTTGCGCCTGTCGCTCGGCCGGGCCCCGCTCCGGCCCCAGCTCCTCGCCGATCTCGGCTGGGCGCGGCTCCGCCCGGGGACCCCGTCCAATCGGATAGCTTTCGGGCTCGGCGCGGGGCTCGAGTGGTTCCCCGTGCCGGACCTCTCGGTCTCGGCGCGCGCCGCGCTGCGCGGCGCCGGCGCGGACGTCGCGGCCGAGGCGGTGCTGGCGGTCGCCGCCTACTTCTGAGTGGCCTGCTGAGCGGCCTGCGCCGCCGGGACGGCGTTGTCGCCCTCGCCGGCCTCGGCGGTCTTCTTCGCCTCCCAGCGATCGACCTGCCCGTCTCCGTCCTCGTCCACGCCGATCCGGTCGACCTCGCCGTTCTCCCAGTACTCCCAGTAGTCCACCTGACCGTCGCCGTTCGTGTCCCGCTCCTTGCGGACGAGCTTGCCCTTCTCGTAGTAGTTCCAGCTCCGGGGCACGCCGTCGAACCCGAACGCCAGCTCCTTCTTCACGAGCTGGTCCTTCTCGAAGAACAGCGTCTCGTCGGGCTTGCCGTCGAAGTCGAGGTCGTACACCACGCGGACGAGGCTGCCGTCCGGCGCGTACTTCTCCCGGGTGTCGATCTTCCCGTCGCCGTTCAGGTCCTTCTCCTTGCGGAGCGGGATCTCCTTCCCGGTCGCGTCCTTCGCCGGTACTTCCAGACGTCGCGGCTTCCCGTCGTGGTTGACGTCGACTCCGCAGGATCTTCTCGCTGGTGCCGGGCCCATGTCGGCGACATCGGCGGTCGCCGTACGGGCGTCCGCGCCGTCGGCATCTTCGGGCTTCGCGGGATCCGCGCAGGCGGCAGCGGCGGCGAGTGGGAGGGGGAGAAGTCGGCGCATTTGGCGATGTCCCTGGGAGGGTGGCGAATTCTATCTTCGGACGAGGCGTCCTCAAGGATGGCGACGCCGGCTGCGGTGGTTTGACACCTCACCATGGTCACGTAGCTTCGCGCCGAGACCATGGCCCGCAAGAAGATCTCGACGACGGTCTACATCACTCCGGAGCAGAGCGAGCGTCTCAAGGTCCTTCACGATCGGACCAAGGTCCCCGTTGCGGAGTACATCCGGCAGGGGATCGATCTCGTGCTGGAGAAGTACCGCGGGGACCTGCCCGGGCAGCTCACGCTCGATGAGTGGCGTCCCGCCGCAACCGGGAGTGATCCCGAGGGATAGCGAGCGAAGGGCAGTCGTCCTCGGGGCGGCGGGGTTCGTCGGGTCGCCACCTGGTGCGACCGGGCCCATCGCAGACGGGCTGGCGCGTCATCGGCGTCGACAACCTCATCACGGGCGACCGCCGCAACCTCGAGCACCTCGCCGCGCGAACCGCGCTTCGACTTCGTCGAGCGCGACATCTGCGAGCCGCTGGACGATCCGCGGGCCCTTCGACGCGGTCCTCGATCTCGCCTCGCCGGCTTCGCCAATCGACTACTTGCGCCATCCCTTCGAGACGCTCCACGTCGGGTCGGTCGGGCGTCGAGAACGCGCTCAAGCTCGCGGAGCGGACCGGCGCGACGTTCCTGCTCTCGTCCACCTCCGAGGTGTACGGCGATCCGCTCGAGCACCCGCAGCGCGAGTCCTACTGGGGCAACGTGAACCCCATCGGCCCGCGCGCCGTCTACGACGAGGCGAAGCGCTTCGCCGAGGCCATCACGATGGCCTACCGGCGCTACAAGAAGGTCGACACGCGGATCGCGCGCATCTTCAACACATACGGGCCGCGCATGCGGCTCGACGACGGGAGGGTCGTGCCGACCTTCGTCGGCCCAGGCGCTCGCGGGCAAGCCCATCACGATGTTCGGGGACGGGCTCGCAGACGCGGCAGCTTCTGCCACGTCGAGACGACGGTCGAGGGGCTCTGGCGGCTCCTCCACTCGAGGTACAGCGATCCGGTGAACATCGGGAACCCGCACGAGCTCACCATCATGGAGTTCGCGCGAGGCGGTGAAGCGGCTCGTCGGGACGCGACCTGCCCATCGTGCAGAAGCCGCTGCCGGAGGACGATCCCGGGTCCGGCGGCCGGACATCACGCGCGCGAAGGAGCTCCTGGCTGGGAGCCGAAGGTCCCTTCGACGAGGGGATGCGGCGGACGATCGACTGGTTCCGCGGCCAGGTCTGACGCGCGCGCGAGCGGTGCGGCACACATTCCAGCGGGCCGGGCGGCGCGCCGGGGAGGCGGCGGTGGCGAAGCGGGATCCTGATCACGGGCGGCGCGGGGTTCATCGGGTCGACGATCGCCGACTTGTTCCTCCAGGCCGGGTGGGACGTCGCGGTCCTCGACGACCTCTCCTCGGGGAAGCGCGAGAACGTGCCCGCCGGCGCGCGCTTCTACCCGGTGGACGTCCGCAGCGGGGCTGCGCGAGAGGCGGTGCTGAAGGAGCGGCCGCAGGTCGTCTGCCACGAGGCGGCGCAGATCGACGTCCGCCGCTCGATGGCCGACCCGCGGTTCGACGCGGACGTGAACGTGGGCGGCCTGCTGAACCTCATGCAAGCAGCGGTCGAGGCCCGCTCGGTCGAGCACGTGCTGTTCGCCTCGTCGGGCGGCGCCACCTACGGCGACACCGACCAGATCCCGACGCCGGAGACGCACCCGCAGCAGCCGGTGTCCCACTACGGCGCGGCGAAGGCCGCGAGCGAGCTCTACCTCGGCGTGTACCGCGCGAACTTCGGCATCCCGTACGCAGCGCTCCGCTACGCGAACGTCTACGGACCCAGGCAGGATCCCCACGGGGAAGCCGGGGTCGTCGCGATCTTCTGCGGGCGGCTCCTCGAGGGGAAGCCCTGCACGGTGTTCGGGGACGGCAAGCAGACGCGCGACTACGTGTTCGCGGGCGACGTCGCGCGCGCGAACCTTCTCGCGGCGGAGAAGCGGTTCGACGGCGCGCTCAACGTCGGCACCGGCGTCGAGACCGACGTCGTAGAGCTCTACGGTCACCTCGCCCGTGCCGCCGGCGTGCAGCGCCCGCCCGAGCACGCCCCGGGGCGCCTCGGCGAGCAGAAGCGCTCGTGCGTCGATCCGGCGGCGGCGGCGCGCGCCATCGGGTGGCGCCCGGAGGTCGCGCTCGCCGAGGGGCTCGCGCGCACCTTCGAGTGGTTCAAGGCCCGGCGCTAGGCCGCTCCCGTCTCCGGGCCAGGCACTCTTCGCGCAGCGAGATGTGCCCTCCCGCTCCTTGCGGCCCATTGCGGCGTCGCCTGGGCGTCGTGCCGCGCGGTCGTCCCCTGAACGCGGTACGATGCGCGTCGCGCGCGCTCCCCGCGGGCGGCGGCTCGTGAGCGGGATCACGCCCGCGCACATTTCCACCCTTCCGGCGCGCGTTTTCTCGCTGGCAGGCTTTCCGTCGCGAGGGGGGCAGCGTGTCTTCCTCCTCGAGCGGACCGGAATGGACCGGCCGCACAACGCCCGAGGCCACGATGAAGAAGCTCACCGCATCCCTTGCCGCGCTCCTCGTCGCAGCGTGCAGCACGGAGACCGATCCCGCCCAGAAGTACCGCGACGCCCTGCCGAAGGCGCAGGCCGTCCAGCTCGGCACGCCGCAGTCGGACGGGCTCCCCGCCGGTGCGCTGTCCGTCGCGCGCCAGCCGCTCGGCGACACGAGCAGCCCCCAGTCCGAGTACGCGACGATGAGCTACTACCTCGCGCTCTCCATGAACGGCGGCGTCGTGTGGACGCTCGCGATCGTGAAGTTCGTCACGGCGTTCCCGCCGACCACGTGCGACGACGCCTCCTGCACGTGGGGGCCGTGGATCGACGACCAGGGGCTGAACCGGTACGAGCTCGTCGTGACGAAGCAGGGCGCGGCCTACGGCTGGGCGCTCGCGGCGCAGCCGGGCTCGGACCCCGCCGCGGCGTTCGTCAACGTCATCGCCGGCACCGCATACCCCGTCGACAGCGACCACGGGAGCGGCACCTTCACCATCGACTTCGACGCGCAGGACGCGCTCGACCACGGCTCGCTCTGGCAGAAGGAGGACTACGGCCAGCTCGTCGTGAACTACGACAACACCCGGAACCCCACCATCGGCGCCACCTTCCTCGGCGCGTACGACAAGGACCCGGCGAACCCGCACTTCGTGAACGCCGCCTACTCCTTCGAGGCCGCCGTGTCGGGCGGGCAGCTCCAGATCGCCGCCGAGAACCTCGACACCACCGAGATCATCACGCTCCGCACGCGCTGGAGCGCCGGCGGCGCGGGTCGCTCCGACGCGCACTACACCGGCGCCGGCGGCAGCCCCAACTACTTCGCCTCCGAGTGCTGGGCGGGCCGCGCGCTGGACTTCGCCGAGGTCTACGACTCGAAGTTCCCCGGAATCCCGGCGCTCTCCGACGAGAGCATGTGCCTCCCGTTCGTGCCGGCGCAGTACGCGGACATCGCGCTGCCCCAGTAGCCGTGGCGAAGCTGGCCGTCATCCCGGGCGGGCGGGCCGGACCGGAGTCCGGCGCCGCCCGCGCGGGCGCGCGGGAGGCCCGGGAGCCCGGGCTGCTCGAGGAGCTCTACCGGCGCCACGCGCCAGCGGTGCTCGCGCGCTGCCGCTACCTCCTCCGCGACGACGACGCGGCCCGGGACGCGGCGCAGGACGTCTTCGTGCGGGCGCTCCGCGCGATCGAAGACGTCCGCTCGGCCGCGTCGCCCGACCGCCTTCCTCCTCCGGTCGGCCACGAACCACTGCCTGAACGTGCTCCGCGCCTACCGGGCGGCGTGGCACGACGAGGTCGCCCGGGTCGCGCTCGCGCGGGCCGAGCGCGGGATCGAGCCGGACGCCCGCGAGCTGGTGCGGGCCCTGCTCGGCGCGGCGTCGCCCGAGGCGCAGGAGGTCGCGGTGCTCTACTTCGTGGACGAGCTCACCCAGGCGGAGATCGCGGAGGCGACGGGGCGGAGCCTCCCGACCGTCCGCAAGCGGCTGCGCGAGTTCCTCGGCGCCGCGCGCGGCGCGCTCGCCGAGGCGATGCCCGAGATCGCGCTCCCGGATCGCGGAGGAGCTGCCATGACGACCTCGCTCGGCGGTCCCGGCGTGGCCTGCTCCGCGATGCGCGTCCGGCGCCTCGCGGCCGGCGAGCTGTCCGGCGACGATCGCGCCCGGACCGAGGCGCACCTCGCTGGCTGCGCGCGCTGCCAGGAGACGGAGCGCGAGCTCGGGGCGGAGCGCGCCCGCGTCGACGGCGGATCTGCCCTTCGAGACCTTCGCGGCCGGGGTCGCGGAGCGGCTCGCCGCCGCCCGGCCGCGGCCGCGCCGCCGGTTCCGCGCGGTGCCGGGCTCGCGCTCGCCGCCGGCCTCGCGGCGGCGGTCGCGGTCCCCGTGCTGCTGCGCGTCGGGCCGGACCGCCGACGCGGGCGAGCCCGGCTCCCGCATCAAGGGTGGCCCGGAGCTCTCGCTCTGGGTGTCGGCCCCCGGCGGCGTGCCGCGCACTCGCCCCCGGCGAGCCCGTCCCCGCGGCGCCGCGCTGCGCGTGGGGCTCCCGGCGGGCGCGCGCCGGTTCGCGGCGGTCGCGCTGCGTCGACGCGACGGGGTCGTCGTGCTCTACGCCGGCGCCGCCGCCCCGGGCCCGCTCCCCGGCGCCTTCGAGTGGACCGGCGCCGCGGAGGGGACGCTCGTCGCGGTCCTCGACGACCGCCCCGTCGACGGCGCGGCGCTCGCGGCCCGGCTCGCGCGCGGCGGCATCGCGGCCGCGTCGCCGGGCGGGAGCGCCGAGGTCGTCGTGCGGCCGCTCGGCGGGGGACGCGGTGATCTGCGGCCCGCGCCCTGGCCGTCGGGCTCGCCGCCGCCGCGGCGACGTGCCGGGCCCGGCGTCCGGCGCGGAGCGGCGCTTCGCGCTCGTCGCCGGCGAGCCCGACGGCGGCGCGGGGACGGTGCGGCTCCGCTACGCGGAGCGCGACGCCCGCAGGATGCACGAGATCCTGACGCGGGTCGGCGGCGTCCGGCCGGAGGACGCGCGCCTCCTCCTCTCCGAGGGCGCGGGCGCGTTCCGCCGCGCGCTCGACGAGCTCGGCGCCGCCTCCGCGGCCGCCCGGGCGCACGGCGATCGGACGATCCTCCTCGTCTACTACTCCGGCCACGCGAAGGACGGGGCGCTCCGCCTCGGGGGCGGGCGCGTCCCGCTCGACGAGCTCCGGGCCGAGCTCGAGCGCGCGCCCGCGGACGTCCGCATCGGCCTCCTCGACTCGTGCCGGTCCGGCGCCATCGCCCGCGCGAAGGGCGCGCGTCCGGCGCCCACCTTCGACGTCACGACCGGCGAGGAGGCGGGGCCGAGCGGCCTCGTCCTCATCGCCTCGTCGGCGGCGGGCGAGGACTCGCAGGAGTCGGACGCCGTCGGCGCGAGCTGGTTCACGCACCACCTCGCCTCGGGCCTGCTCGGCGGCGCCGACACGTCGGGCGACGGCCGCGTCACGCTCGCGGAGGCGTACGCCTACGCGTACGCGCGGACCGTCGGCTCGACCGCCTCGAGCGAGGGCGGCGTGCAGCACCCGGTGTTCCTCTACGATCTCGGCGGCGCCGGCGACGTCGTGCTGACGGACCTCGCGCCGGTCTCGGGCGGGATCGTGCTTCGCCGGCGCCGGCCGAGGGGCTCTACGTGGTGCTCGATCGCTCGGGGCGCGCGGTCGCGGAGGTGGCGAAGCCGGCGGGCGCGGAGCGGCGGCTCGCGCTGCCCGCCGGGCCGCTACCCGGTGAAGAAGCGGCTCCCGGACGAGAGCGGGCTCCTCGTCGCGCGGCTCGACGTCGATCGCGGCGACGGTCCCGCTCGACGACGCGCACATGGACCGCGTGCGCGCTCGACCGGGATCCGCAGAAGGGCTAGGCGGGAAGCGCGTGGCGGTCCTCGCCGGCGCTGGCGCCCAGCGCTTCTTCGACCGGGCGGCGCGGGACGGCCTCTTCCCGCCCGCGACGCTCCTCGGCGCGGAGCTCGCGGTGCGGGACGACCTCGGCCACGGCCTCGCGTGGGGACTCGACTGCGCGCTCGGCGGCGGGCGCGGGCGAGGTGAAGCTGCCCGACGCGGATCCCATCCCCGTCACGTTCGGCGAGGTCGCGGGCGGCGTCTCGCTCTGGAAGGACTTCCGGCTTCGGGCGCGCTCACGCTCTCCGGCGGGGCGCGCGTCGCGTTCACCTGGCTGGCGCGGACCTTCCCGCCCGAGCGAGAACCTCCCGGCCAGTACTTCTTCACCGTCGACGCCGGGCCTCACCGCGCGGCCCCTGGCGCTTCACGCGCGCGCCTCTCGGCGGTGGCGCCGGGTCGCGTGTCCTTCCTCTTCTACAACGTGGACAAGAACGAGAACCTCGGCTTCGCCGACGTGCTCTTCGGGGTGGAGTATGCGCTCGTGGACTAGGCCGTTCCGATCTTCGGGCCAGGCACCTTTCGCGCAGCGAAATGCGCCGGCCCGCTCCCTGCGGCCTACGACCGTCCTGATCGTCGGCACGCTCACGCTCGCGGCGTGCGGGAACTACTCGACCGAGGACCTGCGGTTCCTCGCGGCGCTGCCGCAGCGGGAGGACCTCCAGTTCAAGGTGCCGGCGCCGGGCCAGCCCGGGGCGCTCTCCTCCTGCCCGACGGGGGACGCGACCCTGTGGCTCGAGGCGAAGCCCACCTCGGACGACATCAACGTCGGCGTGGACCTCGTCCTCTCGCTCGTGGACACCGTCCGCCGCCAGCCGCCGACGTGGCGGACCGAGGACGGGCGGGGCTGGGGACCGTTCGACGCGGAGCACGACCCCGGGCGCGAGATCCGGGTCGTCATCGGCCGCAGCTATCCGCCGGAGCTGAACGGGGCGCCCGCGTACGTGTACGCGTTCCAGGCCAGGTGGAAGGGGACGCAGGACTTCACGACGATCATCTCGGGGACGTTCGTGGGCGGTTCCGCGTCGCGCGGGCGCGGCGGGATCGTCCTCGACTTCGAGGCCATGCTCGCGCTCGGGATGGGCGATGCGAGCACGCCACGCGGCACGATGCAGATCGCCTACGACCGGACGAGCGACCCGGTGACGATCCAGCTCGTGCTCAGCAACGACGGGTTCGGGGTGGTGGGGTTCGGGTACCGGTACGCGGGCTACACCGCGGGCGGCGGCGTGTTCGACTTCGGGATCCGTGACCAGGCCGGGGACCTCCTCTACATCTCGACCGGGTACGACGCCGAGGGTGCGGGTCGCGCGAGCGTCGCGTTCCAGGTCGCGGGCGGCAGCTGGGTGGGGTACCAGCAATGCTGGGGCGCGGGCGCGTGCCTCGTCTACGTGCTCGACCCCGGGAACTACTCGTGCGCGACGCCGCCCTGCTCCTTCGGCGTCGAGACGGACTGCCCGGTCGTCCCGGCGTCGCCGTTCTGAGGGGCATCGGTCGGGGTCGAGGTCGACGTCGGGGTCACGGTCGGGGTCTCGGTCGCCGTCGCGGCCGGGGTCGCCGTGAGCTCCTCCCTCTCCGCCGTCCCGGCGCGAGGGGGCTCGGACGCCCCGACCGGCTCCTCCTCCGGCGGCTCCTCCCGATCGTCCGCCGGCGCCGGCCCCGCGAGGATCCGCTCGAGCTCCGCGCTCGCGCGCAGGTGCGCGTCCGCGGACAGGCGGCCGGCGTCGCGCAGCTCGTCGAGCAGCCGCCGCGAGCGCGCCTTCAGCCACGTGGACGGCCGCGCCAGGTCCACCCGCCTCGGCGCGGGGAGCAGCGTCGCGAGCACGACCGCCTGTGCGGGCGTGAGCGCCGCGGCGCTCGTGCCGAACCGCGCCCGCGCACCCGCCTCCGCGCCGAAGACGCCGTCGTCCATCTCCACGACGTTGAGGTACAGGGCGAGGATCCGTCTCTTGCCGAGCGCCCGCTCGAGCTTCGTGGCGAGCACGGCCTCCTTCGCCTTGCGCCACAGGCTCTTCTCCGTCCCGAGCCACAGGTTCTTCGCGAGCTGCTGCGTCAGCGTCGAGGCGCCGCGCGCGAAGCGCCACTTCCTGAGATCCTGCTCGGCCGCGTCGCGGACCGCCCCCCAGTCGATCCCTTCGTGGCCGAAGAACTTCGCGTCCTCGGAGAGGACGACCGCGTCCACGAGCACCGGCGCGATCCGGTCGAGCCCGACCCAGGTCTGCCGGATCCGGTAGGACCGCCGCGCCGCGCGGGCCTCCGCCCGCCGCTGCTCCATCAGGGCGGTCGTGCGCGGGTTCTCGCGCTCGAGCGGCGCGGGGTCGGGGAGGGTGACCCAGAGGGCGGCGACGACCGACGCGAGGGCGACGGCGAGGCCGGCCGCGGCGAGCGCCGCCGGCCGGAGGACGCTCTTCCTCGCTGGCATGGCGCGCAACTTAGCACTAGCCTCGGCGGCGTGCGAAAGGGCCCGGATCGTCCGCCGCGAGCCCGAGGGCGGGGTTCGCCGTGAAGGGGCTCGCCGGGCTGCCGCGGGTCGTCTGGCTCCTCGGGTTCGCGAGCCTCCTGAACGACATCTCGTCCGAGGCGATGTTCCCGCTCCTGCCGCTCTTCATCGCGCAGCTCGGCGGCAGCGTCTCGACGGTGGGCCTCGTCGAGGGCGCCGCGGACGCGATCTCCGCGGCGACGAAGGTGGTGGCGGGGCGGCTCTCGGATCGCGGTCCGCGCCGGTTCCTCGTCGTGGGCGGGTACGCGCTCCCGGCGCTCGCGCGCGCGTCGATCGCCGCGGCGCTCGCGCCGTGGCACGTCCTCGCCGCGCGCGTGACCGACCGGATCGGGAAGGGCGTCCGCTCGGGGCCGCGGGATGCCCTCCTCGCGGACGCGGCGCCCCGGGGGGAGACGGGCAGGGCGTTCGGGCTGCAGCGGTCGATGGACCACCTCGGCGCCGCCGTCGGGCCGCTCGCCGCGGCGGCGCTCCTCGCGGCGGGGGCGCCGCTCCGGGTGACGTTCGCGATCGCGGCGGCGGTGGGGCTCGCGGCGCCGGCGCTGCTCGCGCTGCGGTTGAGGGATCAGGCGACCTCGACCGCGACCTCGACCCCGACCGCGACCCCGACCGCGACCTCGACCTCGACCCCGCCGTCGATCGCGCCTCGTCTCCCCGCTCAGCTCCGCGCCTACGTCGCCGTCGCGGCCCTGTTCGCGCTCGCGAACTCCACAGACGCCTTCCTCCTCGTCCGCGCGCGCGAGGTGGGCGTCTCCGCGTCCGCCGTGCCGCTCCTCTGGTTCCTGCACCACGTCGTGAAGACGTTCGCGGGGCTGCCGGGCGGCGCGCTCTCGGACCGCGTGCCGCGCGCGGCCGTCGTGGCCGCGGGGTGGGCGGCGTACGCGCTCGCCTACGTCGGCTTCGCGTTCGCGGACTCGCCCTGGCAGGTCACGGGACTCTTCGCGTTCTACGCGCTCTACCACGGGCTCGCGGAGGGCGCGGAGCGGGCCCTCGTGTCCGACCTCGCACCTCCGGGGCTCAAGGGGCGTGCCTTCGGCTGGTACCACGGGGCGGCCGGGGTGGCGGCGCTCCCCGCCGGGCTCCTCACGGGGTTCCTCTGGGAGGCGCGGGGTCCGCGGGTGGCGCTCGGGGTGTGCGCGGCGATCGCGGCGACCGCGGCGGCGCTCCTCGCGGCCTCCCCGCTCGTGCGGCGGCACGCCGCCCCCGCATGACCGCGGTTGCCTGTCCGTGAAGCACGCCCCCCGGCGGGGGCCCCGTTCGGCGCCTTGACGCATTCGGGGCCGGGTGACTACGTCCCCGGCATCCTCATCCACCGGTACAGCCCGGGGCCGAGGGCCCCCGGAGGAAGATCATGGCCGACGTGAAGAAGTACGCACCGCGGGACTACTCGAAGGTCCGGGGCCTCACCGGGATCTCCGACAAGCAGATCGAGGAGCACCTGAAGCTCTACGAGGGCTACGTGAAGCGCACGAACACGCTCACGGAGAAGCTCTTCGCGCTCTGCAACGAAGGCAAGGCCGCCGGGGCCGACCCGGTCTACGCCGAGCTCACCCGCCGCCTCGGGTTCGAGTACAGCGGCATGGTGAACCACGAGTACTACTTCGAGAACATGGTCGGCGGCGCGCAGGCCGAGCCGCCCTCGGGAGGGAAGCTCCGCAAGGCCATCGAGGGCTCCTTCGGGAAGTTCGAGACCTGGCTCGCCGACTTCCGCGCCGTCGCCACGATGCCGGGCATCGGCTGGGCGATGACGTTCCAGGATCCGAGCACCGGGTGGCTCTCGAACCACTTCGTGTCGCTCCACCAGGACAACGTGCCGGTCGGCTTCAGGCCGATCCTCCTCCTGGACGGGTGGGAGCACGCGTTCATGCGCGACTACCTCGCGACCGAGCGCGCGAAGTACCTCGACGCGTTCCTCAAGAACGTGAACTGGGAGGCGTGCGAGAAGCGGCTCAAGTAGCGGCGCGCGCGCGGTCCGGAGTTGCGAGCGCAGGGGCAGCCGGACGAGGCTGCCCCGGAAGCGAGCGCGGGTTCGGGGGGCGCAGCCTCATCGCGCCCCCCGCGTAGATTGACCGCCCGGGCGGCCGACCGTAGCCTCCCCGCGTGCCCGGGACCGCGCCCAGCGCTCCGCTCCGGTCGGCGCTCCGCCGCCGGCTCCTCGCCTGGTGGGACGCCGGCCACCGGCCCCTGCCCTGGCGCTTCCCGCAGCACGGCGCCGACCCGTACCGCGTCTGGCTCGCCGAGGTGATGCTCCAGCAGACGCAGGTGAGGACGG
This sequence comes from uncultured delta proteobacterium, assembly GCA_963821195.1. Classification (GTDB taxonomy): domain Bacteria; phylum Myxococcota; class Myxococcia; order Myxococcales; family Anaeromyxobacteraceae; genus Anaeromyxobacter. The sequence goes on from CAWGDE010000013.1 coordinate 58,445, forward strand.
TGCTGCGGTACTACGCGCGGTTCGTCGCGAGGTTCGAGACGCTCGAGGCGCTCGCCGCGGCGGACGAGGACGAGGTGCTCGCCCTCTGGAGCGGCCTCGGCTACTACGCGCGCGGCCGGAACCTGCTCGCGGCCGCGCGCGCGGCGGTCGAACGGCACGGCGGCCTGCCCGCGTCGCTCGAGGCGCTGCGGGCGCTGCCCGGGTTCGGGCCGTACACGGCGGGGGCGGTCGCGTCGATCGCGTTCGCGATCCCGGCGGCGGCCGTGGACGGGAACGTCGTGCGCGTGCTCGCGCGGCTGTTCGGGGTGAGGGGGCAGCCCGCGGCGCCGCGGTTCCGGCGGCGGATCGACGCGCTCGCGGCAGGACTGGTCGGTCTGGGGTCGGGATCGGGGTCGGGGTCGGGGTCGAGGTCGGGGTCGAGGCTCGATCGTCCCGGCGATCTCAACCAGTCGCTCATGGAGCTCGGCGCGACGATCTGCACCCCGCGCTCCCCCGCCTGCGCGCGCTGCCCGGTCGCCCCGCTGTGCGCCGCGCGCGCCGCCGGGCTCGCCCAGCGGATCCCGCCGCCGCGGAAGCGCACCGTGCGCCGCACGCTCGTCCTCGCGTGCGCGCTCGTCCGTCGCGACGGCGCGATCCTCCTCGCGCGCCGCCCGGCGGGCGGGCTCTTCGGCGGCCTGTGGGCGCCGCCTGCGGTGGAGATCGCGGGCGAGGAGGACGCCGGCGCCGCGCTCGCAGGCGCGCTCCGGCGCGAGCACGGCCTGCGCTGCACCGTCGGGCTCGAGGTCGCCTCGTGCGAGCGGACCCTCACGCACCGCGCCCTCACGCTCCGCGGCTTCGGGGTGCGGCCGTCCTCCCGGATCGCGGACCGCGACGACCTCCGCTGGGCCCCCGAGGCGTCGCTCGACGCGTGGGGCGTCCCGACCGCCGTCCGCGCGCTCCTCGCGAACGCCGCGGGCGCGCGCGGCCGCGAGGCCTGCTAAAGAGAGAGCGGCATGCCCGCGAACTTCACCCGCCGGCGCGACCTCTTCGCGGACGCCGGCCTCGGCGACGCCGAAGCCGTGCTCGGCGCGCTCGCGCGCGAGGTCGCGGCGCTCGGGCTCCCGGCGGAGTGGGCGACGTCGGCGCCCGCGGGCGGCGTCGAGGCGGTGCGCGCCGCGCTCGCCCCGCGCCTCGGGCGCGTCCCAGCGGAGCAGCTCCGGCTCGCGCGCCACGTCCCCGAGTTCGTGACGGAGCGCTCGGGCGACCTCGCGTCCGCGCTCTGGCTCGCGCGCGCGGAGCACGGCGATCGGCTCGACGTCCCCGGGTTCCTCCTCGCCGTGCTCGACGCGCTCGCCGCGGCCGGGCGCGAGCGCGACGCGCTCGCCTACGCGCGGTTCATGCTCGACCTGCGCTTCGACTGGGGGCGCGTGTACGTGGACCCGCACCTCGCCTACGAGTTCACGCGCCCGCGCGAGCCGAACCCGCTCGTGTGGCTGCTCCTCGAGGAGCTCGGCGCGCGCGACGAACGGCTGCGCGTCCTCGAGCTCGGCTGCGGGATCGGCAACGACGCGTTCGGCTTCCTCCAGTCGCCGCTCGTGGACGCGTACACGGGCGTCGACGTCTCGGAGGAGGCGCTCCGCGCGTTCGAGGCCCGCTGGGAGCGCGAGCGGCCGCCCGTCCGTCCGGCGCTCGTACGCGGGGACTTCGTCGACGTCCTCGGGGGCGGCGCCCCGGAGACCGCCGCCGCGAACCTCGCCTACTCGTACTCGAGCCTGCACTACTTCTCGTCGGGCGAGCTCGCGCGGATCTACGCCCTCGTACGGCGGTTGCTGCTCGGCGCGCCGGGCGAGGGGTACTTCGCCTTCGGCATCAAGGGCGCGGGCTCCGTCTGGGAGGGGCAGGGGCTTCCGCTCTACCGCCCCGACGTATGGGTGAACTGGGACGGGCAATCGCGCTGGTTCCCCTCGGAGGACGCGCTCCGGAGGCAGCTGGACCGGGCCGGGTTCGAGGTCCGGTTCCACCAGCTGCATGCCCATTGGGGGTACAGCGAGAAAGGGAAGCGCGACGTGTTCCACTACGTCCTCGCCTCGCCGCGCATGCTGCCGGAAGAAAAGACCGATCGGCCTTGACACGAGAGGTCGCACCCGTATAATTCGCCGCCCTTACGACGGGTTGTCCCACGCGCGCCCCCGGTCCACCTCAGCGGGGCGTTTTTGTTGGGTGAAGACGAGACACTTCGACGATGCCGACGATCAGCCAGCTGGTGCGCCAAGGGCGCGAGAAGCTCGCGGTGAAGAAGAAGGCCCCCGCGCTCCGGGAGTCGCCGCAGAAGCGCGGCGTCTGCACGCGCGTGTACACGACGACGCCGAAGAAGCCGAACTCGGCGCTCCGCAAGGTCGCCCGCGTCCGCCTGTCGAACGGCTTCGAGGTGACGAGCTACATCCCCGGCGTCGGCCACAACCTCCAGGAGCACTCGGTGGTCCTCATCCGCGGCGGCCGCGTGAAGGACCTCCCCGGCGTGCGCTACCACATCGTCCGCGGCACCCTCGACGCGGTGGGCGTCCAGGGGCGCAAGCAGAGCCGCTCGAAGTACGGCGCGAAGCGCCCGAGCTAAGGAAAGATCAGGATGCCTCGTCGTCGCGAAGTCGAGAAGCGGAAGATCCTCCCCGATCCCAAGTTCCAGGACCGGATCGTGGCGAAGTTCGTCAACAACCTGATGCGCAAGGGCAAGAAGTCGACGGGCGAGCGCATCATCTACGGCGCGTTCGACCAGGTCGAGGCGAAGCTCAAGGACGATCCGCTCAAGATCTTCAAGAAGGCCCTCGACAACGTGAAGCCGGTCGTCGAGGTGAAGAGCCGCCGCGTCGGCGGCGCGACGTACCAGGTGCCGGTCGAGGTCCGCCAGGATCGCCGCACCGCGCTCGCGATGCGCTGGCTCATCGACTACTCGAAGGGTCGCGGCGAGAAGACGATGGTCGAGAAGCTCGCCGGCGAGATCATGGATGCGGCCTCGAACCGCGGGAACGCCGTGAAGAAGCGCGAGGACACGCACAAGATGGCGGAGGCCAACAAGGCCTTCGCGCACTATCGGTGGTAAGGGAGGACGCGGAGGAGATCGAAATGAGCGCAGGGGCCGGCTCGGTCGGCCAGGGTCGCCGGTAGGAACCCCACTTTCGCTCTTTGACAGCTCGGTCGCAGGTGACGGCGCCGCCGCAGGCGGCCCGGTCTTCCGCACGCACGAAGGATTCGACGGACAGGAACGAGAGAGATGCCTCGCCACACCCCACTCGAGCGTTACCGGAACTTCGGCATCATGGCGCACATCGATGCCGGCAAGACCACCACGACCGAGCGGATCCTCTTCTACACCGGCGTCACCCACAAGATCGGCGAGGTCCATGAGGGCACCACCGTCATGGACTGGATGGAGCAGGAGCGCGAGCGCGGCATCACCATCACGTCCGCCGCGACCACCGCCTTCTGGCGCGAGCACCGGCTGAACATCATCGACACCCCCGGCCACGTCGACTTCACGATCGAGGTCGAGCGGTCGCTGCGCGTCCTCGACGGCGCCTGCGCGGTGTTCGACGCCGTGCAGGGCGTGCAGCCGCAGTCCGAGACGGTCTGGCGGCAGGCGGACAAGTACAAGGTCCCGCGCATCTGCTTCATCAACAAGATGGACCGCGTCGGGGCCGACTTCTTCCACTCGGTCGAGACCATCCAGTCGAAGCTCGGGGCGAAGCCGCTCTGTCTCCAGATCCCCATCGGCGCCGAGGACAAGTTCCGCGGCATGGTCGACCTCGTCAAGATGAAGGGGATCACCTTCGACGACGAGACGATGGGGGCGAAGTACCAGGAGATCCCCATCCCCGCGGACCTCGTCGAGCAGGCGAAGGAGTACCGCGCCAAGCTCGAGGAGACCGTCGCCGAGCACGACGACGTGCTCATGCACAAGTACCTCGACGGCCACCCGCTCACGAACGACGAGATCCTGAACGGCGTCCGCAGGGGCACCCTCGCGATGCAGTTCTTCCCGGTGATCCTGGGGACGGCCTTCAAGAACAAGGGCGTCCAGCAGATCCTCGACGCCGTCGTCGACTTCCTCCCGAGCCCGCTCGACAAGCCGCCGGTGACGGGCATCAACCCGAAGGGCGAGGAGATCACCCGCCGCACCGCCGACGACGAGCCGTTCGCCGCGCTCGCGTTCAAGATCATGAACGACCCGTTCGTGGGGAACCTCACGTTCTTCCGGGTCTACTCGGGGAAGCTCGAGGCCGGGTCCTACGTCATGAACGCGACGAAGGACAAGAAGGAGCGCATCGGCCGCCTCCTCCAGATGCACGCGAACAAGCGCGAGGAGATCAAGGAGGTCTACGCCGGCGACATCGCCGCGGCGGTCGGCCTGCGCGCGAGCACGACCGGCGACACGCTCACCGACGAGGACTCGCCGGTGATCCTCGAGCGGATGGAGTTCCCCGAGCCCGTGATCCACGTCGCGGTCGAGCCGAAGTCGAAGGCCGACCAGGACAAGATGGGCATGGCGCTCAGCCGCCTCCAGATGGAGGACCCGTCCTTCCGCGTCCACACCGACGAGGAGACCGGCCAGACCATCATCGGCGGCATGGGCGAGCTCCACCTCGAGATCCTCGTGGACCGGATGTTCCGCGAGTTCAAGGTCGAGGCGAACGTCGGCAAGCCCCAGGTCGCCTACCGCGAGACCATCACGAGGCAGGTCGAGTCGGAGGGCCGCTACATCCGCCAGACCGGCGGCCGCGGCCAGTACGGTCACTGCTGGCTGCGCCTCATCCCGCAGGAGCCCGGCAAGGGCTTCGAGTTCGCGAACGAGACGGTCGGCGGCGTGATCCCGAAGGAGTTCATCAACCCGATCCAGAAGGGCATCGAGGAGGCCATGACGAGCGGCGTGCTCGCCGGCTACCCGATGGTCGACCTCAAGGTCGAGGTCTTCGACGGCAGCTACCACGACGTCGACTCGTCCGAGATGGCGTTCAAGATCGCGGGCTCGATCGGCTTCAAGGACGGCGCCGCGAAGGCGCACCCGGTCCTGCTCGAGCCGATCATGGAGGTCGAGGTCGTGACGCCCGACGACTACATGGGCGACGTCATCGGCGACCTGAACTCCCGTCGTGGAAAGGTCCACGCGATGAACCCGCGCTCGGGCGTCCAGGTCATCGAGGCGCTCGTCCCGCTCGCCGAGATGTTCGGGTACTCGACGGACCTCCGCTCGAAGACGCAGGGCCGCGCCACCTACACCATGCAGTTCGCGCACTACGCGCAGGTCCCGAACAGCATCGCGGAGACCATCGTCACCAAGGCGAAGGGCGCCGCCACCGGCACCAAGTAACCGCACCCGCGTTCAGAAAGAGAGGCGATCATGGCCAAGGAGAAGTTCGAGCGTAACAAGCCGCACGTGAACGTCGGGACGATCGGGCACGTCGACCACGGCAAGACCACGTTGACGGCCGCCATCACGAAGTACTGCGCGCAGAAGGGCCTCGCGCAGTTCATGGCGTACGACCAGATCGACAAGGCTCCCGAGGAGCGCGAGCGCGGCATCACGATCGCGACGGCGCACGTCGAGTACTCGACGGTGACGCGGCACTACGCGCACGTCGACTGCCCGGGTCACGCGGACTACGTGAAGAACATGATCACCGGCGCCGCGCAGATGGACGGCGCGATCCTGGTGGTGTCGGCGGCGGACGGTCCGATGCCGCAGACGCGCGAGCACATCCTGCTCGCCCGGCAGGTCGGCGTGCCGTACATCGTGGTCTACCTGAACAAGGTGGACATGGTGGACGACAAGGAGCTGCTCGACCTCGTGGAGCTGGAGGTGCGCGAGCTGCTCAGCGAGTACGAGTTCCCGGGCAACGAGATCCCGATCATCAAGGGGTCGGCGCTGAAGGCGCTCGAGGGCGACAAGGGCGACCTCGGGGAGCCGTCGATCCAGCGGCTGCTCGACGCGGTGGACAGCTACATCCCGACGCCGAAGCGGCAGACGGACAAGCCGTTCCTGATGCCGGTCGAGGACGTGTTCTCGATCTCGGGCCGCGGGACGGTGGCGACGGGGCGCATCGAGCGCGGGATCATCAAGGTCGGCGAGGAGGTCGAGATCGTCGGCCTGAAGCCGACCACGAAGACGGTGGTGACGGGCGTGGAGATGTTCCGCAAGCTGCTCGACGAGGGGCAGGCGGGCGACAACGTCGGGTGCCTGCTCCGCGGCCTGAAGCGCGAGGAGGTGGAGCGCGGCCAGGTGCTCGCGAAGCCGGGCTCGATCACGCCGCACACGAAGTTCAAGGCCGAGGTGTACGTCCTGACCAAGGAGGAGGGCGGCCGCCACACGCCGTTCTTCAACGGGTACCGGCCGCAGTTCTACTTCCGCACGACGGACGTGACGGGGTCGGTGCAGCTGCCCGCCGGGATCGAGATGATCATGCCGGGCGACAACATCACGATGGAGGTGGAGCTGATCACCCCCATCGCGATGGAGAAGGAGCTGCGCTTCGCGATTCGCGAGGGCGGCCGTACGGTCGGCGCGGGCGTCGTGGCCGAGGTGATCCAGTAGGTTGCACCACGGGCGAACGGCGGAGCGGGCGCGCGAGAGCGCTCCCCCTCCCGCGCAGCGCCGCGTGAAGTACGGAAGGTCTCCGATGGCGACTCAGAAGATCAGGATCCGGCTCAAGGCCTACGACTACAAGCTGCTCGACCAGTCGGCGGGCGAGATCGTGGAGACGGCGAAGCGGACCGGCGCGAAGGTGGCCGGCCCCATCCCGCTCCCCACGCGGATCAACAAGTTCACCGTCCTCCGCAGCCCGCACGTCGACAAGAAGTCGCGCGAGCAGTTCGAGATCCGCACGCACAAGCGGCTCCTCGACATCCTCGAGCCGACTCCGCAGACGCTCGACGCGCTCATGAAGCTCGACCTGTCGGCCGGCGTCGACGTCGAGATCAAGTAGCCGAGGCACCCATGGCCAAGTTCGACGTCTACGACCTCGACAAGAAGAAGGTGGGCGAGCTCGACCTCGCCGACGCCGTCTTCGCGGGCGAGGTGAACGAGCACCTCTTCTACGAGGTGGTCAAGGCGAAGCTCGCCTCCGACCGCTCGGGCACCCACGCCGTGAAGAACCGGTCCCTCGTGTCCGGCGGCGGGAAGAAGCCCTGGAAGCAGAAGCACACGGGGCGCGCCCGCCAGGGCTCGACCCGCGCCAGCCAGTGGGTCGGCGGCGGCAAGGCGATGGGGCCGAAGCCCCGCGACTACGCCTACGACGTCCCCAGGAAGGTGCGGAAGGCGGCGCTCCGCGCGGCCCTCTCGCTCCGCGGCAAGGACGGCAAGCTCGTCATCGTGCAGGAGTGGGCTCCGGCGGCCCCGAAGAGCTCGGCGGCGGCGAAGGTCCTCGCCAAGCTCGGCGCGAGGAAGGCGCTCGTCGTCGACGCGGCGGCGAACCAGGCGCTCGCGAAGAGCGTCCGGAACCTCGCCGGATCCGACTTCCTGCCCGTGGACGGCCTCAACGTCTACGACATCCTGGGGCACGACACGCTCGTGCTGACGGCCGCGACCGCGAAGAAGCTCGAGGAGGTGCTCTCGTGAACCTCGCCGCCCAGGACGTGGTGAAGCGTCCGCTCATCACCGAGAAGAACGAGCGTGCCCGCGAGGCGGCCCGGCAGTTCGCCTTCGAGGTGCACCGCGACGCGACGAAGATCCAGGTGAAGCAGGCCGTCGAGAAGCTGTTCAACGTGCACGTCCTCGCCGTGCGCACCGCGGTCGCACGCGGGAAGACCAAGCGCGTCGGCCGCAACGTCGGCCGGCGACCGAACTGGAAGAAGGCCTTCGTGACCTTGAAGCAGGGCGAGACCATCACCCTCTTCGAGGGGACGTAGACCCGGGGACGGAGGAACCATGGCCCTCAAGGAATACAGGCCCACGAGCCCGGCCCGCCGCCACATGACGGTGGCGGACTTCGCCGAGGTCACGAAGACGAAGCCCGAGAAGAAGCTGACGCGGCCGGTGAAGAAGTCCGGCGGCCGCAACGCGCACGGGCACATCACGACCCGCCACGTCGGCGGCGGCCACAAGCGCCGCTACCGCGTCATCGACTGGAAGCGCGAGAAGGACGGCGTCCCGGCGAAGGTCGCGAGCATCGAGTACGACCCGAACCGCACCGCGCGCATCGCGCTCCTCCACTACGCGGACGGCGAGAAGCGCTACATCCTCGCGCCCGTCGGCGTGAACGTCGGCGACCTGCTGCTCTCGGGCGAGACGGTCGACATCCGGCCCGGGCAACACGCTGCCGATCAAGGGCGATCCCGCTCGGCACGGTGATCCACAACGTCGAGACGCAGCCGGGCTCGGGCGGCCAGATGATCCGCTCCGCCGGCTCCTTCGGCCAGCTCATGGCGAAGGAGAACGGCTACGCGCAGATCCGCATGCCGTCCGGCGAGGTCCGCAGCGTGCTCCGAGCTCTGCAAGGCGACCGTCGGCCAGCTCTCGAACGTCGAGAACGCCTCGGTCCGCGTCGGCAAGGCCGGCAAGAGCCGCTGGCTCGGCATCCGCCCGCACGGTCCGCGGCCTCGCCATGAACCCGGTCGACCACCCGCACGGCGGCGGCGAGGGCAAGTCCGGGCAGGGCAACCCGCACCCGGTCTCGCCCTGGGGCCAGAAGACCAAGGGCCTCAAGACCCGCAACAACCGCCGCACCGACAAGTTCATCGTCACCCGCCGCCGGCCGGGCGTGCGCAACACGCCTCAGTAGCCGCGGAGAGAGCCCACCATGGCGCGTTCGATCAAGAAGGGCCCGTTCGCCGACAAGCACCTCACCAAGAAGGTCGAGGACGCGAACAAGGGCAGCAAGAAGTCGGTCATCAAGACCTGGTCGCGGCGCAGCACCATCCTGCCGGACTTCGTCGGCCACACGTTCGCGGTCCACAACGGCCGGAAGTTCGTCCCGGTGTTCGTGACCGAGAACATGGTCGGCCACAAGCTCGGCGAGTTCGCGCCCACCCGGACCTTCCACGGCCACACCGGCGAGAAGAAGGCCGTGGCCGCGACGCCCGGCGCGGGCGCCGGAGCCGGCCCTGGCGCCGGCGCGGCCCCCGGCGCGCCGCCGAGGAAGTAGAGAGGACTGAACCATGGCCGAGAAGAAGAAGACCCCCGAGAAGAAGCCGGCCGGCAAGAAGGCCGCGGGCGCGAAGGCGCCCGCCGCCGAGCAGGCCGCGGCGGCCGAGACGAAGGCCCCCGAGCGGAAGGCCAAGGCGCGCCCGCAGGCTCCGGCGGCCGGCCCGCACGCGCACCTCAGTTTCCTCCGCGTCGCGCCGCGCAAGGTGCGGCTCGTCGCGGACAACGTCCGCGGCATGACGGTGGGCGACGCGCTCGCGATGCTGAAGTACACGCCGCAGGCGGCGTGCCGCGCACGCTCGCGAAGCTGCTGCGCTCGGCGGTCGCGAACGCGGAGCAGAAGGGCGGCCGCGTCGACGTCGACGCGCTGTTCGTGAAGACGCTGACGGTCGACCAGGGGCCGAAGATGCGCCGCTTCATGCCGCGCGCGATGGGGCGCGCGTACCGCGTCGAGAAGAAGACGAGCCACGTGTACGTGGAGCTCGGGACCGCCTAGGCCGCTTCGATCTCCGGGCCAGGCGCTTTTCGCGAAGCGAAATGCGACGGCCCGCTCCTTACGGCCTAAACGAAAGGGAAGGAAGGACAAAACATGGGTCAGAAAGTCCATCCGATCGGGTTCCGCCTCGGCGTCATCCGCTCCTGGGAGTCGAAGTGGTACGAGGAGAGGAACTACGCGAAGTGGCTCCACGAGGACATCAAGCTCCGTGAGTTCGTGAAGGAGAAGCTCGGCCAGGCCGGCATCTCCGCGGATCGAGATCGAGCGCGCCGCCAACAAGGTGAAGATCAACGTCCACACGGCGCGCCCGGGCATCGTCATCGGCAAGCGCGGCGCCGGGATCGAGACCATCAAGAAGGACCTCCAGGCCCTCACGGCGAACGAGGTCTACCTGAACGTCGTCGAGGTCCGCAAGGCCGAGATCGACGCGCAGCTGGTGGCCGAGAACATCGCGACGCAGCTCGAGCGCCGCATCGCCTTCCGGCGCGCGATGAAGAAGTCGGTGCAGACCGCGCTCAAGTTCGGCGCCAAGGGCATCCGCGTCGCCTGCTCCGGCCGCCTCGGCGGCGCCGAGATGGCGCGCTACGAGTGGTACCGCGAGGGCCGCGTGCCGCTGCACACGCTGCGCGCCGACATCGACTACGGCTTCGCCGAGGCGAAGACCACCTACGGCAAGATCGGCGTGCAAGGTCTGGATCATGCGCGGCGAGGTCCTGCCGCAGTCGGCCGTGCGCGGCGCCGCGCCCCACCGGCGCCCGGCCGTAGCAGCGCCGAACGAGCACCGAGGAGACACCACATGCTTCAGCCGGCGCGAACGAAGTACCGCAAGATGATGAAGGGCCGCATGCGCGGGAAGGCGTACCGCGGCTCGCGACCTGAACCACGGCGAGTACGGCCTGCAGGCCACCGAGTGCGGCTGGCTCACCGCCCGGCAGATCGAGGCCGCCCGCGTCGCCATCACCCGCTACGTGAAGCGCGGCGGCAAGCTCTGGATCCGCGTCTTCCCGGACAAGCCCATCACGAAGAAGCCCGCCGAGACCCGCATGGGCACCGGCAAGGGCGAACGTCGAGTACTACGTCGCGGTCGTGAAGCCGGGGCGGGTGCTCTACGAGCTCGCAGGGCGTCGACGACGCCTCCGCGAAGAAGGCGTTCCACCTCGCCGTCGCACAAGCTGCCCGTCGCGACGAAGATGGTGAAGCGCGGCGCCACCCTGTAGGAGGACGAGCCATGGCGACCGTGAAGGAGCTGCACGAGCTGGAGCCGAAGGAGCTCCGCGCCCGCGCGACGGAGCTGAAGCAGACGCTCTTCGACCTGAAGAACAAGCACTCGACCGGCGTGCTCGACTCGACCGCCGACCTCGAGAAGACCAAGCGCGAGATCGCGCGGATCCTCACCGTCGCCCGGGAGAAGGAAGTCGTGGCGGCCGGGGCCGGGACCCCCCGGGGGGCCCCGAAGAAGAGCGCGTCTAAGCCGCGGGGATCTGACCTCGAGGCGAAGGAGTGAGCGACATGGAGCGCGGCAACCGGAAGACCCGCATCGGCGTGGTCGTCTCGAACAAGATGACGAAGACGGTCGTCGTCAAGGTCGAGCGGCGCGTGGCCGATCGCGAAGTACGGCAAGATCGTGATGAAGGCCGAGAAGTACAAGGCCCACGACGAGAACCAGGAGTGCCAGATCGGCGACAAGGTCCGCATGGTCGAGACGCGGCCGATGTCGAAGGACAAGCGCTGGCGCGTCGCCGAGATGCTCGAGAAGGCGGCGGAGGCCTAGCCATGATCCAGATGCAGACGAACCTCGACGTCGCGGACAACAGCGGCGCCAAGCGGGTCCAGTGCATCAAGGTGCTCGGCGGCACGCGCCGCAAGTACGCCTCGATCGGCGACGTCATCGTCGTCTCGGTGAAGGAGGCGATCCCGCAGGCCAAGGTGAAGAAGGGCGAGGTCGCCCGCGCCGTCGATCGTCCGCACGAGCCGCGAGGTGAAGCGCCCCGACGGCAGCTACATCCGCTTCGACGGGAACTCGGCGGTCCTCATCAACAAGGACAACGAGCCCATCGGGACGCGCATCTTCGGGCCGGTCGCCCGCGAGCTCCGCGCCCGCAAGTTCATGAAGATCATCTCGCCTCGCGCCGGAGGTCCTCTAGGTCATGCCGCACATCCGCAAGGGCGACACCGTCAAGGTCATCACCGGGAAGGAGAAGGGGAAGACCGGCAAGGTGCTCGAGATCCTGCTCGAGAAGGGGCGCGTCCGCGTCGAGAAGCTCATGACCGTGAAGCGCCACCTGAAGAAGGGGCGGAGCCAGACGAACGCCGAGGGCGGCATCATCGAGAAGAGCGGGACGATCGCGATCTCGAACGTGATGGTGGTCGGCAAGGGCGGCGAGCCCGTTCGTCGCGAGAAGATCGACCGCGAGCTCGGCGCCAAGGAGAAGGCCCGGCTCCAGAAGAAGAGCGCCGCGGCGCGGTAGCCGCGGAGACGTGAACAGGCATCGCCCGGCGCGAGCAGGGGCCGGCCGAAGGCAAGGAGAGGCGAGATGGCCGAGGACAAGAAGGAAAAGAAGGACAAGAAGGAGAAGAAGGGCGGGAAGGCGCCCGCCGACGGGCAGCAGGCGGCGGCGGCCGAGAAGGCGCCGGCGAAGCCCCAGGAGCCGGCCAAGCCCGCCCGGCTGCGCGAGCGCTTCGCGGCGCAGGTCCTCCCCGAGCTCATGAAGGAGTTCGGGTTCACGAACCCGATGCAGGCCCCCAAGCTCGACAAGATCGTCGTGAACATGGGGCTCGGCGAGGCGATCAACAACGGCAAGATCATCGACGCCTCCGTCGAGCAGCTCGGGCAGATCACCGGCCAGAAGCCGGTCGTCACGAAGGCGCGCAAGTCGATCGCGAACTTCAAGCTGCGCCAGGGCCAGTCCATCGGCGCGATGGTGACGCTGCGCGGCGAACGCATGTACGAGTTCTTCGACCGCCTCGTCACGATCGCGCTGCCCCGCGTCCGCGACTTCAAGGGCGTCTCGCCGAAGGCCTTCGACGGGAAGGGCAACTACACCCTCGGCATCCGCGAGCAGATCATCTTCCCCGAGATCAACTACGACAAGGTCGAGAAGATCAAAGGGCTGAACATCACGGTGGTGACCACCGCCCGGAACGACGAGGAAGGCCGAGCGCTCCTGCGCCACCTCGGCATGCCGTTCCGTACGCCGTAAAGGAGAAGGACGATGGCGAAGCTTTCCAAGATGGCGCAGGCGAAGCGCAAGCTGAAGTTCCCCGTGCGCCAGTACAACCGCTGCCCGCTCTGCGGCCGCCCCCGCGCGTTCCTGCGCAAGTTCCAGATGTGCCGGCTCTGCTTCCGGAAGCGGGCGCTTCAGGGCGAGATCGTCGGCGTCATCAAGTCGAGCTGGTAGGAGACCTTTCGATGAGCTTCACTGATCCCGTTGCAGACATGCTGACGCGCATCCGGAACGCCTCCTCGGCGCGGCACGAGAAGTGTCTCGTGCCCCGGTCCGGACTCAAGATCAAGATCGCCGAGGTCTTGAAGGAGGAGGGGTTCATCAAGGACTTCCTCGTCCACGAGGAGGGCCCCCAGGGCGCCATCACCATCCTCCTCAAGTACAGCGCCGATCGCGAGCCCGCGATCAGCGACATCAAGCGCGTCTCGAAGCCCGGCCTGCGACGGTACGTCCCGACCGGCTCGATCCCCCGCGTGCTGAACGGCATGGGGATCGCGATCCTCTCGACGTCGAAGGGCGTCATGGTCGATCGCGAGGCCCGCAAGCAGAAGGTCGGCGGCGAGCTGATCTGCACGGTCTGGTAACGGAGTCACCCATGTCTCGAGTCGGAAGAATGCCCGTCAAGGTCCCGGAGAAGGTGAAGGTCTCCGTGGACGGCCACCTGGTGAAGGTCGAGGGCCCGAAGGGCAAGATGTCCTTCCCCTTCAACCCCCGCGTCGCGGTCGCGGTCGAGAAGGGAGAGGTGAAGGTCACCCGTCCCGACGAGACCCGGCTCTCGAAGGGGCTCCACGGCCTCACGCGCACGCTCGTGAAGAACGCCGTCGAGGGCGTCGTGAAGGGTTACGAGAAGAACCTCGAGATCAGCGGCGTCGGCTTCAAGGCCGAGGTGAAGGGGAAGAACGTCCACTTCACGCTCGGCTTCTCGCACCCCGTCGTCTTCAACCTCCCCGAGGGCATCACCGCCGAGGTGGACGCGAAGCAGACGAAGATCGCCCTGCGCGGGGTCGACAAGCACCTGCTCGGCCTCACCGCCGCCAAGATCCGCGATCTCCGCCCGCCCGAGCCGTACAAGGGCAAGGGCATCAAGTACGCGAACGAGACGATCCGCCGCAAGGAAGGGAAGACCGGCGCCGCCTAGGCCCGGACAAGCGAAACCGCTCATGCGGCGGCTGAGCCGTCGCCGCCGCAAGGAGGACCACCATGGCGAAGCACGTCACCCCGCGCGAGAAGCGCAAGGCCCGCATCCGCCGCAAGGTGTCCGGGACCTCGGATCGCCCGCGGCTCACCGTCTACAAGAGCCTCAAGCACATGTACGCACAGCTCGTCGACGACACCTCGGGCAAGACCCTCGTGTCGGTCGGCACGACGTCCAAGAACCTCAAGGACGAGGTGAAGGACGACGACAAGACCGCCGCCGCGAAGAAGGTCGGCGCGGCGCTCGCGAAGGCCGCGAAGGACAAGGGCATCGAGGCCGTCGTGTTCGACCGCAACGGGTTCGACTACCACGGCCGCATCCAGGCCGTCGCCGCCGCAGCCCGCGAGGCCGGGCTCAAGTTCTAGCCGCACCGAGGAACACGAATGGCCACTCCCATCAATCCGAACGAGCTCGAGCTGACCGACAAGGTCGTCCACATCAACCGCGTCGCCAAGGTCGTGAAGGGCGGCCGGCGCTTCAGCTTCTCCGCGCTCGTCGTGGTCGGCGACGGCAACGGCTTCGTCGGCGTCGGCCTCGGCAAGGCGAACGAGGTCCCCGAGGCGATCCGCAAGGGCGGCGACCAGGCGAAGAAGAACCTGTTCAAGGTGCCGCTCGTCGGGACCACCATCCCGCACGAGGTGCTCGGGCACTTCGGCGCGGGCTGGGTGCTCCTCAAGCCGGCGGGCGAGGGCACCGGCGTCATCGCCGGCGGCACCGTCCGCGCCGTCGCTCGAGGCGGCCGGCATCCGCAACGTGCTCACGAAGTGCCAGGGCTCGCGCAACCCCCACAACGTCCTCAAGGCGACCGTCCAGGGCCTGAAGCGGCTCCGGTCCGTCGAGGACACGGCCCGCGCTCGCGGCAAGCAGTCCGCCGAGATCACCGACTCGGGCGCGTAGGAAGGAACGAGAGTGGCTGCCATCAAGGTGAAGCTCGTCAAGGGGCTGTCGCGTGTCCCGGCGAACCAGCGGGTCGTCGTCGTCGGGCTCGGGCTGAAGAAGCTCAACTCGACGAAGATCCTGCCCGACACGCCGCAGACGATGGGCATGATCGACAAGGTCTCGTACCTCGTCAGCTGGGAGCGGGTGGACGCTCCCCCGCCCGTCGGCCGCAAGGCGCGCAAGGCGAAGGCGGCGGCCGGGGCCTGAGCCGCCGCGGCCCGCGCGTGATAAAAGGAGACGACCTCCATGTCGCTGTCGAATCTCAAGGCGCCCAAGGGCGCGAGCCGTCCGCAAGACGCGCGTCGGCCGAGGGCAGGCGTCCGGCCTCGGCAAGACCGCCGGCCGCGGCGGCAAGGGCCAGAAGGCCCGCTCCGGCAACATGCACTTCGAGGGCTTCGAGGGCGGCCAGATGCCGCTCCAGCGCCGCCTGCCGAAGTTCGGCTTCAAGAACATCCACCGCCGCGAGCTCGAGGAGGTCCAGGTGGCGGACCTCGCGGGGCTCTCCGGCGTGGTCGACCCCGCGGCGCTCAAGGCGGCGGGGCTCGTGCGCGGCAACCGGGACGGCGTCGTGGTCCTCGGCCAGGGCGAGCTCCCGGCCGCGGTCACCGTGAAGGCGCACCGGGTCACGGCCGGCGCCCGCGCGGCGATCGAGAAGGCCGGCGGGACGGTCGAGCTCATCCCGGCGCCGGTGACGATGTACGAGAAGGCGAAGGCGGCGCGGAAGGCCGCGTCGCAGTCGAAGTAGGCCGGCCGGCTCCCGGCGGCGCGGTCCCTCGGGATCGCCGCCGGCGCGGAGCGGGCCTCTCGAGGTGACGGATGGCGGCGAACGCGCTTGGCAACATGTTCCGCATCCCGGAGCTCCGGAAGCGGCTCCTCTTCACCGCTGGGGATGCTCGCGGTCTACCGGCTCGGGATCTTCGTCACGACGCCGGGCGTCGACCGGCGTCGCGATGAAGGACATCGTGAGCAGCGGGCGAGCCTGCTCGGGATGCTTCAACCTCTTCTCGGGCGGCGCGCTCGAGCAGCTCTCGATCTTCGCCCTCGGCATCATGCCGTACGTCTCGTCCTCCATCATCCTCCAGCTCCTGACGGTCGTCGTGCCGGCCCTCGAGAAGCTGCAGAAGGAGGGCGAGATCGGCCGGCGCAAGATCACCCAGTACACGCGCTACGGCACCATCGTCCTCTCGGCGCGTCCAGGGCTACGGGATCGCGACCTACCTCGAGGGCGATGCGCACCGCGAAGGGCCTCGCCGGTCGTCGCCGCGCCGGGCTGGGGCTTCCGCCTCCTGACGATGATCACGCTCACGGCCGGCACGGCCTTCATCATGTGGCTCGGCGAGCAGATCACCGAGCGCGGCATCGGCAACGGGATCTCGCTCATCATCTTCGCGGGCATCGTCGCCCGCGTCCCGCAGCGCCGTGCTCCGGACCTGGGCAGGTGCGACAAGGCGCCGGGCATCCGACCTCACCGAGCTCGCGATCCTCGCGCTCGTCGTGGTGATGGTGGTGGTCGATCGCGGCTCATCGTCTTCGTCGAGCGCGGCCAGCGCCGGATCCCGGTCGCAGTACGCCAAGCGGGTGGTCGGCCGGAAGCTCTACGGCGGGCAGTCCACGCACCTGCCGCTCAAGGTGAACACCTCGGGCGTCATCCCGCCGATCTTCGCCTCGTCGCTCCTCCTCTTCCCGGCGACGCTCGCGCGGCTGGATGCCGTGCCTCAGCAGCGCCTCGACGACTCGCTCCAGCCGCGGCAGCCTGGCATCTACAACGCGCTCTACGTCGTCGCTCATCATCTTCTTCGCGTACTTCTACACCGCGGTGACGTTCAACCCGGTCGACGTCGCCGACAACCTCAAGAAGTACGGCGGCTACATCCCGGGCATCCGGCCGGGCAAGAAGACCGCCGACTACATCGACTTCGTGCTGTCGCGCATCACCTTCGGCGGGGCGATCTACCTCGCCGTCATCTGCGTGCTGCCGACGATCCTCATGGACGCAGTTCAAGCGTCCAGTTCTACTTCGGCGGCACGTCGCTCCTCATCGTCGTCGGCGTGGCGCTCGACACCGTGCAGCAGATCGAGGGCCACCTCATCACGCGGCACTACGAGGGCTTCACGGGACCCCGCGGCCCACGCATCCGCGGGCGGCGACTCGCGACCGGCCAGGTCGCCAGCGCGTAACCCCGAGGGGCTCCGTCGCGAGGCGGGGCCCTTCGCGCATCCGGAGGTGAGAGATGATCCTGATCCTGCTCGGGCCGCCCGGCGCCGGAAAGGGCACGCAGGCGAAGATGCTCGCCGCGGAGTTCCGCATCCCGCACATCTCGACCGGCGACATGTTCCGGGACCACAAGGCGCGCGGGACGGAGATCGGCAAGAAGGTCCAGGCGATCATGGACTCGGGCGGCCTCGTCACCGACGACATCACCAACGCGATGGTGAAGGAGCGCCTCGCGCGCCCGGACGTCGCGCCCGGCTTCATCCTCGACGGGTATCCGCGGACCACCGCCCAGGCCGAGTTCCTCGACCAGGTCCTCCGCTCGCTCGGGCGCGCCATCACGCGCTGCGTCTCGTACGAGGTCGCCGACGAGGTGCTCGTCGAGCGCCTGAGCGGGCGCCGGAGCTGCCCGAAGTGCGGCGCGGTCTACCACGTGTCGCAGAGCCCGCCGCAGCGCGACGGCTACTGCGACCGCGACGAGACCGGGCTCTTGCAGCGCGACGACGACAAGCCCGCGACCGTCAAGAAGCGGCTGCAGGAGTACACCGCGAAGACCGAGCCGCTCCGCCGCTTCTACCGCGAGCGGAACCTCCTCACCGAGATCGAGGGCGTCGGCACGCCCGAGGGCATCCTCGCGGTGACGAAGCGCGCGCTAGGCCGTTAGATCTTCGGGCGAGGCGCTTTTCGCGAAGCGAAATGCGCCCGCCCGCTCCCTGCGGCCTACTCGCGGTCTCGGATGCGAGCGGGAAGGAGCGATGGACGCAAGCGCGCGCGACCGGGTCATCGCCCTCCGCTCCCCCGACGAGCTCGCGCGGATCCGCGCCGCGTGCCTCGTGGTCCACGAGGTGCTGGAGGAGCTCGCCCGCGCCGTCGCGCCCGGGGTGACCACGCTCGCGCTCGACCGGCTCGCGGCCGAGGCGACGCGCGCGCGCGGCGCGGCGCCGGCGTTCCTCGGCTACCACGGGTACCCCGCGTCGCTCTGCATCTCGGTGAACGACGAGGTCGTCCACGGGATCCCTTCGCGAGACGCGCGTCCTGCGAGAGGGCGACCTCGTCGGCCTCGACTTCGGCGCGGTCAAGGACGGACTTCTACGGGGACGCCGCGCGCACCGTCCCGGTGGGCGTCGTGTCCGGGGCCGCCGCGCGCCTCGCCGCTGGCCGCGGAGGACGCGCTCGCCGCGGGCATCGCCGCGGCGCGGCCCGGCGGTCGCGTCGGCGACGTCGGCGCCGCGGTGCAGGCGCTCGTCGAGGCCGCGGGGCTTCTCGGTCGTCCGCGAGTTCGTCGGCCACGGGATCGGCCGGCGTCTCCACGAGCCGCCGCACGTGCCGAACTTCGGGCGCGCGGGGACGGGCGGCTCCTCCGGCCCGGGATGGTCCTCGCGATCGAGCCGATGGTGAACGCGGGTGGGCCGGAGGTCGAGGTGCTGGACGACGGCTGGACGGCGGTGACCGCCGACGGCAGCCTCTCCGCCCACTTCGAGCACACGGTGGCCGTCACCGAAAACGGGCCGGAAATCCTGACGTTGCCGCCGGGGGCGGCCCCCCGCGCGGGAGGAGGCGGGTAGAGGCCGCGGCGCTCGGGCGTGGGGTCGACCGGACGACTTGCACCGGAAAAACCCGTGTGTTATAGGGCCCCCTTCACAAACGGGGTCGCCGAGGGGCGGCCGCGTCCCGGGAAACCCCGGAAATACGGGTGGCTAGAAGGACCGCGCCGCAAGGTCCAGCCGCCGGTCCCGCCGGTCGTCGAGGCGGGGCTTTTCGTCTCTACGAAAGACGGCAGGCGTCATGAAGGTCCGCGCGTCCGTGAAGAAGATTTGCGACAAGTGCAAGGTCGTGAAGCGCAAGGGCGTGGTGCGGATCATCTGCCCGGCGAACCCCCGTCACAAGCAGCGCCAGGGCTAAGGCCCGGATCCCGGAGAACACACGAATGGCTCGCATCGCAGGCGTCGACCTTCCCCGCGAGAAGCGGATCGAGATCGCCCTCCAGTACATCTACGGAATCGGCAAGACCACCGCGAAGCTCATCTGCGAGAAGGCCAACGTCGACCCGTCGTCACGCGCACGAAGGACCTGACCGACGACGAGGTCCGGCGCATCCGCGAGCACGATCGAGCAGAACGTGAAGGTCGAGGGCGATCTCCGCCGCGAGACCTCGATGAACATCAAGCGGCTCATGGACCTCGGCTGCTACCGCGGCCTGCGCCACCGCAAGGGCCTGCCGGTCCGCGGCCAGCGCACCCACACGAACGCGCGCACGCGGAAGGGCCCGAAGAAGGGGCTCGTGCGCAAGGCGCCTGCCGCCGCCGCGCCCGCGCCGAAGGCATAAACGCTTCGTAAAGACGATCGGAGACGCCCGAGTGGCCGACGAGAAGCAGGAGAAGCAGCCTCAGGAGAAGCCGGCGAAGGCGCCGGCGGCGGCGCAGCCGAAGGCCGAGGAGAGCGGGCCCCCCGCGGCGCCGAACCTCGGCGGCATCGAGCCCATCACCGCCTCGCCCGTCACCCCGAAGAAGGGGAAGAAGCGGGTGAAGAAGAACGTGGCGGTCGGCATCGTGCACATCGCCTCGACCTTCAACAACACCGATGATCACGATCTACCGATGCCGCGGGGAACGTGCTCTCGTGGTCGTCGGCCGGCGCGCGCGGCTTCAAGGGCTCGCGCAAGTCGACGCCGTTCGCGGCGCAGGTCGCCGCCGGCGACGCCGCCGCGAAGGCGATGGAGCACGGCCTCAAGACGGTCTCGGTGCTCGTGAAGGGCCCGGGCGCGGGGCGCGAGTCGGCGCTGCGCGCGCTCTCGGCCGCCGGCCTCAAGATCACGCTCATCCGCGACGTGACCCCGATCCCGCACAATGGATGCCGGCCGCCCAAGCGGCGCCGCGTCTGATCACCTCAGGAGAGCGATAGTGGCCCGTTACAACGAAAGCGTCTGCCGGCTCTGCCGCCGCGAGAACCTCAAGATGTACCTCAAGGGGGATCGCTGCTACACGGACAAGTGCGCCATCGAGCGCCGCCCGTACCCTCCGGGCCAGCACGGCCAGGGCCGGACCAAGTTCTCCGAGTACGGCGTGCAGCTGCGCGAGAAGCAGAAGGTGAAGCGCATGTACGGCCTGCTCGAGGCCGGCTTCCGCCACGCGTACCAGAACGCCGCCGCCGCGAAGGGCAAGACCGGCGAGAACCTCCTCCAGACGCTCGAGCTCCGGCTCGACAACGTCGTCTTCCGGCTCGGCTTCGCCGACACCCGGAACGAGGCGCGGCAGCTCGTCCGCCACGGCCACTTCGCCGTGAACGGCCGCAAGGTGAACATCCCGAGCTACCTGTGTCGCCCGGGCGACACCGTGACCCTGAAGGACCGCTCGAGGAAGATCGTCCGCATCAACGAGGCGCTCGAGGCCGTGGATCGCCGCGGCGTCCCCGCCTGGCTGGAGCTCGACAAGGGCGGCTTCAAGGGCACCGTGAAGACCACGCCGGCGCGCGAGGACATCACGATGCCCATCCAGGAGCAGCTCATCGTCGAGCTCTACTCGAAGTAAGCAGCTGGCAGCCCCATCGGAGCGGGCCCGATCCCTCCTGTCGAGGGCCGGGCCCGATCCCATCAAGGGTCGCGCGTCCCACGGATTCCCCCGCCGCACGGCTGGGCGACAGGGGAGAGGGGGCGGCGGCCGAGGAGAACAGCCCCATGGCAGTCGATTCGCTCGTCACGAAGAACTGGCGCGACCTCATCAAGCCCCGCGGGCTGACGGTCGACCAGGAGTCCCTCTCCAACACCTACGGCAAGTTCGTCGCGGAGCCGCTCGAGCGCGGCTTCGGCATCACCCTCGGCAACTCGCTGCGGCGCGTGCTGCTCTCGTCGCTGCAGGGCGCCGCGATCACCTCGGTGAAGATCGAGGGGGTCGAGCACGAGTTCATGACCATCCCCGAGGTCGCCGAGGACGTCACCGACATCATCCTGAACCTCAAGGAGGTCCTCCTCCAGATCCACACCAACGAGGTGAAGACGATCCGGATCGAGGCGGACGGGCCCCGCGAGATCAAGGCCGGCGACATCATCGCCGACGGGCAGGTCGAGATCCTGAACCCGGGCCACCACGTCCTCACGATCAGCGAGGGCGGCCGGGTCCGGATGGAGCTGACGGCGCGGCGCGGCCGCGGCTACGTCCCGGCCGAGCGGAACAAGGTGCCCGGGCAGCCCATCGGCACGATCCCGGTCGACGCGCTCTTCAGCCCGATCCGCAAGGTGAACTACCAGGTCACGAACGCCCGCGTCGGGCAGCAGACCGACTACGACAAGCTCACGCTCGAGGTCTGGACCGACGGCTCGGTCGCGCCGAACGACGCGGTCGCCTACGCCGCCAAGATCGTCAAGGAGCAGCTCTCGATCTTCATCAACTTCGACGAGGCCGAGGAGCCCGCCGAGGAGGTGAAGCCGATCGAGGAGCAGAAGCTCAACGAGAACCTGTTCCGCTCGGTGGACGAGCTCGAGCTCTCCGTCCGCAGCGCCAACTGCCTGCAGAACGCCGAACATCAAGACCATCGGCGACCTCGTCCAGAAGACCGAGGCCGAGATGCTCAAGACGAAGAACTTCGGCCGCAAGTCGCTGAAGGAGATCAAGGAGATCCTGGCCGAGATGGGCCTCTCGCTCGGGATGAAGCTCGAGAACTGGCCGCCGAAGACGGCGCCGCAGGGCGCGCCGAAGGTCTAGTCGGCACGCCCGGACGAAGGAGACACGAGATGAAGCACCGCGTCGTCGGCCGCCGGCTCGATCGCACCACCGAGCACCGCACGGCCATGCTGAGGAACATGGCGACGTCGCTGTTCCGCCACGAGCGGATCACGACGACCACGCCGAAGGCGAAGGAGCTGAAGCGCTTCGCCGAGAAGATCGTCACGCTCGCGCAAGAAGGGCTCGCCGCACGCCCGCCGCATCGCGAACCGCGACGTCCGCGACGTGGAGGTGCTGAACAAGCTCTTCGGCTCGCTCGCGAACCGCTTCAAGGCCCGCGCCGGCGGCTACACGCGGATCGTCCGCGTCGGCCGCCGCCACGGCGACAACGCCGAGCTCGCCGTCATCGAGCTCCTCGACCGCGCACCGGCCGCCGCCGAGCCCCCCGAGAAGGAGGGCAAGGGCGAGAAGAAGGCCGCGAAGCCGGCGAAGGCCGAGAAGGCTCCGAAGGCAAAGGCCGAGAAGCCCGCCAAGGCGAAGGCGGAGAAGGCCGAGAAGGCGCCCAAGGCGGAGAAGGCGAAGAAGACGAAGTCCGAGAAGTAGCCGCCGGGCCGCTCCGGCCCCCGACGAGATCGACGCCGCGTGCACGCCGCACGCGGCGTCTTCTTTGGTGGGCGGACCTCGACCTCGACCTCGACCTCGACCCCGACCGCGACCTCGACCTCGACCCCGACCCCGACCTCGACCTCGACCTCGACCTCGACCTCGGGTGCGCTCTGTCGTTCTGCAGGCACCGCGCCGGGCTGCGCCCGTCACGGCGCCTGCAGCGTGTCCTCCTGCCAGGTCGATCCCTCGGCGACGCTCCAGGATCGGTCGCGTCGGGCATCGCGGCCTCCTTTGGCGGGTGAAGGAGGCCGCGATGCCCGACACCAACCGATTTCCGTTCCAGAACCTCGACGCTTACCGTCTCGCGCGGGGGCTCGCTGCGCGAGTCCACGCTGCTTCGAATCCGCGATGCGGAGCTTCGTGACCAGGCCACTCGCGCTGCCAAGAGCGCGTTCTTGAATCTCTGCGAGGGGCTGCCGTCTGACCGCCCCGCCGTTCGCTTGAAGTTCTTCGATCAGGCCGACGGATCCCTCCACGAAGCCGTCGCGGCCGTCGATCTCGCCGAGGCGATCGGCGCCGCCAGTGCAGCCCACTCCGCGGAGATCCACGCGGAGGCTCTTCGCCTCCGCGCGGTGCTGCGCGGCCTCATGCGCGCCAGCGGACGAGGCCGGTGAGGAGCGCCACCAGCCGGTCCGCGAGGCGGGCGACCTCGCGGGCCGGACCGGCCGCGACGTCGCCGCACAGGGCGGCGATCTCGACCGCGGCAGCCGCCTCGACCGCCTCCGCGCGGGCGATGGCGAACGCGCGAGCCTTGTCCGCGCGGGAGACGCGGCCCGCGCCCTCGGCGCAGTTGAGGCACGCGGACTTCGCGGAGCGGTGGGCCTCGTCGCGGAGCTTGGGGTCGGCGATCCGGCAGGCGAGCACGGCGAGGAGGAATTCCCGGGCGACGCAATAAGCGACGAGGCGGTGATGGGGGAGAAGGGGGGAAGTGGAGGAAGGGGAAGCTGGGATCAGCGACGAACGAGTGGATGCGGTCATCGGTTCGGCTCCTTTCACCCCGGACAAGGAGCCGAACCGATGACCTCACCCGAGAGACCCAGGCCCGCCGAAAGACCGAAGAACGGCGCGTGGAATCGACGAGGCATGCGCAGTGACACCGCCGAAGGCGGTGGCACGAGCATGCTCAGGACGAGAAGCGCCGTTCCCCCGACCCAGACCCCGACCCGACCCCGACCCCGACCCCGACCCCGACCCCGACCCCGACCTCGACCTCGACCCCGACCTCGACCTCGACCTCGATTCCGACCCCGACCCCGACCCCGCGCCACCCACGTGCTCCCTCCTCCGCCCGGCGCTTTCCGCGGCGGGGATCCGCTGGTAAGAATGGTCCCCGCGAATGCCGCCCCTCTCCGCCCAGGACGCGCTCTCGGCCGTGCAGCGCGGTGCGGCCCTGCGGTGGCTCGACCTGCCAATCGCGCTCGCGGACGTGGCGAGCGAGCCCTGGGTGGTCGCCCTCCTCGCGCTCGCGCTCTTCGCCTGGCTCGAGTACGAGGTGAAGGGGGTCGTGAAGGCGTTCCTGCCGCTCGCCGTCGCGCTCCTCGCCGCCGGCGGTGTCGCCGTCGCGGCGCGCGCGCTCGGGGCGATGCCGCGGCCGGTCGGGGAGGGGGGGCCGGGGGGGGCGTCGCTCCTCCTCTGGCAGGCCTTCCCGACCGCCAAGGTCGGGGCGGTTGCCGCCTTCGCGGTGTACGCGCTCCTCGCCTACGGACGCCGCGCCCGCGCCGCGGTCCTGCTCGCGGCCGCCGTGGCGGTCGCGCGGGTCCTCTCCGGGGCGCACTGGCTCGCCGACCTCGCCGGGGGCGCCGCGGCGGGCGCCGTGCTCGGCGGGGTCGCCTACGGCGTCGTGGTCCGGGTCTGGTCGCGCGGGCACCTGGCGCGGCTCCGGGCGGCCCGACGCCGGTCCCCAGAAGCGGGGGACGTGGTGGCGGAACGCCCTTCCGCTTGACACTCGGTCTAAGTTGGCGTAAGGAATCCCACTTTTCGCGGACTTCCCGCCGTTCAGGTCTCTGGGAAAGCGCCCGCAATCCGGGAATTTAGGAGGCTCAACTCATGGCGGTGGTTCTTCGGCTGTCGCGCGCGGGCACGCACAAGGCGCCCTTCTATCACGTGGTGGCGACCGACTCGCGCAAGCCGCGCGACGGCCGGTACATCGAGGACGTCGGCCTGTACGACCCGACGACGAAGCCCGAGCGCATCCAGCTCAAGGCCAATCGCATCGAGCACTGGCTGAAGGCCGGCGCGAAGCCGAGCCAGACGGTGGCGATGCTGCTCAAGCGGACGAAGGCGCAGCAGCCCGCCGAGAAGAAGGCGTAGGCAGACCGTGCGCGACCTCGTCCTCTGGCTCGCCCGCGAGCTCGTCGATCGGAAGGACGCCGTCCAGGTGGACGTCATCGAGCGCGATCGCTCGACGGTGTTCGAGCTGACGGTGGACCCCGACGACCTCGGGCGCGTCATCGGACGGGGCGGGCGGACCGCCAAGGCCCTCCGGACCGTGCTCGACGCAGCCGCCCGCAAGGAGGGGCGGCGCGCCGTGCTCGACATCCTCGACTAGGCGCGCCCGTGGCGCTCGTCCGGCTCGGCCAGAATCGTCCGCGCCGTCGGGCTCAAGGGGTTCGTCGGGATCGCCGGCACGGAGGGCGCGCTCGCGGGGCTCGAGACGATCGCGCTGAGGCGCGGTGGAGGCGAGCCGGAGACGAGGAGGATCGAGGAAGCGCGGCCGCAGGGCCGCGTGTGGGCCGTGAAGATCGAAGGGGTCGCCGACCGCACGGCGGCCGAGGCGCTCGTCGGGGCGGAGGTGCTGGCCCCGCGGGAGGACCTGGGTGATGCGGGCGAGGGGCGGCACTTCTGGGCGGACCTCGAGGGGCTGCCGGTGGTGACGGCGGCGGGCGACGCGGTCGGAAAGGTGACGGGGCTCTACGAGACGGGCGGCGTGGACGTGCTCGTGGTGACCGGTGAGAGGGGCGAGAAGCTGATCCCGCTCGCGCCCTACGTCGAGGTGGACCGGGAAGGACGGCGGATCGTGGTGGACCCGCCGGAAGGCTTGCTGGACTGAGAGGCTGACGGAAGGAGGCCGCAAGGAAGGACGAGGACGTGCCGAAGCTCGAGGTCGAGATCCTGACGCTGTTCCCGCGGATGTGCGAGGGCTACCTCGCCGAGAGCATCCTCGGCAAGGCGCGGGAGAGCGGCCTCCTCGAGGCGCGCGTCACCGACGTCCGCGAGTACGCCGAGGGCAGGCACCGCGTCACCGACGACGCCCCGTACGGCGGGGGCGCCGGGATGGTGATGAAGCCCGAGCCGCTGTTCGCCGCCATCGAGGCGGCGCGCGGGCGGATCCCGGGCGCGACGGTGGTGCTGACGAGCCCGAGGGGCGCGCGGCTCGACCAGGCGCTGGCGCGGCGGTTCGCGGAGCACGGCAGGCTGATCCTGGTGTGCGGCAGGTACGAGGGAGTGGACGAGCGCGTGATGACGGCGGTGGACATGGAGGTCTCGGTCGGGGACTTCGTCCTCACGGGCGGCGAGCTCGCGGCGCTCTGCGTCGTGGACGCGGCGGCGCGCCTCGTCCCGGGCGTGCTCGGCAACGACGCCTCCGCCGGCGCCGAGAGCTTCGCGCGAGGGCGCGCTCCTCGAGCACCCGCACTACACGCGGCCCCCGGAGTTCCGGGGGATGAAGGTCCCGGAGGTCCTCCTCTCGGGAGATCACCAGAGGATCGAGCGGTGGCGGCGGCGCGAGTCGCTCCGCGCCACGCGGGCGCGGAGGCCGGACCTCTTCGCGAGGCTCAAGCTCTCGGAAGACGACCTCCGGCTCATCGACGCCGGAGACGACGAGCTGTAAAGGAGAGCGACACCATGCTGCGCAAGGCGATTGCCGACATCGAGGCGAAGTACGCTCGCACCGACCTCCCGGAGATGCGGGCCGGCGACCGGTCCGCGTCCACACGAAGATCAGCGAGGGCGACAAGGAGCGCATCCAGATCTTCGAGGGCGTGGTCATGGCGTACCGCAAGGGCAGCCCGGGCAGCTCGATGTTCACCGTGCGCAAGGTGAGCTACGGCGTCGGCGTCGAGCGCATGTTCCCGGTGCACAGCCCGCGCATCGACCAGATCGAGATCGTCGGCCACGGCGGCGTCCGCCGCGCGCGCCTCTACTACCTCCGCGAGCCTGCAGGGCAAGGCGGCCCGCCTCCAGCAGGAGGAGGGCGGCGCCGAGGCCGCTGCGCCGGCGCGCGCCGGCAGCCGCAGGCGTCGGCCGCGCCGGCCGGACCAGACGAAGTAGTCGTCGCGTCCCCGGGAGCGCGCGGCGCCTCGCGGCGCCGATACTCCGGCCTCGCCTACACCCGCCGCTCGCCTTCGACGCGTGCGCGCGCTTCACGCTGGACGGCCCCGGGCGGTAACATCCCCGTCCGGACGTGATCCTCCTCGAGCTCGCAGCGCAGGGCATCCGCGGCGTCGCCCCGCGCCGGCGGCCGCGCCACGCTCCGCCCCGGCTACAACGTGGTCGCGGCGGACGGGGCCGTGCTCCGGCGCGTCGTGGAGTCGCTCCTCTACCCCGAGGCGAAGGACGGCGACGCGTTCCCGCGCGCGGCGGGGGCGGCCCCCGGCGCGCCGATGCGCGCGGGGCTCACGACCGTCGGCAACGACAAGGTGACCTACCGGCTCGTCCGCGACTTCGCGACCGGCGCGCAGCTGCACCGGTTCGACTCCGAGAAGCGCTCGTTCGCGCTCGTGTCTCAGGACCTCGCGGAGATCGCGGCGTTCATGCAGCAGGACGATCGGCGCCCCGCCGCGGGCGCGGCTCGGAGCGCTCCTCGCGCTCTCCGCCGCGGAGCTGCCGTCGAGGGCGGGCGGCGGCGCCGCCGGGCTCCCGGCGCCGCTCGCGCCGCAGCGGTCGTCGCTCACGCCCGAGCAGGCGCAGAAGCGCCTCGTGGCGCTGCGCGCAGAGCTCGAGCGCGCGAAGCTCGCGGAGAGGCTGCAGTACCAGCTCGACGGGCTCCAGGCGCAGGTCTTCAAGCTCGACGAGGGGCTCAAGGCCGGCGCGAAGCTCCGCGACGGGCTCGCCACCGCGGAGGCCGCGCGCGCGGAGCTGTCCGCCGCGGCCGCCGCTGCGGAGCGGCTCGGCGATCCCGACGCGAGGCTCGCCGGCTTCGAGAAGGCGACCGCGAGGAAGGCGGAGGCCGCGGAGCGCGTCGCCTCCGAGCGCGCGTCGCTCGCGGAGGTGGAGGAGCGTGGCGCGCCGGTGCCCTTCTGGAAGGACCCGCTCTTCTGGGCGGGCGCCGGGGGCGGGCTCGGCGTCGCCCTCGTCGCGGCGATCGGCGCGGCGGTGCACCCCGACGCGCGGTACGTCGCGATGCTCGACGTCCCGATGTTCGGCTGGGCGGCATGGGTCGGCCTCCGCTGGGTGCGTGCGCTCGAGGCCTGGGAGCGGGTCGCCCGGCGCCGGCGCGCGGTGGACGACTGGGAGCGGAAGGTCGAGGGGCAGTACGAGAAGGACGCGTCCGCCGTGCGCGACGCGATGAAGGCGCTCGGGATCTCGAAGCCGGAGGACCTGAAGGAGGCGCTCGCGCGGATCGCGGACGCCGACGCCGTCGTCGCGGAGTGGCGGCGGCGGATCGAGGAGTGGGAGGCGTCGCCGGAGGCGAAGAGCGCCTCGGGCGAGCGGGCGCGGGTCGAGAAGACGCTGCGCGGTGTCGAGGCGAAGCTCTCCCAGGAGGCGGGCGGGTTCGTGCGCGACGTCCGGTCCGTGGAGATGGAGATCCAGCGCCTGGAGTCCGAGGCGGCCGCGCCGCAGGCGGCGGCCGCGCCGGTCCCCGCGCCTGCGCCGGCACCCGCCCCCACCGGCGACCCGCTGCGGCACCTCCTCGAGAAGGCCGCCGCGGAGCTGGGCGGGAGCCCGGCCGCGGCGGGCCGCACGGTCTCGCAGAAGGCGTCGCAAGCGCTCGTCGGCCTCTCGTTCCAGCGGCTCCAGGCCGTGGTGGTGGACGACCGCGGGAACGTCCAGGTGCAGACCGGCGGGCGTGCCGTCGCGGCGGCGACGCTCCTCGCCGCGGACAAGGACCTCGTCTGGCTCGCCCTGAAGCTCGCCTTCCTCGAGCAGGCGCTCGCGGCGGGGAGGCTCGTCGCCGTCCTGGACGACGCGTTCGCCGGGCTCTCCGACGGCGCGCGGCGGTTCGCGGCCCGGCTCCTCAAGCAGATCGCGAAGCCCGGCCAGATCGTGCACGCCACCTCCGACGCGGCGTTCAAGGAGGCGGCGGACCACTCCGCCTGACCGGGGTGGCGCGCGCGGGCTCAGGGGGAGGCGGCCCGGACCGGCGCGCGCGCGGGCGCGAGGCGGAGGAGCTCGCCGCGGCGTTCCTCGAGGAGCGCGGGCTCGAGATCCTCGACCGGAACCACGCGAGCAGGCAGGGCGAGGTGGACCTCGTCGCGCGCGAGGGCGAGGTGCTCTGCTTCGTCGAGGTGCGGAGCCGCACCTCGGAGGCTCAGGGCGGGCCGGAGGAGACGGTCACGTCCTCGAAGGCCCGGCGCGTCGTCGCCGCCGCGACGGACTGGGCGGCGCGGAACGGCGGGCTCGATCGCGACATCCGGTTCGACGTCGTCGCGGTGACGCTCCTCGAGGGCGAGCCGCCCCGCTTCGAGCACTTCCGCGGCGCGTTCGACGCCGACGGCCAGCCGGGGCTGTGGTGATGGCGGCCGGGACGCTCTGGGTCGTCGCGACGCCGATCGGCAACCTCGGGGACCTCTCCCCGCGGGCCGCCGAGGTGCTCCGGTCGGTCGCGGCGGTCGCCGCCGAGGACACCCGCCGCACGCTGAAGCTCTTCGCCCACCTCGGCGCGCCCGCGCCGGAGATGCTGTCGCTGCCCGCGTTCGACGAGCGCGCCCGGGTCGGCCGGATCGTGGAGCGGCTCGCCGCGGGCGAGGACGTCGCGCTCTGCACCGACGCGGGGACGCCGGGGGTGTCCGACCCCGGCGCGGCGCTCGTCGCGGCGGCGTGGGCGGCGGGGGCGCGCGTCGTGCCGGTCCCCGGCCCGAGCGCCGCGATCGCGGCCCTCTCCGCGTCGGGCTTCCCCGCGGACCGCTTCCTCTTCGCCGGGTTCCTGCCGCGCAAGGGCGGCGCGCGTGCCGAGGCGCTCCGCGCGCTCGCGGCGGCCGGCGCGACCCTCGTCCTGTACGAGGCGGGAAACCGCACCGCCGCGACGCTCGCCGACCTCGCCGCGGCGCTCGGCGACCGCGACGCGCTCGTCGGGCGCGAGCTCACGAAGCTCCACGAGACCCTCCTGCGCGGGCGGCTGTCCGCGCTCGCCGCGCTCGTGCCCGCGGACGTCCCGGGCGAGGTGACGATCGTCGTGTCGGGGGAGGGCGCCGCCGTGGTCGCGGCGGAGCCCGCCGAGCCGCTCGAGGCGGAGCTCGCGCGCCGGCTCGGCGGCGGCGAGGCCCCGACCGCGATCGCGCGCGAGGTGGCGCGGGCGCGCGGCCTCAAGCGGAGCGACGTGTACGCGGCGATCGAGAAGCTGAAGAAGCGGTGAGACACGCGGGCCGCAGGCCGCGAGGATCGGGCCGGCACATTTCGCCGCGCGAAGAGTGCCTGGCCCGGAGATCGGAGCGGCCTAGAAGGTCAGGACGCCCGCGAACGACATCCCGAAGTTCGCGACCTCGGAGATCCGGAACCGCCGCCCGGGTGCGTCGTAGCGCCAGTCGTAGTTCGGGTTCATCTGCGAGGGGTCCGCCGTGATGCCGTTGGACCCGAGCGCCGGCCAGGTGCGGTCGTTCCCGAGCGTCTCGCCGGTGAGCCAGTGCGCCGTCGACGTCGAGAGCGAGGCGGTCGCCTGCAGCGTCACGAACTTCGACGCGCGCAGGTACACGCCGAAGTACCCGCCCATCGTGAGGTAGTCGTCCGTCCAGTTGAGCTTTCCGTTCATGTCGGTGAGCTCGTTGTAGAAGCGCTGGGCGGAGGTGTAGTCGGCGAACAAGCGGAAGTCGACGGCGACGCGCTGCTGCTCGGCCTCGTTCTCGTAGGGCACGAGCTCCGTGCCGAAGGTGAGCCCCGCGATCCACGGCAGCTTCGCGTCGGCCTTGGAGCCCTGCGCCGAGCAGTTCAGGGCCGCCTGCGAGTTCATCTCCGGGTTCGCCCGGCCGGCGAGCTCGGCCGCGTGCTCGCAGTTCGAGTACGTCGAGCTCGACTTCGTGACGAGCGTGAGGTGCGCCTTCACGTACGGGTCCATCGGGCCGATCCGCTTCGAGAGCACGGTGTGGAGGTCCCACCGCCAGACCTTCTCGCCGAACGCGGCCGGGTTCCCGGGGACGCTGTGCGGCGATATCCAGAGCGCCGAGTTCATGTCCCGGTCGCCCGCCGGGTCGTATCGCGCCGCGGTCGGGAAGGTGATGTCGAGCCCGAGGAGCCAGAACGGCTTCGTGGGGTCCTTCTTGTCGTCGAAGATGCCCCACGCGAGCCCAGCCCTGAGGTCGCCGGCCTTGCCGCCGTGGTAGACGGTCGTGTCCGGCGCCACCGGGAACAGCGGGCACACGCCGAGGTTCACCGACGGGTCGCAGGGCATGCCGTTCGCGTTCACGGTGTTGGAGTCGATGGTGGAGGGCTGCCCGGTCGAGGGCGCCGTCCCGTACCGCCACGTCCGGTCGTCCCCGAGCACGTACGGCCACTCGAAGTGGACCTCGAGGTCCTCGGTGACGCCGAGCGCGACGCGCGGCACGACCGTGTTCAGGGTGCGCGTGTAGCGCAGCTCGTCGCCGTCGACGATCCCGCCCGCGGGGTTCTCGGGCGTGGGCGGGGACGGGACCTCGCGCGTGATCTGCGCGCGCTCCTGGGACCGATCCCAGCGCAGCGTGACGCGGAGGTCGAACGCCTTGCCGGGTCCGCGCGAGGCGACGTTCGTGATCTCGGCCGCGTGGGCGCGGCCCGCGAGGGTCAGCGCGAGGGCGGTGAGGATACCCAGCCGAGACCGCCCCATTCGACCCTCCGTGCCACGCAAGCGCTCGAAATGCGCGGGGAAACGTCGCTCGACGCTAGCAGCGGCCCCCGGGGCGGTCAAGTCAGCGACCAGGCCGCTCCGATCTTCGGGCCAGGCACTTTTCGCGAAGCGAAATGTGCCGGCCCGCTCCCTGCGGCCTGCTGGGCCCTACTCCTCGGCGTCGATCGCGCCGCGCAGCCCCAGCTCCTTCATCTTCACCTGCAGCGACTTGCGGCTGATCTGGAGCCGCTTGGCGGCGCGGGTGACGTTGCCGCCGGTCTCCTCCAGCGCGCGGACGATGAGCTCCTTCTCCAGCTCGGCCTGCGCCTGGCGGACGATCTCCTTCATCGAGGCTCCGCTCGGGGCGGCGATGGCGCCGAGGTGGCCGACGCGCAGCGATCGGGGCGGGCGGCGTGGACCGCCCCGCGCTCGCGCAGCGAGTCGGGGAGGGCGCTGGCCAGGATGATCGGGCCGTCGGCGAACAGCACCGACCGCTCCATCAGGTTCTCGAGCTCGCGGATGTTGCCCGGCCAGGCGTAGCTCGAGCAGCAGCTGCAGCGCCTCGGGCTCGATGCCCTCCACCCGCTTGCCCGAGCCGCTCGTCGTACTTGTGGATGAAGTGGCGGACGAGCAGCGGGATGTCCTCGCGGCGCTCGCGCAGCGGGGGCAGGGCGATCGGGAACCACCGCCAGGCGGTAGTAGAGGTCCTCGCGGAAGCGCCCCTCGGCGATGAGCTGCCTTGAGGTCGCGGTTGGTGGCGGCGATCAGCCGGACGTCGACGTGGATGGTCTTGATCCCGCCCACCCGCTCGAACTCCGACTCCTGCAGGGCCCGCAGGAGCTTCACCTGCATCTCCACCGGGATCTCGCCGATCTCGTCGAGGAACAGGGTCCCGCCGTCGGCCAGCTCGAAGCGGCCCGGCTTGGAGCCGACCGCGCCGGTGAAGGCACCCCGCTCGTAGCCGAAGAGCTCGCTCTCCACCAGGTCCTTGGGGATGGCGGCGCAGTTCACCTTGATGAGCGGCTTGTCGCGCCGCGAGGAGCCGCTGGTGCAGCGCCTTGGCGATGAGCTCCTTGCCGGTGCCGCTCTCGCCGGTGATGAGCACGGTCGAGGGCGAGTCGGCCACCCTGGCCACCATCTCGTGGACCGCGCTGCATCGCGGGCGACTCGCCCACCAGCGGCGGCCGCTCGCTCTCGCCCGGGGCGGCGTGGACGTTCTGGCGCTCCAGGTCGTGCGCCCGGGCCGCCTTGGCGATCACCTTCTTCAGCTCCTCCTGCTCGAACGGCTTGGTGATGTAGTCGAAGGCGCCCGCCTTGAGCGCGGCCACGGCGCTGTCCACCGAGCCGTGGGCGGTGATGACGATGACCGGCACGTCGGGGAAGTCGGTGCCGACGCGCTTCGGAGCAGCTCCATGCCGCCGATGCGCGGCATGACCAGGTCGGTGACCACCACGTCCACCGGGGTCTTGGCCAGCACCGCCAGCGCCTGCTCGCCGTCGGCCGGCGGTCGTGACCTCGTAGCCCTCGCGCTTCAGCATGGCGGCGAGGACCCGCCGGATGTTCATCTCGTCGTCGACGATGAGGACGTGGGCCACGCGGGACGGTCCTTAGCATGCTCGGGAAGGCTGCAGCTGTCAGGCCCGGCGGCGGTTGCGGCGCTTGCGCAGGCGCGCCTCGGCGCTGGCGCCCGGCGTCGTCCGCGGACCCGGGCCTGCTCTTCGGGGTCGAGCGGTCCGGGCGCGGCTCCGCCGGGCGCTCCTCGCGGAGGCCGGGCAGGGAGATCACGAACTCGGCGCCCTCGCCGGGCACCGAGCGGACCACGATCGAGCCCTGGTGCGCCTTCACGATCCGCTGGCAGATGGCGAGCCCGAGCCCGGTCCCCTTCTCCTTGGTCGTGTAGAAGGGGACGAAGATGCACTCGCGCGCGTCCTCGGGGATGCCCGGACCGGTGTCGCGGAAGCGGATCTCGACGACGTCGGTCCGGCGCGCGCCCTCGCGCCAGAACGACGAGCTCGTCGCGCGCGACGCGGGTCGAGACGGTGAGCCGGCCGCCGCCGGGCATGGCCTGCGAACGCGTTCAGCGCCAGGTTCAGGAACACCTGCTTGAGCTGCTCGGCGTCGGCCAGGACCCGCGGAAGCCAGTCCGCCAGCTCGAGCGCGACCTTCACCGCTCGCGGGGGTCAGGCTCTGGAGCAGCTTGAAGGTGCGGCTGAGGACGTCGTTCACCGCCGTGGCGCGAGCGCGGGCTCAGCGGCCGCGAGTAGTCGAGGAACTGGGTGACGACGCTGTTCAGGCGGTTCACCTCGTCGACCATGATCGCCGAGGAACTCGCGGTCCTCGGCCGGGAGCTTGCTCGGGTCGAGGTACTGGATGGCACCCTTGATGGCCGCCAGCGGGTTGCGGATCTCGTGGGCCAGGCCGGCCGACATCTCGCCGAGCGCGGCGAGGCGGTCGCGCTCCTTCATCTGCTGGTAGAGCTTCGAGTTCTCGATCACGAGGGCGCACCGGTCGGCCACCTCGAGAAGCGCCGCGATCTCGTCCGAGGCGAACGCCTCCTGGACGCGCTCGTCCCAGCAGGCCAGGAAGCCCGACGACCCGGTCGCCCGGCGAGGAGCGGCATGGCGATGCCGGCGCGCATGACGGCCATGACGGACGCGCGCGTCGGAGAGCCGCTTCAGCTCCTCGGCCATCGCCGCGGGCGCGCCCCGGCCGCTCCGGCTCTCGTCGCTCGCTCGGCCCTGGCGGCAGCAGGGCGCGCAGCTCGGCGATCGCGGCGGTCGAGGTTCTCGAGCAGGATCGCCTTCTGGCCCGAGGCGGAGGCGGCGAGGAGCGCCCGCGCCGACTGCGGCTCGAGGAACGGCGCCGGCGGCGGGCCGCGGAAGTCGAGGAGCCGGTAGCCGGGCCGGTCCTCGGCCAGGAGCCACAGCGAGGCGTGGGTCGACGCGGCGCGTCTCGACCAGGCCGTCGAGCACGATCGTGCGCGAGCCCGGCGGGATCGATCACGTTCCCGTGCCGCTCGCGCAGGGCGGTCGAGCCGGCGGACCAGCTCGTACCGCTCCGTGAAGAGCGTGGCGACCACCCACTCCTCGACCTGCTCCCGGAGCGGCTCGAAGAGCGAGAGGATCACGAACGAGGCCACCACCGTGTTGAAGTAGAAGAGCTCCGGCCGGTCGCCGACCCACGACACGAGGCCGCCGTAGATCGCGACGAGCACCAGGCCCGAGCGCGGTGACCACCACGATCTTGCCCGAGGAACTCGTGCAGGTCGAGCAGCCGGTGGCGCTGCAGCGTCTGCGACAGGAAGAACATGAAGAGGGTGAGCGCGATCGAGCCGAGCCCCTCCGAGCGGGTTCGGGAGCCCGAAGCGCGGCAGCATGTCGAGGGTCGGAGAGCGCCACCGCGACGAGCGCGCCGACGAACAGGTACTTGAGGCGCGCGCGCTCGACGCGCGTCTGCGCGCCGCGCATCTTCCCCCAGAGGACCGAGAGCACGACCGACCAGCCCGCCGACGCACGTACGCCGCGACCACCATCTTCGCCGAGCTTGACGTGGACGAGCGGCGTGACGGCGACGACCAGCCCGCTGAGCGAGCCGGCGAGCATGCCGTTGCGCGCGCGCCGCGCCGGGCGGCGGGCCACGCCGAGGAACTCGAGGAAGAAGGCGAGGGCCGAGGCGGGAACGAGCGCGCCCGAGAAGACCGCGAGCCGCTCCCACCAGGTCTCGCCGAACGCGCCCGACCAGCGCAGGAAGAAGATCGCGAGCGAGAAGAGGAACAGGTCGGCCGAGAACAGCGCGAACAGGGTGAACACCCGCGAGCGGTTGTCGCGCAGCAGGGCCGCGACGGCGAGCGCCAGGGTCACGATCGCGGCGAGGAGCGCCGCCTGGGTGCGGATGTCCACGACCCCGAGATCCTAGACCGAATCCGGGGCGCGCGCCCGCCGGCTGCCCGCTCGCCCCGGGGGGCGAGGTCGGGGGGGTCGGGGTCGGGGTCGAGGTCGGGGTCGAGGTCGGGGTCGAGGTCGGGGTCGGGGTCGAGGTCGGGGTCGGGGTCGGGGTCGGGGTCGAGGTCGGGGTCGAGGTCGGGGTCGGGGTCGGGGTCGGGGTCGGGGTCGGGGTCGGGGTCGGGGTCGGGGTCGGGGTCGGGGTCGGGGTCGGGGTCGAGGTCGGGGTCGGGGTCGGGGTCGGGGTCGGGCCCCCGCGGAGATCCCCGGAATCGACCCGGCCGCCCTCCGCGTTCCCTCCTCGGGTCGACGTGCGGCGCTCCGGCCGCCCCCTTGACCGCGCGACGTCCCTGGCCGCACTCTCATCCACGTCGATGGTCCCCGCCGCAGCGCTCGCAGTCCTCCTCGCCGCCCCCGCGCCCGTCACCGCCGCCGAGCTCGCGCCGCTGCTCGGCGCCCGTGCGGAGGTCGAGGGGCAAGCGGCGCTCGAGGAGCGGCGGTTCGGCGAGGCCGCCGCCAAGCTCGCCGCGAGCGAGCACCCGGGCGCGAGGTTCCTCCGGGCGCTCGCCCTCGTGCAGGCCGGCCGGCCCGCCGACGCGCTCGCGCCGCTCGACGAGCTCGACCAGCGTCTCCCGGAGATCGCCGACCGCATCGCGTATCTGCGCGGCCTCGCGCTCCAGGCGTCCGGACGGCCTGCCGAGGCGCTGCTCGCATGGTCCGGCGTCCCGGACCGGTCGCTCCTCGCCCCCGAGGCTCGCCTCGAGCGGGGCCGGCTCGCCGGCCGGCTCGGCGACCGCGACGGGGCGCTCGCGGCCCTCGCCCCCCTCGCGGCCGTCGCCGCGCCGGCGGACCTCTCGAAGCCGGACCACGGCGCGACCGCGCTCCTCCTGTCCGCGAAGCTGAAGGAGAAGGGCGAGCCGTCGGGGGCGCGCCGCGAGCTCATCGCGTGCTGGTCGGAGCACCCGCTCGCGCCCGAGGCCGCGGAGTGCCGCGCCGCGCTCCCTGCGCTCCCCGCGCCGCACGGCGCCGCCCCGGCGCCGGAGGACGCGCTCCGCCGCGCCGAGGCCCTCCTCGACGCCAACCGGAACGGAGCGGCCCTCGCGCTCCTCGCGCCGCTCGCCGCCGCGCTCCCCGCGCCGGCGCCGGGCGAGCCGCTCGCGTGCCGCGCCCGGTCGGCGGTCGGCCGCGCCCACCGGAGGGAGCGCGAGTACGCGCGTGCCATCGAGGAGCTCCGGCCGGTGGTGGACCGCTGCGACGACCCGCAGGTCAGGGTCCGGGCGCTCTACGTGCTCGCGAGCGCGACCTCGATCGCGGGCGATCGCGGGGAGGCGGTCGCGCTCTACCGGCGGCTCGCACGGGACTTCCCGGGCCACCCCTTCGCCGACGACGCGCTGTTCTTCGCGGCGGACCTGCTCGCGCGGATGGGGCGGGTGGACGAGGCGCGCCAGGCGCTCGCGGACCTCGCCCGGTCGCACCCGGCGGGCGACTTCCGGGACGAGGCTCGCTTCCGGATCGCGTGGCTCGCGAAGCAGACCGGCGACGTCGACGGCGCCGTCGCGCAGCTCCTCGCCATCGAGGAGGAGGAGATCGACGTCCCGTACGAGCACGCGCGCGCGGCGTACTGGCGCGCGCGGCTGCTCGCTGGCAAAGGCGATGACGGGCGGCGCGCTTCGCGCGCGATCTGGTCCGACCTCGTCGCACGCTACCCGACCGACTACTACGGCCTCCTCGCCCGCGCGCGGCTCGCGGGGCGGGACGGCGACGCGCTGCCCTCGCCCGTGATCGCGGCGACCCAGGAGGTCGAGCCCTCGCGCTGGGACGCGGGCGCGGTGCGCGAGGACCCGCACTTCGCGGCGGGCGTCCTCCTCCTCCGCCTCGGGCTCGCGAAGGACGCGGCGGAGGAGCTCGGCGCGATCGACCCGGGGCGGCTCCGCGAGGCGGGCCAGGCGTCGCCCGACGGCGTGCTGCTCGTCGCGGACCTCCTCGACCGCGCGGGCGACCACCGCGCCGCGCACAACCTGCTCCGCACCCGCGCCCGCGCGGCGCTCCGCCGGGCGCCCGACGGCGAGAACCTGCGCGCCTGGCGGATCGCCTACCCCCCGGCCTATCGAGACGAGGTGCGAGCGCTCGGCGCCAGCCGGCCGGCGTCCCGGTCGACCTCGTCCAGGCGCTCATGCGCGAGGAGAGCGCGCTCGATCCGCGCGTCGATCTCGCCGGCCGGGGCGGTCGGGCTCACGCAGCTCATGCCGCCGACCGCGCAGCAGGTCGCGCGCCGGCTGCGGCTGGGCCGGCTCGAGCCGCGGCGACCTGCCGCAGCGCGTCGACTCAACATCCGGCTCGGATGCCCGCTACCTCGGCGAGCTCGTCCGCCGCTTCGACGGGGAGGTCGCGCTCGGCGCTGGCCGCGTACAACGCCGGCCCCGGCGCCGTGAGCGCGCTGGCTCGAGCAGCGGCCGGGGCTCGAGCTCGACGAGTTCGTCGAGGAGATCCCGGTCGAGGAGACGCGGGGGTACGTGAAGCGCGTGCTCCGCTCGTACGCGGCGTACCGGCTCCTGTACGGCAGCGACGCCGAGGCCGCGGTGCTCGGACTCTCCGGGCCCGCCCTGCGAGGGGCTGAGGGGCGCCAGCGGGCGGGCGGACGGGCGGCGGCGTGCGGGGAGGGGAGGTCCGGTGTTATCCTACCGGCTGACGATGCTCGACACCGGTGTCCTCGTACTCAACCGGGTCTACCAGCCGGTCCACATCACGTCGGTGCGGCGGGCCTTCACGCTGCTCTACCAGGGCGTGGCGAGGGCGATCGACGAGCAGTTCCAGCTCTTCGACTTCGAGAGCTGGAGCGCGCTCGCCGCCGCGTCGCATCACGACTCGATCGGCACCATCGGCCGCCGGATCCGCGTCCCGCGGGTGATCGTCCTGCTGGCCTACGAGCACCTGCCGAAGACGCGGGTCCGCTTCTCGCGCTTCAACATCTACGCGCGCGACGACAACACCTGCCAGTACTGCGGCAGGAAGTACCGCCGCGCGGAGCTGAACCTCGACCACGTCGTCCCCCGGTCGCGGGGTGGCTCGACGAGCTGGGACAACGTCGTCTGCTCGTGCATCCCGTGCAACCTGCGCAAGGGCGGGCGGACTCCGGAGGAGGCGGGGATGAGGCTGCTCCGTCATCCGACACGTCCCCGCTGGACACCTATGTTCCGCAGCGCGACCCGCCGCGCCTTCTACCGCGAGTGGAGGCCGTTCCTGTCGCTCGCCGACGCGGCCTACTGGAACGCCGAGCTCCTGGACTAGGCAGGTCGACGGATCGAGCTTTTGGACTCGCCGCTCGGTTGGCTTAGGATGGGGCGATGGGCGACGCCCCGACGCTCAAGCTCGTGAGGGCCCTGCCGGAGGAGCCCGCGCCGGCGCCGGTGATCCCGCGCGGAGGCGCGGCAGCCGCCGCGTCGTGTCGATCGGCGGAGGGAAGGGCGGGATCGGCAAGAGCCTCGTCTCGGCGAACCTCGGGATCGAGCTCGCGAGGCGCGGGAAGCGCGTCGTCCTCGTCGACGCGGACCTCGGCGGCGCGAACCTCCACACGACGCTCGGGATCGACCTGCCGCGCCGGACGCTCTCCGACTTCATCGAGCGGAAGGTCTCGCGGATCGAGGACGTCGTCACGCCCACCGGCATCCCGAACCTCGGGCTGGTCTCGGGCGCGCTCGACCATCTCGACGCGGCCAACCCGCGCCACGCCCAGAAGATGCGGCTGCTCCGCCACGTCCAGCAGATCGACGTCGACTACGTCATCCTCGACCTCGGCGCCGGCACGCACACCAACGTCCTCGACTTCTTCCTCGTCT
Organism: uncultured delta proteobacterium; assembly: GCA_963821195.1. Classification (GTDB taxonomy): domain Bacteria; phylum Myxococcota; class Myxococcia; order Myxococcales; family Anaeromyxobacteraceae; genus Anaeromyxobacter. The sequence goes on from CAWGDE010000013.1 coordinate 97,674, forward strand.
CCGACCACGGCGTGCTCGTGCTGGTCCCGGAGCCGACCGCGGTCGAGAACGCCTACCGGTTCGTGAAGGCCGCCTTCTGGCGGCGGATGCGGAACGTCGCCCAGGTCTACGGCTACGACCCGCTCATCCGGACGGTCACCGAGGGGCGGACGTTCAGGAGCCCGGTCGAGCTCGTCGCGTCGCTCGCCGAGCGCGACGCCGAGGCCGGCGCGAACCTCGCCCGCCAGCTCGCGGCGTTCCGGCCGCGCCTGGTGGTGAACCAGGCGCGCACCGAGCAGGACGCCGAGATCGGCCGCGCCGTGGTGGCCGCGTGGCGCAAGTACTTCGGCCTCGAGATGGACTACCTCGGGCTACATCGCCTACGACGACGAGATGTGGCGCACGGTGCGCGCGCGCCGCCCGCTCCTCGTCGAGCGCCCGGACGCCGCGCCGCCCGGGCGTTCGCAGCGGTGGCCGACTCGCTCCTCGCGCTCGACTTCGCCCAGAAGTCCGGGGTCGCGAAGTGAAGCCGCTCGCGGACCAGACCTTCTACGAGCTGCTCGAGGTCCCGCTCGACGCCTCCGCGCGAGCAGATCGCAGACGGCGTACGACCGGGCGCGCGCGCTGTACGGCCCGGGCTCGCTCGTCACCTACACGCTCATGGAGCCCGACGAGGCGGCGCTGCTCGAGAGCCGGATCGAGGACGCCCGCACGACGCTGCTCGACCCGGAGCGGCGCACCCGCTACGACGAGGCGCTCGAGCAGCCGCAGGAGGCCCGCGCCGCCGCCGCGGGCGGCGCCGTTGCCCCACCCGCCTCCGCTCCGCCGGTCGTCCCCGCCGTCCAGGCCTCCGTGCCCGCGCGGCCGGCCCCGGAGCCCCCGCCGGCGCGCCCGGCGATCCTGCTCGGGGCCGCGCTCGAGTCCGCGGGACCCGTCGACGGGGAGCCGCCGCGGCTGCCCGGCCCCATCCTGCTGGAGCACGAGGTCGCCCCCGGAGCCGCCGCCGCGCACGCGCCGCACGCGCCGCCGCCCGCGCCTCGCGCCCCCGCCGCGGCCCCCCCGCCGCCCTTGGCTCCTGCTCCAGCCGCGGCCGCGCCGGCGCCCCCACCGGTCGCGACCGAGCCGGCCGTGCCCGCCGCCGCTCCCCCGCTCCCACGACGCCTGGACCGGCGAGGCGCTCCGGCAGGTCCGCGAGGCGCGCGGGCTCTCGGTCCAGCAGATCGCCGAGCGCACGAAGGTCACGCGCCACCACATCGAGAACGTCGAGGCCGATCGGTTCGCGTCGCTCCCGGCGCAGGTGTACCTGCGCGGCATCCTGCTCGCGATCGCGCGCGAGCTGCGGCTCGACGGGCAGAAGGTGGCGCGGTCCTACCTCGAGCGGCTCCCGTCCAGCGGGCCCGGCGCCGCCGCGAAGCCCCGCTGATCGGCGCCGAGGCCGTCCGGCTCGTTCGTTGACCGCCCCCGGGTCCGCAGCTACCATCCGCTCATGCCGCTCATCGACGCACCCGAGGCCGCGATGCGGCTCGCGCGGGCAATCTGCTCCGACGTGTCGCTCTACAACGAGGAGAAGATCGTCCGGGGCATCGAGCAGGACAACTTCTTCGACGCGCTGAAGGACGAGCTCGAGGAGGGGCGCGAGCTGTACCGGTCCCGCGTGTCGCCCGAGCTCTTCGGGCGCACGAACTTCTACGACCGCGCCATCGTCGACGTGATCCTCAAGTCGAAGGGGCACGTGAAGTCGAAGATCTGGTGAGCGGGCCGCGCCTCCGCTCGTACACGGTCCCCCCGAGCTCGCCGGCGCGCGCCTCGACGTCGCGCTCGCGCGGCTCGCCCCCGACCTCTCGCGCGCGCGCGTGAAGCGGCTCGTCGAGGCGGGCCACGCGCGCGTCGCGGGCCGGCCGGCGAAGCCCGCGGTGCGGCTGCGCGCCGGGGACGCGCTCGAGGTCGAGGTGCCGCCGCCGGAGCCGACCGGGGCGGTCCCGCAGGACCTCCCGCTGTCGGTCCTCCACGAGGACCGGGACCTCGTCGTCCTCGACAAGGCGGCCGGGATGGTCGTCCACCCGGCGCGCGGCGCGCCGCACTCGACGGTGGTGAACGCGCTCCTGCACCGGCTCGGCTCGGGGACCGCGCTGCCGCGGCTCGGGCTCGTTCACCGGCTCGACCGGGAGACCTCGGGGTGCCTCGTCGTCGCGCGGACCGAGGCGGCGCTCGCCGCCCTCCAGGCGCAGTGGAAGGGCCGCACGGTCGAGAAGGCGTACGTCGCGCTCTGCCACGGCGCGCTCGCGCCGGAGGGGAGGCTCGACACGCCGTACGGCCGCCACCGGCGCGACCGGACCCGTTACACGTCGCGCGGGGCCCACGCGCGGCGCGCCGTCACCGCGTGGCGGACCCTCGAGACGTTTCCGAGGGGCGCTCCGGATCCGAGGGCGGGTGCGTCGTTCGTGGACGTGGCGCTGCACACCGGCCGGACGCACCAGATCCGGGTCCACCTCGCCGAGGCCGGCCACCCGCTCCTCGGCGACGCGGCGTACGGCGGAACGCGGCGCGAGGCGCGCCTGCCCGCCGGACAGCCCGGTGCGGCGCGCGGCGGAGGCCATCGGCCGGCAGGCGCTCCACGCGGCCCGGCTGGAGTTCGACCACCCGCGCACCGGGCGGCGCATGCGGTTCGAGGCGCCGCTCCCGCCGGACTTCCTGCGGGCGCTCGCAATCCTGCGACGCAGCTAGCCCGAGCTCGGCTCCTCCGACGGATCCTTCGGCTCGGGGGGCGGAGGGGCCGGCGCCGGAGGCGGAGCTTCCTTGCCATGGAACTGGACCTCGACGCGCAGCATGAGGCCCCAGGCCCTGTAGCGGCCGCGCTCGGGGCTCCACGGCCACGCGAGCTCGGGCTCGATCTCGACGAAGAGCCAGCGCCGGTAGACGTCGCTGCGGAGCCGGACGTAGGCGCGCGTCCGCCCGAGCGTGGGGACCTTCCACGTGCGCGCGATCCCCGTCGTGGGGTCGGGCGCCACGGTCGTCGCGGCGGTGGCGCCGGTCCAGGCGACCCCGAGCTGGGCGGCGCTGCGCTGCGACAGCGGTCCGAGCGCTGCGACCTCCGACGCCCACTCGACGCCGTTGCTCCGCTCGCTCCGTGTGCCGCTGCCGGTCCAGCGCAGCAGGAACCACCGCTTGACGGGCCGGTCGAGCTCGAGGGTCGCGGTCGTCCCGAACTTCACGTCGGAGCGCCAGAACCCGATGAGCGCGGTGCGGGTGAGGAAGAGGGGACCGACCGGGAATGCGAAGCGGAAGCGGATCCGGCCGTAGACCCCGGGCGGCAGCTCGAGCAGGATCCCGCCGCCCAGATCCGCGTGGGACGGGAGGGTGTCCCAGAGGAAGAAGCGGAGGCCGGCGTCGCCCCGGCCGATCGTGTCCTCGTCGATCGCCGTGTCGGTGGGCGCAACCGTGCCGGGCTCCTTCGGGAAGAGCGCGTCGACCGCGTCCCGGCTCTGGCCCGCGATCACGACCCGGAGGCGCCGCAGCCTCTCGCCGAGCGCGGGCAGCCGCAGCGTCGCGTTCACGCTCGTGGTGAACGCGGGGCGGGACGCGTCCTGCGCGAAGCGCACCTCGTTGCGCCAGCGGAGGAAGGACTGCTCGCGCTCCGTCTCGATCTCGCGCTCGTCCGAGAAGAACCGGTCGAGCCGTAGGATCGGCGCGAAGAGCCCGCGCTCGATGAAGCTGTGGCCGACGTCGACCCAGTTGTCCTGGCGCTCCTTCTCGCCCGGGGCCGGCGCCGGCGGCGCGTCCGGGGACGAGGGCGGCGGCGCGTCCGCCCGAGGCTGGGGGGAGGTCTCCGCGGGCTTCCCCGCGTCCGCGGAGTCCGGCGTGCCGCCGGGGGGCGCCGACGGGTCGTCGGCCCGCGCCGACGGCGGCGCGAGGAGCGCGAGCGCGAGGAGGGAGGCGAGCGCGAGGGGGCCGGTGCGCGTCACGTTCCGGCGCACGTTAACCCACGACCGGCGCGCGGCCGAAGGTTTGCGTCACCACCGGATCGCAGGAGCGCGGCTCACGGCGCGCGGCCCCCGCCGGGCGGCGGGGTCGCAGCCGCGGCGGGCGCCCGGGCCTGGAGGCGACGCATCGCCCCGCTTCGGCGCACCGACTCCGGCTCGATCCGGAACCCCGCGCGCTCCACGGCGGCCTCCGTCTCGCGGTTCGGATGGCACCCGCCGGAGATCGCGGTCCACGCCGGCTGCACGAGATCCTGCAGCGCGCCGCGGAGGCCGCGCTCGCGCACGTGCTCGAGGAGCCGGAGGGCGCCGCCGGGCCGGAGCACGCGGCGCGCCTCGGCGAGCGCCCGGTCCGGGTCCGTCACGCTGCACAGGACGAGACCCGACACGACCGTGTCGAAGCTGCGATCCTTGAACGGAAGCGCCTCGGCGTGCGCGACGACGAACGGCACGCCCGGGGCGCGGCCGCGCGCGCGAGCGAAGTTCTCGGGGTGCGGGTCCACCGCGACGGTGCGCACGCCGGGTGGGTACAGCGGCAGGGTCCGGCCCGTGCCGGTTCCGAGGTCGAGCGTGCGGCCGGTCGCGCCCTTCGCGAGCCACACACGCCACCGGGCGAGGCCGCCTCGCTCGAGCAGGGTCATGCCCGCGTCGTAGAGCCAGGGGATCTGCTCCAGGCCTCTCATGCCGCCCGCCCCCCCTTTCGTCCGGTCGGGGCCATGTCAGTCCAGGTACCCCTGCGCCTGCAGGCCGAACAGGTGCGCGTAGCGCCCGCCGCGCGCGACGAGGTCCTCGTGGCTGCCGAGCTCCTCGAGCCGGCCGCCGTGGAGGACCGCGATCCGATCGGCCATGCGGACGGTCGAGAACCGGTGGGAGATCACGATCGCCGTCCGGTCCGCCGCCAGCGCCTGGAAGCGCTCGAAGAGCTCGTGCTCCGCCCTCGGCGTCGATGGCCGCGGTGGGCTCGTCGAGGATCAGCACCTCCGCCTCGTCGCGCATGAAGGCGCGGGCGACCGCGAGCTTCTGCCACTGCCCGGCCGAGAGCTCCTGGCCCGCCTCGAACCAGCCGCCGAGCATCGTGTCGTAGCCCTGCGGGAGCGCCTCGACGACCGCCGCGCCGCCGCCCTGCGCCGGGCCGCCTCCTCGATGCGGACGCGATCGTCGATCCGGGGCGGGCTCGCCGACGCCGATGTTCTCCGCGGCGGTGAACTGGTACCGGACGAAGTCCTGGAACACGCCGCCGATCCGCGCCGCGCAGGTCCCTGGGGTCCATGTCGCGCAGGTCCACGCCGCCGTACAGGATCCGCCCCTCGGTCGGGTCGTAGAGCCGCAGCAGCAGCTTCACGAGCGTGGACTTCCCGGCGCCGTTCTCGCCGACGAGCCCGATCTTCTCGCCCGGCGCGAGCGTGAGCGTGACGTCGCGCAGCGCCCAGTCTTCCTTGCCCGGGTAGCGGAACGAGACGTCCGCGAGCTCGATGGCCGCCGGGCGGCCGCGGGCGGGGGCGCGGGCCGGGAGCGGCCCGCGGGGCCTCGCCGCCGGTGGGGATGTCGAGGTAGGCGAACAGGTTCGACATGAAGAGGGCGTCCTCGTACATCGCCGCCCACCGCCTGCAGGACCGCCTGGATCGCGCCCTGACCCTGCCGGAACACGGCGATGTAGAGGGTCAGGTCGCCGAGCGTGATCGCGCCGCGGGCCGCGCGGGCGGCCATGAGCGCGTACATGCCGTAGAACGCGACGAGCGAGAGCAGCCCGAAGGCCAGGCCGGCGCGCAGCCGGCGCACCGCGAGCCGGCGGTCCTCGTCGAAGAACTTGCGGAAGAGGACCCGGTAGCGCCCGAGGACGAGCGGGCCGAGGTCGAAGAGCTTCACCTCCTTGACGTGGCTGTCGCGGGTGAGGATCCACTCGAGGTAGTTGAGCCGGCGCCCCTCCGGCGCGCGCCAGGTCCAGGATCCGGAAGGACTCGCCCGAGAGCCGCGCCTCGGCGACGAAGGCCGGGACCGAGGCGGCCACGATGACGAGCACGCTCCACGGGGAGAGCCGCAGCAGGAGCCCCGACAGGGCCGACCAGCGTGACGAGCGTTCTGCCCGACGGCGAACACCTGCAGTGACGAGCGAGAGCGGCCGCGACGAGGCCTCGCGCCGCGCGTTCTGCATCTTGTCGTAGACGTCCGCGTCCTCGAAGTGGCGCAGCTCGAGCTCGAGCGCCTTCTCGAGGATGCGCTCGTTGACGACGTTGCCGAGCGCGGCGCGCAGCAGCTCGCGGCGGAGCGACGAGCAGCGCGGCGTGGCGCGCCAGCTGCGCCGCCATGAGCGCCGAGCTCGACCGCGACGAGCCAGAGCGACGCGGGCGCGGTCCGCGGCCGCGCCGCTCCGGGCGGCGTGCGACCACCCCGTCCACGATCAGCTTGCCGACCCAGGCGACGCCGGCGGGGAGCAGGGCGAGCGACGAGCGTGAGCGCCGCGACGCGCGATCGCGCCGTCGCGATCGGCCTCCCAGACGAGCCGCACCGTCCCCGGGAGCCTGCGCGGAAGACGGCGCGAGCGCCGCGCGAGCCGCTCGCGGAGCGTGCGCGCGCGGGGCGCGGGCGGGGATGCGGGGAGCGGGCCGGCGCCACTTGCGGCGGCGCGCGGTCGACCGCTCTCCCGCGCGTAGCCGCTGGGGGCGGGCGCCCCGTCGCACGGCTCGGGAGGCGGGCCGGCCGGCGCGATCGCATGTCGGGTCGCGCGCGCCTTCAATTCGCGGCGCGGTGTCGTAGATCAGCGGCGACGATGAGCCGTCCCCGAGCCACGAAGCGACGCGACGACGGCGACCGCCCCGTCGGACTGGTCGATCGAGCGCGCCGCGCAGTACTACAACGTGGCCGGGCTGGGGCGCCGGCTTCTTCTCGGTGAACGACAAGGGGCACGTCGTCGTCCACCCGATGGGCCAGCCCGGGCCCGTCATCGACCTGATGGACGTGGTCGAGGACATCCAGGAGCGGAAGATCGGCTTCCCGTGCGTGGTCCGGTTCCAGGACGTGCTCCGCGCCCGCGTGAAGCAGATCAACGAGGCCTTCGCGCCGGGCCGTCGCCGAGATGAGCTACGGCGGCCGCTACTTCGGCGTCTTCCCGATCAAGGTGAACCAGATGCGCGAGGTGGTCGAGGAGATCCTCGACGCCGGCGCGCCGTACCACTACGGCCTCGAGGCGGGCTCGAAGGGCGAGCTGCTCATCGTGCTCGGCGATGAACACCGACCCCGAGGCGCTCACCATCTGCAACGGCTACAAGGACGAGGAGTACCTGCGCCTCGCGCTGCTCGGGCCGCAAGCTCGGCCGCAAGGTCATCGTCGTCATCGAGAAGCTCTCCGAGCTACCGCACCTCCTCCGGCTCGCGGAGGAGATGCAGGTCGAGCCGCTGATCGGGCTCCGCTCCAAGCTCACGACCCGCGGCACCGGGAAGTGGGAGGGCTCGTCGGGCGACTTCGCCAAGTTCGGGCTCACCGTCCCCGAGCTGATCCACGCCGTGCCGCATCCTCAAGGAGGCGGGCAAGGAGCACTGCGCGCAAGCTCCTCCACTTCCACGTCGGCTCGCAGCTCACCGAGATCCGCGTCGTGAAGGACGCGGTCAACGAGGGCGCGCGGGTCTACGCCAAGCTCCGCAAGATGGGGCTCCCCATCGAGTACTTCGACGTGGGCGGCGGCCTCGGCGTCGACTACGTCGGCACCCACTCCGAACGGCTATCACCTCGTCCGTGAACTACACGATGGACGAGTACGTGGGCGACATCGTCTACAACGTCCAGCGCGTCTGCATCAACGAGGGGGTCCCCGAGCCCAACATCGTGTCGGAGTCGGGGCGCGCCGTCGACGGCGCACCACTCCTGCATCATCATGAACGTGTTCGGGCACATCGAGATCGGCTCGGCCGAGGAGATCGCCGCCGCCTCGGTCCCGCAGCCGAACGAGCCGAAGGTCGTCCGGGAGATGCGGGAGATCGTCGGCCTCGCTCACGCCGCGCAACCGCGCCGAGGCCTACCACGACGCCGTCGCCAAGAAGGAGGAGGCGCTCCAGATGTTCAAGCTCGGCATCCTCGGGCTGCGAGGAGCGCGCGGTGGTGGAGAGCCTCTTCTGGAAGCTGGCCCGCGGCGATCGCCGACCTGAACCGCGGCAAGAAGCGGCTCCCGCGCGAGACGCGCGACCTCGGCGACAAGATCGCCGACCAGTACATGGCCAACTTCTCGCTCTTCCAGAGCGCGCCCGACCACTGGGCGTTCGATCAGCTCTTCCCGATCGTGCCGCTGCACCGGCTGGGCGAGCCGCCGACGCAGGACTGCACCATCGTCGACATCACCTGCGACTCGGACGGCAAGATCGACCGGTTCATCGAGAGCGACGGCGTCGACGAGACGCTCTCGCTGCACGCGCTCACGCCCGGCGAGCCGTACTACCTCGGCATGTTCATGACCGGCGCCTACCAGGACATCATGGGCGACATGCACAACCTCTTCGGCCGGGTGAACGAGATCCACGTCTTCGTGGACGACGAGGACCCGGAGGACTTCTACATCGAGGAGGTCATCCCCGGGGACACGATCGAGAAGGTGCTGTCGCGCGTGCAGTACGAGCCCGACGACCTGATCCGCCGGGTGAAGAGCGCGCTCGACCAGAAGGTGAAGGAGGGCGCGATCCGGCCGAAGGAGGGCGTCTCGCTCGCCGACTTCTACGAGTCGGTGATGCAGGGGTACACGTACCTGCAAGGGCCTTAGGATCCTCCGGGATCGTGGCTACGCTCGGCGCGTGCCCGAACCCGATCCGCGCGAGACCCCCGGCGCACCGGTGCGCGACCCCCGGGCGGACGTCACCGCGGAGGAGTACGCGCGCGCGAAGCGCAGGCTCGTGAACCGGCTGCAGGCGGGCGGGATCGTCTTCCTCGCCGTGGTGGTCCTCGGGATGCTCCCGGCGGTGCTCGCCTCGCGCTCGCCGGCGCTCGGCCACGCGGCCACGGTCGCCGCCTGGTTCGTCGCCCCGGTCCTCGGGCTCGCCCTCCTCGTCTTTGCCGTCCTCCGGCTCCGGCGTTAGAAGCGGGGCATGGCGGAGCCGAAGCGGAAGACGGGCGAGACGCTCGAGAGCTACGCGGAGCGGCTCATCCGCGAGGCGCAGGAGGCGGGCGAGTTCGACGGCCTGCCGCGGGGGAAGCCCCTGCCGCTCACGGGCGGACCGCTCCCCGAGGCGTGGTGGGCGAAGGAGAAGATGAAGCGGGAGGGGCTGTCGGACCTCCCGCCGTCGATCGCGATCCGCCACGACGCCGAGGCCGTCCTCGGGGAGATCGCGCGCGAGACCGACGAGCGGCTCGTCCGCGAGCGGCTCGAGGCCCTGAACGCCCGGATCCGCAAGCTCAACGCGACCCACGCCGTCGGCCCGCCGACCACGCTCTCGCCGCTCGACGTCGAGGCCGTCGTTCTGCGCTGGCGCGCCGCCCGCCGCTCTGGCATCTAGTGGCACTCCCCCGGAGGCACTACCCCGTGCACAGGCCCTTCCTCATCGCCCTCGCGCTCGCCGTCCCGCTCGGCGGCGCGGCCGCGGCCGACGTTCGCCCGACGCCCGCCGAGGTCTCGGCCGCCGCCGCGATCACCCCGGCGCTGCTCCGCGCGCACGTGAAGTTCGTCTCGTCGGACCTGACGGAGGGCCGGGCTCCCGGCACCCGCGGGGACGCCGTCGCGCGCGCGTACATCGCCGCGCAGCTCGAGGGGCTCGGCCTGAAGCCCGCCGCGCCGGAGGGCGGCTTCATGCAGCGGGTCCCGCTCGTCGGCGTCGACACGACGGTGAAGGCGCCGCCGCGCTTCGAGGGGCCGAAGGGCTCGCTCGTGCTCGAGCCGCAGGAGTTCGTGGCGAACGTCGGCCAGCCCAGGGAGGCGGTCTCGCTCGCCGGCGCGGACGTGGTCTTCGTGGGCTACGGGATCGTCGCGCCCGAGTTCGCCTGGGACGACTACGCCGGGACCGACGTCCGCGGGAAGGTGGTCCTCGTCATGAACGACGATCCGTCGGACGACCCGAACCTCTTCGCCGGGAAGACGCGGCTCTACTACGGCCGCTGGACGTACAAGTACGAGGAGGCGGCGCGCCACGGCGCGGCGGGGGCGATCGTCATCCACACGACGCCGTCGGCCGCGTACCCGTGGTCGGTCGTGCAGACCTCCTGGGCGGGCCCGCAGTACGACCTCCCGGACGACCCCGATCCGCGCCTCGAGGCACGCTTCTGGACGACCGAGGGCGCGTCCCGGCGGATCGCCGCGCTCGGCGGCCAGGACCTCGACGCGCTCCGCGCCGCCGCGACGAGGCGCGGCTTCAAGGCCGTCCCGCTCGGCGTCCGGATCTCGGCCGCGCTCGCGGCGACGGTGACGCACGTCGAGACCGCGAACGTCATGGCGAAGCTCCCCGGCAGCGACCCGAAGCGCGCCGGCGAGGTGGTGCTCGTGACCGCCCACCACGACCACCTCGGCGTGAAGCCGGGCGCCGCCCCCGGCGACGACGCCATCTACAACGGCGCGGTGGACAACGCGACCGGCGTCGCGGGGCTGCTCGCGATCGCGAAGGCGGCGGCGGCGCTGCCGCGCGCGCCGGCCCGGACGATCGTCTTCGCCGCGTTCGCCGCGGAGGAGCAGGGGACGCTCGGCTCGGAGTGGCTCGCGCGCCATCCCCCGGTGCCGGCGGGCAAGCTCGCGGCCTGCGTGAACATGGACGCGCTCAACGTCTTCGGGCGCACGCGCGACGTGACGATGGTCGGGCTCGGCAAGTCCACGCTCGACGACGTCCTCGTGCCCCTGGCGAGGTGGCAGGGGCGGGTCGTGAAGGGCAATCCGTTCCCCGAGAAGGGGAGCTTCTACCGCTCGGACCACTTCCCCCTCGCGAAGGTCGGCGTCCCCGCCGCGTACGTGGACGGCGGCACCGACTACGTCGGGCGGCCGCCGGGCTGGGGCAAGGAGATCAACGAGGCCTGGACGGAGAAGCACTACCACCAGCCGTCGGACGAGTACCGCGACGACTGGGACGTCTCCGGGATGGTCGAGGACGTGCAGCTCGTGTTCCTCCTCGCCGTGAAGGTGGCCGACGCGCCCCAGATGCCGCGCTGGCGCAGGGGCGACGAGTTCGAGGCCGCCCGCACGCGCGCCCTCCAGACGGCGGCGGGCGCGCCGTAGGATCGCCGGGCGCCCGCGGCCGCGCTCGGCGGTCCCGCGGCCCTGCAGCGCCCGAGATCGCGGCACCCCGTGCGTCCGGCGCGAGCACCACCGTGCCCGAACCCCGAGCGCGCCGCACGCGCGGACGGCTCGACCGTGCGTCGATCGCGCGGATACGCCGGGACCGTCGCGCGTCGGCCGACTGGCCCACGAGGTGCAGGGATCCCGCCGTGGATGCGTCTGGTCGTCGCTCGGCGGCTCCGCATCCCACTGCGATCCCGCGCCCGAGCGAGGTGACGCTGTGACGAGCATCGAGGCGATGATCAGGCCGTCGAGCCTGGACGCGGTGGTGAAGGCGCTCGACCACGAGTGGATCCAGGGCATCACCGTGTCGGAGGTGAGGGGCTACGGCGTCCAGAAAGGGCACGCGGTCGTCTACCGGGGCACGGAGTACGCCGTGGAGATGAACCCGAAGCTCAAGATCCACGTGGTCGTCCCCGACCCGCTCGTGCCGCGCGTGCTCCACGAGCTCGAGCGAGCCCTGCGGACCGGCAAGATCGGCGACGGGAAGATCTTCGTGACCCGGGTGGAGCAGGCCGTGCGGGTCCGCACCGGGGAGCGCGGCGAGGCCGCGCTCTGAGCCCATGAAGATCGCGTTCGCCACCGCGGATCGCGAGCACGTGAACGAGCAGTTCCGGCGGGCCTCGCACCTCGTCGTCTACGAGATCACGCAGCTCGGGCACCGCCTGGACCGGACCTGCGCGTTTCCCGCCGACCGCGAGGTCCGGACCGAGGAGCGGATCCGGGCGATCGCGGGAGCCGAGATCGTCTTCGTCACGGCGATCGGGCCGTCCTCCGCCGCCCGGCTCGCCGCGCGGGGGATCCGGGCGGCGACCGCCCCCGCGGGCACGCGCATCGCGGAGCTCCTGGCGCAGCTCGCGCACCTCGAGGTGCGCCCCGACGTCCAGGGCTGAGCGGCGCGCCGTCACGCGCCGGGCCGCCTAGGTCCTGGGCCGTTCTCGCGAACCCGAAAGGGCCGCGCACCGCGGGGGCCCTCTGCGGCATATTGACGAATCGTCAACGAACGTCGCGCGCACGCGCGACCGCGCGGACCAACCGGGAGAGGAGCGACGCATGGCCGTGTTCAAGAAGATCGACGTGGTCGGCACGTCCAAGGAGAGCTTCGCGGCGGCGACCAAGGCCGCGATCGAGGAGGCGGGGAAGACCGTGAAGGGGATGAGCTGGTTCGAGGTCGCGGAGATGCGGGGCGCGATCAAGGGGAGCCAGGTGGCCGAGTTCCAGGTGACCGTCCGGATCGGCTTCAAGGTGGAGCACTGATCCGGGGTCGCCACTGCGCAGGAGAGGTCAGATGAGGCGCATCGTCCTCGCGCTCGCGCTCGCGCTCGCGGCTGTCGCGGGCGGAGCGTTCGCCGCGGAGAAGACGTACCAGGCCACCGGACCGGTGGTCGAGGTCCGCGACGACGCGGTCGTCATCGAGAAGGGGAAGGAGAAGTGGGAGATCGCCCGGACGCCCGACACGAAGGTCACGGGCGAGCTCAAGAAGGGCGAGAAGGTCACCGTTCACTACAAGATGACGGCGACCTCCATCGACGTCGCGGCGGCGAAGAAGAAGGCCAAGTAGCCCCGCGGGGGCCAGGCCGGGCGCGGCGGCGGGTGTCCCCCGCCGCCGCGTTCGCCTTTCGAGCGGGGGTCCGGGGGCGCAGTCTCATCGCGCCTCCCGACGCGAATGCCGGTAAGCTCCGGACCCATGCTCCCCGACCGGACCGACGTCCTCGTGGTGGGCGGCGGCGTCATCGGCCTCACGATCGCGCGCGAGCTCCTCCGCGCCGGGCGGGGCGAGGTCGTCGTCCTCGAGAAGGAGCCGGACCTCGGAGAGCACGCGTCGGGCCGGAACTCGGGGGTCCTGCACGCGGGGATCTACTACGCCCCGGACTCCGCGAAGGCGCGCACCTGCCTCGCCGGGAACCGGCTCATGCGGGCGTACTGCAAGGAGCAGGGGCTGCCGCTCCTCGACGCGGGGAAGGTGATCGTGGCGCGGACGGAGGACGAGCTCCCGGTGCTCGAGGAGCTGCACCGGCGCGCCTCCGCGAACGGCGCGCGGGTCCGGTTCGTCGACGAGAAGGAGCTCGCCGACCTCGAGCCGATGGCGCGCACGACGGGGAAGGCGCTCCACTCGCTCGACACGGCGGTCGTGGACCCGAAGGCGGTGCTCGGGAGCCTGCGCGCAGGGCTCGAGGCCGCGGGGGCGCGCATCGCCACGGGCTGCCGCTTCCTCGGGCTCGCCGCGCCGGACGTGGCCGAGACGACGCTCGGGCGGATCCGGTTCCGGCGCGTCGTGAACTCCGCGGGCGCGTGGTGCGACGAGGTGGCGCGCGCGTTCGGCGTCGGCGGCGCGTACCGGCTCATCCCGTTCAAGGGGATCTACCGGAAGCTGCGGGCGGGCGCGTCGTACCCGGTGAACGGGAACATCTACCCGGTGCCGGACGTGCGGAATCCGTTCCTGGGCGTCCACTTCACCCGCAGCGTGCACGGCGACGTCTACGTCGGCCCGACGGCGATCCCGGCGCTCGGCCGCGCGAACTACGGGCTCCTGCGCGGCGCCGATCGCGAGGCGCTCCGCATCGTCGCGTCCGACGCGGCCCTCTTCGTGTCGAACCCGAAGTTCCGCGCCGTCGCGCTCGCCGAGCCCCGCAAGTACCTGCCGGCGTTCTTCCACCGGGACGCGGCGCGGCTCGTGAAGCGCTACGACCCGTCGCTGTTCGTCGCCGCGGAGAAGGTCGGCATCCGGCCGCAGCTCGTGGACTGGCGCACGAAGGAGCTCGTCATGGACTTCCTCGTGGAGGCGAAGGACGCGTCCGTGCACGTCCTGAACCCGGTCTCCCCCGCCTTCACGAGCTCGATGGAGCTCGCGCGGGTCATCGTCCAGGAGCACTTCCGGTGATCGTCCTCGGCGCGCTGCTCGCGCTCTCGGGAGCGATCGTCCTCTACTTCGCGCGGAAGCGCGGCCACCTCTGGATGCGGCGGATCGGGCTCATCGTGCTCGTCGCCGGGCTGATCATCTCGGCGGCCGGCGCGATCCGCATCGCGGTCGAGTCGATGTAGCCGCCATTCGCCCGTGCACGCTCCGCTCGAGCGGGCAGGGCGCTCGTGCACGCGGGGCCCGGGCGCGCCCGCCGGCGGTCTTCCGAGTGCTTACCGACTGCCGCCGTTCAGGCAGAGCGCGGCGTTCAGGGCGGCGACGGCCTTCTTGTAGTCGGCGCGGTCGATCACGAACTGCATGTTGATCTGGCGGTAGGCCTGAGAGACGCAGATCACGTTGATCTTGTTCTCGGCGAGGACGGTCGTCGCGCGCGCGAGGACGCCGGGGATGGAGATGTTCGTGCCGATGACGCAGACCACCGCGGCGGGCATCGTCGTCACCAGGGCGTACCTGGACTTGAGCTCGTCGATGAACGCGGGCTTCGCGGCCTTCTCGGAGATGACGTGCGTGATCGAGTTCGCGTTGGTCGCCTTCAGGACGTAGGAGATGCCGTGCTTCTTCAGGATCTCCAGGATGCCCAGGTCGAACCCGATCGCGCCGACCATCAAGGGATCGTGGATGTCCACGATCGTCACCTTCTGCGTCCCGGCGATCACCTCGACGCGCGCCTGCTTGCCCACATAGCTCTTCGTGATGAGCGTGCCGGGGTGGTCGGGCTCGAAGGTGTTCTTGAGCCGGATCGGGATCCCCGCCATCTCGAGCGGCTTCGCGGCCTTCGGGTGGATCGCCTCCATCCCGACGTCGGCGAGCTGGTCCGCGACGTCGTAGTTGGTCTGCCCGACGGTGACCGCGTTGCCGGCGCCGACGATCTCGGGATCCGCCGACGAGAGGTGGAACTCCTTGTGGATGATGGCCTCGTCGGCCTCGAGCTCGACGGCGACCTTCGAGAAGGTGACCTCGGAGTACCCGCGGTCGAACTCCCGCATGATCCCCTCGGCGCCCTTCGTGTAGCCGGTCACGACCACGATCTGCTTCGAGGGGTCCACGTCCTGGAACTTCCGGTGGATCCGCTCGTCGATCGTCCACGACTCGTCGTCGTCGAACCCGGAGAGATCCATGAAGCAGGGCTGGAAGCCCTTGGCCCTCAGGATCTCGACGGCGTTGAACGCGCTGTGCGCCTCGCCGATGGCGGCGAGCATCTCGCGCGCGGCGAGGAGCACGTTGTCGCGGGCGAGGTACCCGCTCGCGAGCACGTGGCGCATCGAGTCGAGGTACGCCTTCAGGTCCCTCATCCGCTGGTCGAGGAAGCCGTCGGCCTTGGCGAGGTCGAGCCCGAGCGGGGCGAGGTCCTTGTTGATGGACTTGAGCTTCCCGAGGAGCGCGTCCATCGCCGCGCCGTAGTTGTCGCCGGAGGCGAACTTGGCGTAGATGCCGGGCGCGCCGGTCTTCTTGTGCTCGAGCAGCTCGTTCGTCACTCCGGCGTAGGCGGAGACGACGTACACGCGCCCGTACACGTTCTTCGGGTCGCGGAGCATGATGTTCTTCAGCACCTCGCCGAACTGCGACATCGAGGTGCCGCCGATCTTCTCTACCGTGAGCATGGTCGGGTCCCGGGGGGGTGGGAGGGTCAAAGGCCCGACATGATAGACCACAGTCGGGCGGGGAGAAACGCCGGACGGCGGGCGGCCGGTCGCCGGGGATGGAGGCGATGAAGGGCGGAGAAGGCAGCGCGAGGCTCCGGATCGCGGTGGTGGGTCACGTCGAGCACGTCACGGTGGGACGCGTCCAGGCGCTCCCACGCAGCGGAGAGATCGTGCACCTCGACGCGCCGCGCTGGTTCCCGGGCGGCGGAGGCGGCGTCGCGTTCGCGCAGCTCGCGCGGAGCGACGCGGAGGTCCACCTGTTCACGGCGCTCGGGAGCGACGAGGCGGCGCGCGACGTGGCCGCCGCGATCGCGGGCTCCGGCGCCCGCATCCATGCCGTCCACCGCGGCGTGCCCCACACCCGCGACCTCGTCCTCGTCGCGCCCGACGGCGAGCGGACCATCGTCGTCGTCGGCCAGCCGCTCCACCCGGAAGCCTCGGATCCGCTCCCGTGGAAGCTGCTCGCAGGCTGCGACGCCGCGTACTTCACCGCCGAGGATCCCGCCGCGCTCCGCGCCGCGCGCGAGGCACGCCTCCTCGTCGTGACGGCCCGCCGGAGGGCCGCGCTCGCCGCCTCGGGCGTTCGCGCGGACGTCGTCGTGGGGAGCGCGGCGGACCCGAGGGAGGCGAGCGCCCTCGCCGACTTCCCGGTGCCCCCGGCGGCGCTCGTCCTCACCGAGGGCGCCGCGGGCGGGCGCGTCGAGACCACGGCCGGCACGGTGCGCTTCGCGCCGCCGCCGCCGCCCGTCGAGATCGCGAGCGCGTACGGCGCGGGCGACACGTTCGCGGGCGCCCTCACGTATTACCTGGCCGCCGGCCTCGAGGTCGCGCGCGCCTGCGAGCGCGCCGGGCCGCACGGCGCCGCGGTGCTGCGCGTCCTCGACCCGCGCGACGGGCAGCTCCCGCTCGCGCGTCCCTGACCCCGCGCCGCGCGAGGGAGGGCGGCGCGGCGGCCCCCGCGGGTGCATCCGCCATGGCGGACGTGGCGCTTGACATGTCATCCGTTATATTGGATGACGCTGCGACGCGGCGCCTGGAGCGCGGCGACGGAGAAGGAGACCGCATGGCCCGGATCTACGAGGACAACAGCCGCAGCATCGGGAACACGCCGCTCGTCCGGCTGAACCGCGTGACGCAGGGCGCGGGCGCCACGGTGCTCGCGAAGATCGAGGGGCGCAACCCGGCGTACTCGGTGAAGTGCCGCATCGGCGCGTCGATGATCGAGGCTGCTGAGCGTGGCGGGAAGCTCGTGCCGGGCTCCCGCGGCCGGACGATCGTGGAGCCGACGAGCGGGAACACCGGGATCGCGCTCGCCTTCGTCGCCGCCGCGCGTGGCTACCCCATCGTCCTCACGATGCCGGAGACCATGTCGCTCGAGCGGCGCAGGATGCTCCGCGCGTTCGGCGCCGAGCTCGTGCTCACCGAGGGCTCGAAGGGAATGCCTGGCGCGATCGCGAAGGCCGAGGAGATGGTCGAGAGCGACCCTGCGAAGTTCTTCATGCCCCAGCAGTTCAAGAACCCCGCGAACCCCGAGGTCCACTTCCGCACCACCGGCCCGGAGATCTGGAACGACACGGACGGGAAGGTGGACATCTTCGTGTCCGGCGTGGGCACCGGCGGGACGATCAGCGGTGTGTCGCGGTACCTCAAGCGCGAGAAGAAGCGGTCGCTCCTCTCGGTCGCGGTCGAGCCCGTCCACTCGCCCGTCCTCACCGCGATCCGCAAGGGCGAGGCGCCGAAGCCGGGGCCGCACAAGATCCAGGGGATCGGCGCCGGGTTCAAGCCGGACGTGCTCGACCTCGAGCTCGTGGACGACGTCGTCACCGTCTCGAACGACGAGTCCATCGAGATGGCGCGCCGGCTCCACCGCGAGGAGGGGATCACCGCCGGCATCTCGTCCGGCGCCGCCGTCGCCGCCGCGGTCAAGGTCGGGTCGCGCCCCGAGTCGAAGGGCAAGGTGCTCGTCGTGATCCTTCCCGACGCGGGCGAGCGCTACCTGTCGAGCGTGCTGTTCGAGGGGATCCCGGCGTAGGCGGATCCCCGACGGCGGTCGCGTGCAGGAGCGGCGATCCTCCGGGCTCGGCGCGCCCCCCCAGCCCTGGCAAGGCGCGCCGAACCCGATCGGACGAGCCGTCTACCGATCCCCCCGGAACCTGCCGGGAGTGACGACCTCCTCCGGCTCGGACGGAGGCGCAGGGGGACGACCTCGCAGTCCCGCCCTCAGGATCCTTCGGCACTCGCGGCAGGTCGTCCGAGCTTCGTTCATCGACCACCGGTAGGGCGGCAAGGCTCCACACAGCGCGCCGAGCTCGGTGAAGAGGTGCGTGCTCTGGCTGGCGGCCATGGCACAAGAGTCCGTCGGAGGCCGCGCGTGTGGTATCCCCGGTCCCGGTGTCGCGTGCGCGCGGCATACGTCGTATACGCAACGTGAACACCCTGAGGGGGCGGTGCGCTCGGAAGGCGCGTCGAGCGATCGTGGGGCTTCGCCCGAAGACGTCGCGGACTACGTTTCGCCTCGCTGCCGGGGGATCGCGCCTTCGGCCAAGAGGGCCTCGAGAGCGCACACACGCCTCGAGGCCCTCCGCTCTTCTTCAGCGGGCGCGGGCGCTCTCCGATCGAGCCGCGCTCGCGGAGATGTGACCCGTGGTCGCCTGCCGTGGCGGCCCCAAATGGCGAGGCCGCGCCACCCGTCGGCGACGGTATGGGGTGAACGGCCTCGCTTCGGCGCTCGCGGCGAGCGGACCGGGAGATCTCCATGCGGCTCTTCCTCACCGGGGGCACCGGGTTCATCGGCCAGGCGGTGGTACGGGCTGCACGGCGCCGGGCGTGGTCCCTGGCGGTCCTGGTTCGCGATCCGGCGAGCGCGCCGGCGCGCTGGATCGCGTCGCAGGGCGGCGAGCTGGTCGCGGGCGACGTGACTCGCCCCGACGGGCTGGGCAGCGCCATGGCCGGAGCAGACGCGCTCCTGCACAACGCCGGGGTCTACGAGCTGGGCGCCGGCGCAGCGGAGCGGGAACGAATGCGTCGCGTCAACGTCGAGGGCACCGACGCGGTGCTTCGGGCCGCCCACGAGGCGGCCGTCCCGCGCACGGTCTACGTCTCCACAGTCTGGGCGCTCGGCCCCACCGGGCCGGCCCCGAGTGACGAGTCGCACCACCACCCGGGTCGCTTCCTCAGCGCCTACGAGGAGAGCAAGGTGCGGGCCCACGAGGTGGCGCTCTCGTGGCGCGGCCGGGGGCTCCCGCTCGCGACCGCCATGCCCAACGCCGTGGTGGGCGCCAACGACCACTCGGTCTTCGGCTACTTCCTCCGTCTCTACCTGCTCGGCGCCAGTCCGCCGATGGCCTTCGGCGGCGATTCCGTCTTTGCCCTGGTCGACGTCGAGGCCCTGGCCGAAGGGCTCTGCCTCGCGGTCGAGCGGGCGGCCATGGGGCAGGACTACCTCTTCTGCGGCGCGCCCGAGACGATGCGCGCCACCTTCGAGCGCTGGCGACGGTACCCCGGCGGCGCGAAGCCTCTGCTCTGGCTGCCGCGCTGGCTCATGTGGCCGATGATGGCCTCGCTCGAGCCGCTGGAACGAGCCCTCGGGCTGCCGGCCTTCCTCTCGCGCGACACCGTGCACGTCTCGAGGGCGCACCTCAACTACGATGCGGCCAAGGCTCGACGCGATCTCGGCTGGACTCACCCCGCCGTGGACGCCATGTGGGATCGGATCGTCGCCCAGGAGCGCGAGCTCATGGGCCGCCGCCGTGGCTTCGTGGAGCGGCTGAGGCACCAGCCGGTCGTCGAGGGCTGAAGGCGGCACGCCTCGCTGGCGTCAGCGGCGATCGACGCTAGCGGGCAGGCAACCTGCGCACGCCTGCTCACTTCCAGGGGTCGAAGCTGCAGACGCCGTCGAGGCACCCCTGGTACATGTTCTCCAGGTTGTCCGGGACGATGTTGGCCAGCCCGTTCGTGTCGATCACGAGGTCCTTGTCGAGCTTCTTCGCCTTGAAGCTCCACCCCTTTGCCAGCTTGAGGCGCTTCCCCAGCTTCGGCAGGTTCGCCTCGGTGAGCGTGGGGTCGGTGTGCGTCGTGTACGTCTGCATGACCCAGGTGTGCTTGTCGGGCGAACGCAGCAGGAACACCTGCTTGCCCTTCGCAAACTCGTACCTCGACACGCGCCGGATCTTCGTGGGCTTGTAAGCGAAGCCGGCCTGGCCCTCGCCGGGCTTGAAGCCGGGGGGCATCTGCATCTTCGCCACGAAGTTGAACGGGAGCCCGTCGAACTGGCGGGGCTCCCCGACCAGCGTGATCGTCAGGCGATCCATCATCCAGAACCGCCTCGGGTTCTTCCAGGCCAGGTCCGATCCAGTCTCCCGGGCGAGCTTCTCGGCGTTCATCGGATCGAACCTGGCCGGCGGGCAGTCGTTCAGGGGCGTGGTGTTGTAGACGAGGGCCTCGAGCTTCCCCTCGTGCTTCTTCATCAGGAAGACTTCGCACTGGCCGTATCCACGGGCCTTCTCCAACGTCGCGGAACGAGGCGAAGGAGCGGTGATGCGTTCCGCCTCGGTTCCGAACTTGACGACGACGTACATGTCAGCGCCACCTGCAAGCGAGCAGCTGATGGCCGTGCCCGAGCAGTCGCCCGCCCACAGCAAGACGACGTTCGGCGGCGTAGTCGTCGTGTCCGGGTGCGCCGTCAGCGTGACGGTGGTGCCGGCCCGGAAGTCGACCGAGCACTCGCCGTGGGGCGCGCCGCCGCAGTCGATGCCTTCGGGGCTCGAGGTGACGTAGCCGCCCGTGATCGCGAGCGAGGCGTTCCCGTTCTGACCGTTCTGGACGGTGATCTTGAACGTGCCCCCGGCGACGCCTCTGGCGCCGCCGTTCTCGGACGTGGGGCTCTCGCCACCTCCGGCTGCCGTCGCCGCTGCGATGAGCGCGAGCGCCAGCGCCAGTGGGGCACGGGTGACACGCGTACGCTTCGTTCTCACCTTTGGTGAAACGCTGGCCGCCTGCATCGGGCCCCCTCCTGGCTCGAGTCAGTCATCGAGCGTTCGCACTCGCTGCAGCGTCGCCACACTCCGAGACTCTACTCGGTGCCGCAGGCGGGCCAGACACCCGTATTCTCTCGAAGGGGTGGCCCCGCCTGGGGTTCCCTCGTCACAGGCGGGGTTCGCTAGCCTCCTGACCTCATGCGCGGGCGAGCCGCGCGAACGGGAGGCGCCATGTCGAGACGCGTGATCGCTTCGTTCGTCGCGGCGACGTTCCTCGCGGCCTGCAGCGGCGAGAAGGGGGATCCGGGGCCGGCCGGCCCGTCGGGACCTTCGGGGCCGTCCGGGCCGGCCGGCGCGAAGGGCGACAAGGGAGACCCAGGCCCCGCGGGACCCGCCGGGGGCCGGCTCCGCGCGTTCGCGCCGGATGGGACCGACCACGGGTTCGTCTACGGCCTGTTCCCGATGACGGTCGCGCTCGCGGGGACACCGGGGCCTACGACGACACTCAACATGATGCTGCTGAAGCAGCAGGCGCCGGGCGCTCCCGCGCCTGCACCAGCCCTCGTCTGGCGCTTCTTCCTCAACGGCGCGGCGTTCCCCTGCTACGCGCTCTACGAGACCCCCGACTGCACGGCGACGTCCGGATGGCCGATCGTGGGCGCGCCGACCTCGGGTGCCGCCTGCCTCGATGCGGCAGGGCACGCGTGGGTGGCGCCGCCCGCGGTCACCTCGACGAGCGTCGCCGCGAGCAGCCGCTCGTCCGCGGCGTGGGACCCGACGACGCTCGCGTTCGTGTGGAGCTGCTCTACCTTGAGCCCCTTGTCCCCGGTGCAGAACGTCTTCCCGGGCGAGGACCGCGGCATCCCGCCCGCGATCACCTCGCGCATCTCCTTCGTGCCGGCCGACTGAAGCGGGCGCGATGCGCCCCGCACGAAACGCCGCGATACGGCAGAGCAGGGGAATCGAACCCCCCAACAGCGCCTCTCAGCACCATCCACCGGTTTTGAAGACCGGGCCCGGCACCAGCCTAGGACGCTCTGCCGCCGACGGGTTTACGTGCCCATCCGCTGACCGTCAAGCTCGGTCGAGGCCAGCGCGGCGAGGGCGCGGGACGCTCGCGTCATCGCGACGCCCTGGACGCCTTCGACGGGCGGTCGCCGCCCAGCGGCGCGGCGTGGGCGTCGCCCCACGGGCGATATGCGGGCCGGGGCGGAGCGCTCGTGCGGCATCGACGGCGCGCGGCGAGCGGAAGTACTGCATCGGCGAGTAGTAGACGAAGTTCGAGACCCGGCTGGTGTACAGGCAGGCGTAGACCTCGACCTGCTCGCCGAAGCGGGAGTTCTCGTTCCCTTCCTTGAAGGTGAGGCCCCAGTACGGGTTGAGGCCCGTTCTCGACGCTGCGCTCCAGCGCGTGCGACGCGGGCGTCGGCGTCCGGAGCGCCCGCCGCAGCGCCTCCAGCTCGCCCTTCTGGCGCCGGCGCGCTCGGCCTCCAGCTCCGTCGCGCCCGGCGAGCGTCGGCACGTCCGCTCGAGCCGCCGGTCGAGGACGTTCAGGGCGGCACGGTGGACCGCCAGCTCGTCCTCCATCCGCACCCGCAGCCCCTCCAGCCGCGACAGCTCGGTCAGCGGGATCTGCTGGTTGCTGCTCCAGCCACGCGAGCTCTCGCTCGAGCTCCTGCACCACCATGCAGGTCCGCCACAGCGAGCTCTTCTTGGAGCGGAGGATGTCGCCGTAGATGTGGTCGCCGACGTAGAGCACGCGGTCGCCGCCGATCCCGATGAGCCGCTCCAGGGTCGGGAGGTCGCCGCCCTCGTAGGACCCGGCCGCGCTCCAGCGACGCTGCGCCTCGCCGAGCCGCTCGCCCGCCGGGCCCAGCGCCAGAGCGGCCGCGGCTCGGAGAAGAAGGCCGGCTTCGCGGCGCCCGGTGACGACGGCGTCGAAGTAGTTCCGCCAGCTCGGGTACTCGGGGAGGACGCCGTCGAGCAGGAACGACATCACCGCGTCGGTGTAGTCCCAGAGCGAGTTGGTGAGGAGGAAGAGCTTCTTGCCGCCGGAGCGGAGCTTGTGCAGCGCCGGGCCCAGCTCCGGGTCGCGTCAGGATGTAGCGGGACAGGTCCTTGCGGATCTCGGCCTTGAGCGAGCCGTCGCGGTGGACGGTGTCGATGGCGTCGCGGATGTCGTCGTAGAGCCGGGCGTAGTCGACCGTCTCGCCCTGCGCCCTCCTGCAGCTCGATGACCTCCGCGAAGAGGCAGGCCTCGGGCAGCGCGAAGAGGGTGTCGATCCAGGCGAAGCGGGGGGAGGAGAGGTGGATCTTCTCGCCGCGGTAGAGCCGCGCGGATGCTCCTCGTCGGGCAGCGGCCGGCGGCCGTGGTAGCAGCGGCCCACGTGGTTGTGCCGGTCCATCTTGAAGATGTTGCCGTGCAGCTTGTCGACCACCAGCCCGCGGATCACGAACTCGGGGTCGTAGCGGAGCAGCGCGCAGGATCTCGGCCGGATACCCGTGCGCCGCGATCATCCGCGCCAGCGTCATGTCGGAAGGCGAGCGTCTCCAGCCGCGCGAGGTGGTAGATCGCGAGCGTGTAGTCCATGTCGAAGCCGACCGCCTCGATCCTGTCCATCCGCAGGTTGCGGTTGACGAAGATCTGCCGGCGCGCTCGGGACCTCGCGGTAGGCGCCGTGGGTGCGCCAGCCGAGGAGCGACCGGATCTCGGGGCTTCGTAGGCCGGCCCGGAACGCGGCGGGCTCGGCGGCCGGGGCGACGCCGGACCGACCTCTCGCGTTCTCCATCCCGGCCGGAGATAACACGCGCCGGAGGGTTTGCTCAACGAGGGCGAGTTGCCTGCGGCCAGCCGCTCCCCGGCCGGAACGTTGACCTGGACCGTGCCCGTGGCACGCTCCGCTCGTGGACCGGCGAAAGAACCCCGGCGCGACGCCGGTTCGCAGCCCTCGCGGCGGCGCCGGCTCTCGCGCGGCGCTGGCGGCGCGGCTCGCGGCGCTCGAGGACCGCGTGGCCGGCTGGAGAGCGGCCGGCCGCCGCCGGGCGACGGCCGCCGCGCGGCCCCCGCGCGGAAGCCGGTCCGCCGCTGCCCCGGCTGCGGCCTCCCGCTCCGGCGGCGCGCGGGCGCTGCGCCGCGGGCGGCGGCCCCGCTCCCTGGACTGCCGGAGTCCTTCCGCGGTGACGATGCGGCTCTCGCGACGTGACGCGCGCACGACGCCAGGGCGCGCGATGGCGAGCACCGTCGTGTACGGCGGGTTCCGACCGCCCCGCTCGATCAGGCTCACGTAGGCCACCGACAGATCGAGGGACTGCGCCAGGTTCTCCTGCGTCATTCCCTTGGTGCGGCGCTGCTCGCGGATCCGCTCTCCCAGGCGACGAAGATCCTCTCGCTTCGGGTCCCTCTGGGTCCTCGTTCTCGTTGCCATGGCGTTCCGGTCGACCTCCACGTCGGGCATCGTCGCCGACATACAGGGCTGATCGCAGACGATGCGTTGATAAGCGGTGGGTGGGACGACCGCCCGTGCTGTTGCGAATACTCCCCGGGGGGTCCGGGTCACATGCGCTCCCGCGTCGCGCCTGCCCGGCCACCGCGCTCCCCGCTCGAGCGCGCCGGCGGTCCGCTCCGGCTCGTCGAAGGCCGGCACCCCGTTCCCGTCGAGCCTGTCCCGAGCCTGTCGAAAGGGGGGGCGAGACGCCGGATGGACGCCCTGCCGGGCGGAGGCTATGTTCCGCGGCCATGGGAACGGGCTCGACGGACGGTCCGCCGACGGCCGACCGCGTCATCGACCTCGAAGGGGTCAGGACCCGCGAGCTCCCGAACGGGCTGCGGGTGCGCGTCCTCGCCGACTCCAGCAGCCCCACCGTCAGCTACTACACGTTCTTCCAGGTCGGCTCGCGCAACGAGCGCCTGGGGCTCACCGGGATCAGCCATCTCTTCGAGCACATGATGTTCAACGGGGCCGCGCGGTACGGCCCCAAGGAGTTCGACCGGGTGCTGGAGGCCCGGGGCGGCCATTCGAACGCTTACACCTCGAACGACCTCACGGCCTACTACGAGGACTTCGCGGCCGACGCCCTGGACACGGTGCTCGACCTCGAGTCCGACCGGATGCGCTCGCTCCGGCTCACCGAGGAGTCGCTGGAGCAGGAGCGAGAGGTGGTGAAGGAGGAGCGGCGGCTCCGCACCGACAACTCGATCTTCGGGCTGCTGGAGGAGCAGCTGGAGGCGCTGGTCTTCCTGGCCCATCCCTATCGCTGGCCGGTGATCGGCTGGATGGAGGACATCCAGCGGATCGACCGGGCCGACTGCGAGTCCTTCTTCCGCACCTACTACGCCCCGAGCAACGCGGCCATCTACTGCGTGGGCGACATCGACGCTGAGTCCACCCTGGACAGGATCGAGCGGGCCTACGGCGACATCCCGCGCGGGCCGCCGCCCGCGCCGGTGGCGCAGGGCGAGCCGCCCCAGCGTGGCGAGCGCCGGGCGCGCATCCGCTACCCGGCGCAGGCGCCGGCGCTGCTGGCCGGCTGGCGCGGGCCGGCGGCCCGCAGCCCCGACGCGGCCGTGCTGGACATTCTCCAGGTCTGCCTGGGGGTGGGGGAGTCGTCCCGGCTGCGCCGGAGGATGGTCCTCGACCAGGAGCTGGCCGTCTCCATCACCATCTCCTGGGGCTGGCGCATCGACCCCGGGGTCTTCTTCGTCTTCGCCGAGCTCGCCCCAGGGGTCCCCGCCGCGAAGGCCGAGGAGGCGCTCCGGGAGGAGGTCGAACGCGTCGCCCGGCGCGGCGTCTCCGCCCGCGAGGTGGCCCGCGCCCGCGCCCTGCTCCGCAGCTCGGTGCTCCACGAGCTGGCCACCCACCACGGGATCGCGCACGCGCTCGGGCAGGCCGAGGCGCTGCTGGGCGACTGGCGCGAGGCCGGCAAGGCGCTCGAGCACTACGCCCGCATCACCCCGGAGGACGTCCGGAGGGTGGCGGCGGAGTGCCTGTCGCCGGTGCGGCGCTGCGTGGTCGAGCTCGAGCCGGAGGGCGCCCGGCCGCCCGCACCGCGCCGAAGGGGAGGGCGGCGATGAGCGCGCCCATCCAGCTTCCACCCATCCGGCGCGAGCGGCTGGGGAACGGGCTGGAACTGGTGGTGGCGTCGCGCCGGGGGGTCCCGCTGGCCGCCGCCCGCATCGTTCTCCGCGGCGGGGCCTCGCTGGACCCCGCCGGCCGGACCGGTCTGGCCAACCTGGTGGCGCTGGGGGCCCGGCGCGGCACGGCCCGGCGATCCGGGGAGGAGATCGATCTGCTGGTCGAGTCGCTCGGGGCGGACCTGGGGGCGGGGGTGGACGAGGACGCCACCTTCGTCGGCCTCTCCGCGCCGACCGAGGTGCTGCCGCGCTGCCTCGAGGTCCTGGGGGACGTGGCCATGGCCCCCACCTTCCCGCCCCGGGAGGTGGCCCGCCTGCGGCGGCGCGAGGTCGCCTCGCTGGCGCACGATCTCGACGAGCCGGGTGTCCTGGCGGACCGGACCATGCTGGCGGCCGCCTACGGCGATCACCCGTACGGCCACCCGCCCGAGGGCAGGGCCCGCGACCTGCTCCGCGCCGGGCGGGCCGAGGTGATCGCCTTCCACGCGCGCAACTACCGCCCGGCCGCGGCCATCCTGCTGGTGGTGGGAGCGGTCGCGGCCGACCAGGTGCTGGCGCTGGCGCGCCGGCGCTTCGGCCGCTGGGGCGGGAGCGCCGATCCGGTCCCGGCGGTGCCGCCCGCGCCGCCGCCGCGCCCGGTGGTGGCCGTGGTGGACAAGCCCGATCTCACCCAGACCCAGATCCGGATCGTCAGCGCCGGGTTCGGACGACGCAGCCCCGATTACCACGCCGGCATGGTGGCGAGCGCGGTCCTGGGCGGCGGGTTCACCTCGCGGCTGATGGAGGCCATCCGGGTGAACCGGGGGCTCTCCTACGGCGTGCGCAGCCGGTTCGCGACCAGCGCGGCAGGCGGCCTGTTCTACATCTCCAGCTTCACCAAGCTGGAGACCACCGCCGAGCTGGTCCAGGTGGCGCTCGACGAGGTGGCGCGCTTCGTCGACGCCGGCCCCACCGCCGAGGAGCTGGACCGGATGCAGAGCTACCTGTGCGGCCTGTTCCCGCTCTCGCTGGAGACGCACGACCAGATCGCGGAGCAGCTCGCGGACCTGGCCCTCTACGGGCTCGGCGACGAGGAGGTGACCGGGTTCCCGGAGCGGGTCCGCGCCGTCACCGCCGAGAGGCGCCGCGCCGTGGCGCAGCGCTACTTCCCCGGCCCGCGGCCGCTGATGGTGGTGGTGGGCCGGCCCGCGCGGTGGCGAGGCCGCTGGAGAGGTTCGGGGACGTGCGCGTCATCCCCGCGCGGAAGGTCACGTGAGCGGGCCGCGGCCGGCGCCGGTGCTCCGCCAGGACGCGCATCTTCTCGCCGTGAACAAGCCCGCCGGCCGGCTGGTCATCCCGGGGCGAGGGAGGGTCGAGCGCAGCCTGGTCGAGGAGCTGTCGGCGATCCACGGGCGGCTCTGGGTCGTCCACCGCCTCGATCGCGGCACGAGCGGCGTGCTGGTGTTCGCCCGCTCCGCGGCCGCGCACCGCGCCCTGAACCTGGCCTTCGACCGCGGGCGAGCCGCGCAAGCGATACCTGGCGCTGGTTCGGGCATGCCGCCGCCCGAGCTGCGGGTCGACGTCGCGCTCGCCCCGGCGCGGCGCGGGAGGATGCGCCCGGCCCGCGCCGACGATCCGCGCGGGCAAGCCGTCGGCGACCGACTCTCCACCTGCTCGAGGCCTTTCCGCCCGCGGCCGTGGGCCGGCGGGCCCTCTCGCTGGTCGAGGCGCTCCCGGAGACCGGCCGCACCCACCAGATCCGGGTCCACCTGGCGCTGCCCAGCACCCGCTCGCCGTCGATCCCGACTACGGCGTCGGAGGAGCCGCTGCGCGGCCCGGACGGCGCCGACCTCGTCGATCGGACGCCGCTCCACGCCGCCGGCTCGAGCTGCGCCATCCCGACGACGGTCGGCCGCTCGCGATCTGGAGGCGCCGCTGCCGGCGGACATGGCGGCGGCCATCGAGGCGCTGCGACGGGGGTAGGGTAGAGGTCGCGGTCGGGGTCGAGGTCAGCGCTCGACCCCGGGCGCGCTCCCCGACGCCGGCACGACCTCGCCGCCCGGCAGCGGCGTCCCCTCATCTCCGCGGCCAGCGCGTCGACGAGCGGCACGCCGGCGAAGTGCTCGCGGGCGAGGGCGACGATCTGGCGCGCCTCGTCGTTCTTGCCGCTGCGCTTCAGCTAGCGCGCCTTCTCGGCGAGCTTCGCGACCGAGACGTCCTTCTCGCCCGTCGCGAGCCGCTCGGAGAGCACCCACGCGTTCGGTCCGGAGGAGACGTTCACCTCGCTGAAGGGCGGCTTCGTCTTCACCACGAGGAGGAGGGTGCCCGGGTCGATCTTCCGCTTCGCGTTGGCGGCGAGCAGGTCGGGCCGATCGAACACGTCGGCGGGCGCGAGCACCGTCGCCTCGGTGATCCCGTCCCGCTCGAGGATCACGGCGCGGCGGCAGCCAGCCCTCGTTGTCGTCGGAGGTGCGGACCTTCGCCCAGTCCTCTCGCGCCTCGACGAGCGTGATCCGCTCGCCCCGCTGCAGCACGGCGAGCGCGTTCGCGACGTCCTTCCCGGCCGGCCCCTTCACCTTGGCCGCCTCCGTCGCCTCGCGGCGGAGCGTCGTCGCCGCCGAGACGAAGGACGGTCCGGCGGGCACGGGCGCAGGCGTCGCGGGAGCCGCGGCGGCGCCGGCGCCCGGCGCGGGTGCGCTGCCCTTGCCGCAGGCGGCCAGGGTGACGGCGAGGGCGAGCGCGGCGGCGAGGATCCGGATCATCGGGGGCGACCTCCGCGGGCCACGGTACCGGAAGGCCCCCCGCCGGCCAAGGTCGCCGGCGCGAGCGCCGCGCGCGACCCCGCGCGCGGGTCACGGGCGCGCGTGCACGAGCACCTTCACCGACGAGCGGAAGGTCACCTCGATCTTCCCGCCGTCGCGGACGGCGGAGACGAACCCGCGCCCGAAGATCGGGTGGTCGACGACCTCGCCCTCTGCGAACGTGCGGGCGGGCGAGTACGGCTGTGCCGCCGACGCGTCCTTCGACGCGAGCAGCTCGTCGAACCCGATCGCCGCCGCACCAGGCGCGCGCTGCACGCGGGGGACGCCCGGCACGCGGCCGGCCGGCCGCCCCGCGGGCGGGCGGTACCGGTGGACCACGTGGCACGTGTTGCACTCGACCTTCACCGGGTGCCCGCTCACCACCGCGTGGACCGTGTGCGCGAGCACGAGCTCGCACCTGGAGCAGAGGGCATCCACCTCGCCGCCGACCTTGACCATGGGGGCGCGCAGTATAGCCGCGGTCCGGCCGGACCGCCGCGACTCGCCTTCCGGAGCGAGGCGCGAAAGGGGGCGCGCCGCCGCGGGCCATGCGAGAATGCGCCCCGCATGCTGGGTCGGGTGAGGGCCGCGTTCGAGGACTTCGGGCGCAGATCCTGTTTTCGCGGTCGAGGCGGTGGCCTGGGCGTTCCGGCCGCCGTTTCGCGCGGACCTGATCCTCGCCCAGATGGCCTTCATCGGGGTGGGCTCCGTCTTCATCGTCGGCGCGACCGGCCTCGCGGTCGGCATGGTCTTCGCGCTCCAGATGAACTACGCCCTGAAGCAGTTCGCCGCCGAGGGGTACGTCGGCGGCTCGATCGCCTTCTCGCTCGCCCGCGAGCTGTCCCCGGTCTTCACCGCGCTCATGGTGACCGGGCGGGCCGGCAGCGCGATCTCGACCGAGCTCGGCACGATGCGCGTGACGGAGCAGATCGACGCCATGGAGTCGATGGCGGTCTCCCCCATCCAGTACCTGGTCGTGCCGCGCGTGCATCGCCGCCGCGCTGATGCTCCCGGTGCTGACGATGGCCTTCAACGTCATCGGCTACGGCGGCGGCTACGTGATGGGCGTGTACGTCGCCGGCATCCCCGTCGGCCCGTTCGTCGCGCACACCCGGGAGTTCATGGAGCCGTCGGACATCATGCACGGGCTCCTCAAGGCAGTGGTGTTCGGGTGCATCGTCTCGCTCATCACCACCTGGCGCGGGTACTCGGCCACCGGCGGCGCGCGGGGAGTGGGCGAGGGCACGACGCGCGCCGTGGTGATGAGCTCGATCGCGGTCCTGGTCGCCGACTACGTCATCGACCTTCATCTCGGTGGGGATCTGAGCGGTGATCGAGATCGTCGACCTCTGGAAGTCGTTCGGCGACAACCACGTGCTCAAGGGGATCACGATCGACGATCCCGAAGGGGCGAGACCTTCGTCGTTCTGGGCGGCTCCGGGTCCGGGAAGACCGTGCTCATGAAGCACGTCATCGGGCTCCTCAGGCCGGACCGCGGGACGGTGACGGTCGGACGGCAAGGAGATATCGTCGCTGACGGGCAGGGCGCTCAACGAGGCCCGGCAGCTCTTCGGGATGGTCTTCCAGGGGGCTGCGCTCTTCGACTCGATGACGGTGTTCGACAACGTGGCGTTCCCGCTCACCGAGAAGCGCTGGCGGGAACGTCCCCGGGCGGACGAGGTCCGCGCGCGCGTGATCGAGAAGCTGAAGGTGGTGGACCTCGGCGAGGAGGTGCTCGACCGCTGGCCCTCGGAGCTCTCCGGCGGCATGCGGAAGCGCGTCGCGCTCGCGCGGGCGCTCGTGTCGGATCCGCGCATCGTGCTGTACGACGAGCCCACCACCGGGCTCGACCCGATCACCACCGAGTACGTGGACGAGATGATCGTCGACGCGCGGAAGCGGATGCTCGGCATCACGAGCATGGTCATCTCCCACGACATCGCGAGCGCTTTCAAGGTGGCCGATCGGGTGGCCGTGCTCTACGATGGCCACCTGGCGGCGGAGGGTACCCGGACGGAGGTCCGGCGGAGCCCCGATCCATTCGTTCAGAAGTTCCTGTCCCTCTGGTTCGCGAAGCAGTGAAGGATCGAGTACGCCGCGTGAAGCCCGGCAGGAACCAAGGCGTTCGCGGTCGGCGTGCTCGTCGCCGTGACGGGCGTCGTCTTCATCCTCGCGCTGCACCTTCTTCCGGAAGGGCGGCTTCTCCGACAAGGACAGCTACCTCGTCCACGCCCTCTTCTCCGACGCGACCGGCCTCACCTGGAAGAGCCGCGTGCAGATCGCCGGGATCCAGATCGGCGAGGTGTCGGACATCGCGCTCGAGGGCGACGAAGGCCCGGCTCGACATCCGGATCAAGAACGACGTCGAGCTCCACACCGACGCCTGCCTCTACGAAGACCTTCCCGTCCGCGCTTCTCCCGGACGCGCTCCTCGAGGTCGCACCCGGGCAGCCGTCGCAGCCGATCCTCGAGTCGCAACCGGAGGATCAGCGCGAGATCACCTGCATCCGCGAGGCGACCAGCGTCCAGCAGCTGCTCGATTCGATGGCGAAGATCGCCACCGACGTCCAGCTCGTCACGGCGACCTCGCGCAGACGGTGCCGGGGAGAAGGGGCTCCGGCAGATCGTGGAGAACCTCGCCTCCGCGACGAAGCGGATCGACGACGCGATCGTCGCGAACGAGCAGAACGTCACGCAGATCCTGTCGAACACCCGCGACTTCACCGCGGACCTGCGCGACATCTCGGCCCGCGACAAGGACAGGATCCGCGCCGGATCGCGGTGAACGTCGAGGATCTGACGAAGCAGCTCCACGTGATGGCGGTCAGCCTGCAGGAGATCATCGACGCGTTCACGGCTCCGGCGCGGCGCAGCCGGCGCCCCGGTGCCGGAGCCCGGGCAGTGAAGGGCGCGGTCGCCACGGCGACTCCGGCGAGCGCGCCCAGGCCGCGGAGCAGGCGCGCGGCGTGAAGCAGGCGGTGGAGAAGCTCAACGACAGCCTGGCCAAGCTCGACGACATCCTCGGCAAGGTGCGCGAGGGGAAGAGCGTCGCGGGCGGCTGCTGGTGGACGAGCGCTCGGGGCGCCAGGTAGGGAACACCGTCGAGGGGCTCTCCGACTACTTCGACCGGATCTTCCAGCTGCAGGTCCAGCTGCACCTCCGCTCCGAGGGGCTCCTCAACCAGAGCGGTCCGAACAACGGGCGCCCGGGCGCCAAGGTGTACTTCGGCGCGCGCCTCATCCCGCGCCCGGACAAGTACTACGAGCTCGAGCTGGTCAGCGATCCGCGCGGCGTCGACACCGTCACCACCGAGACCAACACGACGACGTCTGTCGTGGCGACAGGCCTGCCCCCACCCCGGCCAACACCACCACCACCTCCTCGACCAGGACGACGAACGAGCAGAAGCTGGCCGTTCTCGGTCCAGATGGCGAGGCGCTTCGGCCCGCTGACGGTGCGCGGCGGCGTCATCGAGAGCTCCGGCGGGGTGGGCGCGGACCTCGCACTTCCTCGACGACTCGCTGCGCTTCTCGCTCTCGGTGTTCCAGTTCAACCGGCGTCCAGGAGCGGCCGCAGGAGGTCCCTTCCCGCGGGCCAAGCTCTGGGCCGACTACGTACTTCCTCAAGCACCTCTACGTCACGACCGGCGTCGACGACTTCCTGAACCGGTGGCAGCTCCAGCCAGCGAGCCGGGCGGACGCCCGTTCAACATCGGAACCGACGTGTTCTTCGGCGGCGGCCTCTAGTTCACCGACGACGACCTGAAGACGCTGCTCCGTCGGGGGCGGCTCGGCCGGCGCCAGCGCCGCGGAAAGCGCTGGGCGGGGCGCGAACCCTTCGCCGAGCGCCGGGGTCACGACGCCGGAACGGCGTCGCCGCGCTATACTTCCTCCTCCATGAATCGCTGGCTCAAGCTCGCCCTCCTGGCCGTCGCCACCGTGGTCGCGATGCAGCTCCTCGTTCCGTCCCCCGGCGAGCCCGCGCCGCCCGGGACCGTCGCCGACGACTGCGCGCTACCGCGCCCTCGACGGTCGCCCAGCGTCGACCTCGGGTACAGCTGCGCGGCAAGGTCGTGGCGGTCAACTTCTGGGCCACCTGGTGCGGTCCGTGCCAGAAGGAGATGCCGGAGCTGGCCGAGGTGTGGCGCGCGCGCCACGACCGCTGCTTCGAGCTGCTGGGCGTGGCCGGGGACTCGGCGCGTCGGGACACGGAGCAGATGGCCAAGGCGATCCCGTACCCGGTGCTGTTCGACGAGGACGGTGCGGCCATCGACGCCTGGTCGGTGCGCGCCTTCCCGCGGACCTTCGTGCTCGACACCCAGGGTCGGGTGCGGCAGGTGTTCCGGGGCGCGATCTCGAAGGACGAGCTGGCGCAGGCGGTGGATCCCCTGTTGCCTCGCACCTGCCCGGGGCGGAGTGGCTGAGCCCTCGAACCTCGCTCCGGCGGCGCGTGGTGCGATCGCGCGCCGCGGGCCCGATCATCCCCCGGCACCGGACGGGAGCCCGCGGGTGATCCAGTGCCGTGGCGTCCTTCACACTGTGCCCGATCTGCAACCGTCCCGTTCCGCCGCGGCCGGGCAACCGCTCGTACCCCTTCTGCTCGGATCGCTGCCGGCTCATCGACCTCTCGAAGTGGCTGGGCGAGGCCTACCGGGTCGCCGGACCGCGCATCGGGGACTCGGCCGAGGACGACAGTCGTCCGCCGGACGAGGAGAAGGACGCGTGAAGCCCAGGCTGGTCCTGGCGCGCCAGCTTCCCGGGCTGGATGCGGCTTCGCTGGCGCCGGCCTTCGAGGTGCACACGCTCGCGGAGGGCGAGGGGCGGGCGGCCTTGCTGGCCGCGGTCGCCGACGCCCGGGTGGTGATCGTCTCGTACCTGGATCGCGTCGACGGGCCCTTCCTGGATGCGGCGCCGCAACTGCGCCACGTCGCCTCCTACGGGGTGGGCCTGAACCACGTCGACGTGCCCGCCTGCCACCGGCGGGGCGTGCTGGTGACGAACACCCCCGGGGTCCTGACCGACGCCACCGCCGACCATGCCATGGCGCTCCTCCTGGCCGCGGCGCGCCGGGTGGCCGAGGGCGATCGGGTGGTGAGGGGCGGCGGCTGGTCCCGCGTCGATCCCGGCTTCCTGCTGGGCGTGCACGTGACGGGGAAGGTGCTGGGGGTGGTGGGCTTCGGGCGCATCGGGCAGGCGGTGGCGCGGCGCGCGGCCGGGTTCGAGATGCGGATCCTCTACGCCGGCCCGCGCGAGGTGGAGGTGGCGGGCGCGCGGCACGTGC
Organism: uncultured delta proteobacterium; assembly: GCA_963821195.1. Taxonomy (GTDB): domain Bacteria; phylum Myxococcota; class Myxococcia; order Myxococcales; family Anaeromyxobacteraceae; genus Anaeromyxobacter. Next base: position 131,595 of record CAWGDE010000013.1, read on the forward strand.
CGCTCGAGGACCTCCTCGCCGCCAGCGACTTCGTGACCCTGAACGTGCCGCTCACCCCTTCGACCGTGAACCTGCTCTCGCGGGAGCGGATCGCGCTCATGAAGCGCGGCGCGGTGCTGGTCAACACGGCCCGCGGCGAGGTGGTCGACGACGAGGCCCTGGCGGAGGCGCTCTCCGACGGGCGGCTGGCCGCGGCCGGCCTGGACGTGTTCCGGGACGAGCCGCACGTCCCGGCGCGCCTCCTGGCCCTGCCCAACGTGGTCCTCACGCCGCACCTCGGCTCGGGCTCGGTCGAAACCCGCGCCGCCATGTCGCGCCTGGTGGTCGAGGACGTGCTCCTGGTGGCGCAGGGCGAGCCCCCCCGACACCCGGTGTGAGTCGATGCCGGCGCGGCGCGCGGCCCTCGCCCGCGCCCCCGCGGCCGTGGTAGAAGCCCGTGGCCTCGATGGGATTCGTCGACCTCCACGACCACGTGCTCTGGGCCATCGACGACGGCTGCGAGACGCCGGAGCAGACCCTGGCCGCGGCGCGCCTGCTCGTCTCGCTCGGCTGGAGCGAGCTGGCCCCCAGCCCGCACGCCATCCCCGAGCTGCCCAGCCGCGACCCGGCGGCCTGCGAGGCTCGCCGGGCCGAGGTGGCCGCCCTGCTCCAGGCCGAGGGGATGCCCCATCGCCCTCCACGCCAACGCCGAGAACCGGCTCGACGAGGCCTTCCTGGCCCGCGCCGAGGACCCGGCCACGCGGCGAGGCATCGGGCCGACCGCCCGGTGGGTGCTGGTCGAGACGCCCTTCTCGTCGAGCGTGCCGGCGCTTCCCGATCTCGTGTTTCGCCTGCGGCGCAGGGGCATCCTGCCCCTCTTCGCCCACCCGGAGCGATGCCTGGAGTTCGAGCGGCCGGGGAGGGCGCCCAGGAGGTGGTGCGGCTGGGTGGCGCGCACCAGCTCAACCTGGGCGCGCTGGCGGGCGTGTACGGCCGCGGGGCGCGAAAACAGGCGGAGCGCTTCCTGGGCGAAGGGTTGTACGCTGTCGCCGCCACCGACCTGCATCAGCCCGAGGAGGCGCGGCGCTGGCTGGGAGGCGGCCTGCGCGCGCTGGAGAAGCGGGCGGGCGAGGATGGGCTTCGCAGGCTGTGCGCGGAGAACCCGCGCCGGATCGTGCGCGGGGAGGAGCTGGCGTGAGGGGCAGGGTCTTGCAGGCGCTGGTCGGTGTGGCCATCTCGGCGGTCGCGCTGTGGCTGACGCTGCGGGGCAAGGATCTCGGCGACGTCTGGCTCGCCATGCGGCATGCCGACTACCGCTACCTCGCGCTGTACCTGCTGTTCTGGGCGGTCATCCACCTCGTCCCGGACCTGGCGGTGGGGGATCCTGCTGGAGCCGGTCGCCAAGGTCCCGTTCGGCAAGCTCAACGCGGCCTCGGCGGTGGGCTTGATGGCGCTCATCATCCTCCCGTTCCGCCTGGGCGAGTTCGCCCGTCCGTACCTGGTGGCGGAGCGCCCGCACCTCCGGGTCTCGTCGGCGCTCTCGTCGGTGGTGGTGGAGCGGGTGGCGGACGGCCTCTTCACCGCGCTCCTGCTCGTGTCGTGCCTGCTCGCCGTCCCGGACGGCGCGCCCGGCTTCCGGGTCATCCGCGCCGGCGGCGTCATCGTGAGCTCGGTGTTCCTGGTGGCGCTGGCCTTCCTGGTCGTCGCCTACCGGAATCGCGCGCCGCGCGGTGCGCTCGCGGCGGCGGTGCTCCGGCCGCTCTCGCCGCGCCTCGCCGAGCGCGCCGCGAGCATGACTCGACGCCTTCATCCATGGGCTGCGCATCGTGCCCGCGCGGCCGAAGGTGCTGCTCTCTTCGTCCTGCTCACCGCCGCGTACTGGGGGTTCAACGGCTGGGGGATGCAGGTGCTCGCGCAGGGGTTCGGGTTCCGGCACATGACTCCTGGAGGCCTCCACGCTCCTCGGCGTGCTCGTCATCGGGGTGATGATTCCGGCGGGCCCGGGGATGGTCGGGACGTTCCAGGGCGCCTCCTGGTCGGGCTCTGGCTGTTCGCCCCGAGCGAGGTGGTGGCGCGCGCGGGATGGCCTACGCCAACGTGCTCTGGGCCGTGCAGCTCTTCGCAGGTGACGGGCTCGGCGCTGGTCTTCCTCTTCTCGCGCCACATCCGGCTCGCGCCGCTCTCGCCCGGGCCCGGAGGTGGGGGCGGAGCTCGAGGCCGAGGAGGCGGAGTACCGCGCCGAGGGCGGGCAGGGCCCGCGCTCGCCGGCGGGCCGGTCAGCCCACGGCAGCGCCGGCGCGCACGTCGTCGCTGCCGCGTGCGATCCGCTCCAGACGCCGGTCCACCTCGCGAGGAAGTCGCGCGTCGAGCGCCTCGTCGATCTTCGCGAGGATGTCGTCGAGCTCGTAGCCGTCGCGTCGAAGGGCAGATCGAGGTTCACAGGTCCTCCTCGAGCCAGCGCAGGAGCGCTTCCCGGATGCGATCCGCGCGGGCAGGGGCTCGCGCAGCTCGGCCGCGGCGGCGGATCGGCAGGGCTTCGAGCGACAGCTCGCGCGCGGGAAGTCCCGGTTCCTCGTCGGGGTCGGATGCGATCGCGCTTCGCGCATGCGCAATCCTCCGATATCGGGGTGCAAAGCGTACCGTGTACCACGGTTGCGCGATCGGTCAACAAATCGTCCGGATCGGGGCGCGCCGCCGTCGCGGCCGCGGCGCTCGCTTGACGGTCCCCCCGCGAGCACCTATAAACCCGCGTTCTCAGGCCCGGTGAGGTAGCTCAGTCGGCTAGAGCGAGGGTCTCATAATCCCTAGGTCGGGAGTTCGATTCTCCCCCTCACCACTTCGTGATGTTGCTGGATGACTCCGGACGTTCACGCCCGGAGGATGCAGAGCCAAATCGGCCCGGTCAGGGCGGACGCCGCGCCAGCCGGTCGCGACCATGAACGTCAGCTGGTCCCGGTGAGCCTGCGCGGCGAACGCGCCGAGACTGCGGCCGTGCGCGACCGGTGGGCAGCCCAGTCGTCCTCAAGACGCGACCACTCGGCGCGGGCCTCGCCCTCGGTGCGGACGCGCGTCGAGCGCAGCAGTACGGCCCCACGACCGGCCCGATCCTGAGAACCGGCGCTGACCCCATGAAGGATCGTGCTGGTCGCAGCCGGCCCGCGTCGGTGGCACGGGCCCGAACGGGTCCCGTTTGAGAACGTTCGCGGACGAAGCAAGGTCGCCGCCACATTCGCCAGGAGGTTGGCCTGTCGGTCCGCTCGGGCCGTGATCTGCCAGGGACGCAGGCCGTACCGTACGCCCGAGCATGAAAGCACGCCTCTTGCTTGCCAATGTGAAGGCCGCAGACGGCCCACCACGAAGGGAGCACACGCAATGAGAGGTCTCGTCCAGGACATCGAGGCGCTCGCCGTCAAGAACGCCAAGTTCCGACGGGTCCTCTATACGGCGAAGCACTGCCAGCTCGTCCTCATGGCGCTGAAGCCCTACACGCTCTACGCGCCCCCGAACCACCGCGACGGCGTCGTCCACCAGACCCGCCAGGACGCCGAGGCGGACCACGAGCACTTCGACGGGAAGACGACCGAGTAGGCAACGCCGGTCAGCTGACAGGAGCGACCATGGGCACCATCGCGACCAAGAGCGGGACGAGCCTCTACTTCAAGGACTGGGGTGCTGGACGGCCGGTGGTGTTCAGCCACGGGTGGCCGCTCTGCTCCGACAGCTGGGAGGCGGCCATGCTCTTCCTGGCCACGAACGGATACCGCTGCGTCGCCCACGATCGGCGCGGCCACGGCCGATCGAGCCAGCCCTGGAGCGGCAACGACATGGACACCTACGCCGACGACCTCTCGGAACTCATCGAGGCGCTCGACCTCAAGGGCGCCACGCTGGTGGGGTTCTCTGCGGGCGGAGGCGAGGTGGCTCGCTACATCGGCAGGCACGGCACGGCGCGGGTGGCCAAGGCCGCGCTGATCTCGGCGGTCCCGCCGCTGATGCTGAAGACCCCGGCCAACCCGGAAGGCTTGCCGCTGGAGGCCTTCGACGCGATCCGCCTTGCCGCCCTGGCGGACCGAGCGCAACTCTACCGCGACCTCGCCAGCGGCCCCTTCTTCGGGGCCAACCGCCCCGGCGCCAAGGTCTCGCAGGGGGTGATCGATGCCTTCTGGCTCCAGGGCATGCAGGCCGGCCACAAGAACACCTTCGACTGCATCAAGGCCTTCTCCGAGACCGACTTCACCGAGGACCTGAAGCGCTTCGATGTGCCGACCTTGGTGGTCCACGGCGACGACGACCAGATCGTGCCGATCGGCGCGGCGGGCCTCCGCTCGGCCAAGCTCGTCAAGGGGGCCACCTTGAAGGTCTACCAGGGCGCACCCCACGGCCTGGCGGACACGCACAAGGACCGGCTCAACGCCGACCTGCTGGCCTTCCTCGCGGCCTGATCCCACCGCCCCGTTCCCACCTCCAGCACGGACTACATCCTGCCCACCACGTCCAGCCCCCAGCTCCTCTCCGTCGGGCGTGCCTCACCCGTAGCGCCCGTACCGGATTCTGATCGGCGGATTGAATGACCTATCCTCGAATCACGGTGGGGGTACTCGCTCATGGATAAGCCCGAAGAATCGCTCCCCGGCAAGTCTAAGACCGTTCCCTCCCTGGCGGCTCCCGCCACCTGGTGGCGGCGATGGCTGCTGGCGTGCCGCAGCCATGTCGGCAAGACCATCCTGGCCGGGCTGGCGCTCGTCGTCCTGCTGGCCTTCCTCTTCGCCGACGCCCTGATCGCGCGCCCCATGAGGACGTGGGTCGAGCGGAAGCTCAATTCGCAACTGGACGGCTACACGGTCCAACTGGCCGGCGTTCGCCCCCACCTCTGGCGGCTGGCCTTCGAGCTCGATGATCTGGTCCTGGTGCAGGACACGCACCCGGACCCGCCCGTGGGGAACTTCGCCGCTCTCAAGTTCTCCGTGGACCTGGGACAGCTGCTCCGATTCAAGCTGGTGGGCGACCTGGTCATCGAGCGCCCGGCCTTGCACGTCAACCTGGTCCAGCTCGCGGAGGAGGCCAACAGCTCCGTGAACCTGCAGGATCGGGGATGGCAGAAGGCCGTGGAATCCATCTTCCCAGTCAAGCTGGACCGGGTGCAGGTCCAGGATGGATCCCTCCTCTATCTTCCCAGCGGCGCGGCCAGCAAGCCCATCCAGCTCACCAGGGTCTCCATGTTCGCCAGGAACGTGCGGAACGTCGCCGTGCTCAAGGGCACGTATCCCTCGCCGGTCGCCCTGGAAGCGGTCGTGTTCGACACCGGCAAGCTCTCGTTCAAGGGGGCGGCGGACTTCCTCCGCGAGCCGCACGCCGCCGGCCAGGGGGAGCTCAGCCTGGAGCAGGTCCCCCTGGAGCGGCTCGACCCCATCGCCCAGGAGTTCCAGGTGAGGACCAGGGGTGGGCTCCTCTCGGTGAAGGGCTCCGTGGAGTACACCCCGGAGGCCCAGACGGCCCATCTCACCGATGTCCTCGTCGAGGACCTTCGATTGGAGTACGTGACCAGCACGGCCACCAAGGCCATCGAGGAGGCGCGCGTCAGGCAGGCGATCAAGGTGGCCAGCAGCGTTCGAAACGCCCCCACGCTCTTCCTCCGGGTGGACACCTTGAAGCTGACGAACGCCCAGGTTGGCTTCGCGAACCACACGGGCAAGCCCCCGTACCGCCTGTTCATGAAAGGCGTGGAGCTGAAGCTCGAGAACCTCGACAACCACTCGGATCACGGAAGATCCAGGTTCCATGCCCAGGGCACCTTCATGGAAAGCGGCAAGACGGTGTTCTCGGGAGGCTTCCTGGCCTCGGCGAAGCCGGCGGACTTCGACGTTCGCCTCAAGGTGGACGACGCCAGGCTGTCCGACCTCAACCCGCTGCTGCTGTCCTCGGCCGGAGTGGACGTGGCTCAGGGCCGGCTCTCCATCTACACCGAGCTCGCCGTGAAGAACGGCAGGATCGATGGCTACATCAAGCCCCTCTTCAAGAACCTGAAGATCTCCGACCGGCAGAAGGACAAGGGGAAGCCCTTCGTCAAGCGCGTCGAGATGCACCTGCTGCAGTTCCTGGCCTTCGTCCTCAAGAATCACACCACGCAGGAAGTGGCCACCGTGATCCGCGTCTCCGGTTCCACCCTCGACCCCAAGGCCGACGAGTGGGAGATCATCCGGAAGCTCATCGCGAACGGCTTCGCTCACGCGGTCCTTCCCGGCTTTCGGGACGAGTCCACCACGGCGGATCCCCCGAAGCCTGTCGCTCCTCGGCAGCCATGAAGGCGCGCCAAACCCAGCGGCCGACTTCACGGCCAGGGGGATCACCCGCACGTTCCGGTGACGTCACACCGACCACCGGATGCCAGGTCACCCGGACCGAGAGTTCCCGGAATCGACCGCTCCGGTCACCCGGACCGAGAGTTCCCGGAATCGACCGCTCCGGCCGTGCGACGGACGGCGGGACCAACGTGACCCCGAGCGGATTCGCAGGCTTGTAGGCGGCACGCGTCGTGCCGCCGCTCGTCCCCATGACTTCTCCTCGCCAGATCGTCGCCGGCGCGGCGTATCTCGTCACGCGCCGCTGCGCGCAGCGCCAGTTCCTCCTCAGGCCGTCGCGAATCACGAATCAGATATTCCTGTACCTGCTCGCGCTCGCCGCGCAGCGCTTCGGCATCCGGGTTCACGCGTTCTGCGTCCTCTCCAATCACATCCACCTCGTCCTCACGGATCCCCACGCGCTCCTGCCAGCATTTCATCAGCTCCTCGACTCGCTCGTCGCCCGCGCCGTGAATGCATCGCTCGGGCGCTGGGAGGACTTCTGGGCCCCCGGCAGCTACAGCGCGGTGAAGCTCGTGTCGCCGAGCGACGTCGTCGCCAAGGCTGCCTATGTGCTCGCGAACCCGGTCGCCGCTGGCCTCGTCGCCTGTGGAAGCGCATGGCCGGGGTTGTGGTCGGCGCCGGGGCGGATTGGCGGCGACGCGTACGTCGTGAAGCGCCCGAAGCACTTCTTCGACCCGAAGGGCGGACTGCCCGACGAGGTCACGCTCACCCTCACGACGCCGCCGGGCTTCGAGTCGGCGGAGCAATTCAGAGCCGAGCTCGAGCGCAGCCTGGAGGCAAGGGAGGCCGACGCCCGCTCGCGCCACCATGCGCGTGGCGGGTTCCTCGGCGTCGCCCGGGTCCTCGCCCAGAAGCCGATGGCGCGGCTGGCGCCCGGGGAGCCGCGACGCACCCTGAACCCGCGCGTCGCCGGGCAGGACAAGTGGAAGCGGATCGAGGCCCTCGGGCGCCTCGTCGAGTTCCTCCGCTCGTACCGGGTCGCCTGGAAGGCGCGCCGCGCCGGGGACGCGGGCGTGGTGTTCCCGCACGGCACCTATCTCCTGCGCGTCCTACACGGGGTTCCCTGCGCGGGGGTCGGGTAAGGCCGGGCGCGGGGCTGAGTATTCATCGGGACGAAGACTGCGGTCGACAGGCCGGACCACCGGCGACTGGACGGGTGTGCCTTCGACCCCCATCTCACTCGTGTCGTTGAGCTCGGCGCGGCAGGCGGTCGGCGGTGGCGGCCGCGTCGATGGGGGAACTCTCGGTCCGGGCTTCGGCTTCCGGTCCGGGCTTTGGGGCTTCCGACCGGGCCTTCGTGGACGGCGCCGGTTGCCTACGGCATCCCCACGAGCGTCCAGTAGCAGTTGCTCACGGTGCCGTCCTCGCCGACGCCCGCTCCCGTAAAGACGCCGGAGGCCGTGGTGCCCTCGATGCTGCGCATCGACGTGAAGTAGTGCTGGGCCGGGGGGGACGGGTAGCTGATGAGCATCGTCTTGCCCGCGTCGATGGCCGTCCACGTACCCTGGACAGAGCCCCAGTTGCAGTAGTTGGAGCGCACCGTGCCATCGGCCGCGATGGTCATGGTGGCGCCCCCGCAGGGGCAGCTCCCTGAGACCCAGTGGGTCTGCGCTGAGGCGAGGGTGCTTCCATTCGTGACCGCGGCGGGACCGACGGGGTCGTCGCTCCCCGAGGGCCCGCAGCCGGCGGCGCCGAGCGCCCCAAGGAGCAACCCACCGAGAACTACGAACCTGGTTCTGAACATGGCCATTCCCCACGGAGCTGGTGGTGTCCCGCGCGCCGAGCGCGCCGATGGGCTGGAGTAGACCAGGAACGGATCGCGCTCGCCATGTGGCCGAAGCGTACACACAGCCTTCGGGGCGTGTAGGAAGAGCAACTCACGTTTCGAGGACGGATAGCGGGCGCTACGGGAACTGCCCCACGAGCGGCCCGATCCTGAGAGCCGGCGCCTGACCTCACGAAGGCCGCTCCGGTCGCAGCGAGCCCCGGTGCAGTCGGGACAGCGGATCCGCACGAAGCCGCGAGCGAGGATGCCGCAGTCGAGGTAGGCGCGGAACGCCCCCTCCACGAAGGCGGGCAACCCACGGCCGTGGACGCTCCGCTCACGGGCGCGGGCGAGGAAGGGCTCGAGCCGCTCGCGCACCACCGCGTGGAGCAGTGTCCGCTCCGGCTCGCGGCGGCGGTGCCGGCCGAGTGGCGCGCAGGCCGCCCCCGGCCTGGCGCTTCCATGTCCCGGCGGTCTCCGCGGCGAGGAGCAGGCGCCGCCGGTGGGGGCAACGGGCGGGCCAGGAAGTGGAGGCGCGTGCTTCTCCTGGGCGCTTCGGATGTCGGAGCGGTATGCTATACGTCCGTTCAGCATGACGGACCGTGGATGCGAGCCGCCGGGATCGCCGGCTCCCGCGACGCCTTCTCCGCGTCGAGGCGGAGCCGCAGTCGAGGAGCCCGGCCGGTTCCTCGACCGGCTCGAGGGGATGGCGAGCGCGGGGATCCGCTTCCTCGGGGCGGTGGACGCCGCGGCGCTCGATGCCCTCGCGGCCGGCGCCGCGCGCGGCGCCGGCGCCCGTGACCTCGCGATCGGCGAGGGGCTCGACCTCCTCGCCCGCGCCGCCGGCGACGTTCGGCTCGGGTACTCCGGCGTCGGCGATCTCGCGCGCGAGCGGCTCGGCCTGCCGGCCGACCAGGCGCGGCGGCTCCGGCGCGACGCCGAGAAGCTCCGCGCGCGGCCGCTGCTCCGCGGGGCCGTCCTGCGGGGCGAGGTCACCCTGCGAAAGGCGGAGATCGTCCTGCGCGAGGCCGTCGGCGAGCGGGAGGCCTACTGGGTAGCGCGCGCCAAGGTGGACACGGTGCGGCGGCTCGAGGCCGTTTCGCCGAACCAGGGGGGTCGGGGGGCGCAGCCCCCCGCTCAGAAGGCGCGAAGCCGGCGGCTGGCTCGCGCGAGCGAGCCACGGGCGCCGTAGGCGCCGCCGCCGGTCGTCGAGGTGGCGCTGGCGGTCGCCGGGATCCTCACCGGGCCGACGGCGCCGCTCTGGCAGCGCATCGCGGCGATCGCGATGGAGTTCGTGTCCAGCCATCCGATCGACCCCAGGGAGCGCATCGCGCCCCCGCCCTCCGCCGTCGCCACCGGCGTCCTGGGGCGTCCTGCCCGCCCGCGCGCCACCGCCAGATGTGGCGTGCGGCCCGAGCCCGGCCGCGGCCGAGGTCGTCTCCGGCTCCTCCGGCGATTCGGCCGCGGCCTCGCCCGCCCGGGAGACTGCCGCCGGGAGAGATCCGGCCCCCGATCCGTACGAGGTCCTCGTCCGCCTCACCCGCATCACCCGCCTCGCGCGCGGGCGCGCCGAGCAGGACGAGCTGCTCGGGCGCGCGTGCCTCCTCGTCCGGCGCTTCGGGTGCTGGCGTCGACCCGGGTTCGCGAGCTTCGACGAGTGGGACGAGGTGGCCCGGCGGATCGGGGCCACGGACCGGGTCATCCTCCGCGACGGCGCGCTCTGCCGGATCCCCGGCTGCTCGCGCGCGGCGGACCACGTCCACCACGTCGTCCCGCGCTCCGCCTGCGGGCCGCTCGAGCCCTGGAACGAGCTCTCCCTCTGCGCGGTCCACCACCTCCGCGGCGTGCACGGCGGAAACATCCGGATCACCGGGAAGGCGCCGGACGGGCTCGCGTTCACCCTGGGCGAGCGGGACGTGGCCGCGGCCAGGGCGTGAGCCTTCCTCCGGCGGCGCGCATGAGGCTGTCGCCGGCCGGAGGTCACCCGGGCAGGGGTCGCCGGAGGCCAACCCCGCGGGCAGGCGCATCCCCGCTGCGCTCCGGGCCCTCCGGGCTATAGGATGCAGCGAACCGCTCGCCCTCCGGAGGACGCATGGCCTCGAAGCCGGCAAAGCACGTCGCGAAGGGCGCGCCCACGCCCCGCGGCGAGACTCCGAAGGCTCCGGACCGCGCCGACCGTCCCGTCTACGCTCGCGACGAGATCGCACGCGTCCTCGCGGAGCGCGAGGCGTGGACGCGCGAGGAGCTGGCCGACGCGCTGTCGCGCCTCCCGCGCCGGAAGGAGTTCCAGACCGACTCGGGCATCCCCATCCCGGACGTGGTGGATCCGGCGACCGTCCGGGAGGCCGACCCCCTGCGGGACGTGGGCTACCCCGGCCGCTACCCGTTCACGCGCGGCCCGCAGCCCACGATGTACCGCGGCCGGATCTGGACGATGCGCCAGTTCGCGGGCTTCGGCACGCCGGAGGACACGAACCAGCGGTTCAAGTACCTCCTCCAGCACGGCGTGAACGGCCTCTCCACCGCCTTCGACATGCCCGCGCTCATGGGCTACGACGCCGACCACCCGATGAGCCGCGGCGAGGTCGGGAAGGAGGGCGTCGCGATCTCGTCGCTCCGCGACTTCGAGGTCCTCTTCGACGGCATCCCGCTCGGCGAGGTCACGACCTCGATGACCATCAACGCGACCGCGGTGATCGCGCTCGCGATGTACGTCGCCGTCGGCGAGAAGCAGGGCGTTCCGCGCGCGAAGCTCGGCGGCACGCTCCAGAACGACATGCTGAAGGAGTACATCGCGCAGAAGGAGTGGATGATCCCGCCCACGCCCGCGGTGAAGGTGAACTGCGACGTCATCGAGTTCTGCGCGAGGGAGATGCCGCGCTGGAACCCGGTGTCGATCTCCGGCTACCACATCCGCGAGGCGGGAGCGACGGCGGTCCAGGAGCTCGCCTTCACGCTCGCGGACGGGATCGAGTACGTGCAGGAGTGCGTCGACCGCGGGCTCGCGGTGGACGACTTCGCGCAGCGGCTCAGCTTCTTCTGGGACGTGCACAACGACTTCTTCGAGGAGGTCGCCAAGTTCCGCGCCGCCCGCCGGATCTGGGCGCGCACGATGAAGGAGCGGTTCGAGGCGAGGAAGAAGGAGTCGCTCCTCCTCCGCACCCACGCCCAGACCGCCGGCGTCTCCCTCACCGCCCAGCAGCCCTACAACAACGTCGTGCGGACGGCGCTCCAGGCGCTCGCGGCCGTCCTCGGCGGCACGCAGTCGCTCCACACGAACTCGCTCGACGAGACCTACGCGCTCCCCACCGAGGAGGCGGTCACCATCGCGCTCCGGACCCAGCAGATCATCGCGTTCGAGTCGGGCGTCGACCGCGTCATCGACCCGCTCGCGGGGAGCTGGTACGTCGAGTGGCTCACCGACGAGATGGAGCGCCGCGCCCTCGACCACATCCGGCGGATCGACGAGATGGGCGGCATGCTCCGCGCCGTCGAGGAGGGCTACCCGCAGCGCGAGATCGCCGAGAGCGCCTACCGGTGGCAGCGCGAGATCGAGGAGGGGAAGCGCGTCGTGGTCGGCGTGAACGCGTTCCGGAACGACGAGGCGGAGCCGATCCCGATCCTCAAGATCGACGAGACGGTCGCGCGCGGACAGGTCGAGCGGCTCCGCGCGGTGCGCTCGGAGCGGAGCGCCTCCAGGGTGGCCGAGACGCTCGGGCAGGTGGAGCGCGCGGCGCGCGAGGGCGCGAACGTCGTCCCGTCGACGATCGAGGCCGTGAAGGCTTACGCCACGCTCGGCGAGATCTCGGACGTGCTCCGGAAGGTGTTCGGGACGTACCGCGAGGACGGGCGGTTCTGAGCGGATCGCCGTGCACCCGGGACCGCACTGGGCCGACCGGTACTACGGGGAGCTCTACCTCGACTCCGTCGCCAATCTCCTGACCCCGCGCCTCTCGGCGCTCGAGGCCGGCGCCGTCGCGGCGCTCCTCCGGCTCGCGCCCGGCGCCGCGCTGCTCGACCTCGCCTGTGGCCACGGCCGGCACGCGCGCGTGCTCGCGCGGTCGGCGCGGGTCGTCGGGGTCGATCGCAGCGGCGCGTACCTGCGCCTCGCGGCCGCCGCGCCGGCGGGGCGCGGCGCGCCCGCCTGGGTCCGCGGGGACGTCCGGGCGCTGCCGTTCCGCGCCGGGGCGTTCGACGCGGCCTTCTCCTGGTACGCCTCGCTCTTCATGTTCGACGACGCGGTGAACGAGGCCTGCCTCGCGGAGGCGGGGCGGGTGCTGCGGCCGGGGGGCCGCCTCCTCGTCCACCACGCGAACCCGCTGCGCCTCGCCCTCGAGCCGCGCGCCTCGGCGCGGCGCGAGCTGGCGGACGGCTCCGTCGTCGAGGAGGAGTCCGAGTTCGACCCGGTCCGCGGCGTCGACCGCTGCGCCCGGAGGCTCGTCCGGCCGGGCGGGGGCGTGCTGGCGGGCACCGCGGAGTTGCGGTACTACATGCCGACCGAGTGGGGCCGGCTCGCCGAGCGCGCCGGTCTCCGCCTGGTGGAGCTGACGAGCACGCTCGACGCGGGCCGCACGCCGCGCCGGGAGCCGGGACCCGAGTCGCCGGACCTCATCGCACTCTTGGAGAAGCCGACATGAGCCCCGCCAAGGAGCGCCAACTCCGGATCATCGTCGCGAAGCCTGGCCTCGACGGGCACGACCGCGGCGCGAAGATCATCGCCCGCGCGCTGCGCGACGCCGGGTTCGAGGTCATCTACACGGGCCTCCACCAGACGCCCGAGATGATCGTGGCCGCCGCGATCCAGGAGGACGTGGACGCGATCGGCCTCTCGATCATGTCCGGCGCGCACATGACCCTCTTCCCGGCGGTGATCGAGCTCCTGAAGGAGAAGGGCGCCTCGGACATCGCCGTGTTCGGCGGCGGCATCGTCCCGCAGGACGACGTCCCGAAGCTGAAGGAGAAGGGCGTCGCGGCGGTGTTCCTCCCGGGGTCCACGACGCAGGCCATCATCGAGTGGATCCGGACGAACATCCGGCCACGCGCCGCCGCATGAGCAGCCCGGTGCGCGGCGACGCCGGGAGGTAGGCCGCAGGGAGCGGGCCGGCACGTTTCGCTTCGCGAAGAGTGCCTGGCCCGGAGATCGAGGCGGCCTACCCGCCGCTCCCGATCATCGGCAGCAGCCCGCCGGCGCCCTCGTCCATGCGGTGCCGATCGCGCTTCGCGAGGAGCGCAGCGCGGATGTGCCCGGCGATCTCGGCGTCCGGCGTCCCGCCGGCGAGCAGGTCCCGGAGCGGCACGCGATCGCGGCCGCCGAGGCAGGCGCGCAGCGAGCCGTCCGCGCCCACCCGGACGCGGTTGCACCCGTCGCAGAAGTTCTCCGTCATCGCGCCGATGAACCCGACGAGCCCGGAGACGGGCCGCCCCGCGTCCGTCCCGCCGCCGCGCATGTGGTAGGCGGGGCCCCAGCCGCGCGTGGCGTCCGGCGCGAGCGCGATCCCCTGCGCCTCGAGGAGCCGCTTCACCTCGACGGTCGGGACGGGCCTCCCCGGCCCGAAGGGCATGAGCTCGATGAAGCGCGGCGTCGCGCGGGAGCGCCACGCGAACCGGACGAGGTCGCCGAGCTCGCCGTCGTTCATGCCGCCGACGACCACGACGTTGAGCTTCACCGAGGCGAACCCCGCCGCGCCCGCGGCGGCGATCCCGGACACGATCCGGTCGAGCGTCGCGGCGCGCCCGGAGATCCGGTGGAGCCGCTCCGGGTCGAGCGTGTCGAGCGAGACGTTGAGCCGGGAGACCCCCGCCGCGCGCAGCGGGGCGGCGAGCGTGCCGAGCAGGTGGCCGTTCGTCGTGAGCGCGATCTCCTCGATCCCCGGCGTCGCGCGGACGTCCCGCACGATGTCGAGGAGGTCCTTGCGGAGCGTCGGCTCGCCGCCGGTGAGGCGGACGCGACGGATCCCGAGCCCGGCGAAGATCGCGACGAGCCGCGCGAGGTCCCCGCGCGCGAGCAGGTCGTCGCAGGCCTCCGGCCCCGCCGGCGCGCAGTAGCTGCACTGGAAGTTGCAGCGATCGGTGAGCGACAGACGCAGGTAGGCGATGCGCCGTCCCTGGGCGTCGACGAGCGGGCCGGCGGCGGCGGCGTCTCCCACGGGAGCCTCATACACCGAGAAGGGAAAGGGTGCACCCGGCCCCCACGGGGCCGCGCGCCCGTACCCCCGGCGCCTACGCCAGGGGTGGACCGTCAGATCGGGTGGACGTCGGTCGGCTTCGCGAGCGCGTCCAGCTCCTCCTGCTTCATGGAGAGGAACACCTCGGCGCAAAGGGGATCGAACTGCGTGCCGGAGTAGCGCTCGATCTCCGCGCGCGCGGTCTCGACCGGGAGCGCGCGACGGTACGGGCGGTTCGTCGTCATCGCGTCGAACGTGTCGGCGATGGCGAAGATGCGCGCGAAGATCGGGATGGTCTCGCCGGCGAGCCCACGCGGGTAGCCGCGGCCGTCGAACCGCTCCTGGTGGCAGAGCACCATCTCGGCGGAGGCGCCGAGGAACTCGATCGACCTCAGGATCTCGAACCCGATGTGGGGGTGCTTGCGCATCTCCGTCCACTCCGCCTCGGTCAGCTTCGCGGGCTTCAGGAGGATCGCGTCGGGGACGCCGATCTTGCCGATGTCGTGGAGCAGGGCGCCGCGGCCGAGCGCGGGCAGGTCGCGCTCCGGGATGGAGATCCGCCGGGCGATCGCGAGCGTGTAGCGCACGACCCGCTGCGAGTGGTCGCTCGTCTCGTGCTCCCGGGCGTCGAGCGCCGCGACGAGCGACCAGAGCGTCTGCGAGTAGGTCGACTCGAGGTCGCGCAGCGTGCGGGACAGCTCCGCCGTCTTCTCGCGGACGCGGTTCTCGAGGCTCCGGCGGTACTTCGAGCGCGCGAGCTCGAGGCGGCGCCGCCCGAGCGCGCGCTCGATGGCGCGGATGAGCTCGGTCACCTTCGGCGGCTTGAGCAGGTAGTCGGCGGCGCCGTTCCGCAGGCACTCGACCGCGGCCTCCGTGTCGCCGTACGCGGTGAGCATGACGACCGCGGTGTCCGGGTGCCCCTCGCGCATCCGGTCGAGGAGCCAGAAGCCGTCCTTGCCCGGCATGCGGACGTCGCTGATGACGAGCGGGTACTCGGCGTGGCGCACCGCGTCGAGCGCGGCCTCGGCGGAGTTCACCGCCGTGCAGACGTAACCCTCCTCGCCGAGCAGGACGGTGATCACGTCCCGCACGGACGAGTCGTCGTCCACGATGAGGATCTTGGTGGGCTCGGAAGCCGTCGTCTCCGCCATGGGCGATCGCGCTACGCCGGGCGAGTGGCCCCCGGACGGGACGTAGCCGAAAAACTATAGCATGTACGCGGCGGCGTGCAGGTCGGACGGCCGGTGACGCGCCACCGGCGAGGGAACGCCGGCCTTGACCCGCCCCTGCGGCGTAGCTACATCGCGGGCAGACGACCATGTCCTCGACTCCTCGCACGAGCCTGCCCGTCGTGACCGGCCCGGACGCCCAGGACCACCCGGGCGCCGGCGGCGCGCTCCCGACGAGCCGCCGGGACATCGCCGAGGCCATGCGCGCGCGAGGGCTCCCGCGCGAGGCGCGCAAGCCCGCCTGGCTCAAGGTCCCCCTGCCGGGCGGCGAGCGCTACCAGAAGGTGAAGGAGACGCTCCGGGGCCTCTCGCTCCACACCGTCTGCCAGGAGGCGAGCTGCCCGAACGTCGGGGAGTGCTGGGGCGGCGGCACGGCGACCGTGATGCTGATGGGCGACGTCTGCACCCGCGGCTGCCGGTTCTGCCACGTGAAGACCGCCCCCCGTCCACCGCCGCTCGATCCGGACGAGCCGCGCCACCTCGCCGCGGCGGTCGCGGAGCTCGGGCTCGACTACATCGTCGTGACGAGCGTCGACCGCGACGACGTGCCGGACGGCGGCGCCGGTCACTTCGCGGACGCCATCCGGCGGCTCAAGGAGATCCCGGGCCTGCTCGTCGAGGTGCTGACGCCGGACTTCCAGGGCGACGCGGAGGCCGTGCGCACGGTCTGCCGGGCCGCGCCCGACGTCTTCGCGAACAACGTGGAGACGGTGCGGCGGCTCACGCCCGTCGTCCGCGACGCGCGCGCGGGCTACGACCAGACGCTCGGCGTGCTCGCCCTCGCGAGGCGCGAGTTCCCGCAGGTCGTGACGAAGTCGTCCATCATGGTCGGGCTCGGCGAGACCGACGCCGAGATCGTCGAGACGATGAAGGACCTCCGCGCCGCCGGCGTGGAGATCCTGACGCTCGGGCAGTACCTCAGGCCGAGCGCGTGGCACCTGCCGGTCGTCGAGTGGGTGAGCCCGCAGCGGTTCGCCGCGTTCCGGGAGACCGGGCTCGGGCTCGGGTTCCGCTACGTGGCGAGCGGGCCGCTCGTGCGCTCGAGCTACCGCGCGGCAGAGCTGTTCCTCAAGGGCGAGATCGAGGCGAGGGGGCCTTCCCGTTGAACGGGGGCTAGGCATGCGGCGCGAGCAGGCGTGGGGCCCGGCGGGCCGGCGCGAGCCGGGGACCGCGCGGGAGTGGGAGCCCGGGCGCTCCCTGAAGGAGTTCCCGCTCTACCGCGTCCTCGACGAGGACGGCGCGGTGGTCGGGGATCCCGCGGAGATCTCGCTGCCCGACGCGGACGTCCTGCGGCTCTACCGCTGGATGGTCCTGAACCGCTCGCTCGACGAGCGGATGGTCACGATGCAGCGGCAGGGGCGGATCGGCTTCTACATCGGGTCGATCGGCGAGGAGGCGACGGTCTTCGGGACCGCGGCGGGCGTCGAGGAGGCGGACTGGATCTTCCCGTGCTACCGCGAGCACGGGGCCGCGCTCCTGCGCGGCATGCCGCTCGTCACGTTCATGTGCGGCCTCTTCGGCAACACCGGGGACGCGATGAAGGGGCGGCAGATGCCCTGCCACGAGGCGTGGCGGCCGGGACGCTACGCCTCCATCAGCTCGCCCATCGCGACCGAGATCCCGCACGCCGTCGGCGCCGCGTGGGCGGCGCGGCTCAAGGGCGAGGAGATGGTGTCGCTCACCTACTTCGGCGAGGGCGCGACGAGCGCGGCCGACTTCCACACCGGCCTCAACTTCGCGGCGGTCCGGAAGATCCCGGTCGTGTTCGTCTGCCGGAACAACGGGTGGGCGATCAGCGTGCCGCGCGAGAAGCAGACCGCCTCCGAGACCATCGCGCAGAAGGCGATCGGGTACGGGATGCGCGGCGAGCGCGTGGACGGGAACGACCTGCTCGCCGTCCACGCCGCGACCCGGCGTGCCCGGGCGCGGGCGGCGGCGGGCGAGGGGCCGACGCTCCTCGAATGCGTGACGTACCGGGTCGAGGGCCACTCGACCTCCGACGACCCGCGCGTCTACCGTCCTGCCGAGCTCGTCGAGCCCTGGAAGCGGAAGGACCCCATCGCCCGCGTGAAGCGGTACCTCGCGCGGCGCGAGGCGCTGGACGACGCAGCCGACACGCGGTTGCGCGACGAGATCCGCGAGGAGATCCAGCGCGCGCTCCGCGAGGCGGAGGCGTTCCCGGCGAAGCCGCCGGTGGCGACCCTCTTCGAGGACGTGTACGCCGAGCCGCTGCGGCAGCAGCGGGAGCAGCTCGAGGAGCTCGAGGCGGCGATCGCCGCCGACCCGCGGGTCGCGAACCCGCGCCACTCCGACGCCTGAGGGGCGCCCTCATGCCCGTCATGAACCTCATCCAGAGCGTCAACGACGCGCTGCGCATCGAGATGCGCAAGGACCCGGACGTCGTCGTGCTGGGCGAGGACGTCGGCAAGTTCGGCGGCGTCTTCCGCGCCACGCAGGGGCTCCAGGAGGAGTTCGGCGACGACCGCGTCATCGACACGCCGCTCGCCGAGGGCGGCATCATCGGCACGGCGGTGGGCATGGCGCTCTACGGGCTCAAGCCCGTCCCCGAGATCCAGTTCGCCGACTTCATCTTCCCGGCGTTCGACCAGCTCGTGAACGAGGTCGCGAAGTACCGCTACCGCTCCGGCGGTCAGTACGCGTGCCCGCTCGTGGTGCGGACGCCGTACGGCGGCGGGATCAACGGCGGCCACTACCACTCGCAGTCCCCGGAGGCGCACTTCATCCACACCGCGGGCCTCAAGGTGGTCGTGCCGTCGAACCCGTACGACGCGAAGGGGCTCCTCATCAGCGCCATCCGCGATCCGGATCCGGTGCTCTTCTTCGAGCCGAAGCGCGTCTACCGCGCCGCGAAGGGCGAGGTCCCCGAAGGCGAGTACGCCGTGCCGCTCGGGAAGGCGGCCGTGACGCGCGAGGGCGGGCAGGTCACGGTGATCGCGTGGGGCGCCATGTGGCACGAGGCGGACCTCGCGGCGCGGGAGGCAGAGGCGGAGGGGATCGACTGCGAGATCCTGGATCTCCGCTCGCTCCAGCCGCTCGACCTCGACGCGATCGTGGCCTCGGTGAAGAAGACCGGGCGGGTGGTGGTGGTCCACGAGGCGCCGCTGACGTGTGGCTTCGGCGCGGAGCTCGTGGCGCTGATCCAGGAGCGCGCGTTCCTCTCGCTCGAGGCGCCGGTCGCGCGCGTGACCGGGTTCGACACGCCGTTCCCGTACACGCTCGAGGCGGAGTACCTGCCGCGGGCGCCGCGGATCCTCGAGGCCGTCCGGAAGGTCGTCTCCTACTAGCGGGCGAGGTCTGCCATGGCGTTCAGGATGGAGCTCCCCGACATCGGGGAAGGGGTCGTGGAGGCCGAGGTGCAGAAGTGGTTCGTGGCGCCCGGGGACGAGGTCCAGGAGGACCAGCCGCTCGTCGAGGTCATGACGGACAAGGCGACGGTCGTGATCCCGTCGCCCCGGCGCGGGCGGGTCGTGAAGCTCTTCTGGAACGTGGGCGACGTCGCGAAGGTGCACGAGCCGCTCGTGGAGATCGAGGTGGAGCCGGCTACGACGACGGCGCCGGGCGCGACGCCGTCGCCGCCTGCGCGAGCCGAGAGGACTCCAGCGCCTGCGGTCGCTCCATCGCGCTCGCAGACGGGAGAGAGCCGGAGCGAGGGGGGCGCGAAGGCCCTCGCGACCCCCGCCGTCCGCGCCATGGCGCGCGAGCTCGGGATCGACGTGAACGCCGTCCCGGGCACGGGCCCGGACGGGCGGGTGACGAAGGACGACCTGACGGCGCACCGGACGAGGCGGAACGGCCACGCTTCGACCTCGACCTCGACGTCGACCCCGACCGCGACCTCGACCTCGACCGCGACCTCGACCGCGACCGCGACCGCGACCGCGGACGAACGCATCCCCATCCGCGGCGTCCGCAAGCGCATCGCCGAGCACATGGCGCTGGCGAAGCGCACGGCCGCGCACTTCACCTTCGTCGAGCAGGCGGACGTGAGCGAGCTCGTGCGCGTGCGCGAGCGAATGGCCGAGGCGGCGCAGGCGGAGGGCGTGAAGCTCACCTTCCTGCCGTTCGTTGTGAAGGCCGTCGTCGCGGCGCTCAGGAAGCACCCGAAGCTCAACGCCACGATGGACGAGGCGAAGAGCGAGCTCGTGCTCCA
This sequence comes from uncultured delta proteobacterium, assembly GCA_963821195.1. Lineage (GTDB taxonomy): Bacteria > Myxococcota > Myxococcia > Myxococcales > Anaeromyxobacteraceae > Anaeromyxobacter. The sequence goes on from CAWGDE010000013.1 coordinate 151,265, forward strand.
CCATCGGTACGATCTCGGCATCGCGTCCGCCACCGACGCGGGCCTCGTCGTTCCCGTGCTTCGCGGGGCAGACCGCCGCTCGCTCCTCGACGTGGCGCGCGAGATCGAGCGGCTCTCGGCGGACGCCAAGGCGGGCCGGATCCGCCCCGACGACCTCGGGCGCTCGACGTTCACGATCACGAGCCTCGGCGCGCTCGGCGGCCTGTTCGCGACCCCGATCCTGAACGTCCCCGAGGTCGGCATCCTCGGCCTCCACCGGATCCGGCCGACACCGGTCGTGCGGGACGGCCAGATCGTGGTGCGGGACGTCATGCACGTGTCCGTCACCTGCGACCACCGCGTGGTGGACGGCCACGAGGCGGCGGCGTTCGCCTACGAGGTCATCAAGCACCTCGAGGACCCGAACCTCGTCTTCATGGATCCGAACCTCGTGTTCATGCACCTCGCTGCGACGTCCGCAGGGCCGGCGCGTCACAATGCGTGACGGGGGCGTACCTACTTCTCGGTGCCCCAATTGATCGCGACAAGACGCGCGGACGCTCCGTCTTGCCACGCTGGGTGCGGCATCGGGACGGCGGCTTGCTGTCCACGCGGCCGGCAATCCGTCGTTCCCAATCGCTTTCCAAGCGCGTTCAGGCGCGCGAAGGGCGTCGATGAAACCGGAGCTGCTCCGCGCTACGCGCGCGTTGCTCCTCTCGATCCGGCGTTCCTCCCGCCGCCAGCCAGCGGCGCGAGGAGGCTCCGTCGAATCCCGAAGCGCCTCCCCCTGTGACGCGCGCGCCGGCGGGCGAGACGGTGGTCGACGGGCCGCGAATCCGGGACGGCGGAGGTGACCGAGGAGATTGTCGTCACCGGCTCGCGCGTCCCGCGGAAGGACCTGACCACCCCGGCCCGGTGACCGTGTACTCCCGCCAGGAGATGATCGACAGCGGGCGCGCGACCGTCGGCGAATTCCTGCAGCTCATGCCGGAGCAGGCGAACGCGATGAACCGGAACGTCAACAACGGTGGCGACAGTCGGTTCGTGTGAGCCTCCGCGGAGCGGGCGACCACCGGACGCTCGTGCTGCTCAACGGGCGGCGCTTCGTCCCGGGAGGTCTCGGGGCGGACATGTCGGTCGACCTCGGGTCGATCCCGACGGCGGCGGTGGAGCGGGTCGAGGTCTTGAAGGACGGCGCCTCGCCATCTACGGTTCCGACGCGATTGGCGGCGTCGTGAACATCATCACGCGCCGGGCTTGGGAAGGCTCGGAGGCGGTCGCCTACTCCGGCACGTCCTCCGGGGCGACGGGTTCGTCCTCGACACGGCTATTACGACCGGTCGTTCCACGGAGCGTGGAAGCGTCCTCTTCTCGGCGGGGTACACGCGTCAGGATGCGATTCTGGTCGGGGAAGCGGGACTGGTCCACCTACTTCTGGAACCTGGACATGACGGGGAACACGAGCCCGCTCGGCATACCGGGTCCGTATGCGTGGGGAGCAGCTCGACTCCTGCGGGGCGGGTCTTCGCCGTCCAAGGTGCCGGCGTTCCGGTGCCGAACCCTGGCGGCGATCCGAGGATCGACCGCTACAACCAGCTCGTCACCGCGTATCCGACGGCGACGAGCTTCGTCCCGGATGCAGCGGAGCCGCTCGGCTGGCGCCCGTGGCGAGGATGGCGCTGCCGGAATACGGCGGCGACCAGTACAACCACCAGCCGGACAATTACCTCGTGACGCCGTCGGAGCGGCTGTCGCTCTTCGCGACGGCACGCGAGCTCGGCTCGCGCGCCTTCTCGACGCCGCGCGCGGCGATCCTGCTGGGGACGTTCGCGGAGATCTTCCTCGCCGCGCCGCAGCCGCCGCCCCCCGCGGAGCAGGCCGCGGCGCAGGTCTCGCTCTGATCCAATGGGCGAGGCCGCGCGCCCTCGCGAGCGGCGGCCCCGTCTCCCCCCCGGCCACGGTCACTCCAGCGCGCCCGCCTCGCGTGCAAGCCGCCGGATCCGGCTCTTGAGCCGCTCGAAGCGCTTTCGGAGTGCGTCGGCGCGGACCGGCCTCTCGCCCGGCTCGGGCGACAGGATGGCGGCGATGGCGTCCCACTCGAGCCCGTGGTCGATGCGGAACGCGAGCAGGCCCTGGTCGTCGAGCGAGAGGCGGGCGCGGATGGCCTCGAGCACCTGCGCCGCGCGCTCCCGCTGGCGCGCCGACGAGGACGGCCGGTTCCGCACCCGCGATACCCCGGCGCGGGAGAGCGAGCAGCGCCGGCGCTGGAATGCGTCGTCCCTCACCCGCCGGGCGGCATTGTGCGCGACGCCATAGGCCCACGTCCGGAGCGGTGCCTCGCCGCGGTACCCGCCGATCCCCTTCAGGACCCACTCGTTCCAGGTCGAGTACGCGTCGTCCGCGACGTCCCGGTCGCGGAGCACGGCGAGGAGGTACAGCACGATCCGCGGCCCGTGCACGCGGATCACCTCCTCGGCGGCGGCGCGCGTCCTGCCCGAGGCGAGGAGCGCCATCGCGAGCGCGTCCGGATCGGCGAGCGGGAGACCGCCGTCCGGCGGCTCTCGCCCGTTCCCTCCCGCACTCGTGGAGCCGGGCGGCACCATGGCTCGCCTCACCGGTAGACGAGGCACTCCTGCGGCAGCGGCCGGTACTCCACCCCGACCACCGCCGGCCGCTCCCACGTGAGGTGCGCGCCGCCGGTGATGTCGGGCAGCGGAGTGCGGTCGCCGCCGGCTTCCGCGACCGCCTGGTCCGGCGCGCCCTGGAACTGCGGGACCCGGTCGAGATCGGCGATCGCGCCGCCGAGCGGGCTCGCGACGGTACCGGCCAAGAAGGTCAACTGAAGGCCGAACGCGGCGAGCGCGATCACCGCCACGAGCAGGACGCTGCGGAGATCGAGCAGATCGCGGAGCCTCGGAGTCGCGGCGAACATGTCATCCTCCCTTGCGCATCGAGCGCCGCCGGCCGCCCGCTGGAGATCGACGCTGCGGGCCGGCACGTAGTTGGGTACGGGCACTGGGGCGGATGTGACGCGTGCGCGAAAGTTCCGGGTGAACCTCCCCGTCCGGCGTCACGCGGTGCGTCACGGATCCGCCGGACGGGTGCGCGTTCGTGGCGCAGGCCGAGCGCACCGGGCTACGCTCCGTCCGCGGACGGCGCCGTGATCGACACCCACTGCCACCTCGACAAGCCGGAGTTCGACGTCGACCGCGACGCGGTCCTCGCGCGCGCGCGGGCCGCGGGGGTGACCGAGGTGGTGGTGCCGGGCATCGGGCCCGACGGCTGGGACGCCCTCGCCGCGTGGGCGGCGCGCACGCCGGGCATCCACTTCGGCCTCGGGATCCATCCGCAGCTCCTCCCCGAGCTCGATCCGGCGTCGGACGACCGCCGCCTCGCGGACCTCGAAGCTGCGCTCGCGCGCGGCGGCGCGGTCGGGGTCGGGGAGTGCGGCCTCGACGGCCCGAGCGTCGACGCCGGCGCACCGCTCGATTGGCAGATCGCCGTGCTGCGCGGCCACCTGCGGCTCGCGCGCCGCCTCGCGCTGCCGGTGATGCTCCACTGCCTCAAGGCGCACGACGCCCTCCTCGCGCTCCTGGACGAGGAGCCGCTCCCGGCGGGGGGCGTCCTCCACAGCTTCTCCGGGAGCGCGGACCAGGTGCGGACTTACCTCCGCCACGGGCTCCACTTCTCCTTCGCCGGCCCGGTGACGTACGAGCGCGCCCGCAAGCCGCTCGACGCGGCGCGCGCGGTCCCGCGCGACCGGCTGCTCGTCGAGACCGACGCGCCCGACCAGACGCCGCGCCCGCACCGGGGCCGGAACGAGCCCGCCTTCCTGCCGGGCATCGTCGCCGCGGTCGCGGCGGCGCTCGGGACGACGGCGGCCGAGGTGGACGCGCTCACGACCGCGAACGCGCGCGCGCTCCTCCGGCTGCCGCGGTAACGTGCGCGGCATGCACGGCCCGCGCGTCTCGGCCCGGCTCGACCGCACCGCCCGCCTGCTCGGGGAGGAGGCGATGGAGCGGCTCGCCGCCGCGCACGTCGTCGTGCTCGGGATCGGCGGCGTGGGGACGTTCGCGGCGGAGGCGCTCGTGCGCGCCGGCGTCGGCCGGGTCACGCTCGTCGACGGCGAGCGGGTCGAGGAGACGAACGCGAACCGCCAGCTCCACGCGCTCGACGGCGCCTTCGGGCGCTTCAAGGCGGAGGAGATGGCGGAGCGGCTCCGGCGGGTGCGCCCGGACGCCCGCGTCGAGGCGATCTGCGAGCGCTACGACGCCGCGAGCGCGGCCCGGCTCGTGCCCGCGGGGACGTCCTTCGTGGTGGACGCGATGGACACGGTCGTCGCGAAGCTCCATGTCATCCGCCGCTGCCTCGAGCTCGGCGTCCCGATCGTCACCTCGCTCGGCGCCGCCCGTCGGCTCGACCCGACCGCCATCCAGATCACCGACCTCTGCGAGACGCACACGGACCAGCTCGCGAAGGACGTCCGCAAGTACCTGCGCCGCCGCCACGGCATCGCCGCGACCGGCCCGACGGGCGTCCTCGCCGTCTGGTCCGTCGAGGAGCCACGGCGCACGCTCGCGCTCCCCGGCGACGCGGACGGGATCCCCGGTGCTGCGCGCGCGCCGCGCGGCGAGCGCCGGCGCGAGCCGAAGGTGTTCGGAAGCGCCGCGTTCGTCACCGGTGCGTTCGGGCTCGCCGCCGCCGCCGCGGTCGTGCAGCGGCTCGCCGGCGCCGAGCCGCGCGCCCACCGCGTGATCTCGGAGCGCGAGACGGCCCGGCGGCGGAAGGCTCGCCGCGGCTGATCGCCGCGCCCGGCGCGTGGCCCTGCCTGCGACGGGCGGCGCGTCGGGCGGGGGGATGCCAGCGCCGCGTACCGTTCCGGGTGCCGTGCGGCCGACGCTCCCTGTGACTCCATCCGTGCCCGGGATCCCGCGCGCGGCTATATTCCCGCCACCCTGGAAGGGGGATCTCATGGCTACGAAGAGGTTCGACGCGGTGGTCGTCGGCGGAGGCCCCGGCGGCTACGTCGCCGCCATCCGGCTCGGGCTGCTCGGCAAGAAGGCGGCGCTCGTCGACCGCGACGCGCTCGGCGGCGTCTGCGTCAACTGGGGGTGCATTCCGTCGAAGGCCCTCATCGCGGCCGCGAACCTCGTCGAGGACGTCCGCGACGCGGCCGAGCGCGGCATCGTCGTCGAGGCGCCGCGCGTGGACATCGCGAAGCTGCGCGCGTTCAAGGACGGCGTCGTGAAGAAGATGGTCGGCGGCATCGGCCTCCTCGAGAAGGGGAACGGGGTCGAGGTCGTCAAGGGGACGGCCACGTTCGTCGCGCCCGACGCCGTCGAGGTGTCCTCCAGCGATGGCGAGAAGACGCGGCTCGAGGCGCCGGCGTTCATCGTCGCGACCGGCGCGCGCCCCGTGGAGATCCCCGGGTTCGCGTTCGACGGCAAGGACGTCTGGAGCGCGAAGGAGGCCGTGGACATCCCGGAGATCCCGAAGCGGCTCGTCTGCATCGGCGGCGGCGTCATCGGCATGGAGCTCGGGACCGTCTACGCGAAGCTCGGCTCGCAGGTGACCTTCCTCGAGGCGCTCCCGCAGATCCTGACCGGCGTCGACCCCGAGGCCGTGCGGCTCGTCCAGAAGGGGATCCGCCAGCGCGGCGGGGCCGTGCACGTGAAGGCGGTCGCGAAGGGGTTCGAGAAGAAGGGCGGCGCGCTCGTCGTCCACGCGGAGGTGGACGGAAAGCCCCTCGACGTCGAGTGCGACAAGATCCTGGTGGCGGTCGGGTTCCGGCCGAACTCGGGCGGGATCGGGCTCGAGAAGGTCGGCGTGAAGATCTCGTCGAAGGGGTTCGTCGAGGTGGACGCGCAGTACCGCACGAGCGTCCCGTCGATCTTCGCCATCGGCGATCTCTCCGGCGCGCCGTTCCTCGCGCACAAGGCGTCGAAGGAGGGCGAGATCGCCGCCGAGGTGATCGCCGGGATGAAGTCCGCCCGCGACTGGGTCGCGCTCCCCGGCGCGATCTTCACGGATCCCGAGATCGCGACGGTCGGGCTGTCCGAGGAGGAGGCGCGCGCGCAGGGGTACGACCCCATCGTCGGCAAGTTCGCGTTCGGCGCGCTCGGCCGCGCCGTGGCCATCGCGCACACCGAGGGCTTCGTGAAGGTGATCGGCGACCGGTCGTCGAAGCTCCTCCTCGGCGTGACGATGTGCGGCCCGGAGGCGACGGATCTCGTCGCCGAGGCCGCGCTCGCGCTCGAGATGGGCGCCTACCTCGAGGACGTGGCGCTCACGATCCACGCGCACCCGACGCTCCCCGAGGCGTTCATGGAGGCATGCAAGGTCGCGCTCGGCGAGCCCATCCACATGCTGAAGGCGCCCGAGCGGGCCCGGAAGCCCTCCGCCGACGCGCGGCCGTGAGCAGGACGCTCGTCGTCCACCGCCTGGGGCGCGTCGAGTACGAGGACGGCCTCGCGCTCATGCGCGTCGCGGGCGAGGCGGTCGCCGCGGGCGCGCCCCCCGCGACGGACCACCTCTTCCTGCTCGAGCACCCGCCGGTGCTCACGCTCGGCCGGAGCGCCGGGCGCGCGAACATCGTCGCCGCGCCCGCCTGGCTCGCGAGGCAGGGCTTCGAGATCCACGAGACGGACCGGGGAGGGGACGTCACCTACCACGGGCCGGGGCAGATCGTCGGCTACCCGGTCCTCGACCTCTCGGACCGCCCGGACGTGAAGCGCTACGTCGGCGCGCTCGAGGAGGCGATGATCCGCGTCTGCGACGACCACGGCCTCGAGGCGCGCCGGCACTCGGAGCACCGGGGCGCCTGGGTCGGCCGCAAGAAGATCGGCGCGGTCGGCGTGCACCTCTCGCGCTGGATCACCTCGCACGGCCTCGCCTTCAACCACACCACCGACCTCGAGCACTTCCAGGCCATCGTGCCGTGCGGGATCGCGGACCCGACCCTCGGCGTGACGAGCCTGCAGGCGGAGCTCGAGGCCCGCGGCCGGCCCGTCCCGGCTGCCGCGGAGGTCGAGGAGAGGCTCGCCGCGCACGTCGCGGAGGCGCTCGGGCGGCGCCCGGTGCCGTCGGCCGGGCCGGACCTCCGGACGGTGTCGGTCGTCCCGATCGGTGCCGACGGACGCGTGCTGCTCCTCCGGCGCAGCGCAGCCCGCGGCGGCTTCTGGCAGCAGGTGACGGGCCGCCTCGAGCGGGGCGAGTCGCCCGACGAGGCGGCGCGCCGCGAGCTGCGCGAGGAGACGGGCGCCGACGTCCCCGTCGAGCCGCTCCGGTACCGGCACGCCTTCGCGCTCGACCCGAGCATGAACCGCGTCCGCCCGGGTGCGCTCGTCATCGTCGAGGAGACCGCCTACGCGGCGCGGCTGCCGGCCGGCTTCTCGGCGCGGCTCTCGGACGAGCACACGGAGCACGCCTGGGCGACGCCGGACGAGGCGGTCGAACGCCTCCGGTTCGCGGGGCTCCGCAAGGCGGTGCGGCTCGCGACCGCCGCCGCGCGCTAGCTCGCGCCCGCCGCGCCCGCGAGGTCGAGCCCCGCCTCGTCCACGAGCCGGCAGACCGCCTCGACGTCTCGGTGCAGCTCGCGGTCCGCCTCGAGCCTCGGGACGACCCCGCGGATCCGGCGGTGGGCCTCGGCGACCGACGCGGCGGGCCGGAGCGGCGCCCGGAGGTCGATCGCCTGGGCCGCGACGAGGAGCTCGATGGCGAGGCAGGTCCGGACGTTCTCGACCACCTGGCGCGCCTTGAGCGCGGCCGCCATGCCCATCGAGACGTGGTCCTCGCGGCCCGCCGACGACGGGATCGAGTCCACCGAGGCCGGGTGGCACAGCACCTTGTTCTCCGAGGCGAGCGCGGCGCTCGTCACCTGCGCGATCATGAACCCCGAGTCGAGGCCGGTGCGCGGGGCGAGGAACGGCGGCAGCCCGGAGAGGGAAGGGTTCACGAGCTGCTCGACGCGCCGCTCCGAGATCGAGGCGAGGTGGGACGCCGCGATGGCGAGGACGTCGAGGGCGAGCGCGACCGGCTGGCCGTGGAAGTTCCCGCCCGACACGATGTCGCCGAGGTCCGGCAGGACGAGGGGGTTGTCGGTCGCGGCGTTCACCTCCCGCGCGAGCACGTCGCGGCAGAAGCGGATCCCGTCGCGCGCCGCGCCGTGGACCTGCGGCATGCAGCGGAGCGAGTAGGGGTCCTGCACCTTGTGGCAGTCAGGTCCCTGGTGCGAGGCGTTGATCTCGGAGCCGCGGAGGAGGTGACGGAGCCGCGCGGCGGACGCGATCTGGCCCGTCTGGCCGCGGGCGGCCTGGATTTCGGCGAGGAACGGGCGGTGCGAGCCGAGGAGCCCCTCGAGCGTCATCGCGCCCGCGAGGTCGGCGAGGTCCGCGAGCCGCTCGGCGCGGAGGGTGGCGTGCGTCCCGACCGCGGTCATCGCCTGCGTCCCGTTCACGAGCGCGAGCCCCTCCTTCGCGGCGAGCGTCACGGGCGCGAGCCCCGCGCGCCGGAGCGCCTCGCGCCCCGGGAGCCGGACGGGCGGCTCGCCCGCGAGCGCCTCGCCCTCGCCGATGAGCACGAGCGCGAGGTGCGCGAGGGGCGCGAGGTCGCCGGACGCGCCGACCGAGCCGCGCTCCGGGATCACCGGGACGACGCCGCGGTCCAGCATCGCGACGACGAGGTCGAGCGTCTGCTCGCGGATCCCGGAGAGCCCCTTCGCGAGCACGTTCGCGCGGAGTAGCATGACGGCGCGGGCCTCCGGGACCGGCAGCGGCGCGCCGACACCCGCCGCGTGGGACAGCACGAGGTTCCGCTGGAGTCGCTCGAGGTCCGCGCGGTCGATCCGGACCTCGGCGAGCGTTCCGAACCCCGTGTTGATGCCGTAGTGCGCCTCGCCGTCCTCGAGCCGCGCCTCGACGAGCGCCCGCGCCCGGCGGACCCGCTCGCGGGCCTCCGGCGCGAGCTCGGCGCGCGCCCGGCCGTGCGCGACGAGGGCGACCTCCTCCAGCGTCAGGGTGTCGCCGTCGAGCAGGACGCGTTCCATGTCGGCTCCGTTTGACAGCCCGTTGCGGTGTTCCCTAGAGTCGCGCGTCCCCGGCCGGAACCGGTCCGAAGGGGAGCCCCCACGTGGCCCTCATCGTACAGAAATACGGCGGCACCTCGGTCGCGAACGTCGACCGGATCCGCAACGTCGCGCGCCGGGCGCTCGCGACGCAGCGGGCCGGGAACGACGTCGTGGTCGTCGTGTCGGCGATGGCGGGCGAGACGAACCGGCTCCTGCAGCTCGCCTCCCAGGTCGCGGAGCGGCCGGACGAGCGCGAGCTCGACGTCGTGGCCTCGACGGGAGAGCAGGTGACGATCGGCCTCACCGCGCTCGCCATCCAGGCGCTCGGCGGCCAGGCCCGCAGCTTCACCGGGGCGCAGGTCGGGATCCTGACCGACAGCGCGTTCTCCAAGGCGCGCATCAAGTCGATCGACCGGGAGCGGCTCGACGCCTCCCTCCGGCGCGGCGAGATCGCCGTCGTGGCGGGGTTCCAGGGGGAGGACGAGGACGGAAACATCACGACGCTCGGCCGCGGAGGCTCCGACACGACCGCCGTCGCCGTCGCCGCGGCGATCGGCGCGGACGCCTGCGAGATCTACACGGACGTCGACGGCGTCTACACGACCGACCCGGCGATCGTCCCCTCGGCGCGCAAGCTCGACCGGATCTCGTACGAGGAGATGCTCGAGCTCGCGAGCGCCGGCGCGAAGGTGCTTCAGATCCGCTCCGTCGAGTTCGCGATGAAGTACGGCGTGCCGCTGTGGGTGAAGTCGTCCTTCACGGACGCCCCCGGAACCCTGTGCTGCGAGGAGATCACCGAGATGGAGCACGTCGTCGTGTCGGGCATCGCGTACGACCGGAACGAGGCCAAGCTGTCGCTGCGGGGGGTCGCCGACGTTCCGGGCGTGGCGGCGCGCCTCTTCAAGCCGCTCGCCGACGCGAACATCGTCGTCGACCTCATCGTCCAGAACGTCGGGCACGGCGGGAAGGCGACCGTGACGTTCACCGTCCCGAAGGCGGACCTCCCGAGGGCGCTCGACATCGTGAGGCGGTGCGCCGCGGACCTCGGGGCGGAGGTCGAGGCCGACGCCCGGATCGCGAAGGTCTCGATCGTCGGCGTCGGGATGCGCAACCACGCCGGCGTCGCGGCGAAGGCGTTCGAGGTGCTCGGGGCGGCGGGCATCAACATCCAGATGATCTCGACCTCGGAGATCAAGGTGTCGGTCGTCGTCGCGGAGGATGCGATGGAGCCCGCGATCCGCGTGCTCCACGCCGCGTTCGGGCTCGACGCGCCGCCCGCGCGCTGAGGCGGCGCGACGGCAGGCGGGTTGCATCCGCGGGCGTCGTGCCCGCCCGGATCGCGCTCGCCCTCGTCCTCCTCGCCACCGTCGCGGCCCCCGCCGTCCGCCTGCGGCTCGAGCGGCCGGGGCCGCCGCGCGTCTGCGATCCCGAGGGGCGGGGAGACCCGCCGCGCCACTGGCTGGGCTGCGCCGCGGACCCGGGGACGCCCCGCGCTCTCCTGGACGACGAGCGGCTCGTGCTCGGGCGGCCGCTCGATCCGAACCGCGCGGACGCGCGCTCGCTCGCGTTCGTCCCCGGTCTCTCGCGGCGGCTCGCGGAGGAGATCGTGGCCGATCGCGAGGCGAACGGGCCGTTCCGCGAGCTGGCGGACCTCGTGCGCGTGCGCGGCATCGGCCCGAAGCGGCTGGCGCGCGCGGCGCCCCACCTCGAGCTGGCGTCGCCGTAGCCGTGTCCCACGTTCATGGGGTAGGCTCTCCCTCCCACGAGGGGGAACGGAGGCGCGGTGGTCATCCGCTGCGAGCGTTGCTCGACGCTGTACGATCTCGACGAGAGCCTCCTCTCGCCGTCGGGCTCGCAGGTGCAGTGCACGCGTTGCCAGCACCTGTTCACCGCGTACCCGCCGAGCTCCCCCGGGCGCACGCTCGCGGGCGTGCCGGCCCAGCCTGCGCCGCCCGAGGGCCCGGCGGCGGCCCCGACCGCGCCGTCCGCGCCGGCGCTCCCGAGGGCGCGCGGTGTGCCGGCGAGCGCCCGCCCGGCGCCGGCCGCGGCCGGGCCCACGAAGCCCGGGCCGAAGCCCGTCCGTACCGTTCCTGCGCCGGTCTACCGGCCCGCCGCCCCCGCCGCGGGAGCGGCGCCGCCGCCGGGCGTCGCGCGCGCGCCGATGCTGCGCCGCGACACGGTCGGGACGTTCGAGGCCCGGCTCCGGCGCAGCGCCCGGATGCGCTGGCTCGTCCCGAGCGCCGCCGCCGCGGCGCTCGCGGCGATCGTCGCCGGCTGGTTCCTCCTCTCCCGCAGGAGCGACGTCGCCGGCGCGAGCGCGCACGTGGAGGCGATGGCGCTCGCCGCGCGCGACGACGCCGCGAGCCTCGACCAGGCCATCGCGCGCCTCGAGGAGCTCGAGCGGCGCTCCCCGCCGCTGCGCTCGGTCACGGCGGACCGCGCGCTCGTGCAGGTGCTCCGGGCCGGCTCGCTCGCCGACGAGGGCGACGCGCTCGCGTCGCGTCTCACGTCGCGTCTCGCGGATCGCGAGCGCCTCAGGCGCGAGCAGCCCCCGGGCTGGGAGGACGGGGAGCGCGCGGCCGCGGCCGAGGTGCAGGCGCTCGAGCCCGAGGTGCGGGGACGCCACGACCGGTCGCGTGCGCTCGCCGCCACGGCGCTCGAGTCGCTCCGCCGCGTCGAGGTCGAGGCGGGCGACACCCCCGAGGTCGCGCGCGCGCTCGCCGCGTACCACGCGCTCGGCGGCGCGCGCGAGCGCGCCCAGGCGGCGGCACGCGCCCCCCGCGGCGCCGCGCAGGATCCGTGGCTCGCCCTGGCGGCGGCCTCGCTGGAAGCGCGCGATCCGGACCGCGCGGCCCGCGAGCGCGCCCTCGCGGCGCTGCGGGCGCTCGCGGGATCGCACCCGGAGATCCTCCGCGGCCGGCTGTTGCTCGCGCGCACGCAGGCGGCGCTCGGCCGCGGCACGGAGGCGATCGCGACGCTCGACGCGCTCCTCGAGGAGAACGGCAAGCACGAGGCGGCACGCCGCCTGCGGGAGGAGCTCTCCGCGCCCCCGGCGGCCCCGGTCACGGCGCCACCGGCTCCTGCGATCGCGGAGAAATCCGCGACCCAGCCGCGGAGGCGCGTTTCCCAGCCGTCGCAGCCGCCCGTCGCGACCCCGCCTGAGGCGGTCGACTCCGCCGCGCCTCTCGCCGTCCCCGCGCCGGCGCCCGCCGCGGCCGCGGCGCCCCCCGCCGAGCCGGCGACCGCGCCGGCCGTGGCGCCGCGCGGCGCCGCCCAGAGCGAGGCCGGGGCCGGAGGTCCGGGCGGCGAGGCGGGACAGCCCCCGCCCCGCCCCGCTCCCCGGCCCGCGCCGAGCCCGGATCCGGATCCGGAGCCGCTGCGGCCGGTGGACGGGGGCTAGCTCGGGGGGCTCCGCCCCCGAGCCCCCAGGGTCGGGCACCCGCAGGTTTCACGTATGGTGCGCCCGGGCACGGGGGCAGGTGTGGGTCCAGGTCCTCTGCGCGGCTCATGGACGCACCCGCCGGCGGCAATTTCCGCGTAGGTGGCTGGATCCCTGATGGGTTTTTGCCGCCGTTTTCTTGACGTGCGGCAGCGCGTGCCCTTGCACGTATCGTCGCTGCATATACCTTCATGCTGAGGCCATCGGGGCGGGCAGGGATCAGGGTGAGGGGGCTTGGCTCGCGGGTGTCGAATGGGCGTCATGGATCGGATCCGACGGCTCGGCCGCGAACAGCAGGAGGCGCTCCGCGCGATCGATCGCGAGGAGCAGAACGCGATCGAGCTGGAGAACCTCGAGGCGGACCACATCGCGGTGGAAGAGGCGTACCTGAGGCGCAAGGACCGGCTGCTCGGGCACGACGTGCCGGACGTGTACGTCGAGATCGAGTCTGCCCGGAGCCTGCTCGCGCAGGGGATCCGCGCGCGCCAGGAGCGCTTCGAGGCGCTGCGCATGCGGGTCCTCAGCGGGCGCGCGGCGGAGCCGGAGTCCCCGGCCCAGCTCGTGCTCCTGCCCGGGACGTAGCCTCGCCGCGCGGACCGCGGCGGCGCCGCGCGACGCGGCGTGATTCCCCGTCGGCGCCGGCTGCGCGTCCCGCCCGCGCACGATAGGCTCTCCCGGTGCACCGCCCCGGGATCTTGCTCGCGCCGCTCGCCGTCCTCGCAGCCGGCGGAGCGTCGCCCGACGGTGCGGCGCGCGGGGGCGCGATGAAGGACCTCCTCGTCGTCGGACGAATCCACACGCTGGACCCGGCGCGACCCGTCGCCGAGGCGGTGCTCGTCTCGGCCGGGAAGATCGCCTGCGTCGGGACCGAGGCCGCGTGCGCGGCCCGCGCGGCCGGCGGCGCGATCCGGATCTCCGCGGGCTCCGCCGTCCCGGGGCTCGTCGACGCGCACGGCCACGTCCAGGGGCTCGGGCAAGCGCGCCGCGAGGTGAGCTGCGCGGGCGCCGCGTCGGCCGACGCGTGCGCGCGGCGCGCCGCCAATCGGGCCCGCGGCGCCGCGCCGGGGAGCTGGATCCGCGGCCAGGGATGGGACCAGAACCGCTGGCCGGGCGCTGCGTTCCCGGAGGAGGCGACGCTCACGCGCGCCGTCCCGGACCACCCCGTCGTCCTCTCGCGGGTGGACGGCCACGCGGTCTGGGCGAACGCCCGCGCGCTCGCGGCGGCGGGGATCGGCCCCGGGACGCCGGAATCCGCCGGGCGGCAAGATCCTCCGCGGCCCCGGCGGACACCCGTCGGGCGTCCTCTTGGACGCCGCGCAGAACCTCGTGTTCTCGAGGATCGCGCCGCCCACGCCGGCCGAGGAATCGAGGACGAGCTCCTGGCCGGCCTGCGGGAGCTCGCGTCCGTCGGGCTCACCGAGGTCCACGACGCCGGGGTCCCGCCCGCGGCGCTCGACGTCTACCGCCGGCTCGCGGAGGCGGACCGGCTCCCGATCCGCGTGTACGCGATGATCGACGGAGAGGTCCCGCTCCCGGCGCTCGAGAAGGAGCTCGCGCGGTGGAAGGGGAAGGGGGACGTGGGCCGGCTCACGGTGCGGGCGGTGAAGCTGTACGCCGACGGCGCGCTCGGGAGCCGCGGCGCGGCCCTCTTCGAGGACTACGCGGACGACCCCGGGAACCGGGGGCTCCTGCTCTCCACGCCGGAGGTGCTCCGCGCGAAGGTGCGGGCGGTCGCGGCGGCGGGGTTCCAGCCGGCCGTGCACGCCATCGGCGACCGCGCCGTCGCCGAGGTGCGCACCGCGTTCGAGGCGGCGGGCGACCTGCGGGCGCTTCGGCCCCGGATCGAGCACCTGCAGATCGTGCGGCCGCGCGAGGTGACCCGGCTCGCCGCCGCGGGAGCGATCGCGTCGATGCAGCCGACCCACGCGACGAGCGACGGGCCCTGGGTGGCGGCGCGCCTCGGCGCCGGGACGGAGCGCTACCGGGGCGCGTACGCGTGGCGGACGGTCCTTCGCGCCGGCATCCCGCTCGCGTTCGGCTCGGACTTCCCGGTCGAGGAGCCCGATCCGCGCGCGGGGCTCGTCGCCGCCGAGGAGCGCACGCCGGCCGGCGGCCCGCCGTTCACGCCCGAGGAGCGGCTCTCGCGCGCGGAGGCGCTCGCGGCGTTCACGCGCGGTGCGGCGTTCGCGGCGTTCGAGGAGGGGCGGCGCGGGACGATCCGGGAGGGGATGGACGCGGATCTGACGCTGTTCGCCGGGGACGTGCTCGGGTGCAGCGTGGCCGAGCTCCGGACCATGCCGGTCACGCACACGATCGTGGGCGGGCGCGTGGACTGGGAGGCGGGGCGACGCTAGAACGCATCTCGGAACTTCCTCCAGAGGATCTGGGCGCCGGTCTACGCTTCGTCGGGAGCGGCAGGCGGCGCGTGAATCGCGGCGCGGTCAGAGCACCGTCGCGTACGCGACGAGCAGCCGCCCCGCCGTGACCCGCCCCGCGCCCACGACCAGCACGTCGTTCAGCGCCTTGCCCGCGTCCGTCCGCGCCTTCCAGGGCTGGGCGGCGTTCACGCGCACCCGCGCGACGCCGCGCTCGGTGTGGTGCAGGACGAGGGCGGTCCCGTCGGACGAGACCGACTGCACGAGGCCGACGTGCTCGGCGGGGCCGCCGGGGCGGTCCGAGAGGAAGACGAGGTCGCCCGCAGCCGGCGAGAAGCGGCGGACCTTGCCGCTTGCGCGTGCGCGGGCGAGGAGCGCAGCGGCGTCGGCGCCCTCCGGCGCGGGCGCGCCGGCCTCGGCGAGCGCGGCGCGGACGAGCGACGCGCACGCGTCGCCGTAGCGGACGCCGCCGACGACGATCTCGCGGCTGCCGACGAGCCCGGCCGCGGTCTCGATCGCCCGGCGCACCGCGACGTCGCGCGGCACGCGCCGCGCCTGGGGCGGGCGCGCCGGCGAGGCCGGGGCCGGACCGGCACCCGGCTGGCGGGTGCCGGCCCGGCTCTCGGTGGCGGGCGGGGTCATGGGGCTGGCGCGGGCCGCGCGACCCGTCCCGGCGCATCCTCCCGCGAGGAGCGCGAGGACGAGCGCGAGGAGCGGAGCGCGGCGCGACGACACAGGCGGCGATGGTAGCGGCGGCGCGTGCGCCGTCCACTTTTCACTCCGTCGCCTTCGCTCCGGAGTACAGGCACTCCGTCGCCTTCGCTCCGGAGTACAGGCACTCCGTCGCCTTCGCTCCGGAGTACAGGCACTCCGTCGCCTTCGCTCCGGAGTACAGGCACTCCGTCGCCTTCGCTCCGGAGTACAGGCACTCCATCGCGGGGCTGGCGAGCCGCGGCGAGGCGGGACATCCTGCGCGCATGCGCTCGCCCGCCCGCACGCTCGCCATCGCCTTCGCCGCGGTCCTCGGCGCGTGCGCCACCGCGGGGCCCCAGCCGGCGCCATCGTGCGAGGCCGCGTTCGAGCACGCCGACGGGCTCCTGCGCGAGGGGTTCGCGAGCTACGTGGCCGAGATCGGCGGTACGCCGGCGCGCGCGACCCGGAGCTGAGCACCGCGGGCGCGGAGAAGCGGGCCCTCGCCCGCGCCGACGCCTGGACCGCCCGGAACCGGCCGGAGTTCGTCGTCGCCTGCCGCACGTGGCCGGAGGAGCGCGTGCGCTGCGTGCTCGTCGCCGACGTGCCGCGGGGGCTGTCGGCGTGCGGCCTCGACGCGCTCGTGACGTCGTTCACGGACGACGTCGTGGCGACCTTCGCCGCGCGGCCGGTCGAGCCAGCCGGCGCCCCGTCGCGCTGAGCGCGGCGGCCGGGGCCGGCGCGGAGGACGGCGGGGGCGGCGGCCGGGATCCGTTGTCGGACCCGGCTGTTACGGTGCACGTCCCCGTACCATGTCCCGCCGCTACGAGCTCAAGACCGCGACCGTCACGGAGCGCGCCCTCAACTACGAGGGGCTCCTCAACGACCAGCAGGTCGCGGTCGTCGAGGCGGGGGAGGGGCCGATCCTCGTCATCGCGGGGGCCGGGTCCGGGAAGACGCGGACGCTCACCTGGCGCGTCGCCCGCCTCCTCGCGGACGGCGTGCAGCCCGAGGCGATCCTCCTCCTCACGTTCACGAACAAGGCCGCGCGCGAGATGCTCCGGCGCGTCGAGGAGGTCTGCCGGGTCGACACCCGCCGGCTCACGGGCGGCACCTTCCACCACGTCGCACACCAGGTCCTGCGCGAGCACGGCGGGGAGCTCGGCTACGCCCGCGGCTACTCGATCCTCGACCGCGAGGACTCCCGCGACGTCATGACCGCGGCGATCGCGGACTGCGGCCTCGCCGTCGGCGCGCGCCGCTTCCCGAAGGCGGACGTCCTCATCGACCTCGTGTCGATGGCGGTCAACACGCAGACCCCGCTCGCGGACGTGATCGCCGCGCGCCGCTCCCAGTTCGCCCCCCTCACCGACGACGTCCTCCGCGTCGCCCGGCGCTACGCCGAGCGGAAGCACGAGATGAACGCGATGGACTTCGACGACCTGCTCATGAACTGGAAGGTCCTGCTCGCCGAGCGCGAGCCCGTGCGGCGTGCCCTCTCCGGCCGCTTCCGCCACGTGCTCGTCGACGAGTACCAGGACACGAACCGGCTCCAGGGCGACGTCGTGGACCTCATCGCGGCCGACCACCGGAACCTCTGCGTCGTCGGCGACGACGCGCAGAGCATCTACTCCTTCCGCGGCGCGCACTTCGCGAACATCCTCGAGTTCGAGAAGCGCTACCCGGACGCGCGCCGCTTCGACCTCACGGTCAACTACCGCTCGACGCCGCAGATCCTCGCGCTCGCGAACGCGTCCATCGCCGCGAACATCCGGCAGTTCGAGAAGGAGCTGTCGAGCGTCCGCGGCGACGGGACGCTCCCCGCCGTCGTCCCTTGCCGCGACGTGGGGCAGCAGGCCGCGTTCGTCGCGCAGCGCGTGCTCGAGCTGCGCGACGAGGGCATCCCGCTCCCCGAGATCGCGGTGCTCTACCGCGCGCACCACCACTCGATGGAGATCCAGTTCGAGCTCGCGCGGCGCGGCATCCCGTTCGTGGTCCGGAGCGGCGTGCGCTTCTTCGAGGCAGCGCACGTGAAGGACGTGCTCGCGCACCTGCGCTTCGTGCGGAACCCGGGGGACGAGCTCGCGCTGAAGCGCTGCATGCGGCTCGCGGCGGGCGTCGGGACCGCGACGGCCGAGGCGGTGTGGAGCGCCTTCGCCGGCCGCCGCCGCCACGGCGCGGGGACGGTGGACGAGCTGCTCGCGCCCGACGTCGCGTCGCAGGTGCCGCCGAAGGGTCGCGCCGGGTACCGGAAGCTCGTCGACCTCCTGCGCGCCCTCTCGCGCAAGCCCACCTGCGACCTGCCGGGCGAGTCGATCGAGAAGGTCCTCGACGGCGGCTACGAGGAGTACCTCAAGGCCGAGTTCCTGAACGCGGACTCGCGCATCGAGGACGTGCGGCAGCTCGCGGAGTACGCGCGCGGGTACGAGGACACGGAGACCTTCCTCTCGGAGATCGCGCTCCTCACCGAGCTGACCGCGGAGACCGTGTCCGAGGGCGGGGAGCCCGACGAGAAGATGGTGCTCTCCTCGGTGCACCAGGCGAAGGGTCTCGAGTGGCGCGCGGTGTTCGTGGTGTGGCTCGCCGACGGGCGCTTCCCGTCGGCGCAGGCGCTCAAGGACCGCGACGGCGAGGAGGAGGAGCGGCGGCTCTTCTACGTCGCCGCCACGCGCGCCAAGGACGAGCTGTACCTGTCGTATCCGATCGTGGCCGCCCCGCGCGATCGCGAGCGGGTCGTGATGAAGGCGTCGCGCTTCCTCGAGGAGCTGCCGCCGGCGGATCCGGAGCTGTTCGAGCGCTGGCAGCTCGACGAGCCCGGGGCGGGCGCGCCCGCCCTCGCCGAGGCGCCGGCTGCGGCCGGGCTCCCGCC
The DNA here is from genome assembly GCA_963821195.1 of uncultured delta proteobacterium. Lineage (GTDB taxonomy): Bacteria > Myxococcota > Myxococcia > Myxococcales > Anaeromyxobacteraceae > Anaeromyxobacter. Next base: position 169,681 of record CAWGDE010000013.1, read on the forward strand.
TCGCGACCCGCGCGTCGTCCCCGCGCTGTTCGGGCCGGCGCAGGCGGACAATCCGGAGGCGCGGGAAGGCGGCGAGGGGGGCGGCGGCGACGTGCCGTTCTGAGGCGACTCGCCGCGCGGCGTGTGTGTCGGTCTCGGTGCGCGTCCCACGCCCGTGGGGCGAAAGGGGAAAGAGCGACCGCGGCGTGGTAAAAGGGAGGTGGACCGGCAAGCGCCGGGGAGGAGCCTTCCGGATGGCAGTCGGACGCGCGGCCCGAGTCGCGCTCGTGCTCACGATCGTGATGGCGGCGGGACCCGCCGCCGCGCAGTCCATGGCGCGGGCCGTGGTCATCTACCCGCTCCCGCGGAGCGACGGCGCGGCCGCCGAGGACGCGCAGGCGCTGCTCGAGTCCGCCCTCCACCGCGCCGCGAACCGCACCGACGACATCGTCGTCTCCGAGCCGATGTTCGCGCGGCCCGCCTGCGGCTCCGCGCCGACGGCGCCCGTCGAGTGCCTCGCGAAGATCGCCGGAAGAGGCCTCGTCCTGCGGGCGACGCTCCACAAGTCGGAGCGGAGCGCCGCGGTCTCCGTCGAGGCGGTGGACGGGATCACGGGACGCGTCATCGGCCCCGTGACCGTCGGGATCGACCTCTACATCCAGAACGCCGAGCCGCTCGCGCGCGCGCTGCTCATGCTGTTCGACGACGTCCGGAGCGCCGCGCGCCGCCAGGCGGGGCCGGTGCCCCGCCCGCTGGTCGTCACGCCGCCGCTCACGCCGGTGGCGCCGAAGGCCGAGGCGGCGAAGCCTCCGCCCGCGCAGGCGGACCTCCGCGCGTCCGCTCCCCCGCCCGCGAAGGCGTCGGCCGCGGCGACGGCGACGGCGACGCGGTCCGCGCCGCGGCGCTCCTGGGCCCGCTCGGCGGCGCCCTACGTGGCGGGCGCAGGGATCGCGCTCCTGGCCGGCGCGGCGGTGGTGTCGGTGAAGAGCCAGGAGCTCTCGAAGCAGCTCGACCAGAAGTACCACGACGGCACCCTCACCCCCGCCGACGCCGCGAGCTACGACAAGGTGGACCAGTACAACCAGCTCACGGTGATCCTGGCCGCGTCCGGAGGCGCGATCACGCTCACGGGCGCCTGGATGTTCACCGTGGTGCCGTCACAGGGCGGCGCGAGCGTCGCCATGGCGGGGCGGTTCTAGCGACATGCGCGCCCTCGCCGCCGCCGCGCTGCTGCTCCTCGCCTCGTGCTCCGACCCGCTCGGTCAGTGCAAGGCCGACGCCGACTGCCTCCCGGACCAGGTCTGCGGCGGCGACGGCCTGTGTACCCCCGGGACGCGTCCGCCCCCGGGCGACGCACCCGTCGCCGTGCCCGACCCGTATGCGTTCTCCGGGAGCGGTCCCTTCGACGTCTCCGCGACGAGCGGCGTGCTCGCGAACGACACCGTCGCGGGCGGCGCGGCGCTGACGGCCGTCCTCGAGACGAACGCCGCGTGGGGCCAGGTCTACCTCGCGCCCGATGGGAGCTTCACGTACGCGCCGATCCTCGGCTTCACCGGCGCGGACGCGTTCACGTACAGGGCGACGACGGGCGTCGTCAGCTCCGACGTGACGACCGTCTCGCTCACCGTCGGCCCGTAGGCGCCCCGGCGGCCGCCCGGGCGACGCCTCCCGCGCCCCCGTGCTAGAGATCGCTCGATGCCCCCTCCTCGCGAGAAGCCGATCATCGGCATCGACCTCGGGACCACGAACGCCTGCGTCGCGCACGTCCGCAGCCGGATCCCGAAGGTCGTCCCGACCGACCGCGGAAGCCTGATCCTGCCGACCGTCGTCGCCCTGTCGGAGAGGGGCGACCTCCTCGTCGGCGGCGTGGCGAAGGACCAGCTCGTCACGAACCCGAAGAACACGATCTACGGCGCGAAGCGGCTCATCGGCCGCAAGTGGAACTCGAAGGTCGTGCAGGAGCTCCGGAACTACTACTCGTACGAGATCGTCGAGGGGCCCGCCGGCGAGGCGGCGGTGATGCTCGGCGGCCAGGTGCGGACGCTCCCCGAGATCAGCGCGATGGTCCTCGGGCACCTCAAGAAGATCGCCGAGGCCTTCCTCCAGAAGAGCATCGACGAGGCCGTGATCTCGGTCCCCGCCTACTACTCGGACGCCCAGCGCCACGCGGTGCGCGAGGCGGGGCGCCTCGCCGGCTTCGACGTGAAGCGGATCGTGAACGAGCCCACCGCGGCTGCGCTCGCCTACGGCTTCTCCCGCGGCCTCGACCAGAAGGTGCTCGTCTACGACCTCGGCGGCGGGACCTTCGACGTCTCCGTGCTCCAGCTCTCCGGGAACGTCTTCGAGGTGCTCGCCACCGGCGGCGACACCTTCCTCGGCGGCGTCGACTTCGACAACCGGATCATCGACTTCGTGCTCGAGGAGTTCTGGCGGCAGCACAAGGTGGACCTCGCGAACTCCCCGATCGCGATGCAGCGCGTGAAGAAGGGCGCCGAGGCCGCGAAGATCGACCTGTCGCTCATCCCGAACGTCGTGATCGACCTCCCCTTCATCGAGGAGAAGAAGGGGAAGCCGCTCGACATCCGGATGCCGCTCTCGCGGCCGCAGCTCGACGAGCTGACGATGGACCTCGTCGACCGCACGTTCGAGATCTGCGACCAGGTGCTCGGGAACCGGAACCTCCGGCCCGAGGAGATCGACGAGATCATCCTCGTCGGCGGCCAGAGCCGGATGCCGCTCGTGCAGCAGAAGATCCTCGAGCACTTCGGGAAGCCCGCGCGCAAGGGGGTCCACCCCGACGAGTGCGTCGCGCTCGGCGCCGCCCTCCTCGGCGACTCGCTCGACCAGATCGACTCCGTGACGCTCGTCGACGTGCTCTCGATGCCCATCGGCATCGCCACGCCGACGAGCCACTTCCGGCGGATCCTCGACAAGAACCAGACCATCCCGTCCTCGAAGAGCTTCCGGCTCCCGCCGCCGCGCGAGCCCGGCCAGCCGATCGAGATCGACATCTACCAGGGCGAGTCGGACCTCATCGTCGACAACGAGTTCCTCGGCTCGATCCGGCTCCCCGCGGCCGCGACCGGCCGGCGCATCGACTTCAAGCTCGACGAGGAGTGCCTGCTCAAGGTGACCTTCGACGACCCGGCGAAGGGGATGACCGAGGTCAATCTCGCGACGCGCGACACGCCCGAGGGGCTCCGCAAGGCGCTCGCCGAGGACGCGAAGCGGCGCGTCGCGGGCCAGCCGGAGGCGGCGCCCGCGGGCGAGGAGAAGCGCGGCGGGCTCTTCGGGTGGCTAAAGCGCGGCTGAGCGGATGCGCTTCGCCTCCCGCGAGTGGCTGGACGCCGTCGCCGCGGCCCTGAACGCGCAGCCGGACCTCGGGCGCGTCCTCGCCGGCCTCGGGCGGGACGCCGCGTTCGTGGTCGAGGCGGAGCGCCCCGCCTTCCCGCGCCCGGTCGCCGTGCACGCCGAGCAGGACCGCGGCCGCGTCGCGCGCTGGCGGATCCTCGCGGACGAGGACGACATCCTCGAGCTCGAGCCCGCGTACGTGATCCGCGCGCGGTACGGCGTCTGGAAGGCGCTCTTCCGCGGCGACGACCCCGTGAAGGCGGCGCTCTCCGGCGCGGTGAAGGTGGAGGGCGATCTGGAGGCGCTCGTCCGCCGGGCGGGGTACCGTTACGTCGTGGACGCGGCGCTCGCCGCCGTCCGCACCGAGTTCCCGTAGGGAGGAGGCACCATGGCGCGCGAGGGCAAGGGGCTCACGGGCTGGCTGGTCGACGGCGGCACCCGCTTCGTCTCCCGGGCGGCCGAGAAGGTGATGAACGACCCGCGCGGCCAGGACGCCGTCGCCCGCGCCGTCGGCCTCGCCCAGCGCGGCCGCCGCCGGGTGGAGGAGCTGCAGGAGCGCCTCATGCAGGCGGCGGGGATCCCCGGCCGCCAGGACTACCAGGACCTCGCGAAGCAGCTCGCCCGCATCAAGCGGAAGGCGCGCGAGCTCGCGGAGAAGCTCGACGCGCAGGCCGAGGAGCCGAAGGAGCCGAAGGAGCCGGGGAACGGGCGGACGCGGCACTGAGCACGCGCCCTGGATGCGTTCGGACGTCGTCTCGGGCTGGCGGGCGCGCCCGTGCACCCCGCGCCGCGATCTTGAATGGGCGGATATGGTCACGCGCCCGGAACCTGCCGATGTCGTTGACAGATCGGAGGCCCGGCGACATACTCCGCCGCCTCGCAGCACCGGGCGCTTAGCTCAGCGGTAGAGCACCGTCTTCACACGGCGGGGGTCGCTGGTTCGAAACCAGCAGCGCCCATAGGGGGTTAGCGGAGCTCCGCTGACCCCTTTTTCTTTCCGGGGTGACAGGTGGGGCGTGCGCGCTGGCCAGCGTCGCACAGACGGTCGCGGCGAGCGTGACGCGGGGCGGTGCAGTGGCCGAGGGGACCGACAGCGGGGAGCGCCGGGGCGCCGAGGGGCACGTCTCCTCATCTCCGACCCGCACGAAGAAAGCGAGAGCGCGCGCACCTTGCGTGCTCGCCCGAACCGGTTGCGCCCCTTCATGCGACGCGCGGACGAGTGAACCGCCCCCTGCGCGACGGTAGTCACCCGCGCACGCGATCCTCCGCGAGCGCAGGAAGGCCGCATGAGAAGCGCCGCGCCGTTTGCACGCAGGTTCGCACTGGTCTCGAACGCCCTCACGATCACTGTGCCGTCTGTGGCACCGGAAGTCGCGCTCCTCGCGCGCGCCAGCGAACATCGCATCCTCGCCGGCTCCCGAAGCTCGGGGGGCGACGACGTGGGGGCGGCGCGCCTGGTTACCGGCGAGTGCCGGTGACGCCGTAGAATCGAAAGACGCCTGGACAGGTGCCGCCCGGCGCCCACTGCTCCGTCAGCGAGATGGATCCGTCGAGCGTGGCGCCATCGCTGCGGGCCTGAAGCTCGGCGACGTAGCTGCAGATCGACGCCCAGGACCATCCCAGGGAGAGGTACGAGCCGGACACCGCTGGCGCCTCGCCGCTCGCGCCCCAGCAGAGAGGGGAGCCGATGAAGCAGACCGGGCACGGCAGGTCTGCCGCCACTGAGACGGTGCAGCCCGCCTGCGCCACGGTCCACACCTGGTGGCAGAGGCTGGTGCCCGGGGCTTGCGGGTCGAGGTCGATGGCGACATCCCAGGTCCCGGCGACCTGGACGCAGGTGGCCGGCTGGGGGTCGGTGCCGCCCGGCGGGTCGCAGCCCACCGCCGCCGCAAGCGCCAGCGCCACCCAGGAGCTCGCCACCGGTCGCGGACGGAGCATGGCTGGGGCACCCCCTCCGCCGGATGCTATCACCGCGGGTCCGGGCCCGCGGGGAAGGATGCGCTGGATGCGCGCCTCCGCGAACCGCGTCACCCTCGCCGCCATCTTCGCGATGTTCGCGGCGACGACTCCAGCATGGGCGGCGAGGCGAGGCGTCCCGCCGTCTCGCGCGCGCGCTCGCACCGCCGGTCTCGCTCACGGTGAAGTGAGCATCACCACTCGCGCAGACTCCGTGGAGCGAGCAGCGGAGGTGATCCCGCCCGTGCTCTTGCGACCGTACTGAAACCACGTCGCAGTCCGAGATCCCTCGACCGACGCGAGAGGTCGGTCGGAGTCCCGCCCCGACAATCCTGCGTTGGTTGACCCAAAGGAATGGTGAACGGCGCACAACCTGCGCGCTGGCGCGCAGGTTGCCAGCCGCCAGAACGGCCCTGCAATTCGAGTCTGCCCCAAGCTGCTCGGGAACTCAGGCCCGCGCGGGGGGAAAACGCCAGGTCCCGTGTCCCGGTGACGCTCGTTCGTGGGGCACGGCCTTTGCTCTAAGTGTGTCCCCACACCAACCGCGGGTCGTTGGCGCCTCTTCCCAGGCGCTGGGGGGGGCCTGCGGCCCGCCTTCACCTCCGTGCCGTGCAGCGAGGTCCCAAGGATGCCCGCCAGCCACGCCGAAGCGTCCGCATCGATTCCAGGCTCTGGTCGCGCACGTGCGCCGAACCCGTTCCGCGTGCCGCGCCTCCTGCTCGTGGCGGTCGTCGCCTTCGCATCGTCTCTATCGACCGGTTGCGGGGAGTCCTCGAGGGATGTGTCGGAGGCGGGAGCGAAGGGCGTGGTCGGCTCCTGGTTCGTGGTCTCCGTCTCGCGGCCGCAGTACGGCACGGTCACGTCCGGCGACGGCCAGATCAATTGCGGACCGACCGCGAGCGCGTGTAGCGCGACCTACGCGTGGTCGGCGACCGTCGCCCTGACGGCGACGCCGGCTCCGGGGTACGGGTTGAGAACCTGGGCAGGCGACTGCTCGGCCATCGGGACGTGCGTCCTCGACACGAAGACGAGCGGCGCCGACAAGTTCGTCGTCGCCGTGTTCGATCTGCTGTCCAACCTCGGCCACCCGAACTGGAGCTCGCCGCCGGCCCTCCATGCGCGGGCCTTCTACGACTTCGTAGGAGGCGTCGCGGGCGCGCTCCAGTGTACGAGCTGCCACGGGGCGACCTACGGCGGCCTGGGCATCGCGCCGTCGTGCAACGCGTGCCACTCGTCGAACGGATGGACCGCCTGGAAGACGAACTGCTCGTTCTGCCACGGGGCGAAGACGCCGGCGTCGCAGGCGGGCTACGCCGTCGCGGCCCATCCGACGTGGGCCGCGCCACCGGACGACGTCGCGGGACGGCTCACCGGCACCAACTCGGCGAGCCGGACCGGTGCCCACGCGGCGCACCTCACGGGCACCACCGCCGCCGGAGCGAGCTTCTCGGCGCCCCTGCTGTGCGCGACCTGCCACCAGGTCCCCACCGACGTCTCGCACATCCGCGGGTCCACCGCGCGCGCGACCGTCGTCCTCGCGGCCTCGGGCCAGGCGTCCCTCCCCGCGAGCCTCGGCACGTACGCTCCGTCGACGGGGACCTGCTCCACCTATTGCCACGGATCCGCTCCGTCGCCGGCGTGGGCGAGCACGGGCCTCCAGTGCGGCGATTGCCACGGGCTGCCTCCCGCGACCTCGACCGGGCACCCGCAGGTCTCGAGCGCGCTCACGGGGTGCGCGAGCTGCCATCCCGCCACGATGAACGCCGACGGAACGCTGAACCTCGCGGGCGGGCAGCACCTCGACGGCATCGTCGAGGTCGCGGGCGGCGGGCACCCGTACGGCTGGAGCGACCCGAGCCAGCACGGCCTCGCGGCGCTGGCAGGCGGCCTCGACGCGTGCACGACCTGCCACACCGGGTTCGGGCCGGTCAACAACGGCTCCGCGCGAACGTCGTGCGACATCTGCCACGCCGACCCGAGCGCCTACGGCCCCTTCGCGTCCGGCGCCTACCCGCCGCACCCGAGCTGGCAGACCGAGTGCACCTTCTGCCACGGCGGCCGGGGCGCCGCGACCGGTGCACCGCCGCGGAACACCCACGTCATCTCGTCCGACACGACGACGCCGCAGGCGACGACCGACGCCACGATCGGGGCGCACACCTCGCACGTCGGGACCGCGTCGTCCTCGCCGGCGTCGCTGCACGGCATCGCGACCGGCCTCGACTGCAACGCCTGTCACCAGACGCGCTGGGCGTCCGCGCTCGACGCGGGCCACGTCGACAAGGCGACCGCCGACGTGTTCTTCAACGCCGTCGGCTCGACCGCGAACGCCGGAAGCTACGCCCGGCCTTCCTGCTCGACCACCTACTGCCACGGCGACTTCGCCGGCGGCGCCGGCGCGGGCGCGATCTCGTGGACCGGCTCGTTCGGCGGCGCCTTCACGCTCTCGTGCGCGAGCTGCCACGGCGCGCCGCCCGCTACGAGCGCGACGGTGCACCACCCGCCGAACCCGAACTGCGGCTCCTGCCACGCCGGCTACGGCCCGGCCGCGGTGAACGTCGCGACGCACGTCGACGGGGCCGTCCAGCACGCCCCCGCGACGGGCTGCACGCAGTGCCACGGCGATCTCACCGTCTCCGGCGTCGCGAACACGGACGTCCGTGCCGCGCCGGGCTCCGACGCGAACGCCACCGATGCCCACGGCAGCACACCGACCAGCACGGGCGCGCGCGGGGTCGGCACGCACGCGCGGCACCTCACCGGCACGCGGTGGCGCGCCACGGCGATCGCGTGCGCCGAGTGCCACGCGGTACCCGCCGCGGGCGACACGAGCCACGCCACCGGAACGCCGGCGCTGACCTTCGGCACGCTCGCGAGGACCGCCTGGACCGGGCAGCCCGCGATCACGCCGGTCTGGAACGGCGCGGGCGGGGCGACCACGCTCACCTGCTCGTCCACGTACTGCCACGGGGCCTTCAAGAACGGCGCGAACGCGGCGCCCACCTGGACCGCGGCCGGCTCGGTGGCCTGCGGCTCCTGCCACGGCGTGAGCGCGACGAACGGCCCCGGAGGCTCGCACCCCACCTTCGGGAGCGGCCAGAGCTGCGGCTCGTGCCACGGCGGGACGTACACGAACGCGTCGGTCGACCCGGCGCTCCACATGAACGGCGCGCTCGACGTCGCGAACCTCACCTGCTCGAGCTGCCACGGTGACTCGACCCGGCTCCCGGTCGCCTCCGCGACCGGGCTCGACGCGCTCGGCGCGAACCTCGTCAAGGCCTCGCCGCCGGCCGACGCCGGCCACGGCGCCGCTGCCACCGGCGCCCACCTCGCCCACCTGAACCAGGACGACGCCGCCGCGCCCGGACCACTCTCGAACGCGTTCGCCTGCTCGACCTGCCACCCGGTGCCGACCTCGACGGCGCACTCGAACGGCACGGTCGGCGTCGCCTTCGGCGGGCTGGCGACCACCGGGGGCGTGAGCCCGGCGCCGTACGACTTCACCGGCCACGGCTGCGCCTCCACTTACTGTCACGGCAACTTCACGGGCGGCGCGGGGGCGAACGCGATCGCCTGGACGGCGTCCGGGAAGCTCGCCTGCACCGGCTGCCACGGCGCGCCCCCGGGGCCGACGAGCGCGACGGTGCACCACCCGCCGAACCCGAGCTGCACGTCGTGCCACTCCGGCTACACGGCCACCACGGTCGCCGCGGCGACGCACGTCGACGGGACCGTGCAGCACACGCCCGCGACCGGCTGCACGCAGTGCCACGGCGATCTCACCGTGTCCGCGGTCGGGAACGCCGACGTCCGCTCCGCCCCCGGGACGGACGCGAACGCGGTCGACGCCCACGGCAACTCCGCCGCGACGGCCCGCGGCGTCGGCGTGCACGGCAAGCACCTCACCGGCTCCGCCTGGCGCGCGAGCCCCATCGGCTGCGGCGAGTGCCACACCGTGCCGGCGGCCGGCGACACGAGCCACGTCACCGGCAGCCCGACGATCTCGTTCGGCGCGCTCGCGCGCACGGCGTGGGCCGGCCAGCCCCCGATCACCCCGGCCTGGAACGGCGCGGGGGGCGCGACCACGCTCACCTGCTCGTCCACGTACTGCCACGGCGCCTTCAAGAACGGCGCGAACGCGGCGCCGACCTGGACCGCGGCGGGGACGGTCGCCTGCGGCTCCTGCCACGGCGTGAGCGCGACGAGCGGCCCCGGCGGCACGCACCCGACGTTCGGGACCGGTCAGAACTGCGGGACGTGCCACGGCGGGACGTACACGAACGCGTCCGTCGACGCGAGCCTTCACATGAACGGCGCCCTCGACGTCAGCGCCAGTCACCCGCCGGGCTGGAGCGACCCGAGCCAGCACGGGCTCGCGGCGGTCGGCGGGCTCGACGCCTGTAGCACCTGTCACACCGGGTTCGGTCCGGCCAACGGCTCGGCCGGGACCTCCTGCGACATCTGCCACGCCGATCCCGCCGCCTACGGTCCGTACGCCTCGGGCGCCTACCCGCCGCACCCGAGCTGGAAGACCGAGTGCTCCTTCTGCCACGGTGGGCGCGACGCCCAGAGCGGGGCGCCGCCGCGGAACACCCACGTCATCTCGTCCGACACGACGACGCCGCAGGCGACGACCGACGCCACCATCGGCGCGCACACCTCGCACGTCGGGACCGCCTCGTCGGCGCCGGCCTCGCGCCACGCCCTCGCGACCGGGCTCGACTGCACCGCCTGCCACCAGACGCGCTGGACGTCCGCGCTCGACCCTGGCCACGTCGACAAGACCACCGCGGACGTGTTCTTCAACGCCGTCGGGTCGACGGCGGACCCCGGCAGCTACGCCCGGCCTTCCTGCGCGTCGACCTACTGCCACGGGAACTTCCCCGGTGGAGCGGGGAGCGGCGCGGTCGCGTGGACCGGGTCCTTCGGCGCGAGCCTCACGCTGTCGTGCGCGAGCTGCCACGGCGCGCCGCCCGCTACGAGCGCGACGGTGCACCACCCACCGAACCCGAACTGCGGCTCCTGCCACTCCGGCTACGGCCCGGCCGCGGTGAACGTCGCGACGCACGTCGACGGGGCCGTCCAGCACGCCCCCGCGACGGGCTGCACGCAATGCCACGGAGACCTCACCGTCTCGGCGGTCGCGAGCACCGACGTCCGCGCCGCGCCTGGCTCGGATGCGAACGCGGTGGACGCGCACGGCAACGCCGCGGCCGCCACGACGGCGCGCGGCGTCGGCGTGCACGGGAAGCACCTCACCGGCACCGCCTGGCGCGCGAGCCCCATCGGCTGCAGAGAGTGCCACTCGGTCCCCGCCGCGGGCGACACGAGCCACGCCACCGGAACGCCAGGGGTGACGTTCGGCGCGCTCGCGAGGACCGCCTGGACCGGCCAGCCCGCGATCACCCCGGTGTGGAACGGTGCGGGCGGGGCGACCACGCTCACCTGCTCGTCCACCTACTGCCACGGGGCGTTCAAGAACGGCGCGAACGCGGCGCCGACCTGGACCGCGGCCGGCTCGGTGGCCTGCGGCTCCTGCCACGGCGTGAGCGCGACGAACGGCCCCGGCGGCACGCACCCCACCTTCGGGACCGGCCAGAGCTGCGGCTCGTGCCACGGCGGCAGCTACACGAACGCCTCGGTCGACCCGGCGCTCCACATGAACGGCGCGCTCGACGTCGCGAACCTCACCTGCTCGAGCTGCCACGGCGATGCGAGCCGCAACCCGGTCGCCTCGGCCGGCGCGCTCGACGCGCTCGGCGCGTACCTCGTCAAGGCCTCGCCGCCCGTCGACGCCGGCCACGGCGCCGCCGCCACCGGCGCCCACCTCGCCCACGCGAACCAGGACGACGCCGCCGCGCCCGGACCGCTCTCGAACGCGTTCACCTGCTCGACCTGCCACCCGGTGCCGACCTCGACGGCGCACTCGAACGGCACGGTCGCCGTCACCTTCGGCGGGCTGGCGACCACCGGGGGCGTGAGCCCGGCGCCGTACGACTTCACCGGCCACGGCTGCGCCTCCACTTACTGTCACGGCAACTTCACGGGCGGCGCCGGGGCGAACGCGGTCGCCTGGACGACGACGGGGAAGCTCGCCTGCACCGGCTGTCACGGCGCGCCTCCGGGACCGACGAGCGCGACGGTGCACCACCCGCCGAATCCGACCTGCGTGTCGTGCCACGCGGGGTACACGGCCACCACGGTCGCCGCGGCGACGCACGTGGACGGGACGATCCAGCACACGCCGACGACCGGCTGCACGCAGTGCCACGGCGACCTCACCGTCTCCGGCGTCGCGAACACCGACATCCGCGTCGCCCCCGCGACGGACGCGAACGCGGTCGACGCCCACGGCAACTCCGCCGCAACGGCCCGCGGCGTCGGCGCGCACGGCAAGCACCTCACCAGCACCACCTGGCGCGCGAGCCCCATCGCCTGCGGCGAGTGCCACGCCGTGCCCGCGGCCGGCGACACGAGCCACGTCACCGGGAGCCCGACCGTCACGTTCGGCACGCTCGCGAAGACCGCGTGGGCCGGGCAGCCAGGCATCACGCCGGTCTGGAACGGCGCCGGCGGCGGGACGACGCTCACCTGCTCGTCCACCTACTGCCACGGCGCCTTCCCGAACGGCGCGAACGACGTGCCCACCTGGAACGCGGCCGGATCGGTCGGGTGCGGCTCGTGCCACGCCGCGAGCGCCGCGAACGGTCCCGGCGGCACGCACCCCCCGCTCACGGCCGGACAGGACTGCGGCACCTGCCACGGGGGCAGCTACACGAACACGTCCGTCGATCCCGCCCTGCACATGAACGGTCAGGTGGACGGCGGCGGCGAGTCGGGCGGGGGCGCGAGCTGCGCCGGCTGCCACGGGGCGATCTTCAGCGCCATGAACGGCACCGTCACGCACGCGACGAAGCACGCGCTCGCGACCGACTCGCCGGCGGACTCGGGCATCACCTGGGCGAACCCGCTCTCGAACAACGCCGCCGCGTCGCGCTCGTGCGTGAACATGTGCCACGGCGACCACCCGCACGACCTGTCCAGCCCCGCGACGGCGACCCACGAGAACAACGCCTACCTCGACGCGACCACGGGCGCGACGCGCGCCGAAGGCACGGCGAACCGGGTCGGCGTCGGCGGGACCGGCGGCACACCGAACCGGATGAAGGCCGACTACGACGGCACGCTGGCGAACGGCGGCCTCTGCGCGTCGTGCCACCGGAACCCGGTGAACGCCGGCCACCCCGCCGTCGACAAGGCGGCGTTCGACGCGTCGGCCCACGACTACACCACCAACACCGTGAGCGCGGTGACGTACTCCTGGGCGTACGGGCTCCACGACGGCGGCCTCTTCGTCCGCGACTGCACGAAGTGCCACGCCTCGAGCGCGGAGGGCACGACGCCCGCCGTGGCGGCGAGCGGCTCGGCGACGGTGGCAGTCCACTTCAGCGACAACGCCTCGCTCCTCGCGGGCACGAGCCGGCCGGCCGGCACCGCGGCGGGGTTCGTCTGCTACAACTGCCACGGCAGCGCCGCCACGCCCGCGGCGGGCGCCCAGGGGAACCGCTCCGGCAAGGACATCCAGAGCCAGATCGCGCACGCGACGACGAGCGGCCAGTCCGGCCACCCGGCGAACTCGGACACCGTCCACGACAGCGTCGCCGAGAACACGACCGCGACGTTCGGCAACGAGCTCGGGGTCGCGGCCGGGGCCGGCCAGCGCCACGCGAGCTGCATGGACTGCCACGACTCTCACCGAGCGAAGGCCGGCACGCACGCGGTGCGGACCAACCTCGCCGGTCCGCCGCTCGAGGGCGCCTGGGGCGCGCAGCTGTCGACGCCGCCGGCGTTCTGGACCGACCCGACGAGCGCGGCCTTCACGAAGAGCACCATGGTCGCAGGGACCGACGCCGAGGCGACGCTCTGCTTCAAGTGCCACTCGTCGTTCTACGGCACGCTCCCGACCTCGCCGTCCGGCGGCTACACCGAGACCGACACCGCGAAGGAGTTCAACCCGAACAACGCGGGGAGCTGGTTCACGACCGGGACGACCACGACCTGGTCGAGCGGCGAGACGGCGGGCGGGTTCCACCCGGTCCTCGCCACCGCGGGCAACAACCTCGGCGCCGTCAACCTCGCGAACCTGGTCACGACGAACATCGCGTGGAGCACGACGGCCAGGAATCTCATGACCTGCTCCGACTGCCACGAGTCCGACGCGACGACGGATCCGAACGGACCTCACGGGTCCGCCGCGGGCTTCATCCTGCGGGGGCCGAACACGCTCTGGAACGGCACGATGGTCGCGACGTCGTCTGGCATGCCGGCCGGCGCGTTCTGCGCGAACTGCCACAGCAGCACGTACGCCAACTCGCGATACATCCCGAGCAACGGGCACACCGCCCGCTCGGCCCACCGCGTGAACTGCTGGAACTGCCACGCGCGGATCCCTCACGGCGGGCCGCGTCCCGGCATGCTCGTCGCGCCCGCCGGCGCGGTGGCCGGCGTGGGCGGCACGATCGCGGGGTGGGACAACGCAGCCCCGTACTTCGGGCTCACGTCCGCGAGCACGCGGAAGCTGTACCTCAAGAGCTACCCGTCGAGCCCGACCGCGCAGTGGCAGCAGAGCAACTGCGGCTGCAACGGGACCGGCCACTGATCGCGGCGCCGGGCGCCCCGCCGCCCGGCCTCGCGTGGATCACATGAAGATGGGACACGTCGCCCGCGTCCATCGCAGCGGCCGCGCGTCAGCGGGCCGGCGCGACGGGCGACGCCGCGCCGGGGGCAGGAGCAGGCGCCGGCGGCAGCTTGGCGACGGCTTCGCCGACCGCCTCGCAGGCCGAGCGTTCCTCCCGCGGCGGGCCCCCGTCCCTGGCGCACAGGGCCAGGTAGCCGCGCAGCACGTCCGGGCAGTCGCTCGCCCCGGAGTAGGCCAGCTCCTCCTGGCACTGCTGGCGGAGGATCGCCGCGGTGAGGATGTTCGCTTCCTCCTCGCTGGGGTCGTTGAGCCCGAGCAGGTCGGGACTCTTCAGCATCGTGTCCCGGATCGGCCGGCGCACGGCCTGGAAGTCCTTGAGGGTCGTGCACACCTGCGCCGCACGCCCCACCAGTCGCCGCACGTACATGTCGATCACGTCACGCGTCTCGCCCTCGTCCTTCGTCCGCGCGTAGCGCCGGGCGACGCGGTCGATGCTGCGGGCGGCACGCTGCAGGGCCCGGCAGTCGTCGGTCTCCGCGAGCGCCGTCACGATGGCGACCACGGTGGCGCGGTGGGCGTCGTCCAGCTTGACGGCGGGGCCGCCGCGCAGCTCCTGCGAGAGGGACTCCTCGAGCATCACCATCGCCTTCCGCTCGTAGGTGGGATCCTGCACGAACTCCTGGAGCAGCGCGTATCCGACGAGCCGCTTGTCGGCGTTGGTCGGGTCGGTGGCGAGCATGGCCGTCTCGAAGAAGGCGCGGTACTTGTCCGCCTGGCTGGCGCGCGCGAACTCCTTGTTCCACTTCTCCTGGTCGATCCGAGCCTGCTCGTCCTGGCGCTGCTTGTTGGCGTAGGACTGGTAGGCGTTCACGAAGAAGCCGGCGAGCGCGATGTACCCGACCAGCACCTGGCTGGCGATGGCCAGCCGCGACGCCGACTTCTTCCGCTCGGCGCGGAGGTGGGCGAGCTCCTCCGCGAGCTTCAGGCGCTGCAGCTCCTCGAGCGAGGCGGACCGGGCCAGCTCCGCCGGATCGTCGGCGGAGCCCGAAGCCTTGGAGGGGGCAGGGGTCGGTTCGGGCATGCGGGAAAGCGTACTCCAGGGACCGCACGCCTCCCGTGGCCAGTTCGCGGTCACTCGAATGGCCACGAACGTCGAGCCGCCGACGTTCACGCGCGCGCCGTCTTTCATGGGTGCCACCCATCACGTAAGGGCCTCGCCGAAGCGCACCGGGGTCGTCGCTATCGTCCTCTCGCCGAACGACCGAGGAGGAGAGCACATGAACGCGCGACGACGGCGGCGGCGTTGGTTCATGCACCAGGCGCTGTGCGGATGCTGCGGGCAGCGGATGCCCCTGTACCGGACGCCGTGTGGATGGTTCGTACGGCTCGACTCGGACCGGCTGCCATGGGCGAGGCACGACTGCGGCCACCCCGCGCACGGCGCGCTCGCCGCGGCCGAGACGTTCCACGCCGAACCCCTCCTGGACTTCCTCAACGCAACAGCTCACGAACGCGAGCGGATGGCTCGTGAAGCGAGACAGGATCTCGCCGCCGCCGGACTGAACGAGGCGATCATCCACGAAGCCCTCGAACGAGCGAGTCCGGAAGAGCTGAACGGCTGCCCGCACCTGCGAGAGGATCTCGTGGCGGCTCGGGACCGCATCATCCAGAGCGCCCGGCTCTTCCTCGGGATGCGAGCAGCCGCGGCGATGATCGGGTTCGCGATGTAGGCTGGCCGCACGTCAGCGGGCCGGCGCGACGGGCGCCGCTGCGCCGGGGGCAGGAGCAGGCGCCGGCGGCAGCGAGCAACCCCGGGGGCCGGGTCCGAAACGGGTCGAGCGCCTGGTGTCACGCGGGGACGGCGCGGAACGGCGGGCACGACCGCGGGCAAGGAGTCCCGCGGCCGCGTCCAGCCGTCGCGCTCGAGCTGGCCCTCCGGGCGGGGCGACGGGCGCCGGCGGCTCGCCCGCGAGGCGCGCCCGGCGCCGTCACGTCACGGCGGGGAGCCTCGGACGTCGCTCACCGTCGCCTCGATCCGCCCGGTTGCACCGGCGGGCACGCTCACGTTCGTGATGAAGAAGTGGAACGGATAGCGGGGCGTCGGCGACGCGACCGGAGCTGGCACGCTCGGGTTCACGACCGTCGGATCGACCAGCACCACGGCGTCGTCGAGCACGAACGAGAAGAGGTGGCTGGCGGCGTCCCACTGCACCATGAGCGCGTGCACCGTGCCCACGTCGAGCGGGTGTGCCGGGCTGGGCACGAGCGGGCCGCTCGTCACGAGGGTGGAGTTGTTGCACGCGGCCTGGGTGCACTTGAAGATGACGTAGCTCGCGGAGCCGATCTGGAGGGTGATCCGGGCGCGGACGTCGCCGGCAGCGCCCCCTCCCGCCGTCCCGTCGTTGTAGAACGCTCCGCCCATGCCCACGCTGTTCGGCGATCCCGTGCCGCCGGTGTCGGCCACGATCGCGACGTTCGCCTGCCACGCCCTGAACGAAGTGGGGTACATGGGCAGGATCGGCGTCGACTCGACGCCCGCGGCGCTCGCGGTGGTCGTGAGCTCGCTCGCCAGGTGGAGGCTCCCGCCTGAGAGCCAGACGTCGCTGTCGACGGCTCCCCACTTCGCCGGGCTGAACGAGCCCGAGGAGAAGTCGTCCCAGAGCGTCGCGACGGCTCCGTCGAGACCGACCGCCACGTCGTCGAACTCGGGGGCGAGCTGGGCGCTGCTCCCTCCCGTGTCGTCGGAGGCACGCGAGAAGAGGCTCGCACTGAAGAAGCCGTTGTTGGCGGTGCCCAGGGTCATCCCCACGCTCGCCGCCCAGGCCGACACGTTCGCGGTGCCGATGACCGGGACCGTGAAGGCGCCGCCCTGGACCGACCAGGTGAACGTCCCCGAGCCCTCGTCGAGCGAGACCGCGAGCGTGTAGGCCGTATCGTAGGCGGCGGGCGCGAGCGCGTTCACGCCCGCCACCGTGAACCCTGCGGGATCGACGACGGTGATCCCCATTTCGCCGAGGGTGACGCAGGCCGCGTCGTCGCAGTGGTAGACGCGCCGCCGCACGTGGAGGCCGCCTCCGTCCTCGAAGAGCTCGAGGGTGGCGGTCAGGATGTTCATGTTCGCGGTCGGGAAGGGGCCCCCGCGGTTCACGGCCGGCTGGTAGACGAGCCGCACCCCTCCGTGCGCCACGGCCGTGCCGCCGATCGCCGTGGTCGCGGAGGGCAGGATCACGCTCGCCCGGAGCGTCGTCACGCGGTTGCCGCTCGGGAGGACGTTGATCGCGTTGGTGTAGGTGGTCCCCTGCACCGTCCGCGCCTGCATGTCGTCCGCCTGAACCGCGAGCACCGCTCTCCCGCCGGAGATCGACCGGGTGAACTGCGGCGTCTGCCACAGCTGGCCGTCGAGCGTCGTTCCCGTGAGCGGGTCGTAGCTCGGGAGCACGGCCGCTCCCGTCGTGAACCCGGCCTGGTAGTTCGCCTCGTTCCAATTCGCGTCCAGCGCGCGAATGGCCCAGCCGTACGACGTGAACGCGGAGAGCTGCGGCTGCGCCGCCATTCCGTCGGCGTTGTAGGCGACCGCGGTCTGGCTGCCCGGCATGAACGTCTCCCACAGGGTGTCGCCGCCGCTCTGCGGCCAGATGTGCAGGCTGTAGGTGTACGGGCCGGGCGGTCCCGACGGCGCCGACCACTCGAACGTCGGGACCGTCGCGACGTCGGTCGCCCCGTCCGCCGGGGCGACGACGCCCGGCGTCCCGCCGAAGACGCCGGTGACCGGGCGCGGGAAGGACTCCGCCGTGCCGTCGGCGTAGGTCACCTGCATGGTGTACGCGTCGCCGACGAACGGGACGATCGGATCGGTGTTCCAGGACGCGCCAAAGGCGATGCCGGAGCCCCCACCCTCCATGTTGATCCCGAGATCGACCGGGCCGCGGAGTCCGGGGCCAGTGACGATCGCGCTCAGGGGCACCTTCGCGTTCGAGCCGACGCCGAGGACCAGGGCCGTCCACGCGCTGGACGGATTCGCCCACCGGCTCGTCCTGAGGGACGCGGTGGCGTTGCCCGTCGGGAACGCGATGGTCGGGCCGGCGTTGGGCCCGGCGACGATCGCGACCGTCAGGGCGGTCTCGCTGGGGAAGGCCCCCGGCTCCCCGATCGTCACCGCGCCGTCGTCGCCCACGTCCATGAACGCGAAGAGCTGGTACGTCCCCGGAGGCACGGGCAGCGCGTATGCGGTCTGCGTGCCGGTCGGATTCGGGATGCGCTGGAACCAGACGGCGCCCGCGGCGCCCTTGTTCCCCTGGGCGATGACGTAGAGCGCGCTCGGCGACGCGACCGCGGGGTGGGCGACGGTGCCCGAGACGGTGGCGGTCTCGCTCGGGACCGCCGGAGGGGTGGGCGCCGTCGTCACTGCGCTCTGGCCGCCGAGTGGAGCGCCGCCGAGGTACGCCTCGACGCGGAACCAATACCCGGTGCCGTTCGTGAGGCCGTGGACGATGGCGAAGCCCGGCCCGGTGGGGACGACGATCGCCCCGAGCGTGTGGGCCGCGTCTACCGTCGCGCTGGTGTTCCAGTACACGCGGTAGCTGTCCGCGACGGGAGCGAAGTCCGCGTTTCTCGGCTCGTCGAACACGACGACGACCGTCTGGTCGCCGGGGAGGATCCCGCTCACCGCGAGCGGGGAGGTGACCGTCGGGGTGGGCGAGGGATCCAGGAGCGTCAGCGCGCCGAGGTCGAACCCCGCGACGTTCGTGTCGACGTTGACCGAGACCGACGGGTCGGCTCCGGCGTTGAACTTCCCGACGCCGAGCGTGTCGATCCAAGCCCTCGCCGTGATCGCCCCGCTGACCTGGACGTTCCTGACGGTGAACGCGCGGCCGCCCCACGGGACCTGCTGCGACGTGAGCCCCGTCCCACCCGCCGGGTTCACGCCCCCGTACGGTCCGGTGATCGTCACGTACACCGGCCCGGTCTTGCTCCCGGAGTAGCTCAGCGTCCCCGTGTACGTGTGCGCCTCTCCGACCCCGGTCCCGCCGAAGTCGGCGCTCGTCACGTTCGCCGTGAGCGTGTAGGTCCTGGCGACCGGGCCCTGCGCGCCGCGGGCGGGGTCGAACGCGTAGCCGAAGGTCGCGGGCGTCACCGTGTAGCTCTGGCCCTGCGCGAGGCCCGTGAACGCGAACGCGCCGGCGCCGTCGGTCGTCGCGATGGCCGTGCTCGCCCCCGTCAGCCGCACGGTCATGCCGGAGAGCGGGGCCCCGACTCCGTCGTGCACCGTTCCGC
Organism: uncultured delta proteobacterium; assembly: GCA_963821195.1. Lineage (GTDB taxonomy): Bacteria > Myxococcota > Myxococcia > Myxococcales > Anaeromyxobacteraceae > Anaeromyxobacter. Next base: position 188,939 of record CAWGDE010000013.1, read on the forward strand.
TGATGCTCAGCTGGGCGGCGCCCGTGAAGTCCTGCGTCGCGTTCGCGCCGGCGACGACGACCGCCGGCGCCGCAGGCGTGAAGAGGTGGCCGGCGAGCGCCGGCGTGAGGGTGTAGGTGCCGTTCGGGATTCCGGCGAAGGAGTACAGGCCGGTCACCGCCGCCGAGACCGCGGGCGGCTTCACGACCCCTCCTCCGCTCAGGGCGATCGACACGCCGCCCTGGACCGAGCCCGACACGGTCCCGGAGATGGTGTACGCGCCGTCGGCCGAGAAGTCCTGCGTCCGATCCGCTCCGCTCACCGTGACGCTCGGCGCGGAGGGCGTGAAGACGTACCCGGCGAGCGCCGGCGAAAGCGTGTACGTGCCGTCGGAGACGCTCGGGAACGTGTACTTCCCGCTCGCGTCGGTCATGGCGGTCCCCGACGCGGCGCCGCCGAGGGTGACCGCGACGCCCGGGAGCGCGCCGCCCCAGGCGCGTGTGATGGTGCCGGAGAGGACGTGGGTCGGTGGAGGCGGCGTCTCGTCCCCGCCACCCGGGCACCCTGCGAGGAGCAGCAGCCCCACGGACACCGCGGACACGATGAGCCGGTTCATCGGTTCCCCCCTGGCCAGCGATGGCGTCGATGAGGGATCCGGCGCGCGTTTCGTGACCGTCGTCCTATCCCTGGATCAAGACGCCCCGAATGGTCGCGGCTCCGCCCGGGTGCAGCCTGACGCTCGCGTTCGCGGGGACGCCGCTGCTCGCGCGATGGGAAGGGGCGACTCGACGGAGTGCGCGCATGCCCGGGACTGCGACGCATCGTTCGCGACCGGAAGTGATCCCCTCCGGTCCGACGGCTTGATACGCTCGGCCGCTCGGACAAGGGGGGTCCCATGAGAAGAATCGCCGGGCTCGCTCTTGCGATCGTCGTCGGCTGCGCCCCTCTGCGGGTGAAGCCACCGGAAGCCGCTCGCGGACAGTTCGCTCCCGAACGACGTGACGAGCTGTGGGCGCGCGCCAAGTCCATGCTGGAAACGCGAGGGTACAGACTCTCGACGTCCGACCGCCCCGGCCTTCTGCGGACGGAATTTCTCCAGCTCCCGCCGAGGCCATGCCCTACGGGGGTGCAGTGCGACGTGCGGCAGTCGGTGGAGATCATCCTGGTCCCGACCGGGGAAGCGAACGTCAAGATCCACCGCGAGTACTACTTCCCGCCGCCGTTTCCGAACCAGGGCTGGCTCGCCCCCGTCGACGCCCGATCCGTCCACGACATCGAGGTCGACCAGGCTGGCTTGCTCGCAGAAGTGCTCAGTGCGCCGTGCATCAAGCGCGCAGATACACTTCTGTGCGACTGAAGTGGCTCCACGCCATCGGCACCGTGCACGAGTGGAGGGGCCAGCGGATGTCCGCTGGCCCCCTTCGTTCCGAGGCGACGGCCGGATACGCCGAGGCCGTCGAGACCGGCTACTTCAGTCCGGCGACGTACTTCGCGACCGCCGCGGCGTCATCGATCGCGACCGGCTTCATCTTGCCCTTGCCCTCCTTGATGACCTTGAGGACCTCGGCCTCGGGCTTCCCCTTGATCGACTGCTTGTACATGCCACCGCCGGTGGCGTCCTTGCCGTGGCACATGGCGCACTTCTTCGAGAAGGTCTCCGCGCCGTCGGCGAGGGCGGCGGTGGCAAAGGCGAGGGCGAAGAGGGCGATCACGAAACGCTTCATGTTTGGCTTTCCTTTCGATGAAGGTGCTGCGCCGCGTGGACGTCCGGGCGATCCCGGATATTCACGGTGCGGGGCAGAATCCTGCACCTGAGTCGCAAGTGGAAGCGGCGGAGATGGATGCACCTCAACGGGGCCGTCCGGTCGCGGGAATCCGCAGCGCCAATGGGGGACGAGCGGTCGTCCGAACCCACTCTGCCGGCGGGCGCTCGCTCAGGCCGTCGTGAGCTGGACCGAAGCGGGCGTGTAGACCTGGCACGCCCCGCAGCATCCCTCCGGCTGCAGCGCCTGCTCGACGTGCGCGGTCGCAGGGGCGTACCCGGGTGCGGTGACCTCGACGTCGAAGGCGCCGGTCGTCGTGAGCTGCATCGACGTGCACTTCGTCTTCCCTTCGAGCTCGGCGCAGGTCCACGCCGCGTCACCGCCCGTGACGACGGTGCCGGAAACCGGGAGCCCCGTCTGCGCGTCCGTGACGATCACCGCCGCGATCGGAGGGCACGGCGAGCACGTGATCTGCGCGCACTTCTCCGACGAGAGACATCCGGCGAGTGCGGCGAGGCCGGCGAGCAGGGCCCCTGCGAGCACGATCCGCATGCCGAGAGGCTCGCGCCCGTCGCACCGATCGTCAAGACACCTCCGGGAGGTGCGGCGGCTCGACCCGGGGCCCGAAGAATGGACCACCGGATCGGTGCGCGCAGACCCCGGCGCGGGTACCCTCGTCGCATGCCCGACGCCCTCCTCCAGGACATCACCCACACGATCCAGCTCTCGGTCGCGCCGGTGTTCCTCCTCACCGCGCTCGGGACGACGCTCGCCGTGCTCACGAACCGACTCTCGCGGATCGTGGACCGCGCCCGCCGGGTCGAGGCGCGGCTGCACGACGAGGTCCCACCGGCGCGGGACACCTCGGTGCGCGAGCTCCGGATGATCGCGGGGCGCGTCCGGCTGATCCACTGGGCGATCACGGCGGCCACGTGCGCGGCGCTCCTCGTGTGCCTCCTCATCGCGGTCGCCTTCGTCGGCTACCTCCTGAGCGCGCACGTCGCGACGGCGATGGCAGTCCTCTTCGTCGCGGCGATGGCGGCGTACGTCGCCGCGCTCCTCTTCTTCCTCCGCGAGGTGTTCGCCGCCATCGCGTCGATGAGGTTCCAGCTGCCTTCGGAGGCGACGACGCCGGAGAGGTCGCGCGAAGGCGCATAGGGCTCAGGCCCGCGCCGGTCGCCGGCTCCGGTACGCCCACGCGAGCGCCGTCGGCACGATCCAGAAGAGCACCACCGCGATCGCGCTCCCGACCGCCCAGGCGTGGTCCGGCGTCGTCCCGCGCCGCGGGTCCGCGAACGTCCCGAGCACCACGACGGCGAACCCGGTCGGCGAGAACGGCACGAACCGTGCGGTCGCGATGGCGAACGCGGTGTACCCGCCGAACGCGAGCGCGGTCGCCTTCCAGGCGCGCCCGAGCGGGCGCGTGAGCCGCCACGCCGCGAGGATCGTCAGGACGAGCGGGATCTGGAGGAGATCCACGAGCGCCCAGGCGCCGAGGAGGAGGCCGACGGTGCGCTCCGCTTCCACGCCCGGATCATACCGGGCGCGCGCGCGGGCTCACCAGAGCCCCGGGACGAGCCGCCAGCGCACGCGCCGCGCGTAGTCCGAGTACCCGTCGAGCTCGCGCCGGAGCGTCGCGTCCTCGAGCGCGGTCCGGACGACGACCCAGGCCGCCGCCGCGAGCGCCGGGACGATCGCGCGCGCGGAGAGGAGCAGGAGCGGCGACACGAGCGCCCAGCCGGCGAGCCCGGTGTAGCCGGGGTGGCGCACGACGCGGTACGGCCCGGCGTCGACGACGCGCTGCTTCACGTCCCGCTGGATCCGCACCGTCCCCTCGAAGAACGGGTTCACCGCCATCGCCCGCGCGGACAGCGTGAGCGCGCCCGCGAACCCGGCGAGGCCCGCGGGCCACGCGACGCCGGGCAGGGTCGCTCCGCCGTGCGCCGCGTGGTCGAGCCCCGCGGCGACCGCGACGGCGGCCATGAGCGGCCAGAACGCGGCGACCCAGGCGAGGTCCCACCGCTTCGTATCGCCGCCGATCCGGCGACGGCGGGCCAGGATCTCCGGATTCCGCCGCGCGACCCACCGGCCGTGAACGAGGAGCCCGACCATCAGGACGGCGTCGTGCGTCCACAGGATGGGCGCGCGGAGCGTGCCCGCCGCGAGGAACGGCAGGACGAACCACGCCGCGAACGTCGCGAAGTTCCACGCGCTGAGGCCGAGCAGGAGAGGGCGGGGGAGGGGGGCGGTCGTGCCGGGCGCGTCCACGCGGATCGCTCGTGAGGGGGTGCTCCACTGCGATGACAGCACGGGCCCCCCCGGGGCACAACGCGACCGATCGCCTCGCGGCGGGCGTCCCCCGCGAGACGCGCTTACGTTGCTGCGGTGCTCCGCGCCCTCGGCCCCGGGCTCCACGTGTTCGACCGGCCCTTCCGGCTCATGGGCGTCGAGATCGGGAACCGCGCGACCGTGGTCACGCTCGAGTCGGGCGGGCTCCTCGTGCACTCTCCGGTCCGTCTCGACGAGGATCTCCGCGCCGCGCTCGCGCCCCTCGGGCCGGTCCGCCACCTCGTCGCGCCGAACCGGATGCACCACCTCGCGCTCGCCGGCTGGGTGCGCGCGTACCCCGACGCGTCGCTGCACGGCCCGCCGGGGCTCGCGAGGAAGCGCCCTGACCTCGCCTTCGCGACCGTCCTCGACGACGTCGCGCCGGGCGCGTGGGCGGGCCAGCTCGCGCAGTGCCTGCTGCGCGGCGCGCCCCGCTACGACGAGATCGCGTTCCTGCATCCACGGTCGGGCACGCTCGTCCTCGCCGACGCGCTCTTCGGCTGGGGGCCGGAGCACCCGCCGCTCACGCGCCTCACCGCGCGCGCGTTCGGCGCGTACGGCCGCTGGGCCCGTCCGCACAACGCGATCTTCGGCGCGATCGTGCAGCCCGCCGCGCTCCGCGCGTCGATCGAGCAGGTGCTCGCCTGGGACTTCGACCGGATCGTGATCTCGCACGGCCGGATCGTCGAGCGCCGCGGCCGCGAGGTGCTGCGCGACGCTTACGCCTTCCTGCTCGGGTCGCGCTGAGCGCGGTAAGAGGGCGACATCCGCGCCCGGCCGAACACCTACTGTGGGGAGCGCTCCACCGGCTTGCCCGCCTTCGTCCAGCCCCGGATCCCGTCGGGCATGACCGACACGTCCGCGTAGCCGAGCTTCGCCGCCTCACGGGCGGCGTCATGGCTCGCGTGTCAGCTGGGGCTCGCGCAGTAGAAGACGAGCCGGGTCGACCTGTCGGCCGGCAGGGCCGAGGCGAGCGAGGGGCCGGAGCGATACCAGCGCGCGCCGGGGACGTGGCCCTCCTGGAACACCTCGCGCGGGTTCGCGTCCACGATCGCGACCCTGGGATCGCCGAGCATCCGCGCGACGTCGTCGACGGTCACCATCGTGAACGGCTCGCCCGAGCGCTTCGTCGCGCACGCGGCGGCGATCGCGGCGGCGGCGACGACCAGGGCCGCGAGGCGCCTCGGGGACGGACGGGTCGGCATGGGCACACCTCCGGGTCCGTCATCTAATGGACGCCCCGCGCGGCGCGCTCGATTAAGATCCGTCGCCCTTGGCCCGCCCCGCTCCCATCGCCGTCCTGTTCGACCTCGACGGGACGCTCGTCGACACGGTCCCGTTCATCCTCGCGGCCGTCCGGCACGCGTTCGAGGGCTACGGCCGCTGCCCCACCGACGCCGAGTGGATCGCCGGGATAGGCACGCCGCTCCGGACGCAGCTCGCCTCGTTCGCGCGAGCGCCCGAGGACGTCGAGCCGCTCTTCGACCGCTACCGCGCCTACTGGCTCGAGCACCACGACCGCGAGACGCGCTGCTTCCCGGGCGCGCTCGAGGCGGTCGGCGCGCTGTCGCGCGCCGGCCACCCGATCGGCATCGTGACCGCGAAGATCGAGCAGGGGGCCTACCGCACGCTCCGTCACACGGGGCTGCTGCCGCTCGTGCAGGCGGTCGTGGGGGCGGACTCGTGCGCGAACGCGAAGCCGCACCCGGAGCCGGTGCTGCTCGCCCTCGCGCGGCTCGGCTCCCCGCCGTCCGAGGCGGTGCTGATCGGCGACTCGCCGCACGACGTCGCGGCGGCGAAGGCGGCCGGGGCGATCGCGGTCGCGGCGCTCTGGGGCGCGTGCGGCGAGGACGCGCTCGCGGCGGCGGGCGCCGACCACTTCCTCGCCGACGTGAGGGACGTGCCGGTGCTCGTCCGGTCGCTCCGAGGTCGGCCGCGCGGCTCGGCCGCGTGATACAGATCCGGCCATGCGCGTCGCCTACCTCGGCCCACCCGGCACGTTCAGCGAGGAGGCCGTCTCGCGGTGCGACCTCGCCGCGGGCGACGGCGTGCCGTACCCGACCTTCGCCGACGCCTACCGGGCGCTGCGGCGCGGGGAGGTCGACGGCGCCCTCCTGCCGATCGAGAACTCGATAGAGGGGAGCGTCGGGGCGACGCTCGACCTCCTCGTCGGGGAGCCTGGCCCGCTCATCCGCCGCGAGCTCCTGCTGCCGGTCCGCCAGCACCTCCTCGCGCGCCCGGGCACCCGCCTCGAGGACGTCGTCCGCGTGCTCTCCCACCCGCAGCCGTTCGGCCAGTGCAGCCGGTTCCTGCACGAGCGGCTCCCGCACGCGACGCTCGAGCCGGCGCACTCGACCGCCGACGCGGCCCGCAAGGTGGCGGCCGGCGAGCCGGGGGCGGCCGCCATCGGCTCGAAGGTCGCCGCGGAGCGTTACGGCCTCGCCGTCCTCGCCGAGTCGATCCAGGACGTGGACGAGAACGTCACGCGCTTCGTCCTCCTCGCGCAGGCGGACGAGGGCCCGACCGGGAACGACCGGACGAGCATCGCGTTCACGCTGGATCGCGACCGGCCCGGCGGGCTGTACGAGGTGCTCGGCGAGTTCGCCTCGCGGGGGATCAACCTGTCGAAGGTCGAGAGCCGCCCGATGAAGGAGGCGCTCGGGCACTACGTCTTCTTCCTCGACTTCGAGGCGCACCGCCTCGATCCCGCGGCCGCCGACGCGCTCGTGGGGGTGAGGTCGCGGGTTCACCGCCTGTATCTGCTGGGCTCCCACCCCCGGGCCGCCCCGCCCCCGGCCTGACGGCCGCAGATCGCCCGATCCAGGCGGCTCTCCGGCCGGGTCCGCGCGCCCCCAGGGGTCGCGGCGACGGTCGCGGGGGACCCGCCCGCGCGCGTCCGGCGCGCCGTCCCGCAGGCACGGTGCGCCATGCGGGGTCACGTTCGCGCCCGATGCGCGGTCTCCGGAGCGTGGAGCGCGGTCCTTTCGTTCTCACGCCCCGTGACAGCGTCCCTCGGTCCTGGTACGGAACTTCCAAGGGAGACTCTCGGTGAGAATCGCCGCGGCCGCCGTTCGCGCTCCGGAGCGCACATCCGGCGACATGCTCCGACCCGGAGAGGAGCTCGTCGCCGTCCGCGCCGCGGGGTGGCGGCTGCTCGTCCCGCTCAGCGCCGTGGAGCGCGTGCTCCCCGCCGCGATGCCCGCGGGCCGGCCGGCCGCCCACGCGGCCGCGCCGGTCGTCGCCGTCGGGGACGACCTCCTGCCCGTCGTCTTCGCCGTCGCGCTCCTCGGCGAGCGCGAGGTGCGGCTCGAGTCCCGGCAGCAGATGGTGCTGCTCGCCGAGGCGGGCCGCCGGGCGCTCCTGTGGGTCGACGCCGTCGAGGACGTCGTGCCCCACGCACCCGCTCCGCCGCCGCCCGGGGGCGGAGCGCCCGATCTCGTCCTCTGCTGGTCCGGCGCGGACCGTCCGCTCGCCGTCCTCGACGTGCCTCGCCTGCTCGATCTCGCCCGCTGAACCGCCTGGGGGAACCGGAACCATGAAGCGCATCCTGCTCGTCGACGACAGCCGCGTGACCCGCGAGCTCATCAAGGTCTACCTCATCGCCAAGGACGTCACGCTCCTCGAGGCCGTGGACGGCCAGGACGCGCTCGAGAAGGTGCGCGCCGAACCGCCCGACCTCGTGCTCGCGGACATGCGCATGCCGCGCCTCGACGGCGCGGGGCTCTGCGAGGCGCTCAAGAAGGACCCGAGGACGCGGGGCGTCCCGGTCGTCATCCTCACCTCGAACACCGACGCGGACACCCGCCGGCGCGCGCGCTCCGCCGGCGCGCGCGAGGTCCTGCAGAAGCCCATCCAGCCGCACGCGCTCCTCGAGGCGGTAACCGCCACGTCGGGACGGCCGGGCCGCTCCCGGGGGTCGTGCGATGAGCGCCGTCGACGCCGCCGCGGTCCACCGGCGGGTCTTCGGCCGGATCCTGATCACCGCGATCCCGACCGCGATCGTCGGCGGCCTACGTCGTCGGCCCAGTGCTCGGGATCGAGACGGCGGCCCTCGTCCGAGGGCTGCCGGTGACGCTCGGGTTCGCGCTCGCGATCTCGACCCCGTTGCAGTGGGCCGTCTCGCGCGCCCTCGTCAGGCGGGCGCTCGCGGATCCGCCGGACGAGCCTGCCGGCGCGCGGCTCCGGCGGCATCCTCGAGCTGCCCCGCAAGGTCGAGGTCTGGTCGAACGGCGCGGGGTGGCTGATCGGCGCGCTCGGCTTCGGCGTCGCGGCCTGTGGCTCCACGTCGACCGCGGCTCTCGATCGTCGTGGTCGACGTGGTGGTCGGCTGCTTCGCGTCGCTGTTCCCTGGGCTCCTCCTCGTCATGCTCGTCGAGGACGACCTGCGGCCACTGGCGCTGGCGGAGCTGGCGCGCGCACCCCTCGGCGGCGCCGAGGGGCAGCGGCCTCTTCTGGCCGCGGCAGCGGTGGTACCTGCCGTACGCCTTCGCGCGTCGCCATCGTGTCGCTGCTGGTCTTCGCGGGGATCGTGGTGGTGACGCGCTGGACGGCAGCGGCCTCAGCCGTCTGCTCGCCACCGTCGAGGCCAGGGGGCACCGACGTCGCCGAGGCGCTCGCGGCGAGCTCGACGGGCTGCTGGTCTCGGCGGGCGTGCCGGTGCCGTCGTCGCCCTCATCCTGCTGGTCGCCTTCCTCATCACCGGCGGCATGCTCGCGCGGCGCCAGGCGCGGGCCGCCGAGGCGGTGGAGGCCTCGCTGCGGGCCGCTGGCCGCCGGCACGCCGGAGAGCCCGCGCTGGATCGCCACCGACGAGACCGGCGACCTGGCCCACGCCGCGGCCCGAATCTCCCTCGAGATGGCCCGCGTCTTCGCGCAGCTCCGGGCCATGGCGGCCGGCGACCTGGGCCGCGCGCTGGTGGGGGACAGCGGCCTGGTCCAGGCGTTCCGCGAGTCGCGGCCGCCATGGTGGCGCTGGGGCAGCGGATGGCCGAGCTGTCCCGCGGCGAGGTCGGCGATCAGGCTCGCGTGGCCGGTGATCTCGGGGCGCGCTTCGACGAGCTGCAGCGGTCGTTCCGCGCCACGTCGAGCAGGCCACCACCATCGCCGCCGGCGATCTCCGCCGCGACGTGGAGATCGCCCGGCGCGCTCGGCCAGGCCGTCCAGCGGATGACCGGCAACCTGCGCAGCATGGTGGGCCAGACGCAGCGGCCTCGGGCAACCTCGGCCAGATCGTGGTGAGCCTCCAGTCCGCCGCCAGCCAGCTCTCCACCGCCACCACCGAGCAGGTGGCGGCGGTGACCGAGACCGCCAACACCATGACCGAGATGGCGCAGACCTCGGCCGCCTCGGCGGACCGGGCCTCGGAGCTCATTCGCCGCGGCGAGTCGGCCGCGGCGGTCGTGGAGGAGGGCGGCCACACCGCGGCCCAGGCCGACCCGGGCCATGACCGCCATTGCCGAGTCGCTCGCCCACGTGGCGCGTCCTCCTCGGCGTCGCTGGCGGAGCGGGTGCAAGCGCATCGACGACATCGTCGAGACGGTGGGCTTCCTGGCGGACCAGTCCTCCACGCTCGCCATCAACGCGGCCATCGAGGCCAGCCGCGCCGGAGAGGCCGGGAAGGGGTTCGCGGTGGTGGCCCGCGAGATCCGCGGGCTCTCCGGCGACTCGCGAAAGGCGGCCGCGCAGATCCGCGAGCTGCTCGGGGAGATCGGGGAGCGCACCGGCCAGATGGACGGCGCCGTGACCACCGGCGGGCGGACGGTGCAGGAGGGGCACGGCAGGTCGAGGAGCTCGGGCAGGCCATCGAGCGGCTGGGCGCCACCCTCCACGACGCGGTCGGCCTGATGCGGCAGGTGGAGGGCTCGGCCCGCCAGCACCAGGCCGGCGTGACCCAGGTGTCGCAGGCCCTCGGCAACATGCAGAAGGCCTCCGAGTCGATCCGCGACGGCGCGCGCCTGCTCGGCGACCTCTCCGGCAAGCGCCCACGAGCCTGGCCGGCGCGCTGCAGCGCACCGCCGGCGCGTACGCGCTGCCCGCAGGCGCGCGCGTGACGCCGCTGGTCCGGCCCGGCGCGCCGCGTCGGTGCGGCGCCACCTCGACGCGACCTTCGGGCTCGCGCTGGAGGGGCTCTCGCGACGAGCAGGTGCTGGCCGACCGCCGCGCTGGCCGCGGAGGACGGCCGCCCCGATCCCGCGGACGCGGCGTTCCTGGCGCGCGTCGTCGACCGGCCTGCCCATCGACGAGAGCTGGCTGTTCCGCGACGAGGGCTCTGGGACCTGGCTCCGCGACGAGGCGCGGCCCCGCGCTGCTCGACGGCTGCGGTCGCGGCGGGGACGGCCGCTGCGGATCCTGTCGCTCGGCTGCTCCGGCGGCCAGGAGCCGTTCAGCGCTCGCCATCCTGTTCCAGGGGCTGCTCGAGGCGGCGGGATCCCGGCTCCGCGGCGGCGGCAGTTCGTCCGCGTCGTCGGGCTCGACTCCTCGCCGGCGCGGGTGGCGCTGGCGGCCAGCGGGCAGGCCAGCGCGTGGTCGGTGCAGCGCTGCGCGGCCCGACTGGCTGCGGCGGCAGGGTCGGGCTGGTACGACCCCGCCGCGGCGCGCTGGCGGTCGACGCGGCCGTGCGCGCCATGTGCCGGTTCGAGGTCGGCAACCTCGTCGAGGTGGCGCGCCCGCGGGAACGCGGCGCTGCGCGGCGTACGACCTCGTCCTGTGCCGGCACGTCCTCATCTACTTCCGCGCGGCGGAGGCGAAGCGGCCGCCGGCGCGCTCGGACGCGGGCTCGACCCCGGCGCGACGCTCGTCTTCTCGCCGCCGGAGGCCCACCTCCTCGCGCCGGGCGGCCTCGCGCCGCTCGCTCACCTCGGCGCGGGCCGGGCGGGATTCGGGCCGCGCCCCCCTCCACGCCGGAGGCCGGCGCGCCGTGCCGGGGTGCGGCCCGGCGGGGCGCCGCGTGCGGGCGCCGTTCCCCGCTCGGTCGGCGCCGCGGCGGCCCGGGTGTCGGGCCGCGCGGCGGCGCCGGCCCAGCCTTCCCCGTCCGGCCCGGCGGAGCCGCGCGGCGCGATCGAGCGGCACATCCAGGTCGCCATCGAGCACGCGCACGCCGGGCGGGCGGAGGACGCGCTCCGCGAGGCACGCGCCGCGCTGTTCCACGACCCGCGCCACCTCTACTCGCGCATGCTCTCTCGGCCGCCACCTCATCGACGTGGACGCGGCGCGCGGGCGCGACGTCCTGCGGGACCTGCTCGCGGCCGCGGCGGCGCTCCCGCCCGACGCGGCGGTCCCCTCGCGGACGGCCTCTCGGTGGGCCAGCTCGCGGCGGCCGCAGCTGCTCCTCGGCCGGCCGGAGGCGAAGTGACGGACCGGCTCCCCGCCCCCGGATCGTCGCCCGGCGACGAGGTGGTGCTCGAGCGGCGCGCCCGCGGCTCGCCTCCGCGGTCGCGTCCGACGACGCCGACGCGGCGCGCGTCGTCCGGCTCGTCACGTTCCGGCTCCGCGGCGGCGCCTGCGCGGTGGACAGCGCCCTCGTCGCGCGCGCGGTCGTGCCTCGGCGCCGATCGCGATCCCGGTGGCGGACGGGTCCGCGCGGCCGGTCGCCTGCGTCGAGGAGCGGCCCGTCCCGGTGGCGGACCTCGCCGGCGCCGTCTCGGGGCGGACGCGGCCCGCGTCGGCGCTTGGGCGCCCGCGCTCCTCGTCGAGACGGCCGACGGCCCGGTCGCCGTCGCGGTCGAGGGTCCGCTCGAGCTCGCCGAGGACCGGCTCGCGGCCTCTGCCGCGCCGAGGCGCCGCCGACGAGGTCCCCCGCCTCGCGGGCCGGCTCGCCGGCGGCGCCGACCTCGTCGACGCGCCGTGGCTCGCCGCGTGGGCCGCGAAGGCGGTGCGCCGTGAACCTCGACGCCGCCACCCGTGCGCGCCTCGTCGGCCTGTTCGTCGCGGAGGCGGAGGAGACCGTCGCCTCGCTCCGCGACCTCGCGGAGCGGCTCACGGCGGGGGCGCGCGGCGACATCCTCCGAGAGTTCGGCCGCATCGCCCACGGCCTCAAGGGCGCGGCCGCGGCCCTCGGCTTCGAGGGGCTCGCCCAGGCGCTGCACGATCTCGAGGAGGTTCCTCGCGCTGGGCGTGCGGCACGGCGGCCCGCGGGCGCGGAGGAGCGGCGGCGCCGCGTCAGACGGCGCTCGACCTCGTCTCGGAGGGGATCGCGCACATGGCGGCCGCCGGGAGCGACGGGTTCCCGGAGGACCTGCTCGAGCGGCTGAACGAGGTGGTCGCGCCGGGAGGCGGCGGGTCGGCGGCGGCACACGCGGCGGCACCCGCGGCCGAGAACGCGGCCGCGGACGCGGCCGGCGCGCCCGACGGCGCGGCCGCGCCGGCGTCGCTCGTCCCGCGTGCCGCCGACGCGGGGGAGCGTATCAGCGTCCCCGCGACGGACGTCGACGCCGCGCTGCGGCTCGCGTCCTCGCTCGCGCGCGGCGCGGCCCAGCTTCACGAGGCGCTGCAGCGCGCAGGTGGCGAGCTCGCGCAGGCGGCGCAGTCGCTCGCGAACGGGGCGGCGGGGCTCGAGGGGATCGTCGCGTCGCTCCGGCTCCTCCCCGCCGACGCGGCGCTGTCCGGGCTCGAGGAGGAGGTGGACGGGCTCGCCGCTCACCTCGGCAAGCGCGTCGCCCTCGCGATCACGGGACGCGACGTCCGCGCCGACCGGCGCACGCTCCAGTCCGCGCGCGGCATGATCCGGCACCTCGTCCGGAACGCGCTCGACCACGGCATCGAGCCCGAGCCGGACCGCGTCGCCGCCGGGAAGCCGCCGGAGGGGCACCTCTCCGTCGCCGTCCACGCCGGCGAGTCCACCCTCCGGGTCACGGTCTCCGACGACGGCGCGGGGTTCGACGTCCCGGCGATCCGGCGCGAGATGGGGCGCCGCATGGGGAACCCGGACCAGATCGCCTCCCTCTCGGACGACGACGTGCTCCGCGTCTGGGCGTTCGAGGGCGGCTCGACGCGCTCCGCCGCGACCCGAGATCTCCGGCCGCGGGCTCGGCCTCTCCGCGGTCGCGCAGCTCGCGCGCGCCTCCGGCGGCGGCATCCGCATCCTGTCCGCCCGCGGCGAGGGGAGCATCGTCGAGTTCGCGCTCCCGCTCGAGGTGTACGCGGTCGAGGCGCTCACGGTGTCGGCGGGCGGGCGGTTGTTCGGGATCCCGCTCGGAGCGATCGAGCGGACCGTGAACGCCGCCGCCGCGGGGGACGCGATCCACGACGGCCCCGCCGGGCGCACGCTCGCCGTCGGCGAGACCATCCTCCCGCTCGGCGATCTCGGCGAGGCGCTCGGGGTCGGCGGCGCGGACGGCGCCCCCCGCTTCGCGGTCGTCGTCCGGCACGACGGGAACCTCGCGGCGCTCGCGGTGGACGACATCGGCGGCGTGGAGGGGATGGTCCCCGCGTCGGTGCCGGGCGTCGCCCAGGCGGACACGCTCGTCACGGGGATCGCGCGGCTCGGCGACGGGAGCGCGGTCGCGGTCCTGAACCCGCGCCACCTCGTCGAGCGCTCGCGCGCGGTCCGCTCGCGGGCCGACGCCCCGGCCGCGGCCGCGCGGGCGCCTGCGGCGGCGCCGGGCCGCGCCCTCGACGTCGTGCTCGCGGAGGACTCGCTCGCGACGCGCGAGGTGCTCCGGGTGCTGCTCGAGGAGCAGGGCTTCCGGGTCCGCGTCGCGGCGGACGGCGACGAGGCGCTCCAGCGGATCGTGGAGCGCGCGCCCGACGTCCTCGTCTCCGACGTGAACATGCCCAGGCGCGACGGCCTGTCGCTCACGCGCGCGATCCGCGCGCGCTCCGAGACGGGGCGGCTCCCGATCGTGCTCCTCACGTCGCAGGACGACGAGGCGACCCGCGCCGCGGGCGCGGCCGCCGGCGCCGACGCGTACCTGCTCAAGTCGAAGTTCAACGCCGGCGTCCTCCAGCAGACGCTGGCGCGGCTCGGGGTGAGGAGCGGATGACGGACGACGCGGGGGAGGGGGGGCGGGCGCTCCGGTCGCGATCGTCGTCGACGACTGGGCGCTCGAGGCCGTCCCCGGGCTCGACCAGGAGCTCGCGCGCGAGGGCGCCCTCGTCATGCGCGCGTTCCGGGGCGTCCCCAACCCGCACCTCCTCCGCCGCTACCGCGGCGCGGCGGTGGTCGGCGGACCGGACCGGACCGGGCTCCTCTCGCGGCTCGAGCGCGCGACCGCGAGCGTCGCCGCCCCCGTCATCGCGATCCTGCCCCCCGGCGTCGCGCCGGCCCCGGACCTGCGCGGCCCGGGGGTGGTCGACCTCGTCCCGGCGGGCGCGCGCGGCGTCGGCCGGCGCATCCTGCTCATGGCGAAGGTGCCGGTCGTGACCGCCGGCCGCGCCGCGCGGTCCGCCGAGCCGCCCGGGCGCGCGACCCGCGCCACGCATGCCGTGCCGCCGGAGATCCTCGCCCGCGCGGCGGCCGAGGGCGCGGTTCCGGGTGACCGCGGGCCGGCGGCGGACGTCGTCGCGGTCGCGAGCTCGACGGGCGGCGTGTGGGTGCTCGCTGCGCTGCTCCGCGACCTGTCGCCGGAGGGGCGGGCCGTCCTCGTCGCGCAGCACATGGAGCCGGAGTTCGTGCCCTTCTTCGCCGACTGGCTCCAGTCCGCGTCCGGGTGGCGCACGGTGCTCGTGCACGACGCGACGCCGCTCGCCGCCGGCGTCGTCTTCGTGCCCGCCGGCGGCCGCGACCTCGTCCTCGATCGCGAGGTGCTCCGGGCCGTCCCGGCGTCGAGCCGGTTCGTCCCGTGCGCGGACCGGCTGCTCGCGTCGGCGGCGGAGCGCGGCGGCCGCGCGACGGGCGTCGTCCTCTCCGGGATGGGCGCGGACGGCGCGAGCGGGCTCGCCGAGATCGCCCGCCGCGGCGGGCGCGCGCTCTGCCAGGCGCCGTCGTCCGCCGTGGTGCCGTCGATGCCGGAGAGCGCGCTCCGGAAGACGCCCTCCGCGCTGGCGCTGCCCCCCGCCGCGCTCCCGGCCGCGATAGCGGCTCAGGCACCCGACGCGACGAGCGTCGCCAGCGCGCGCAGGTGATCCTCGGTCGCGCCGCAGCACCCGCCCGCGATCCTGAGCCCGGCCGAGAACGCCGGCCCGAGCGCCTCCGCGAACGCCTCCGGCGTCGCGACGGCCCCCGGCAGCCCGGGGCTCGGCTTCGCGACGAACGGGACGCCGAGCCGGGCCGTCGCCCACCCCGCGAGCGCCGAGAGCGCCGGCCCCGGCGCGACGCAGTTCACGCCGGCGGCGAGCGCGCCCTCGGCCGCGACGGCGGCGAGGCAGTCCTCGGCGGAGGGCCCACGGGGCGCGTGAAAGCGCCCCCCGGCCTCCTCGAAGGTGAACGTCACGACCGCCGGGAGCCCGGTCCGGCGCGCCGCCGCGAGCGCCGCGCGGGCCTCGTCGAGGTCCCACAGGCTCTCGATCCAGAGGAGGTCCACGCCCGCGTCCGCGAGCGCGGCGAGCGGCACCGCGTACCGGGCCTCGAGCGGCGCGATCGCGACCGCGCCGCCCGGGACGACGAGCCCGGTCGGGCCGAGGGCCCCCGCCACCCGGACCGGGCGGGCCGCCGCGGCCTCGCGCGCGAGGCGCGCCGCGGAGGCGCAGAGCGACGGGGCCGACCCCGGCCCGACCGCGGCCTCGACGCGCGGCGACGCGCAGCCGAACGTGCAGGTGAGCAGCACCTGCGCGCCCGCGGCGGCGTGCGCCGCGTGGACGCGGGCGATCTCCTCCGGGCGCTCGCGCAGCCACGCCTCCGGAGGCCTGCCCGCGGGGAGGCCGCGGGCGAGAAGAGCGGTCCCCATCGCGGCGTCGAGGAGCGTCGGCTGATCGAGCATGCGCGCTCCCCTCACGCGGACCGCGCGCTGGCGGCGGGTTGTGCCGAGAAGAACGCGACGAGCTCGGACCGCATCCGGCGCGCGTCGTCGTACCCGAGCGCGACGAGCTCCTCCGCGTAGTCGCGGTCGAACAGGAGGTAGCTCGCGAGGTCGGCGGCGCCGTCGGAGGCAGCCTCCGCGTCGGACGCGGCCCGCCGCAGGAGGCGCGACGCGAGCGTGCCGCGCCGGAGCCCGCGGACGCGCCGCTCCGCGTAGACGCGCGCGAGCTGGCCGATGTCCCGCGACGGCCGGATGACGAGGTCCTGCACGCGCCGGAGCGGCGCGCCGAAGTCGCCGCCTGCGATCTCCGCGAGCGTCTCGGCGAAGGTGGCGCCGTGCGCGCGCTCCCCCTGGGCGATCACGGCGTTGATCCGCCGGAGCCGCTCGAGGTCGTAGTCGGTGTGATCGAGCAGGAGCGCGTTCAGGATCCGGCCGAGCAGCGCCGCGGTGGTCGGGGGCTCGTCGCCGTCGCGCGGCGGCGGACGATCGGACCGGTCCGCCTGGCGGAGCCCGACGACGAGGATCCGCTCCGCGCCGAGGCGGATCGCCGGCGCGAGCGGCACGTTCTGCCGGACGCTGCCGTCGGTGAACCAGGAGCCCTCGATCCGGACGGGCCGGAAGAGCAGTGGGATGGCGCCGGACGCCAGCGCGTGCTCGGGCCCGATCGCGCGCGCCCGCGCCTCGACGAGCGGGTCGCGGCTCCACGGCGGGAGCGGCTCGCGGCTCTCCACGAACACGACGGCGCGGCCGGTGCCGAGGTCCGTGGCGGTCACGGTGAGCGCGTCGAGGTGCCCCTCGCGCACGTTGCGATGGAGCCGCGGCCAGTCGATGCGCCCCTCGACGAGCCGCGCGAGCGCCTCCGGCCACAGGAAGTCGGAGACGCGCCAGGAGACCTGGTGGAGGCGCGTCGCGCGGAGCTGGCGGAAGACGTACCAGGGGAGGGCCGCGAGCCGGAGCGCGCTCCAGTGGAAGACCTCCTCGAGCCTGAGCGACCGCCACGCCTCGACGAGCACCTCGCCCTGACGCGCGGGGACGTGCGCGTGCGCCGCGAGGAAGCACGCGTTCACGGCGCCGATGCTGGTCCCGCAGACGAGGTCGATGCGCGGCTGCCGGCCGAGCGCGTCGGCGAGCTCGCCGCGGACGTAGCGCAGCACGCCGGCCTCGTAGGCCCCGCGCGCGCCGCCGCCCGAGAGGACGAGCGCGGTCCGGCCGGACGCGGCGGTCACCGGGCCGCCCTCCCGGGCGTGCGGCACCCCGAGCGCAGGCGCAGCCGGATAAGGCTGCGCCGGCCCCCCAGGGGGCCCCCAGTGCGGAGCGCGGCTTCGCCGCGGGTACTGATCTCGAGCGAGCGCCGGGGGGCTCGGGGGGTCCCGAGCCCCCCGGCGTCAGCCGCAGGGCGAGGGCCCCCCGTCACAAGGCCACCTCCTCGAGGTGCGCGGGGACGTGCGCCGGCCAGCCGAGCCGCTCCATTCGCTGGCGCGCCGCCTCGAGGGCGGAGGGCTCGCCGTGGACGAGGAACGTCCGCCCCGCGGGCGCCGGGAAGGTCCCGAGCCAGCGCTGGATCTCGGCCTCGTCGGCGTGGGCCGAGAACCCGCCGATCGACTCGATCCGGGCGTTCACGGGGACGTCCTCGCCGTGGATGCGGAGCGTCCGCGCGCCGGTCTGGAGGGACCACCCGCGCGTCCCCTGGGCCTGGTAGCCGACGAGCAGCACGGTGGTCCGCGGATCCGGGAGGCGCCGCGCGAGGTGGTGGAGGACGCGCCCGCCGGTCGCCATCCCCGACGCGGAGAGGATGACGCACGGGCCGCCGACCCCGTTGATCGCCTTCGACTGCTCCGGCGTCCGCGCGAAGGTGACGCGCGCCGGCCGGAGCGGCGACTCGCCCGAGGCGAGGAGGCCCGCCATCTCCAGGTCGTGGTCCTCGCGGTGGGCGAGGAAGATCGGCGTCGCGTCGACCGCCATCGGCGAGTCGACGAAGACCGGCACCGGCGGGACGGCGCCCGCGCGCTCGAGCGCACGCAGCGTGAAGAGGATCTCCTGCGTCCGGCCGATGGCGAAGGCCGGGACGACGAGCGCCCCGCGCTCCTTCACCGCGCGGAGCACCTCGCTCTTCAGCGCGTCGGCCGGGGACGACTCGTCGTGGCGCTTCCCGCCGTAGGTGCTCTCGAGGAGGAGGACGTCGGCGCGGCTCCCGACGTCGGGGTCGGGGAGGATCGGCGCGCCGTAGCGGCCGAGGTCGCCGCTGAAGAGGATCCGGAGGGGCGGACGTCCGGGCGCGGCCGCCGCGAGCTCCATCTCGACGAGCGCGGACCCCAGGATGTGCCCCGCGCGGCGGAAGCGGATCCCAATCCCGGGAGCCACCTCGCGCCGCTCCCCGTACGCCGCGGGCGAGAGCCGGGGGAGCGCCGCGAGGGCGTCCTGCTCGGTGTAGAGCGGCAGCGCGTTCGGCGCGTGCTTCGAGTAGCCCTTCTTGTTCGCGAACCTCGCCTCTTCCTCCTGGAGCCGCCCGGAGTCCGGCAGGAGGAGGGCGCAGAGGTCGCGCGTCGCGGAGGTGCAGTGGACGCGGCCCGCGAACCCGTCCCGGACGAGGAGCGGCAGCGCCCCGGTGTGGTCGACGTGGGCGTGCGTGAGCACCACCGCGGACAGGCTCGCCGGCGGGAACGGCCATGCGGCCCGGTTCCGGAGGCGGAGCTCCTTCTGCCCCTGGAAGAGCCCCGCGTCCACGAGGACGCGCGCCGACCCGTGCTCGACGAGGTACCGGGAGCCGGTCACCGTCCCGGCCGCTCCAAGGAACCGGATGGACGCCATGCGATGCGTATTCTACGATTCGCGGGGTCCTCGGAGACACCCTCATGCGTAGCAAGATCCGCGTCGTCGGGGCCATGATCGAGAAGGACGGCCGCTACCTCATCACGCAGCGGTCGCCGAAGGCGTCGTTCCCGCTCCTGTGGGAGTTTCCGGGCGGCCGGGTGGAGGCGGGCGAGAGCGACCCGGCCGCGCTGGCGCGCGAGCTGCGCGAGGAGATGGGGATTGGCGTCGAGGTGGGCGATCGCAGCGTCCACGTCGAGCACGCCTACGAGGGCTACGACATCGACTTCTCCGTGTACCGCTGCCGGCTGCTCTCGGGCCCCGTCCGAGACATCGGCGTGCACGCGCACCGGTGGGTGCTCCCCGAGGAGCTCGACCGGTACGAGTTCCCGCCCGCGGACGAGAAGAGCATCGCGAAGCTCCTCGGCCTCTAGCGTCCGCTTGCCGCGGGCGTGGACATCCGCGACCGCGAGGGCGCGCAGGCGGAGGTGGAGCCCGGGTCGCCCGGCGACTCCCGCCTGCTCGAATGGGGGGCGCTCGCCACCCGTCTCGACCGCGTGCCCCCGGTCCCCGACGTCCCGGATGCGTTTGACAGCGCCCGCCCGGTGCTTAGCTTCGCCCCCGGAGGAACAAGGGAAATGTCCGACGAACGTTCCGGCGCCGAGGTGCCCGAGGGGGCGCGCGTGAAGGTCACCGACCGGCGCCGGTTCACCGCCGGCGGGGAACCCCTCGCCCCCGGCGAGGAGGCCACGGCGGGCCCGGCGGGACAGGTTGAGGAGGGTGCCGGGCGCGGCGATCCGGCGGGCGCGCGCGGGCCGGACACGCGCGACGCGCGCCTCGCCGAGCAGGCCGCGCGGATCGACGAGCTCGCCCGCGCGTACGCCGCGCTCGTCGAGGACAACAAGGGGTTCCGGCAGCGGCTCGAGCGCGAGCGGACGCGCGTCGTCGAGGCCGAGCGCGCGTCGGTCGCGCAGGCGCTCCTCGACGCTGCCGACGACCTCGAGCGCGCGCTCGCGGCGGTCGCGAACGCGGGAGACGGCGTTGGCCCGCTCGCGAGCCTCGTCGAGGGGGTGCGGCTGTCCCTCGGCGCGCTGCACGCGCGGATCGCCGCGCTCGGCGCGCAGCGGATCCCGGTGCAGGGCCTGCCGTTCGACCCGCACGTCGCGGAGGCCGTCGACGCCGTCGCCGTCGCCGACGAGGCGCTGGACGGGGTCGTGGTCCAGGAGGTCCGCGCCGGGTGGCGGATCGGCGACAGGGTCCTCCGCCCCGCACGGGTGCGCGTGGGGCGCATCGCGCGGGCGTAGGCTGCGCGGGAATAGAAATTCCGGCCGCGCGTCAGAGACGTCCAGGGACATGAGACTTTCGACAGGAGCGGGGAGCATGCACCGTTACGTCAAGCGAACGTTCACCATCGGGCTCACTCTCGCCTTGCTGGCCTGCTCGCGCGACGGCCAGGCCGCGACGCAGCCGTCTCCGAAGGCGTCCGGGCAGAGCCTGTTCCGCGAGGCCGCCGCGCAGGCGCCCGCGGCCGAGGCGCAGGTGCCGCTGGGCGCCTCGCTCGCACCCCTCATCGAGCGGCTCAAGCCCGCGGTGGTGAACATCTCGACGACCACGGCGGTGAAGCACCCGCGCGTGCAGCGGTTCCAGCGCAGCCCGCGCGGCGGTCCGCAGGGCCCGCAGGGCCAGGATCCCTTCGAGGACTTCTTCGAGCGCTACTTCGGCCAGCCCGGTCCCGGCGGCCCCGGGGGAGGTGACGCTCCGGACGAGCTCCGCGGCCAGTCGCTCGGCTCCGGGTTCATCCTCAACGCCGACGGTTACATCCTCACGAACAACCACGTCGTGAAGGGCGCGACCGACATCGTGGTCCGGCTCTCCGACGGCCGCGACTTCAAGGCCGACGTGGTCGGGGCGGACCAGCTCACCGACGTCGCGCTCATCAAGCTCGCGAAGCCGCCCGGCGAGCTGCCGACGGTCGTCCTCGGCGACTCCGACGCGCTCCGGCAGGGCGACTTCGTGCTCGCGCTCGGGAGCCCGCTGGGCCTCCGCGACACGGCGACGCTCGGGATCGTGTCGGCGAAGCACCGCGCCGGCATCAGCCCCATCGGCACCGGGACGTACGACGACTACATCCAGACCGACGCGGCCATCAACCCCGGCAACTCGGGCGGGCCGCTCTTCAACCTCCGGGGCGAGGTGGTCGGCATCAACACCGCCATCGTCCGTCCCGACGTCGGTCAGGGGATCGGCTTCGCGGTCCCGATCGACCTCGCGAAGTCGATCCTCCCGCAGCTCCGCCAGAAGGGGAAGGTGACACGCGGGTTCATGGGCGTCTCCGTGGGGGACCTCACGCCGGATCTCACCCAGGCCTTCGGGCTGCCGTCCGGCACGAAGGGCGCGCTCGTGCAGAACGTCGTGCCGCGCGGCCCCGCCGCGAAGGCTGGCGTCGAGGCGGGCGACCTCATCGTCGCGCTGAACGGGAAGCCGGTCGACTCGGCGGGCGCGGTCACGCGCAGCGTCGCGCTCGTGCCCCCCGGCGAGAAGGTGGAGGTCACGGTCCTGCGCAAGGGCGAGAAGAGGAGCATCGCCTTCAAGGTCGCGCAGCGGCCCGAGGACGAGTCGGTCGCGCAGAAGGGCGAGTCGGCCGACGAGGAGGAGGGCGGGGGCGACAAGGCGAAGACGCAGAAGCTCGGCGTCTCCCTCGCGCCGCTCACCGCCGACATGGCGCGCGAGCTCGGCGTCTCCGGCGATCAGGGCGTCGTCGTGACGAACGTCCTCGACGGCGGCCCCGCCGAGCGCGCCGGCATGCGCCGCGGCGACGTTATCCTCGAGGTGAACCGTCAGACGGTGAAGCAGCCCGACGACGTGAAGAAGGCGATCGACAAGATGAAGGCGGGCGACATGGCCCTGCTCCGCGTCCGCCGCGGGGATCAGGCCGTCTACCTGGCCGTCCCCGTCGGCGGGCGGCAGTAGGGGTCGGTCCCGCCCGCGCGGATCCGTTAGCGCCAGGCCCCGGGGGCGCCCGGAGGCGCGTCGCGCAGGCGCCGTCGTGAAGACCCGGTTCGCGCGCGCGGCGATGACCGACCGGTGCCGCGGAGCCGGCTGTCCGAGCGCCGGCAGCGCGAGCGCAGCGAGCGCACTGCCGGCGCGAGTTCCGGCGGAGCGGCGAACTTCGAGACCGGGAACGCGCGCGCGCCCCGGCTCACGTGCCGCCGAGCATGCGCGCCGGAGGGCGTCCCCGGGGCCCAGCGTGCACGAGCGCACGGGCCGCGGAGAATCCGAGAGGAGAGGAGAGGCTCCGCTACAGGACCTTAGAGGCGATCTCGGTCCCCGTGCGCGCGTCGAGGACGCGGATGGCGAGGAACCGCGCGGCCACGCCCTCGTAAGAGCCGCCCTCGCGCCGCGGCAGCTTCCAGGTCCGCTCAGGCCGGAACACGATCTCGAGCTCGATCGCGCCGCTCCGGAACGGCCCCTGGAACTCGAGCTCCATCGTGCCCGGCGGGAGCTTGCCGGAGATCGGGATGAGCCCCACGAGCGGATTGCCGTGCGGATCCTGCCGCAGCGGCGCGCCGTTCGAGAGCGCGAGCCCGCCGCCGTCCACGAACGGCGTCACGAGCAGGACGAACTTCTCGCCCTGGAGCCGCGGCTGCACGAGCGACGCCGCGTCGGGGATGCGGACCGCGAAGATCTTGCCCGCCGTCGCGCGTCGCGCCGCGGCCACGTTGGCCTCGCAGGTGCGCCGCTCGTAGACGTCGGTGCAGCGTCCGACGTAGCGCGCGAGGAAGGGCTCGAGGGTCTCGAGCCGCTCGGCGCCGGTGGCCAGCGACGCGAAGTCCGTCCTGGCGGCGGCGGGCGTGGAGAGGGCGGCGAGCAGGGCGATCGCGAGCGGTCGGAGCATGGCGTTCCGTGGTGGGGGCTTCGCCCCGGACGGGGCAAATGCGAGTCTACCGCGGTGGGAACGGCAGTGGTTTCAGCAAGTTGTGCCCACATCGGCGTCGGACGGAATTCCCCCTAAGGGAAGGTCGGAAACTTGTCTACATCCACCCACCCGCACTAGAGTCGCGCAGAGAACGACGGCGGCGGCGGCGGAGGCGCGGATGCTCTTCACTCGGAAGGAAGCTCGGATCCCGGACCCGGTGGAGCGTCGGCTCGCGCCGCGACTCGACAAGGTCTTTCGCGTCTACCTCGAGGGCGAGCGCGGGATGGGGCTCGGGATCGCGCGCAACATCTCCGAGGGCGGCATGTTCGTCGAGACGCGCGCGCCGCAGCCCATCGGTTCCCACGTCCGGATCACCTTCCCGGCCGACGCGGGCGAGATGACCTGCGTCGCAGAGGTCCGGTACGTGTGCCACCTCCTCGGACGCACCCCGGCGGCGCAGCGCGGGCCGCTCGCGCTGCGCGGGATGGGCGTCCGCTTCCTGTACTTCGAGGCCGACGAGGCGGCGCCCGCCGAGACGCACTAAGATGCCCGCGGGATGCGGGCGATCGAGACGAGGGGACTCACCCGCCTGTTCGAGGGGAAGCCGGCGGTCGAGGATCTCGCGCTCGACGTGCCGACCGGCGCGTTCTACGGCTTCCTGGGGCCGAACGGCGCCGGCAAGAGCACGACGATCCGGATGCTCACCGGCCTCCTCGCCCCGACCTCGGGCGAGGCGCGCGTGCTCGGGGTGGACCTCTCGAAGGACGGCGTGGACGTGCGCCGCCGGATCGGCGTCGTGCTCGACCCGCTCTCCCTGTTCGAGCGGCTCTCCGGCGCCGAGCAGCTCCGCATCCACGGACAGCTCTACGGGCTCGACCGGCGCGAGGCGGCGCGGCGCGCGGACGAGCTGCTCGCCGCGCTCGAGCTCGCCGGCGACGCTGGGAAGCTCGTCGCCGAGTACAGCCACGGCATGAAGAAGAAGCTCGCGCTCGGGTGCGCGCTCATCCACGGGCCCGAGCTGCTCTTCCTCGACGAGCCGTTCGAGGGCATCGACGCCGTCGCGGTGACCGGCATCCGGCGGATGCTGCAGGACCTGGTGGCGCGCGGCGCGATGACGATCTTCCTCACGAGCCACGTCCTCGAGGTCGTCGAGCGGCTCGTCACGCACGTCGGGATCATCCGGGAGGGCCGGCTCGCGGCGCAGGGCACGCTCGCGGAGGTGCGCGGGACCGGGACGCTCGAGGAGGTGTTCATCCGGACCGTCGGCGAGGACCGCGCGCCGGCCCAGGAGCTCTCCTGGCTCGGCCAGGGGCGGCGCCGCCCGTGAAGGTCGAGCCGGGCGCGAGCGGCCTCGGCGAGCTGGCGCGGGCGGTGGCTCCGCTTCCGCCGCGCTCGACGCTGCCGGCGTTCGCCGAGCTCCGGGCCCGCCTGCTGTGGCGGCGTTTCCGCGGGCGCGGGGGGATCCCGGAGCTCGTGGCCCGGATCGCGCTGTTCGCGATCGCGATCCCGGCGGGCCTCGTGTTCGCGTCCCTCGCGGCGGCGGGCGCGTGGCAGGCGGTGCGGGCGGGCGGGGAGGGGCGCGGGCGCGTGTCGGAGATCGCCGTCGCGGCCGTCCTGTTCGGCATGTGGCAGACGTGGACGGCGGTCTCGCTCAGCGTCTCGGAGCGGGACGCGGTGGACCTCGGGCGCTTCCTCCCGTACCCGATCCGTCCGGGCCGCGTGTTCGCGTACGGGCTCGTCGCCTCGGTCGTCGGCGACCCCTTCGCGGTCTTCTGGTGCGTCATCCTCGGCGGCGCCTTCCTCGGCGGCGCGCTCGCGCGGCCCGGCGCGTGGGTCGTCCTCCTCGCGATGGCGTACCTGCTCTTCGTCGTGGGCACGGTCTCGATGATCGCGCTCGTGCAGGAGCTGCTCGCGCGCCTCCTGCGCGGGCGACGCGTGCGGGAGATCGCGATCGCGGCGGTCTACGTCGGGACGGCGTTCCTCGTGTTCTTCATGTCCGGCGGGCCCAGGGCCACGCTCACGACGCTCCGGGCGGCCTCGAGCCTGCGCTGGATCGCGTTCCCTCCCGCGCTCGCCGAGCGGGCCGTGTCCGCCCTCTACGCGGGGCGTTCCGCCGCGGCCGTGCCGTGGCTCGTCCTCCTCGCGGTGGCCTCCGCGGCGGCGGTGTGGGGCGCCCTGCGGCTCGCCCTCGGCTCGGCGCGGTCGGGCGGCGACGAGCGGCCGCGCGCCGCCGCGACCGGGGCGGGCGGGTGGCGGCTCCCCGGGCGCCTCGGGCCGCTCCTCGAGAAGGAGGGCAAGTACCTCCTGCGCCACCCGATCGCGGGCGTGCTCGCCCTCGTCGTGCCGGCGTTCGCGGCGCTCGTCGCGTGGAAGCTCGGGCCGAGGATCCCCGAGGAGGCGGGCGAGGTCGTGCGCGCGCTGCCGCTCTTCGGGTTCGCCGCGTACGCCCACCTCGCGACGCAGCCCTTCTGGCTCAACGCGTTCGGCTGGGAGCGCGCCGGCGCCCGCGCCTGGTTCCTCGCGCCCGTCGCGCCCGCGGACGTCCTGCTCGCGAAGAACGTCGCCGCGTACCTGCTCTCCCTCGGGCTCTTCGCAGCGAGCGCGGCGGCCGGGGTCGCCGCCGGCGGCGCGCCGCCCGCGTGGGCGCTCCTCGGGGCGTTCGCGCTGCACGCGGGGATCGCGCCGCTCTTCCTCGGCGCGGGGAACGTGGTCTCGATCCTGAACCCCCGGCCGGCGGCGTACACGATCCAGCGCGGCGGGCACCTCACGCCGCTCTCCGCCTTCGCGGGGATGGGGATCGTGTCGGCGGGGGCGGGGCTCTTCGCCATCCCGGTGCTCGTCGCGATCCGGGTCGAGCAGGGCTGGGTGCTGCCCGCCGGCTGGCTCGTGCTCGGCGCGGCGTGTCTCGCGGCCTACCGGCTCGCGCTCCCGCGGGTGGCGCGGCTCCTCGCCGCGCGCCGCGAGCCGCTGCTCGACGCCGCCTGCGGCGACGATCTGTAATGGGGGAGTGCTCGGGGCAGCCTCCTCCGGCTGCCCCTCCGCTCGCTCCTTCGGGTCCGCTTACTGGCTGAAGCCTTCCAGCAGGTAGTGCGCCTCGATGCGCTTCAGCGCGAGGATCATCGCGGCCGTGCGCACGTCGACCTCCTGGCCCACGCAGTACGGGCGGGAGTCCCAGTTCGGCGTGCGCTGCGGCCGGTTCCGCGCGACGTCCCGGATGATCGCGTAGTTCTTCTTGATCGCCTGCTCGAGCCGCCGGTTCACCTCCGCCTCGGTCCAGTGCTCGAGCCGCTGGTTCTGGAGCCACTCGTAGTACGACACGGTGACGCCGCCCGCGTTGCAGATGATGTCGGGGATGATGTCGATCTTCCGGGCGGCGAGCACGCGGTCGCCCTCGCGCGTGGTCGGGCCGTTCGCGGCCTCGGCCACGAGCTTCACCTTGAGCCGCTCCGCCACCTCGCCGGTGATCTCCTCGCCGAGCGCGGCGGGGATGCAGATGTCCGCGTCGAGCGCCCAGAAGTCGTCCTTCGAGATCGCCGTCCCGCCCGGGAAGCCCGCCACGGTGCGGCGGAGGTTCGAAGGGGTCCCGTGGACGTGCTGGACCAGGGCGGGGACGTCGAGGCCGCCGTCCCTGTGGACGGTCCCGTTGACGTCGTTCACCGCGACGATCTTCGCGCCGAGCGCCGAGAGGATGTCGGCCGCGTTGGAGCCGACGTTCCCGAACCCCTGGATGAGGACCCGCGCGCCCCGGATGTCGAAGCCGCGCTCGCGCGCCCAGTCCTCGATGCAGTAGACGACGCCCTGGCCGGTCGCCTTGACGCGCCCCTCCGAGCCGCCGATGCGGACGTCCTTGCCGGTGACGACGCCGCGCATCTTGTGGTGCTCCCGCTCACCGTCGGTGAACTGGCGCATCATGTAGGCCATGATCTCGCCGTTCGTCCCGACGTCGGGCGCCGGGATGTCGAGGAAGGGCCCCATGAACTTCTTGAACTTGTAGACGTAGCGAAGCGAGAGGTGCTCGATCTCCTCGCGCGAGTAGTTGAAGGGGTCGATCCGGATGCCGCCCTTCGCGCCGCCGAAGGGGATCTCGGCGATCGCGGTCTTCCAGGTCATGTCGGCGGCGAGCGTCTTGAAGAGGTCGAGCGACGCTTCCCTGTGGTAGCGGATGCCCCCCTTGTACGGGCCGCGCACCTGGTTGTGCTGGATCCGGTACGCCTTGAACTTCTTCGGGCCGCCGCGGTGGAACCGGAAGAACCCCTTGCCGGGGATGTTGATGACGCGGTCGCGCGTCGTGATGTCGGCGCCGAGGAGGGCGCGGCGGTGCAGGATGTAGCTGCCGTTCGCGAGCGGCTCGAGGGCGTCGGCGGCGCGGACGTCGGACGGCGGCAGGCTCCCGGCGGCCGCCTGCTCCTCCGGGGTGAGGGGCACGAGCCGGTCCCGCGTGTCGATCGTCACGTAGAAGATGTGCTCGAAGTCGGGCTCCTCGAGCTCCATGCGCACGCGCGGGTTCATCCCGATGAGGTCCGCGGCGCGATGGAAGATCTCCATCGCCTCCTCGTAGAAGCCCTTCTTGCCGCCGTTGCGGGGTGCCATGGGCATCCTATACATCCGGGAAACGTGGCCGGCGAGTTGGCGGAAGGAAAGCGGGCGTGCGCCCGGCTCGCCACGCTTGACCGACCGGCCGCGTCGTGCAACCAATCCGCTCCCCACCCACACCCACCCTCGACTCCCCCCAGGAGCCGCCGATGAGCACGCCCCTCCACCCCCTCGCCCAGGCCGCCAACGACGCGCTCGCGAAGGACTGCCCCCAGGTCCTCGCGATGCTCTCCGCGCGCGGCAAGCGCTTCTTCTTCCCCGCCAAGGGCATCCTCGCCCAGAGCGCCGAGGCGAAGCAGAAGGCGAAGACCGCCAACGCCACGATCGGCATCGCGACCGAGGGCGGCGGGCCGATGCACCTCGCCTGCGTCGGCAAGTACTTCACCGGGCTCACGCCCGGCGAGATCTTCGACTACGCGCCGTCCTACGGGAAGCCGGACGTCCGCACCGCCTGGGCCAGGAAGCAGCGCGAGGAGACGCCGAGCCTCGGCGACCACCCGCTCTCGAACCCGGTGGTCACGAACGCGCTCACCCACGGGCTCGGGCTCGTCGGCGACCTGTTCCTCGACCCGGGCGACGCGGTGCTGACGCCGGACCTCCTCTGGGAGAACTACAACCTCAACTGGGAGACCCGGCTCGAGGCGAGCTTCAACTACTTCCCGTTCTTCGACGAGAAGCTGACGGGGTTCAACCTCGCCGGCTTCGGCGCCGCGCTCGCGAGGCTCCGCGGCAAGAAGGTCGTCGTCTCGCTCAACTTCCCGAACAACCCCTCCGGCTACACGCCGACGAAGGCGGAGATGGACGGGATCGCGAAGGCGCTCACCGCGGAGGCGGAGGCGGGAACGAAGCTCGTCGTGTGCGTCGACGACGCGTACTACGGGATGTTCTTCGACGACGCCGCCTCCCGCGAGTCGATCTTCGGCCGGCTCGCGAAGGCCTCGAACAACCTCCTCGCGATCAAGGTGGACGGCGCGACGAAGGAGGAGTTCGTGTGGGGCCTCCGCGTCGGGTTCATCACGTTCGGCGTGAAGAACGGGACCCCCGCCGCGTACAAGGCGCTCGAGGACAAGACCGCGGGCCTCATCCGCGCGTACGTCTCGAACATCTCGAACCCCGGCCAGTCCGTCGTGCTGAAGGCGCTCGCCGATCCCGAGTTCCGCAAGCAGCAGGCGGAGAAGGTCGCGGTCCTGAAGGCGCGGTCCGCGATCTCGCACAAGGAGAGCCAGAAGGCCGAGTACGCGGACTGCTGGGACGTGTACCCGTTCAACTCCGGCTACTTCATGTGCGTGCGCCTGAAGGACGCCGACGCCGAGACCGTGCGCGTTCGGGCCCTCGAGGACTCCGGCGTCGGCACCATCGCGCTCGGGAAGCGCGAGCTCCGGATCGCGTTCTCGTCCTGCGCCGACGCGCAGATCCCGAGCGTGTTCGCGGCCCTCGCGAAGGCGACGCGGGCGGTGCGCGGGAAGTAGCGCGGCGCGCGGACGCTGCGGGCCGGGTGGTGGCGGCGCCGCGGCGAGCCGGCGCCGACCCGCCACCCGGCGACTCACCGCGCCGCCTCGAGCCTCGCCTTCTCGAACTCGTCGCCCGGCGTCCAGCGCGGCAGGTGCGCGTCGTTCGCGATCCGAAGGCCCACGACGAGCTGCAGCTGCGCGTCCTCGACCGCTCCCGAGAGATCCCACGCCTCGGGCGACGGAGGGTACGCGTCGCTGGGCTGGTGGTAGTTCGCCGCGATCCAGTGGTCCACCTGCTCCTTTCCCCAGCCCTCGGGGCGGCCGACGTAGCTCGGGCCGCCGCTCACCCCCGCGCTCGGAACGCCCACGCGGGCGAGCTCGAAGTGGTCGGAGCGGTAGTACGAGCCGTGGTCCGGATACGGGTCCCCGTGGACGGTCCGCCCCTGGGCGGCCGCCACCGCCCGGACGACGTCGTCGACGGTGGACTTGCCGAGCCCGAGGACGCTCAGGTCCTTCGTGCGGCCGAAGACGTTCACTCCGTCGAGGTTCACGTCCACGGCGATGCGACCCGCCTTCACCGTCGGGTGACTCGCGTACCAGCGGGACCCGAGGAGCCCCTGCTCCTCGGCGGTGACGAACGCGACGACCACCGAGCGGCGCGGCGGCGCGCTCGCCAGCGCCCGCGCGATCGCGAGCGTCGTCGCGCAGCCGGAGGCGTTGTCGAGCGCGCCCGTGTAGACGTTGCGCTCCCCCGCGGCCGGCGGCGACCGCATCCCGAGGTGATCGTGGTGCGCCGTGTAGAGGACCGCCTCGCCCTTCAGCGCGGGGTCCGTCCCCGGGAGGACGCCGACGACGTTCGCGCTCAGCGTCCGCTCGCGCGCGATCGGCATGTCGAGCGACATCGTGACGCCGAGGGGCAGCGGCGGCGCGCCCTTCGACCCCGGCGCCTTCGCCGCGGCCTCGTCGTCGGCGAGGTCGCGGCCTGCGAGCCGGAACAGGCGAGCGGCGGCGTCGTGCGAGATCCAGCCCTGGAACGGGAGGCGCGCGTCCGCGTCCCCTTCCTTCGGGAGCGCGAAGGCGGCGCGGCCGTTCGAGGTGGCGACCACCTGCCACGGGTAGCTCGCGGACTCGGTCGTGTGCACGAGCAGCGCGCCGGCGGCGCCGTGGCGGGCGGCCTCGAGGTACTTGTAGTCCCAGCGCCCGGTCCAGAGCCGGACGCCCTCGCCGGCCCAGGGCGGGTTGAAGTTGAGGAGCACCACCACCTTCCCGCGCACGTCGACGTTCCGGTAGTCGTCCCAGCCGTGCTCGGGCGCGACGATGCCGTAGCCCACGAAGACGAGCTCGGCGTCCTTCACCGACGCGCGGTCGACGTCGCCGACGGAGCGGAGGACGACCTCGGCCGAGACGCCCGGGCCCGTCGTCAGCACCACCTGCTCGCCGCCCTTCCGGAAGGCGATGGACGCGGGGACGGTCGAGGCGTGGCGCACGAGCGGCACGTCCTGGAACCAGCTCGGCTTCCCGGCCGCGTCGGTCGCGCCCGGCCGGTAGCCGATCGTCTCGAGCTGCGCGGCGAGGTACCGGATCGCCAGCTCGTCCCCGCGCTGGCCGGGGAAGCGGCCCTCGAGGAGATCGTCCGCGAGGAACCGGATGTGACCCGAGATCTCGGCGGCGGTGATCCGCGCCGCGGCCGCGCGCTCCGCGGGCGAGAGGGTCGGGGCGAGGGAGGCGGGCGACGGGCGCGAGGCGGCGGGCGCGGCGGAGACGACGAGCGCGAGGGCGACGGCGATCAGGGCGTGCATGGAGGCGAAGCCTAGCCGGACGCGGCGCGAGGGGCGAGCCGGCTACTTGGCCTTCCGCTCCTTCTGCTGCTCGTCCCAGCAGTCCTCGGACGCCAATGCCTGCGCCCCCCTGCCTGGCTCCCCGGGGTTGGGAGAGAGTGAGGAGAAGACCAGCGGGGCCTCCCCCGGTCTTCAGGAGAGGCCCCGCGATGGCCATCGGTGCTGAAGAAGCTGGAGCCGACACCCAGACTTGAACTGGGGACCTGCTGATTACGAATCAGCTGCTCTACCAACTGAGCTATGTCGGCGAAGCTCGAAGCGGCGCGTTTTCTAGCACCCCGGGCACGAGGTCGCAAGCGTCCGGACCCGGTCGCCCGTGACGCAGGCCTAGAACGACGGTCCGACCGTCACGTACACCTGGGTCGCGGCGTCGATGCCGGCGTCCCGGTCGGCGGCGCGGCCGCTCCCGAGGCAGCGCGCCGAGCGGCGTGGCGACGCCGATGCGGAGGTCCGCGCGGAGGTAGTACCCGAGGACGATCTCGGTCCGCAGCTCGGCGCCCGCGGAGAACCTGAGCTGCTCGGCGTCGAGCGGGTGGCCCGCGAACGGCAGCTCGCCGGGGAGGTCGAACGCGTCGCCGACGTCGAGGAACACCGCGCCGTGGAGCCGGGAGAGGAACACCGGCCAGGTGGACTTCCCCCGGTGGAGCCCCGCGAGCGGGAACCGCAGCTCGGCGTTCCCGAGGACGAATCCCGTGCCGGCGAGCGCGCCGGACGGGTACCCGCGGAGCTGATCGGCCGACGCCGGGAACGCGCCGGGGACGAGCGACGCGAGGCTCACCAATCCGGCGCCGCCCAGCTCGAAGGGCGCGTTCCCGCCGATGCTCCCCTGCGCGACGCCGCCCGCGAGCCGCACGGCGAGCACGCCGTGGCGCGTGAACGGGAGCCGGACGTACTGGGCGAGCGAGGCGCGCGCGCGCGCGAGCTCGAAGTCGCTCCCGATCTCCGGCGCGGCGAGCCGGAGCTGCAGGGTGACGACGCGTCCCTCCTCGGGCGAGATCGAGTGCACGAACCGCCGCGCGTCCGAGTAGCTCGCGGCGAGGGAGAGGTCCGAGAGGAACCCGTCCTCGAACCGGATCTCCTCCGGGACCGGCGGCCCGGGCGGGATCGCCTCGACGGAGTCGTAGCGCGTCCCGCTCCAGCCGACGCGGAGGGCGAGGGCGCGCGCGAGCCGCGTCCAGGTGAACGTGAGCCCCGCGTCCGCGTAGGTCCACACGCGCTGGAGCCGGTCGGGCGGTCCCGGCGAGTCGGCGAGCCCGACCGAGGACGAGAGGTCGAGCCGCGGCCACGACCAGCCGCCCAGGTACGCGAAGGCGTATCCGGGCTCGGGGCCGCGGGTGTCCCACCAGGCCTGGAGCGTCCAGACGTGGCGGAGGAGGACGTCGGCGCCGCCGGTGAACGCGCCGAAGGTGGTGCCCTCCTGGTTCGCGGCGACGAACGGCAGCCACAGCGTCGGCCGCAACGTCGGCCACGGGCTGTACGGGCGCGACGCGAACGGCGCCTCGGGGCCGTCCGCGCGCGCGGGCGGCGGCGCGGGAGGCGGGGCGGGGAGCGGGTCGAGCCAGGTCGCCTCGTCGAGCGGGATCGTCGCGAGGTCGTACCCGGCGCGGCCGTACGTGACGAAGGCGAGCGTCTTCCCGTCGGGCGAGACCTCGGGCTGCAGCGCGCCGGTCTCGGCGTTCGTCACCTGCCGGAGGCGCCCGGTCGCGGCCTCCCACGCGTAGACGTTGTAGATGCCGCCGCGGTCGGACGCGAAGAGGAGGAAGCGGCCGTCGGGCGTCCACGCCGGGCTCGTGTCGAGCGCGTCGTCGTCGGTCACCCGCTCGACGCGTCCGTCGCTCCACAGCGCGATGTCCCGCCGCCCCGCCTCGTGCAGCTCGAACGCGACGCGGCCGTCGCGGGAGACGCGCGGCATGAACACCTGGGCCCCGGGGCGCGCGAAGAGCACCTCCGGCTCGCCCCCCGCGAGGTCGCGGCGGACGAGCGCCATCTCTCCCCCGCCGGTGCGGCGCACGTAGACCGCCGTCCGGCCGTCGGCCGAGACGTCGGGGTCGGTCGCGCGCTCGCCGTCCGTCACGCGGCGGCGCCGGCCGCTCTCGAGGTCCACGAGCCAGAGGTCGTCGTAGATCCGGTACTCGTGCCACACCTCGCCGATCGCGACGAGGGCCTCGCGCGGCGAGCGGAGCGCGAGGGTGCCGTTCGCGTCGACGACCGTCACGCGGCCGAGGTCCTTGCCGCCCGGCGCGACGCGGAAGACCCCCGGCGCGTCGTCGAGCGAGCGGCCGTAGTACACGAGGAAGCTCCCGTCGGGCGAGAAGCGCGGGTTCTCGACGACGCCGCCGCGCCGGGTGATCGGCGCCGGCTGCGTGACGGGCCGCTCCCGCACGCGCGCCCGCTGCCCCTCGGCGTAGCCGCGCTCCGCTGCGGCGTACTCCGACCAGAGCTCCGGGAACCCGCGCCCGCCGAACCAGCGCTCCCCGGCCCAGGACGGCGCGTACGGCCAGACGTAGCGGCCCTGATCCGCGATCCAGCCCGCGACCGCCGGGGCGCCGTAGCGGGCGTGCAGGAAGCCCATGAACCGCCCGCCGAGCAGGTACGGCACGTTCCCGACGGGCCACTCGAGGTATGGGTTCGCCGCCTCGTCGAGGCGCGGGAAGGGACCGTCGAGCGCGAGCGCCCGCGCGTACATGTCGAAGAGCGCGCTCGCGTTGCGGCCGGACGCGGGATCGCCCTCCGACTCGTTCACGACCGCGAGCCCCTCGATGAAGAAGGACGGCACGAGGCCGTTCGGGATCCAGAGCTTGCCGAAGATCCGGTTGAACGCCGCGGGGACGCCGCCCACGTGGTCGAGGTGGAGGATGTGCGTGTACTCGTGCTGGACGAGCTGGCGGACCCAGTCCCGGTAGTCCTGCAGCACGGATCCCGAAGACGGCGCCACGGCGTAGAGCCGGATGGTGTCGTACGGCAGCGGCGTCGCCGAGCCGTTCGCGTCGTCCGTGTCGTCCGAGAGGACGACCTCCGTGCGCCCGGGCTCGAGGCCGAGCCGCGGCGCGAGGAGGGCGTGGGCCCGCTCCGCCTCGCGCGCGACGTCCTGCGCGAGCGCGTCCTCGCCCTGGTGGAAGTGGAGCCTGAAGTGCGGCGTCTCGATGGTGCGCCAGCGGAAGTCGGGATCGTAGGGCTGCGCCCGCGCGGCGCCGGCGGCGCACAGGAGCGCCGCCGCCGCGGCGAGGGGCCGGAGGGACGTCACGCGGGCGGCCTCCGCGCGGCGCGCCCGCGGGCCCGCGGCGCGCCCGCCGCCGGGCGGCTCCGCCGGCGCGCGGCGGCCCGGCGCCGCTCGACGGGCACGCGGGCGGAGAGGAACGCGCGGACGCGCGCGGCGAGGACGTCCGGCTGCTCGAGCGGGCCCACGTGCGTCCCGCCCGGCAGGACGAGCAGATCGCTTCCGCGGATCGCCTGGCTCATCGCGACCGACAGGCGCATCGGCGTGAACGCGTCGCGGGCGCCGGCGACGACGAGCGTCGGGACCTTGATGTCGGGGAGCCAGGGCGTGGCGTCGTGATCGGCGGCCGACGCGAGGAGCCGGACGAAGAGGGTGGGGTCCACCTTCGAGAGGTCCTCGAAGTAGGGGAGGAGGTCGTTGCGGTGGAGGAGCGCGCGGTTCACCTCGAACGCGAGCGCGTAGTCGAGCGCGACGTCCGCGGTGACGAGCGCGCGGAAGCCGGCGCGGACGACCTCGGGCCAGCGGTCCACGAGCTTGCGAGCCCAGGGGAGCGCGGTGCGCAGCGCGGTCGACTCGTGGAACGTGTCGAGCAGCCGCCCCGGCGCGCCGCACACGAGCACGAGCCCGGCGACCCTGCCCGGCGCGCGGCGCCAGGCGTCGAGCACGACCTGCACGCCCATCGAGTGGCCCGCGAGGACGGCCCGGTCGATCCGCGCGGCGTCGAGCACGGAGACGAGATCCCGGGCGCACTCCTGCAGCGTCATCCGCTCCGGGTCGCGCGGCGCCCCGCTCGCCCCGTGGCCGCGGTAGTTCCAGTGGATGACCCGGCGATCCCGGGCGAGCGCCGGCGAGAGCTGCCGCCAGATGAACCCCGCGCAGCCGATGCCGTCCGTGAGCACGATCGGCGGGTCGCCCGTCCCGGCGCTCGTCCAGGCGATGCGCGTCCCGTCGCGTGCGATGGCGAATCGGCGTGATCGGCCCATCCGGCTCCGCGGTTCCCGCGGGGCGAGCGCACGGCACGCGCGGATGGCGGCCAGCGTGTCCCGGGTTAGGAGCAAGGGGTAGACTGCGGCGGGCGGAGGTTCAAGCGGAATGTCGCACGACCACGCGGGCCACCGGCACGGTCCCGGCAACGCGCACGGCCGCGAGGCGCACGGCCACGACCACGACCGAGCCCACCAGGCCGGGGCGCACGGCGCGGGGCAGAGCCTGCGCCGGCT
This sequence comes from uncultured delta proteobacterium, assembly GCA_963821195.1. Classification (GTDB taxonomy): domain Bacteria; phylum Myxococcota; class Myxococcia; order Myxococcales; family Anaeromyxobacteraceae; genus Anaeromyxobacter. Next base: position 223,945 of record CAWGDE010000013.1, read on the forward strand.
CGCGGCGTCGCTTGTCCTCACGGCCCTGGTGATGGTCGCGGAGGCGGTGGGCGGCTGGATCTCCGGCTCCCTCGCCCTCCTCTCGGACGCGGCGCACATGCTCACCGACTCGGGCGCGCTCGGCCTCGCGCTCGTCGCCGCGGTCCTCGCCACGCGTCCCGCGGACGACAAGCGCACCTTCGGGTACCGCCGGGCGGAGGTGCTCGGCGCGCAGATCAACGTCGGCGCGCTCGTCGTCCTCTCGATCTGGATCTGCTGGGAGGCGGTCGAGCGGCTGCGCGCGCGTCACGCCGCGATCGACCTGCGCCTCATGGCGGTCATCGCGCTCGTCGGCCTCGCGGCGAACCTCGCCATCCTCTGGTTCCTCCACCAGGAGCGGTCGCTCAACGCCCGCTCGGCGTTCCTGCACGTGCTGTCCGACACGATCTCGTCGGTCGCGATCCTCCTCGGCGCGGGCGCCATGGCGCTCCGGCCGGAGCTCTGGTGGATCGACCCGCTGCTCTCGATCGGGATCTCCGCCCTCATCGTGTGGGGCGCCTGGCGGCTCGTCCTCGAGATCACGGACATCCTCATGGAGGCCGTGCCGGGCCACATCGACGTCGCCGAGGTGACGCGCCAGATGGAGGGCGCCGAGGGCGTCCTCGCGGTGCACGACCTCCACATCTGGTCCATCTCGACCGGCATGTGCGCGCTCTCGGCCCATCTCGTCGTGGACGGCGTCGCCATCGGGCGCAACGACGAGATCCTGACCGAGGTGAAGGCGCGGCTCCGCCACACGTTCGGGATCGACCACACGACGCTCCAGATCGAGTCGGCGGCCTACGCGCACGTGGACGACGTCCACACGCACTAGCGGGCCGTCGAATCAGACCCGCCGGAGGATCTTGGCGAAGGACTGGCCCTCAGCCCCGCTTCTTCTTCATCGAGATGTCGGCCAGGACCGCGAGGATCAGGACCAGCCCCTTGATCAGGTACTGCACATTGGAGCTGACGTTCATCATCTGCAGGCCGTTGGACAGGGACTGGATGATGAGGGCCCCGATGATGGCGCCGAATACCGTGCCCTCGCCGCCCAGGGTCGAGGTGCCGCCGAGGATGCAGCTCGCGATGACGTCCAGCTCGTAGCCCCCGCCCGCGCCGGTGGTGCCGGCCCCCACGTACGCGGCCAGCGCGATCCCGGAGACGCCCATCAGCGCGCCCATGATCACGTAGATCGAGAGGATGGTCTTTCGGATGTTGATGCCCGAGAGCCGCGCCGCCTCCCGGTTGCCTCCGATGGCGTACGCGTAGCGCCCGAGGCGGGTCCGGGTGGAGACGTAGCTCATCAGCACCGCGATGACGCCGAGGATGACGACGAGGAGCGGGACCCCCCTCAGGTCCTCCGTGTCGCCGTCGAAGGCGCGGTTGACCACCGCGACGTAGCCGACGACCAGCAGCGAGTAGAGGCCAGCCTTGAGCAGGTCGACGGCGAGGGAGCCCTGCGCGATCTCGTACCTGCGCTTGCGGGCGCGGGCGACGAACACCCCGGCGAAGAGTGCGGCGGAGACCAGCGCGGCCAGGACCCAGCCGCCCCAGGGCGGGACGAGCCCCTGGGCGATGAACTTGAAGGTGTCGTTGGAGGAGATGAAGAGCGACTTGCCCTGGGTCACCAGGAGGATGCCTGACTTGAAGATGTAGAGGCCGCCCAGGGTGACGATGAAGGGCGGCACCGAGAGGCGGGCGATGATGTAGCCCTGGAACAGCCCCATCAGCAGGCCGAGCGCCATGCACAGGAGCACCGTCACGACCATGGTCAGGAACTCGATGCCGCCCGCCGACATGGACGGGAAGAGCGCCTGCAGCCGCTCGTCGATGACGCCGTAGTACAGCAGGGCGGCCCCGACCACCGAGACGAACCCCGCGCCGTACCCGACCGACAGGTCGATGCCGCCGGTCACGATCACGAAGACCATGCCGCAGGCCATGATGGCGATGATCGCCATCTGCGGGAGGACGTTCTGGATGTTGTCCCCGGACCAGAAGCTCGGCGTCGCGATCCCGAACCCGATCCAGATGGCGACCAGCGCCATGATCAGGATGTTGGACCGCAGGTTCCGGGTGAAGGCCTTCAGCAGGACGTTCGGAATCTTCGGCATGGGCTACCCGACCGCCATCTCGACGCCCGTCGCTCGCGCCATGATCCTCTCCTGGGTCGCCTCGGCGATGTCCAGCGTGCCGTTGGAGCGCCCTTCGCACATGACCGTCACGCGGTCGCTCATCCCGAGCACCTCCTCGAGGTCCGAGGAGATCATGATGATCGCGAACCCGCCCTCGGCGAGCTGGTTCATGAGCTTGTAGATCTCGTACTTCGCGCCCACGTCGATGCCGCGGGTGGGGTCGTCCAGGATGAGGATCCTGGGCTCCGACATGAGCCACTTGGAGATGACCACCTTCTGCTGGTTGCCGCCCGACAAGGACTCCACCGGCACGTGCACCGAGGGCGCCTTGATGGACAGGCTGGTCGAGTGCTTCATGACCGACGCCTGCTCCGCGTTATGGTCGATGTACATGAAGCCGGAGAAGCGGGGCAGGTTGGGCAGGCTCATGTTCTGCAGGATGGTCTGGATCAGCACCAGCCCCTGCCGCTTGCGGTCCTCCGGCACCAGGCCGATGCCGTGGCGTATGGCGTCGCGGGCGCTCCCGATGACGACGGGCTTGCCGTCGAGCTCGATCCGACCCTCGACGACCCGGCCATACTCGCCGAACAGGGTGGTGACCAGCTCGGTCCGCCCCGAGCCCATCAGCCCGGCGATGCCCAGGATCTCCCCCTTGCGCAGGTCCAGGCTGACGCCCTTGAGCACCTCCCGCTCCGGGTCGGCCGGGTCGGTGGCGCGCAGCCCCTCCACCTTGAGGAAGACGTCGCCGGGCTTCCGGTTGCCCTTGGGGAACCGCTCCTTCATCTCGCGGCCCACCATCAGCCCGACCAGCTTCTCCAGGGTGAGCTCGCGGGTGGGCCGGGTTTCCACCACCTTGCCGTCCCGCAGCACCGTGATCGTGTCGGTGATGCGGAAGAACTCCTCCAGCTTGTGCGAGATGTAGATGCAGGTGACCCCCTGGGCGTTGAGCTCCCGGAGGATCTCCATGAGCTGGTCCACCTCGGTCTCCGACAGGGCGGAGGTCGGCTCGTCGAGGATCAGGACCTTGGCGTTCTCGGAGAGCGCCTTGGCGATCTCCGTCATCTGCATCTGGCCGACGCCCAGGTCCGCGACCACGTCGAGGGGCGAGACCTTGAGCTTGAACCGCTTCAGCAGGCGGGCGGTGTCGGCGTAGAGCCTGTCCCAGTCGATGGAGCGGCCGCGGTGCGGCTCCTTGCCCAGGAAGATGTTCTCGCCGACCGTCATCTTGGGGACCAGGGTCAGCTCCTGGTAGACGATGGCGATCCCCTCCTCGATGGCCTGCCGGATCGAGCGGGTGCCCAGCCTGAGCTCCTTGCCGTCGTAGACGACCTCCCCCTCGTAGGTGCCGAACGGGTAGACGCCGCACAGGATCTTCATCAGCGTCGACTTGCCGGCGCCGTTCTCACCGCACAGCCCGTGGATCTCGCCGCGCTTGACCTGGATGGAGACGTCGCTGAGCGCAATGACGCCAGGGAACTGCTTGGTCACGTGGGAGATCTCGAGGAGGACGTCCCCTGGCACGTTCCACCTCCATCAAGGAGCCCGGCCCCCGCGGGGGCCGGGCTCGCCACGCCCAAGATACCAGCGCTACTTCGCGGGAGCGCCCGGGATGTCCTTGTAGACGTCCTCGTAGGTCTGGAAGCCCGAGTCGATCACCAGCTTCTTCAGGTTGGCCTTGGTGACCTGGAAGACCTGGAGGAACTTGCAGGGGACGTCGCCCTTGCGCTTCTTGTCGCCGGTGAGATCGGCGAGCTTGAAGGGGCTCAGGCCGAGGTTCTTCTCGCCCTTGGCGAGCTTGACGGCCAGCTCGCTGGCCAGCGGCGTCAGCTTGCGGGTGTCCTTGAGGATGGTGACCGTCAGCTCGCCGTCGGCGATCGAGTTGCAGCCGGCCTCGGTGGCGTCCTGGCCGGAGATCGGCACCTTGCCGGCCAGGCCGGCGGTCTTCAGGGCCTCGAGGGCGCCCAGCGCCGTGCCGTCGTTGGAAGCGACCACCGCGTCGAACTTCTTGCCGGTGGCGGTCAGGATGTTCTCCATGAGCTTCTTGGCGTTGGCTGGATCCCAGTTCTCGACCCACTGGTCGGCGACGACCTTGATCTTGCCGGACTTGATGAGCGGGTTGAGGACCTCCATCTGGCCCTGGCGGAAGAGGTGGGCGTTGTTGTCGGTCGGGCTGCCGCCCAGGAGCACGAAGTTGCCGGAGTTCTTGACGGCCAGGACGCCCTTGGCCTGGTTGCGGCCGACGTCGACGTTGTCGAACGAGACGTAGGCGGCGATCTTGTCGGTCTTGATCAGGCGGTCGTAGGCGATGACCTTGATCCCCTTCTTGGCGACCTCCTCCACGGCGGTCGCGGCCGAGTCGCCGTCTTCCGCGACGACGATGACGACCTTGGCGCCCTGGGTCACCATGTTCTTGATCTGGTCGTTCTGGAGCTTGGCGTCGTGGTTGGCCTCCTGGACCACGACCTCGTACCCGGCGTCCTTGAGCAGCTTCGACATCTCGTCGCGCTCGCGGGCCCAGCGCTCGGTGGCGAAGTCGGAGAAGGAGAGCCCGATCTTCGGCTTGTCGGCGGCGGAGGTGCTCGGGGCGAAGCCAGCCGTCGCCGTGATCGCGAGGGCCATCAGGATGAACCGTCTCACATCGTGCCTCCTTGAAAGTGTGAAACTCGGAGTGACGGACGGACCGTTGCACAGGGGAGCGGCCCGTTCCACTTCCCTTTCGAGACGCGCTCGGGTCGCCCAGCGTTCGTGGAGCCCGCTCGGGTTGTGGACGCGGCGTAACTCGTCGCCGTTCGGCCCGGTCCCCACGCCCGAGGGTGATGCGCCGGCTCCTCCCAGCCGAAGGCGGGAGCATCGATCGCAAGGTCTCGGAGTGAACCCGTCTGCCCATGCACGGGCCTCCTGGATGCGCCATCATGCGCAACATGTTCCTGGGAATCGACCTCGGCACCTCCGAAGTGAAGGCGCTGCTCATGGACGAGGGGGGGCGCCCGGCCGCCTCCGCGAGCGCGCCGCTCGACGTCTCGCGGCCGCACCCCCGCTGGTCGGAGCAGGACCCCGAGGCGTGGTGGACGGCGACGCTCGCCGCGGTGGACCGGCTCCGCGACGCACACGGCCCCGAGCTGGCGGCGGTCCGCGGCATCGGCCTCTCGGGCCAGATGCACGGCGCGACGCTGCTCGACGCCGCCGACGAGCCGCTGCGCCCCGCCATCCTCTGGAACGACACGCGCAGCGACCGCGAGTGCCTGGAGCTGGTGGAGCGCGAGCCCCGGGCGCTCGAGCTCACCGGCAACCTGGTCATGCCGGGCTTCACCGCGCCCAAGCTCCTGTGGGTGGCGCGCCACGAGCCCGGGGCCTTCGCCCGGGTGGCGACGGTGCTGCTCCCCAAGGACTTCCTGCGGCTGCGCCTCACCGGTGAGAAGGCCTCGGATATGTCGGACGCGGCCGGGACGCTCTGGCTCGACGTGGCGCGCCGCGACTGGTCGGACGCCATGCTGGCGGCCACCGGGCTGGCGCGAGGCCAGATGCCGCGGCTCGTCGAGGGGAGCGCGCCGTCGGGGCGGCTCCTGCCGGCTCTGGGGGTCCGGTGGGGCATCCGCCAGCCCGTGACGGTGGCAGGCGGCGGCGGCGACAACGCGGCCAGCGCGGTCGGCATCGGCGCCGTGGCGCCGGGTGCCGGCTTCATCTCCCTCGGCACGTCGGGTGTGCTCTTCGTGGTGAACGACCGCTTCCGCCCCAACCCGGCCCGGGCGGTCCACGCCTTCTGCCATGCGCTGCCCGCACGCTGGCACCAGATGAGCGTGATGCTCTCTGCGGCGAGCTGCCTGCGCTGGGCGACGCAGCTCGGTGGTTTCCCGGGCGAGGCCGAGGCGGTGGCCGAGGTCGAGCGGCTGGACGAGACCGCGCGTTCCCTGGCGCCGATCTTCCTCCCCTACCTCTCGGGCGAGCGCACCCCGCACAACGATCCCGCGGCGCAGGGGGTCCTGACGGGGCTGACGCACGCCACCGATCGCGCGGCGCTGATCTACGCGGTGATGGAGGGCGTGGCCTTCGGCCTGGCCGACGGGCTCGAGGCGCTGCGGGCGGCCGGCACGCAGGTGGGCGTGCTGTCGCTCGTGGGCGGCGGCTCGCGCAGCGCGTTCTGGGACCAGCTCGTGGCCGACGTCCTCCAGGTCCCGGTGCAGACGCACCACGGAGGCGAGACCGGCGCGGCGCTGGGGGCGGCACGCCTGGGCCAGCTGGCCTGCGGCGGCGACGAGGCGACCGTCTGCGCCCGGCCACCGGTGGCCCGCATCTTCGACCCCTCTCGCGCCGCCGGCGCGTCCCGCGCCGACCGGCTGGCGCGCTTCCGCGAGCTGTACCTCGCCCTGGCGCCGCTCTGGAGAGCGACCGGCCGGGCCGATCCGTGACCAGAGGAGACGGAGCCATGCCCAGCTACTTCGCCGACGTCGAGCCGATCCGCTTCCAGGGGCCCGAGGGCCGCGACCCGCTCGCGTTCCGGTACTACGACAAGGACCGCATGGTCCTGGGCAAGCGCATGGAGGACCACATGCGCTTCGCCGTCTGCTACTGGCACACCTTCTGCGGCACCGGCTCGGACCCCTTCGGCTCGGCCACCTTCAACCGCCCCTGGACGCGCCTCTCCGACCCCATGGAGGCGGCCAAGATCAAGGCCGAGTCGGCCTTCGACTTCTTCACCAGGCTGGGGGTGCCCTTCTACACGTTCCACGACCGCGACGTGGCGCCCGAGGGGGCCACGCCGCGCGAGAGCCTGAAGCGGCTCGGCGCCCTGGTGGACGAGCTGGCGCGCCACCAGCAGCGCACCAGCGTGAAGCTGCTGTGGGGCACCGCCAACCTCTTCAGCCACCCGCGCTACATGGCCGGGGCGGCCACCAACCCCGACCCGGAGGTCTTCGCCATGGCGGCGGCCCAGGTGAAGGCGGCGATGGACGCCACCAAGGCCCTGGGCGGCGCCAACTACGTGCTCTGGGGCGGGCGCGAGGGATACGAGACGCTCCTCAACACCGACCTGAAGCAGGAGCTCGACCAGCTCGGGCGCTTCCTCAGCATGGTGGTGGAGTACAAGCACCAGATCGGCTTCAAGGGCACCATCCTGGTCGAGCCCAAGCCCTGCGAGCCCTCCAAGCACCAGTACGACTTCGACACCGCCACGCTCTTCGCCTTCCTCCAGCGCTACGGCCTGGAGAAGGAGGTGAAGGCCAACATCGAGAACAACCACGCCACGCTGGCGGGCCACAGCTTCGAGCACGAGATCGCCACGGCGGCGGCCTACGGGATCCTCGGCAGCCTGGACATCAACCGGGGCGACCCGCTGCTCGGCTGGGACACCGACCAGTTCCCGAACACGGTGCCCGACCTGGCGCTCTGCTTCTGCGCCATCCTGGGCGCCGGCGGCCTGGGCACGGGTGGGCTCAACTTCGACGCCAAGGTGCGCCGGCAGTCGATCGACCCCGCCGACCTCTTCCACGCCCACGTTGGAGCCATGGACGTGTGCGCCCGGGCGCTGCTGGCCGCCGAGCGCATCCTCCAGGACGGGGAGCTGTCGAAGGCGGTGAAGGACCGCTATGCCGGGTGGCGCCAGCCGCTCGGCCAGGAGATCATGGCCGGCCGCATGGGGCTCGAGGCGCTGTCGCGCCGGGTCCTGGAGCGGGACCAGGACGTGACGCCGGTCTCGGGGCGCCAGGAGCGGCTGGAGAATCTCGTGAACCGGTACTGCTGAGCTGTGCCCGTGACGTGCGGGGGGGCGGGCAGTCTGGTCGGCATCGTGGACTTCTTCTCCACACGCCTGCTCCCGGACCGAGAGTTCCCGATTTCGGCCGTTGGTGCTCCCGGACCGAGAGTTCCCGATTTCGGCCGTTGGGGTCGTACGACGGACCGTCGGATCCGCCGCGGCGCGAGCGGATCCGAACAGTTCTACGCGGCACGCTCCGTGCCACGGCGCAGGCCCATGACCGCTCCGCGCCAAATCGTCGGCGGCGCCTCGTATCTCGTCACCCGTCGCTGCGCGCAGCGCGAGTTCCTCCTCAAGCCGTCGCGGGTGACGAGCCAGGTGTTCCTATACGTGCTCGCGCTCGCGGCCCAACGGTTCGACATCCAGGTTCACGGGTTCTGCGTCCTCTCGAACCACTTTCACATCGTCCTCAGCGATCCGCACGCGTTGCTCCCAGCGTTTCATCAGCTCCTCGACGCACTCGTGGCCCGCGCCGTGAACGCGTCGCTCGGCCGCTGGGAGGCGTTCTGGGCCCCGAACAGTTACAGCGCGGTGAAGCTCCCCTCGCCGAACGACATCGTCGAGAAGGCCGCCTACGTGCTAGCGAACCCGGTGGCGGCGGGCCTCGTCGGCACCGGGAGCGCGTGGCCGGGGTTATGGTCCGCGCCCGAGCGGATCGGCGGCGGCGCGTACGTCGTGAAGCGCCCGAAGCACTTCTTCGACCCGAAGGGTGGGCTGCCCGACGAGGCCACGCTCCATCTCACTCTCCCGCCGGGCTTCGACTCCGCGGAGCAGTTCCGGGACGAGCTCGAGCGCGCGCTCGAGACGCGGGAGGCCGACGCGCGCAAGCACTGGCACGCGCGCGGCGGGTTCCTCGGCGTCGCCCGCGTGCTCGCGCAGAAGCCGACGGCGCGACCCGCACCGGGAGAGCCGCGGCGCAAGCTCAACCCGCGCGTCGCGGGGCGCGACAAGTGGAAGAGGATCGAGGCCCTCGGGCGGCTCGTCGAGTTCCTGCGGGCGTACCGACTCGCCTGGAAGGCAAGGCAGGCCGGGGAGGCGGACGTCGTGTTCCCGCACGGCACATACCTGCTACGCGTCCTCCATGGCGTGCCGTGCGCAGGGGCCGGGTAGCGCGGCGACCGGGGCGGTGAGGGGTTCCTTCGCGATGGAGACTGCGTCCGATGCGGCTGGGCCATCCGGCCATCGGACGCGTGTGCCTTCGTCGCCCCCTCCTACCTCCAGGTGGCGGCTGCACACCAACGCAGTCGTCGTCGCCCCGTCTGCTGACCGGGAACTCTCGGTCTGGGTCCTGGGAACTCTCGGTCTGGGTCCTCGGGTCCTCCAACCCGCGCGTCGGGGGGCGCGACAAGTGGAAGAGGATTCGAGGCCCTCGGGCGGCTCGTCGAGTTCCTGCGGGCGTACCGACTCGCCTGGAAGGCAAGGCAGGCCGGGGAGGCGGACGTCGTGTTCCCGTGCGGCACATACCTGCTACGCGTCCTCCATGGCGTGCCGTGCGCAGGGGCCGGGTAGCGCGGCGACCGGGGCGGTGAGGGGTTCCTTCGCGATGGAGACGGCGTCCGATGCGGCTGGGCCATCCGGCCATCGGACGCGTGTGCCTTCGTCGCCCCCTCCTACCTCCAGGTGGCGGCTGCACACCAACGCAGTCGTCGTCGCCCCGTCTGCTGACCGGGAACTCTCGGTCTGGGTCCTGGGTCCTGAGCGGTGCCTGACCGGATGGCCTGCCGCCTTCGGGAGGTCGCCGGGCCCGACGACATCATCGCGCCCGTGACGCCGAACGAGCGGCACCGAGACCGGCGCCGCCGTCCCCGTGCTAGCGTTCTCCTCCAGTCACCTCCGGCACACCGGGAGGCCGCATGAGCCACGGCAACGCCTTCGTCGTCCGCGCCACCGATGGTGAGCTCCAGGTCCGTCGCGACGCGCTGGGGTTCCCGGACCTCACGGCCACCAGCGAGCCGGACATGTTCTTCGGGCTCGGCTACCTGCACGCCCTCGATCGCCAGGTGCAGATGTGGCTCACCAGGATCATCGGCCGGGGCCAGGGGTCGCAGTTCCTCGACCCGGGGCCGGAGATGATCGGGGTCGACAGGTACATGCGCTGGATCGACCTGGCCGGAGACGCGGATCGGGAAGTGACGATGCTCACCCCCGCGGCGTTGGCGCTGGTGCAGGCCTACTGCCGGGGGGTCAACGCCGCCGTCCGGGCCTCCGCGACGCCGCTGGAGTTCCGGCTGGTGGGCTACCGGGCCGAGGAGTGGACGGTGGCCGACGTGCTGCTGGTCGCCAAGATGATCGGCTACGTCGGGCTGGCTTCCACGCAGGCCGATTCCGAGAAGTTCATCATCCAGCTCATCCAGGCCGGGGTGGACTCGGCGCGGCTCAAGGAGCTCTTCCCGCCCATCACCGAGGAGCTCACCCCGGCGCTGACGGAGCTGCTCCGTGGGCTGAAGGGCGTGGCGCCCATCGTGCCGGCGGCGGCGGGATGGAAGCGGCTGCTCCCGTCCTTCTCGGCCAGCAACAACTGGGTGGTGGGCCCGCGGAAGTCGGCCAGCGGCACCTCGATCCTCGCCGCCGACCCGCACCTCAACCTGCAGCTCCCCAACATCTGGTACCAGGTCACGCTGCGGTTTGGGGAGCGGGTCCTGAGCGGCGCCAGCGTGGCCGGGACGCCCGCCGTCGCCATCGGGCGCACCCGTCAGCTGGCCTGGGCCGCGACCTACGGCGCCATCGACCTGTGCGACCACTTCGTGGAGGAGCTCCGCGGCGGCCAGGTCCGGCGCGGCGAGCGGTGGGTCCCGCTCGAGGTGCGCGAGGAGATCATCCGCCCGAAGAAGGGGACCCCCATCACCTTGCGCGTTGCCTCCACCGACCACGGGACGCTGGAGGGCGAGTCGACCGAGGACGGCCACCACCTGGCGCTGGCCCTCTCCATCAAGAAGTACCCGGGCACGGCGGCGGTGAGCCTCGACGCCTTCTTCAAGATCTTCCGGGCCGGGACCGCGGCCGAGGCCATGGACCTCTTCGCCGGCATGACCTTCTCGCCTTTCAACTGGGTGATGGCCGACCAGCAGAACATCGGGTACCAGCTGGGCGGCCTCTTCCCCAGGAAGCGACCCGGCAGCTCGGGCCTGCTCCCCTACCTGGGATGGGAGCCGGGCGACGCCTGGCAGGGGCCGGTGGATTCCGCGCACCTACCCGCGCGCCTTCAACCCCGCCGCCGGCGTGCTCGTCACCGCCAACCACGACCTCAACGCCTTCGGCCAGGTCCGGCCCATGACGCTGCCCATGGCCTCGTACCGGGCCGAGCTGATCCGCCGCCGCCTCGACGAGCAGGCCACGCTGGGCGTCGAGGACATGAAGCGGATCCACTACGACCGGTACTCCCTGCAGGCCGAGAAGTTCATGGCGGTGCTGCGGCCGCTCCTCCCGGCCACGCCGGCGGGGCGCACCCTGGCCGGGTGGGACCTGCGCTACACCGCCGACTCGGTGGGGGCCACCCTCTTCGAGAACGTCTACCTGGCGCTGGTGAGGCTGGTCTTCGGCGAGCTGGGGATCGGCGAGGGGGCGCTGGCCTTCGCCATGGACGAGTCGGTGCTCTTCCCCATGCTCCACGGCAACTTCGACGCCGTGCTGCTCTCCCAGCGCTCGGCCTGGTTCGCCGGGCGGCCGCGGGAGGAGCTGTTCCGGACCGCCATCGAGCGCGGCCTGGCAGGGCCGGCGCCGCGCCACGGCGAGACGCGGCGGATGCAGGTCACCAACCTCTTCTTCGGCGGCAAGCTCCTGCGCTGGCTCGGCTTCGACTACACGCTCGAGCACATCGGGAGCCGCGCCACCATCCCGCAGTCGCAGCTCTACCGGTTCGCCGGCCGGGACGCCTCCTTCGCGGCCACCTTTCGGCTGGTCACCGACCTGGCGTCCAGCGAGCAGCAGGTGGCCATGGCCGGCGGCGCCTCGGGGAGCCGCTTCTCCCGCTCCTACACGGCGGGCATGGCGGGCTGGGAGTCGGGGCGGTACCACCGGGTGGCGGTGTAGGGATACCGTCGGGATCCACGGCGCGTAGCGAGACGCGACGCCGACGAGGCTCCCCATGGCGTCGACGGCGTTGACGGCAGGAAGGCCCGCCCCCGAGACCGTCCGGAACGTGGCCTTCGCGCTTCGGATGTCGGAGGCCCATGCTATACGTCCGTTCAGCATGACGGAAACGTGCATGCGAGCCGCCGCGATGGCCGGCCCCAGCGACGCTTGCGTCGCCGGCGGTACGGGCGAGGAGGTCGAGCCCCTCGCCGATCGCGAGGTCGCGGGCCCCGCCGCGCGCGCGCGGCGCCGGCCGCGAGGGCGTCGAGCGCCGCGGCGTCCACCGCCACGAGGAAGCGGACCCCCGCGCGCGCCATCCCCTCGAGCCGGGCGAGGAGCGCGCCGGGCTCCTCGACCATGGCTCCGCCTGAGGGCGGAGCGTTCGGCTCGGGTACTCCGGCGTCGTCGATCTCGCGCGCGAGCGGCTCGGCCTGCCCGCCGACCAGGCGCGGCGGCTCCGGCGCGACGCCGAGAAGCTCCGCGCGCGGCCGCTGCTCCGCGAGGCCGTCCTGCGGGGCGAGGTCACCCTGCGCAAGGCCGAGGTCGTCCTGCGCGAGGCCGTCGGCGAGCGGGAGGCCTACTGGGTCACACGGGCCGAGGTGGACACGGTGCGGCGGCTCGAGGCCGTTTGGCCGAACCAGGGGGGTCGGGGGCGGAGCCCCCCGCTCTGAAGGCGCGAAGCCGGCGGCTGGCTCGCGCGAGCGAGCCACGGGCGCCGTAGGCGCCGCCGCCGGTCGTCGAGGTGGCGCTGGCGGTCGCCGGGATCCTCACCGGGCCGACGGCGCCGCTCTGGCAGCGCATCGCGGCGATCGCGATGGAGTTCGTGTCGAGCCATCCGATCGACCCCAGGGAGACGCATCGCGCCCCGCCCGCCGCCGTCGCCACCCGCGTCATGGGGCGTCCCGCCCGCCCGCCTGCCTCCGCCAGATGTGGCGTGTGGCCCGAGCCCGCCCGCAGCCGCGGTCGGCCCCGGTTCCTCCGTCGATTCGGCCACGAGCTCGGCCGCCCGGGAGGCTCCCGCCATTCGGGCCCCGGCGCCGGACCCGTACGACGTCCTCGCCCGCCTCACCCGCCTCGCGCACGAGCGCGCCGAAGAGGACGAGCTGCTCGGGCGCGCCTGCCTCCTCGTCCGGCGCTTCGGGTCCTGGCGTCGACCCGGGTTCGCGAGCTTCGACGAGTGGTGCGTCGAGTGGCTCGGCCTCGCCGCGAGCACCGTCCGACAGCGCATCGCCCTCGAGCGCCGGCTGCAGGAGCTGCCCGCCCTGCGCGAGGCGCTCCGGTCCGGGCGCCTCTCCTACGAGCAGGCGCGGCTCGTCGCCCGGGTCGCCGGAGCGGCCGACGTGGCCGCCCGAATCGAGGAGGCCGCAAGGACGACCTGCATCGCCTACCGCCGCGCGCTCGAGGGCGAGGAGCACCGCCAGATGTGGCGTGCGGGCGAGCTGCGGGCCCTCGTCCCCGACGAGGTGGATGCGCTCCTCGCCGACGCCCTCCGCGCCGCCCGCGCCTGCTCGAAGGGCGGCCTCACCCCCGGCGAGGCCCTGGTCCTCGTCGCCCTGCACTTCATCCGGACCTGGAAGGACGAGGTGGCCCGCCGGATCGGGGCCACGGATCGGGTCATCCTCCGCGACGGCGCCCTCTGCCAGGTCCCCGGCTGCTCGCGCGCCGCGGATCACGTCCACCACGTCGTCCCGCGCTCCGCGTGCGGGCCGCTCGAGCCCTGGAACGAGCTCTCCCTCTGCGCGGTCCACCACCTCCGCGGCGTCCACGGAGGAAGCGTGCGGATCACCGGGAGAGCGCCCGACGGGCTCCACTTCACCCTGGGCGAGCGCGAGGTGGCCGCCGCGCGGCGTGAGCCGCCACCGCGCGCGCCCTCGCCCCCAGGGGTGCTATACCGGTCGCGTGGTCTCCCGGATCCTCGCCTTCCGGCCGGCGAGCGTCGTCGAGCGGCTCGCGCCGCGCAGCGGTGCGTGCCCGCTCTCGACGCGCGAGCTGCTCGGTCCCGCCTCGGAGCTCCGCCTCGTCCTGCCGGTGATCCGCGCGCCGGTCGCGGCGATCGCGCACGGCGCGCTCGTCGCGGCGAAGGAGCTGCAGGCGTCGCTCGGCCTCGCGCTCCCCGCCGGAGCCGCGCCGGAGCCGTGGTTCGCGGCGGTCGCCGCGGCGGCGGACGAGGTCGCGGCGGGGCTGCCGATCTTCCTCTGCGGCGAGGTCCGCGTGGAGGGGGAGGGCGGGACGCAGGTGGAGCGCGCCGTGGCGGAGGCGTGGCGCCTCGTCCGCGCGGGGGTGACCCACCTCGCGATCGACGCCGCGGCGGCCGCGCCCGGGGAGCGCGGGCGCGTGGTCGGCGATGTCGCGGCCGCGGCGGTGGAGCACGGCGCCTGCATCGACGTCGTGGTCCCGCTCGCCGACGGTGCGCAGGCCGGGCGGCGCGCCGCGGCGATCTTCGACGAGCTCGCCCGCCGCGGCGGACCCGCCGATCTCGCGAGCGTGCGCTGCCTGCCGCCCGCCGACGACGGAGAGGCGCGCCTGCAGGCGGGCGCGCTCGCGCGCATCTGCCAGGCGCTGAAGGGGATCCCCATCATGCGCCGGGGGCCGGTGACGCCCGCGCTGCTCGACCTGCTCCGCGGCTCGCCCGTGAGGGTCTGCGAGGACGGCGGCGGAGTCGCCGCGCGGGCGCTCTCGCTCCTCCCGGAGGCGGTGCGGGCCGCGCAGGGCGCGCCGAGCGAGTCGCGGAAGGACCCGCTCGAGGGCGCGGTCGCGGCGCTCGGGTCCGACGCGGCGGAGCTGCTCGAGGCCCGCGCGTACGTGGACGCGCTCGACTTCCTCGAACGGCTCGGTGCGCCCGGCAGCGGGGCCGCGCTCTCGCGCGCGCTCGAGGCGAGGCTCGAGCCGCGATGACGCGCATCATCGCGGGGACGGCCCGCGGGCGGCGGCTCCAGGCGCCGAAGGGGCAGGGCACGCGGCCGACGAGCGACAAGGTGCGCGGCGCCGTCATGAACGTGCTCGGCCAGTTCTTCGACGGCGGCGCCGTGCTCGACCTGTACGCCGGGACCGGCGCGCTCGCGCTCGAGGCGCTGTCCCGCGGGTGCGCGCGCGCCGTGTGCGTCGAGGCGGACCGCGCGGCCGCCGAGGTCGTCCGCCGGAACGCGGAGGCGTGCGGGTTCGCGGACCGGGTCGAGGTGCGGCGCGGGCGCGTCGAGGACGAGCTGGGCCGGCTCCCGCAGGACGCGTTCGCGCTCGCGTTCGTCGACCCGCCGTACGGCGAGGGGCCGGACGCGGCGCTCGCGCGCCTCGACGCGGTGCTCGCGCCCGGTGGGCGGGCGATCGCCGAGCACGACGCGCGGCACCCTCCCGCGGACCGGTACGGCGCCCTCGCCCTCGTGGACCGGCGGACCTACGCGGGCACCGGCATCTCGATCTACGCCCGGACCTGAGTCATACTCCGCGCCCGCATGCCGAAGAGGACCGCCATCTACCCGGGGTCATTCGACCCGCTGACGAACGGGCACGTCGCCATCATCCAGCGCGGCCTCAAGGTGTTCGATCGCCTCGTCGTCGCCGTCGCGAACAACCCGGAGAAGCACCCGCTCTTCACGGTGGCCGAGCGCAAGGCGATGATCTCCGAGGCGGTCGGCGACGACCCGCGCGTCGAGGTCGACTCGTTCGACGCGCTGCTCGTGGACTACGCCCGGAGGAAGGGCGTCCACACCGTGCTGCGCGGGCTGCGCGCCGTCTCGGACTTCGAGTACGAGTTCCAGATCGCGAACATGAACCGGCACCTCCTGCCCGACGTCGAGACCGTGTTCGTGATGACGGGCGAGGACTACTTCTTCGTCTCGGCCCGTCTCGTCCGCGAGGTGGCCACGTTCGGCGGCGACGTCTCCGCGTTCGTCCCCGCGAACGTCCTCGACGCGCTGCGCCGGAAGCTGAAGCGGTAGCCGAGGGCCCGGGACGCGCGGGCACCGCGCGCTCAGTCGTGCATCCCGAGCACGGCCATCCGGCCGGCCTCGCGCCCGACGAACAGCGTGACGGCGCGCCCGCCCACGTCGGCGATCGCGATCCAGACTCCCGGGCGCGCGAGCGGCGCGATCCGGGTCGGCGGTCTCCCGAGCCGGGCGACCGCGTCCGCCGCAGCGAGCACCTCGACCGCGCCGACCCGCGGCTGCCGCGCCGTTCGCCCGGCGAGCAGCGTGCGCCACTGGCTGCGGATGGCGTCCCGCCCCGCCACGGTGTCCCCGTCGAAGCTGAAGCGGTCCGCCGCGGCCGCCGCGAGCCCGGCCGCGTCGCTCGCCGCGAGCGCGTCGAGGAACGCCCGCGCGGCCTTCTCCGCCTCGCCGCGCTCGAGCGCTGGGTCGACGCGCGGACGGGGCGCGATGGGCGGCACGGCCGCGCCTGGGGCCGGACTCGCGGTCGGAGTCGAGGTCCGGGTCGGGGTCGGGGTCGAGGTCGCGGTCGGGGTCGGGGTCGGGGTCGAGGTCGGGGTCGAGGTCGGGGTCGAGGTCGAGGTCGGGGTCGAGGTCGAGGTCGGTGCACCCGTCGCGGGCCGCTCGATGGCCGCCGGCTCGTGTGCTGGCGGGGGCGCTGCAGGCTCCGCCTGCAGGAGCGCGAGGGCGGCGACGGCGCTGGCGAAACCGCTCATGGGGGCCGCGAGCTTATGCTAGCGTCCAAACCATGGCCAGCGCGCCGCGGCAGGTCTGGGGTGACCTCGCCACGACTGCGTTCGTCGAGTCGAGCCATCTCTTCAAGTCGATCGACCCGGACGCCCGTCAGGACCTCCTCCAGGTCGCGAGGCTGCTCGAGCTCGCGCCGGGAGAGGTCGTTCCCGCGCCGGCCGACTCCGGCGAGTCGTTCTACCTCGTCCGCGACGGCTCGGCCTCGGTCCTCGTCCCCGCCCGTGACGGCACGGTCGAGATCGCCCGGCTCGAGCGCGGCGCGTTCTTCGGCGAGGGGCGCGTCCTCGGCGGCGGGCGGCCCGCCTCGCTCTCCGCCGTGACCGAGGTCGCCGTGGTCTCGTTCCCGGCCCCCGTGATCGCGGCGATCGCGGAGCGGTTCCCGAAGGTCAAGAAGCTCCTCGAGGCGGTCCACGCCGCGCGGGAGCGGGACGCCTCGACGCGGCTCGTCCCTTAGGGATCGACGGCCGTGCGCCGGGCCTCGCGCGGCGGCATGACGAGAGGTCCGGCGCGAGTTTCAGCGTCGGCCAGTTGTGCTAGTTTCCGCTCCCCATGCCGCGCCGTACCGACATCCGGAAGATCATGATCGTGGGCTCCGGGCCGATCGTCATCGGCCAGGCCTGCGAGTTCGACTACTCGGGCACCCAGGCCTGCAAGGCGCTCAAGGAGGAGGGGTACGAGATCGTGCTCGTCAACTCCAACCCCGCCACGATCATGACCGACCCGGAGTTCGCCGACCGGACCTACGTCGAGCCGATCACCCCGGAGGTCGCCGAGCAGATCATCGCGCGGGAGAAGCCGGACGCCCTCCTGCCGACCCTCGGCGGGCAGACGGCCCTCAACCTGGCCGTGGCCCTCGCGAAGAACGGGGCGCTCGCCCGGCACGGCGTCGAGCTCATCGGCGCCTCGCTCGAGGCCATCGAGAAGGCGGAGGACCGGCAGCTCTTCAAGGACGCGATGAACCGGATCGGCGTCGAGATGCCGCGGTCCGGCTACGCCACGAGCTGGGAGGACGCCGAGGCGATCGCGCGGGACATCGGGTTCCCGATCATCATCCGGCCGTCCTTCACGCTCGGCGGAGAGGGCGGCGGGGTCGCCTACAACGTCGAGGAGTTCGAGCCCCTTGCGCGGCGCGCGCTCGCGCTCAGCCCCACCCACACGATCCTCTTCGAGGAGTCGATCATCGGGTGGAAGGAGTACGAGCTCGAGGTGATGCGCGACAGGAAGGACAACGTCGTCATCATCTGCTCGATCGAGAACCTCGATCCGATGGGCGTCCACACCGGCGACTCGATCACGGTCGCGCCGGCGCAGACGCTCACCGACAAGGAGTACCAGCTGATGCGCGACGCCTCGATCCGCATCATCCGCGAGATCGGCGTCGAGACCGGCGGGTCGAACATCCAGTTCGGCGTCGACCCGAAGAACGGCCGCATGGTCGTGATCGAGATGAACCCGCGCGTCTCGCGCTCCTCGGCGCTCGCGTCGAAGGCGACCGGATTCCCCATCGCGAAGATCGCCGCGAAGCTCGCGGTCGGCTACACGCTCGACGAGATCACGAACGACATCACGCGGTACACGCCGGCGTCGTTCGAGCCGACCATCGACTACGTCGTGATCAAGGTCCCGCGCTTCGCGTTCGAGAAGTTCAAGGGCGCGGACGACACGCTCACCACGCAGATGAAGTCCGTCGGCGAGGTGATGGCGATCGGCCGCACGTTCCAGGAGAGCCTCCAGAAGGCGATCCGCGGGCTCGAGATCGACCGCGCCGGGCTCGAGTCGCCGCTCAAGAAGCGGCCGGGCGACGCGTACGCGCAGGCGGACGTCGACCGGATCAAGGCGGAGGCCCGCGTCCCGCGCGCGCACCGGCTGTTCTGGGTCGCCGAGGCGTTCCGCGCCGGGCTCACGGTCGAGCGACCTCCACGCGCTCACGTACATCGATCCGTGGTTCCTCCGCGAGGTCGAGGAGATCGTCCGGACCGAGGCGACGCTCGCGAAGGGGCTCCCGGCCGACCCGGCGGCCCTGCGCGCCGCGAAGCGGATGGGCTTCTCCGACAAGCGGCTCGCCCAGCTCGCCGGGACGACCGAGGGCGCGGTCCGCGACGCCCGCCACGCCGCCGGCATCCGCCCCGTCTTCAAG
This sequence comes from uncultured delta proteobacterium, assembly GCA_963821195.1. Lineage (GTDB taxonomy): Bacteria > Myxococcota > Myxococcia > Myxococcales > Anaeromyxobacteraceae > Anaeromyxobacter. The sequence goes on from CAWGDE010000013.1 coordinate 242,728, forward strand.
CGCGTCGACACCTGCGCGGCCGAGTTCGAGGCGCTACACCCCGTACCTCTACTCGACGTACGAGGAGGAGTGCGAGGCGGCGCCGACCGACAGGCCGAAGGTGATGATCCTCGGCGGCGGCCCGAACCGCATCGGCCAGGGGATCGAGTTCGACTACTGCTGCGTGCACGCGTGCTTCGCGCTGCGCGACGCCGGGTTCGAGACCATCATGGTCAACTGCAACCCGGAGACGGTCTCGACCGACTACGACACCTCCGACCGCCTCTACTTCGAGCCGCTGACGCTCGAGGACGTGCTCGAGATCGTCCACGTCGAGAAGCCGAAGGGGCTCATCGTCCAGTACGGCGGCCAGACGCCGCTCAAGCTCGCGGTGCCGCTCCACGAACTCGGCGTGCCGATCTTCGGGACCACCCCGGACGCGATCGACCGGGCCGAGGACCGCGAGCGGTTCTCGCAGCTCATCGACAAGCTCGAGCTCCGCCAGCCGCAGAACGGGATGGCGCGCAGCCCCGAGGAGGCGTTCGCGGTCGCGCGCCGCATCGGCTACCCGGTGATGGTGCGGCCGTCCTACGTCCTGGGCGGCCGGGCGATGGAGGTCGTCTACGACGACCGGCGATCTCGAGACCTACCTGCGCCGAGGCGGTGCAGGCGTCGAACGAGCGCCCCGTCCTCGTCGACCGGTTCCTGCGGGACGCCACCGAGGTGGACGTGGACGTGCGTCTCGGACGGCAAGACCGTCGTCGTCGGCGGCGTCATGGAGCACATCGAGGAGGCCGGGATCCACTCCGGCGACTCGGCCTGCGCGCTGCCGCCCTACAGCCTCGGCGCGGAGGTGATCGCCGAGATCGAGCGCCAGTCGATCGCGCTCGCGAAGGAGCTCGGCGTCGTCGGCCTCATGAACGTCCAGTTCGCGATCCAGGGGAAGGACGTCTACGTCCTCGAGGTGAACCCGCGCGCCAGCCGCACCGTGCCGTTCGTCGGCAAGGCGACCGGGCTCCCGCTCGCGAAGGCCGGCGCCCTCTGCATGGTCGGGAAGAGCCTCGCCGAGGCCGGCGCGCTGGGGGCGGCGCGGCCGAAGCACGTCTCGGTGAAGGAGGCGGTCTTCCCGTTCGCCCGCTTCCCCGGCGTGGACACGATCCTCGGGCCGGAGATGCGCTCGACGGGCGAGGTCATGGGGATCGACCGCGAGTTCTTCCGGGCGTACTTCAAGGCCCAGGAGGCGGGCGGGAACACGCTGCCCGCGGGCGGCGCGGGGAAGCGGGCGTTCGTGTCGGTGCGCGACGCGGACAAGGAGGCGGTCGTCGAGATCGCGCGCAAGCTCGTGGGCCTCGGGTTCGAGGTGCTCGCCACCGGCGGGACGAGCCGCTTCCTCGGCGCGCGCGGCATCCCGACCACCCCCGTGAAGAAGGTCCAAGAGGGGCGCCCCTCGATCGTCGATCGGATCAAGGACGGCGACGTCCACTTCGTCGTGAACACGACGGCGGGCAAGCAGGAGATCGCGGACAGCTACTCGATCCGGCGCGAGACGCTGATGAAGCGGCTGCCGTACTGCACGACGCTGACCGCCGCCCGGGCCGCCGTCGGCGCGATGGAGGCCGCCCGCGGCGGGGCCCCCGGCGTGACGCCGCTCCAGGAGTACCATCGGGCGTCCCGGTGAGGGGACGGACGCTCCCATCTTGCCGGGGGCCACTCGCCTTCGGCTCGCGCCCCCCGGACCCCCCTCGCTCGAGATCAGTCCCCGCGGCGAGGCCGCGCTCCCGGCCCACGGGTGGGCCGGGGCAGGCTCATCCGCCTGCCCCTCCGCTCGTGCGCGGTTGACAGGGCGGGGGCGCTTCCTCTAAGTGATCTGACGTGGAGCGGCCGCCCCGGGACCCCGGGCCGGCCGCCCTGCTTTTTCGAGGAAGGTGAAGGATGTCCGAGCGCGTTCCCATGACGAAGGGCGGCCTCCTCCGTCTGAAGGAGGAGCTGAAGCGCCTGAAGAACGTCGAGCGCCCCAAGATCGTGAAGGAGATCGCCGAGGCGCGCTCCCACGGCGACCTGTCCGAGAACGCGGAGTACCACGCGGCGAAGGAGAAGCAGAGCCACGTCGAGGGCCGGATCCTCCAGGTGGAGCACTGGATCGCGAGCGCGGAGGTCATCGACGTCACGAAGCTCACCGGCGACCGGGTCGTGTTCGGCGCCACCGTGTCGCTCGAGGAGTCGGAGTCGGGCGACCAGGTGAGGTACCGGATCGTCGGCGAGCTCGAGGCGGATCTGAAGGTGGGGCGGATCTCGGTGACGAGCCCGATCGCCCGCGCGCTCATCGGGCGCTCGGAGGGCGACACCGTCGTCGTGCGCACCCCGGGCGGCCAGAAGGAATACGAGATCCACTCGGTCCAGTACGTCGACGAGGACGTGCCGGGCGAGAGCGGCGAGTAGCGGCGCCGCCTGCGCCTGTCGGATCCGGCTGTTAGCCTCGCCACGTGGCGAGCGGAGCGGACGGGACCGGACGAGGCCCCGGCGCCGGGATCCCCGGCGCCTCCGCCGTCCGCGCGCTCGAGGCGCTCGTGCCGCCCCTCCGGTTCGCGCTGAAGGGCGCGGGCGGGGCAGGGCGGCTCGCCGGGTTCGGGCTCACCGCGCGCGCCGCGGTCGCGCGGGCCCGGGCGCTCGGCGTCCCGGACTCGCCGGCGCTGCAGCGGCTCGACCTGGAGGCGGCCGGGTTCGACGCGCTGCCGCTGAAGGACAGGCGCCGCGCGCTCGCGCGGATCGCGGCGCACCTCTCGGCGCTCGTTCCGCTCCCGCCGGAGCTGCGGGACGTGGCGCGGAGCGCGAGGATCGAGATGCTGTCCCCGCTGCGCGCCGCTCGCGACGCGCAACCGCCCGTGCGCGCGGACGAGCGACCGGGAACACCCGCGACCGCGACCTCGACCTCGACCTCGACCGCGACCAAGACCTCGACCCCGACCGCGACCAAGACCTCGACCCCGACCGCGACCAAGACCTCGCCCCCGACCCCGACCAAGACCTCGCCCCCGCCCCCGACCCCGACCCCGGCCAAGAGCTCCGCCAGGACCTCGACCTCGACCCCGCCCGCCCCATCCCCCCGAGAAGGCCGGGGTGAGGGGGGCGGGGCGCCCGCGGAGAAGCCGTGGCACGAGCCCCCTCCGCCCGCGACCGCCGAGGAGCGCGCCGCGCGCCGCCGCCGCCTCGCGATGCCGCTCGCGGACCTGCTCCCTCGCATCCACCCCGCGACGCGCGGCCAGCTCGAGGAGCGCGGCCGCACCACGGTGGAGCAGGCCCTCGAGCTCTGGCCGCGCCTCTACCAGGACCGCACGCGCGTCCGGCAGATCGCGGAGCTCCGCCCGGGCGAGGAGGGGATCGTCGTCGCGAAGGTCGCGACGGTCCGCACCCAGCGGATGCGGAGCGGCAAGCCCATGCTCAAGGTCGCCGCCTCGGACGCGAGCGGCGGGATCGACCTCGTCTTCTTCAACCCCGCGCCGTGGCGACTCACGCAGTTCCAGCCCGGCGAGGCGCTCCTCGCGTGGGGCAAGGTGACCGAGGGGTTCGGGCGCCGCCGGCAGATGGCGCAGCCCGAGGTGGAGAAGCTCCAGGCCGGCGACTCGGCGAGCTTCGGCCGGATCGTGCCCGTCTACCCCGGCCCGGCGGACTTCCAGCAGCCCGCCCTCCGTCGGCTCATGAAGCGGCTCGCCGACGAGCACGCGCCGCTCGCCGTCGACGACCTCCCGCCGGAGATCGTCGCGCGCCGCGGCCTCGTCTCCCGCGCGCGCGCGCTCCACGACGCGCACTTCCCCTCGCCCGGCGCGGACGTCGTCGCCGCGGCCGAGCGCGCCACCCCCGCGTTCCGGCGCCTCGTGTTCGAGGAGCTGTTCTTCCTGCAGCTCGCGCTCGCGCTGCGCCGCCGCGGCGTCCGCGCCGAGGCGGGGATCGCGTTCGAGGCCGGGCCCGAGGAGGTCCGCGCGGCGGTGGCCCGGCTCCCCTTCGCGCTGACGCGCGCCCAGGAGAAGGCGCTCGCCGAGATCGCGCGCGACATGGGGCGCCCCGAGCCGATGAACCGGCTGCTGCAGGGAGACGTCGGGAGCGGCAAGACGGCGGTCGCGTTCGCTGCGGCGATGCTCGCGGTCCGCTCGGGGTGGCAGGCGGCGCTCATGGTCCCCGACCGAGATCCTCGCCGAGCAGCACGCGCGGACCTTCGCGGCCTGGCTCGAGGGGAGCGGCGTCGAGCTCGCCCTCGTCGCGGCGGCGGCTCGCGGGAGGGCGCAGCGCGAGGCGCGCGCCGCGGTCGCGGAGGGGCGGGCCCGGATCGCGATCGGCACCCACGCGCTGCTCGAGCAGGACGTCGCGTTCGAGCGGCTCGGGCTCGTCGTCGTCGACGAGCAGCACCGGTTCGGCGTCATGCAGCGGCTCGCCCTCATCGGCAAGGGCCGCCGCCCCGACGTGCTCGTGCTCACCGCGACCCCGATCCCGCGGACGCTCGCGCTCGCGTTCTACGGCGACCTCGACCAGTCGAAGATCGGCGAGCTGCCGCCGGGCCGCGCGCCGGTGACGACGAAGGTCTTCGGCGACTCCCAGCGCAAGGCGGCGTACGACGTCGCGCGGAGGGAGCTCGAGGCGGGGCGGCAGGTGTACGTCGTCTACCCGCTCGTCGCCGAGTCCGAGAAGACCGACCTCGCCGACGCGACCACCGGGGCGGCCCGGCTCGCGAAGGAGCTCGCGCCGCACGCCGTCGCGCTCGTCCACGGCAAGATGAAGGCGCAGGAGAAGCAGGCGGTGATGGACGGCTTCCGGGCGGGCGAGATCCGGGTGCTCGTCGCGACGACGGTCATCGAGGTCGGCGTCGACGTCCCGAACGCGACCGTGATGATCGTCGAGCACGCGGAGCGGTTCGGGCTGTCGCAGCTGCACCAGCTGCGCGGCCGCGTCGGCCGCGGCGCGGCGAAGAGCCACTGCCTCCTCGTCGCGCACTTCCGGCGGGCGGGCGACGACGCGCGCGAGCGGCTGCGCGCCGTCGAGCGCACGCAGGACGGGTTCGAGATCGCGCGCGAGGACCTGCGGATCCGCGGGCCCGGCGAGCTGCTCGGGACGCGGCAGTCGGGGCAGAAGGTGTTCGAGGTGGCCGACCTCTACCGGGACGAGGCGATCCTCGACGAGGCGCGGGAGGACGCGTTCCTGCTCGTCGAGCGCGATCCGGACCTCGCCGCGCCGCCGCACCGGGCCGCGGCCGAGGCGCTGCGCCTGCGCTGGGCGGAGCGCCTGTCGCTCGCACAGGTCGGGTGACGGGCGCCTCCGCCGCCCCCCGGCCCGCCCCCCCCCGGCCGCCCCCGCGAGGGCCCGCGCGCCGGTCCCCCGGCGGGCATCGCACCCGCTATCATCGGGGCGTGACCGCGGCGCTCGCCGCCTTCCTGCGCGACTCCGGCATCCGCGACGAGCGCGTGCTCGCCGCGTTCGCGGAGGTGCCGCGCCGGCTGTTCGTGCCGGAGCATCTGCGCGAGTCCGCGGACGGGGATCACCCGCTCCCCATCGGCTGCGGGCAGACCATCTCGCAGCCGTTCGTCGTGGCGTACATGACGGAGCGGCTCCGGCTCGGCGGGGGCGAGCGCGTCCTCGAGGTCGGGACCGGCTCCGGCTACCAGACGGCGATCCTGGCGCGCCTCGTCGAGGAGGTCTTCTCGATCGAGATCGTCCCCGAGCTCGCCGCCCGCGCGCGCGAGGTGCTGGTCGGCGCGCTCGGCGTCGCGAACGTGCGGCTCCGCACCGGCGACGGCGCCCTGGGGTGGCCGGAGGAGGCGCCGTTCGACCGGGTCATCGTGACGGCGGCCGCGCAGGAGGTCCCGCCCGCGCTCCTCGAGCAGCTCGCCCCCGGCGGCCGGATGATCCTGCCCGTGGGCGGGTCGGCCGAGGCCCAGATGCTGCGCGTCGTCGACCGCGGAGACGACGGCGTGACGGTCGAGACGGACCTGCTGCCGGTCCGCTTCGTGCCGCTGACGCGCGGGCGGTGACCGGAGCGCAGGCCGCGAGCCATGCCCGCGGGACGCCGCGCGCGCGATGGGGCGGGCCCGCGTGCGGTACACTCCTCCCGATGATCGTCTGTCCGGTCTGCGAGCATCAGCAAGCGCAGGGATCCGAGTGCGAGCTCTGCGGCAAGAAGCTCGTCCACGGGCCCGCCGGCATCCCGGCGGTGGCCCCCCTCGAGGGCCTCGAGCTCACGCGGCACGGCGACGTCGACGCGCCCGTCGAGTCGATTGGCGAGCTCGAGCCCACCGCGCTCCAAGGCGGCGTCGACGCGGCGCCGGACCCCGTCCCCATCGAGGCGACCCGGCTCGATCCGGTCGACGTGACGGTCGAGCCGGCCCCCGACATCGAGCGGATCGCGGACGAGATCCCGGACGACGCGCCGACGGAGGTGCCGCTCTTCGTGACCTGCCGGTACTGCCGGACCGAGGCCATGCCGGGGGAGCGCGTGTGCGGGCGCTGCGGGATGCGGCTGCCGGACTACGGCGGGCCGGCCGCGAGCCGGGAGCCCCCGCCGCGCCAGTGCGGCTGCGGAGCACTCGTCAGCGGCGTGCTCTGCCCGGTGTGCGGGGCGAGGCGGTAGGTCGGGATCGGGGTCTGGGTCGAGGTCGAGGTCGAGGTCGGGGTCGGGGTCGAGGTCGAGGTCGGGGTCGAGGTCGAGGTCGAGGTCGGGGTCGGGGTCGGGGTCGGGGTCGAGGTCGAGGTCGGGAGCCCGGACTCACCGTCCCCCGATCTCCTCCGCGAGCGCCCGCGCCTCCGCGAGCAGCGGCTCGCCGGGATCCGCTCCGCCCACTCCACGAAGAAGGTCTCGAGCGCGTCGCGCGCTCCGGCCCGATCTCCCCGTTCTGGCGCGCACGCGCGCGAGCAGCACGAGCCCCCGCGGGCGCGCCCAGCTCCGCCACATCATCCGCGGCTCGTAGAGCCGGTCCGCCCGCACGAGCGCGCGCGCCGCCTCGTCGTCGCGCCCCGCGCGCGCGCAGAGATCCGCGTAGAGGTACAGCGGCGCGACGCGCCAGACCGCGATCGGCGTGTCCGCGGACACCGAGGCGAGCATCGCGATCGCGCGGTCGTGCGCGCCACCGTGCCATGCGACCAGGGCGTCGTACGTGCGGGCGAGCACGCCGCCGGGCGGGAGGCGCGGCGCGAGCGCGGCGGCGCCCTCCACGTCGCCGAGCCAGGCGAGGCCCGGCGCGTGCTCGGCGGCGGCGCGCGGATCGATCCCGAGGAGCCGGTCCGTCGCCGCCCGAATCGCCGCCGGGTCGCCGTCGCCGAGGAGGTAGTCCGCCCGGATCGCGAGGTAGAGCGCGTCGCGCGCGACCTCCGGCATCGCCCGCTCGAGCGCGTCGAGGTGCGCGAGCCCGGCGCGGCGCCGGCCGCGGTAGGCCTCGAGCGCGGCGAGCGCGTAGAAGCCGACGCGCCGCACGGGGCTGCCGGGGGCCGAGAACGCCGCCGCGCCCGCCTCCACCTCGCCGTAGCGGCCGAGGAAGGTGAGGGCGCCGAGCAGGTCCTGCTGGGCCACGAGCCCCGCGCCGAGGGCGAGCCCCTGGCGCGCCGCCGCGGCGGCGCCCTCCGCGTCGCCGAGCCAGCCGCGCGCGATCGCGAGCGCGTGCAGGGCGACGGGCGACTGCACGCGCTCCCACCGCTCGACCCAGCCGCGCAGCGCGTCCGTCCGTCCGAGCGCGCCGAGCGCCTCGGCGAGCTGGCCGGGCGCCCAGCCGAGGTCGGGGTCGATCGCGATCGCCCGCTCGAAGTACGGGATCGCGAGCGCGAGCTCGTCCTGGTGCCGGAGCAGATCGCCCAGCTCGTAGAAGGCACGCGTGTCCCCGGGCCAGCGCTCGGTGGCCTCGCGGAAGAGCGCCATCGCGTCCGCCTCCCGCCCGTCGAGGTACGCCGCGAAGGCACGGATCAGCACCTGCTCGAGCGGGGGCGCCCGGTCGCAGTGCTCGAGGGCGAGCGCGATCGAGGCGCGCTGCGCCGCGACGGGCCCGCCGAAGCGCCGCGTCCAGACGGCCAGCTGGTAGTGGGCGGCGGCGAGGGTGGGGTCGAGCTCCACGGCGCGCCGGTAGTGCTCGGCGCAGTCCTGGCCGAACACCGGCCGCGCCTGGCACTCCTCGCCCCGGAAGAAGTGGCGGAGCGCCTCGACGGCGGCGGGCCCGGCCGCCGCCGGCGCGGTCCGGCCCGGCGTCCGGTCGAGGGCGTCGATGAGCCGCTCGAGCGCGCCGGCGAGCGCGCGTGCGTCGGCGGGACGCCCCGCGGGATTGGCGCAGGTGCAGCGCGTCGCGAGCTCGGCGAGCGGGGCGGGGATCCGCGCGCCCGCGAGCAACGCCCCGGCGTCGCCGTCCGGCTCGGGCACGCGCGCCCCGGTCACCATCTCCGCGAGGAGGACGCCCACGGCGTACACGTCGGTGCGCGCGTCCTCGGCGCGCCCGCTCCGCTGCTCCGGCGCCATGTAGCCCGGTGTCCCGCTCCCGGTGGGGCCGCCCGCGCCGAAGACGTGGGCGAGCCCGAAGTCGAGCACCTTCACCCCGCCGTCCGCGCACAGGAACACGTTCGAGGGCTTGAGGTCCCGGTGGAGCACGCCGTTCGCGTGCGCGTGCGCGAGCGCCCGGGACACCGCGAGCGCTGTCCGCATCGCCTCGCGGGCCGATACGCGTCCGCGCCGGAGCCGCTGGGCCAACGTCTCGCCGTGCAGGAGCTCCAGGATGAGGTACGGACCCGCATCCGCGCCCGCGTCGAACAGGGTGACGATGTTCGGGTGCTGCAGCTGAGCGACGGCCATCGCCTCGCCGCGGAGGAGTTCGGCGCTCGCCGGGTCCCGCGCGCGCTCGCCCGGGCGGATCGCCTTGAACGCGACGCGCCGGCGGAGCTCGCGGTCGAGCGCCTCGAACACCACGCCGAACCCGCCGCGGCCGAGCTCCCGGACGAGCTCGAACCGGCCGACGCGCGTCCCCGGGGCGAGCACCCGCTCCGAGGGCGCCGGCGGGCCGCCGCCGGACGCCGCGACGATCTCGGCGAGCAGCGCCGAGAGCGCGTCCTGCGGACCGGCGCGGGCGTCCTCGGGCATCCGGTCACTCCGGGTCGAGGAGGCCCGCGTCCTTCGCCAGCTTCCCGAGCTTCTCCTTGGTCCGCTCGTAACGCTTGCGCAGGGCGACGGCGGTGACCGGTGGCCCGTCCCCGGCCGAGAGGATCTCCGCGCACTCGTCCCAGGAGAGCTCGCGGTCGTGGCGGAGGTGGAGGAGCGCTCGCTCGTCTTCCGTCAGCTCCGCCTCGAGCTTCCGGAGCTGCTCGCGCCGCGCGGCGCCGGACAGCGCGCTCGACTGCGCGACGGAGATCGCGAGCCGCGAGGCCGCGCTGCTCGGGAGCCGCTGCCGCCGCGCCTGGTACGGGTCGCGGCGGAACCGCGAGGTGGCGTGGTAGGCGAGCTTGAACGCCCAGGTGCGAAGCCGGCACTCGCGGCGGAAGCCGGGCAGGCCGTGCCAGAGGTCCTCGGCCCACTGCGAGAAGACGTCGAGCGCGTCGTCGCCGTCGAGCAGCCGCGACACGTACCCGAAGATCGCCGGTCCCAACGCCTGGATGGCGATGGACGCGGCCTCGCGGGGGTCGCCGGCTTCGAGCGGGGCGAAGACGCGGGACTCGACGTCGTCCATGCGCGCCCAGCATACGCGCCGTCCGTCCCGCCTGAACAGGCCGGCGCGGCGGCCCGGACCCCGCGCGCGCCGCGCCGCGTCACCGCCGGGCGGCGCCCGGCGCCCCGGTCCGGCAGGCGTCCCGGGCGGCGGCGATGCGGTCGAAGAACGGCGCGGGGACGACGTCGCCGCGCAGGAACCCGTAGCCCTTCTCGATCGCGGCGTGCCACGGCGCCGGGTCCACCGCGACGATGGACAGGCCCTGCCGCCCCATCGCCGCGAGCGCGCCGTCGTTCATGCGGCGGACCTCCGCGTCCGCCCGCGCTCCGGCCTCGCGCGCGACGTCGAGCAGCCGCTCGCGGACGTCCGGCGGGATGCGCTCCCAAGCGTCGCGGCGGACGACGGTCACGCCGTACATCCACCCCCACGGCAGGTCCGCCATGTACCGCGCCTTCTCGAACAGCCGCGCGGTGAGCACGTAGATGGGCAAGCTCGGCACGCAGTCCACCATCCCGGTCTGCAGGGCGGGGTAGAGGTCGGTCGCGGAGAGCTGGACGGGGCGGAAGCCCGCGGCACGCCACGCGTCGGCCGCGCGCGGGTCGCCCTCCTGCGCGAAGAACCGCGCCGTCGCCATGTCGGCGGGCGTGCGCCTCGGCTCGGTGCAGTAGAGGTAGAGGGCGCCGAGCCGGCTCCACTGGACGACGGCATACCCGCGCCTCGCGAGCGCCTCCTCGAGCGCGGGGCGCACCGCCGCGAACCCGCACTCGGCCTCCGCCTCGCCGCCGAAGAAGAGCGGGATCGAGAGCCCCTTCGGCTCGGGGGTGAGGTCGTGCATCCCGACGTTCGAGAGGGCCGCGGCCTGGATCTGGCCGACCGACATCTTCCGGATCATGTCGCCCTCGTTCCCCTGCACGCCGCCGGGGTAGATCCGGAGCGTCACGGCGCCCGCCGACGCCTGCGACCAGCGCAGCGCCATGTCCTTCAGGATCTCATGCCAGGCGGACCCCTGGGGCGCGAGCGTCCCGAGCTTCAGCACGACGGGGGCCGGCTCCGCCCACGCGGTGGAAGCAGCGAGGACGAGAGCTGAGACGAAGTATCGCATCGGTCCCCCCGATCTGCTTTCGGTCAATTCGGGGAGGCTGGCCCGCGGGGGAGTGTGACAGAATGGCGCCCTTTCCTGTCACGACAGCGGCGCTCGGAGTCTCCCGTCCCGGGGGGGATGGCGCGTTGCGCGAGGAGGTTCGATGGAACGCTATGTCGGGATCGACGTCGGAGCGGAGACGATCAAGCTCGCGGAGGTGGTCCGCGAGGGCGACGCCCTGCGCCTGGTCCGGCACGCGCTCGTCCCTCACGGCAAGGACCCGGGTCCCCGCGTGCTGGAGCTCCTGCGGGTGTGGGACTGGGACTCGGTCTCCGGCGCCGTCGCGACCGGCCGGCTCGGACGCCAGCTCGCCGTGGACCGTATCCCCACGAAGCAGGCGCTCCTGCGGGGGTTCCGGTTCCTGTACGGCGGCGACCCCGCGACGGTCGTGACCATCGGGAGCCGCGGGTTCTCGGTCCTCGAGATCCGCGCCGCGGGCGATCCCGCCTACCGCGAGAGCTCGCGCTGCGCGCAGGGCACCGGCAACTTCCTCCGACAGCTCGTCGATCGCTTCGGCCTCACGGTCGAGGAGACCGCGCTCCGCACCGAGGGGGTCGAGGATCCGGCGCCGCTCTCCGGCCGCTGCCCGGTGATCCTGAAGACGGACATGACGCACCTCGCCAACAAGGGCGAGCGCCAGGAGCGGATCCTCGCGGGCCTGCTCGACGCCATCGCGGAGAGCGCCGAGGTGCTCGTGAAGCCCCGGCGGTCGCCGCCGCGGGTGCTGCTCACGGGCGGCGTGTCGCGCGCCCGGCGCGTCCGGGAGCACTTCCGGGCCTTCCTCGAGCGGAACGGGATGTCCCTCATCGACGGCGACCTCGACACGTCGCTCGTGATCGAGGCGGTCGGCTGCGCCGTCCACGCCGCGCTGACCGGCGCGGGCGCGCGCTCTCTCGAGGATCTCCTCCGTCCCTTCGAGGCCGCGAGGATCGACACCGTCCCCGCCCTCCGCACCGCGCTCGGTCGCGTCCGGCGCATGCCGCGGCCCGCTCCGGCATCGGCCGGCGGACCGCGCGACGTGGTCCTCGGGCTCGACATCGGCTCGACCGGCTCCAAGGCGGTCGCGCTCGACGTGGAGCGCCAGACGCCCATCTGGGAGGGATACCTCCGGACGAGCGGGAACCCGGTCGGCGCCGCGCAGTCGCTCATGTCGGCGTTCCTCGAGGGGCCCGCGGGCGGCAGCCGGATCCGCGCCCTCGGGGCCACCGGCAGCGGCCGCGAGATCGTCGGCTCGCTCATGGCGACCTGCTACGGCGGCGACGCGGTCTTCGTCCTGAACGAGATCGCGGCGCACGCGCGCGGCGCGACCCACTACGACGCGCGGGTCGACACGATCTTCGAGATCGGCGGCCAGGACGCGAAGTACATCCGCCTCGAGGGGGGCCGGATCGTCGACGCCGCGATGAACGAGGCGTGCAGCGCCGGGACGGGCTCCTTCATCGAGGAGCAGGGCCGCCGCTTCGAGGGCGTGGAGGACGTCGCGCAGCTCGGCCGGATCGCGGTCGAGTCCGACGGCAGCGCGGCCCTCGGGCAGCACTGCTCGATCTTCATGGCCGAGGTCATCGACGAGGCGGTCGCCGCCGACGTGCCGCGCGAGCGGATCGTGGCGGGCCTCTACGAGTCGGTGATCCAGAACTACCTGAACCGCGTGAAGGGGAGCCGCTCCGTCGGCGAGGTGATCTTCTGCCAGGGGATGCCCTTCGCCTCCGACGCGCTCGCCGCCGCGGTCGCACGGCAGACGGGGGCCGAGGTGATCGTCCCGCCGAGCCCGGGGACGGTCGGCGCCCTCGGGATCGCGCTCCTCGCGACCGACCAGGCGCCGGTCGCCGAGCTCCCTGTGCTCGACGGGCGCCGGCTCCTCGGCGCGAAGGTGGAGTCGAAGGACCAGTTCGTCTGCAAGTCCGTCACGGGCTGCGGCGGCACCGGGAACAAGTGCCGCATCGACCGGCTCACCACGGTGCTCGAGGGCGACCGGCGCCGCTTCACCTGGGGCGGGAGCTGCTCGCTCTACGACAAGGGGACGCGGACGCGGAAGCTGCCCGACGGCGCCCCGCACCCGTTCCGCGAGCGGGCCGAGCTCGTCTCCGCGCTCGCGGCGCGCCTCTCGACGCCCCGGGGCGGGCGGCGGATCTCCCTCACCGACGACTTCCAGCTGAAGGGGATGTTCCCCTTCTTCGCGACGTTCCTCCACGGGCTCGGGCTCGACCTCGACGTCGCCGAGCACGCCGACCGGGCGGCGCTGAAGCGCGGCATCGAGGGGGCGAACGTGCCGTGGTGCGCGCCGATGCAGCAGTACCACGGCGCGGTGGCGGCCCTGGCCGAGCGCGGGACGGACCTCCTCTTCGCGCCGATGATCCGCGAGACGCCGCGCGTCGCGGGCGAGCGCGCCTCCCAGCTCTGCCCGATCGTGCAGGGCAGCCCGGACGTGCTCCGCTGGGACCTCGGCGAGCCGGTGCGCCGGCGGATGATCTCCCCGATCATCGACGTCGGCGACGGCTCGCTCGAGGGGCCGACGTTCCTCGCGTCCTGCCGGAGGCTGGCGGCCGAGGTGGGCGTCCGCAAGGAGCGCGTCTGGCGCGCGGCGTTCGAGGCCGCGCGCACGGCCCAGCTCGAGTTCGACGCGAGGCTCCAGGAGCTCGGCCGCGTCGCGCTCGACCGTTGCGCGAAGGACGGGATCGTCCCGGTCGTCGTGCTCGGCCGCACGTACACGATCCACGACGACGTCCTCAACTCGAACCTCCCTGCGATCCTCCGGGACCAGGGCGCCATCGCCATCCCGCTCGACTGCTTCCCGGTGCGCGCCGACGCGCCGGTCTTCGAGAACATGTTCTGGGGCCACGCCCAGCGGATCATGCGCGCCGCCTGGCAGGTCCGGCGGACGCCGGGCGTGTACGCCCTGTTCGCCTCGAACTACTCGTGCGGGCCGGACAGCTTCACGCACCACCTCGTCCAGGACCTCATGGACGGGAAGCCGTTCTCGGTGATCGAGACCGACGGCCACGCGGGCGACGCGGGGACGAAGACCCGCGTCGAGGCGTTCCTCCACTGCGTCCGCGAGCACCTCGTGGGCGGCGAGCGGCGCCCCGCGCGCGCGCCGGAGCGGCTCACGGTGAGGAGCGCGACGATCGACGAGATCGGCCGCTCCGGCGAGCGGGTGCTCATCCCGACCATGGGCGACACCGCGGTGGTGTTCGCGGCGGCGCTCCGGGGCATGGGGATCCCGGCGGAGGACCTGCCGGAGCCCGGGCCCGAGGCGCTGCGGCTCGGCCGGCGGCACACGTCGGGCAAGGAGTGCCTCCCGATGACGCTCACGCTCGGGAGCCTCCTCGAGCGGCTCGAGCGCGCGGGCGAGGGCGAGCGCTTCGCCTTCTTCATGCCGGGGTCGGACGGGCCGTGCCGGTTCGGCGCGTACAAGGAGATCCACCAGCTCGTGCTCGAGCGGCTCGGGTTCAAGGACCGCGTCCGGATCTGGGCGCCGCCGTTCGGCGACTACTTCCAGGGCGTCCCGCCCGGCCTGGGCGCGCTCGTGCTCGCAGGCGCGGTGGCGACCGACCTGCTCCGGGACATGCTCTACGACGTCCGTCCGCGCGAGACGCGCGCGGGCGAGGCCGACGCGGCGTACCGCCGCTGGCTCGCCGAGGTCGCGGCGATCGCGGAGCGCGAGGCCGCCGGCGACCTGTCCGGCAAGCGCGTCCTGCGCGAGGCCGCGACGGGGCGCGTGTGGGGGATCCCCGACCTGATCGCCCGCGCCTCGCGCGAGTTCGCCGCGCTCCGCGGCGGGGCGGACCTCCCGCTCGTGCTCGTGGTCGGCGAGATCTACCTCCGGAACGTGCGCTCCGCGAACGGCGACCTGGTCGAGGCGCTGGAGCGCCGCGGCATCCGCGCCAGGGTCGCGGCGGTGACCGAGTTCCTCCAGTTCTCCGACTTCCTCGGCGCGCGGGCGAAGCCGAAGCTCACCATCGGCGATCGGCTGAACTCCTGGGTGCGGCGGCGCATCGAGGTCGTCTGCCACGCGGCCGCCTCGGAGGCGATGGGCTGGCACGTCCCGCCGCACGTGAAGCAGGTCCTCAAGGCGGCCGCGCCCTGGGTGCGGGACGCCCTCGAGGGCGAGACGGTCCTCACCGTCGGCGCGGCCGTCGACGCGTGGCGCCGGCGGGAGGTGGACGGCGTCCTCTCGGTCGGACCGCTCGAGTGCATGCCGAACAAGCTCGCGGAGTCGCAGCTCGTCCACATCGGCGAGCGGGAGGAGCTGCTCTCGCTCACGCTCTCCCTGAACGGTGACCCGATCGACCCCGAGCCGCTCGACGGCTTCGCCATCGAGGTGCACGCGCGCCACCGCGCCCGCCGCCCGGCGGACGCGGAGCGCCCGGCCGGCTGGGGCGCGCCCGAGCCGCTCCCGGCGCTGGAGCCGGAGGGGCTCGCGTCGTAGGAGCGGCCGTCCCGCCCTTGCCAAGCGGGCGCGCTCCCGGCAGATTCCCGGGTCACATGGACGAGTCCTTCTCCGCCTGGTACCGGTGCGCGGACGCCTGCGACTTCCGCGCCGACCTCACGGAGGTCGTGTACGAGTGCCCCCGCTGTGGCGGCCTGCTCGAGGTCGAGCACGACCGAGCCGCGCTCGCGCGCCGCCCCGCGGCCGAGTGGAAGGCGCTCTTCGACACGCGCTTCAGGCTCGGGCCGTGGCCGTACGGCTCGGGGGTGTGGGGCAAGAAGGAGTGGATCTACCCGCAGCTCGCGCTCGAGAACGTGGTGTCGATGTTCGAGGGCGGGAGCCCCCTGCTCAAGGTGGACCGCTACGCCCGCGAGATCGGCCTCTCCGACGTCTGGGTGAAGGAGTGCGGCGTCACGCACACCGGGTCGTTCAAGGACCTCGGGATGACGGTGCTCGTGTCCGCCGTGAAGGAGATGCGGGCCCGCGGGACGCCGATCCGTGCGGTCGCCTGCGCCTCGACGGGCGACACCTCCGCGGCCCTCTCCGCGTACTGCGCGGCGGCCGGGATCCCGAGCGTCGTGCTGCTCCCGCGCGGCAAGATCTCGACCGCGCAGCTCGTCCAGCCGATCTCGAACGGCGCCCTCGTGCTCGAGCTCGACACCGACTTCGACGGCTGCATGAAGGTCGTCCGGGAGCTCTCCCGCACGAAGGACATCTACCTCGCGAACTCGATGAACTCGCTCCGCATCGAGGGGCAGAAGACCGCCTCGATCGAGATCGCGCAGCAGCTCGGCTGGACCTCGCCCGACTGGGTCGTCATCCCCGGCGGGAACCTCGGCAACGCGAGCGCGGTGGGGAAGGGGTTCGTCCTCATGAAGGAGCTCGGCCTCGTGGACCGGCTCCCGCGCCTCGTCGTCGCGCAGGCGGAGCACGCGAACCCGCTCTGGCGGGCGACCTCGGGGGCCGGGCGCCGCCCCGCCGCGGACCTCACGGTCGAGCCGATCCAGGCGAGGAAGACGCTCGCGTCCGCGATCCAGATCGGCGCGCCGGTCTCGGCGAAGCGCGCCCTCCGCGCGCTCGAGGCGCTCGACGGGATCGTAGAGCAGGCGACCGAGCAGGAGCTCGCCGACGCCGCGGCGCGCGCCGACCGAGCGGGCCTCTTCACCTGCCCGCACACCGGGGTCGCGCTCGCGGCGCTCGAGAAGCTCGCGTCGGCCGGCACCATCCGCAGGAACGAGCGGGTCGTGGTGATCTCGACCGCACACGGCCTCAAGTTCTCCGACTTCAAGGTGGGCTACCACGACGAGACGCTCCCGGGGCTCCGCTCGCCGCTCAGGAACGGCTCGGTCCGGCTCGCACCCACGCTCGCCGCCGTTCAGGACGCGATTGCCGCCCGGGTCGGGCGGGGGTAGAACCGGCCCCCGATGACCTCCGGAGAGAACGCGCCCTCGGACGTCGCGCTCCGCGCCGAGCACGACGCGCTCGGCGAGCGGCTCGCTGCGCGCCGCTCGATCGACGAGACCCGCAAGGCCCTGTACCTCGTGTTCTTCGGCCTGCTCTCGGTCGGGCTCACCGTGAAGCTCGCGTGGGACCGCTGGGGCGTCCTGAAGCCGGGCGTCGTGCGGAAGGTGCACGCGGGCCCGCCGCTCCTCTTCCTCGCGGCGCTGGCGGCGACGCTCGTCCTGCTCTCCCTCGCGATCCGGGGCTTCCTCCGCGCGCGGGCGCTCATGCGCGACGAGGACGCGCTCTTCGCCCGCTACCGCGCCCTGCGCGAGCGCCTGGGGCTCGAACCGTGAGCCGCGCCGCGCGAGCGGGCACGCGCCGCCGCGGGCGGTTCGTCGTCCTCGAGGGGCTCGACGGGGCCGGCACCACCACCCAGGCGCGCCTCCTCGCCGACGCGCTCCGCGCGGAGGGGCGGACGGTGCACGTCACGGCGGAGCCCTCGGGCGGCCCGGTCGGCGCGCTCGTGCGCCAGGTGCTGAACCGTCGCATCGCCGGGCGCGACGGCGCCCCGTTCGATCCCGCCGCGCTCGCGCTCCTGTTCGCGGCCGACCGGCTCGACCACGCGGCCGTCGAGATCGCGCCGAAGCTGGCCGCCGGCGTCGACGTCGTGTCGGATCGCTTCACGCTGTCGTCGCTCGCGTACCAGGGGCTCTCCGTGGGCGACCTCCCGTGGGTCGAGGCGGTGAACGGTCGGGCCCCGGCGCCGGATCTGACGCTCTTCCTCCGTGTCCGGCCCGACGTCGGCCTGCGCCGGCGGCACGCGGCGTCGCTCGACCGCGAGATCTTCGAGGTGGCCGAGTTCCAGCGGCGGGTCGCGGCGAGCTACGACCGATCCGTCGAGCGCCTCCGCGCCGCGGGACAGGCGGTCGTCGTGCTCGACGGGGAGCGCCCGATCGCCGAGGTCGCCCGCGCCGTGAGGGACGAGGTGCGGCGGGCCGGCGCGGGGCGCGCGCGCGCCGCCCGCCGGCGGCGCTAGACGGTGGCAGTCGGGGTCGGGGTCGGGCCCGGGGACGGGCCCGGGGCCGGGGTAGGGCACGCCCCCCTGGCCGCCCCACGCTGCGCCCTTGGCGCCGGGCGCGGGACCGGCTAGGACGAGGGGAGATGCCGACACCGACCGCCGCGCTCGTCGTCGTGGGGAACGAGGTCCTCTCCGCGAAGGTGCAGGACGAGAACGGTCCCTGGGCCGCCCGCCGCCTGCGCGAGCTCGGCGTGCGGCTCGTCGCGATCCACACGATCCCCGACCGGATCGAGGACATCGTCGAGGCGGTCGAGCGGGTGCGCCGCCGCGTGGACTGGGTGTTCACCTCCGGCGGCGTGGGTCCAACGCACGACGACATGACCGTCCCGGCGGTGGCGCGCGCGCTCGGGCGTCCCATCGTGCGCTCCGCGCCGCTCGAGGAGGCGATCCGGGCGATCCACCGGCGCCACCACGAGGGCGAGGAGCCGCCGGAGGCCGCGCTCCGGATGGCCGACGTGCCGGAGGGGACGCGGCTCCTCGGGGACGCGAGCTTCCCGACGCTCGCCGTCGAGAACGTCGTCATGCTGCCCGGGGTCCCGCAGTTCTTCCGGTGGCAGTTCGAGCGGATCGCCGGCGACCTCGCCGCCCCGCCGTTCCGGCTCGCCTGCGTGTACCTCTCCGCAGGGGAGGACCGGCTCGCGCCGCTGCTGGCGCGGGTCCAGGAGGAGCACCCGGCCGTCGAGATCGGGAGCTACCCGCGGTTCGACGACGCCGACCACCGCGTGAAGGTGACGCTCGAGGCGAAGGACGGGGCGCGGGTCGCGGCCGCGCTCGCGGCGCTCCTCGCGGTGCTGCCGCCGGGGGCGGTCGTCCGGATGGAAGAGCCCTCGTAGCGGGCGCGCGCCCGGCGCCCTCGCGCCATCAGGCGATCGCGACCCGGAGCCGCTGCCGGAGCACGAAGTGCTCCTCCGTCGCGGCGAACGCGACGAGCGCGCGCACGTCGGGGCGCGCCGCAGTGGCCGCGACGGGCAGCGGGACCGGGAGCGGGGTGCCCTCCGCGCGCAGGCCGGCGTCGCGCGCGAGCACCGCGATCGCCGCCGGGAGATCGCCGCAGAGGACGAGGCCGGCCCGGTCGGCGGTCGCGGCGGCGGCGACCCGCCACGCGGCGAGATCCGGGGGCCCGGGCGCGCCGGCGAGGGCGCGCGCGGCCTGCTCGAGCGCGCGCCGCGCGCGCCGGGAGAGCCTCTTCGCGAGCTGCCGGACGCGGCCGTCGTCGGCCGGTCCCGCGGGCGCGTGGCCCGGGACGGCGACCCGGATCGCGGCGGCGATCCAGGCCTCGAGCTCCGGCGACGGGAGCGCCGCGAGGGCGCCGCGCGTCCGGAGCCGCGCGGCCGCGCGGCCGAGCAGGAAGCGCTGCTCGCGGGCGGTCGACCTGCGCGCCACGTCGGGGCCGACCCGAACAATCCAGGGCGACGCGACCTCGACCTCGACGCGTCCGACCGCCCCGGCGTGCAGGTCGCACTCCGGCGCGCCGAGCGCCCGCGCGAGGTCCGCGAGCGGCCTCCGGAGCGGATGGTCGCGCGCGGGCGCGCCCTCCGGGACGGTGCCGGCGGCGGCGGCGATCGCGTCGCCGGCGGCCTCGACGAGCGCGGAGAGCGGTCCCTCGTCGCCGGGCGCGCGCAGGAGCGCCACGTCCTCGTCCGACAGCTCCGGCGGGGACCCGAGCGTCTGCCGGTCGGCCTCGAGGAGGAGCCGCTCCGCGCCGGGACCGGGCACGGGGGCCCCGAGCCAGCGCAGCACGCTCGCCGCGACGAAGGCGCAATCGTGCGCCCGGTTCCTCTCGAAATGCCGGTAGAGCGCGGCCCAGCTCGCCACGCGCAGCGGATCCGTCCGGAGGAGCCGCCGGTGCTCCTCCACCGCGTCGCCGGGCACGCCGGCGTCGAGGAGCTCCGCCAGCGCCGCGCGGGCGTCGGCACGCGCGGGATCGAGCTCGAGCGCCGCCCGCAGCCGGACCGCCGCGCGGTCGCGCGCCTTGAGCTCGCCGGCGAGGACGCGCGCCGCCTCGACGAGGCAGTCCACGCGGAACGCAGGGTCGCGCGCCTGCATCCCGGCGGCCTCCAGCGCGCCGGCCAGCGCCGAGCGGTCGGGGGCGGCCTCCTCCAGCCGGATGAGGCGGCGGTGGACCTCGTCGCTGGCGGGGTCGAGCGCGAGCGCGCGCCGGCACGCCGCGACGGCCTCGTCCCGGGACCCGAGCCGCTCGTCCGCGTCGGCGAGGGCGACGAGGTGCGCGCGCAGGGCATCGGCGGGGATGCCGGGGACCTCCACGAGGCGGCGGAGCACCGCGGCGGCCTCCGCGGTGCGGCCGGCCGCCGCGTGCAGCTTGGCGAAGCGCGCGAGCGCCTCGGGGCTCTCCGGGGCGAGCGCGAGCGCGGCGGTGAGGTGCGCCAGCGCGCGCGCGGGATCGTGGAGCCCGTCGTCGCAAACCGCCGCGGCCGCGAGGTGGACGAGGAGCCGGGCGGCGGGCTCGCCGCCGTGCGCGAGGCACGCCTCGAGGTCGGCGAGCGCCTCGGCGTGCCGGCCCTCCTCGCCGAGCAGGCGTGCGCGCAGCTCCAGGGCGGGGAACAGGTCGGGACGCGCCCGGAGCGCGCGGTCGAGCGCGGCGAGCGCCGCCGGGCGGCCGCCTTCGCCGTCGAGCGCGGCCCGGGCCGAGGCCAGCCAGCTCTCGGCGGCGCGGCGCGCGTCTCCCTCGGCTCGCGCGCGCGCCTCGTGCACCGCGGCGACGTCCGACGCGCCGCGAGCGCCGAGCAGCGCCTCGAGCCGCCGGAGCGGCTCGGGATCGAGCGGGTCGCGCTCGGCGGCCCGGCGATAGTCCGCCACCGCCGCGTCGGGGTCGCCGAACTCGCGCTCCGCGATCTCGCCGGCCCGGACCCAGGCCGCGGCGGCGCCGTGGCCGTCCCGCAGCGCCGCCCCCTCCGCCTGGAGCGTCCCGCGGACCGCCGCCCAGTCGCCGCGGCGGGAGAACAGGACGCGCGCGCCGTGGAGGGCCGCGAGGTGCGACGGCACGGCCTCGAGCGCGGCCTGGAACGCCGCGAGCGCCCGGTCGGCGTCGCCTGCGCGGTCCCAGGCCTCGCCGGCCTGGACGGAGGCGCACGCGCGGGACGCGGTGTCGCGCGCCGCGTCCCGCCGGGTCTCGCAGAACCGCGCGAGCGCGGCGGGATCCCGCGACTCGCGCAGGCGCCGCTCCTCCTCGGGCGCGAGCGCCTCGCTCGCGGGGGCGAGCGCGGCGGCCGCCGCGAGCCCGTCGCGCCGCGCCTCCGGCGACTTCGCCTCGAGCGCCGCCGCGGCGAGGAGGGCCGCGCGAGGATCGGCCTGGTCCGCGGCGCCGGCGAGCGCCTCGCGCGCGCGCGCCCGGCGGGCGGCGTCGGGGGCGAGGCGCAGCTCGAGGAGCAGGCCCGCCGGGTGACCGGGCGCGAGGGAGAGCAGGTCCTCCGCGGCCCGGAGCGCGGCCGCGGCGTCCCCCACGCGATCCGCCTCGAGCCGCGCGAGCCGGAGGAGCCGCTCCGCTGCGTCCTCGCCGCCGTCCGCACTCCCGGCGGTCCGCCGGAGCGCCGCGAGCGCCTGCCCGCGACCGGTCTCCGCGTACAGCCGGTCGAGCGCGCGGCGAGCGGGCGCGTGGCCCGGGTCGGCCCGGAGGGCGTCCTCCCAGGTGTCGATCGCTCGCTGCGCGTCCCCGAGCCGTTCCTCGGCGATGCGCGCCGCCTCGGAGAGGAGCCGGGCGCGCTCCTCGGGCGGCGGGCGCGCGGCGGCCTGGGCGCGCAGGATCTCGACGAGGCCCTCGTCGTCGCCGCGGGCGCGGTACAGCCGCGCGAGGGCCTGCAGCGCGAACGCGTGGGCGGGCGCGAGCGTGAGCGCCTCGCGGTACGCGGCGATGGCGTCGTCTGCGCGCCCCAGGCGGCGCTCGAGGAGCTCGCCGATCCGCTGGACGACGTCGGCCGCCTGCGCCGCGTCCGGCACCGCGTCGGCCTCGGCGCGGAACATGGCGACGAGCTCCTCCCACCGCCCGGCGCGGGAGTGGAGCCTCCCCAGGGCGCGCAGCGCCGCGAGGTGGCGCGGCGCCTCCGCGAGCACGTCCTCCCACGCCGCCCGCGCGCGCTCGGGGTCCTGCGCGTGCTCCTCGACCACCTCCGCGCGCCGCTGCAGGGCGGCGAGCCGGCGCCGCGGGTCGCCGGCGTCCGCGGCCTCCCGCTTCAGGAGTTCGGCGAGCTCCTCGTGCCGGCCGAGGCGCTCGAGCGCCGCCGCGAGCGCCGCGACGGCGCCGCGGTTCGCCGGCTCGATCTCGAGGACGCTCGCGTACGCGCGGGCGGCCCCCTCCGCGTCGCCGAGCCGATCCTCGCGGATGCGTGCGACGCGGAACAGCGTGGCCGCGCGCTCCGCGGGCGAGGGCGCCTCGTCGAGGTCGTCCTCGAGCAGGGCGCACAGGTCCTCCCACCGGCCCTCCGCCTCGCAGACGCGCTCGAGCGCCGCCCGCGCCGGCACGAGGTCGGGGTCGAGCGCCAGCGCCTCCCGGTACCGTGCGAGCGCGTCGTCGGTCCGCCCGAGCCGCTCCTCCAGCACCTCCGCCGCCTTGAAGGTCCGCAGGGCGCGTTCGCGGGGATCTCCGGCGGCGCGCGCCTCCGCCTCGAAGGTGGCGAGGAGCGCCTCCCAGTCGCCGAGCCGCGCGGAGATCCGCCCCAGCGTCGCGAGCGCCGTCCGGTTCCGCGGATCGAGCTCCAGCACGTCGCGGCAGCACTCCGCGGCGACGTTCGCGCGCCCGAGCTGGACCTCCTCCAGCTCGGCGCGCCGGAGCTTCGCCAGGATGGCGGCCCGGACGTGCCCCGCGTCCTCGCGCGCGAGGTGCGCGGCCGCGAGCGCGTCGAGCGCCTCCGCCGCGTCCGCGAAGGCGCCGCGCTCCTCGCGCAGCCGCGCGAGGTCCGCGAGCACGCTCGGGTCCGACGGGGCGGCGGCGCGCGCGCTCTCGAGCGCGGTGACCGCGCCCTCCGGGCGCCCGAGCCGCTCCTCGAGCCGCGCGAGCGCGTGCCACGCCTCGGCGGCGGGGCCGCCCACGCTCGCGGCGGCCTCGGCCCGGAGCACCTCCGCGAGGACGTCGTCGCGGCGGAGCCGCTCGGCGTGCCGGCGCGCCGTGGCGCGCAGGAGCGGGTCCTCGGGGAGGAGGATGAAGGCGTCGAGCGCGAGCGCCCCGGCGCGGTCGGGCTGCCCGAGCGCCTCCTCGAGGAGCGCGGAGGAGGCGGAGAGGTAGTGCGCGGAGAGGCGGCGGTCCGCTGCGGCGCGTGCGCAGCGGACGTAGGCGTCGGCGAGCGCGGCGCGGTCGCCCGCCGCCGCAGCCTGGAGCGCCTCCTCCTCGGCCACCGCGAAGGAGCCCGGCGCCGCCGCAGCAGCGCGCGCGAGCACCTCGCGGGCCTCCGCGGCGCGGCCGAGCCCCGCGAGGAGCCGCGCCCGCAGGAGGAGCAGCTCGGCCCGGGCGGTGGGGTCCGGCGTCGCCGTCGCCTCCGCCTCGAGGGCGTCGGCGGCGACGGCGTCGTCCCCGCGGTCCATGGCGAGCCGGCGGCACGCGCGCAGGTTGGGCAGGAAGGCGGGATCGAGGCCGAGCGCCCTGCGGTGGAACGCGAGGGCTCCGCCGGGATCTCCGAGGTGCTCCTCGTAGATCCGCCCCACCTCGTACAGGAGCTGTGCCGCCGCGGGGCGCGCGCCGAGCGCCGCCGCCTCCCGCTCGAACGCGGCGGCCGACGCCGCCCAGTCCATGGCGTCGCCGGGCTCGGCCGGGACGGCGTCGATCCGCGATGCGAGCTCCCCCGCGATGGAGTCGGTGCCCTCCGCCGGGTCGTCGGGCGACCGCCACTGGAACCGCTCGGGCATCGTTCCCGTCGGGGGCGCGGGCGCCCCGCGCGCTAGAGGTCGAACCGGTCGATCTTACCGGACTTCTGGAGGATCTCCAGCGCGCCCTTCGTGGCCTTCTCCTTGTCGTTCCCCTGCAGCTTCACCACGAGTGGCGCACCCGGGGACTTCGCCGAGGACGGCGGGTACACGGTGACGGCCCAGGTATCGCCCAGATCCTTGTCGACGTGGACCTGACATTCCATGCTTCCGATGAAGGCGCGTGCCATGCTGGAGCTCCGGGCTGGGGAGCCGGCAAGATAGCCGAAAGACCGTACATGAGAAAGTCCTGGATCGTCGTCGGGTTGGTCGCTGCATGCACCGGTGGGCCGAGGCTGCCGCACACCGCGCACGGTCAGACCGTGCTGGAAGTCCGCGGCGAGCTCAAGAAGGGTCCGTACGCCCTGGGGCGTGCCGATCTGGAGGGGCTCCCGCGGCGCAGCCTCCACGGCCTGGATCCCTCGACCGGGCGGACCGCCACCTGGGAGGGCGTCTCGGTCGCCGCGATCGTGAGCGAGCGCATCGACGTGGCGAAGGGAGCCGACACCGTGATCGTGCGGACCTCCGACCGGGCCGCGATCCCGATCCCGATCACGCTCGTCCGCCAGTGGAAGCCGGTGCTCGCGGACCGCGCCGACGGCGAGCGCCTCGCGATCCCGGTCCTCGCGTGGCCGACGCTCGAGCAGCGCGGGCTCGAGACCGACCCGCGGGCCGGCGGGTGGTGGGCGCGAGACGTCGTGGCGTTCGAGATCGTGGAGTGGCAGAAGGCGTTCGCATCGGCGCTCGCGATCCCCGACGGCGCCGCCGACGCGGCGCGCAGGGGCGCGACCTGGTACGGCGACCGCTGCATCCGGTGCCACCGGCTGCGCGGGGCCGGTGGGGAGCGCGGACCGGACCTCACCACCGTCGCGGCGCGGCTGCACCCCGGCCCGTTCGCGGCCCTCCTCGACCGCCACCCGGGGTGGAAGGAGACGTCGGGCGAGGTCCCGGACCCCGACGGCGCTCAGGAGCTGTGGAGCTTCCTCCGGGCGGTGGCGGCGACGGGGCCGGCGCAGCGTGCGGAGCCCGTCACCGCCGGGGATCGGGGCGCCGGGCCTCCCAGCTCGCCGTGAGCGCGAGCGCAGGGGCGCTCCCCCGCTCTAGAGGAAGACGGAGCTGCGCGCCGCGACGCCCTCGTCGAGGAGCGCCTGCAGCGTCGCGCGGGCCTGCTCCGCGAGCGCGTTCACCGCCGCGGGATCGGACGCCGCAGCCGGGCCGAATTCCCGGACCTCGATCGGCTCCGCGAACCGCAGCGTCCAGCGCGACGGGAGCGGCAGCAGCGCCGCGGAGGCGACGCGGAGTGACGGGTTCGTCGAGAGCAGCGGGATCCCGAGCAGGTCGGCGAGCCAGCCGGTCCGCGCGATCCCGGGCGACGCCTCCTCGCTGCCGACGATCGCGCAGGGCACGATGGGCGCGCCTGCGCGGAGGGCGATCTTGACGAAGCCACCCCGGCCGAAGCGGTGGATCTTGTAGCGCTCGCGCCACGGCCGGAGCGCCGCCGCGCTCCCCTCCGGGAACACGCCGACGACGCCGCCCGCCGCGAGGATCGCGTCCGCCGCGTCCGCGCTCGCGCGCACGGCGCCGTATCGGATCGCGGCGGCGCCGAGGACCGGGAGCGCGCACTCCCGGTCGTCGAGCAGGGGGCGCAGGTCGCGGTGCGCCGGGTGCTCGCGGCGGAGCGCGTGGCGGAGCACGAACGCGTCCCAGGGGACGGCCCCGCCGTGGTTCGCCACGACGACCACCGGCCCGTCCGCAGGGACGCGCTCGACGTCGCGGACCTCGACGCGCCACCAGGCGCCGTACAGGAGGTCGACGAGCGGCTCGAGGCGATCGGAGAACCGCGGGTCCCTCCCGAAGCGGTCGAGACGCTCGGGCCCCTCGAGGAGCCGGACGAGGTCCACGGCCACCGCGAGCCGCTGCCGGACCGCGGGGAGGAGCCGCGCGAGCGCGGCGCGCAGCTCGCCCGGCGCGGAGGCGATCCCGGCGCGCGCGGCGAGGTCCTGCAGCCGCGCCTCGACGCCGTCGAGGGCCGCGTCGAGGTGGCGCTCCACGGTCGAGACGTGCGCGGCGACGGCCTCGGTGACCTCCGCGGCGGGTTCGGCCGGGGTCGGGGCGGGGGTAGGGGCCGGGGTCGCGGTCGAGGTCGGGGTCGAGGTCGCGGTCGAGGTCGGGGTCGCGGTCGGGGTCGCGGTGAGGTCGGGGTCGCGGTCGCGGTCGGGGTCGCGGTCGCGGTCGGGGTCGCGGTCGAGGTCGGGGTCGCGGTCGAGGTCGAGGTCGGGGTCGCGGTCGGACGCGAGGGCCCGAGCTGCTCGCGCGCGGCGGCGCCCCGCTCGAACGGATCGTTGCCGAGCGCGGGCCTCCTCGGCGCGCTCGCGCGCGCGTGCCCCTTCTTCCCGCGCTTCGTCGATCCTGGCATCCGCGTCCCCTATAGACGCGGGCCCGCGCGCGCGTCAAACGTCGAATCGGGGCGGCGCAGTCGGAGCGCCGTGCTAGTGGAATCGCGTGCCTCGCATCCACGTCCTCCCGCCCGGGCTCGTGAACCAGATCGCCGCGGGCGAGGTGGTCGAGCGCCCGGCGTCCGTCGTGAAGGAGCTCGTCGAGAACGCCCTCGACGCGGGCGCCCGCGCGGTCGCGATCGACGTCGAGGAGGGCGGGCTCGCGCTGGTCCGCGTCGCCGACGACGGCTCCGGGATGGACCGGGAGGACGCGATCCTCGCGCTCGAGCGCCACGCGACGTCGAAGCTCCGGGACGCGCAGGGCCTCTCGGCGATCGCGACGATGGGTTTCCGCGGCGAGGCGCTCCCGGCGATCGCGTCGGTGTCCCGGTTCCGGCTCGACACCTCGGCGTCCGGGGATGGCGCGGGGACCCGCGTCGAGATCGTGGGCAGCTCGGCGCCGGAGGTGAGCGACGCCGCGCGGCCGCGCGGAACGACCGTCGAGGTGCGAGAGCTCTTCTTCAACACCCCCGCGCGCCGGAAGTTCATGCGCGCCGCCGGGACCGAGGCGGCCCACGTGACCGAGGCCGTGACGCGCCTCGCCCTCGCCCGGACCGACGTCGGCTTCACCGTCCGGTCCGGCGGCCGCGTCGCCTTCGGGACGCGGGCCGGGGACGCGCTCCGCGACCGCGCGGCCCAGGCGATCGGGCGCGACGCCCACGAGCACCTCCTCCCGCTCGACGCGACCCGCGGCGCGGTCCGGGTGCACGGCCTCGTCTGCTCCCCGGATCACTCCGAGGCGACCGGGCGCGGGCTCTACCTGTTCGTGAACGGCCGCTGGGTACGGGACCGCGGCGCCGCGCACGCGGTGCTGCGCGCGTTCGCCGGTTCCCTGCCGGCCGGCCGCCACCCCGCGGGCGTGCTCTTCGTCGAGCTGCCGCTCGGGCGCGTCGACGTGAACGTCCACCCGCAGAAGCACGAGGTCCGGTTCGCCGAGGCGCGCGAGGTCCACGACGCCATCTTCCACGCGATCGCCGCGACGCTCCGGACGGCACCGTGGCTCGGGAGGCGCGGCGTGGCCGGGGATCGGGCCGCGCCCGGCGACGCGGGGCCCCCGGCGCCGCAGGCCGCCGAGGAGGCGGCGGGCGTGCTCGCCTGGGCGCGCGCGCGGCCCCCGGAGGGCAGCGGCGCGGCCGCGCTTCCGCCGCCGGGACCGCTCGCCTCGGGAGCGCTCGCGTTTCCCGTCGCCGGCGAGGACGGCTCCTCGCGGCCGGCCGGCTACTTCGCGTCGCTGCGGCTCGTCGGGCAACACGCCCGTACGTACCTCGTGTGCGAGGCGCCGGGGGGCGGCCTCGTCGTCGTCGACCAGCACGCGAGCCACGAGCGGCTCCTGTTCCACCGGCTCCGCGAGGCGTTCCGGTCCCGGACCCTCCCGGTTCAGCCGTTCCTGCTGCCCCAGGTCGTGACGCTGCCTCCCGCGGCCGCCCGCGCCCTCGAGGGCGGGCTCGACGAGCTCCGGACCCTCGGCCTCGACGTCGAGCCCTTCGGGGGCGACAGCTTCGCGGTGAAGGGCGCCCCCGCGGCGATCGGCGGGACCAACTTCGAGGCGCTCCTGACCAATCTCGCCAGCCAGCTTGCCGAGGTCGAGCGCGGGAGCGCCGTCGAGGAGGCGTTCCACGACCTGCTCGCGACGATGGCTTGCCACGCTGCGGTCCGCGCGAACCAGGACCTGTCCGCGGAGGAGGCGCGCGCGCTCCTCGACGGGCTCGACGCGATCGACTTCAAGGCCCGGTGCCCGCACGGGCGGCCGGTCGTCTTCGAGGTGCCCTTCGCGGAGCTGGAGCGCCGGGTCGGACGGCGCTGAGCGGGAGGCTCCCCGCGGGCGCGATGGCGGACGTCCCACACCCGGCGCGAAGGCGCCCGTCCGTTCGCCCGGGGGGCCGAGGCTGTGGTTCCGGGACCGGCGGGCTGAAACGACGACACTCGGTCACGGACGGGCCCACGCGTGTCGTCACCCACCGCGCGAATACGAGAGGTTGTGCCGGATCCGGAGTGGCACCGGTGATGCAGTCATGGGTGGTCGTGCAGGGCGCGATCACCAGCCGGGATGTCTTCCTCCACGCGGTCACCATCGTGAGGCTGTGGGGGCCAATCTTCTACATCCGGTGCGTGCGTGCCGTCGCGAGCCGCCGCCCGTGCACGTTCCTCTCGGTTCTCGCCGAGCTGCCCTGAGCCGGACCGCGCCGAAGGGGGCGGGCTGCCACGGACCGGGGGTGAGAGTGGACACCCACCGCGCCGGCGTGACCCTCGACCGTGGCTCACGCGCTTGTGGACGGGCTGTCGCCCCTTTGGCACAGTCCGGCTCGTGGCCCGCGACCCGCGCTATCGGCCGTTCCGGATCGCCCTCTGGGTCGTCTACCTGCTCGTCGTGGGGGTGTCCGTGGGCCTGGCGGTCCGGAGCATCGTGAAGAACCTCCGGGCGCCGCACCGGCCCGCTGCGGTGGGCATCCTCCCGACCCGCGCCGCCATGCGGGTGTGCATCAACGAGCTCGAGGTGCTCCACCGCGAGCAGAACACCCGCGCCTGGAGGCTGGGGGACGAGATCGCCGAGGGCGAGTCGATCGAGCGGTGGCAGACCTGGTCGCGCGACTGGGAGCAGCGGGTCGACGATCTCGCCGACCGCTGCCGGCTCGACGCGAGCGATCCCGACCCGCAGGGGTTCGGCGGGCGCGTCGAGCTCGCGCGCGCTCGCGACGCCGTCCTCGCGCTCCACCGCGCGTACGCGGCGCAGGTGAACCGGTTCGCGCAGGAGGAGGCGGACCTCGCGCGCGCGGCGTCGGACGCCCTCGAGGCCGCGCGATCGGCGCTGGCGCTGCCGCCGAAGCGCTAGGGGCAGGGAAGCCCGGCGACGTTCACGAAGGCCCAGCGATACGTCTGGATCTCGAACTGCGAGGCACCGTCCGGGGTGGTGGCGGGCGTGCGGTTCGGCTGCTGCGCGTCGTCAGGCGGGATCGCGAAGCCGTTCGAGACGACGAGCTCGACGACGTGGATGATCCCCGGATCGCTGCGGGAGGCGAAGCTGCCGCCGATCTCGGCGGGCGAGGGGAAGTCGTACGGCTTGAACACGAAGGAGGGGACCTGTCGCTCGAGGATCAGCGCGTTCGGGTCCGGGGGCACCTCGCGGATCGTGTTCAGGATGACGTTCCGGCTGGAGTCGTCGGTCTTGTAGTCGACGAACCACCGCGCCTCGACCGTGACGCTCTCCTGGTAGAAGATGCGCGCGTCGAGCGGGTACGTGGCGGGCGTCGGGCAGCCCGACGGCACGGGGATGATCGAGTTCACGCCCGACGTGGTGCTGGCGGACAGGATCCGCGGCGGCGTGATCGTGCCCGCCGGGTACGTCGGCAGCGGCTGCGGGAGCGGGCAGCCCGCGAGCGCGAGCACGGTGCCGCGATCGCAGCGACGGGAAGCTTCTCACGCCTCGCCCTCCTCGTCCGGCGGCGGCGGCAGGCCGCGCCGCTCCGCGTCGAGCCGCTCGAGATGGCGGAAGATGGTGCGCGGGTCGACGCCGAGGTCCTTCGCGGTCTTGGTGCGGTTCCCGCCGTTCCGGTCGAGGACCTCGTTGATGTAGCGCTTCTGGAACTCGTCCTTCGCGACGGCGAGGGGGAGGATGGGCTCCAGGATCTCCGGGCGGAGGTCGAGATCCTCGGCCGTGACGAGCGCGCGATCGGCGAGGACGACCGCCTTCTTCACCCGGTTCTCGAGCTCGCGGATGTTGCCGGGCCAGGCGTACTTGCGCATGGCGACGAGCGCGGCCGGGGTGAAGCCGCGGACGCGCGAGCCGAACTCCCTCGCGTACTTCTGGCAGGAACCACCGGGCGATCACCGATCACGTCGTCGCCGCCGGTCGCGGAGCGGCGGCAGCTGGATCGAGACGACGTTCAGGCGGTAGTAGAGGTCCTCGCGGAACGTGCCCTCGCGGATCTCGTCCTCGAGGACCCGGTTGGTGGCGGCGACCACCCGGATGTCCACCGGCTCGGCGCGCGTGTCGCCGACCTTCGTCACCGCGCGCTCCTGCAGCGCCCGGAGGAGCTTCACTTGCAGCGAGGCGGGCATGTCGCCGACCTCGTCGAGGAAGAGCGTGCCGCCGTGCGCCGCCTGGAAGCTGCCCGCCGCGTGGCGATCGCGCCGGTGAACGCGCCGCGCACGTGGCCGAACAGCTCGGACTCGAGGAGCGTCTCGGGGATCGCGCCGCAGTTCACCGCGACGAACGGCCCGGCGGCGCGCGGCGAGCGGCGGTGGATCTCGCGGGCGACGATCTCCTTGCCGGTGCCGGTCTCGCCGGCGACCAGCACGCGAGATGTCGGTCGCCGGCGACCTTCTCGATGCGCCGGTAGACCTCGCGCATCGACGGGCCGGCGCCGATGAGGTCGCCGTACTGGCGCGACGACACCGCCTCCTTGAGGGCGACGTTCTCGCGGCGCAGCGCGTCGAGCAGGAGCGCGTGCTGGAGCAGCAGCGAGGCCTGCGCGGCGAAGACCGTGAGCACCTCGAGCGACCGCTCGTCGAACAGCGACACCACGCTGTCGTTCCCGAGGTAGATGACGCCCGAAGACGTCGCCCTTCTGGGTGAGCGGCGCGCACATCACCGAGCAGAGCTTCAGGTTCACGACGACGACGACGCCCGACCACTCGGCGTCGTGGAGCGCGTCCGCCACGACGATGGACCGGCGGGTCTCCACGACCCGCTGGAATTATCTTTAACACCTACTACTTCAACTTCTATTGCATTTGAGTATTCAAATGTTCCGGTGAAGTCAACTTGTTTTAGCCTGTAAGTGTATTTTCCAGCAACTACAGTTTGATCCACAAATGAATAATTCTGAATATTTGCAGATGTGCCTTGTCCCTGAATAAATCCGATAGTACAGAATTCGTTATTAGTTTTACGCTGTATTTCAAATCCATTGTTATTCAATTCAGTTGCTGTAGTCCAATTCAAATAAACTGTTCCTTCATTTACAATTGCTGCAAATGAAGTTAATTCTACCGGAACCACAAGAGTGCCACCTTTATAATTTCCTGTATGCTGTGGATCGTGCTGATACATCTGCCATTGCATTGTTGATTGATTATAATTATTGTTTAGCTCCCAAACGTAAATTATACCAATTGCTGAATCGGGAACTGTGTCTATCCAATTAGAACTTGATATTACATCTACTTTACCATCATTATCTATATCATCTATTGAAGGATAAGTGTACCAGCTTATAGGTCTGATAGGTTTAGGAAAACCGGCTAATACATCTCCACTTGCATTCAAGGCATAAACCGAATCTTCAGAGTTAACAATAATATCCGGGAAGCCATCATTATTAATATCTCCAACAACAGGTGGATTGAGTGAAATCCAGGCAGAGCTATTAGTAAACATTATTGTACCATCATGGTGCAATGTATATAACTCCAAACCATATTCAAATATTAATTCTAAATCGTTATCATTATCTAAATCAGCTAACGCTATATTTGAATGTTCCATACTTTGCCCCAATGTCAGGTTTAATAAAAAGTCACCATTTTTATCCAGTATATAGACACCTTCTTCTGATGTAAAAATTACTTCATTAAAACTATCGTTGTTAACATCACCAATTACCGGGTCGCAATTGGATATTGAACCTATTTTCTGTGCCCATAATAAGCTTCCGTCAATATTATAAGCTCTGATATTAGTTGTGTCAGGAGGTGTATTATTCTTGTGCGAAATAGCCACAATTTCCCAGTCAGCGTCGTCATCTAAATTTCCAACCGCTGGTGTATTCGTCTGGCAAGTTCCGTTATTCTCTTCTAATAATACCGGAAATCCAGGCATATTATTTCCATTATTATCTAAAAGAATCAATCTGGCTCCATCCAGATACCAACCACCATAAATGATTTCCAGGGTACTATCTTTATTAACATCTGCTAATACTGTAGAGCCAAATAAATCATCTGACATCTGGAATTCGATTCCGAGACTTTGTTCCAAATTTCCCTGAGAATCGTATATTAATATTTGATTGTCTGAAGGGCCAACACACGGCATTATTATTTCCATCTCATCGTCATTATCGATATCTGCTATTGAAGGAAATCTCGTCGGATCAAAATAATAATCGACATCAACCTGCGACCTTATTTCGCCGTTTGCTTCGAAAATGAATAAGGTGGATAAATGACCTTGCGAATTCCCTTGAATTGTAACCACCAATTCTTTTATTCCATCATTATCCAAATCCGCAACCACTGGAGAGACCATTCCAATCCAGACATATGGTTCACCATATATCGTTTGCGGCCAATTACCCTGGGGGAATAGTGTGGTCAGCTGTAAAATAAACAGCTGCAAAATTACATACTTGATGAATTTATTTTTCATAACGACCTCTGGATGAATTATTAAAAATATTCAAACGTATGGCTGCATCAGGAGGATAATCGGTGTGTAATCTCTGGAAAGAAACAGTAACTTAACTCTATGGTCTCACCCTCACGCAGTAGAGAAGTATTACTTGTTGGAATTTGCAACAAATATTTATTATTAGCAACTAATTGTTTAAGAAAATAATTAAAACCTGGCGACAAGCTGCCATCGGGCTGAAGCGTGTACAAGAAGTCAGACTCCCCAGCTTGATACAGACTCTACCTTAGACAAATCAATTGGAATATTTTTACTTCCCTTATCAATTGATTCCTGAACCAGATTCTGAAAAGTCTCACTCTCAAGCCGATTAATTTATTTTTATCTTAATTAATAGATTTATCCTGAGAATGTTCTGCGTGAATGTCCATAAATTACTCCTGTTAATTATTCTTCCTACTAAAAAAGTCGTTATTTCTTATACATTTTGAACATATGAAATAAGTTATAAAATCATTATTAACAATATAATTGGATTAAACACTCACCTATTTTTACGATTAAAATAAAGATACATTGATTTGACATCTTCCGGCAAAAGCTTTGGGATTTCTTTACCCTTAGAATAATAATCTTTTTCGATCAGTGGCAGATGGTTCCATACCTCACTAAAAAATTCATCAATATTATCAAATGGTTTAATATCAGATGCCTTAACAGTATTGTAAGAATTTCCGGCATAATGACAATTTAAACAACCTTTAGCAGCCAGTAATTTTTGTCCGTTCTCAATTGACCCGACTACCTTTTTATTATTATAAAAGTACAAATATGCAAGGAGATTTCCCATTTCACCATTCTTAAATGATGGCCAGGAAATGTTATTTTTCGTCATAGCTGATTCCATCACATTAGAATGATTCCACAACATCCCTGCAATTTCATTAACACTTTTGTGGAGGTCAATTTTACTTAAGTTAGGACCTATTGCATTTTGTAAATGACAATACGAGCAGTTCTTGCTCCCGAACAATTTTTCACCTTTTGCCGGATTACCGGGATACATAAAATTTTTATTCCTTTCCCCCAGTATACTTTCAGCTTCAAGATATGCCGCCAGATCAGCAAATTCATTATCTTCGAAAAAAGGTACATTAATATTTGACATCTTTTGTTTTTTATGCATTTGTGCTGCGTGATTCCACATTACCTGTGCCAAATATATTGGTGAGGCATAATAAGCCGTATTATCAAGATTAATTTTATCGGGAATTGTTTTTCCAATCGAATGACAATTGGCACACTTCATTTGAGTGAACAGTTTCTCTCCTTTACTTACGCTACCACTGTTGCTGATGTATCCCAAAAAGTAAATGAAATACCTTAATTTCCCAAAATCAACAGCAGTCATTTTCTTCTGATTTATCTCCATTTGCTCAATCATTTTAAGCATTCCCGGTGAATGATTCCACATCTCACTTATTAAATCAAAATCTCCGATAAGAAAATTCTTTGAATTGAAATCAGTAGCAGTTTTTCCCCCAAAGCCATTAATTGAATGACAATTTATACAACCATAGTTTTCAAATACTATTCGCCCATCAAGCGGGTTTTGAGGTAAATTATTTTTATTTGTTGGCTTTTGCTGGAAAGGAAAATTATCGGATTCAAATCCATAAAAAAGAAATGCTGCAGATATTACAATTACTGAGAATACAGTGAATAAATTTCTATCCTTCATTTTTCACTCTCCTCTCTTTTCCCTCTGTATAACCCCACCAAAACATATGTTAAAATACCAGCTAAAATCCAAAAAACTGCTATACCCAGAATACTAATTGCAATTGAAGCACTTTGATGATCATTTACTTCATAAGATACGTTTACCAGATTAATTAATAGTAGAGTCATACCGGAAGCAAGCATCCATAAAAAAGATAAAAGTATAATTTGAACAAAGATGGGTTTTCTAAAAAAACTTATAGTTTTTTTAATCATAAGTTCCTCATACCATTCATTTTTTTATATGCCCTACAGAAGGCAAATATTGATTTAACCTATCTGAAACTAAGCGAACACTATCCTCCCTCCCTTCCTTGATTTCCCAGATAGAAATAAGAGGGAAAAGCCTGGAAAATGCCATAAATCCTAAAATGAAAGCAGAAGCAGCGGCAGCCAGAAGTGAAATTTCTGTCAACGATGGAATATAAACACCTGTTGGGAAAGGCAGTCTTGGATTGGCAAGTGAAGGAACAACAACTATTAATCTTTCCAACCACATACCAATCGTAACAGCAATCGATGCAGCTAAAAGACCGGGAATTGTTTTGGTTTTTTTATTACTTAATAAAACGACAGGAATAATAAAGTTACAAACAACCATAGCCCAAAAGTAAGGAGCATAATTTCCAACAAATTTATAAAGGAATACTCTCATTTCTGTGGGTTCATGCCCGTAAAAGGTAGTAAGGTATTCGGCAAATGTAAAATAAAACCACAGCAATGACATAACCAGTAAAAGAGTTCCCAGATAATTAAAATGTATATTTTTTAAGTAATTTTCAAAGTGGTATGCTTTACGAAAAGCAATCATTACAATTATAAGTGCTGCGATACCGGAAAATATCGCACCAACAACAAAATAAGGACCGAATATTGTGCTATGCCAGCCTGGCTGTAATGTCATTGAAAAAATCCAGGAAATTACAGTATGCACAGAGATTGCTATCGGTATTACCATCACCATCAATATATTTATAGCTCTTTCCAAAACGTGTTTCTGTCTTTCTGTGCCGTCATATCCCCACGATAAGATTTTGTAAAGATTATGGAATCTTCCTCCTCTGTCTCTCAACAACGCTATATCCGGTATCAGGGGTAAATAAAGATAAATAGTAGAAGCAGTAAAATAGGCAGTAATGCTGGTCAGGTCCCAGAGCAGAGGAGATTGTAGTCTACCTCTCTCAAAAATATGCATTATCCTATCCGGCCTGCCAAGATCTATTATCGGGTGCAACCCGCCTATTAAAAGTACAATCCCGGTTATAACTTCTGCCATCCTGGTAATAGGACGTCTCCATTCAGCTTTAGATAATCGGAGGATAGCAGAAATTAAAGTACCCGCGTGTGAAATTCCTATGAAGAATACAAAACTTATTATATAAAATCCCCAGGTAACCGGTTCATTCATTCCGGTTTCACCGAGTCCAAAAATTAATTGGCGTATGTATATTGCAATGCCAAATAAAAGAACAAACAGGAGTCCCCCGGCTAAAATATAAAATCCTTTACCCGAATGATAAATTGGTCTGAATAAAATTTCATCTTCATCTTTATGTTGAGATATGCTCATTACAAGAACCTTAAAATTTTAATTAAAACCATTACTAAGATTTAGCTTTTAAATAAGTTACTTTGGGAAGTGTTCCCAGTTCTTCCTGCAGAATAAATCTTCTATAATCTCTCTGCAGCTTTGAAACATTGCTCTTAGGATCATCCAGATCACCAAATGTAAAGGCGTGTGTAGGACATACTTGGACACATGCAGGAACATAATCTTCTTCATTCAGGTCTCTTTTTTCTGTTTTTGCTTTTTCCTTAGCAATTTGTAATCTGTGAATACAAAATGTGCATTTTTCAACTACACCTTTAGGACGAACCGAGACATCTGTGTTGTAACATTTTTCATACTCAATGGGTTGCTCGTCTTTAAACCAATTAAATACTTTAGCATTGTAAGGACAATTTGCCATGCAATATCTGCATCCAATACACTGAGGATAAATTTGCGCAACAATTCCATCATCCATTATATAGGTTGCCCTGACCGGACAAACTTTTATGCAGGGGGGATCATCACATTGAACACATAACATAGGCATCGTTATGGGCTTTATATCAGGATAATCTCCTTCATAATTTGTAGTAGACAATTTTAACCACTGCATGACCCTGCTCATTCCCGCATTTTCTTTTGAAACTATCTGAACATTATTTTCCAGTTTGCAGGCTGTAATGCATGCTCCACATTGATTGCATTTGTTGAGATCGATTACCATTCCATATTTAGCCATAAATGCTCCTTTGTGCGCTCTCAGATAATTCCTTTTTATGATTTAATGTGTCTGCTGAAAAGAATGAGTTATTTGAAAAAGCAGGTTCGATTTCAGCAATTGTTTCTGTAAATGATGGTTTCCCCGATACTCTGTCAAAAATATTTTCAGAAAATGTTAAAGGATTTATTCCGGAATTATCGCCCTGCACATTATGCCCTAATCCAAAAGGAACATCTAAACTGCCGGGCATTACTGACGGGTTATAAATCACTACTGCCGGGAATTTCCCTTTACTGGTTTTTATAAACACATTACTTCTGTTACGAAGTAATTGACTACGGGCTGTTTCAGGATTAATCTCAACAAATAATTCATAAAAGATCGACCAGATATGTCCGAACTGTTCAACAAGAACCGGGTATAGACTCATACTACCTTTATAATCAAGGCTATTTCTAAAAATATTCAGATAAAATTTATTATTTGATGTGGTTCTAACCGCCTTATAATTAATTCCACCCACGGCTGAAAGTTTGCCGCCAAAATTAATTCCGGGGGTATAAGATTTTTTTTCACCGAATGGATTCCACCATCCCCCGTATTCCAAAAGACTGTCCCAAAAATCATCAAAGCTTCCGTATTCGTCTGTTTTCCACCCAATTTTTCTGAGTCCTTTTTCGATTTCAGTAAACTTATTCTGACTCATCAGAGTACCATCACCATTTTTATATAATTTTTCAGCAATTGCTTTTACATAATCATTAACATTATTGAATAAAAATTTAGATTCAGCTTTGAGATCTTTAATTAATGAGATAAGTATATCGCCGGTATCTGTTGTATTAAAAAACGGATCAACAACAGGCTGCTGAACTGAAATTACACTTTTACCAATTGACTCATCAAATAATAAATCCAGTTTTTCAAGTTCATTGTGGTCGGGAATAATGAGATGAGCAAAAGTTGATGTTTCATCAATGAAAGGAGAAAAGCTTACAATAAAGGGAATTGAACCGATCTGTTTTTTCAATGTTTCCTGGTCAGTATTATTAAAAATGAAATTACTGCCGGAGATCATTAAAGATTTAATATTGGTTTTACCTGCAAGACGATTTTTAAATGTACTGAAGGTTACATTTTCAGCTGTAGAATTATCATTTTTAATTAATGAATTATAAAATTCATCTTTTATTTTTCCATACCCATTAAAGCTTTTTAGAGCGTTAAGAGCGATTATGGCTAAAGCATTCTCTGTGCCATTTGATGTAAAAAGAATTGATTCGTCAAAATATGCGACCGGGGCTGCGGCCTTCTCAAACTTTCTGCCGGTTTGTAAAATTGTGTCTGCAGGAACGCCCGTTAATTTTTCGGCATTATCGGGATAATAATTATCAATTATATATTTCTTGATAGAACTAAAGCCGGATATAGAGGTTTCGGCATTTTTATCATACTGTCCATCCTTTAATAAAACATAAGCAATTCCTAATGCCAAATCTCCAAAAGCTGCCGGCTGAACAGGGATCCATTCATCTAATTGAGAGACAGAAGGAGTTAATTTTGGTCCGGCAGTTGTAATTTGAAATCCCTTTTCTCTAAACTCATATAGTCTTCTGGCATAATAAAGCGGGTTCTGGGAGATTTCAGAAAACTGGGCTCCAAAATTCAAAAGGTAATCGCATTTTTCAAAATCAATAAAATCGGGCGCTTCAGCGGCAATTTCATTATAAGGGGATGTACTGTTACTCCGGTAATTGTCAATAATTAAGTTTTTTATGCCGGTCTCTTTAGAAAAATTCTTAAATATTTCTGCCCTTATTCCTGATTCGGTTTGTGCAATTATAAAAATATCATCCTGTCTGTTTTCGCCTATAACATTTTTAAAATTTTCCAGGAGTATATTATAAGCTTCCTTATAAGTGATTGGAACAAATTTATCGTTAACCTTTTTAAGAGGACTGCTTATTCTGGAGGGATGATATAGATCGGAAATAGAAGTTAATCCAATGGAACAAATTCCACCATCATTTATTGGCGAAAGAGGATTGCCAAACGCCTGAACAGGAAAATTGTCTATTAGTCTTACTTTTAAGCTGCAACTACCAGGACATTTGGAACAGGACGTTAATTTCCAGGTTTCAACTCTCGGGCCTGAATAAAGCACCGGAAAAAAAGAATCAGGGAGTTTCATTATTGCACCTGCACTGCTGCCTACTGCTAAACCTGCCAACGATGTTCCAATAAGCTTAACAAAATCTCTTCTCTTAATTTCCATTCAGAAAATTCTCCTTAAAATCATAGTCCATTTTTTCTGATACTTTTTTTAGTTCTATTAACGATGACAATTTCCACAATCAGTAGTAATATTTCTTTCTTTATGGCAGTTTAAACAAAATTGCATTTCAATTTGCGTAAAATTTTTAAGTACGGGCGAAGTTTGCTCACTCATATCACCATGACACAGAATGCAGTCCATTTTACCAATTTTTACGTGTCTTCTATGAGAAAAGTATACATAATCAGGGACGTTATAATAATTTTGCCAGGGTATAGTTTTATTATTCGTTACAAAGTAATAGACTTGTTTTTCTTTCCCGGAGGAAGGGTTAATTATTTTCGTATGACACAAACTGCACATTTCAATGTTGGGAATCCCGGCGCGTGCTTCTTTATCAGCACCTCGATGACAATTCAGACATTTGATCTTATGCTGTTTGGTATGTACATAATGACTAAAATCTACCGGGACAGACTCAATATTTTGTTTGGGGTTTTTATTGAGAATATAAAATCCGGCCATAAAGAAAACTATGAATACTACAATTGAGATTAATTTGTTCTTCATGAAATGCCGGATTAATTATTTAAATCTATGCCCAAAATACTTAAGGAATGATTTTAATAACAACAACGGAAGATATTATTTACAAAATAATCAGTCAGGATTTTCAACCGTCCTCAGATATTCTAATACTGCCCTGGAATCTTTTTCCTTTAACTTCTGATCCTTCATAATTGGTACATTTTTCCAGTCTTGCATAAGTTTTTGTATGTAAGGATCTTTCTTTTGCATTTCGGTGGTATTCATTAAATAATTCATTATGAATTCCGGTGATAAAACCTTTGTAATACCGCGAAGAGCCGGGGCAAGATTCACATCATCGATATTATGACATGGAGAACATTTCGCATCAAATATACTGCTTCCCTTTGCAACAAGTTTTTGGTCAATTGGGCCAAGCTTTACTTCTTTAATCGGACCAATACCTTTGTCCTTTAAATTTGATTTTTGTTGGAATGTAAAGCTGTTTGTTTTAAATCCGCAAAAAGCTAAAATCAAAA
Source organism: uncultured delta proteobacterium (assembly GCA_963821195.1). GTDB lineage: Bacteria > Myxococcota > Myxococcia > Myxococcales > Anaeromyxobacteraceae > Anaeromyxobacter. Next base: position 282,605 of record CAWGDE010000013.1, read on the forward strand.
GAAAGAAGATTGACATTACTATTGAATTTACTTTCATCGTTAACTCCAATTATATTTTTACAGTTGTATATTATTAAATTTAAAGATAACTATTTCAATATATAAGTCTTTTTTTTCCTGCCAAATATTCAGCAGGGAAATACTGAGTAAATTAATATACCAGCCAGGCAGATACATACAGGGTATTATTATCAGAAGTATTTCTTCCAAAACCATCATAATTACTGCTTCCACCGTTAAATTTGTTGTATATTTTATATTGAATTGCAAACTGCGTATTCATCCACGGGATAAATGTGAACTGCAAAATTTCACCGCCGCTGTTTGGCATGCCGTTATTGCTGCCGCTAACTTCACCAGGTGTATAAAGGATTATGTCAGTGCTGCCTGAAGTTGAAAAATAACCCGCCGTTAAAGAAACGTACTCGGGGAAATTATAGGTCAGATCAGTTTTAAAAGAATTAAGCGTGTTTTTATTACTTGCCGCTGCTTCGGAATTAAATGCGGCATCAAGATTTTGTTTTTCTGTAGTATATGCAGCGTGAAAAATCAAAGAACTGCCGTTTTCAATATTTTTTTCATACTGACCGTCAAAACCAAAGTCTGTATTTTTATTTGTTAATCCGGTTATTCCTGTAGGGTAAAAAATTGCAGACATGCCGTAAGTTCCAACTTCAGCATACTGATCTTTCCATTGATGTTGGATTGCGAATCTCCAATACGGCGAGACTCCTTTAATATTGTTCTCCCAGCTGGCATCCGGCGGATAAGAAACTCCTGCTGGTGAAGAATGGTACAAAGAAATTTCCGCATAAATAAGTCTATTATACAGCACATAAGCTCCCAATCCGGCAACACCCTCCAAAGGAGCATCCAGCATTGTTGAAGCTGATGGAGCAGGAGCCGGTTCAGAACTTGTATAAGGAAAACCCCAAACAGATGTTGAATTCCAAACGTCCTGTGTGGTCGGTATATTATTTAACGATAACCCATAAATTAATTCATTTGATGCTATTTTAGTATGATCTGCATATCTTACATCCAGCTGGTCCAGACCTATGGTCCCATCGGTTAATCCGTAAGTTATTTGAACAAATGCACCCATATTCGGTGTTATTTCCCCCGAAAGAAAGAGGCTAATTTCTTCAGGCACCTGTGCAAAGCTATTTTCAGTACCCGGCACAGCTTTACTGATAGAAGTATATGATGCTTTTATCATTGAAGAAAAGGAGTATGTGCTCAGAAGTTTAAGAGTTGTGCGTTCGCTGTCAGCCGAAACTGCGTCAATGGTTTCAATATTTGTCATCGTATAACCATTTAATTTGAAAAGTCTTCCAAAGGAGTTTAATGTTGGAAATGCATAATGACAATAATTACAGGACAGATTTGTCTGCCGTGCAAAGCTTGGAATTGCAAAGTTTTGTGGACTGAAAATGACCACTAGCATCCCTGATAATATAATCCAATAAAAAGATTTTAAAAAACTTTCAATGATCCTTACTTTACTAAAAATAGAAATATTGTAATACATATGGTTCTCCCGAATGTTTTAATGAGTTATTTTAAGATCGATTTTTAACATCTATTTGCAGCCTGGAGATTTCTTAAATCCAGCGGTTTAATAGATAAATAGTATACGTTCAATAATAAAACAGAAAGAATAGAAAGACCAACAAATGCAATTATTAATTTGCTTTTAATCGAAAGCCATCTGAATAATTTATTTACTCTAAGCATTTGAACATTTATTAAGGATTTATCGAATAATGTAAACAAAAACATGGTAATAAAAAGCAGAATCGTACATACCAATCACGATGTAGAAATTTGTAGCATATAAGCAGATACATACTCCACAGAAGGCTGTTTTTCCATCGAAATCGAACATTTTTTCTATGGACTCTTTTAGTCAGCAATATTTTTTTGGCTATCTTTCAGCAGGTGGAAGGAGGAGGGCGTAGCCCGACTGTAGTTACCCCTGGCGCACCTTCAAATAGTTCCTTTTTCTATCATAATCTTTTGATTCTCTTTTCCCTCCAGACTCTGCGGCAGAAAACCCATAATTAACCGAACACCTGATATTGTCACTGTATTTAGCTGCAGAGCAGCGAAACATTCCCCGCACCAGATCTCAAATGTAAACCTTAATCATCATTTATCTCTTAACTGGTTTTAAAAGTTGATATTGTTCATATACTTTATTTAGTTTGTATTGAGTTTAATTTCCAGCGGGGAATATATGCGGGCTCTTAATATTTCTATCGTTGTTTTTATACTTTCTGCAACTATATCTGCACAAAATTATTGGGAGCAGACGAATGGTCCTTACGGTGCACCAATTTTCAACCTTGCCATCAATTCTAACAATCACATTTTTGCCGGTGGACCATATGGCAATGTCGCATATCATTCGGGTATTTTTTATTCTTCAGATAATGGAAATTATTGGGTTCGAAAAGGTTTAGAGAATGTTTCTATTGGTGCGATAGCATTTAATTCAAATAACCAAATCTTTGTGGGAACTAATAGCGGAGTTTATCGCTCTACCGATAACGGGAATAATTGGGTTGATTTAAATTTGTCGAATGCATTTCATTCCCTAGCATTTAATTCAAGTAACCATATCTTTGCGGGAACTGACGCCGGTATTTTCCGCTCCACCGATAATGGAGATAATTGGACAGAAATTAATAATGGATTACCAGAAGGATTCATTGTTAGCTGTCTGGCTATTAATTCTTATGGATATATTTTTTCAGGAGGGCGTAAATCGATTTATCCAAATTGGGAGTATAGCATTTACCGCTCAACCGACAATGGAGAAAATTGGACCTGGGTTATTGGTTTAGCTAATTCATCGGTTAACTCCTTGGCACTTAATTCTAATGATCATATCTTTGCTGGAACTCAGGTTGGTATTTTTCGCTCTGTCAATAACGGAAATTCCTGGATTCAAATAAATAACGGATTGATTAACACTTCTGTTAACTCTTTAGCGATTAATTCAAGTAGTTACATCTTTGCGGGAACTGAGGGAGGTGTTTTTTACTCTATCAATAATGGAGATAATTGGGTTGCAAGCACTAATGATTTGCCTGTCAATTCCGTTAAGACTTTAGCGATTGATTCAAACGGCTATATTTTTGCAGGAACCTGGGACGGAATTTTTCTTTCCAGCAACAATGGAACGAATTGGAATATGAAAAATAAAGGTATCGCGAATGCAGATGTTCGCGCAGTAGTTATTGATACAGATGGACGTATCCTTGGCGGAACTGCGGATGGTGAAGTTTATTACACAACAAATAATGGCGATAATTGGATTGGAATTAATAATGGACTGGAAACTATATTGATTCAGGCATTAATTACAAATTCAAGTGGCGATATATTTGCCGGAGCTTATGGAGTTTATCGCTCCACTGATAATGGCGAAAATTGGATTCAAACAAGTTTGAATAATCATTATATTATTTCGTTAGCAATTAATTCAAGTGGACATATCTTTGCAACCGCTTATAAAAGTGTTTATCGTTCCACTGATAATGGAGATAATTGGGTTGAAATATCAAATGGTTTTACTGACCAGGATGTTCGTGCAATAGCGATCAATTCGAGCGGATATATCTTTGTAGGGACTATGGGCGATGGTATTTTTCGTTCTACCGATAACGGGGATAATTGGATTGAAATAAATAACAATTTAACTGGCCTTTACGTGGGTTCCTTTGCAATTAATTCTTTCGGGGAGATCTTTGCAGGGGTTTTGGGTCGTGGTATTTTTCGCTCAACCGATAATGGAAATAATTGGACTCAGACAGGTTTAACTGCTCCCAATATAAGTTCAATAGCAATTGATTCAAGCGGAATTATATATGTAGCATCGAGTGTTGATGGAGTTTTTTGCTCAATTGATAATGGGGATAGTTGGTCTGAAATAAATAGTGGCTTAACTTATACTAATGTCAGTTCTTTAGTGATCTCAGATGAGTATATATTTGCAGGAGTTATCTATGGAGGGGTATTTAGAAGGATGAATTCTATAACTTCAGTTGGTGACAAAAAGAGTATTTCTCCATCTTCTTTCTTATTGGCCCAAAACTACCCCAATCCTTTTAATTCCAGTACAATCATAAGATATTCGGTTCCACAAACAGCAAAGGTGCAAATAAAAGTCTACGATATATTAGGAGAGGAATCTGCCATTTTAGTGAACGAAATAAAACAGACAGGACATTATGAAGTTGAATTCAATGCTAACAAACTTACGAGCGGTATCTACTTTTACAAAATACAAGCAGGCTCATTCATCGACACAAAGAAAATGATCCTAATCAAATAAACAATGGGGAGATAGCTCCCCATTTAATCCAGCCTCTCAACTGCATTCCGCAGGTCATCTGTGCCTCTTCAAAAGTCTATCTGTATTAAAAATAGCTGAAGAACAAAAGATTTCTTCTCTTATCTTTATCATTTATTATTCACTTATCAGACTGGTATAATTTACTACAGGTGGGTTTAGAAATACTCTTTCTATCAGGATTGAAATCTTTGCTCGTGAAGAAAATAACTGATTCTAGAACTCCATTTTACTGCGGATGTAGTTTTGAATATGGACAATATCAATTATTTTTGACAGCGCTGGTGACTTATTTTAGGGTATAATCCATACATCATTTTCCCGAACTCATCTCTTTGCTTTTATATTTACCAACATAATTTTAATGTTTCCACTTGTTGCATCATCCCAGCTTTCATTTATCATGAAGTTATGAAATTCTCCATTACATCCTATTCCATCTTGGTAATTGATTATACATTTCTTTGTACTTATATATTAGTTTTCTCTCAACATCGGTTGGGAAATCCTTTATTTCTTCATCATATGTAACCCACCAACATACTTCAAGTTTTTCAATATTTTCAATTAGCATTTGCTTTATCCAGGATTTCTTTCTAGGAACCTTTCCGAATTGATGTCCATTTACAATTCTATCTTTCATACCACCTAATCCTGATTTACGAATTTTTATTGTCCCGTCTTTTCGTCGTTGTCCAGATGAACCAATATAAATCAAGTCAGAAATATTATTCGCTAAAGAATAAACAATGTAAACGCCTCCTTTATCAGTTGGAGCATTGCAAATGTCTTCTAAGTTATTATTTTTATCGAACAAAAATAGAGAATGAACTTTATATTTTTTAAGTTCAGTTAAATCCATTAGTTAATTTCTCTTGATCTTGTAAAATATTAATCGATTTCTCAATTTATTTTCGATCTCACCTAATTTAGTTAAGTATTTATTAAATTCATCCTTCGTAAAATTTCTTAGGTTTCTGTGATCGTCTACTGCATCTTTGCACCTAAGCAAGGGACGCAAAATTACAATAGCATTTGGATTTTGGGAATTCGTTCGTGCTAACGTTAATGTCTTGTCAATTAGATTCGGTTCAGCAATATACATATCTGTATAATCTTCAAGTATTGCCCATTTATGATATATTTCCTGAAAAGCAAAGAGGAAAGGATCAGACTTTATATTCATATTATTTTGTCGAATATGATTTATCCATGCATCGTGTATATCCCCAATAATTTCAATATTTTCATTCCACTTTTTATGATAATTGGAAGAATGTTCTATTAAGTAATTATGCGAATCTATCGATTGGTTTTTGAGACCATCAATTAAGTCTAATTGTTTTATTAATGAATTATATATTTCTAATCTTTCCCTTTTATTAGTCCAATAACTTAAGACTAGAATTATAAATATTTCATTTGAACCAATTTGATTTAGGTGCTTTGGATTGAAAGAAACCTTAAGATCAAAATTCAAACTTTGGTCTTTATCAACTTGCAACAATTCTATAAACTTTTGAATAGCAGTAATTTGTTCTGAAACAGCATTTGTTAATACTTCAATTTGACTGAAGATGAATTCACGTTTCTGGTTGTTTTCCTTGTGTACTTTAATTCTACTTCCAATCCATCTAAAGAGAAAACCTAATAAGAATATGAGAATTGCAATTAGAGCGGGAACGATTGTGCCGAATGCTGTTTCATTGGAAACACCAAAAATATCTTTCCAAATGTTAGTAGAGAGAGTATCCATAATAAGATACTAGTTTTTACCAGTTTTATGAACTTTAAAAGAAAATTTATATGCTATGTCTATTCTTTTTCCATTTCCATCTGCTTAATTATTTCCATCGTTTTGATACTTACAGTACAAACCTTCTTTATTAGTTCTATTACTTCTTCTTTATAATCTGCAAAATGATAGTTATTAAATTTTTCAGCAATAGTTTTGTCTTTTTGTTTGCGTTCTTTGTATTGATCTAAAATCCATTCAACTGCAGATCGATTTCCAAGTTTATACTCCCAAGCTGATTTAGGTACTCTGCTTAGAGTAGTCACTTCATCTATATAAATCTTTCCATTTTCCTTATCTGCTTTAAGTTTAACTTTTATCTTGGGTTGCACTCCGAACATAGGTTCAGGTTCTTTGACCTTCGGAAAGAATTGTTTCTGTTTCTCTACTTTCACTTTTGGTTTATCATCTTTGCGTAATAGATTGTATGGTTCGGCATCTTCATAATTAATATGCAAATCCATTAATTCTTTACCCCAAGTTGACCATTTCCAGAAGTCTGAATAGAATGGTATCTTTGGATATTCCCTATTTAGATTCAATTCATACTTCTTCTTATAATTTGGATTATTAAGGATGCTATATACGTAATGAAAAATATTTTCTTTTGTAATTATTTTATCTTTATAATGATTTTGAAACTGCATTAATCCCCAGTCAGTAATATTTTCAATCTTTGTTCCATTCTCGTAACGATATAATCCAAAAAATTGAGTTTTTTCGAGAAAATCCAAACTTAAAAAAGTATCAACAGCTAAACATTGAAAAGGTTTAGAAGAAGAAGAACCACTCAAAGCTATAGCAATATTTTTCTTTTTAAAGAATACTTCAGAAAGACCATGTTCATCAATAAATACTTCTGAGTAGTAGATAAATTTTTTAATGAAAGGTCTATAGTTATATCTGATTATCCTATTCAAATTATACGGTTCTTTCAATTCTTTTCTAAAACGATTTTTTAGGTTACGAGACCATTTAATCTTTGAATCAAATATTTCAGAGCCTTTTACATTCTTTTCATATTTATTGATAAAATAGACAATTTTTTCAGATAAAGAATTATGTGAAAAATCAACTATCCATTCATCTCTATTAGTCGATATTCCTGTAGAATAAATCTTTGCAAAGCTTGTATTTAAATTAGAATATTTTACTTTTTTACTAATCACTGGAATAAGGTCTTCAAAATCTGTATCAGAAATATTAATCCAGCTATGATTCTTATCTGGTTTTATTTCTTTGAATTTAATCTTTGAAAGAAAATTATTGCTTAACCATTGTAATTTTTCTTCTTTTCTTAAGTTCTCATCCATTTCATAATATTGAATTTTACACTTCTCATTTTCACTGGAATCTTTTTGAATTAAGAAAGTTATTGCGACTCCCGTTTGAATTCCAAAAACATTATGAGTCGTACCTGCAATTCTAGGATTAAGCCTGACATCGCTTCTTGTATCAATGATGTAGCAATAATTAAAATTATCTTCAATAGACTTTCTAAAACCATCAAAAGTTTTTGAATTTATAAAACTTCTATTTGTAACTAAAGCTATAATTCCATTTTTATCTATCCTATCCATTGACCAGCGATAGAAACGAGCATACATATCATAAACTTTTGTTTTTTGTGCCGAACTATAAGCAACAAAGGTTTCTTTTATCCTTTTATCGATAGCAGGATACTCTCGATTCTTATTATTTTCATTTTCATTTTTTTGATTAGCATTATAAGGTGGATTTCCAATAATCACTGAAATCTTTTTTTTATTTTGTCTTTTAATTCGTTCTGCATTTTCATTGCTAAGTCCAAACAATATTTCTTGTTTACCCGCATATAAAAGAGCATCTGTATTATCTAAGGTATCGACAAAACAAAGATTTGGAAATTCAGAATAGTACTCCATCTTTTGTTTATAAGTATATTCAATATTAAGATTAGCTACATAATAAGGAAGAATAGCAACTTCATTTGCATGAATTTCATACTTATACTTATACTGCAATTTTTCTTTCGGAATATGTTCTATTAAATCACAAATAAAAGTACCAGTTCCAGTAGCGGGGTCAAGTATTTCAACATTTTTATCAGCTAAAGTTTTATTAAAGTGTTTATCTAAAAGATAATCTGTACTTTCAATCATAAAGTTTACGATTTCGTTCGGGGTATAAACTACACCAAGTCGATCAGCAGCTTTAGGATTATAAGATTTATAAAAGTTTTCATATATGACTTTTAAGAATTTCTGTTTTTCATGATGATCAGCAATATTCTTTGCAGTAGCACTGATAACATTATAATAATGTTTTATTGAATCGAGAGTATTTCTTCTCTTATCACCCGTGAAAAATGTTTTAGCAAGCGCATCTAATTTCCTTGCTATATTATTTTCCATATGAAAATGACTTTCATCAAAAACAGCATTGAAAATTTCTTCTGTCAGGATATGCTGAATAACCATTTCTCTAACATCATCTTTAGTAAAATCAGGATTTATTTCTAATCTACAATTTTCAAGAAATTCATCTTTTGCCTTAATATATTCTTGATTTTCCTTTCCTTCTTTTTCTATAAGTTCCCTCAATGCATCAAGTATATGAGGTAGATCTCCTTTGAATTGCTCAAGCGCTTTGTGGAATTCATATATTTCAGGATGTTCGTATGAAACAAATGCATTTAATATTTCATCGAGCTTTTCCCTGATTCTCATATCAACACGGTGAGTTACCTCTCCATGTTGAAATAAAACTGCTGTCTGTGAATCTTCAAAAAGAATATTTGTAAGCGGATATCCTTTCTTAATCTTATTATTTATCTCTGAATCAATGTCATCTTTACTATCCTTACTTTCCCAATATCCATAATCAAGACGCAAAGCATTCTTCAAAGTTCCATCTGGTTGAACCATTTCCCCCTTAGTTCCTTTTACCCTTATTTCTGGTATTAGCATCAGATTTTTTTTGTCAGCGTAATAGCTTAATAATTCTTTAAAAGCATCCCTTATGCTTGATTCATTCTCTGAACCACCATATTGAATTATTTTCTGAAGTTTATTGTAATAACGGTCAATTAGCTGATTTGACATTTACTGTAAGATTCCCTTTTTAATATCATTTAAGCATACTCTATAAGTAAATTTAACTTTTTAGATTTTAAAAAGATAATATTTTTAATGAAAATATTTCTATTAATTCTAATGAACCAAGTAAAATTACCAAAGTGATATTATTACTTATTGATTTACTAATTTGAATTAAGTGCTTTTTAATTTGATATTTGATTCATAAGTTTAATAATTCTTTTTAATCCTTAGCTAAAATGATTAAGAATAAATGGCTCTCAAGGGAAATTAGAAAAGATCTAAAACTACTCTTTAAAAATATCCCCTCATTAAAGGATTCCTTTTTTAAAAAAATCCTTCGAAATTACCTTTCCATAGTAATTTTTATCATTATTTGTTATTCGATTTCCGCAGGAGTCAATTTTTCATTTCTTCGAATAGATCTTGGATTGAATTCATCGGAATCAATTAACTTAGTAGAGAACAGATTAGCTAGTTTGATTGCAGTATTTGTACTTTCAATATCACTCTCTATAATAATTCTCAGTTATTACCAAAAAAAGGAGGAGAAAATATATACGTCCATACTTTTCAAGGAGGTATATTTTTTCCCTATTGTCTTGTTTGTTTTTTGCAATAGCATTGTATTTAGTATTGTTGGTATTTTACAGAAAATACTACCTGACTGGTCGATTATTCAGCTTGCTAACTTGGGTTTTTGTTTTTTTGTTGTCAGTTTATTCCTTGCATTTATATTATTATTCAGAATTTATAAAGTCGTGACGACCAATTATATACACCAAGCATTTATTAGTCGAATACTTTTTGATTTGAAATATGAGCTGAATGCTGGGTTGCTCTATTTTATAAGTAGCACAATTTATAGAAAAATCTTAACCGGTTACGGATTTGAAGAAAAATATTTATTTCACCTTAAGGTAGATGAAGATAACACCTTTGAGACGATTAATTTTCCCAAAGGTTATTGGCTTACGGACATTAAATTAAATCACTTACAGAAAATACTTTCAAAATTTATTACCCCCACTCAGGAATTAAAAGGAAACCATTTAGGTTTTTTTAGATCAGTCGCAATAGGAGAATTATTCCGGTCAGAGACTCCAGTGCTGTACTTAACTAAAGATATGGCTAATGCAATAAATCAAAAGAAAAAGAAAATATTCAGGATTACGAAGTACAAACAAAAAGATGAAAAATCAGACGATATTCCTCAATTAAATGAAAATCTTAACATTCAATTGCTTAAAGCAGTGGGTTTAAATGACATCATAGAGATTAAACGTATCTTAAGAACATATGAAAAAATTAACGATGAATTTTTAAATTTTTGGTCGACACTAACGAACAACAAATCTTTTGTTTTAAAATATAACTTCAATATCAAATTATATTATCCAGAGACTTTAAGAAGATACCCCAGGGATATTTTCGAGTCATTATCACTTTGTCTAGTTTCAAACTACATGGATTCAAGGAATCTAGTTGTAGCAACGATATTTAGTATTCTTTCAAAAGCAATTATTGCCAACAATTTGGGACTTTTTGATGAATACAAAATGATTATGATTTGGCACATTAAGGAATATAAAGACCAATCAGACAAATTTTCTAATTTACTAGAAATAATTTTACCAAATTTGAGGAGTATGATTCAGTACGAACTATATTATAAGCATAAAAATGGTTTAAGTGAAAATCCGGATTCAATACTCAATGATTTTTATTATTCTTCCTTTACATTAATTAATAATCTCTACAAAACTGTATTAGATTCGGGAGATAAAAAAATATTATCAAATACCTTTGAGTCATTAGAGTGGTGTAAAGATATAAATAATAGCGAATTACGTTTAATAAAACAAGAGATAATTAGTATCGAATCAAGAAGCAAAAGTGTCGAGGATACTAAACAATTAGAAAGTTTATCTCAAAAACAACAGCTATTGGAAAAACCAAAATTATATTATGCTGATATTATTTATGGTCTTTATTCTTGGCTACTTCATCTGTATGGTAATCATCAAATATCCCTCAATGATGTGGAGTCATTAATTAAACAAATCGATCTTCCTAATTATGATATGACATTAAGTCAACACATTAATACCTACATTAAATACTCTAAACTTTCAGATGATTTCATGGATTGGGGGCAATGGGGTAATGAAGAAAAGATTAAATCAAGAAAATTCTTTTCACCTTTATTACCTCAAGAATGGTTGACCTTTAGTTATATTATTATATTAATTAACTATGGGGCTTTTGATTTTGAAAAGATTAATGAAATAGAAGATAGAGAGGAATTTGGATTTATCGATCAAAAAATTAATAAGCATATTAATGAACTTGAATCCAAATTCGAATACTGGAATCCATTTCTTGGATATTTTAGAAATAAAGAAAAGTTTACAGAGAAAATTCAAACCATAAGGGTTTTTTTTAATAAACTAAAAAATCGTCATCAAACAATATCATTACAAACTCGTATTGTAAAAAGATTATCAAATGAAAAAATTGAAAGGTTTAAAGTATCAGTCTATAATAGGTGGTCAGAAACGGGTGTGATTAGGAATATTGGTAAATATTTTAACTTTCTAGAATTGAAAGAATATAGCAAAGAGGAATTTCCAATATCGCTTGGAATCAATATGACTTATCCAGAATATCGAATATTTTTTATTGAAGATGACTCAACTGATATATATGGATTAGATGAAATAGGGAGTGAATTATCGTGGAATGAAGATATGATCTTTGCTCAAAAATTAACTGAAATCAGCAGATTACTTACCTAATAATTATCAATCATTAATCTCCGCTTTGGAAAATACCCTAGTAACAAGAAAAAATCAGGAAAAAAGGACAGACGCTATTATAATTGGTAATAATTTTAATGTCTTTGATAAAGAATTGTGGGAAAGTAAAAAGTTTATTCCTCACTATCAGCAAAAAAATATTCAGATACATGGCTTTGAGGGAAGTTATGATGGTGTGTCTATTTTTTCACTTTATAATGATTTATTCAATAATAGAATCGCATTTTGTGATTTTCGCAATTCTTTAGAAATGAGAATTGCAAAAAAAAGTTCTTGGTATCATGAAGTATTAGAAACAGATGTAAGCGAAGTTTTACCAGAGCAAATAGAAAAAATATTTGCTGAAGTATTAGAATCTCAAAGGAAATATCAGTGGGCTTATGATGAAAAGGGAACAATGTTAGATCATGAATATATTAAGGCGAAAATAAAAGCTGGGTTGAATATAAAAGTTTTGGAAAGGTTCGACTTTAAATTTCTTAATCCCCATCAAATTGAGATACTAATTTTACAACAAGATTAATATTTGTATTAAGAATTGTGAGTTTAACAAGTTTTAACAACTTCTCAAGAAGTGTTTTTAATTTGAGAGGAAATTAATAAGTTCAATTAAGACTTAATTTCAAGTATATTCATTTACACCAAGTGAAGTGAAGAAAAATTAAAATCCTTTGAATAAATAATTAGTCCTGATTCAATAACGAAGTCTAAACAAAAATTAGTATCATCAATCGAATATGTTTCTTCGATACTTTTACCCAAATTATTCTCAATATCTGTTTGTGGAGCAACATTACATTCTCCTCCTGATGTACGGTAAACATAGAAGCTTATAATTTTAAATTTAATATATTTATTATAGTCTAATCCTAAACTCAATATCAAAAGTGAATCAGCAATTAAATTCAATCTCTGTTCAATAATTTCAAATGAGGCTGTATGTCCGGCAATATCATAATAATGATGATAAGTAAGGAAATCCTTTGAAAATTCTGTAGTAGTATAATTGCCATATTTAGATACTAATTTTCTTTCATAATCAAGTAGAATTTTGGCAAATGCTATTGAAATGTTCTTTAGAGATTCATATTTATTAATTTTTAAATTCTTTGTCGCTTCATTTAATAAATTTTGTACTTCCTCTGATGGGATTAGATTTATTAGAGAGATTTCATCAAAATTCTTCTGAAAAATTAAAAGACAATTTTGAGTGAGAAACTCAAAGGTTATTTCTCTAAAATAATCTATATCTAATTTTGAAGGTAAATTTCCATAATGTTTTAAATTAACTCTTGCTCTGTTTAGTTTATCCATCGAAACTTTATGGAATAACTCTTTATTTATTTTTTTACTGATTACATCAAAATAATCCATAAAATTATTACTTTTTTTACTGCAATTTAGATACTCGCTTGATAAATGTAAGAATAATTCTATTGCATTTTGTAAAGTTAAAAGGGATGTGCTGGAAAGTGGTTCAGGTCTTTTAGTTTGTTCTTCACCAATTCTAAATAGATATTTTATAAAAGCAAGTCTTCTTATATATGAGACATTCATTAGAATTATTAAGGTGAAAATGAAATAATTTTACAATTATTCTAATTTAAGACAATATTTATAATTATACCCACTCTCAAAACAATTTCATTTATTTGCTTTTAAATTTCAGAAGAAATTAATAAGTTCCATTAAGACTTATTTACAAACAACAAATTAAGCTCTTTGAACTAATGGTAGTCATTTGGGAATCAGCAAGAAAATTGATTACTCATTTGATTACTTGATCCCCATTTAAAGTAATCAAACAGTAATCAAATCAAATTCTGAATATGAATGGTTTAAAATGAAAAGACCCAAAACGTTTAATTTTAGGTCTTTCTTAGTAGCGGGGGCCCCGCCACAATAACTTCAATACATTTAGGCGGGGTAAACAGGACACAAGTTCTTCACTTTAATTTTTGAAATGGGGCAGGATCCCGCG
>CAWGDE010000014.1:0-160337 GCA_963821195.1 uncultured delta proteobacterium
CGGTCTGGCCCACCTGCCAGTCGTTCGGGACCCAGCCCGCGTCCACGGCGGCGCGGCTCGCGCCGACGGCCGCGCCGAGCTCGTCCGCGAGCGCCTCGACGGGCTTGAAGTCGCCCTTCGTCCCGCGCCCGCCCGCGACGATCGCGCGCGCCTCGGTCAGCTCGGGGCGCTCGCTCTTCACCTCCTTGAAGCCGACGTGGCGGGTCTTCAGGGCGGCGGCGTCCACCGACACGGTGGCGGGCTGGACCGCGCCCTTCCCCTCCTGGGCGGCGGCCGGGAACTCCGTAGGACGGATCGTGAACACCTTCACCGGCGTCGCGACGTCCACCTCGGCGAGCACGTTGCCCGCCCACATGGGCCGGCGGAACGTGACGGCCGCGCCGTCGCCGCCGAAGCCGAGGACCTCCGTCGCCATCCCGGCCCCGAGCCGCGCGGCGACGCGGGGGAGGACGTCCTTCCCGAACGCGGTCGCCGCCGCGCCGACGAACGACGCCTGGACCGACTTCGCGATCTCCGCGATCACCGGCGCGTAGGCCTCCGCGAGCGGGTGCTCGAGGACCGGGGCGTCCGCGGCGTGCACGTCCGCGCCGTAGGCGGCGAGCTCCTCCGCGACGGGACCGATCCCCTTCCCGAGCAGCGCGAGGTGCAGCTTCCCGCCGGTCCGGCGCGCGATCTCGCGCCCCGCCGAGACGGCGTGGAGGGTCGCCTTCCGGAGGCTTCCGTTCACCTGCTCCGCGACGATGAGGACGTTCATGGCGCGCTCCGAGGGCCCTAGAGGACCTTCGCCTCCTCGTGAAGCTTCTTCCAGAGCTCCTCCACGTCCGCGACCTTCACGCCGCCCTTGCGGGCGGGCGGAGTGGCGAGCTTCTTCACGACCACCTTCGGCGCGAGGTCGACCCCGAGCGAGGCGGCCGCGACCTCCCGGACCTCCTTCTTCTTCGCCTTCATGATCCCGGGGAGCGACGCGAAGCGGGGCTTGTTGAGGCGGAGGTCCGTCGTCACGACCGCGGGCAGCTTCACCTCGAGCGTCTCGACGCCCCCGTCCACCTCGCGCACGACCGAGAGCGCCTTGCCATCGGCGGAGAGGACGAGGCCCGGCACCTTCTTCTGCTCGGCCTCGCTCTCGAGGCTCTCCGTCTTCGACGCGAAGGTCGCCTGCGCGAGCCCGAGCCGCTCCGCGAGGTACTGCCCGGCCTGGTTCTGGTCGTCGTCGATCGACTGCTTGCCGAGGATGAAGAGGTCCGGCTTCTCCTGCTCGAACACCTTCGCGAGGAGGGCCGACACGACCACCGGGTCGAGGGGTCCGTCGTGCTTCACGAGCACGCCGCGGTCCGCGCCCATCGCGAGGGCGGCGCGGATCTCGGTGACCGACTTGTCGCCGCCGATCGACGCGACCACGACCTCGCCGCCGTGCCGCTCCTTCAAGCGGAGCGCCTCCTCGACGGCGATCTCGTCGAAGGGGTTCATCTTGTAGTTCACGCCCTCGGTCACGATCCCCGTGCCGTCGGGCTTCACCTTGATCTTCGACTCCGGGTCCTCCACGCGCTTCGCGGTGACGAGGATCTTGAGGGCCATGGCGCCTCTCCCGATTTCAGAGTCAACGAGGGCTGGAGAACATTACGCAGTGCGGCATCGGCCGGCAACGCAAAAGGGACGCACCCGACCGTACACCTCCCCTGAACCCACCGGGGAGTCCCTTTGCGTGGGGTGTCGGCGCAGGAGCGGCGCTATCCTCGCCGTCCACTCGTCCACGCGCGGGTTCGCCGAGCGTGAGATCACCCAAGGAGAGACAGATGCGAAAGGTCCTCGCTCTCGCAGTCCTCGCCCTCGCCGGACCGGCCCTTGCCGCGGACACCACCGCCGCCCTGAAGGGCGCGGGCAAGTACGGCACGGCGGGCTGCGGCCTCGGCTCCATGGCGTTCGGGTCGCAGCCGGGCGCGGTGCAAATCCTCGCCGCCACGACGAACTCCCTCTTCGGCACCCAGACCTTCGGCATCACCTCCGGCACCTCGAACTGCGGCCCCGGGATGGTCGCCCAGGGCACGAAGAACTTCGTCGACGCGAACCGCGAGGCCGTCGCGAAGGACATCTCGCGCGGCCAGGGCGAGGCGATCGGCGCCCTCACCGTGATCAACGGCTGCCAGGACTCGGGGTCGGTCGGCGCCGCGCTCCAGAAGAACTTCGGCGCCATCTTCCCGTCGGAGCAGGCGTCCACCGACGAGGTGACGAAGGCGATCCTCGAGACGCTGCACGCGGATCCCGCTCTCGGCTGCAAGAGCTAGCGGCCGCGGTCCGGCGTTCGGTGGTAAACGGGAGCGCGATGGGCCCTCCGCTCGTCGCGCTCCTCGTGTCTCTCGCGGCCGCCTCGCCGCAGGACGCCGCCCTGCCGGCGGAGCCCGCTCCCGAGCACCCCGACCCTGCTTACCTGGACGAGCTCGTCCAGCGCGCGCGCGAGCTGCGCCTGTGGGAGGACCCGGCCTGGATCCGGCTCGGCCACTGGCGGCGCACCGCGGGCGGGGGCTGGAAGAGCGAGGTCGACGGGACCGCGTTCTTCCGCGCGCTGTTCGGCAAGACGAACCCGCAGGCGGAGCTCGCGGCGACGCTCCGCGCGTTCTTCGACGACCGGCCCGTCGCGGACGAGCTGTCGGACGCGCAGTGCCGCTACCCCGCCCGCTTCGCCTTCCTCGCCGGGCGGCTGGGCGTCGACCTCGCGCGGCTCCCGGCGCGCCGCTGCCCGCGGTTCGAGGCGTTCCTCGATCGCCTGCGGCCGCGCTCGGTCACGCTCGTCTTCTCGTCCTACTACCTCAACAACCCCGCGTCCGCGTTCGGCCACACCTTCCTCAGGCTGAACAAGGACCGCGAGGCGCGGGAGGGAAAGGCGTACGAGCTGCTCGACTACGGGGTCGACTACTCCGCCACGGTGACGACGCGGAACGCGCTTCTCTACGCGATCCGCGGCCTCTTCGGCCTGTTCGAGGGGCACTGGAACCACATGGCGTACTACTACAAGGTCCGGCAGTACGCCGACGCCGAGTCCCGCGACCTCTGGGAGTACGACCTCGACCTCGCCGAGGGCGAGGTCGCGATGCTCACCGCGCACCTCTGGGAGCTCGGCTCGACGTACTTCCAGTACTGGTACCTCGACGAGAACTGCAGCTATCACGTGCTCGGCGCGCTCGAGGCCGCCGCGCCGCGCCTCTCGCTCCTCGAGCACGTCGGGCGGGCGGTGGTGCTCCCGTCGGACACGGTGCTCGCGGTCTTCGCGAACCCCGGCCTCGTACGCCGCGTGCAGTACCGGCCGTCGATCCGGACCCAGTTCGAGGCGCGCGCCGCGCGGCTCTCCCCGGCCGGGCTCGACGCGGTCGCGGCGCTCTCCCACGACCCCGCGGCGCCGCTCCCGGCGTCGTTCTCGCCCGAGGCGCAGGCGGCCGCGCTCGACGCGGCGGTGGACCTCCTCGACCTGCGCCACGGCCGCGAGCTCGTCGTGAACAACGCGCCCGAGGCGGCGCGCGATCGCCAGCTCCTGCTCGAGCGCCGGAGCGCCCTCGGCGTCGTCTCGCCGACGCTCGAGATCGCGGCGCCGAGGGACCGCGCGCCCGAGCTCGGCCACGGCTCCTTCCGGCTCGGGGCCGCGGGCGGGGCGTCGACGCGCGACGGCCCCCTCGCGGTCCTCGACCTCCGCCTGGCGCTCCACGACCTCGCCGATCCGCCCGCGGGGTACCCGGTCCTCTCGCAGATTCGAGTTCCTCCCGACGCGCGTCCACATCCTGCCGCGAGACGGGAAGGTCGAGCTCGACGAGTCCTGGCTCGTCCGCGTCCTGTCGCTGAACGACCTCTCGCGGTTCGACCTGCGCCCATCGTGGCGCATGCGGCTCGGCGCCGCCACGGTGCGCGACGCGGCGTGCGCGAGCTGCGTCGCCGGCCAGGCGGAGCTCGGGGCGGGGTTCACGACCGCGGCCCTGCTGCGCGTCCTCGACCTGTACGCCGGGGCGGACGCGGCCTTCGAGTGGTCGCCCCCGCTCTCGGGGATCTCCGGCTCGGCCGTGCGCGTCGGCGTCGGGCCGGGCGGCGTCGCGCGGCTCCGGGTGGGCAGCGTCGCCGCGCTCGTCGCCGACGCGCGCTGGCGCTGGCTCCCCGGCGCGGACCCCGGCCGCACCTACGACCTCCGCGGCGCGCTCCGGGTGCACGTCGCGCGCGACGTCTCGCTCGCCCTCGAGGCGCGGCGGACGCCCGCGGCGGACGAGGCGACGGCGGGCGTGCTCGGGTACTTCTAGGAGGCGGAGGCAGGAGGCTGCTCTGGACCACGCTGGGACGGCCGGGTGCACGCCCTCGCACGCGGACGTGCTCCAGCCGCCCCGGCTGTGCCATGATTGCGCTCGCTGCGTTCACTCGACGGAGGGACGAACCGATGCGCAAGATCCTGATGGCGTTCGTGGCGATGGTGCTGTCGGCGGGAGGCGTCGCCCGGGCGCAGGGTTCCGGAGGCGTGCACACGCACGACGGCTTCTTCCTTCAGCTCGACGGAGGCATCGGCTCGATGGCGACCTCGGCCAGCCAGGGCGGCGTCGACGCGAAGCTCTCCGGCACGGCCGGCGAGTTCTCGATCACGCTCGGTGGGGCCCTCACGCCGAACTTCGTCATAGGCGGCCAGCTCTGGGGGATCGCCGTGAGCTCGCCCGACGTGGAGGTGAACGGACAGTCGCTCGGGAGCGCCAGCGACACGACGCTCGGCCTGAGCGGCATCGGCCTGAACCTCACGTACTACGTCATGCCGCTCAACCTCTACCTGTCGGCGACGCCGTCGATCGGCAGCCTCTCGACGAAGGTCAGCGGGACGACGTACGACACCAAGAACGGCTTCGCCCTGCGGCTCGCCGTCGGCAAGGAGTGGTGGGTCAGCGACAACTGGGGGATCGGGCTCAACGTGCAGTACGCCCACTCCTCCAACCAGGACACCGGGACGAACCCGCCCACCTGGGGAACGAACTGGTTCGGCGCCGCCCTCTCGGCGACCTACAACTAGCTCGAGCGCGCGGCGTAGGACCGGGCCGGCTCCTCGCCGCGGATCACGCGGAGCGCCCCCTCCGCGAGCGCGCGGAGCTCGTCCTCGCCGGGGAGGACGTGGACGGGGGCGATCCAGGCCACCCGGCGGCGGATCGCGTCCACCACGGGCGCGAGGTGGGCCATGCCGCCGGTGAGGAGCACCGCGTCGACCTTCCCCTCGAGCGCGGCGGCGAGCCCGCCGGCGGCCTTCGCGATCTGGTAGCACATGGCGTCGAGGACGAGCGCGGCGCGGGCGTCGCCCGCCTCGCTGCGCCGGAGCGCCTCGCGCGCGTCGCGCGTCCCGAGGTGCGCGAAGAGGCCGCCGTCGCCGAAGAGGCGCCGCTTCACCGCCCGCGGCTCGGCCCCCGGCGCGAAGCAGAGGTCGACGAGCGCGGTCGCCGGGACGCCCCCCGCCCGGTCGCCGGAGAACGGCCCCTCGTCCTGCGGGTTCACGACGTCCACCATCCGGCCGCCGGCGAGCGCGGCGAGCGAGACGCCGGTGCCGAGGTGGACTTCCACGAGGCGGAGGTCGGCGAGCGGCCGCCCGCGCTCCGCGGCGAACCTGCGGGCGACGGCGCGCAGGTTGAGCGCGTGCGAGAAGCTCCGGCGCTCGACGCCGGCGAGGCCGGTGACGCGAGCGACCGGCGGAAGCTCGTCCACCGAGACCGGATCCACGACGAGCGCCGGGCAGCCGTGCTCGTCCGCGATCGCGCGGGCGATCGGGGCGCCGAGGTTGGAGGCGTGATCGCCGCGCTCCGCCCGCTCGAGGTCGGCGAGCATGGCGGCGTCGACCTGCCAGGCGCCCGAGCCGAGCGGCGGCAGGAGCCCGCCGCGGCCGGCGACGGCGGCGAGGTCGCCGGGGCGCACTCCCGCGCGGGCGAGGAAGGCCCGCACCGCCGCGATCCGGACGGGGAGCTCGTCCCAGACGCGCGCTCCGGGCCGCTCCATGAGCTCGCGGTGCTCGAGCTTCTCCTCGCGCGACGCTTCGTCCCCGCGGTAGAGCGCGAGCTTCGTCGAGCCCGCGCCGGGGTTCACGGCGAGGACGAGGGGAGCGCTCATCGCGTGCCCCCGTCCCCGGCCGGCGGCCGGCTCGCGCACACCACGCCGAGCGCGATCGAGCAGAGCTTGTCCTCGGCGCGCTCGACCCGCGACGGGATGAGGACGGGCGCCTTCGCCCCGACGATGACGTGCGCGACCGGCTTCTTCGCGAGGTAGGTGAAGGCCTTCCCGAGCGCGTTCCCGGCCTCGATGGTCGGGACGAGGAGGATGTCCGCTCGGCCCGCCACCGGGTGATCGATCCCCTTCGCGCGCGCCGCGTCCACGCTGAGCGCGTTGTCGAGCGCGAGCGGCCCGGAGACGACGCAGTCCAGGATCTCCCCCGCCGCGTTCGCCTCCGCGAGCGCCTGCGCCTCGAGGGTGTGCGGCATGGCGGACGTCACGGTCTCGACGGCGCACAGGCAGGCGACCTTCGGCCGCGGGTGGCCGAGTCGCCGGAAGAGCGCCACCGCGTTCGCGACGATCTCCCGCTTCTGCGCGAGCGTGGGCGCGACGTTCACGCCGCCGTCGGTGACGCCGACGAGCCGCTCCTCCTCGGAGAGCGGGTGCTCGGCGACGAGCACGTCCGAGAGGAGCCGCCCCTCCCGCAGCCCCTCGGCGCGGTCGAGGACCGCGTGCAGGAGGTCGCCGGTCTTGATCCGGCCCTTCATGAGGACGGCGCCCTCGCCGCCGCGGACGAGCGCCACCGCCGTCCGCGCCGCCTCGGCGTCGTTCGCGGCCTCCACGATCCGGTAGCGGTCCGCGTCCTCGCCGAGCGCGGCGAGCCGGGCCCGGATGCCCAGCCCGCCGCCGACGAGCACCACCTCGGCGATCCGCTTGCGGCGGGCGTGCGCGACGGCGGTCAGCGCGGTGTCGTTCTCCGCCCCCGCGACGACCACCGGCAGCGGACCGACGGTCCGCGCCTCCTCCAGCAGCCGGGCGAGTGTGGGGATGGGCATCATCGGGGGCCTCGCGCTATCATGCCGGTCCTTTTGCCCTCGCAGCAGCCCTCGCGGGCCGGCTTTGTAGCCTGGCGCCGGGCGGACCGCACGTCCCACCCCCGGGAGGCGAGGCAGGGAGACGCGGTACGACGATGGAAAGACGGCTTCTTTCGGGCGACGAGGCGGTCGCGGCGGCGGCGAGGGACGGCGGCGTGCACCTGGGCACCGGCTACCCCGGCACGCCCTCCACCGAGATCCTCGAGGCGTTCTCGGCCCTGGGCGGCCGCGCCCAGTGGGCGCCGAACGAGAAGGTCGCGATGGAGGTCGGCCTCGGCGCGGCCTACGGCGGCGCGCGGGCGCTCGTCACGATGAAGCACGTCGGCCTGAACGTGGCCGCCGACCCGCTCTTCACGGCCGCCTACACCGGCGTCGAGGGCGCGCTCGTCGTGGTCTCCGCCGACGACCCCGGCATGGCGTCGTCGCCAGAACGAGCAGGACAACCGCCACTACGCGGTGGCGGCCGGGCTGCCGATGCTCGAGCCGTCCGACTCGCAGGAGGCCTACGACCTCGCGCTCGCCGCGTTCGAGCTCTCGGAGCGCTGGCAGCTCCCGGTGATCCTCCGGATGACGACCCGCGTCTGCCACGCGAAGTCGATCGTGACGCGGCGGGCGCCGCTCGCGGCGAGGGCGCCCGCCTTCCGGCGCGACATCGCGGGCCGCGTGATGATCCCGGCCTACGCCCGCCCCGCGCACCAGAAGCTCCGCAAGAAGCTCGCGAGCCTCGCCGCGTGGTCCGAGTCGACGCCTCTCAACGTGGAGACGCGGGCCGACCGGAAGCTCGGGATCGTGACCGCCGGCGTCACCGCGCGCCACGCGCGCGAGGCGGCGCCGGAGGCGAGCTTCCTCGAGCTGAAGACGATCTACCCGCTCCCGCTCGAGAAGATCCGCGCCTTCGCGAGGTCGGTCGAGCGCTGCGTCGTGGTCGAGGAGGGCGACCCGTTCCTCGCCGACGCGATCCGCGCCGCCGGCATCCCCGTGGAGTCGAAGCCGGAGCCCTTCCGCTTCGGCGAGCTCACCGTCTCGCGCGTGCGCCGTATCCTCGCCCGCGACACCTCGCCCGAGCCGGAGCTGCCGAAGGGGAGGCCGCCGGCGCTCTGCGAGGCCTGCCCGTACCACCCGGTCTACGCCGCGCTCCGCAAGCACGACGCGCATCGTGGCGGGCGACATCGGCTGCTACACGCTCGGCGTCCTCCCGCCCTACCAGGGCATGGACACCTGCGTCGCGATGGGCGCCTCGCTCGGCGTCGGCCTCGGGCTCCGCCACGTCCTCCCGGAGAAAGACGCGCGCCGCGTCGTCTCGATCATCGGCGACTCGACGTTCATCCACACCGGCGTGAACGGCCTCATCGAGATGGTCTACAACCCGCCGGAGACCGGGCACGTGCTCGTCGTCCTCGACAACGGGACCACCGCGATGACGGGCCAGCAGGAGCACCCGGGCACCGGCCGCACGCTCGAGCACGAGCAGACCGGCAGGGTCTCGATCGAGGGGCTCGCGCGCGCCGTCGGCGTGAAGAACGTCGACGTGATCGACCCGATCGCGGATCCCGCCGGCTTCGACAGGCTCCTCGTCGACCGGCTCGGGCGGAGGGAGCTCTCGGTGATCGTGGCGCGCCGGCCGTGCATCCTCGCCGCGGCCGACATCCGCAAGTACGAGAAGGCCGGCGCGGACAAGTGCGCCGCTTGCGTCGAGGCCCAGAATGCCTGACCGCGTCGTGAACGTGATCGTCGCGGGGCTCGGCGGGCAGGGCGCCATCAAGGCATCCGACATCCTCGCCGACGTCGCCTTCCGCGCCGGGAAGGACGTGAAGAAGGCGGAGGTCCACGGGATGAGCCAGCGCGGCGGCTCGGTCACCTCGGACGTCCGCTTCGGCGCGCACGTCGAGTCGCCCATGATCCCGACGGGCGAGGCGGACTTCCTGCTCGTCCTCGCGCCCTCGGAGGTCGAGGTGACGCGCCCGCTCCTCAGGAAGGGCGGCGTCCTCATCCCCCCGGACTTCGTCGACGAGGGCACGCTGCCGAACCGGCGGAGCCTCAACGTGGCGCTCCTCGGCGCGCTCTCCCGGCACCTCGAGTTCCCCGAGGCGCTCTGGCTCGAGGCGGTGCGGGCGGCGCTCCCGGAGCGGCTGCACGACGTGAACGAGAAGGCGTTCCGGATGGGCCGGGAGAAGCCGGCGTAGGCGCGGTCGACTGCAGGGGCGCGCTGGACGCGCCCCCGGGAGGTTCTCGTGAAGACGCAGTGGAACGACGCACCGGGCGGCTTCCACCCCGCGAGCGCGCCGGACTTCCTCCCGCGCCGCGAGCTCGAGCGGCTGCAGGTCGGGAGGCTCCAGGCGGTGGTCGCGCGGGCGTACGAGCGCGTCCCCCTCCTCCGCCGCCGGATGGAGGAGCGGAGCCTCCGCCCCGACGCGGTCCGCTCGCTCGGGGACATCGCGAAGCTCCCCTTCACGGTGAAGACGGACCTCCGGGACACCTACCCCTTCGGCCTCTTCGCGTCGCCGATGGAGGACATCGTCCGGCTCCACGCCTCCTCCGGCACGACCGGCAAGCCCATCGTCGTCGCCTACACCGAGGCGGACCTCCAGGTCTGGACGAGCGTGATGGTCCGCTCGTTCGCGGCCTGCGGCCTCCACAAGGGCGACGTCATCCAGAACGCCTACGGCTACGGCCTCTTCACCGGCGGGCTCGGTGCCCACTACGGCGGCGAGGCGCTCGGCGCGACGGTGATCCCGATCTCCGGCGGCAACACCGAGCGGCAGCTCATGGTGCTGCAGGACTTCGACGTCACGGCGATCTGCTGCACGCCCTCGTACATGGTCCACCTCATCGAGCGCGCGAAGGAGGCGCGGATCGGCTTCGGCCGCCTCAAGGTGGGCGTCTTCGGCGCCGAGCCCTGGTCCGAGTCGATGCGCAAGCACATCGAGGCCGAGAGCGGCATCAAGGCCCACGACATCTACGGCCTCTCCGAGATCATCGGCCCGGGCGTCGGGATCGAGTGTTCGCGGCACGACGGGCTGCACCTCTTCGAGGACCACTTCTTCCCGGAGATCATCGACCCGCAGACGGGCGAGCCGGTCCCCGACGGCAAGGAGGGCGAGCTCGTCCTCACGACGCTGTCGAAGGAGGCGATGCCGATGATCCGGTACCGGACGCGGGACATCACCGCGATCGACCCGGAGCCCTGCCCCTGCGGCCGCACCATCCGCCGCATGCGCCGCATCGGCCGCCGCTCGGACGACATGTTCATCATCCGCGGCGTGAACGTCTTCCCGTCGCAGGTGGAGGCGGCGCTCCTCCAGGTGGAGGGGACGCTCCCGCACTACCAGATCGTCCTCACCCGCGAGAAGGGGCTCGACGAGATGGAGGTGCAGATCGAGGTGACGCCGGAGGTGTTCTCCGACACCATCGGCTCGCTCGAGGGGCTCAAGAGGAAGCTCGAGGACGCGATCGACCACGTGCTCGGGATCCGGGTGAAGGTGCACCTCGTCGCGCCGCGGACGATCGCGCGGAGCGAGGGGAAGGCGAAGCGGGTCGTGGACAAGCGCAACATATAGAGAGACGCCATGAATATCCGTCAGCTGTCGCTCTTCCTCGAGAACCGGCCCGGGCAGCTCAAGGTGCCGGTGAAGGTGCTCGGCGACGCCGGCATCGACGTCCTCACGATGTCGCTCGCCGACACCCAGCAGTTCGGGATCCTCCGCCTCATCGTGAAGGACTGGGAGAAGGCGAAGAAGGTGCTCGAGGCGGCCGGGGTCGTCGTGAACGTCACCGAGGTGCTCGCGGTGGACGTGCCCGACAGGCCGGGCGGCCTCGCCGGAGTGCTCGAGGCGTTCGAGAAGGCGAACCTCGGGATCGAGTACATGTACGCCTTCGCCGCCTCGCACGAGCGCGGCAAGTACGCGACGCTCGTCTTCCGGCTCGAGGATCCCGACCGCGCGGCGAAGCTCCTCTCCATCGGCGGCGTGAAGCTCGTCTCCGCGGACGAGCTGTTCGCGCGCGCCGGGGCGTAGCGGCGTGGCGGACCTCGCGCTCGAGAACCGGGTCTGGGATCCGGCGGAGACGCTCCCGCGCGAGGAGCTCCTCGCGCTGCAGGCGCGGCGCCTCGCCGAGACCGTCCGCCGGGCGTTCGCAATCCCGTTCTACGCCGAGGCGCTCGCGAAGGCGGGCGTCAGCGACGACGAGATCCGCTCCCCGGAGGACGTCCGCCGGCTCCCGTTCACGACGAAGGACGATCTCCGCGGCAACTACCCGCTCGGCATGCTCGCCGTCCCGCGCAGCGCCATCGCCCGCATTCACGGCTCGTCCGGCACGACCGGCAAGCCGACGTTCGTGGCGTACACGAGGCGCGACCTCGAGACCTGGTCCGGGCTCGTGGCCCGCTTCCTCGTCGCGGGCGGGCTGCGGCCCGAGCACCTCGTCCACATCGCGTTCGGCTACGGCCTCTTCACCGGCGGGTTCGGGCTCCACTACGGGATCGAGCGGGTCGGGGCCGGCGATCGTCCCGGCCGCCGGCGGGAACACGCCGCGCCAGGTGCTCCTCATCCGGGACCTCGGCGCCGAGGTGCTCGTCTGCACGCCTTCGTACGCCCTCCACATCGGCGAGGTGGCGAGGGCGGAGGGGTTCGGGCCCGGCGACCTGCCGCTCCGCTTCGGCCACTTCGGCGGCGAGCCCTGGACCGACGAGATGCGCGTCCAGATCGAGCGGACGCTCGGGATCCTCGCGTTCAACAACTACGGGCTCTCCGAGGTGATCGGCCCCGGCGTCGCCGGCGAGTGCGGCGCCCGCGAGGGCATGCACGTGTCGGAGGACCACTTCATCGTCGAGTGCGTCGACCCGGAGACGCTCGAGCTCGTTGCCGGACGGCGAGGTCGGCGAGCTCGTGTTCACCTCGCTCACCAAGGAGGCGCTGCCGGTGCTCCGCTACCGCACGCGCGACCTCGCCGCGCTCGACCGCCGCCCCTGCCCGTGCGGCCGCACCGGCGTGCGGATGGGGCGCGTCGTCGGCCGCACCGACGACATGCTCATCATCCGCGGCGTGAACGTCTTCCCGTCCCAGATCGAGGAGGCGCTGCTGCGCGTCGAGGGGACGGCGCCGCACTACCTCATCGAGATGTCGCGCCCCGGGGCGCTCGACGAGGCGGTGGTGAAGGTCGAGGTCCGCCCCGGCGACTTCTCGGACGAGATGCGGCAGATGGTCGAGCTGCGCGACCGGATCGACCGCGAGATCCACTCGGTCACCGGAGTGCGCATGACCGTGGAGCTCGTCGCGCCGAACGGGCTCGAGCGCTCCGCGGGGAAGGCGAGGCGCGTCCTCGATCTCCGGTCGCCCCCGCGCCCCTGACCGCCGGGAGCGGGCGGCGCCCCGCCGGCGGCAGGCGGCGCGCTTGCCAGGCGCCCCCGTTTCTCATAGGAACGTTTTTCTCTCGTCGGGGAACCAAGGAGGAGCTCACATGCGCTTCGCAGGACGGGTTTCACTTTTCGTGAGTGCCGCGCTCGCAGCGTCGTCGGGCGGTACGGCCTTCGCCGCCGAGGTCGTCAAGATCGGCGCGGCGCTCAGCATGACCGGACCGGCCGCGGTGTACGGCGCGACCCAGAAGATCGGGATCCAGGCCGCCGTGGACGAGGTGAACAAGAGCGGGGCGCTGAAGGGGGTCACGCTCGAGGCGGTGATCGAGGACGACGCGTCCACGAAGGAGCAGGGGATCGCGGTCTTCCAGCGCTTCATCAACAAGGACAAGGTGGCCGCCATCATCGGCCCCACGCTCTCCAACACCGCCACCGCCGCCGACCCGCTCGCCCAGGCCGCCGGCGTCCCGGTGGTCGCCGTCTCGAACACCGCGCCCAAGGGGATCACCGACATCGGCGACTACATCTGGCGCGTCTCGCTGACCGAGGGCCAGGTGATCCCGGGCGCGCTGAAGCGGCTCCAGTCGAAGCTCGGCTTCAAGACCGCCGGCGTCCTGTACGGGAACGACGACGCCTTCACCCAGGCCGGCTACAACGTGATGAAGGCGGCCCTCGAGGCGCAGGGCGTCAAGATCCTCGGCACCCAGACCTTCGCGAAGCCGGACCGTGACTTCAACGCCCAGCTCACCGCCCTGAAGACCCTCGGCGCCGAGATCCTGATGGTCTCCGCGCTCGCCGAGAACGCGGCGGGCATCGTCACCCAGGCGCGCCAGCTCGGCTGGAACGTCCCGATCATGGGCGGCAACGGCTTCAACTCCCCCGCCTTCATCAAGAACGCCGGCCCCGCCGCCGAGGGCGTCTTCGTCGGCACCGCCTGGAACAAGGTGAGCCAGGACCCGGCCAACCAGGCCTTCCTCAAGCTGATGGCGGCGCGCGGCGTCGATCCCGACCAGTTCTGCGCGCAGGCCTACACCGGGGTCCTCGCGGTCGCCGAGGGCATCAAGCTCTCGGGCGGGAAGCACGGCCGCGCCGACATCAAGGCCGGCTTCGCCAAGGTGAAGGACCTCCCCACGCCGCTCGGCAAGTTCTCGTTCCTCGAGAACCGCGACGGGAGCCACGAGCCCTCCGTCCAGGTGGTGAAGGACGGGAAGTTCCAGATCGTGCCGTAGCCTCGGGACCCGGAGGCGGGCGTGGGTCAGCAGATCATCAACGGGCTCTTCCTGGGCAGCATCTACGCCCTCTTCGCGCTCGGCTACACGCTCGTCTTCGGGGTCCTCGACATCCTGAACCTCGCGCACGCGGCGGTCTTCATGCTCGCGTGCTTCGTCGCGCTCGCCCTCGTCGCCGACCTCGGCCTCCACATCCTCGCGGCGCTGCCGCTCGCGGTGCTCGCCGCGGGGCTGCTCGGCCTCCTCCTCGAACGGGTCGCGTTCCGGCCGCTCCGCGGGCGGGCGAACTCCAACATCTCCGGGCTCATCAGCTCTCTCGCGGTCGCCATCGTGTTCGAGGCCGTCGCCCTCGAGGCCTTCGGCCCGAACGTCTCGCGCTTCCCCTTCGGCACGGTCCCCGACCGGCAGATGGCGATCCTCGGCGGCGTCGTCTCCCGCCTGCAGCTCACGATCATCGCCATCGCGCTGGCGCTGTTCCTCGTCCTCACCTGGCTCGTCACGCGCACCCGTCTCGGCCGGGAGATCCGCGCCGTCGCCGAGAGTCCGCGCGCGGCGCGGATCCTGGGCGTGAACGTGGATCGCGTCATCGCCGCCTCGTTCTTCATCTCCTCCGCGCTCGGCGGCGCTGCGGGGATCCTCTTCGGCCTCGCCTTCAACTCCATCTCGCCGGACATGGGGCGGAGCGTGGAGCTCAAGGGGCTCGCGGTCATCATCCTCGGCGGCATGGGATCGATGCCGGGCGCGGTCATCGCGGGCTTCGCCCTGGGGCTGACGGAGGTGTTCGTCGTGGCCCACTTCGGCGCGAGCTACCGTGACGTCGTCTCCTTCGCGGGGCTCTTCCTCTTCCTCGTCCTCCGGCCGCGCGGCCTGCTCGGCGCCGCCTCCCTGCGGGAGGCATGAGGCTCATGGAAGCGCTGAAGGACCTCTACCTCACCTACCAGTCCACCCTCGGCTTCATCGGGCTCAACGCCCTGCTCGCGCTCTCCGTCTACGCGACCCTGTCCGCCGGCCAGCTCGCCCTCTCCAACGCCGGCTTCATGGCGATCGGCGCCTACGCGGCGACCCTCCTCACCAAGGAGGCCGCCGCCCCGTTCCCGCTCGCCCTCGCGGCGGGCGCGCTCCTGCCCGCCCTGATCGCGGTGCCGCTCGGGCTCCCCGTGCTGCGGCTCAAGGGCGTCTTCCTCGCCATCGCCACCATCGGCTTCGGCGAGGTGGTCCGCCTCGGCTTCGTGAACTGGGACTACGTGAACGGCGCGCAAGGGATCGTCGCGATTCCGCAGAAGACCTCGATCTGGATGATCTTCCTCGCGGTCGCCGCCGTCCTCTGGGTGATGGCGCGCCTGCGCGGCTCGAAGTGGGGCTTCGCCCTCGAGGCCATCCGCGAGGACGAGCCCGCGGCGAGGACCATGGGGATCCCGACCGCCGCCTACAAGCTCGCCATGCTGGTCCTGGGCGCGGCGATCGCCGGGCTCGCCGGCGGGCTCGAGGCGCACTTCACCTTCATGGTGGCCCCGAACGGCTTCGCCTTCGGCCGGGTCGTGGACATGCTGGTCTTCGCGGTGGTGGGCGGGACGGCCCGCTACTGGGGGCCGGTGCTCGGCGCGGCGTTCCTGACGGTCCTGCCCGAGCTGCTGCGGGACGTCGCCCCGCTCGTGGGGATCGAGCCCGGTCCGCTGCGGCTCATGGTGAACGGGCTCGTCCTCCTCGCCGTGATCCTGTTCCTCCCGAACGGCATCGTCTCGTTCCCCGAGTGGCTTCGCGAGCGGCGGGCGGCGCGTGGAGCGGCGGCGTGAGCGCGCTCCTCTCGGTGGACGCGCTCGAGCGCGCCTTCGGCGGCGTGCGCGCCGTGGACGGCGCGAGCTTCGACGTCCGCGCAGGCGAGGTCCACGGCCTCATCGGCCCGAACGGCGCCGGGAAGACGACCGTCATCAACATGGTGTCCGGGCTCCTCGCCCCGACCGGCGGCGCGATCCGTCTGTCCGGACGGCCGATCCAGGCGCTCCCGCCGCACCGCATCGCCGCCCTGGGCGTCGCGCGCACCTTCCAGAACATCCGGCTCTTCTCCGATCTCTCCGCCCGGGACAACGTCCTCGTCGGGCAACACCTCGTCCGCAAGGCCCGCCTCGGCGCGCGACTCCTCCGCCTCCCCGGCGCGGCCGCGGAGGAGCGGCTCGCGCGGGCCCGGGCCCTGGAGCTGCTCGACGGAGTCGGGCTCGCCGATCGGGCCCACGAGCGCGCGCGGAACCTCTCCTACGGCGAGCAGCGCAGGGTGGAGATCGCCCGCGCCCTCGCCTCGGACCCGCGCATCCTCCTCCTCGACGAGCCCACCGCGGGGATGAACCCGGTGGAGGTACAGTCGGTCGCGGCGCTCATCCGGAAGGTGGCAGCCGAGGGCCGAGCGGTGCTGCTCATCGAGCACAACGTCCGCCTCGTGATGGACGTGTGCGACCGGATCACCGTCCTCGACTTCGGGAAGGTCATCGCGGAGGGCGCCCCGGCCGACGTGGCCCGGGACCCCGCGGTGATCACCGCCTACCTCGGGAGCGACGCGTGACCGGCGCCGTCCCGCTCCTCGAGGTGTCGGACCTGCGCGTCTCCTACGGCCAGGTCGAGGCGGTGCGCGGGGTCTCGCTCTCCGTCCCGGAGGGCGGGTTCGTCACCCTCATCGGCCCGAACGGCGCCGGGAAGACGAGCCTCCTCTCGGCCCTCGCCGGACTGGT
The DNA here is from genome assembly GCA_963821195.1 of uncultured delta proteobacterium. GTDB lineage: Bacteria > Myxococcota > Myxococcia > Myxococcales > Anaeromyxobacteraceae > Anaeromyxobacter. The sequence goes on from CAWGDE010000014.1 coordinate 16,376, forward strand.
CCGCCCCGCGGCGGGGACCGTGCGCCTCGCCGGGCGCGACGTCACCGGTTTCCCCGCCCACGCCGCGGTCGCGGCCGGCATCTCGCTCGTCCCCGAGGGACGCGCCATCCTCGGGCGCATGACGGTCGAGGAGAACCTTCGGCTCGCGGGCGAGCTCCGGCGGCCGCGGCGCGAGATCCCCGCGGCCATCGCCGAGCAGTACGAGCGCTTTCCCATCCTGGGCGAGCGCCGCGCGCTCCCGGCCGGCACGCTCTCGGGCGGCCAGCAGCAGATGCTCGCCATCGCCCGCGCCCTGGTGGCGCGGCCCCGCATCCTCCTGCTCGACGAGCCTTCGATGGGGCTCTCGCCCCTGATCGTGCATCAGGTCTTCGAGATCGTGGCGGCGATCCACCGCGACGGCGCGAGCATCCTCCTCGTCGAGCAGAACGCCCGCCTCGCCCTCGCCGCCTCGCGCGAGGGCTACGTGCTCGAGCGGGGCACGGTGGTCCTGCAGGGCTCGTCGGCGGAGCTCGCCGCCGATCCGCGCGTCCGATCGGTCTATCTCGGCGGCGGCGGCGTCCGAGGGGGATGAACCAACCGTGACCGCCCGGTCCGACCAGGGTCGAGATCGGAGGGAGCCGAAGCGAGAACTCGTCTCATGACGCACGGCATGCGGCCGCTCCGCGGGTTGCGCCGAAGTGGGTTGCAAAATGTGCACGGAGAATGCGAATAGGGGGTTACTCTCGTGTAGAACAGGGACTCACCCGCAGCGCCCCGCGCTTCACCGTCTGCTCACCTGGAGGTAACCACGTGAAAGTAAATGCACTCGGAGCTGCACTGCTGCTCGGCTGCGCCACGTTGTCGCAGGCGCAGGAAGCGCCCAAGCCCCCGGCCTTCACCTTCGCGCTGAAGGGCTTCGTCTCGATGTCGGCCGCGTACCAGACCGGCGCGTTCACCCTCTCGGAGGGCCAGCAGTCGCTCGCTTCCGCGACGGGCGTCTCCCCCGTGCCCGACAAGTCGTCGCTGACCTTCGACGTCCGGCAGTCCCGGTTCAACTTCTCCGTGCAGGGCCCCAAGGTCCTCTTCGGCGCCACGCCGACCGCCGTGATGGAGATCGACTTCTTCCAGGGGTTCGGCGGCGGCAACTACGGTGACGTCTCGCTCCTCAACCGGCTGCGGGTCGCCTACTCCGAGCTCAACTGGGGCGCCCACAAGCTCCAGCTCGGCCAGCAGAACGACCTCGTCTTCGCGATGGCGCCGACGTCGCTCTCGCACATCGCCTTCCCGCTCGGGTATTACACCGGCAACATCGGCTGGCGGCGTCCCGGCATCTTCGGCTTCCACACCTTCCAGGCCACGCCCGACGTCAAGCTCGAGGGCGCCTGGGAGATCGGCCGCGCCCAGTGGGCGGATGCCTCGAGCGGCGGCGCCGCGGGCGTCACCATCGGCGGCGCTGCGGCGAACCAGCCCGGCGGCATCAACCTCGCCGAGGCCTCCGGCGCCCCGGCGCTCGAGGGCCGTGTCACGGGGAGCTTCCAGAAGCTCGTCACCGCCTTCGCCGCCGCCCACTGGAGCCAGGTCGACCTCTCCGGCTACGGCTCGGGCGCGACCCCGACCCCCCCGAAGCACTCCGTCAACACGGTTGCGTACAACGCGGGCGTGAAGGTCACGCTCCCGCTCCCGAGCGACATGCTCCTCACGGTCCAGGGGACCGGCTTCACCGGCCAGAACGTCGCGCCGCTCATCGCGAACCTCACGACCGCGGGCAAGGCGTTCGGCATCGGCCCGCAGGGCCAGGACGTGAGCACGATGGGCTGGTGGGCCCAGGCCGGCTTCAACATCTCGAAGGAGCTCTCCCTCTGGGCGTTCTACGGCGACCAGCAGATCGACAAGACCGACTTCGTGCGCGCGGGTTACATGACCGGCGCCAACGCGCCGTCCGCTTACGAGAACACGACCACCAACATCTCGGCGATCTACCGCGACGGCGGCTACGGCCTCGCGTTCGAGTGGATCGACTTCAGCACGAAGTACGCCACCACGGTCGACGCGGCGACGAACACGATCACCGGGAACCGCACGGCGAAGTCCAACCAGTACATGGCCACCGCGACCTACTTCTTCTAGAGCGCGGCGCGGGGTAGGACCGGGGCCCCGACCGACGTCCGTCGGCCGGGGCCTCGCACGTCGGGGGATCGCGCGTCCTCCCACGCGGCGCTCCGGCGCCGAGGAGGTGTGCGTGACCGAGGCCATCCGCGTGCTCGTGACCGGCGGGACGTTCGACAAGGAGTACGACGAGCTGTCCGGCCGGCTCTACTTCAAGGACACGCACCTTCCGGAGATGCTGCGCCTCGCGCGGTGCCGCCTGCCGGTGAGCGTCGAGACGCTCCTCATGATGGACAGCCTCGACATGAAGGACGCGGACCGCGCCGCGATCGTGGCGCGCTGCCGGAGCTGCGCGGAGGCCCGCATCGTCGTGACGCACGGGACCGACACGATGGCGGAGACCGCGCGCGCGCTCGTCGCCGCCGGGCTCGCGAAGACCGTCGTGCTCACCGGGGCGATGGTGCCCTACGCCTTCGGCAGCTCCGACGGGCTCTTCAACCTCGGGAGCGCGCTCTCGTTCGCTCAGGCCATGCCCGCGGGCGTCTACGTCGCGATGAACGGGCGCTGCTTCCCCGGCGACCGCGTCCGGAAGAACAGGGAGACGGGGATCTTCGAGGAGGGGTGAGGCGACATTCCTCGGCGTGTGGCTCTGCGGGCCGCCGCTCAGCGCTGCGCCATCCGGGGCCGGGCCGCGCCCGCGAGCGTCACGCCCGCGAGGATGAGGGCGATGCCCGCGGCGTGGAACGGGCGGAAGGACTCGCCGAGCAGCAGCGCGGCGAGCACCGAGCCGAACGCGGGCATGAGGTGCAGGAAGACGCCGGCGCGGCTCGCCCCGATCGCGGCGACCCCGGCGTTCCAGAGCGCGTACGCCGCGATCGACGCGAAGAGCGCGACGTAGAGGATCGCCGAGGCGGACACCGCGTCGAGCCGGAGGCGCGCGCCGCGGGCGAGCTCGAGCGCGTAGAACGGGGCGATCCAGAGGAGCCCGAATCGCGACGAGCGCGGCGAGGAGCGCGAGCGGCTCGAATCCCCGCGGGCCGGCGCGCGAGCGGGATCGTGTAGACCGCCCAGGAGAGCACGGCCGCGAGGACCCACAGGTCGCCGCGGGCGAACGCGACGGTGAGGACCGCCGCCGGCGCTCCGCGGGTCACAATCGTCACGACGCCGACGAGGGAGAGCGCGATCCCCGCGAGCTGGCGCGGCGCCGGGCGCCCGAGCCCCGTGGCGAAGGAGATGGCGAGGATGAAGGCGGGGCAGGCGGAGTTGAGCAGGAGCGCGTTCGTCGCCGTCGTCTCGTTGAGCCCGACGTAGACGAGGAGGTTGAAGTTCCCGACGCCCAGGATCCCGAGCGGCACGAGGACCTTCCACGAGCGCCGCAGCACCGGCGCCGCGTCGCGGAGCGCGCGCCAGGTGAGGGGCAGGAGGACCGCGAGCGCGGCCGCCCAGCGCCAGAACGCGAGCGCGACCGGAGGGACCCGCCCGGCGACCGCGCGTCCGATGACGAAGTTCCCCGACCAGAGGAGCGCGGCGACCGCGAGGAGGAGCGGCGCCGGGACGCGGCGCGAGGCGGGAGCGGTCTTCGGCGCGGGGGCCATCGCGGGGCGCCCACGTTACACCGGCGCGGCGAGGTCGCGCCTCCTCACCTTCGCGCCGCCGCCTGCACGGCGCAGTGGACGCCCTTCACCACCTCCGCCATGCGCGCGTAGTCCAGCGTCTCCGGGCGATCCTCCCGCGTGTGGTACCGCGGGTTCCGGAAGAACGCCGTGTCCGTGACCATCACGGCGTCGTACCCCTGCGCCCAGAAGCTCCGGTGGTCGGAGAAGTCCACGCCGGCGAGGAACGTCGGCGCGGTGAGCGTCTCGACGGGCAGCGGCGACGCCGCGCGGAGCGCGGCCGCCGCGTCGGCCACGATGTCCCCCTGGCCCCACTTCCCGACCACCGCGACGAAGTTCGCCGTGGACGGGTGAAACCAGCCCACGACGGCGGGATACCGCTGGCTCCCCTCTGCGTCGGAGAAGGCGCCGATCATCTCGAGGGAGATCATGAGCCGGACGCGCGCGCCGCGGTCGGCGAGCGCGCGGGCGTGGACGGCGCTCCCCATCCGCTCGGTCCCGAAGCTCGGCGGCTCCTCGTTCACGTAGGCGGCGAGCACCACCCGGATCGGCGGCGGCGACGCGGCGAGCAGGCGCGCGAGCTCGAGGAGCCCCGCCACCCCGCTCGCGTCGTCGTCGGCGCCGGGCTGGTCGCCGGCCGTGTCGTAGTGGGCGCCGACCACGATCCGCTCGGGCGTGTCCGGGCCGATCTCGGCGAGGACGTTCCGGTACGTGCGATCGGCCGCGCGGTACGTCTGGTCGGACACGGCAGCGCCCGTCCGTCGCAGCGCCTCCGCGAGGAACGCCGCAGCGCGCTCGAGATTCTCCGGGTGATCGAAATCGCGGGGCGCGAATCCGGCGACGAGCGCCTCGACCAGCGACCGGAGCACCGCGGGATCGACGGCGGCGGCTCGGCAGGAGGCGAGCGCGTCCGGGTGGACGTGGCGACCGCCGCAGGCCGAAGCGGCGAGCGCGGCGGCCAGCAGGACGCGACGGGCGGGCATCCCTGCATCATCGCCCATTCGTGCCTCCGGGCGACGACCCCCGACGCTCGCGTCTGGGCCGGGGTGCCGCCACGTCGCAGGTCAGGAGGCCCCGCTTCCGACGACTCCACGGGGCCTCGCTGCCTGCGGGCGGCTGCCGGGTCGACGTTCCCGGGCGGGCAACCGCGCCCGCCGGTGGCGCCCTAGTTCACGCACAGCAACTGGACGCGGGTGAACGTGGGGAGCGCAGCGCCGGTGCCGGTGAGGCACTGGATGTACACCTGAGGGCTGTTGCCCGTGCTGGAGTTGAAGCCGCCCTGCGTGTGGCAGGTCGTGCCCCACGGAGCGCCATAGCCGCCGGGAACCGACGTGAAGCACTCGTATGCCGTCCCCCACGTCTGCGGCTGGCCGGCCGGCATCGTGAAGTCGAGGATGCACTCGTCGCTGTTGCCGGTCGGGGTTCCCGTGGCCTCGTCGGCGCCCCTCCAGAAGTCAACCGTGCAGTTGTCCGTGGCCGCGGGGTCGGGGTCCAGGACGATCTCCGCGAAGATGGCGGCGTTGATGCCCGCCGTCACGCCCGCCGGTCCCTGAGGTCCCTGCGCTCCCTGGGGTCCCTGGGGCCCCGTCGGTCCTTGAGCTCCCGCCGGTCCTTCCGAGTTCCAGGAGATCGGGTTCTCGAACGACGTGCAGGCGGCTGGGCCCGAGACGATCCTCAAGACGCCCAGCGCCTTCCCGGCGCAGGCGTATATCGTGGCTGCGTGTGCGGCCCTCCCCGGCAGGATTGCCAGCGAGCACAGAGCGACGGCACCGACGATCCGAGACACGACTTGCATGATGTCTCCCTTCGTGAACGGGGAACTTCACTGCTTCCGACGACGGTGAGCGGGTCGGTGTGTGACCGCCGTCGGCTGGCCGCACGATCCGCTCGGGTGCATCGACGGGGAACCCGGTCGCCGCCGTCGGACGCGACCTCGGTTCTCGTCAGCGCCGTGACGTCGCGACGTTGGCGGATCGAAGCGAACGCTTTCGACCCGCGCCGGTCCAGCGCCGGCCCGCGGATCGGACCCTTCGGGGAGTCACCGTGAGTGTAGGTGCTCGGCGGGAGCTCACTTCCGGCGCGCCAGCGCCCGGTCGATGGCTTTGCGCCAGAGGAGAGGGGGCTCGAAGCCGCTGTGCACTTCGTCGTCGATGACCAGAGTGCCCGGGCGCAGCCCCAGCCCGCGCGCCCGCTCCACCTCCTCGCGCTCGGCTGTCGTTCCGTCATCCGAGGCCATCGCGTAGTCAAAGGTTGTGAGGTCGATGCCCAGCCGGCGCGCGTGCTCGCGCAGGGCGGGGAGCCCCAGCTTTTCGGGCGGAGGCGGTCGAAAGTCGTCGGTCCGCAGGTCGGCCAGGATCGCGTCGTGCATCCTCCAGAACCCGCCGGGCGTCGCATTTGCCGCCAGTGCCGCGCGCCGGGCGCGGTTCGCCTCGGGCCGCTGGGGGTCGCCAACGTCCCACCACACCAGGCGAACCTCGTCGCCGTAGCCTTGGAGCGTCTTCCGGAGCACGGGCTCGAACCAGGCGCACCGGGCCAAGGACAGGTCGCAGAACTCGTGCACGGCGATCGCCCGGGCTGGGGGGCCGCCGCGCGCCGGGCGGCGGCCGGGGTCGGGCAGGACGATACGTGGCCTCGGCTCGCCGGCGGCGCGCGCTCCCTTCTGCAGCTCGTCGTAGAGTCGACCTTGGGGCACGCCGGACGCCATCACTCGCCGCGCCTCGTCAAGCGCTTCGGCGACAATTTGCCCCAACTCCTCCTCCCCTTCGCCTTGGATCATGCGGCCGTTGACGAAGAAGGTCGGCGTTCCGCTCGTGCCGACGCGAGCCAGGGCCTCGACATCGGCGTCGACCGCGTCTCGGTACCGCTCCGTCGCGATGGCCTTCCGCGCCTCCGCGAGGTTCAGGCCCAGCTCCCTGGCGAGCGCCTCGAGATCGGCGCGCCCGACGCGGGGAGACATCGCGAGGAGCCTGTCGTGCGCTTGCCAGAAGCCGGCGACGCCCTTCTGGCGCAGCGCCTCGCCCGCCAGCTGGGCCGCGGGGTCGGCGTCGGGGTGCGCGCTCAAGGGGTAATCCTTCCACGCGACCCGCAGCTTGTTCGGGAAGCGGGCTTCCAGGCGCCGGAGAATCGCCTCGGCCTGCTTGGAGTACGGGCACTGGAAGTCTGCGAACTCGACGATGGTGACGAGCGCATCGGCCGGCCCGCGCACGGGAGAGGTGCCCACGGGCACGAGCCATCGCTGCGAGGAGGTAGCGGCCTCGGTGGCAGGCGTCGCGGCCGCGGAGGTCGCCACCGCTTCGCGGCCCGCAGAGGTTTCGCTGCGCCCCCGGAGCAGATACCAGCCGAGGCCCGGCGCTGCGCCGGCCGCCCCGATCCCGACGAGAACGAGCGCGCGGATGACCGGACGGCGCTTCAGCTCGGCGAACAGAATCCCCGAGCCCCGACGAGGGACGCCGCGTCCGGACCTGGGCGCTTCCAGTGGAAGGCAGTCGCTCCAGCTCCCGCTGGAACGTCGTCAGCGCCGAGAGCACCTCGCCCGCGTCCCGCGGCCGCTTCACCGGGTCCTTCTCCAGCATCCGGCCGACGAGCTCGCCCACTGCGGGCGCCTCCGGCACCTCCAGCCCGGGCGCCGGGCTCGAGCTCGCCAGCGCCTGGGCGTCCGGGAAGGGAAGCTCGCCCGACAGCATCTCGTGGAGGATCACCCCCAGGGCGAAGACGTCGGTGCGCTCGTCCTCCGGCGCTCCGCGCGCCTGCTCGGGCGCCATGTAGGCACGCGTTCCGCCGTCCACCTTGCGCTGGCCAAAGGCGTGGGCCATTCCGAAGTCGAGCACCTTCACCTGGCCGTCGTCGCAGAGAAAGACGTTCCCCGGCGTGAGGTCCCGGTGAACGACGCCATGCGCATGGGCGTGAGCCACGGCCTTGGCGACCTCGACCCCGATCCGGAGCGCCTCCCGCAGCGAGAGGACGCCTTGTGCTCTCCGCTCGGCGAGCGTGCGCCCTCTGAGCAGCTCCAGGACGAGATAGGGCCCCTGCTCGCTGCGCCCCACGTCGTACAGCGTGACGATGTTCGGGTGCGACAGCCGCGCTGCCGCCTCCGCCTCGTGAAGCAGCCGCTCCTCCCTGAGGTCGAGCTTCGACCGGGCCCGCAAGACCTTGAAGGCGACGTTGCGCCCCAGTTCCCGGTCGCGAGCCTCGTAGACGTGGCCGAAGCCCCCGCGCCCAATCTCTCGCAAGAGCTCGAAGCGGCCGACGACCTGTCCGGGATGGAAGGCGGGGAGCGCCAGGCCGGGCTCGCTCGGCGTCTGGGCCAGCTCCTTGAGCAGGGCCGTCACCGCCCCCGGCTTCAAGCCCGGCGACGAACCGCTTTCGCTACCTTCGCCAGCGCCCACGCGCACCTCTTGTGGAAGCGGATTGAGGCTGGCCCATCATAAGAGTCGGTTGCCACCCCAGCAGGCTCAACGCCTCGCCGAGGTGATTACTGGGACGAAGTCCGCACCTCGTCGGGGAGGGGCAGCTCGGCTTCCGCTTCGACGCGCGGCACCTGGGTCTCCCCCGGACTTGAAGTCACATGAGCCCGTTTCTGCGACCACTACTCGGAGGACGGAATGCGGGCTACCGTCTCGTCGGTGGAGCTGAAAGCCGGGGACGACATGGAAGACGCCGATCGCGCTGCGCTGCTCCGAGCGAAGCTGCTGCTGGAGAATCCTGGGCTGGCGATGAAGCTCGCCAGCTCCGTGGGGAAGCCCGTCGAATGGGGGCTCGCGCGGCTGCCGCGCAAGGCGCACGGAATCGTCCTCTCCTCGACCCGGAAGGCGCTGGAGTCCGCGCTCGACGTGGCGGTCAGGACCCTCGACGGCCCAGGGACGCCCGCGCCCAGGAACTGGTCCCACCGGCTCTCGGTGATGGGCACCGGCGCCCTCGGGGGGTTCTTCGGTCTTGCCGCTCTTCCGCTCGAGCTGCCGGTGTCCACCACCCTCATGCTTCGCTCCGTGGCGGATCATGCGCGCGCTCAGGGCGAGGACCTGTCGTCCGTCGAGGCACGGCTGAACTGCCTCGTGGTGTTCGCCCTCGGGGGGCCTTCACCCTCGGACGACGCGGCAGAGGCGGGTTACTTCGCCGTCAGGGTCGCGCTGTCACGAGCGGTCGCCGAGGCGGCCGAGTACCTGGGAGGCCGCACTGCCGCCGAGATCGCGGCAGACAAGGCAGCGCCGGTGCTGGCCCGCCTCACCGCTCTCCTGGCGGCGCGCTTCGGTCCGCAGGTTGCCGAGAAGATCGCCGCCCAGCTCGCACCCGTGGTCGGCGCGCTCGGCGGCGCCGCCGTCAACGCGCTGTTCATGAACCACTACCAGGACATGGCGTGGGGTCACTTCACGATGCGACGACTCGAGCGACGCTACGGAGTGGACGAGGTCCGTCGAGCCTACGAATCGGCCGCGCCAGGCTCGTGAGGTGCTGCGCCTCCGGCCGCGCCGGCATCGGCGGACGGCCCAGCCGAGGGCATTCGCGAACGCGACAGCCTCGTCGAGCGCCTGGCGGGCGGCCGTCTCGGACTCACGAATCTCGAGTGGCAGGACGATGGCGGCGCCCATCGCGCGCACCTCGTCGCGAAAGTTCTTTCCGGCCGCGACATTTCCGGCTTCGACCCGCGTACAGGTAACGCATCGAGCCCGCGCCGGTGTGAACTCAAACGTGCCCCTCTCGATCGTCACCCTCCTCCTCCTCCTCCTCGCCCGCGCCGCCATAGGTCGGGCTCTCTTGCCTCGTGAGCGATCGGAGCCCGTCGCGGACGGCGGGCACACGACCCGCGCAAGGGGCTGAGCCATGGAGCAGGCGACCCCCCTCCCGGCGGCAGGGTTCGTGGGTGTACAACCGGTGCCGGCGTGCCGGCCTTCGCGGGAGGAATCGGTGCCCATCGACGTCGACGCGGCTTACCGCCGTTATGGCGCGATGGTGCTCCGGCGCTGCCGCCGGCTCGTCCGCGACGAAGGCAAGGCGCTCGATGCCATGCACGACGTCTTCGTCAACCTGCTCCGGTCGAAGGACAGGCTCGACGGCGGGGCTCCCGCGTCGCTCCTCATGCGGATGGCCACGAACGTGTGCCTGAACCAGCTCCGGGGCGAGCGCCGCCGGCCGGAGGACCCCGACGACGCCGCGCTCCTCGCCATCGCCGCCGCGGAGGAGCCGGGAGGCCAGTCGGTGGCGCGGCTCGCGCTCGGGAAGCTCCTCGGCCGCGAGCTCGAGTCGACCCGCGTGATGGCGGTCCTGCACCTCGTGGACGGTCTCACGCTGGAGGAGGTCGGGCGCGAGGTGGGCCTCTCCGCCGCGGCGGTCCGGAAGCGGCTGGCCGGGCTCAAGGCGCGCGTCGCGGACGCCGCCGCGCACGATCTGGAGGGTGTGTCATGACGACCCGCACACCGGAATGGCTCGTCGAGCGGCTGCACGCGGGCGATCTCTCGCCGGCCGAGGCCGCCGCCGTGCGGGCGCGACTCGCGGAGGAGGGCGGCCTGCCGCGGCTCGACGCGCTCGCGCGAGACGACGCCCGGTTCACCGAGGCGCATCCACCTGGGCCCGCCGTCGCGGAGATCCGCCGCCGGGCGACCGGGCGCGTCGCGGAGAGGGCGCGGCCGCGGAGATTTCTGTTGATGATCGCGCCGCTCGCGGCCGCAGCGGCGGTGGTCGTTGCGCTCCGGCTTCCCGGGGACGACAGCGAACGTTTGAAGGGGATCGCGCCCCACCTCACCATTCACCGGCAGGGCACGGGCGACCCGGAGGTGCTCGCCCGCGGCGCGCGCGTCCGTCCGGGAGACGTGCTTCAGCTCTCGGTCGTCTCGGCGGGCCGCCCATACGGCGTCGTCGTGTCCGTGGACGGGCGCGGGGTCGTCACCCGGCACGCCCCGCTCGGCGGCACCGTCGCGGCGGCGCTCGCGCCCGAGGGAGCGGTCCCGCTCGACCACTCGTACCAGCTCGACGACGCGCCCGCGTTCGAGCGGTTCTTCTTCGTGACGGGAGGGTCGCCGTTCGCGGTCGAGCCGGTGCTCGATGCGATCCGGCGCCTCGCCGCGTCGGGGGCCGCCCGCACTGGGGCGCCGGCGCTGCCGCCGGGGCTCGCCTGGAGCGACTTCGCCCTGGAGAAGGGACCGTGACTCCCGTCCTCGTCCTCTGGGCGGTGCTCGGCGCCGCGGCCCCTCCGGACGCGCCGGCGCCGGGTTCGCTCCCCATCCGCCGCTTCGCGCTCGTCGCGGGCGTGAACGACGGCGGCTCCAATCGCGTGCACCTGCGCTACGCGCGCTCCGACGCCGAGCACGTCGCGCGCGTGCTCGAGCGGCTCGGCGGGGTCGCTCCCGCGGACGAGATCCTGCTCCTCGACCCGGACGACGCCTCGCTGCGCGCGGCGTTCCGCGACGTCGCGGCGCGGATCCGGACAGCGCGCGCGACGAGCCGGGCCGAGCTCATCCTCTACTACTCGGGCCACTCCGACGACGAGGGGTTCCTGCTGAAGGGGGCGCACGTGCCGTACCAGGAGGTGCGCCGCTGGCTCGCCTCCGTCGGCGCGGAGGTGCGGATCGCGATCGTCGACTCGTGCTCGTCCGGGGCGCTGACGCGGCAGAAGGGGGGCCAGCCGGGCCCGCCCTTCCTCGTCGACACCTCCAGCGCCGTGCAGGGACACGCGATCCTCACTTCGAGCGCGGCGGACGAGGCCTCCCAGGAGTCCGATCGCATCAGCGCGTCGTTCTTCACCTACTTCCTGCTGACGGGGCTCCGCGGCGCGGCGGACGCGAGCGGGGACGGCAAGGTCACGGTCAACGAGGCCTACCAGTTCGCGTTCGCGGAGACCCTCGCCCGGACCGAGCGGACGAGGAGCGGCGCCCAGCATCCCGGCTACGACATCCAGCTCGTCGGGAGCGGCGACGTCGTCCTCACGGACTTGCGCGGCACCGAGGCCGCCCTCGTGTTCCCCGACGGGGCCTCGGGACGGTACTTCGTCCGCGACGGCGACGACCGGCTCGTCGCCGAGCTGCGCAAGCCCGCGGGGCGTCCGATTCGAGCTCGGCGTCGAGCCCGGTGCGTACCGCATCGTGCGCGACGAAGGCGGCCGACTCGCGGAGGCGAAGGTCACGGTCGCGAGCGGCGCGCGAGCCACGGTCCCGATGGAGCACCTCCGGATGATCGACCGCGAGCTCGCCACGGCGCGCGGCGTGGGCATGGTGCACGTCCCCGTCGACATCTCCGTGTTTCCACCGCTCTCGCTGAACGGCCAACGGTCGACCCTGAACAGCTTCCAGCTCGGGCTCCTCGGCGCGCGCACCACGAGCCTGCGCGGGTTCAGCCTGGCCCCGGCATCGTGGATCGACGAGGGAGCGGTTGGCGCACAGGTCGGCGGGATCTGGGCCTCCGCGGGAGGACCGATGGACGGGGTGCAGGTCTCGGGGATCGTGGCCGCCGCGGGCTCGCTTCGCGGCGTCCAGGTCGGCGGGATCTGGGGCTCGGCGGCAGGAGAGATGGGCGGCGTGCAGATCACCGGGATCGCGAGCTCCGCGGGCTCGTTCCGCGGCGTGCAGCTCTCGTCGGTGGACGTGGTCGGCGGCGACCTCGTCGGCCTGCAGCTCGGATTGCTCGCGAGCTGGGCGGGCGGGCGCGCCCAGGGCGTGCAGGTCTCGGGACTGGTGAACGTCGTCGGTGGGCTCGAGGGCGCACAGCTCGGGCTCGTGAACGTCGCACGCGAGCTGCGCGGCGCGCAGCTCGGCCTCGTGAACGTCTCGGAGGGCCCCGTCGTGCGCGGCTGGCAGGTCGGGCTCGTCAACGTCTCGCGCCAGGTGGACGGGATCCCCCTCGGGCTCGTGAACGTCGTGCGCGATGGATGGCACCGCGTCCTCCTCGTCCTGGACGAGGACGGGACGCCCACCCTCGGCTGGGCGGGCGGGAACGGCTTCTTCCACACCACGCTCGAGGCCTCGTTCCGGCGCAATGCCGAGGATGGGCGCGGCTGGGCCGCGTTCGGGCCCGGCGTCCACTTCCGCCGCGACCGGCTCGGCATCGACGTCGACCTCCTGGCGCGCCACGCGATCGACGACAGCGATCGCGGGCCCTACGTCGTCCTCACGCTGCGGCCGCTCGCGACGTACCAGATCTCCCCGCGCGTGGCGCTCGTCGCGGGTCCCACCGTGAACGTGCTGCTCGCGCGGGACGCGGCGTCCGCACCGCCCGCGGGCGGCGCGCTCGGAGAGCTGACGCAGGGCGAGGATCACGTGCGCGCGTGGGCCGGGCTCCAGGCGGGCGTCGCCTTCTGACGCCGCGGCGTGACCGCGGCTCCGGCGTCGGCGGAACCCGGTAACGCTTCTTGCCACCACCGGTGTTCCTTCCTCCAGACGAGCGCCGCAGCCGTGGCGCCATGGAGAGGGAACATGACGAGAGCGCTGTTCGACGTCTTCACGCGCGCCGGGGCGGAGTGGGTGATGTACGCCCTCGCGACGCTCTCGGTGGCGTCGGTCGCAGTCATCCTGGAGCGGGCCGTGTTCTTCGCGCGCTACGGGCGAAGCTGCGCGGACGTGCTCGCGCCGCTCCTCGCCTCCGGGCGGGTCGAGAACGCGCGCGCGCTCGTGCAGGGCCGGGAGGGGCTCGAGGCGGAGGTGGTGCGCGCCGCGATCGACGCCGCGCCGGCCGGAGCGGCGAGCGTCGCGGAGCTGGTGGCCTCCACGATCCGCCGGGAACGTCCGGCCTACGAGCGGGGGCTCGGGTTCCTGGGCACGCTCGGCTCGAACGCGCCGTTCCTCGGCCTGTTCGGCACGGTGGTCGGCATCATCAAGGCGTTCGCCGACCTCGGCGTCGGCGCGGTGAAGGGCGCGGGGGCGACGGCCGTGATGGCCGGCCTGTCGGAGGCGCTCGTCGCCACGGCGGTGGGCATCTTCGTGGCCATCCCGGCGGTGGTGGCGTTCAACGCGTTCGGTCGAAGGCTCCGCAGCGTGACCACGCGCGCCGAAGCGCTCGCCCACGCGCTCGCGTCGCACCTCCAGAAGGAAGACGCCGGCGACGCCCCGTACGCGGTCCGCGGGGCGAGCGTTTCCGTCGCTGCCGTGAACGACGTCGCCTGAGACGAGGACGCCATGGGCATCCAGGTCGAGGAGAGCGGGGACGAGGTGATCGCGGCGATCAACGTGACGCCGCTCGTGGACATCACGCTCGTCCTCCTCATCATCTTCATGGTGACCGCGACGTACGTCGCGCGCGAGGCGATCGAGGTCGACCTCCCGCGCGCGGCGAGCGGCGGGCAGATCGTCGGGCCGACGCTCGCGTTCGCCCTGGACCGCGAGGGGAAGCTCTTCCTCGACGGGTCGCCCGCGACGATCGAGGCGGCGCGCGAGGCGGTGCGCGCGGCGGTCGCGAGGAGCCCCGAGGCGCGCGCGCTCATCAGCGCCGACCGGGCGGTGTCGCACGGGCGGGTGATCGAGCTCATCGACCTCGTGAAGCGAGAGGGGCTCACGAGGTTCGCCATCGACGTGGAGCGCGCCGACGGCGCAGCGGGATAGCACGTGCAAGGCTCCCGGACACGCACCACCCGCCGATCGGGGCGGGTGGCTGGGATGGTCGCGCTCTCGCTCGCGCTGCATGGGGTGGCGTTTGCGTCGCTCGCGAAGGCTCGCCGCGCACCGGCTCGCGAGCGCATCGAGATCGAGGTGGTCCACCGGGCGCCTCCGGTGGCCGCCCCCCGCGCGCCGGAGCCCGCGGGCGTGCCGCCGGCGCATTCGCGGGTCGCGCTGGCGCGGTCGCGCCGCGCCCCGCCGCCGCCGGCGCTCGCCTCGGCGCCGGCCGAGCCAGGACCGGCCGCCGCTCCGCGTGCGCTGCCGCGCGTCGGCCTCTCCCTCGGCTCCACCGTCTCGACGGGAGCGTTCGCGGTGGGGGTCGGCAACACCGTCTATGGCCGCGCGGACGAACGCGCTGCCGATCCGGCGGCCGTGCGACCCTACTCCGGCGGCGTCGTGCCCGCGGCGCGGCTCTCCGCGCCACCGCGGCCTCTCGAGACGCCGGCGATCCCGTACCCGCCCGAGGCGCGGCGGGCCGGCGTCGAGGGGCAGGTCGTCCTCGTGCTCCGGCTCGACGCTGCGGGCGCGGTGCGGGGCGTGCGGGTCGTGAGCGCGCCCTCGCCCGAGCTCGGCCGCGCGGCGGAGGAAGGTGCCCGCCGCTTCCGCTTCACCCCGGCGCTCGCCGACGGCGACCCGGTCGAGACCGAGATCCGCTTCACCTACACGTTCCTGCTCGAGTGACGAGGTCCCCATGTCCGCCCACGGTCTCCTGGTCGCGCCGCTGCTGCTCGCGCTCGCCGTCACCGCGCGGGCCGAGGCGCCCGGCGTCCTCACCCGCGCGCCCGCCGTGATCGTGCCCGCCACCCCCGAGTACCCGGACGCCGCGAAGGCCCGGGGGATCTCCGGCGAGGTCACGCTCGAGCTCGACGTCTCCTCGACCGGGGAGGTGCTCGCCGCCCGCGTCGCGAAGCCCGCCGGCGAGGGCTTCGACGAGGCGGCGCTCGCCGCGGCCCGCGTGCTTCGCTTCTCCCCCGCGGAGATCGACGGCAAGCCCGCCGCCGTGACGCTCGAGTACCGGTTCCGTTTCGACGCACCGCCCCCCGCGCCGGAATCGCGCCTCGGCGAGACCGCGGCGTCCGCGGTGCTGCGCGGGCGGGTGGTCGAGCGGGGCACGCGCGCGCCGCTCGGCGGCGTCGCCATCGCGGCGGGCGAGGCGTCCACGTTCACGGACAGCGATGGCCGCTTCGAGCTCGCCGGGCTCCCTCCCGGTCCGGCGAAGGTCGTCGCGAGCGATCCCGCGCACGACCGGTTCGACACCGAGGAGGAGCTCGAGGCCGGGAAGGCCACGGTGGTCATGTACTACCTGCGCCGCGCCGCTCGCGACCTCTACGAGGTCGTGGTCGTGGGCGAGCGGGAGAAGAAGGAGGTCTCGTCGGTCAGCGTCACCTCCGGCGAGGTGGGGCGGATCGCGGGCGTCTCCGGCGACGCCGTGAAGGTCGTCCAGAACTTGCCCGGCGTCGCGCGCGCGCCGGGAGGCTTCGGGATGCTGGTGGTCCGCGGGGGCGACCCGGCCGACACGCGCGTCTACGTCGACGGGATGGAGGTGCCGCTCGTCTTCCACTTCGGCGGGCTGACGTCGATCGTCCCGAGCGAGCTCGTCGAGGCCGTCGAGTTCGAGGCCGGGAACTTCGGCGTCCGCTACGGTCGCGCCACCGGAGGCCGCGTGGACCTCGAGACGCGCGATCCGGGGACGAAGCAGCTGCACCTCGTCGCGGACGCGAACCTCTTCCACGCCCTCGCCATGGCCGAGGGGCCGGTGAGCGAGAACGTCGCCGTCGCCGTCGCCGCGCGCCGCTCCTACGCGGACGCCATCGTGACGCGGCGGCGAGGAGCGTCGACGGCCTCGGCGTATCCGTGGCCCCGCGTTACTACGACTACCAGGGCAAGCTCACCTGGCGCGCCGGTGCGGACGACACCGTCCGACTCTCGGTGCTCGGCTCCGACGACCGGATGCTGTTCACCGGCGTCGACACCGGGGGGCTGCAGACCCTCGACGAGCTCGGGCTCCACACCGCGTTCGTCCAGGCGACCGGGTCCTGGGAGCACCGCTTCGGTGACGACGCCCGGACGCGGCTCGCCGTCGCGCAGGGGTACATGGAGGTGTCGAACGTGTTCGGGCCATTCGGCGCCGAGCGCGATCAGCTGAACATCACGAGCGTGCGCGCCGAGGGAGCGAAGGATCTCGGCGAAGGGCTGACGCTCGCGGCCGGGGTGGACGCCCGCTTCTTGCCCGACGGCCGCGTGGACGTCGAGTACCCGGAGATCCCTCCGCCAAACCAGCTCCCCGATCCCGAGCCCCGGACGATCCGGGCCGTCTACCACCTCCGTGCGATGGAGGGCGGCGTCTGGACCGAGGCGACCTGGAAGCCGCTGGACGGGCTCGTCGTCGTCCCCGGGGTCCGCGCCGAGCGGGAGACCCTGCTCAACACGATGACGTGGATCGACCCGCGGCTCTCCGCCCGGTACACGCCGCGTGACGGCACGACCGTGAAGGTCGGCGCGGGCGTCTACCACCAGCCGCCGCAGATCGTCTACCTGACGAAGGAGTGGGGCAATCCCGAGCTCGGCGAGGAGGGGGCCTGGCACTTCATGGTGGGCGCTCGAGCAGCGGATCGCCGGGCCGGTCGCGATCGACCTGCAGCTCTACTACAAGCGGCTCTTCGACCTCGTCCTCCCCACCGGCGGGCCGGAGCGCTACACCAACGCCGGCACGGGCCGTTCGTACGGGGCCGAGCTGCTCCTGCGCTGGAACCCGGGGGGCCGTTTCTTCGGGTGGCTCTCCTACTCCCTGTCGCGCAGCGAGCGCGACCAGCGGGTGGTGGGCGGGACGCTCGAGCCCGGCGGCGACGCGTACGATCAGCCTCACAACCTCGTCGCGCTGGGCACGCTCGAGCTGCCGGAGCTCTGGAACGGCTTCTCCCTGGGCTTCCGAGCCCGCTACGCGACGGGGAACCCGTACGCGCGCACGGTCGGCGCTGTCTTCGACGCCGACGCCGATCGAGTACGGGGCAGTGCAGGACCCGTCCTCGTCCGCCCGGATGCCGGGCTTCTTCGAGCTCGACCTGCGCGCCGACAAGCGCTGGACGTTCCGGACCTGGACGGCGTCGCTCTACCTCGAGGTCCAGAACGCGACGAACCGGAAGAACGCCGAGGGCGTCGCCTACAACTACGACTACTCGCAGCGCGGCTGGGCCACCGGCTTGCCGCTCTTCCCCTCCTTCGGCCTTCGCGCCGAGTACTAGGAGCCGATCATGCACCGCTCCATCGCCGTCGCCGCCGCGCTCGCGCTCGCCGGCTGCTCGCCGGAGTTCGACCCGCCCTCTCGGATCGAGAAGCTGCGCGTGCTCGCGATGAGGGCCGAGCCGCCGGAGATCGATCCCACCGCCGCGTCGACGCTCACGTCACTCGTCCTCCGCGCGGACGGCACCCAGCCGGCGCGGACCACGACCGTCGTTCACCTGGCGTGCATTCCGGACCCGCGCGAGCCGGCGCGACCCTCTCCCTGCACGGCGTTCGCGATCCTCGCCGACCCCGCGGCGGCGGTCGCCGACCTCGCGCGACGGAGCTGCGACCCGGGTGCCCTTCCGGAGGGTTTCCGGTGGCCCCCCATCGCCCTCGCCGGGATCGAGGAGTGCGTGTCGGCGCGGTGTGGCCCCGTCGCGTCGGGCGGCGCCGCGGCGTACCCGCCGCGGCTCGTCGTCCCCCCGGCGTTCGAGTTCCCCGAGCCGACCGCGGGAGCGCCGGCGCCGCCGGAGCGGATCCTCGGCGTCCAGGCGGTGGTGCTCGCCTTCGCCGTCGACGCGGCGCCGGACGAGCTCGTCGCCGGGCTCGGGACGGCCTGCCCGTCGGGCGACGTCGCCTCGAACCTCGAGGCGCTCTGGCGGACGCGCGAGCACGTGCTCTCGACGAAGCGGGTCGTGATCCGCGGACCGGACTCGCCCGACGCGCCGAACCGGAACCCGGCCGTGGAGGGAATCGTCGCCGGGACGACGATCCTCGATCCGGCCGCGCCGACCCAGGTTCCGCTCGGCGAGCTGCAGCTCGCGCCGATCCTGCCGGCGGGTCCCGCCGGGGAGCCCGAGATCTACACGAGCCGCGACGCCGCCGGGAGCGCGATCGAGACGGCTCCCGAGGAGTGGGTCTACTCGTGGTTCGCGACCTCCGGCGAGCTCGAGGATCTCCACACGCGCGGGAGCGAGACCGAACGCTGGACCCTCGGCGGCGCGGGCGCGGCGCAGGTCGTCGTGGTGGTTCGCGACCTGCGCGGCGGGACCGCCTGGGCGGTGCGCGACGTCGGCGGCGAGTGAGCACCGCGGCCGTGCCGCGCCGCCGCCGGCGCGTCTGCGCGTTCGACATCGACGTCCGATGCGCGTCGCTCGACTCGTCGGGCCAGTGGAAGTTCCCCCTACCAGCTGCCGTGTACGTGCGGCCGGATCAGCTCGTCGTAGACCTCCTTGACCGCGGCCATGACGTCCGGCCCGAGCGGTGGCAGACCGACCGCGGCCGCGTTCTCCCGGGCCTGCAGCGGCGTCTTGGCCCCGGGGATGGCGCAGCTCACCGCGTCGAACATGAGGATCCAGCGCAGCGCGAACTGGGCCAGGGCGGCGCCGGCCGGCACGAGCGGCCGCAGCCGCTCGACCGCCTGGAGCCCCACCGTGTACGGGACGCCCGAGAAGGTCTCGCCCTTGTCGAAGGCCTGCCCCTCGCGGTTGAAGCCACGGTGGTCATCGGCCGCGAAGGTCGAGTCGGCGCGCAGCTTGCCAGTCAGGAGCCCGCTCGCGAGCGGCACCCGGGCCAGGACGCCGACCCGGCGCGCCTTGGCCTCGGCGAGGAAGGCCTCGGCCGGCTTCATGCGGAACATGTTGAAGATGATCTGGATCGTCTCGACGTTCGGGTGGCGCAGCGCGCGCCGCGCCTCGTCCACCGTCTCGACGCTCGCGCCGTAGTGGCGGATCTTGCCGGCTCGGACGAGGTCGTCGAGGATTGCGAAGACCTCCGGGCGATCGAACACCGCGGGGTGCGGGCAGTGGAGCTGGAGGAGATCCAGCGCCTCCACCTCGAGGTTGCGCAGGCTCCGGTCGATCCAGGCCGTCAGGTTCTCGCGGGTGTAGCCCTCCGGCGTCTGCCTGGACAGGCGGCGTCCCGCCTTGGTGGCCACGAAGATCTCGCTCCGGGGGCGCTCCCGGCGCACGCGGGCCACGAGCCGCTCGCTCCGGCCGTCTCCGTAGACGTCGGCGGTGTCGATGAAGTTCATGCCCGCGTCCAGCGCGGCGCGGAGCGCCTGGAGCGACACCTCGTCGTCCACCGTGCCCCAGGACCCGCCGATGGCCCACGCCCCGAAGCTGATCGCCGAGACCCGCATCTTCGTGCTGCCGAGTTCCCTGAACTCCATGGCCGGTACTGTAGCCAACCCGCCTCGGGGAATCCGAGCCACGCCCCGCCGCCCCACCCGGGTATCGGTTGCGCCAGTGCACCCACCGACAGGGGGATCTTCAGGCCGCGTGCGGGAGTGGCCAAGGCCGCGGGAAGACGGGAGAGGGCGCGGCCCCGAGGGGACCTCTGTAGCAGTGTTGAAGCAGGGAGACGCGGGGACGAGTCAGCTGGGGTTCCGGTTCGGCGAAGACCAGGAGGGCCGCTCCGACGTGGGCGCCTTCCGTCGCAGGATTTCAGCTCGGGTTGATCCAGCATGCCTTCCCGGCGTGTCTCTGAGTCAACACCACTGCGTGTCCTGTCGGCCACCTCGGCGTTCCAGTGCCTTCTCGGGCGCTGGCGCGCGTGTTGCTGTCTCGAGGATCCATGCGGCCGATCTTGGGTCTTCCCGTGCTGCTCGTTCTGATCTGCAACCCCATTGCCGTCGCCGGCGCATCGGATCTGCCCTGCGACGCGGACGGCCATCTCGTCGTCGTCGAGACGACAGCGCACACCCTCTGGCTCTGCAGCGAACGGCGCGCGGTGGGCCGATTCAAGGTCGCGCTCGGCCGTGGCGGCCTCGACAAGAGGCGAGAAGGCGACGGGCGGACGCCGCTCGGGGCCTACTCCCTCGGGTCACCTGGTCCGTCGGCTCGCTTCGGAACGTTCGTGCCGATCGCGTATCCCACGCCGGAGCAGCGCGCGCGAGGGTTCACTGGCAGGAACGTCGGCATTCACGGCCCCGACCGGCGCGCGACGTGGCTGGGGACACTATCCACCTGGATCGACTGGACGGCAGGCTGCGTCGCCACCGGAACAGACGAGGAGATCCGTGCGGTCGCAGCGTTCGTCCGGGAGCGTAGCCCGCGCGTGGTCCTCAGGTGATCGTCGCCGGCGGGCGCGCGGTGACGTTGACGTCTGATGGGGTAGAGCGGCGCCGGCGGCGTTGACGGCTGATGTGCCGAAGCACATACCATCCTCTGACCTTGCCAGCGAGGGCGCCCCGATGAGCCGCGACTTCGACCGGTTGATGAACGACATCGAGCAGGAGGCGCGGCGCGGCGGCCCGAAGGCGACCGCCGAGTACGCCGCCTTCGGGGCGTACTACCGCCTCGCGCGCCAGGTCTTCGACCTTCGCAAGGCCGCCGGGCTCACGCAGCGCCAGCTCGCCGCGAAGTCCGGCGTCCAGCAGGCCGACATCAGCCGGATCGAGGCTGGCGATGCGAACCCGACGCTCGCGACGATCGCTGCGCTCGCGTACGCGCTCGGGGCCCAGCTCGCACTCGAGCCGTCCCGCGAGCGGGACGCGGAGCCTCGTCGCCGGCCCCGGAAGCGAGCTTCTGGATCGAGACGGCTTCCGGTCCGCGTCGCCGCTCGGCGGACGACCTGACGCGCTCAGCGCCACGCCATGGCTCCGGCGTTCGGCCAGTTCATGCTGGCCGACGCGTTGTTCCAGCCCTGGGCCAACGTCCGCCGCGACCTCGTCGACGCGTGCACCGCCGCCAAGATCGAGCGCTGCAGCCCGAACGACCTCCGGCGCACGTTCGCGAGCTGGCAGGTCGAGGCCGGCGTCCCGCTCTTCCCGATCGCCCAGGCGATGGGACACAAGGACACGCGGATGCTGGAACGGGTCTACGGCAGGCAGACGCCCGAGCAGCTGGCTGCGATCATGGCCCGCGCGATGGGTTTGACGCAGGGCGTCTGTAGCACGGTTGTAACAGCGCCGATGGATTCGGCCGGATCCGGTGGACCGGATGGACCGTCACCCGCCGCGAACACGGGTGACACCGCCGAGCCGAAAAACAGCGAGGCCCCGCAGACTTCGCAGTCCGCAGGGCCTCTGATGTACGAGCGCGATGCAGTGCCTGGGGGCGGAATCGAACCACCGACACGGGGATTTTCAGTCCCCTGCTCTACCATCTGAGCTACCCAGGCTCGCCCCGCTCGGCCGGGTCGGCCTCGCGAGGGTGGCTGTTTTACGATCGCCCGGGCGGGAACGCAACCCGAGAACTCTCGCGGCGGGCAGGCAGAATCCCGGCCTACTCCCCGACGCCGTCCGACGACGCGGGCAGGCGCACCGCGCCCGCCTCGGGCAGCGCGGCGGCGACGCGCGTCCGGTGGAGCGGCGTGGGCGCGGGCGGCGGCAGCGCGCGACGCCAGCTCCTCGGCGTGCTCGTCCTGCACCGCGTACGCGAGCGCGGAGACGCTCTCGTGCCGCTCGCGCATCTCCTGCCAGAACCGGACGCGCGCCTGGTTCACGACGAGCCGGTCCTCGAGCCGATCGAACTTACGGTCGAGCGCGCGCCGCTCCGCGGCGAGGCGCTGGAGCCGGATCTCGCGGTCCTTCGGCGCGCAGGCGAGCGCGACGACGACGGCGAGCACGATGGTCGGCGCTCTCAACTCGCGGTCTCCCCCGATGAGCACGGCCGGACTTCGCCGCTCAGAGGGTGGGGACGCGCGAGGGTATGAGCATCCTCCACACGGAGACTTGTCGCACCCCGTTGGAGAGCGGATCGCCCGGTCGTTCGGGGAGGGTGGCAGCTCACCGCGCCCCAGATCGGGGCTTCAGACCTTCGGGACGGCCTTCAGGACGGCCTTGCCGCCCTTGACCTCGACCTTGAACTCGACGCTCTTCGCCTTGTAGCGCGTCATGAGCTCCGGGATCTGCTTCGACACGCTGCGCGCCACGGCGTCGTAGGTGAGCTTCGAGACGTCCTCGCGGCAGGTCATCTTCGCGGCGAGGTAGGCGTTGTAGAGCACCCTCATCTGGGCCTCGGGCATCCCCGCGCCCGACGCGGACGCCGACGCGGCCTCCGGTGCGGGACGCGCCGGGGCGGCCGGCTTCCCGGCAGGGGGCTTGGCCGTGGCCGCGGTGGCCGCGGCCTTCTTGGCCGGAGCGGTCGCCTTCGGCGGCGCGGCCTCCTCCGCGGGGGGCGCCTCGTCGCGGTGCGCCCGCAGCCGCGCCTTGAACAGGTCGCGCCGGTAGGTGCCCTCCTCCTTCTCGCGCGCGCTGCGGAGCCAGAGCCGCTCGTACGAGAGGTACCGCGCGTGGAGCGACTGGATCCGGAACTTGAGGCCGGTGTTCCGGGTGAACGCGCTCTTGAGGCGCGCCACCTTCTTCTTCACGTCGTCGCGCCAGCGGTTCGGCTCGCGCCGCTCGATGCCGAGGAAGTACGCGTCGTACTTCGCCTTGAGGGCTTCGAGCTCCTCCTCGACGTTCTGCGTCTCGCCCTCGAGCTCCTCCTTCTCCCGCTTCGAGCGCGCGAGCGCGTCCTCGGAGGACGGCGGAGTCGCGAGCCCGGGCTTCGCCGGAGGGCCGCCGGGCGGCGTTTTCGGAGGAGGGGCCGGCACCCGCCGAGTCTATCGGCGGCGGGAGGGCCGATCAACGCGCCGGAGCGCCCGCGACCGCGACGCCGGACCGCGCCTTGAGCGCGCCCACCCACATCGCAACCCCGACCGCGAAGATGGCGAGCGACGTCCACTGCCCCACGCCGAGCCCCGCGACGACCCCACGCTCGACGTCGCCGCGGAAGAGCTCCGACACGGTGCGCAGGATGGCGTACAGGAGGAGCCACGTCGCGAGCACCTGCCCGTGGAAGCGCTTGCGGGGGCGCACGACGAGCACGAGGACGAGGAAGATCGCGAGCTCGCCGAACGACTCGTAGAGCTGCACGGGGTGGAGCGGCAGCGTCGTGAGCCGATCGGCGGCGATGTAGGCGGCGGGGTTCTCGCGCCCGGCGAGGGTCTGGTACGCGAGCGACGCGGGCGGGAACCTCGCCGCCCAGGGCAGGTGGCCGTGCGCGACGTCGCCCCAGCAGCAGCCCGCCGCGAAGCAGCCGAGCCGGCCCATGAAGTGGCCGAACGCGACCGACGGGATGAGCGTGTCCGCGTGCGGGAGGAAGCCGCATCGAGTGCCGGCGCAGGTACCACCAGGCGGTGAGCGCCGCGCCGATGAACCCGCCGTAGAAGACGAGCCCGCCCTCCCACACCGCGAGGAGCCGCGGGAGCCGGCCGAAGGGCGTCGCGACGAGCGACCGGCCCGCCCCGAAGTAGTCGTCCCAGTTGACGAGGATGAAGTAGACGCGGCTCCCCACGAGCGCGGCGACGAGGATCCAGAAGCGAGAGGTCCGCGATCCGATCGGGGTCCTGGCCGCGGCGGCGCGCCTCGCGCTGGGCGAGCCAGATACCGACGAGGAACGCGCCCGCGATGAGGAGGCCGTAGGTGTGGAGCGGAAGCCGGATCTCCCGGTCGAGGAGGCCGGACCCCACGAGGGCGGCCCCGGCGGCGGCGAGCGCGACGAGCGTGAAGAGGTCGTCCCGGAGCGCCTCGCGGATCGTGGCGCGCTCGCCGTCCCTGCGGGCGCGGCGGAGGTAGGCCACGACGCGCCAGATCGCGATCGCGACGAGGACGACGACGAGCGCGGGCTTCCCCCACCCGGCGGGCACCACGACGTCGAAGAGGACGGGGAGCATGGCTCTCCGGGGCGGTCAGGCGGCCCCGGCCTCCTTCTCGCGCCCGGCCGCGGCCTCGCGCTCGGCCCTGGAGCCAGGGTGCAGGACGAGCATCGCGACCCCCACGACGATGAGCGAGTCGGCGACGTTGAAGGTCGGCCAGCGGATGTCGGGCCGGTTCCACCAGTACCACTCGACGAAGTCGATCACGTACGGCGCGCGAGCCGGTCGACGAAGTTCCCGACGGCGCCGGCGAGCACGAAGGCGAGCGCCACCTGGAGGTAGCGCTGGTCGTCCCGGAGCTTGCGGTAGTAGTGGAGGATGAACGCGACCGCACCGAGCGAGACGAGCGTGAAGAACAGGTTCCGGAAGGAGTCGGAGAAGCTCCGGAAGAGCCCCCACGCCGCGCCGGGGTTCTCGACGTAGTTCATCCGCCAGACCGGCTGCCACACGTAGTAGCGGCTCGGTCGCGAGCGGCTCGAGGTGCCGGTACGCGTAGAACCCGCGGACGCGCTCGGCGACGCCCGCGTCGCGCGAGCGCTCGAAGACGTGCGTGAGCCGCGACACCGCGAGGTACTTCGTCCACTGGTCGAAGGCGACGAGGGTGACGAAGAGGGCGGCGAGGACCGTCCACTTGCCGGGCGGCGGCTCATGCGAGGGCGCTCGCGCACTTGCCGCAGACGGTGGGGTGCTTCGGGTCCTTCCCCACGTCGTCCTGGTAGATCCAGCAGCGCTCGCACTTCGCCCGCCGTCGCGCGGGCGACCTCGGCCGAGAGCGGCCCCTTCTCGAGGACCACCTTCGGAGACGATGAAGAGCGCGGGCAGCTCGGCGCGCGCCTCCTCGGAGCAGCCGGAGCTGGTCGCCCTCGGCGCGGACGGTGACGGTCGCCTCGAGGCCCGGAGCCGATGAGCTTCGCGCGGCGCGCTTCCTCGAGCTTCCCCTGCACGACGCCGCGGACCTCGAAGAGCCGGTCGTACCGCGCCTCGAGCGCGTCGGCGTCCTTCGGCCGCTCGCGCGCCGGCAGCCCGGCGAGGAAGACGCTCTCCACCGGCCGGCCGGGGAGGTGGCCCCAGGCGTCGCTCGCCGTGAAGGAGAGCACCGGCGCGAGCAACCGGATGACGTCCTGCGCGACGATCCAGAGGACGGTCTGGGCGGAGCGGCGCGGCTTCCCGTCCGACTTCCACGTGTAGAGCCGGTCCTTCAGGATGTCGAAGTACAGGGCGGAGAGGTCGACCGCGCAGAACTGCATGGTGGCGTGGTACGCGAGGTGGAACTCGTAGTCCTCGTAGGCCCCCTTCACCTTCTCGTCCCAGGCGGCGAGCTTCGCGAGGGCCCAGCGGTCGAGCGGCTCGAGCTCGATCGACCGGGACGGCGTCCTTCACCGGGTCGAACCCGTCGAGCGCGCCCAGCATGTAGCGGATGGTGTTGCGGATCTTCCGGTAGCCCTCGGCGAGGCCCGCCAGGATCTCGCGGCGAAAGCGTGACGTCGTCGCGGTAGTCGGACGCGGAGACCCACAGGCGGAGGATGTCCGCGCCGTACTTCTGGATGATCTCGTCGGGCGTCGTGCCGTTGCCCGCGCTCTTCGACATCGGCCGGCCGTTCTCGTCGAGCACGAAGCCGTGGGTCAGCACGCCGCGGTACGGCGCGCCGCCGCGGATCGCCACGCCGGTGAGGAGCGCCGAGTGAAACCAGCCGCGGTGCTGGTCGGAGCCCTCGAGGTAGAGGTCCACCGGGACGCCGAGCCCCTCCCGCTCCGCCACGGCCGCCCAGGACACGCCCGAGTCCCACCAGACGTCGAGGATGTCCTGCTCGCGGCGGAACTCCTTCTTCCCGCAGCTCGGGCAGGCGGCGCCGCCGACGAAGCTCGCCGGCGTGCGCCGGTACCAGGCCTCGAATCCCCTCCTCCTCGAAGGCGCGCGCGACGTTCTCCATGACCGCGGGCGAGACGAGCGGCTCGCCGCAGCCCTCGCAGTAGAAGACGGGGATCGGCACGCCCCAGGTCCGCTGGCGCGAGAGGCACCAGTCCGGGCGGTTCTCGATCATCCCGTAGATGCGGTCGCGCCCCCAGCGCGGGATCCAGCGCACCTTGTCGATCTCGGCGAGCGCCTTCTTGCGGAGGTCCGCGTGCTCGAGCGAGAGGAACCACTGGTCGGTCGCGCGGAACACGACCGGCTTGTGGCAGCGCCAGCAGTGCGGGTAGCTGTGCTTGAGCTTCGCGGCCGGGTCCGAGAGCAGGTGCCCGGAGGCGTGGAGGTCCTTCACGATCTCCGGGTTCGCCGCGAAGATCTCCTTCCCCGCGTACTTGCCGGCCTCGGCGGTGAAGCGCCCGGCGCCGTCCACCGGGTTCAGGACCTCGAGGCCGTAGCGCAGGCCGACCTCGTAGTCCTCCTGGCCGTGGCCCGGCGCGGTGTGCACGAGCCCGGTGCCGGCCTCGAGCGTCACGTGCTCGCCGAGGATGACGGGACACTCGCGGTCCATGAACGGATGCCGGTACTTCACGCCCTCGAGCGCCTTGCCGTCGAGCGTCGCGAGGACGCGCTTCGGGTCCGCGAGGTGTGCGATCGGGCCCGAGCCGCCGCCGCCCGTCGCCGCCTCGTGCGCCTGCGGCGAGTGGGGCGTCGGCGGGGTCGGGGTCGCGAGGTGCGCGGGCGCGACGTCGGCGAGGAAGCGGCCGAGGAGGTCCTTCGCCACGACGACGATCTGGCCGTCGAGGTCGTAGGCGACGTAGGCGAACTCGGGGTGGGCCGAGACGGCGAGGTTCGCGGGGAGCGTCCACGGCGTGGTCGTCCAGATGACGAGCCGCGTCTTCTTCCCGGCGAGCCTCGGATCCGGCAGCGCGCCGACGACGTCGAACGCGACGTAGATCGACGGCGAGGTGTGGTCCTCGTACTCGACCTCGGCCTCGGCGAGCGCGGTGCGATCGGTCGTGCACCAGTAGACCGGCTTCTTGCCCCGGAAGAGGAAGCCCTTCTCGGCGGCGGCGGCGAGCGCGCGCACGATCGTCGCCTCGTACCCCTTCGACATCGTCGCGTACGGCGTCGCCCAGCGGCCGAACACGCCGAGCCGCTTGAACGACTCGCGCTGGCTATCGATCCACTTCAGCGCGTACTTGCGGCAGGCCTCGATGATGGCCGGCCGGTCCATCTCGCGCTTCTTCGAGCCGAGCTCCTTGTCGACCTTGAGCTCGATGGGGAGGCCGTGGCAGTCCCAGCCCGGGATGTAGTCCGCCACCTCGCCCTTGAGGTTCCGGTACTTCACCACGACGTCCTTCAGGATCTTGTTGAGGGCGTGGCCGATGTGGATGTCGCCGTTCGCGTAGGGCGGCCCGTCGTGGAGGACGAAGCGCTTCGCGCCGGCGCGTCCCGCGTTCTGCGCGACGAGCCGCTGGAAGATCGCCTGCTCCTCCCACTGGCGCAGGATCTCCGGCTCCCGCTGCGGCAGGTTCGCCTTCATGGGGAAGTCGGTCTTCGGGAGGTTGACGGTCGATTTGTAGTCCACGCGCGCTCGGCCCCGGAAAGACAAGGGTTCTAGCAGCGGGAGGGGTGGGGGGCAACGACGCATACGCCCGGCTGCCGCGGGGCCGGGTGGCCCCGCGGCGACGGCGTACTCGACCCGATCGCCGCTGCTACTCCAGGGGCCTGCAGGTGCAGTCCGTCTTGTCCGGCGTGCACCCGAAGCCGGCCGCGTCGAGGCAGCCGTTCGCGCCACCGCAGCAGGCGGTCCCGCCGGCCGTGCAGGACTGGCCCTGGAGCACGCAGGCCTCGCACGTGCAAGTGCCGCCCGCGCAGGCGGTCCCGGTGTCCGCCGTTGCGCAGGCCAGGCCCGAGCAGCAGCTCGAGGCGTCCGAGCAGGCCGAACCGACCGCGGTGCAGCTCTGGCACGTGCCGGCGCTGCAGGCGAGCCCGACGCAGCAGTCCGAGGAGCCCGCGCACCCCTGCGTCGCCGCCTTGCAGGAGTCGCAGATGCAGCCGGCCCCGCCCGCGCAGAGCGACCCGTCCTGCGCGACGCAGGAGAGCGCCGGCGACTGCGTGCAGCAGTCCGCCGTCGCGGTGCAGGACTGCAGCTGCGCCTGGCACGTCGGCGGCACCGCGCACGTCCCGGCGATGCACTGCTCGCCGGTCGCGGCGTTGCAGCAGTCCGCGGTCGCGTTGCAGTTCCCGCCCGTCGGCGCGCACGCGCTCGCGGACTGGCACGTGCCGCTGGTGGCGCCCGGCGGGATCGACGCAGCCGAGCCCCGCGCAGCAGTCGCCGCTCGTCGTGCAGGCGGCGTTCGTCGCGGCGCACGGCGGCGCGCAGACGTCGCCGGCGCAGTTGTTCGAGCAGCACTCGCTCGCGACCACGCAGCCCCGGCCGTTCGCGCCGCAGGAGCTCGGCACCTTGCACGTGAACCCGGTCGCGCCGTCGAAGGTGCAGACCGTGCCCGGGCAGCAGCTCCCGTCGTCGGCGCCCGCGCACGCGCCGTCGACCGGCGTGCAGGACGCGGTCGTGCAGCGCAGGACGCCCTGCGCGTCCGGCACGCAGGGGGCGAAGTTGCAGCACTGGTCGCGGAACTGGCACACGCCGCCGGGCGAGGTCGCCGTTCCCGCGGGGATGCAGCAGGCCGGGTCGTTCGCGTCGTAGCCGGCCGGGCACGCCGTCGAGCCGCCGCCGAAGCAGCGCCAGATGTCGTTCGAGTCCTGCTTGCAGACGGCCTTCTTGCCGGCGCAGCAGTTCTGCGACGCGTTCGTGGCGCCGCTGCCGCCGCAGATGTTGCCGGGCGGGTTGCAGGACTGGCCGTTCGAGCAGGTGCGGTCGTCCTTGGTGCTCGGGTCGTAGTTGGGCGCGGGGCTCGTGCCGATGGAGTCGCAGAAGACGCCGTAGCCGCAGGGCGTTGGTCGCGTCCGGGCGAGCCGCCGCAGCACGCTTGCGTCCGGTCGCAGTAGTCACCGGTCATACGGCAGCCGCTCGCAGGCTGACAGACGGTCACGCCCGCGCCGACGTCCTTGCAGAGCCGCGTGCAGCAGTTGGAGGCGCCCGCGCAGGGCGCCCCGTCCTGGTTGCAGCCACCGCTCGGGGCGACGCAGCGCCCCGGCGTCATCGGGCTCGTCTGCGTCGCGGGCGCGCTGCACATGCCGGAGCAGCAGTCCTCCGGCCGATAGCAGACGTCGCTCGGGGCGTGGCAGACGTACGCCGGCGTGCACTTGCCGCCCTGGCAGTTCGTCGAGCAGCAGTCGACGCCCGGGGCGCACGCGTCGCCGAGCGTCTTGCAGGCGGCGCGTCCCGGTCGGCGCGGGGAGCGCCTGGCAGGTGGTGGAGCAGGGCCCGGTGCAGCACGCGGCCGGCGAGGTACAGGCGGTCCCGGTCGCCCCGCAGAGCGTGCCGGCGCAGAGCCCTCCGACGCAGGAGAGGGAGCAGCACTCGCCCGAGTCGACGCAGGCCGCGCCCGGCGTCCGGCAGAAGGCGGTGGTGGTGCAGGTCCCGGCGTTGGCCGCGGCCGTGGGGTTGTTGCAGGCGCTCGAGCAGCAGTCCCCGTTGATGGTGCAGGCGGCGCCCGACGCCTTGCAGGCCGAGACCGGCGGCGCGCACGCCTGCTTGATCGGGTCGCAGTACCCGTTGCAGCAGCCGGAGTCGGCGGCGCAGCTGGCCCCGTCGTTCTTGCAGGCCGGCGCGCTGGCGCAGAGCTTGGTCACGTCGCAGTAGGTGGAGCAGCAGTCGGAGTTGAAGCCGCACGACGCACCGTTCGCCACGCAGGGATCGGCGCACGGTCGGAGGCATCGCAGTGACCGGAGCAGCACTGCCGGGCGCAGCGGGGCAGACGTCGCGTTGGCCTGGTGCAGGTGGGCGGCGGGGCGCGGCGAGCGGTGCGCCGGTGCAGACGCCGGTGCAGCACTCGTCGCCGCCGCCGCAGCCGTGCCGTTCGGCTTGCACGGCGTGGCGCACTGACTCGACGCGTTGCAGTAGCCGGAGCAGCAGGCGCCCGGCGCGCCCGGGACAAGCGGTCCCGTTCGCGGTGCACGCCGCGGTGCAGACGTGGGTGACCGGGTCGCACGCGCCGGAGGGCAGTCCGCGGCGACCGCGCAGCCCAGGCCGTTCGCGCACTTCGGGCACGAGCCGCCGCAGTCGACGTCGGTCTCGTCGCCGTTCTTCGAGCCGTCGCTGCAGTCGGACGGCGAGGGGCGACGCAGAGGTGGGTGGTGGCGTCGCAGACGCCGGAGGTGCAGTCGGCGAGGCTGCCGCAGCCACGTCCGTTCGGGCAGCGCTTCGGGGTCGCCAGGCGCGAGCACGCCGCGCCGCCGCAGTCGACACCGGTCTCCGCTCCGTTCTTCCCGCCGTCGGTGCAGGTCGGGCGGCGCGACCCGGTCGGAGCTCGAGCCGCCCCCACCGCCGCCGCAGGCGGCCAGCGAGAGCGCGGTGACGACGGCGGCGGTGCGGAGCGAGCGCCGGAGCGCCGAGCGGAGATCCTCGGGCATGTGGGCCCCCTGCAGGAGAGACGTCCGTCCGGCGCGTCGTATCCTCGCCGGACCCGCCCACCAAGAGAGCATCCACCGGGCGTGCTGTCGATGTGCCGACGTCGGGTAGTCGCGCACCGTGTGCGCGCGACCTCGTCCGGCGGGCGGGGTTCCTCCCGTCGCGGCCGGCGCGTTCGTTGCGGCTCCGGGTCGCCGCCGATAACCTTGGCCCGCCATGGCGACCGCCGGGAAGAAGGCCGGGGCCCGCAAGGGCCCGCGCGCGAAGGCCCGGCCCGAACGCGGCGACCGACTCGGCGTCGTCATCCTCTCCCGCAACCCAAAGCTCCACTCCACGCGCCGGCTCGTGCACGCCGCGAAGGCGCTCGGCCACGCGCCGCGGGTGCTCGACACGCTCCGCTGCAACATGGTGCTCGGCCGCGACCGGCCGCGGATCTTCTACCGCGGCGAGGAGATCGTCCCGACCGAGGTCCACGTCGTGATCCCGCGCATCGGGGCTTCGATCACGGGCTACGGCCTCTCCGTCGTGAACCAGTTCGACATGATGGGCGTCCCGGTCCTGAACAACGCGGTCCCCATCGCGCGCTCGCGGGACAAGCTCCGTGCGCTCCAGCTCCTCTCCCGCTTCGGGATCGACATCCCGCGCACGGTGATGTGCCGCTACCGCGACGAGGTCGAGGAGGCGGTCCGGATGGTGGGCGGTCTCCCCTGCATCATCAAGCTCATCCAGGGTACCCAGGGCGTCGGCGTCATGATCGCGAACACCGCGGACGAGGTCGAGGGGATGCTCGACACCCTCTGGACGCTCGGGCAGGAGATCCTGCTGCAGGAGCTCGTCGCGGAGTCGCGCGGGCGCGACGTGCGCGCGCTCGTGATTGGCGACCGCGTCGTCGCCGCGATGCGGCGCACCGCGCGCGCGGGCGACTTCCGCTCCAACATCCACCGCGGCGGCGTCGCCGAGGCGGTGGCGCTCGAGCGCGAGTACGCCGAGGCGGCGGTGAAGGCCACGCGCGTGATGGGGCTCGAGGTCGCCGGCGTCGACATGCTCGAGGCGCGCACCGGGCCGAAGATCATGGAGGTGAACTCCTCGCCGGGGTTCGAGGGGCTCGAGGCGGCGACCGGCGTCGACATCGCGACGCTGTACGTGGAGCACGCGGTCGAGCTCGCGCGCGCGCGGCAGTCGCCCGCCGCCGGCGGGCACCTCGTCTGACGCATGCCTGCCTGCGCCCGAGCGCGGGCGCGGTACCGCGGCGTCCTGCGCCGGTACGTCGCCGCGTCGCTCGGCATCCCACCTGCGCACACCGTCACTGACCGTTCCCGGCGTTCACGCTGTCGCGCCGGGGCACGGCGCGCCGCGGATTCGAGCTCGTGGATCGGCGGGGTTTTGGGGCGACGGCACGGGCGCTGCTAACATGTCCGCGTGGGCCGCATCCAGGCGGCCGCCGGTTTGAATCGCGAGCGCCCCCGCCGCGTCCACAGGGTGCGGGTCCTCGCGGAGGAGAGTCCAATGAAGCGCCTCGCCCTGTCGCTCCCGGTGCTGCTCGTCGCCGCGGGCTGCGTCGTCCACACGGTCCCGGCGACCTACACGCCGCTGCCGCCGGAGCAGGTCGCGATGCCCGCGCCCGCGCCCGCGCCCGTCGAGGTCTGGTACTCCGGCCCGCACTTCGTCCCCGAGGCGTTCGGCGGCGGGTGGTGCTACGAGGAGGGCGCGCACGTCCACCCGTACTACCCGGATCGCCCGGACGCGTACGTGGTCGAGAGCGGCTACTACTTCTACCAGGGCCCCTGGTCGTTCGTTTACGTCGACGGGCACCCGTTGCCGGGCGGCGCGTGGTGCTTCATTCGCGGCGCCCACTCGCACGACTTCCACCCGCCGCGCGGGGCGGAGTGGGCCTACCACAAGGGCTACGTCTACCGCGGCCCGTACCGGTCGAACCGTCCGGCGCCGGTCTCGTACTGGCCGCGTCCGGCGCCGCGTCCCGCACCGCGCCCCGCGCCCGCGCCGGCCGCGTACCCTTACCCGGGGAACGCCCAGCGTCCGGCCCCGGCCCCGGCGCCGGCGCCGTATTCGAACGCGTATCCGCGGCCGGCGCCCGCTCCGGCTCCTGCTCCGGCTCCTGCCGCGTACGTGGCGCCGGGCGCGAGCGCCTACGCGCCGGGGCACGGTGGCACGCCCCCGGGTCACGGCGGTACGCCTCCGGGCCGCGCCGGTTCGCCCCCGGGCCAGGCGGCCCCTCCCGCGGCTGCACCCGCCCCCGCGCCGGGCGCGAGCGGCGCCGCCCCCGGTCACGGCGGCACGCCCCCGGGTCACGGCGGCACGCCTCCGGGCCAGGCAGCCGCTTCGGCCACTCCGCCGAACGCGCCTCCCGCCGCGCCGGGCGCGAGCGGCGCCGCGCCGGGCCACGGTGCCACGCCCCCGGGCCATGGCGGAACGCCTCCCGGCCACGCCACCCCTCCGCCCGCGGGCAAGAAGGGCGACGGCGGTAAGAAGGACGACGACGAGAAGAAGGACGAGCAGAAGGACGAGCAGAAGAAGCTCAACCCGCGGGCCCTGTTCAAGACGAACTAGCAGGACACCCTCGACGGCCGAGGGCGCGCGCTCGAAGCGCAGCGCCGAGGGGTCGCCCGCCAGCGGGCGGCCCCTCGCGGTTTTCGGAGTTGACGGCGATGCGCCCCTTGCCCGGAGCGGCGCGGGTGGTAGCGTCGTCCCTCCATGAGCCCCCTCCTCACCGCCGCGATGCTCGTCGTCGGGCTCGCGTTCTTCGCCTTCACGATGACGCGGCGCCTCGCGCCGCTCGCGGCGCTCCGCCCCGACGTCCGCTGGGACCGCGCGGGCGAGCGCGTGCGCACGCTCCTCGCGTTCGGCTTCGGGCAGAGGCGGCTGCCGGACCAGGGCGAGCGCCTCCCGGGCGCCCTGCACGTCCTCATCTTCGTCGCGTTCATCGTGCTCGCGCTCCGGACGATCACGATGTTCGGGATGGGGTTCTCGGGGGGCTTCCACCTCCCGCTCCTCGGCGAGGACGCGCCGCTCGGTCGCGCCTACCTCTTCCTGAAGGACCTCGTCGTCCTCGGCGCGCTCGTCGGCGTCGCGGGCTTCCTCTGGCGAAGGCTCGTCACCAAGCCGGATCGCGTGACGCTGTCGACGGAGGGCGTCGTCATCCTGCTCTTCATCGCGGGGCTGATGCTCACGGACATGGCGTTCGACGGCGCAACGATCCTCGCCGCAGGGTCCGGGGCGGCCCCGACCTTCGACGTCGCGGCGCCCTCGGGCGCGCTCGGGGCGCTGGCGCTGCACGCGACCGGGCTCGCCCCGGCGGCCGTGGCCGCGATCGGCGCGATCTCCTTCTTCCTCCACCTCGCCCTCGTCCTCGTCTTCCTGAACGTCCTCCCGTACGGGAAGCACTTCCACATCATCACGGCGCTCCCGAACGTCTTCTTCGCCCGCCTCCCGCCCGCGGCCGCGCTGCGCAAGCTCGACCTCGAGGCCGAGGACGCGAGCTTCGGCACGGCGACGGTGAAGGACCTCTCCTGGAAGGAGGCGTGGGACGTCTACAGCTGCACCGAGTGCGGCCGCTGCCAGACCCACTGCCCGACCTACGTCACCGGCAAGCCCCTCACGCACAAGGAGGTGAACCGGGCGATCCGGCACCACCTCGGCGAGCAGGCGACGACGCTCACCGCCCTCGCGCGCGCGAAGGACGCGGCGACGAAGGAGGCCGCGATCGCCGCGCTCCCGCCCATCACCGCCGCCGTCCCGCCCGAGACCTTCTGGGCCTGCACGACCTGCGGCTGGTGCGAGACCGCCTGCCCGGTGCTCATCGAGAACGTGCCGCGGCTCATCGACATGCGGCGCCACCAGGTGCTCGTCGAGTCGTCCTTCCCCGACGAGGCCTCCCGCGTGTTCAAGGGCATCGAGACGCAGGGGAACCCGTGGGGCATCGGCTCGAACCGCCGCGCCGAGTGGTGCGCGGATCTCGACGTGCCGCGCGCCTCCTCCGGCGAGCCGTTCGAGTGGCTCTTCTTCGTAGGTTGCGCGGGCGCGTTCGACGACCGGCAGAAGAAGGTCTCGCGCGCGATCGTCCGGATCCTGCGCGAGGCGAAGGTCTCGTTCGCGATCCTCGGCGAGGAGGAGACCTGCACCGGCGACGCGGCGCGGCGGCTCGGGAACGAGTACCTCTTCCAGATGCAGGCGCAGGCGAACGTCGAGACGCTGAACGGGCACGGCGTGAAGAAGATCCTCGTGCAGTGCCCGCACTGCCTGAACACCCTCGCGAACGAGCTCCCGCAGTTCGGCGGGAAGTACGAGGTGGTCCACCACGCGGAGCTCTTCGCGCGGCTCGTCGCGCAGGGAAGGCTCGCCCCCGGCGCCGCCGAGGGGCTCGGCGCCGTCACGCTCCACGACCCGTGCTACCTCGCCCGCTGGAACGGGATCACCGAGGCGCCCCGCGAGGCGATCGCCGCCGCGGGCGTCCGCGTGACCGAGATGCCGCGCAACCGGAAGCAGGGCTTCTGCTGCGGCGCCGGCGGCGGACGGTTCTGGCTCGAGGAGAAGCTCGGGACGCGCGTGAACCGGAACCGCGTCGACGAGGCGGCAGCGACGCTCGGGAAATCGGGCGGCACCGTCGCGACCGGTTGCCCGTTCTGCCTGACGATGATGAAGGATGGGGTGGCGGACGCGGGCCTCGAGGAGACGATCCGCGTCCTCGACGTCGCCGAGATCGTCGCGGCCGGGCTCGATCGCCGCGCGAGCGGGAAGGCGTGACCGAGAGGCTCCCCGCGCCGGCGCTCCCCTCGTTCATCGCCCGGGAGCTGCCGTTCCACCGGAGCCTCGTCGAGGCGGGCGGGCTCCGGCTTCACGTCATGGAGGCCGGCGAGGGCGCGCCGGTCGTGCTCCTCCACGGGAACCCGACCTGGGGCTACCTCTGGCGGAAGGTCGCCGCACGGCTCCAGTCGGCCCCGCTCCGGCTCGTCATGCCCGACCTCGCCGGGCTCGGCCTCTCCGACAAGCCGCGCGATCCGCGCTTCCACACGCTCGAGAACCACGCGCGGATCGTCGGGGCGCTCCTCGATGCGGTCGTCCACGGCCCGCTCGTCCTCGTCCTGCACGACTGGGGCGGGCCCATCGGGCTCGCCGCCCTCGCCGAGAGACCCGGCCGGCTCGCCGGGCTCGTCGTGACCAACACCGTCGTCGGACCGCCGCGCCCGACGACGCGGCCGACGCGCTTCCACCGCTTCGCGAACCTTCCGGTCGTCTCCGGCGCCGCCTTCAGGCTCCTCGGGTTCCCGCAGAACGCGCTCCACCTCGTCCAGGCCGACCGCGGCTCCATCCGCGGCGACGTCGCGCGGGCCTACCGCTGGCCGCTCCGCCGGATCGCGGACCGCGTGGCGCCCCTCGCCCTCGCGCGGATGGTCCCGCTCGGGCCGGACCACCCGTCCATCCCGGGGCTGAAGCGGGCGCTTGCCGTCGCGACCGCGTTCGAGGGCCCCGCCGCGATCGTGTGGGGCGAGCGCGATCCGGTGCTCGGCCGCGCGCTCCGGGGCGTCGCGGAGGCACTCCCGCGCGCGACGGTGACGCGCGTCGTGGCGGGCCACTACCCGCAGGAGGAGACGCCTGGCCCCATCGCCGACGCGATCCTCGACGTCGCGCGCCGCGCCGGGCTCGCGTAGGCCGGCCCGCTCCCTGCGGCCTACTTCCTGGCCCCCATTCACTCTTCTTCACGATCTCTCAGCGCGCGCGACACCGCGCCGCCGCACCATCCTCCCGCTGGATCCCATGGAGGAATACACATGACCCCGTTCGTCTCGGGCGCCCTCGGCGCCGTCACCGTCCTCTTCCTCGCCGCCGTCCTGCGGCGTGCCGCCTGGCGCAGGATGCGCCGCCGCGGCCCCGCGCGGCTCGGCTGGATCTTCCGGCGGATCGGCGCCCGGCCCGACCAGGAGCGGGCGGTCCGCGCCGAGGCCGAGGCGCTCTCGGAGGCCTTCCTCGCCCTGCGGGGCGACGCGCGAGCGCTCCGCGGCGATCTCGCCGACCTCCTCGCGGCGCCCGACCTCGACGCGGCCCGCGTGAGCGCGGCGCTCGACGCGCGGCTCGAGCGGGCAGAGGCCTTGCGCGCGCGCATCGCGGAGGCGGTCGCGCGCGTCCACGCTGCGCTCGACCCCGCGCAGCGCGAGGCCCTCGCGGCGATGGTGCGGTACGGGCCCCACCGGGGCGGGTGCGGCCGGTTCCGCGGCGCGCACGCCTGAGCCGCGCGGCTCCCGCGGGTCAGGACGGGAACGCCGCGACGCAGGCGTCGAGGCGACGGAGGACCTCGGTCTCGAGCCGGTCGAGGTCGTTCCCGCTCCGGGGGTCGGCGCCGGCGCAGGTGAGGATCGCGTCGTGGGCGGAGGCGGTCCGCCCGATCGCGGCGTAGTCGATCCGGCGCGGGACCTCGCCGCCGCCCTCCGCGGGCGCGAACGCACCGAAGAGCCCCTCGGAGCCCGGGGCGAGCTGGGTCTTGAGATCGAGCAGGCGCCGCAGCGCGGCCCGGAACGGCGGAGCCTCGAGGTGCCGCCGCTCGACGCGAGCGCCGGCTCCCGCCGCCACCGCGGCGAGGCAGGCCCGCAGGAACGGGACGTCGGTCACGACGAGCCCGTAGAGGTGGAAGTCGCCGGTCGCCGCCTCGGCCAGCGCCGCCTCCTCCTCGGAGAGGAAGGCGAGGCTCGGGCAGAGGAACGTCTCGCAGATGCTCGCGTCGTAGACGCCGCAGTCGCGCAGGTCCTCGCCACCCGTCGCCTTCGGATGGGCGAGGCAGCCGACGCGCGTCCCGGCCTCGTCGAGGAACCCGAGGAACGTGCAGACCCGGACGGACGGGAAGAGCGGCTCCGGCCCGCCGGCGGAGAGCGCGGCCGCCGCGGCGCGGAACGCCTCCTTCGTGCGCGGCACGCCGCGGAGCGCGAGGGTGCGCCGGGCGAGCTCGGCCCGGACCGCGGCGCGGCCGTGGTCCCGCCGGTTGTAGAGCCCGCAGCACGCGCCGCAGCTCGCCGTCGGCTCTTTGGCAGAGGTCCATCCTACCCGCGCGCCGGCGACGGAGCCCCAGCGCGACGCGACAGCTCGTGCAGAAGCCCCGGCCCCTTGCGGTCCGCGTCGGCAGCGTCGCGCGAGAAGAACATCGCGCAGCGGAAGTCGCTGCAGTGGGACAGGCCGAGGAGGTGGCCCGCCCCGTGGACCGTCTCGACCTGGAGCCGCCGGCGCACCTTCTCCGGGTCGGCGTGGGAGAGGCGCGAGAGGGAGAACACCGCCGCACCCGCGTCGCGGTCCGCGTCGCCGATGACGTAGGGCGCGTCGGGGAGGAAGAGGTCCACGTTGACGATCCCCAGCACGGGCACGGCCGGCCCGCCGAGCGAGGAGAGGCGCCGGAGGATCGAGGTCGCGTGGTACTGGGCGCGGTCCTTGTTGAACGCGTACTGCGGCTTGTCGAGCGAGGGCCCGACCTTCGAGGCGATCTCGAGCGTCTCCTGCAGCGCCTCGCCGGCCGCCTGGACGAGCCGGTGCGCCACCCCGCCGAGGGCGACGATCAGCACGTGGGAGGGGCGCGCCAGGGTCCGGACCTCCGCCCTCAGGTTCGCCGGCTTCGCCGCGGAGGTGGCTGAGGCGGAAGGATTCGAACCTTCATAGGCGGATCCAAAGTCCGCAGTCCTGCCGTTGGACGACGCCTCAGAACCGTTGCGACGCACGCGACCGGCTCCCTACGTGCGCTCCCTCCGCGCTGTCGATCCGAGCGGGCCCCTCTCCCGCGGCTTGCTCGAGGCTCCTACCAGCGTACCAGGGCGCTCGCCCAAGTAAAGCCGGCCCCGAACGCACACAGCCCGACGAGATCCCCCTTCGCGATCCCGCGCTCCGCGACCGCCTCGTCGAGGGCGATCGGGATCGAGGCGGCCGTGGTGTTGCCGTACCGCTGGATGTTGTTGAAGACCTGATCGTCCCGGAGCTCGAGCCCGCGCTGCACCATCTGGCTGATCCGGAGATTTGCCTGGTGGGGGATGACGACCTTCAGGTCCTTCGGCGACAGGCCGTTCTGGTCGAGCGCCTCTCGCATGACCGCCGGCATCTTCGAGATCGCGTGCTTGAAGACCTTCTGCCCCTCCATGCGGGGGAAGATCCGCCCTGAGGTGATCATCTCGGCGGTGACGCGCGGGTGGTACTTCGACCCGGGCGCCTCGCAGTAGAGGTCCTCGGCGAACCGGCCGTCGGCGTGGAGGTGGCAGGAGAGGACACCGCGGCCGGGCTCGTCGGTCGCCTCGAGGAGCGCCGCGCCCGCGCCGTCGCCGAAGATGACCGCCGTGTCGCGTCCCTTCGTCGAGACGTCGAGGCCGGTCGAGTGGATCTCCGAGCCGACGAGGAGCACGCGCCGGTACATCCCGATCCGGATCCACGCGTCGGCGACCGCGAGGCCGTAGATGAACCCCGAGCACTGGTTCCGGACGTCGAGGGCGGGGACGCCGGGGATCCCGAGCTTCGCGTTCAGGAAGCAGCCGTCGCCGGGGAACATGTGGTCCGGGGACAGGGACGCGTAGACGATCGCCTCGATGTCCTTCGCCTGCCAGCCGGCCTTCGCGAGGGCTCGGTTCGTCGCCTGGAGCGCGAGCTCGGAGTTGTCGACCTCGACGCCCGCCGGGACCCAGTGGCGCTCCTTGATGCCGGTGCGCTCCTGGATCCAGGCGTCGCTCGTCTCCATGACCTTCGTGAGGTCGTCGTTGGTCACGACGCGATCGGGGACGTAGGTCCCGAGCGCCACGAACGCGGTGCGCGGCATCGCTGTCACTCCTCGGCGCCCGGCGGTCCGGGCGCGGCCTTCGAGCAGGGCGCTAGACGTCCAGGTTCTGGACGTCGAGCGCGTGCTTCTCGATGAACTCCCGGCGCGGCTCGACCGCGTCGCCCATCAGGATGGAGAAGACGTCGTCCGCCTCGACGGTGTCGTCGACGCGCACCTGCAGCATGGTGCGGCGCTCCGGGTCCATCGTCGTCTCCCAGAGCTGCTGCGGGTTCATCTCGCCGAGCCCCTTGTAGCGCTGGATGTTCTGGCCCTGGGCGGCGGCGCGCTTCAGCGCCTCGACGGCCTCGAAGACGTCGAGGACCTCCTCCTCCCCGTCCGGCTTCTCGATCCGGTACGGCCCGGGCCCGATGTCCGCGACGGCGGCGTACAGCCCCGCGAGCTCGCCCCACTCCGGCCCGGAGAGGTAGTTGAAGTCGAGCCGGGTGTCCCTCGGCGCGCCCGCCATCGAGGTCTGGAACACGAGGCTGTCGCAGCCGTGCTCCTCGTCCCGCTCGATCTTGGCGATCCGCACCTCGACCTCGGGGTGGAGCTTCTGCGCCTTCTCGAAGATCTTCTGCACCTGCTCCTTCACCGCGTCGTGCCGCTTGAGGAGCGAGAGGTCGAGGTCGCCGAGCTGGATCGCGGCGTCCACGATCCGGCTGTCGCGGCGGCGGTCGACGCGCGAGAGGATCGAGCGGTAGGCGAGGGCGCACTCCGCGAGCCGCTTGAGGTCCGCGCCGTCGATGGCAACGTCGCCGGCGTGGAGCTTCGCCTTCTCGGTCGCGATCGAGAGCAGGTGCTCGTCGAGCGCCGCCTGGTTCTTGAGGTACTGCTCCTTCTTCCCCTTCTGCACGCGGTAGAGGGGCGGCTGCGCGATGTAGAGGTAGCCCTTCTCGACGACCTGCGGCATCTGCCGGAAGAAGAACGTGAGGAGGAGCGTCCGGATGTGGCTCCCGTCCACGTCCGCGTCCGTCATGATGACGACCTTGTGGTAGCGGATCTTCGAGACGTCGAACTCCTCGGGCCCGATGCCGGTCCCGAGCGCGGTGATCATCGTCGCGATCTCCTGCGACGAGAGCATCTTGTCGAAGCGGGCCTTCTCGACGTTCAGGATCTTGCCGCGGAGCGGGAGGATCGCCTGGATGCTGCGGTCGCGCCCCTGCTTCGCCGAGCCGCCGGCGGAGTCGCCCTCCACGATGAAGAGCTCGGACTCCTTCGGGTCGCGCGACTGGCAGTCGGCGAGCTTGCCCGGGAGCGACGCCCCGTCGAGCGCGCCCTTGCGCCGCACCGTCTCGCGCGCCTTGCGCGCCGCGATGCGCGCGCGGGCTGCCTCGGCGACCTTCGCGCAGATCCGCTTCGAGACGTTCGGGTTCTCCTCGAGGAACGAGCCGAGGCGCTCGTTCAGCATGGTCTCGACCATGCTCTTCGCCTCGGTGTTCGAGAGCTTCGTCTTGGTCTGCCCCTCGAAGGCCGCGCCCGGGAGCCGCAGCGCCACGACCGCGGCGAGCCCCTCGCGCATGTCGTCGCCGGAGGGCAGCTCCTCCTTCAGGTCCTTGAAGAGGTTGTTCTTCGTCCCGTACGCGTTGATCGTCCGGGTGAGGGCGGTCTTGAAGCCGATGAGATGGGTGCCGCCCTCGTGGTTGTGGATGTTGTTCGCGAAGGCGAAGACCTTCTCGTCGTAGCCGTCGTTCCACTGCAGGGCGATCTCGACGACCGCCGTGCCGCGCTCGGTCTCGACCTCCTGACGGAGCGCGATGGGCGGCTGGAAGAGCGCCTCGCGGCTCTTGTTCAGGTACGCCACGAACTCGCGGATCCCGTCCTTGAACAGGAACTCGTGCTTCTTGCCGCTCCGCTCGTCCTCGATCGTGATCCTGAGGCCGGCGTTCAGGAAGGCGAGCTCGCGGAGGCGCCCGGAGAGCGTCTCGAACGAGAACTCGGTCGATCTCGAAGATGATCGCGTCGGGCTTGAAGGTGACCTTCGTGCCGCGCCGCTGCGTCTCGCCGATCGGCGTCACCTTGCCGGTCGGGCTGCCCGCGCTCGTAGCGCTGCGCGAAGACCTTGCCCTCGCGGTAGACCTCGACCTTGAGCCACTCGGAGAGGGCGTTCACGCAGGTGACGCCGACGCCGTGGAGTCCGCCCGAGACCTTGTAGGCGTTCGACTCGAACTTCCCGCCGGCGTGGAGCTTCGTCATCACCACGTCGAGCGTGTCCATCCCCTTCACCGTGGCGTGCGGGCCGACGGGGATGCCCGAGCCGTTGTCGACGATGGTGACGGAGTTGTCGGCGTGGATGGTGACGTTGATCTCGTTCGCGCGCCCCGCCATCGCCTCGTCGACCGAGTTGTCGACGACCTCGTAGACGAGGTGGTGGAGCCCGCGCTCCCCCACGTCGCCGATGTACATGTTCGGACGCTTGCGGACGGCCTCGAGCCCCTCGAGCACCTTGATCGCATCGGTCCCGTACTCCTCGGCGCCATTCCCATGGGCGGGGAGGAGGGTCTTCTCGGCGGTTTCCAGGGGGGTTTCCTCGCTCGTTCTCCGAACGTTTCTCGCGGGTTGGAGAGCCTTGGGGTTGTAGCAGGCGGAGGGGTCCGTGGCAACCCCTTCCGAGGGGCTCAACTATTCGAAATCCCTCACGAAAGAAACGCGGAAACGGCCCCGCTCTCGACCCGGAAGAATGCGGTGTCCGGACCCGCGGCGGGCTCGAGCAGCCGGCGGTCGGTGGACGTCAGGATCGCCTGCGCCTCGAGCCTGCGCAGGTACCCGAGGAGATAAGCGGTTCTTCGCGGGATCGAGCTCCGAGGAGATGTCGTCGAGCAGGAGGAGGGGCGGCCGGCCGAGCGCCGCCCGGAGGTTCTCGATCTCGGCGATCTTGAGGGCGAGCACGACGGCGCGCTGCTGCCCCTGGCTCCCGTACGTCCGCGCGCCCTTGCCGTCGAGCGCGAGGACGAGCTCGTCCATGTGCGGCCCGGCGGACGTGTAGCCCTTGTCGCGATCGCGCTCGACGCGGAGCGCCAGGATCTCCGCGAGCCGGCCGGCGCACGCCTCCTCGGACCCGTCCGCGCGCATGCCGGCCGCGGGCCGGTACGAGAGCCTCGCCTCGGGCGCGCCGGGGCCCGAGATCTCGGCGAACGCGGCGGCGAGGCGAGGGGCGAGCTCGGCGACGAGCTCCACGCGCCTGCGGAGGAGGCGCGCAGCGGCGCGGACGAGCGGCTCCCGGAAGCTCGCCTCGACCTCCGCGGGCGCGCCGGTGCGGAGGGTCGCGTTCCGGGCGCGCAGGGCGCGCACGTACTCGCGTGCCTCGGCGAGCACCGCCGGCCAGCGGTTGAACGCGGCGCGGTCGACGAAGCGGCGACGCGCCTCGGGGCTCCCCTTCACGAGGAGGAGGTCGTCCGGCGAGAAGCAGACCGAGGCGAGCCCCTCGAAGTAGTCGTCGAGCCGGTCCTGCGGCTTCCCGTCGAGGAAGGCGGTCCGGCCGCCCGCCTGGACGATCACCGCGGCGCGCCGGACGCCGCCGGGCCCGTCGAAGTCGCCCGCGACCTGGGCGCGCTCGGTGCCGAAGCGGACGAGCTCCTGCAGCCGCGCGGCGCGCAGCGGCTTCAGCGTCGTGAGGAGGTAGATCGCCTCGAGGAGGTTCGTCTTCCCCTGGCCGTTCTCGCCGACGAGGATCGTGGTGCGCGGCGACGGCTCGAGGTCCACCTCCGCGAGGTTGCGGAAGTCGCGGACCTCTAGGCGCAGGAGGCGCACGCCTCAGATCCGCATCGGCATCACGACCGACGTGAAGCCCTCGTCCATCTCTTCCGCGCCGCGGACGACGCCGGGCGAGAGGTCGTCGGCGAGCTCGAGCAGGATGTCCTTCGACTTCAGGACCTGGAGCACGTCGAGGAGGTAGCGCGCGTTGAAGCCGATCTTGAGCGCCTCTCCGTCGTACTCGACCGGCACCTCCTCCTTCGCCTCGCCGAGGTCCGGGTTCTGCGAGAGGACCTTCAAGGTCCCCTTCCCGAGCTCGAGCTTCACGGCGTGGGCCTTGTCGGTCGAGAGGAGCGAGACGCGGCGGAGCGTCTCCTGCAGCCGCTCGCGACCGATCTTCACGACCTTCTCGCCCTGCTTCGGGATCACCTGCTGGTAGTCGGGGAAGAGCCCCTCGATGAGCCGCATCGCGAGGACGACGCCCGGCCGGCGGACGATGGCGGAGTTCTCGACGAACCCGAGCTTCGTCTCCGGCTTCTCCTCGCCGGACTCGGCCGCCTCGGAGAGGAGCTTCTTCAGCTCCTGGAGCCCCTTCTTCGGCAGGATGACGCCGCGCTTCAGGCCGAAGGTGGCGCCATCTGCCGCTCGACGAGCGAGAGCCGGTGGCCGTCGGTCGCGACGAGGCGGAGGGCCTCGGCGGAGGGCTCGAAGAAGACGCCGTTCAGGTTGTAGCGGGTCTCGTCGGTCGAGACGGCGAAGAAGGTCCGCTCGATCATGTCGAGCAGGGCCGCCGGCTCGACGTCCGCGAACGGGACCTTCTCGAAGCGCGGCAGGGCCGGGAAGTCCTCGGCAGGCAGGCCGACGATCCGGAACTCGGAGGGACCGCTCTTCACCTCGAGGTAGTTGTTGTGCGCCTTCTTCAGGGTGACCTGCTGCTCGGGCAGGGACCGGACGATCTCGTAGAGGTGCCGGGCGGAGACCGCGACGCTCCCTTCCTTCAGGACCTCGCACCCTTCTCGTGCTCGGACGAGACGGCGAGGTCGAGGTCGGTCGCCGAGACGACGAGCTGGCCCTTCTTCGCCTCGAGGAGGACGTGCGAGAGGATCGGCATCGTGGACTTCTTCTCCACGATCCCCTGCGAGCGCCCGAGGGCCTTCGAGAGCTCGGACGTCGCGATCTTTAGTTCCATAGAGAGATCCTCTTCCTTAACTCTCTCGTAGTAACAGTAGGGGGCGGACCGTGTGGAAAGACGTCCCTGATCTCCGGAACATCTCGGCTTTCCGGTGTGGGAAAACACCGGGATCCTTCTGGGTCGAGGTTGTGTAGCGCGGCGCGAGAAAAGCTGTCAACAGCGGTCCACAACCCATCCCCAGGGGGATCCCGGCCGGATCCACAGGCCGTCCACAGGGATGCGTCGGGGGCGGTTCACGGCGCGAGCTTCGCGGTCAGCGCCAGGATGGCCGCGCGGACCTGCTCGTCCGTCTCGATGAGGCTCTTCACGCGATCGACCGCCGAGATGACCGTGGTGTGGTCCTTCTTGTTGAACTTCTCGGCGATGGACTGGAACTTCTCCTCGGCCAGATCCGGCAGAGGTACATCGCGACCTGGCGCGGGAGGGCCACCTTCTGCTCGCGCGAGGCGCTGGTCAGCTTGGCGACGGTGAGCCCGTAGTGGGCCGACACCGACCTCCTGGATCTTCTCGATGGTCGGGCGGTACCCGGCCGGGGGGATGACGTCGGA
This sequence comes from uncultured delta proteobacterium, assembly GCA_963821195.1. Taxonomy (GTDB): domain Bacteria; phylum Myxococcota; class Myxococcia; order Myxococcales; family Anaeromyxobacteraceae; genus Anaeromyxobacter. Next base: position 61,179 of record CAWGDE010000014.1, read on the forward strand.
GAGGACGTCGCGCGCCAGGGGGATGGTGATGGGCTGGTGCTTCAGCGAGGCGAAGGCGGCGAGCGCGCATGAGGGCTCCCTCGAGCTCGCGCACGTTGGAGCGGATGTGCGTCGCGAGGAGCTCGGTCACGTCGTCGGGGAGGTCGATGCACTCGACCTCGGCCTTCTTCTGGAGGATGGCGGCGCGGGTCTCGAACTCGGGCGGCTCGATCTGCACGCGCATGCCCCACTCGAAGCGGGAGCAGAGCCGGTCGTCGAGCCCCTTCAGCTCCTTCGGGGAGCGGTCGGCTGGACAGGACGATCTGCACGTGGTGGTCGTGGAGCTCGTTGAAGGTGTGGAAGAACTCCTCCGCGGTCTTGTCCTTGCCCGGCGAGGAACTGCACGTCGTCGACGAGCAGCGCGGAGCACTCGCGGTACTTGCGGCGGAACTCCTCGACGGTGCCCTTGTGACGCGTCGCCACGAAGTCGTTCGTGTAGCGCTCGGACGAGACGATCGCGACCCGGCCGCCGCCCTGCTTCTCGAGGATGGCGTGCGCGACGGCGTGGAGGAGGTGGGTCTTGCCGAGGCCGGAGTCGCCGTGGAGGAAGAGCGGGTTCCAGGTGCGGCCCGGGTTCTCGGCGACGGCCTGGGTCGCGGCGAAGGCGAAGCGGTTCGACTCGCCGACGACGAAGGTGTCGAAGTGTAGCGGGCGTTCGGGCGGGACGTCGCGCGGGTCGACCGCGTGGGGCGGCGGGCGCGGGCGTGAGCGCCGGGCCCGGCAGCGGCAGCGGTGTGAGCGCCGGCCGCTGCGCAGCGGGGGCGCGCGGCGAGTCGTCGACCGCGAAGAGCGATCCGGAGCGGCTCGCCGGCGATCCCGGGCACGAACTCCTCGAACCAGGCGCGGTAGTTGTCCTCGACGAAGTCTCGGTGGAACTGTCGGGGGCGGCGATCTGGAGCCGGCCATCGCCTCGAGCGGAGACGGGCGCGCAGGGGCGCGAACCAGCGATCGTAGGATCGGGCCGGAGCCGCGGAGCGGAGGTACGAGTCGACGCGGGACCAGGTTCCTGGAGAGGAGAGGAGGCGTTTGCGCTCGCCGTGCACTTCCATCTTGAAAACCCCGTGTGTCAGAGACGCGAAAACGCCCCCCGGCTGCTATTTCCCCGCTACGGGAGCAGCATCACTCGTTCGCTCGAGCTGCGAGGAGTCGGGCGGGCCCGTGACCGTTGGCGCGGAAGTTAGCAAAGAGTGCAGAAAGGATCAAGGCGCGAGTGATCCGTCGCGAAACGACGGGCTGTTTCGACGAGCACCCGCGCGGGATCTCGGAGACACGAACGCGCCATCGAGGCGAAATGCGGGGATTCCTTGACAGGGCCAGGCCGATCGGTGAGTTTGCCGCGCCATGAAGCGGACTTATCAACCCAAGAAGCAGCGCAAGAACCGGACGCACGGCTTCCGCAAGCGGATGCGGATCGCCGGGCGGGCGCGAACGTGCTCAAGCGTCGGCGCGCCAAGGGGCGCAAGCGGCTGACCCCTCGGCGGCCGGGAAGTAAGCAGGGGTGAGGCTCGCCAAGGCGGCGCGGCTGCGGCGCCGCCGCGAGTTCCTGCGAGGTGCAGCAGCGCGGACGCCGCATCTTCGCCGGAGAGCTGCTGGTCCTCGCGCTCGGACGCCGGAACACCGCAGCCGCGGATCGGGATCACGGTGTCGTCCAAGGTCGCAACGCCGTCGAGCGCAACCGCGTGAAGCGCTGGATGCGGGAGGCCTCGCGTCGGTGCGTGCGCGACCTGCCCGCCGTCGACGTGGTGGTGATCGCCAGGCCTGCCGTCCTCGGCGCGGGCCTCGCGGGCGTGCGGCGGGCGCTGAGGGGCGCGCGCGACGCGCTCGCGGCCGGGAGGGGTGCGCCGTGATCCGCCGCCTGCTCGTCGTCCTCGTGAAGCTCTACAAGCGGCTCGTCTCGCCGCTCCTCCCGCCGGCCTGCCGGTTCCACCCGACCTGCTCCGCTACGCGGACCAGGCGCTCGAGCGCCATGGCGCGCTGCGGGGCTCCTGGCTGGCGCTGAAGCGTCTAGGACGCTGCCACCCATTCCATCCCGGCGGGATCGATCCGGTGCCGGAAGTGACTCGAAGAGGTAGACCTTGGGCACCGACTCCCGCCGTTTTCTACTCGCATTCGTCCTCTCGATCGCAGTGATGTTCCTGTGGTCGTCGTTCTTCGGGCCCAAGCAGCCCAAGCAGGGGGCCAAGCCTCCGGCACCGCAGGGCGCGACGGCGCCGGCGCAGACGGCGGAGAAGCCGGCAGCGATGCCGCCACCCGCCTCGACGGCCGGCGTCCCGACCCAGGCGGCGCCGGCGCCCAATGCGCCCGAGGAGACGGTCGTGCTCGCCGGCAACGGGTTCATCGCCACGTTCTCGAGCTGGGGCGGCGCGCTCAAGTCGCTCGCCCTCCAGCACGAGAGGTTCCGGCGCAAGGAGGGCAACGAGTAGGTCCCGATCGATCTGGTCCACATCGAGGACGGCCAGCCGTACCCGCTCTCGCTCGTGTTCACGCCCGAGGGCGCGAAGGAGGACGAGGCGCTGGCGTCGTCGCGCGAGCCCATGGCCATCGCCGCCAAGGACGATCGCTCGGTGACCTTCGTGGGCAAGGTCGGGGCGGTGGACGTGAAGAAGACCTACCGGCTCACCGGCAAGCCCTACGAGCTCGCGCTCGCCCTCGAGGTCGCGGGCGGGCAGGCCGGAACGGTGACGATCCTCTACCCCACGTACATGCCGCCCAACACGTCCAGCGGCGGCTTCTTCTCCGGCCCGCCGCTCGACTACGTCCGCCCCATCTGCCACGCGGGCGAGAAGACGGAGCGCTACGATCCCAAGGAGGGCAAGGCGCCGCCAAGGTGGAGGGCCCGGTGGGCTGGGTGGGCGCCGACCAGCACTACTTCGTCTCGGCGGCTGTTCCCGCCGAGGCGGGGGCACGTGCGTGCTCGCCACCGGCGCGCTCAAGGGCACCGGGATCGCCGCCGTGGCGCTGCCGCTCGAGCAGGCGCGCAAGGCCGAGTTCACCATCTACGCGGGGCCCAAGGAGCTCGACACGCTGCGCGGCTACGGCCGCGGCTTCGAGAAGGCCATCGACTACGGCTCCGTGGCCCAGCTCTTCGCCTGGTTCGCGCGCGGCCTCCTCTACGTCATGCGCTGGCTCCAGGGGTTCGTGAGGAACTGGGGCGTCGCCATCATCCTGCTCACGCTGCTCGTCCGGGTCGTGCTCTTCCCGCTCACCTACAAGTCGATGCAGTCGATGAACGAGATGCGGAAGCTGCAGCCCGAGATCGAGAAGCTCAAGGCCAAGTTCGGCAGCGACCGCGAGAAGATGAACCAGGCGGTCATGCAGCTGTACCAGCAGCACAAGGTGAACCCGCTGGGCGGCTGCCTGCCCATGCTCCTGCAGATGCCGATCTGGTTCGCGCTCTACGCCGCGCTCCAGACCTCGGTCGAGCTCTACCACGAGCCGTTCCTGTGGATTCAGGACCTGACGCAGAAGGACCCGGTCTACGTCCTGCCGGCGCTGATGGGCGTCTCGAGCTTCCTCATGCAGAAGCTCTCGCCGCAGCCGGCCGACAACACCCAGGCGAAGATGATGCTGTACTTCTTCCCCATCTTCTTCACCGCCATCATGATCAACGTCCCGGCCGGCCTGACGCTGTACATCTTCGTGAACAACCTGCTCTCCATCATCCAGCAGCAGGTCATGATGAAGAAGCAGACGGCGCTCATCGCGCCGGCCAAGTGAGAGGAGACGCCGTGGCCGAGATGGACGAGACCGGGGGAACGAGCGCGCCGCCCCGCGCCGCGCCGGAGAAGGTCCAGCGCGCGCGGGCGTTCTGCGAGGAGCTGTTCGGGCGCCTGGGGGCCAAGGTGGCGCTCGAGGTGAAGGAGACCCCCGAGGCCATCGGGGTCTCGCTGACCGCGCAGGCGGGGAACACCCTGGAGCTCTCCGGGACGCTCATCGAGGCGGTCCAGCACCTCGTGAACCGCGTCGTGAACCCGCGCGCCGAGGGGCGCAAGTGGGTGAACCTCGACGTGGGCGGCTTCCGCGAGGAAGGCGATCCGGCCGTGAAGGCCATGGCCGAGCGGCTGGCCGCCTCGGCCAAGCGCATGGGGAAAGTGCTGGCCGTCGCGCCCATCAGTGCCCGCGAGCGCCGGATGATCCACCTCGCGCTGGTCGAGTCCCCCGATGTCTCCACGCGGAGCGAGGGCGAGGGAATCTTCCGCCAGCTGCTCATCGTGCCGTGCTCGGGCGGGAAGAAGGCGTAGTGGCCGGGAGAAGACGAAGGCGGAGCGGCTCTTCTCGGCCGCGGTGCTGCGGCGGTCGTTCGAGCTTCAGGACGGCCAGTACCGGGAGGGCTTCCGCTTCGTGTACGAGGGGGTGCTCCGCGACCTCGGCCTCGGGGACCAGGAGGTCCAGGACTACCTGGCCGCCCACCGGGACGAGGTGGAGGCGGTCATCGGCCGGCCGGCAAGGCGCTGTGAGGACGCCGCGGTGGATCCCTCGTTTCGCGAGACGCTCCGGCGCGGGGCCGAGCTCCCGGGCTCGTGCCTCGCCGACGGCGCGGTGGACCTCCTCGAGCGCTACGCCGACCGGTTGCTCGCCTGGAACCGCAAGGTCAACCTGACCGCCATCACCGCACCCGCAGAGGTGGCCGAGAAGCACTCGTCGCTGGACTGCCTGCTGGTGCCGGCGCTCCCTGGGGAGCGGGCGCACCCTCCTCGACGTCGGCAGCGGCGCCGGCCTCCCGGGCATTCCGCTCGCCTGCGTCCGGCCCGAGCTCGAGATCGTGTGCTGCGACTCGGTGGCGAAGAAGGTCGCCTTCGTGAAGGCGGTTTCGGCCGAGCTCGACGTCAGGGGCCTCGTGGTCCGCGCCGGCGGCGCTCCGGAGGGCGAGGGCTTGCCGAGGGCAGACGCCGTCGTCTCCCGCGCCCTGGCCGACGCGGAGGCCTGGGTCCCGCTCGCGAAGGCGTACCTCGCCCCGGGCGGCCCGATCCTCGGCATGCTCGGCCGCTAGACGACGAGGCCAGGCTGCGCGACGTCGGCGCCGCCTGCGGCCTCGCGCTGGCCGGCGTCGAGCGGTACGAGCTGCCGTTCTCGCGATCGGCGCGGGCCATCGCGCGCTGGCGGCGGGGCTGAGTCCCCGGTCCGTGCGGATCCCCCGGCGCCCGTCGTCGGGTCGCGTGCGGGCGTGTTCCACGTGGAACATCGGCCGGTCCTGCCTTGCCGGGCGGGGGCCACGCGCTGCGCCCGGGAGGACGCCCGCCGGCGCGCATGCTCGGCGCGAAGGGCGAGCACGGGCGCGCGCGCGTTCCCCGCCGGACGCCTTCGGCGCTCCGGCGGAACTCGGGTCCGCGGGGCGCTTCGCGCCGCGGACCCTCGGACAGCCGCCTCCGCGGCACGTGGACCGGACCGCGCGCGCGGACAGATCCGTCACGACGCGCGCCTGCGCGACGCGCCTCTGGGCGCCCCCCGGGCTTCGCGCTTCGACGGCGAGCGGCGGGCGACGCGTGCCGATCCCGAGTCGACGCGCGTTGTCCCTACCGAGCGGCCGCCGCGTCGTTCCTCGTCGCCGCCCACGCGCGGGCGGCGAGCGGGATCGCGCCGTCCGGCTCCGTCGGCAGCGACGCGCGGATCGCCTCGCGCAGGTTCGTGCGGCGTTCCTCGGGCAGCGACATCGCGTACGTCGGCGCGGGGCCCTGGCCTCCGAGGAACGGGGACCAGTAATCGTCGAAGTCGCGGAACCGGGTCGGCACGTCGATCGCGCGGGTCTCGACTCTGGAGAGGCCCGCAGCCTCGAGCAGCCTCTGCAGCGGGGCGGGGGCGCAGCCGGGGAACCGGACCGCCTCGTCGAGGCTCGCGGCCGCGGGTCGAGGGCTCTCGCCGCGTCCCAGAACCGCCGGATGAGCTCCATCCCGGCCGCGTAGTCCCAGACGTAGAGGGCGACCGTGCCGCCCGGGCGGCAGGCCCGCGCCATCTCGGCCAACATCCTCGCCGGCTCGGGGACGAAGTTGAGGACGAGGCCGGAGACGACCGCGTCGAAGGTGCCGTCGTCCACCGGCAGGGCCTGGGCGTCGCCGACCTCGAACGCGGCGCGGGCATCCGACACCCGAGCCCGCGCGTGCGCGACGAAGCCCTCGGAGCGATCGATCCCGAGCACGGTGCGCGGTGCCGCGTGGTCCACGATCTCCTGCACGAGCGTCCCCGAGCCGCAGCCGACGTCGAGCCACGAGGAGCCCGGCGGCACCTCGAGCCACCGAAGGAGCTCGCGCGCGACCGGGCGGCTCCAGCGCCCGACGTAGGCCTCGTACGCGGCGCCGACCGCCCAGACGTCGTGCGGCGGGATCTCGCCGGACATGCGGCGGAGCTAATCGCGCCCCGGGAACTCCGCCCGCCGCGCGCGGGGCGAAGGATCGCAGGGCACCGCGAGCGCCGCCGCGGCACCCCGCGGAGCAAAGCCGCCGACCGGCTCCCAGCGCAGAGCCGCCATCCGCAGGCGCGCGCGGCCCGGATCACGCGCCGCGGACCCGAGTTCCGCCGGAGCGCCGACCCCCTCGACCCGGAGCGCGCGTGCCCCTGACCATCCTTCGCGCCGAGGACGCTGGCGGCGACGCGGCGGGGGCCGCGGAGGCGGCGTGGACCACCGTGGAACCGGAAAGAGGACCGACGGCATGGGCGGGGGAGGGGTCGTCCGGATCCCGAGCGGAAGCGAGCAGTTGCCTCCGGTGTTCCACGTGGAACAGGGCCCAGCCCCGTTGGGGGGCAGGGCAGGCAAGGACGGGCTCGGATGTTCCACGTGGAACGCCGGGCGTCAGAGGGATCGGGCAAAGTGGGCCGGCTCGGCCGTCCGGCCGGGCGGAAAAAGCCGAGGGGTCTCGCTTGCCGAAGACGAAGACGCGGGGTCTTCCCGCGGGGATGGAAGAAGGGTCGATGAGCCGCATCCTCACCATCGCGAACCAGAAGGGCGGCGTCGGGAAGACGACGACCGCCGTGAACCTCGCGGCGTCGCTCGCCGCCGCGGAGCGGCGCACGCTCCTCGTCGACATCGACCCGCAGGGGAACGCCGGCAGCGCGCTCGGCGTCCGCCGCGGACGAGTCGGTCCGGTCGATCTACGAGGTGCTGCTCGACGGGCTGCCGCTCGCGGACGCGGTCCGCAAGACCGAGCTCAAGTTCCTCGACCTCGTCCCCGCGTCGAAGCACCTCGTCGGCGCCGAGCTCGAGCTCGCCGAGGTGGACGACCGGGAGGCGCGCCTCCGGCGCGCGGTCGAGCCCGTCGCGGACGCTACGAGTACGTCGTCATCGACTGCCCGCCGTCGCTCGGGCTCCTCACGGTGAACGGGCTCGTCGCCGCGAAGGGTGTCGTCATCCCGCTCCAGTGCGAGTACTACGCGCTCGAGGGGCTCGCCGACATCCTGAAGACGATCGAGCTCGTGAAGGCCGAGCGCGAACCCGGACCTCAAGGTCGACGGCATCGTCCTCACGATGTTCGTCGCCCAACAACCTCGCGAACCAGGTCGCCGACGAGATCCGCAAGCACGTTCTCGAGCAGGTCTTCAAGACCGTGATCCCGCGCAACGTGCGGCTCTCCGAGGCGCCCAGCCACGGAAAGCCCGTGCTGCTCTACGACGTGTCCTCGAAGGGCTGCCAGAGCTATCTCGAGCTCGCCCGCGAGGTGACCGGCCGCCTCGGCCGGGCCGGGAGGGTCGCGTGAGCGCGCCCGGAAAGCCCCGCGCCGCGCTCGGCCGCGGCATGGCGGCCCTGCTCTCGAACGCGCCGCCCCCGCCGCGCAGAACGTCGCCGCGCAGTCCCCGGCCGCTCGCTCCTCATGCTCCCGGTGGAGGGGATCGAGCGGAACCCGCACCAGCCGCGCAAGCACTTCGAGGAGGCGAAGCTCGAGGAGCTCGCCGCGTCGATCCGCCAGCACGGCATCGTGGAGCCGATCCTCGTCCGCCGGGAGGGCGGCACGCTATCGCATCGTCGCCGGCGAGCGCCGCTGGCGCGCGGCGCAGCGCGCGGGGCTCCGCGAGGTCCCCGCCGTCGTCCGCGAGGCGTCAGCGAGCGCCAGGCCTTCGAGCTCGCGCTCGTCGAGAACCTCCAGCGCGCCGACCTGAACGCGATCGAGGAGGCGGAGGCGTACGAGGTCCTGCGTCGACGAGCACCGGCTGCACGCAGGAGCAGATCGCCGAGCGCGTCGGCAAGGAGCGCTCCACGATCGCGAACGCGCTCCGGCTGCTCAAGCTCCCCGAGGACGTGCGGGACCTCGTGCGCGGCGGCGAGCTCGACATGGGCCACGCGCGTGCGCTCCTCGGCCTCGAGGACGCGGACGCGATCCGGAAGACCGCCCAGCGCGCGGTCCGGGAGGGGCTCTCCGTGCGGGCCACGGAGGCGCTCGTCCGGCTGCTCGGGATGAAGGGGAAGAAGAGGGCCCCGGGTCCCGGAGAAACCCCCGCGATCCGGGCACTTGCAACCCGCCTGCAGCGCCGCCTGGGGGCCAGGGTGCGGGTCGTCCCCAAGTCCACCGTTTCGGCCGGCTCGAGGTCGACTACACCTCTCTCGACGAGCTCGACGGAATACTCGCGAAGATCGGAGCGTAGTGAGAGGGTTCTGCGGCGAGGGCCCTCATCCGGCCCGGGCCGCGGAACACGCCAGAGAGGAAGGATGTCCTTCTGGAACAAGCTGCAGGAGGCGACGTCGCCGCAGAGCGGCGCGGACGATCTTCCGGCGCCCACGCCCACCAAGCCAGCGAACGAGGAGCGAAGACACATGGCCATGCTGAAGCGCGACGAACTGACCTCCGCGCCGGTGAACACCGGTGACCTGAACGCCCTGCTCGGCCGGGGTTCGGAGTTCGAGGGGAAGCTCACCTTCGAGGGGACGGTCCGCATCGACGGGAAGTTCAACGGCACGATCGTGACGAACGACGTCCTCGTGGTCGGCGAGGGCGCGAAGGTGTCGGCGGAGATCAACTGCGGGACGGTGATCGTCCACGGCGAGATCAACGGCAACGTGAAGGCGAAGAGCTCGGTCGAGCTGCACCAGCCCGCCCGCATGAAGGGCAACATCGAGACGCCCTCCCTCATGATCGAGAAGGGCGTGACCTTCGAGGGGCAGTGCAAGATGGAGGGCGTGGAGCGCGGCGCGGCCGTGAAGCCGGCCCCGTCGCCTGCCCCCATCACCTCGATCAAGCCGTAAGCCGCTCCCTGCGGCTCACCGAGCGGACGAACGAAAGCGGGCCCCTGCGGGAGCCCGCTTTTCGTTTGAGCCACAAGCGATCGGCGCTATCGCACGCTATCGTCCGCTAGCTCACCTTCACCTGGATGGAGCGCGGCTTCGCCTCGGGCTTCTTCGGCAGCATCACGGTGAGGACGCCGTTCTTCGACTCCGCGCGGATCTTCTCCGCGTCGACCGTGCCCGGGAGCGAGAACGACCGGGTGAACATCCCGTAGCTCAGCTCGACCCGGTGGTAGTTCTCCCGCTTCTCCTCCTTCTCCAGCTTCCGCTCCCCCTTCAGGGTGAGGACGCCGTTCTCGAATCGGACCTCGACGTCCTTCGGGTCCACACCCGCGAGCTCGAACCGGAGGGAGACGCCCTCCTCGTCCTCGTAGATGTCACAGGCGGGCGTCCAGCCCACCGACTCGCCGGTCGCGAACCTGCGATCCTCGAACAGCCGCGCCATCTCGTCCTGGATCCGGGCGAGGTCCCGGTAAGGCTCCCATCTCGTCATCATTGCCATGATTTTCGACCTCCTCTGAACGCGGCGAACGTAAGGCCGCCGGTGAGGCTGTCAAACGCGACGTAAGTGCTCGGAGTCCATGAGACTCCGCCCTTGACCAGGGCGCCCACACCGTGCTACGTGGCGCGTCCCCTATGATCATGGGTTCCATCGCGCGCCGCTACGCCAAGGCGCTCTTCAGCCTGGCGGTCGAGTCGGAGCGCGTCGAGCCGTGGGCGAAGAGCCTCGAGGCCCTCCGGGAGGCGGTGCTCACCTCTCCCGACCTCCGCGACGTCCTCTCGAATCCGGTCTACTCGAAGGAGCAGCGCCGGGCGATCGTCGAGAGGCTCGCCGCCACCCTGAAGCTCGACCTCGAGCCGGCGAACCTCCTGTTCCTCCTCGGCGATCGCAACCGCCTCGCGTACCTCGCCGCGGTCGTCGACACCTTCCGGGACCTCGCCGACCGTCACCTCGGGCGGATGCGCGCGACGGTCACCTCCGCCGTGAAGCTCGACGACGCCGCGGTCCAGGCGATCGCCGACGAGCTCTCCCGCAAGCACGGCGCACAGATCCTGCTCGACCGCGCGGTCGACCCCGCCATCCTCGGCGGCGTCGTCGCCCAGGTCGGCAGCCTCGTCTACGACGGAAGCGTCCGCACGCAGCTCGAGGACCTCCGCAAGCAGCTGAAGCAGTAGAGAAGACCTCCAAAGCACGAACCCGCCGCATCGCCCCCCGGAGACGCACGAGATGGAAATCCGCGCCGACGAGATCAGCCGCATCATCCGCGAGCAGATCAAGGACTACGGGAAGAAGGTGGACGTCGCCGAGACCGGGAGCGTCCTCTCCCAGGCCGACGGCGTCGCCCGCATCTACGGCCTCGCCGGCGCCGCCGCCGGTGAGCTGCTCGAGTTCCCCCACGGCGTGCGCGGCCTCGTCCTCAACCTCGAGGAGGACAACGTCGGCGCCGCCATCATGGGCGAGTTCGAGCACATCCGCGAGGGCGACCCGGTGAAGCGCACCGGGAAGATCGCCGAGGTGCCGGTCGGCGAGGAGCTCCTCGGGCGCGTCGTGGACGGCCTCGGGAACCCGATCGACGGCCGCGGCCCCATCGCCACGAAGACGATGCGCAAGATCGAGATCAAGGCCCCCGGCATCGTGAAGCGGAAGTCGGTGCACGAGCCGATGCAGACCGGCCTCAAGGCGATCGACGCCCTCGTGCCGATCGGCCGCGGCCAGCGCGAGCTCATCCTCGGCGACCGCCAGACCGGCAAGACCGCCGTCGCGATCGACACGATCATCAACAACAAGCCGAACAACCTGATGTGCTTCTACGTCGCGATCGGCCAGAAGCAGTCGACCGTCGCCCGCGTCGTCGACAAGCTGAAGCAGTTCGGCGCGATGGAGTACACGACGGTCATCGCGGCGAACGCCTCCGACCCCGCCCCGATGCAGTACCTCGCGCCGTACACCGGCGTGACCATGGCGGAGTACTTCCGCGACTCGGGCCGGCACGCGCTCATCATCTACGACGACCTCTCGAAGCACGCGGTCGCCTACCGCCAGCTGTCTCTGCTCCTCCGCCGTCCGCCGGGCCGCGAGGCGTACCCGGGCGACGTGTTCTACCTGCACAGCCGCCTGCTCGAGCGCGCGGCGAAGCTCTCGGAGAAGGAGGGCGGCGGGTCGCTCACCGCGCTCCCCATCATCGAGACCCAGGCGGGCGACGTGTCGGCGTACATCCCGACGAACGTCATCTCCATCACCGACGGCCAGATCTTCCTCGAGACGAACCTCTTCTACCAGGGCGTCCGTCCCGCCATCAACGTCGGCATCTCGGTGTCCCGCGTCGGCGGCTCCGCGCAGATCAAGGCCATGAAGCAGGTCGCGGGCTCCCTCAAGCTCGAGCTCGCCCAGTACCGCGAGCTCGCCGCGTTCGCCCAGTTCGGCTCCGACCTCGACAAGGCGACCCAGGACACGCTGGCCCGCGGCGAGCGGCTCGTCGAGGTGCTGAAGCAGGGCCAGTACCTGCCGATGGCCGTCGAGCGGCAGGTCATCCAGATCTACGCCGCGACCCAGAAGGACGAGCAGGGACAGGGCTGGATCCGGAACGTCCCGACCGAGCAGGTGACGCGCTACATGAAGGAGCTCGTCGAGTTCCTCGACGGCCGCCACCCCGACATCGCCAAGGCCATCGCGGAGAAGAAGGCCCTCGACGACGGCATCAGGAAATCGCTCGACGCGGCCCTGAGGGAGTTCGGCGGCATCTTCCACGCCGAGGCCTGAGAGGACGAGGACCCGTGCCCTCCCTCAGAGACATCCGCAACCGCATCGGCTCGGTCAAGTCGACGCGCCAGATCACGAAGGCCATGAAGATGGTCTCCGCGGCGAAGCTCCGCCGCGCCCAGGACGCCGTCCTCAAGACCCGCCCCTACGCCCAGCTCCTCGACGAGGCCCTCTCGCGCCTCGCGGCGCGGGCGGCCGCCGAGGAGGTGGCGCCGCACCCGCTCCTCGCGTCGCGCGAGGTGCGCACCGCGGAGGTCGTGGTCGTGACGAGCGACCGCGGCCTCGCGGGCGGGTTCAACTCGAACATCGCGCGCCGCGCGCAGCGCTTCCTCACGGAGAACTCCGACCGCTACGAGCGCATCCTGCTCTCCACCATCGGCCGCAAGGGGCGCGACTTCTTCCGCGCCCGCAAGATCGACGTCCGCAAGGACTACACCGGCGTGCACTCCGACCTGCGCTACGAGAAGGCCGAGCAGATCGCCGAGGAGTACGCCGCGCGCTTCCTCGCCTGCGAGGTGGACGCGGTGTTCCTCGCCTACAACGAGTTCAAGAGCGCGATCTCGCAGAAGCTGGTCGTCGTCCAGCTCCTCCCGATCGAGACGCCTCCGGGGTCCGAGGCGACGAGCGCGATCGACTTCAAGTACGAGCCCTCCCGCGAGGCGCTCCTCCAGGACCTCGTCCCGCGCCACCTCGCGACGCAGGTGTGGCGCGCCCTCCTCGAGTCGGCCGCCTCCGAGCACGGCGCGCGCATGAGCGCCATGGAGTCGGCGACCAAGAACGCGGAGGAGATGATCGGTTTGCTCACCCTCCAGTACAACCGGGCGCGCCAGGCCTACGTCACGAAGGAGCTGATGGAGATCGTGAGCGGCGCCGAGGCGCTCAAGTAGCTTCCGGAAAGGTAGACATGGCCACTTCGACGAACGCGCAGAACGGCAGGATCACCCAGGTCATCGGCCCCGTCGTGGACGTGGAGTTCCCGCCCGGCGCGCTGCCCGACATCTACACCGCGCTCGCGGTGACGAACCCCGGCATCGACGCCCGCCAGGACAACCTCATCATCGAGGTCTCCCAGCACCTCGGCGAGAACACCGCCCGCTGCATCTCGATGGACTCGACCGACGGCCTCGTCCGCGGCATGGCCGTGAAGAGCACCGGCACGCCGATCTCGATGCCGGTCGGCAAGGAGGTGCTCGGCCGGATCCTGAACGTCATCGGGGAGCCGGTCGACGAGCGCGGCGACGTGAAGGCCACGCGCAGGATGCCGATCCACCGCGCCGCGCCGACGCTCGTGGAGCAGAACGTCAAGATCGAGGCGTTCGAGACCGGCATCAAGGTCCTCGACCTCCTCGCCCCCTACCTGCGCGGCGGCAAGATCGGCCTGTTCGGCGGCGCCGGCGTCGGCAAGACCGTGCTCCTCATGGAGCTCGTGAACAACGTCGCGAAGAAGCGGGGCGGGTTCTCGGTGTTCGCCGGGGTGGGCGAGCGGACCCGCGAGGGGAACGACCTCTACCACGAGATGATCGAGTCGGGCGTCATCAACAAGGACGACCTGAACAAGAGCCAGTGCGTCCTCGTGTACGGCCAGATGAACGAGCCGCCGGGCGCGCGCGCCCGCGTCGCGCTCTCGGCGCTCACGATCGCGGAGTACTTCCGCGACGAGGAGAACCGGGACATGCTCCTCTTCATCGACAACATCTTCCGCTTCACCCAGGCGGGCTCCGAGGTGTCGGCGCTCCTCGGCCGCATCCCCTCCGCCGTCGGCTACCAGCCGACGCTCTCCACCGAGATGGGCGAGCTGCAGGAGCGCATCACCTCCACGCAGAAGGGCGCCATCACCTCGGTGCAGGCGATCTACGTGCCCGCCGACGACCTCACCGACCCGGCGCCGGCGACCGCCTTCGCGCACCTCGACGCGACGACCGTGCTCTCCCGCAAGCTCACCGAGATCGGCATCTACCCGGCCGTGGACCCGCTCGACTCGACCTCGCGAATCCTCGACCCGCTCGTGGTCGGCCAGGAGCACTACATGGTCGCCCGCCACGTTCAGGAGACGCTCCAGCGCTACAAGGACCTCCAGGACATCATCGCCATCCTCGGCATGGACGAGCTCTCCGAGGAGGACAAGCTCACGGTCGCGCGCGCCCGCAAGATCCAGCGCTTCCTCTCGCAGCCGTTCCACGTCGCCGAGCAGTTCACCGGCAACCCCGGCAAGTACGTCGAGCTCAAGGACACGATCCGCGGCTTCAAGGAGATCGTGGAAGGCAAGCACGACGATCTCCCGGAGCAGGCCTTCTACATGGTGGGCGGCATCGAGGAGGCGGTCGAGAAGGCGAAGAAGCTGGCGGCCGGGTAAGGCGGTCATTCATGGCCCTGACGCTAGACATCGTCACCCCCGAGAGGCGCGTCCTCTCCGTCAGCTGCGACGAGGTGCGCGCGCCCGGCGTCGAGGGCGGCTTCGGCGTCCGGCTGAACCACGAGCCGTTCATGGCCGCGCTCGAGCCCGGCCGCCTCACCTACGTGGAAGGCGGCCGGGAGCACCACTACGCGGTCGGCGGCGGGTACCTCCAGGTCGCCGACAACAAGGTGATCGTCCTCGCCGACACCGCCGAGTCCGCCCAGGACATCGACGTCGACCGCGCCCGCAAGGCCTTCCAGGAGGCGCAGGAGCAGCTCCTCAAGCTGACGGAGCAGGACGAGAACCACCCCGTCGAGTCCGCCCGCGTCCGCCGCGCGGCGGCCCGGATCAGCGTCGCCGGGAAGTAGATCGCGAAGCTCGCAGCATCGCGCGGGGAGGGCGGGCGACCGTCCTCCCCGTGCCGTCTCGGCCGGCGGGCGTCACGGCCCGCACGCGCGCAGGACCACCACGTCCCCGCTCCCGCCCAGGTCCGCGGCGACGAGGTCGATCCTCCCGTCGCGATCGACGTCGGCGGGCACGACGAACCCCGCGCCGGCCCGGCTCGGCTGCTCGAACCAGGAGAAGGTCCCGTCGCCGCGGCCGAGGAACAGCTCGACGCCGACGTCGGAGTCGCCGACCGCGAGGTCGAGGCGACCGTCCGCGTCGAGATCCGCGACGGCGAGGCTCCAGCCCGCCGAAGCGCGCTCGTCCGCGACGGGACGCGGGGCATCGAAGGTCCCGTCTCCGTTCCCGGTCAGCGCCGCGACGGTCGGGAGGAGGACGACGTCCGGGATCCCGTCCCCGTCGAGGTCCGCGACCGCGACGTCCTGCGCAAACGGCACGCCGCGCGAGTCGACGTGCGCGCGGAACGTGCCGTCCCCGTTCCCGGGCAGCACGCTCACGACGGGGCCGACGCCATAGGACTGGTAGTCCTCGCACGCGACGACGAGGTCGAGGACGCCGTCGCCGTCGACGTCGGCGACCGCGAGCGCCCGCACCGCCCCGACGAGCGGGTACTCGGCCTTGTCGCCGAACGTCCCGTCGCCGGCCCCGCGGCGAACCTGCACCGCGGGCGCATCGCCCGATCGTGCCACGAGGTCGAGGACGCCGTCGCCGTCCAGGTCGGCGAGGGCGATCACCCGCGGCCCGAGGGACAGGTGCTCCGCGTCGGCGCCCGTCCAGAACCGATCGCCCGCGCGGAACGTGCCGTCGCCGTTCCCGAGGAGCGTCAGGATCTCCCCTTCGGTGCGGACCGTCCACGGGTACGGGAGGGCGCCCACGTACGCCACGAGGTCGGGGCGGCCGTCGCGGTCGAGATCGCCGACCGCGAGCGCGCTCGGGACGACCGGCAACAGCGGTGGAACGTACGGCGGCTCGGGCGGGACCTGGGCGGTCGGGAAGAGCGCGACGAGATCGGCCGCGACGGGAGCGGTGAGCCGGCCCGCGCCGTCGTTCCGCAGCACGAGGATCGCGGAATGGTACTCCTCCCCCGCGACGGGCGGAGCGATCGACCCGGAGACGATCGCGTCCGGCGCGCCGTCGCCGTCCACGTCCGCGACCGCGAGCGACCACAGCGCGCTGCCGGCGTCGACCGCGCGCGGCGCCTCGAGCGGCACCGGCCCGGCGCACGCGGGGACCTGGCAATGTCCCGAGACGCACACCTGGAGGTCGCCGCAGCGGCCGTAGCAGAACCCGCAGTTCGCCGGATCCTTCGCGAGGTCGGCGCAGTAGGGAGCGAGCCTCGTGATCCAGTCCGCGCTGCACGCCGTCGTCGGCGCGGGGCACCGCATCCGATCGAACGTCCCCGTGGCCCCGATCGTCCCGGAGCAGGCGCTGGCGCCCTGGTAGCCGAGGAGCAGGCGATCCCGATCCGACTGCCGCTCCAGCGTGGCCGATCCTCCGGCCTGGTTCCCGCACAAGCCCGAGAAGTCGAGCGTGAAGGAGAGCGTGTTCCCGTCCACCTTCCCGGCGATCGCCGCGACGCCGCCGAGCGTGCCCGTGACCCTGTCGCCGCTCTGGGTGAGGAACAGGCCGGTCGGGCTCGAGCCCCCCGCGCTCGCCGTGTCGGTGAGGGAGCCTTCCCATGTCCCGCTGAAGTCGGCGGGCTCTTCCTTCGACTTCGGGCACGAGAGCGACGCCAGGCACGCAAGCGCCACGGCGGCGCGCGCCGCTGCGCGGTCGATGCTGGCCATCGAGGTCACCCCCGACGGATGGTCTCACTCTTCGTGGATCGGCGGCGCGCGGTCGTAGGCCGCGGCCCTTCGGTGACGGCCCCGCACCGAGGAGCCGACGCCGGGCCGCGGCCCGAAAAAGGCCCCGAAAAACGCCCCCGAAGACGCGCCGCGCCGAACCGGGATTCCGTTGAAAATCCAGGGGGATTGGGCTACAACCACCCCTTCGCCCGAGCGGCCCTTCGCCGGCCGCCGGCGACCCGGTTCCCATGCCCGACGAGACCCTGCCGCCGCCCCCGCCCGACGCGCCCGAGCCGCCCCCGCCGCCGCCTCCTCCTCCGGACGGCCACCGCGCCCAGGTCGCCATCGAAGACGAGATGCGCAAGTCGTATCTCGACTACTCGATGTCGGTCATCATCGGCCGCGCGCTCCCCGACGTGCGCGACGGGCTGAAGCCGGTGCACCGCCGGATCCTGTACGCGATGCACACGGAGGGGCTGCACCACAACAAGCGGTACTCGAAGTGCGCCGGCGTCGTCGGCGAGGTGCTGAAGAAGTACCACCCGCACGGCGACGCCGCGGTCTACGACGCGCTCGTCCGGCTCGCGCAGGACTGGAACCTCCGCTACCCGCTCATCGACGGGCAGGGGAACTTCGGCTCGGTCGACGGCGATCCCGCCGCCGCCTACCGGTACACCGAGGCCCGCCTCGAGCGGCTCGCCGACTTCCTCCTCGCCGACATCGACAAGGACACCGTCGACTGGGGCCCGAACTTCGACGACTCCACGAAGGAGCCGCTCGTCCTCCCGACGCGCTTCCCGAACCTGCTCGTGAACGGGTCGTCCGGGATCGCGGTCGGCATGGCGACGAACATCCCGCCCCACAACATGGGCGAGGTGATCGACGCGGTGACCCACCTCGTCGAGCAGCCGAAGGCGACCGTCGCGGACCTCATGCGCTTCATCCCCGGCCCGGACTTCCCGACCTACGGGATCATCCAGGGTCGCGACGGCATCCGCGCCGCGTACGAGAAGGGGCGCGGCACGATCCAGGTGCGCGCGCGCGCGGCGATCGAGGTGCACCCGCGCACCGAGCGCGAGGCGATCGTCGTCACCGAGATCCCGTACCAGGTGAACAAGGCGAAGCTCGTCGAGCACATCGCCGACCTCGTCCGCGAGAAGAGGATCGAGGGCATCTCCGACCTCCGCGACGAGTCCTCCCGCGAGGGGATGCGGATCGTCGTCGAGCTGAAGCGCGACGCCGTCGCCCAGGTCGTGCTGAACAACCTGTACGCGCACACCGCCATGCAGAGCGGGTTCGGGGTGACGCTCCTCGCCATCGACGGCGGGCAGCCGCGGACCCTGAACCTGAAGGAGATCCTCGAGCGGTTCATCGCGCACCGGCGAGACGTCGTCACGCGCCGCACGCGCCACGAGCTCAAGAAGGCGCGGGAACGCGAGCACATCCTGCTCGGCCTCCAGATCGCGCTCGACCACATCGACGAGATCATCGAGCTCATCAAGAAGGCCGGGGACCGCGACGCCGCCCGCGACGGCCTCATCGCGCGGTTCTCCCTCTCCGAGCCCCAGGCGAAGGCGATCCTGGAGATGCAGCTCCAGCGCCTCACGGGTCTCGAGCGCCAGAAGATCCTGGACGAGCTCGCCGAGGTGCAGAAGCTCATCACCCGGCTGAAGGAGATCCTGGCGTCCGAGAAGGTCCTCATGGACGTCATCGTGGCGGAGCTCAAGGAGGTGAAGCAGCTCTTCGCCGACGAGCGCCGGACCGAGATCCAGGGCGAGACCACCGACCTCTCCACCGAGGACCTCATCGCCGAGGAGGAGATGGTGGTCACCGTCTCCCACGCCGGCTACGTGAAGCGGAACGCGGTGTCGCTCTACCGCGCGCAGCGGCGCGGCGGGCGCGGCAGGACCGGCGCGGTCACGCGCGACGAGGACTTCCTCGAGCGGCTCTTCGTCGCCTCGACGCACAGCTACCTCCTCGTCTTCTCCGACAAGGGCCGGGTCTACTGGCTCAAGGTCCACGAGATCCCGCAGGCGGGGCGCTCCGCGCGCGGGAAGCCGATCGTGAACCTCGTCCACATGGCGCAAGGCGAGAAGATCGCCGCGATCCTCCCGGTCCGGCGGCTGCCGGAGCCAACATCTGACCGGGGGGATGAAGCCCCCCGGACCCCCCGCTCGCTCCGGGGCAGGCTCATCCGCCTGCCCCTGCGCTCGCCAGCGGGGCCGAGGAGGCGGCCGAGGCCCCGGAGAAGGGCGAGAAGCCGGACGGCACCGCCGAGGGCGGCCAGCAGTTCGTCTTCATGGCGACCCGCCGCGGGATCATCAAGAAGACCCGGCTCGACCAGTTCGCGCGCCCGCGCGCCGCCGGGATCATCGCGCTCGGCATCGAGGAGGAGGACGAGCTCATCGAGGCGCGGCTCGGCGACGGCACGGGCCACGTGCTCCTCTCCACCGCGCAGGGGATGGCGATCCGCTTCGAGGAGTCGGACGTGCGGCCCATGGGGCGCACCGCCTACGGCGTGAAGGGGATCACGCTCGACGAGGGCGACCGGGTGGTCTCGGCGGAGTCGCTCCCGGCCGACGAGGGCGCGTCCGGCACGATCCTGACGGTCACCGCGAACGGCTACGGCAAGCGGACCGAGCTCACCGAGTACCGGGTGCAGAGCCGCGGCGGGAAGGGCATCATCACCATCAAGACGACCGAGCGGAACGGGCCGGTCGTCGGCGCGGCGGCGGTATCCGACGCCGAGGAGGTGATGCTCATCACGAACCGCGGCATGCTCATCCGCATGCCCGCGAAGGGGATCAGCGTGATCGGGCGGAACACGCAGGGCGTCCGGCTCATCACCCTCGAGTCGAAGGAGGAGCAGGTGGTCGGCGTCGCCCGCGTCGCCGAGACGACCGCCGAGGCCGAGGCCGCCGGCGTCCGCGAGGCGCCCGAGGGGCAGGCGCCGGTCGAGACCGCGCCGGAGGACGAGGGCGACGGCGACGCCGACGCAGGAGGGAACGGCGGAGGCGAGGGCGGGGCGGGGCCGGAGGGCCAGGGGTGATCGGCTCCGGGGCGCGCACCGCCGCGCGCATCGCGATCGCCGTCGGCGCCGCGCTCGCGCTCGCCTGCGGCTCCGCGGAGCGCAAGCTCGACGCGGCGACCGCGCTCCGCCACGCCGGCGACGCGAAGGGCGCCCTCGCCGCGTACAAGGTCCTCCTCGCGGACCTCGGCGAGGGGCCGCTCCCGGCCGACCAGGCGGCGATCCGGGCGAAGGCGCTCCGCTACGCGGGAGACGTCTCGTACCTCGAGCTCGGCGACTACACGGGCGCGCTCTCCTACTACCGGCGCATCGTGTCGCTCTCGCCCGGGGCCAAGGAGGCACACGAGGCGCGCGGCGTCATCGGGGACATCTACCGGGACCGCTTCAACGACCCGCTCGCCGCCATCGCCCAGTACGCGGAGGTGGCAGCCTCGGACTCGCCGCTCGCGCCCCGCTACCAGCTCGAGGTCGCGCGGGCATACCTCGCCATCGCGCGGTACGACCAGGCCCGCACCGAGGCGCGCATCCTCCGGGAGCGGTGGCCCGCCCATCCGCTCGCCGACGAGGCGCAGCTCATCGCCGCCCAGGCGTGGGCCCTCGAGGGGCGCGCCGAGGAGGCGCTCGGCGCGTTCCAGGCGCTCGTCGACCGCCATCCGGCACCCGAGCTCGCGGCGCGCGCGCTCGAGGGTCAGGCCCTCATCCACGCGCAGGCGGGCCGGTTCGACCGGGCGCTCGAGCTGTACGCGGCGGCGCTCCCGAACCACCCGAACCCGGACGCGGTGAAGACCAACATCGAGGCGGTGCGCGAGCGCCGCGAGAAGGCGCGCACCGCGACGCCCGGCGATCGCGCCGCGGCGTTCGACGAGCGCAAGGTGAAGAGGAGCCCCCGGGAGGAACCGTGAAGACCGAGCTCTCCGAGAAGCTGTTCGCGAAGGCCAACACCCTGTTCCCCGGCGGCGTGAACAGCCCCGTCCGCGCGTTCCGCGGCGTCGGCGGCACGCCGCGCTTCATCGCGCGCGGGCGCGGCAGCCACCTCGTCGACGTCGACGGGAACGACTACGTCGACTACGTCCTCTCCTGGGGCCCGCTCATCGTCGGCCACTGCCACGCGGAGGTCATGCGCGAGGTGCAGGACGCGATGAAGGACGGGTCGTCCTTCGGCGCGCCGTCGCCGCGCGAGATCCAGCTCGCCGAGCTCGTCCGCGAGCGGATGCCCTGGGTCGAGAAGATGCGCTTCGTGTCCTCCGGGACCGAGGCGACGACCTCCGCGATCCGGGTCGCCCGCGGCTTCACCGGCCGCGACGACATCCTGAAGTTCGACGGCTGCTACCACGGCGCCGGGGATTCGCTCCTCGTGAAGGCTGGCTCGGGCGTCGAGACCCTCGGCCTCCCCGACTCGCCCGGCGTGCCCGCGGACCTCGCGAAGCACACGCTCACGCTGCCGTTCAACGACCTCGGCGCGGTCGAGAAGCTCCTCGCCGAGCGCGGCAAGACGATCGCCGCCGTGATCCTCGAGCCCGTCGTCGGGAACATGGGCGTCCTCGTCCCGAAGCCGGGCTACCTCGCGGGCGTTCTCGCCGCCTGCCGCAAGGTGGGCGCGCTCCTCATCGTCGACGAGGTGATGACGGGGTTCCGCGTCTCGTCGGGCGGCGCATGCGGCCTCTACGGGGTTCGCCCCGACCTCGTCACCTTCGGCAAGGTGATCGGCGCGGGACTCCCGGTGGGCGCCTTCGGCGGCCGCGCGGACGTCATGGACAGGGTCGCGCCGGCGGGGCCGATCTACCAGGCGGGCACGCTCAGCGGGAACCCGATGGCGATGGCGGCCGGCTTCGCGACGCTCCGGCTCATGACGCCGGCGGCGTACGAGAAGATCGAGCGCGACCGCGGCGGCGCTCGCCGACGGCCTCGCGCGGCGCCGCAGCGGAGGCGAAGGTCCCGGTCCAGGTGAACCGCGTCGGCTCCATGCTCACGGTGTTCTTCTCGGAGAAGCCGGTCTTCGACGCGGCGAGCGCGCGGGCCTGCTCGACGAAGCGGTTCGGCGCCTTCTTCCACGCGCTCCTCGAGAACGGCGTCTACTTCCCGCCCTCGCAGTTCGAGGCGGCGTTCCTCTCGACCGCCCACAACGAGGACGACGTCGACCTCACGCTGCGCGCGGCGAAGGTCGCGTTCGCGGCCGCGGCGAAGGTCTAGGAGCAGCCATGGCCGGAGGCGCGGCAGCGTTCGCAGACCGCTTCGCGCCCTCGAGGGCGTCGCTTACCTGGACACGGCGAGCCAGGGGGCGATGCCCCTCGCCGCCTCGCGCGCCGGGCGCGACGCCCTCGCGCTCAAGGAGCGCCCCTGGAAGATCACGACCCAGACCTACCTCTCGGTCGTGGCGGAGGCCCGCGCGCTCGCCGCGCGCCTCCTCGGCGCGCGCGAGGACGCGGTCGCGCTCGTCACCGGCACCGGCCAGGTCGTGAACGCGGTGGCGCGCGGCCTCGACCTCGGCGAGGGCGACGAGGTGCTCCTGCCGCGCCACGAGTTCCCCTCGAACGACTTCCCCTGGCGCTGGCTCTCGCGCCGCGGCGTCGCGGTGCGCGCCGTCGAGCCGGACCATCCGTCGGGCGCGGTCTCGGCGGCGCGGCTCGCGGCCGAGGTGGGTCCGCGCACGCGCGTCGTCGCCTTCGCGCACGTCTCGTACCTGCACGGCGGGCGGATCGACCCCGGGCCGGTGGTCGAGGCCGCGCGGAAGGTGGACGCGCTCACCGTGGTGGACGGGAGCCAGGCGGCGGGCGCGCTGCCGTTCGACTTCGGGGCGTCCGGCGTCGACGTCTACGCCGCGAGCGCCTACAAGTTCCTGCTCGGACCGTACGGCTCCGGCGTCGGGCTCTTCTCCCCGCGGGCGCTCGACCGCGTCTCCGTCGCCGACGTGAACTGGTGCTCGGTGCAGGGCGCGGAGGACTTCAACCACCTCCCGGCCGTGGTCGCGATGAAGCCCGGCGCGCACCGGTACGATGCGCACGAGCCGGCGAGCTTCAACAACCTCATGCCGCTCGCGGAGTCGCTCCGGCTGATCCTCGAGGCGACGCCCGCGCTCGTGCTCGCGCACGCGAGGGAGCTCTGCGACCGGGCCGCCGCCGGCCTGCCGCCCGGCTGCTCGACCGCTAGCCCGGCCGACCCCGCCCAGCGGAGCCACATCCTGTGCATCCGGGCGGCGTCTGCAGCCTCGACGGCCGAGGCGTTCCGCCGGCTCGAGGCTGCGAAGGTCGCGGTCGCCCTCCGGGGCGACAGACTGCGAGTCTCTCCGCACCTTTACAGCACCGAGGCGGA
Organism: uncultured delta proteobacterium; assembly: GCA_963821195.1. Taxonomy (GTDB): domain Bacteria; phylum Myxococcota; class Myxococcia; order Myxococcales; family Anaeromyxobacteraceae; genus Anaeromyxobacter. The sequence goes on from CAWGDE010000014.1 coordinate 84,108, forward strand.
CGTCGACCGGCTGCTCGCGGCGCTCGCCGGGATCGCCTGAACGCCGCGTCCCGTGGGGGGAGGTCAGGCATTGACCTTCCCTTTCGCGCCTGCTATACGGGCGTGCCCTCGCCACGCGGAAGCACCGGAAAACAACGGCGAATCCGCGTTTCGGAGGGAACTCCGGAGGTGACGTGGCGGGTCCTGGCGACCGAGGGCGCGGGACCGAGGACGAGAAGGGGCTCTCGGACCTCGCGAAGGGATACCAGAAGGCGTCGCCGTACATCGCGGCCTCGACGAGCCTCGTCGCCGCGGTGGGGATCTTCACTTGGCTCGGCATCTGGCTCGACCGGAAGCTCGGCACCTCGCCCTGGCTCACGCTGCTGGGAGCGCTGCTCGGGATGACGGGTGGATTCATCAGCTTCTTCAAGACCGTGCTGGGGACGACGAAGAGGAGACCGTGAGATACCAGGCCGCCGCCGCCGTCCTCGCCGCGATCGTGATCGGGCTCGCGCTCTCATCGGGAGCGACCTACCGGCGCGGTGCGACCGTCGGAGCCGGCATCGCGAGCGTCACGGCGCTCCTCTCGCTCCTCGCGATGGCGCGCTCCGCGCGCCGCCCGGAGCAGCGGCTGAAGGGCGCGCTCCTCGCGATGGTCATCGCGTTCCTCGTCCGGATCCTCCTCGTCGCCGCGGGCGCCGCCCTCGTGGCCCGCGCCGGCGAGAACGTCGTCGCCTTCATCGTCGCCTTCTTCGTTCCGTACTTCGCCTTCAGCGCCATCGAGGCCGCCTACCTCCACTCGCTGCGCCGCATCCCGGGATCCGCATGACCTCCAAGCTCGCCGCCATCGCCTTCGCCCTGGCCCTCGCCCTCCCCGGGCGTGCCTTCGCCGAGAGCGAGGCGCCCGCCGCCGAGGCGCACGAGCACGGCGCCGCGGCGGAAGGCAACGCGGCGACGGCCGAGGGCCACGGCGCCGCCGTGGAAGCTCACGCGCCGCCGGCCGAGGGTCACGGCGCGGCCGCGGAGGGTCACGGCGGCGGTCACGGCAAGGAGGGCCTGTCGGACGTCCTCATGCACCACGTGACGGACGGCTACCGGATCGAGTACCCGGGCTCCTGCAGCGAGGGCGAGGAGCCGGGCTCGCCGCGCGAGCTCCGCTGGAACTGCGAGCTCGACCTCGACCGCGTCTTCGGCACGACGCGCGACGCCGCGACCGGCAAGGCCGTCTCCGGCCCGCTCGTGTTCGACGTTCGCGGCAGGACCCTCGACATGACGCCCTCGAAGCACCTCGTGATGATGTGGCTCGCGTCGATCGTCCTGCTCGTGATGGTCTTCTCGTCGATCCGGCGGAGGAACGTCGTCCCGCGCGGCCTCTACAACTTCTTCGAGATGCTCGTGCAGTTCGTGCGAAACGAGATCGCGGTGAAGAACATCGGCGAGAGGGACGCCGACCGCTTCGTGCCGTACCTCGTCACCGCCTTCTTCTTCATCCTGTTCGTGAACCTGTTCGGGCTCATCCCGTACGCGGCGACCGCCACGGGCAACCTCGCGGTCACGGTGGCGCTCGCGCTCTTCACGTTCTTCATCACCCAGTACGCGGCGATCAAGGCGATGGGGCTCGGCGCGTGGCTGAAGCACCTCACCGGCGGCGTGGCGTTGTGGCTCTGGCCGATCATGATCATCGTCGAGGTCCTCGGCCTCTTCACGAAGCCGTTCGCCCTCACCGTCCGTCTCTTCGCGAACATGCTCGCGGGGCACATCGTCATCCTCTCGCTGCTCGGCCTCATCTACGCGCTGAACAGCCAGTGGGTGGCGTTCGGGTCCGTCCCCATGGCCCTCGGCATCTTCCTCCTCGAGCTCTTCGTCGGGTTCGTGCAGGCGTACATCTTCACCATGCTCTCGTCTTTGTTCATCGGGCAGGGCCTCGCCCACCACGGGCACGACGAGGATCACGGTCACGCCGAGCCCGGGACGGGCTCGGCGGACCACGGCTCACACGGTTCTCACGTGGCCGGGACGGCTCCCGGCCATGGGTAGTCGAGCGCGGCACGCGCCACGGGAAACGGCGGCCCGGTAATCCCGCCCCGCGTCACCAGGAGAACGACATGTCCGCTGCTGCTCTCGCCTTCCTCTCCGCCGGCTTCGGCGCCGGGCTCGCCGTCGTCGGCGCCGGCCTCGGGATCGGCAAGCTCGCCGCCGCCGCCCTCGAGGGCTCGGCCCGCCAGCCGACCGCGCTCGGCGACATCCGCACCACGATGATCATCGCCGCCGCCCTCATCGAGGGCGTGACGCTCTTCGCGATCGTCGTCTGCGTCATCCTCGCCAACAAGGCGGGGTAAGCGCGCAAGACAACCCCTTCACGACGGAGCCGCCATGCCTTCCTTCGCCTCGCTCCCGCCGGTCCTCGCCGCCGGCGGGATCACGGACCTGAATCCCGGCCTCACGCTGTGGACCGCGATCACGTTCGTCGTCCTCCTGATCGTGCTCTCCAGGTTCGCCTGGGGACCGATCGTGAAGATGCTCGCCGAGCGCGAGAAGACCATCCGCGACGCGATCGAGTCCGCGAAGAAGGAGCGGCTCGAGGCGGAGCGGCTCCTCTCGGACCAGAAGCAGGCGCTCGCGAAGGCGCAGCGCGAGGCCGCCGAGCTCGCACGCAAGAACCAGCAGGAGGTGGAGGCGCTCCGCCAGGAGCTCACCGCCCGGGCGCGCAAGGAGGCCGACGAGCTCGTCGCCACCGCGCGGCAGCAGATCGCCGAGGAGCTGTCGAAGGCGCGGGCCGAGCTCAAGGCCCAGATCGCCGACCTCGCGATCGACGCCGCCGGGCGGCTCGTGAAGGCGAGCCTCGACGAGAAGACTCAGCGCCAGCTCGTCGAGGAGTACATCGCCGGCCTCCCGGCGAACCGCGCCGCGTAGCGGGCTCCGATCACCCACGCGCTCCGGCGGGCCCCCGCGTCCGCCGGAGCGTTTTCGTTTCCATCGAACGAGAAGATCCGCGCCATGGGCCTCTCCGTCGGCATCGTCGGCCTCCCGAACGTCGGGAAGTCGACCCTCTTCAACGCGCTCCTCGGCGCCGCGCAGGCCGCGGCGGCGAACTACCCGTTCTGCACGATCGAGCCGAACCTCGGCGTGGTCCCCGTCCCGGACCCGCGCCTCGACCGGCTCACGACGATCTACCAGCCGAAGAAGAAGACCCCCACCACCCTCGAGTTCGTGGACATCGCCGGGCTCGTCGCGGGGGCGTCGAAGGGCGAGGGGCTCGGGAACCAGTTTCTCGCGAACATCCGCGAGGTGGACGCGATCGCCCACGTGCTCCGCTGCTTCGACGACCCCGACGTCGTCCACGTGGCCGGCAAGCTCGACCCGCGCGGCGACCGCGACGTCGTGGACACCGAGCTCATGCTGAAGGACCTCGAGCAGATCGAGCGCCGGCGCGAGCGGCTCCAGAAGGACGCGAAGGCGCCGGGGAAGCCGGGCGACGTCGCGAAGCACGAGCTCGCCGTCCTCGACGGCGTGAAGGCCGCCCTCGAGGCGGGGACGCCCGTGCGCGCCCAGCCCCTCGACGAGGAGGCCCGCGCCGCGATCCGGCCGCTCTTCCTCCTCACGGCGAAGCCCGTCCTCTACATCGCGAACGTCGACGAGTCCCAGCTCGGCAAGGAGGGCTCCGACCCCGCGATCCTCGCGGTGAAGGCCATCGCCGACGCCGAGGGGGCCCCGATGGTGGAGATCTCCGGGAAGGTCGAGTCCGAGCTCGTCGCGCTCTCCGAGGCCGAGCGGAAGGAGTTCCTCGACTCCCTCGGCCTCCACGAGCCCGGCCTCGACCGGCTCGTCCACGCCGCCTACCGGCTCCTCGGCCTCGTCACCTTCTTCACCGGCGGGCCGGAGGAGTGCCGCGCCTGGACGCTCCACGTCGGGACCCGCGCGCCGCAGGCGGCGGGCGTCATCCACACCGACTTCGAGCGCGGCTTCATCAAGGCCGACGTGATCCGCTACGAGGATCTGGTCGCGCTCGGGAGCGAGGCGGCCGCCCGCACGCACGGGAAGCTCAAGGTCGAGGGCAAGGAGTACGTCGTCCAGGACGGCGACGTGATGCACTTCAAGTTCAACGTCTGACTCGGGGGGCCCTCGGCCTGCGGCTCCGCCGCGGGCCTCGGGACCCCCCGAACCCCCCGGCGCTCGCTCTGGCGCGCCTCGTCCGGCGCGCCGGCGCTCGGGTGACAACTTCAGCGGCCGGTGTTCCTGCGCGCGGTGCGCGCCGCGCGCACGCGCGCGATCTTCGCCGCGAGCCGCAGCGCGGCGATCATCGAGGCGGGGCTCGCCTTCCCCTTGCCCGCGATGGCGTAGGCGACTCCGTGGTCCGGGCTCGTCCGCACGATGGGGAGCCCGAGCGTCACGTTCACCGCGGGATCGCCGCCGACCGCGTCGAGGAGCTTCACCGGGATGAGCCCCTGGTCGTGGTAGAGGGCGACCACCGCGTCGAACTCCCCGAGGGCCGCGCGGAAGAACACAGAGTCCGCCGGGAAAGGGCCCGCGGCGCGCGTCCCCCGGCGGCCGGCGAGCGCGAGCGCCCGGGCGAGGAGACCGCGCTCCTCCCCGCCGAAGGCGCCCTCCTCGCCGGCGTGGGGGTTGAGCGCCGCGAGCGCGATGCGCGGTCTCGCGATGCCGAGGTCCTCCCGCATGGCCCGGTGCGCGATGACGATCGTCTCGGCGATCCGGGCCGGGGTGAGCGCGCGCCGGAGACGCGCGAAGGCGACGTGGTTCGTCGCGAGCGCGACCTTCAGCTTCTCGCCCGCGAGCATCATGACCGAGCGGCGGACGCCGCACCGCTGCTCGAGCCACTCGGTGTGCCCGACGAACCCGGGCAGCGCCCGCGCGACCTGGGCCTTCGAGACGGGCGCGGTGCAGAGCGCGTCCGCGTCGCCGCGCCGGACCGCCTCGAACGCGGCCTCGAGGTAGGCGAGCTGGGCGGCGCCGGCGGCAGGGGCCGGGCGCCCCGGGCGGACGGACGACGCCGCGAGCCGCGTCACCGCGACGAGCGCCCCGCCCGCGGGGAGCTTCGCGCCGCGCTCGACGACGGGGAGCCCGAGCGCGCCGAGATCGCGAGCGAGGACGGCGGCGTCGCCGTAGACGAACGGGACGAGGGCGCCGCGCGTCGCGCGGAGCGCCTTGGCGGTGACCTCCGGGCCGACGCCGGAGGGATCGCCGAGGCTGACGGCGACGCGAGGGAGGCGGAAGACGGTCCGGGCCATGGCCTGTCGGCTCACGGGCGCCGCGGCGCTAGCTCTTCAGCTCCGGGATCTTCACCTCGACGAGCGCGTCCCGCTTCAGCTCGTCGATGTACTGCTGGCGGTACGTCCCGACCTGCTCCTCGAACAGCCGCGCCTTGATCTCCTCGGCGACGTCCTCGAACTTCTTGCCGCCGCCCGTGCGCCGCTCCTCGACCTTGAGGACGTGCAGGCCGGGCCCGGCGCGGACGAGGTCGGAGACTTGGCCGGGCTCGAGCCTGAACGCGACGTCCTCGAGCGCCTTCTGGACCGTGCCGCGGCGGAGCCAGCCGAGGTCCCCCCCCTCGGCCGCGGAGGGGCCCTTCGACACCTCGCGGGCGACCTTCGCGAAGTCGTCCCCGGCCTGGAGGCGCGCGACCACCTTCTCGCCCTGCGCGCGGACCTTCTGCTCGTCCGCCTTCGAGGCGCCCTCCGGGAGCGGCAGGAAGATGTGGCGGACGTGGACCTCGGGCTCGCCGCCGAACTCCTGCGGGTGGGTCTGGTAGTAGTTGCGGACGTCGTCGTCGGAGAGCTTCACGCGGCCGCGGACCTTGTACTGGAGCACCTGGTAGGTCTCGAGCTCGCGGCGGATCTGGGCGCGGAACTCGGTGCGGGTGAGGCCCTGCTCGGTGAGCGCCTGCTCGAACTGCGCGTCGTCGAAGTGGTTGCGCGCCTTGATGTCGCCGATCTGCGGAGTCGATCTGGGCGTCGGTGACCTCGACCTGGAGCGCCTTCGCCTGGTCCTGGAGCAGCCGCTCCGCGACGAGCAGGTCGAACGCGCGCCTCAGCGCGGCGGCGCGGGCCTCGTCCCTCTCCTTGCCAGGCTCCATCCGCTCGACGCGGGCCCACTCGGCGCCGGCGCGCTCGGTGAGGTCGGAGAGCGTGATCACCTCTCCGTTGATGGTGGCCGCCACGCGGTCCACCACCTGGCGGGGCACCGCCGGGGCCGCCGGAGCTCCGAGGACGACCGCGGCGGAGAGGAGCAGGAAGGGGTTCACGGTGTCACCGAGGCGAGGGCCTTCTCGTCGAGGCTCGATCTTGGCGCGCTGCCGCAGCGTCTGCACGTAATCCTCCTGCGCCCGCGCGCGCCGCTCCCGCGTCAGCTTCTCGACGATCTCGCCGCGGGCCTGCTCGAGCGGGCGCTCGTGTGCGGCCTTGCGGTCCACGACCTTGAACAGGTGGAACCCGTACGGCGACGGCGTGACGTCGGAGACCACGTTGAGCGGCATCGTGAAGCAGACGTCGAACACCTCGGGGAACCCGGAGCCCTTCCCGATGTAGCCGAGGTCGCCGCCGTTCTTGCCCTCCGGGCCGATCGAGGACTTCCTGGCCACGTCGGCGAACGTCTGCGGGTTGCGGCGGAGGCGGTCGCGGATCTGCACGGCCTCGTCGCGGGTGGCGACCACGATCTGCATCACGCGCACGCGCTCCGGCTCCTGGTAGTCGGCCGCGTGGTCGGCGTACCAGCGCTCGACGTCGGCGTCCACCACCGCCACTCGAGGAAACACCTCCTGCTCGAACAGCCGCTCGATGGTGAGCTGGTCCTTGAGCCGGGCCTTGAGCTCGGTCTGGCTGAGCCGCTCCTGGGCGAGGAGGTCGTCGAAGTGCGTGCCGGGGTACTCGGAGCGGATCCTCAGGAAGGCGCGCTCGACCTGGTCCTGGCCGACGACGACCGAACGGGCGCGCGCCTCCTGCAGCAGGAGGGCCCGGTCCACGAGCTCGTCGAGGACGCGGCGGCGCAGCACGTCGCCCCGCCGCCGCCGTCCTCCGTCCCGACGCGGCGCGTCGCGCAGCTCGCGCGCGAGCGCGTCGGCCGGGATCGTCTCCCCGTTCACCGTCGCGACCGCGCGAGCTGCCGGCGCGGCGTCCTTCGTGCCCGGGCCGCAGCGCGAGCAGGCGGACGCCGCGACGAGCGCGGCGGTGAGCGGGAGGACGCGCACCGGCGCCGGCTACTTGGCGGGCGCCGGGGCGGCGCCGGCCGGTGCCGTGCGGCGCCGGGCTGCATCGGCCATGCCGCCGTGGCCGGGGGGCATTCCGGCCCGGCGGCATGGCCTGCCATGCCCGGCGTCGCCCTGCCCGCGGACCGCCGGGCGGACCCGCCTGCACCTCGACCGCCTCGAGCGCCTTCTCGTCGACCGTGACCTTCGCCGGCTCGCGCAGGCCCTTCAGCCACTCGTCGAACTCCTTCGTCTTCTTCTCGCGGTTGAGCTTGTTCGCGATCTGAGGCTTCACCTGGTCGAAGGTCCGGTTCATCTCCGGCTGCTCGCCCGTGTACTTGGGAGGTAGATGCCCTGCGGCCCCTGCACGATCCCCGAGAGTCTCGCCCGCCTTCAGCTTGAAGGCCGCGTCCGCGACCTCCTTCGAGTACGCCTTCTCGAGCTCTTCCGGGGTCTTGAACTGGAGGTCGCCGGCGATCGCCTTCGTCGCGGCGTCCTCCGAGTACTCGGACACGATCTGCGCGAAGGCGAGGGTGTTCTTGCTTCTCCTCGCGCCTTGAGCTTCGCGACCGCCTTGCTGCGCGACCGCGAGCTTCTTCGCGCGCTCCGGCGAGCCCTGCGGGGCGTTCCAGATCAGCCCGCCGCGACGCGCACGCGCCTCGCGCCGCTGGTACTCGTCCTTGTGCGCGTCGTAGTACTTCTGCAGCTCGGGCTCGGGGACGTCGGCCGGGGTGCCCGCGTCCTGGAAGTTCTTCTGCACGAGCTTCTGGACCATGATCTTCTTCAGCGTGTTCTGGACGTCGGGGTCCTTCGCGAGCCCCTGCTTCTCGGCCTCGCGCGCGAGGACCTCGAAGCGGATCAGGCTGTCGAGGAACTCCTTCTTGCGGTCGAGCGTCGTGTAGCGGGCCCGGATGAAGGGCGACTGCTCGTCGAGCCGTGCCTTGAACTCGTCGGCGGTGATCGTGATGCCGTTGCCCTTCGCGACGACGGGGCCGGACTTCTTCGGGCCGGACTGCGGCGAGCACGCGAGCGCGGCGGCGCAGAGGCCGATGACCAGGATGCGGCGAACCATGGCGGGTAACTCCTTCAAGGAAGGCTGAGGACAGGACCACCGACGCGAACGCACGGACCCGGCTGCTTGTTCCCTCGTTTCGGGCCGCGGGCGCGTGGAGGGGCACGAAAAAAGCACGGAACGACGGAAGGATCAAGGAGAGCTGATCTGGTCGGGGGGCCCTCGCCCTGCGCCGGGCGGCGCGGGGCTCGGGACGAGGACAGGCAGGCGAGCGTCACCCCTCCCGCGCGCACCCCGCGAGGCCGGCGAGGACCTCGCGCGCGCCCTGGAGGAGCTCGCGGCCGGTCGCGGCCTGCACGGCGAGCGTCGCGGGGACGGCGGCCGGGCGAGCGGGCGCGCGCCTCGCGGCGTGCGCCTTCCCCGCGCCCCGCGCCCCGTCCCGCGCGGCGGCCTTCGCGGGCTGCGGGCCGATCGCCGCGACGAGCTTCATGTCCGGCGTGAGCCGGAGGGTGCCGCGGGAGGCCTGCACGTGCTTCGCGAGCAGGAACGGGTCGAGGGCCGCGGACTCGCCGAGCGTGAACACGAGCCGGCCGGGACCCGCCTCGAGCGCGCGGATCGCGAGCGCGCGCAGCCGCACCTTGAGCGCCATGACCTCGCAGAGCGCGTCCACCTCCTCGGGGGGATCGCCGCAGCGGTCCACGATCTCGGCGCGCACCTCCTCGAGCTCCTCGTCCGTCGCCGCCTGCGCGAACCGCTTGTAGAACCAGAGCCGCTGGTGGACGTCGGGCATGTAGGCGTCCGGGATGATCGCCGGCACCGGGAGCTGCACGTCGGGGTCGACGTCCTCGCGCGGCGGCTCGCCCCTGAGCTCGCGGACGGCCTCGTCGAGGAGCTCCGAGTAGAGCTCGAACCCGACCGCCTCGATCTGGCCGGACTGGTCCTTGCCGAGGAGGTTCCCGGCGCCGCGGATCTCGAGGTCGTGGCTCGCGATGCGGAAGCCCGCGCCGAGCTCGGAGAAGCGCTGCAGCACCTCGAGCCGCTTCTGGGCGTCCTTCGTCACGGGCCGGCGCGCCGGCACGAGGAGGTACGCGTAGGCGCGCTCCCGCGAGCGGCCGACCCGGCCGCGGATCTGGTAGAGCTGCGACAGGCCGAAGTGGTCCGCGCGGTTCACGATGATCGTGTTCGCGCTCGGGATGTCGAGGCCGCTCTCGATGATGGCGCTGGCGAGGAGCACGTCGAGCTCCCGGTTCACGAACCTCGCCATCACCTCCTCGAGCTTCCCCTCGCCCATCTGGCCGTGCGCGATCCCGATCCGCGCCTGCGGGACGAGCTCGGAGAGGAACTTCTCCATCGCGCGGATCGAGCGGACGCGGTTGTGGACGAAGAAGACCTGCCCGCCCCGCTTCAGCTCGTTGTCGATCGCCTCGCGCACCGCCGCGGGGTCGAACTTCATGACGAAGGTGCGGATGGCGCGCCGGTCCTCGGGCGGCGTCGCGATGATCGAGAGGTCGCGCACGCCCGCGAGGCTCATGTGCAGGGTGCGCGGGATGGGGGTCGCGGTGAGGGTGAGGACGTCGACGAGCCTGCCGGAGCTTCTTCAGGCGCTCCTTGTGGGCGACGCCGAAGCGCTGCTCCTCGTCCACGACCACGAGCCCGAGGTCCTTGAAGGCGACGTCCGCGGCGAGGAGCCGGTGGGTGCCGACGAGGACGTCGACCTTGCCCGGCGGCGGCGTCCTTCAGGATCGCGCGGCACCTCCTCGGCGGTCTTCATGCGCGAGACGGCCTCGACGCGGACCGGGTAGCCCTTGAACCGCTCGCGGAAGGTCCGCTCGTGCTGCGCCGCGAGCACCGTCGTCGGGACGAGGACCGCGACCTGCTTCCTCGCCAGGACGGCGAGCATCGCGGCCCGCATCGCCACCTCGGTCTTGCCGTACCCGACGTCGCCGCAGACGAGCCGATCCATTGGAGGCGGGGGGGCACTCGCCTGCGGCTCGCGCCCCCCCGAGCCCCCCGCTCGCTCTGGGGCAGCCTCATCCGGCTGCCCCGGCGCTCGCCAGGCGCCCCGCCCGCCCTTCGTCATGTCCGCGACGACGTCCTCGATGGCCTTCGCCTGGTCGGGCGTCGCCTCGTAGGGGAACTCGGCCTCGAACTCGCGGAAGGTCTCGTCGGGCTCGGGGAACACGAAGCCGGGGTGCGCCGCCCGCGCGGCGTAGATGTCGAGGAGCTCCGCCGCCATCTTGAGGAGCTGCTCCTTCACCCGCGCCTTGCGGAGCGCGAAGGACTGGCCGCCGAGCCGGTCGAGCCGGATGGTCTCGGGCGAGGCGCCGGTGAACTTCTGCACCTGGCGCAGCTTCGCGACCGGGAGGTAGAGCCGGTCCGCGCCCTCGTACGCGAGGACGAGGAAGTCGCCCTCGACCCCGCGGATCTGCATCTTGGTGAGGCCGAGGTAGCGGGCGATCCCGTGCTCGACGTGGACGACGAGGTCGCCCTCGTTCAGGTCGCGGAACGCCGCCGAGAACGCGTTCTCCTCGCGCGCCTTCCGGGCGCGCTTGCGGACGCGCCGTCCGAAGATCTCCTCGTCGGCGACGATCGCCAGTCTCCCGTCGCCGTCCACGAACCCGCCGGAGAGCTCGCCCGGCACCGCGTGCGCGTGGACCGCCGGGTCGTAGAGCGCCGCGGGGTCGCCGGGGAGCGCCGGGTGCACGCGCACGTGCTGGTGCCGGTCCTCGAGGAGGCGGCGCAGCCGGTCGGTCGCCGACGGCGTCCCGCACGCCACGACCGCGGCGATGCCGCGGCGGCGCCACTCCTCGAGCCGCCGCGTGAGCGGCGCGAGCGCGCCCTCGTCGCCGTGGGCCGCCTCGATCTCGCCGCGGATCGCGGAGGTCTCGACGAGGGAGAAGCGGACCGGCTCGGCGGTGCCGAGCCACACCCGGTGGCGCCGCACCAGCGGCCGCGCCGCGAGGCGCGCGAGCGCGTCGGCGGCGGGGAGGAAGTGGGAGGCGGGGGGGAGCGCGAGCTCCTCGCGCCGGAGCGCGCCCGCGTGCTCTCGCTCGAGCTCGGCGTCGAGGTCCTGGAGCGCCTCCTCGACGGCGGCGGCGTCGTCCACGTACGCGGCGGCGCCCGGCGGCAGGTAGTCGAAGAGCGTCGAGAGGCCGCCCGGATGGAAGCCCGGGAGCAGCGCCTCCATCCCGAAGAACGGCGTGCCCTCGTCGACGGCGTCGAGCACCTCGCGCACCCGGGACGTGGGCCGGTTCACGCGCTCCGCGGCCTCGCGGACGGCCGCCTTCGCGGCCTCCTTCCCCTCCGGCGTGAAGAGGGCCTCGCGCGCGGGCGAGAGGAGGACCTCCTCCACCTGGGCCTCGCTCCGCTGCGAGAGCGGATCGAACGCTCGGCAGCTCTCGATCTCGTCGCCGAAGAACTCGAGCCGGACGGGCGCGGCCTGCGCGGGAGACCAGAGGTCGACGATGCCGCCCCGCACCGCGAACGTGCCCGGGTCCTCGACGAGCGGCACGCGGGTGAAGCCGAGGAGGACGAGCTTCTCCGCGAGCGTCTCGCGGGCGATCTCGACCCCCTTCGCGAGCAGGTCCGACCCCCGCTCGACCGCGGACCTGGGCACGACGCGCCGGGCGAGCCCGCGGGCCGACACGACGACGACGCGGCATCCGCTCCGGCGCGACGTGGAGCCGGGCGAGGGCGGCGAGCCGCTCGAGCTCGAGCCCGCGGTCCGGGGAGAGGTCGTCGTACGGGAGCACGGGGTCGGCCGGGACCCGGAGCACGCCGTCCGCGCCGGCGAAGAACGCGACGTCGCGCTGCAGGGCGTCGGCCTCGTCCTCGTCGGCTGCGACGGCGAGCACGGCGCCCGTCCCGCCGGCCAGCAGCCCGCGCACGAGCGCGCCGCGCGCAGCCCCCACGATCCCCGTCACCTCCGCGCGGCGCTCGGCCTCGAGCGCGCGGCGAACCCGCGCCCACGGCGACGAGGACGGGGTGATCTCGGGTGCAATGGTCATGAGGAGCGGCGGCATCTTAGCCGCGGGGGCGGCGGGCGGCGCGCCGAACCGGCGCGGCCGAGGACCGACCGGGTACCCGGGTTCCTTGATCGGGCCAGGGGGGGTGACTAGACTCGCCTCGTCGGCGACCAGCCGACCGACCCTTGCGGAACCTGGCAAAAGGCGCGCGAAGCGCAGCAGCGCTCGCCCTCCTCGCCCTCGCGGCGTGCGGAGGCGCGGAGCCCCGTGCGGCCGCCCAGGGGGCGGCCGCGCCGGTGCTCGTCACGCTCGCCTCCGGCGCGGGCGTCGGCCCAGACCGGCTGCGGGCGGGGGACCTCGCGGGCGCCCGCGCCGCGTTCGAGTCGGAGCTGGCGCGGGATTCCGGACGGGCTCGGCGCGCTGAACGACCTCGCGGTCTCGTACCTGCTCGAGGGGCACGCCGACGCCGCGAGCCGCCTCCTCGACGAGGTGGTCGCGAAGGGGGCCGTCGCGGATCAGCAAGCCGCGCTCGTGAACCTCGGCGAGCTGTACGCCACGGAGGGCTACGTCTCCGCGGCCCAGGCCTATCTCGACACCGCCCGCAGCCTCGACGCGTCGCGTTCGGAGCCGTGGTACGCCCTCGCGCTCCTCGCGGACTCCCGGGGCGATCTCGAGCGCGCCCGCGGCGCGCTGCGCGAGGCGATCGCCCGCGACGACGGCGGTGCGGCGCGCGCGGCGTTCGCTTATTCGTATCCGGAAGAGCGGGTGCACCTCGAGGCGCTCGTCGCCGAGCAGGCCGGCGACGGGCCCACCGCCGCGGAGCGGTGGCGCACGCTGGCGGCCGGGCGGTTCGCGGCGCTGTCGGCGGCCGCGGAGAGGCACCTCGCCGGCGAGTAGGTCGTCCAATGCCGGGCCCCGGTGGCGAGCTGGACAGACGAGAGCGGGAGGTCCTCCGGGCCCTCGTGCACGACTACATCGTGACCGGCGAGCCGGTCGCGAGCCAGCCGCTCCTCGCGCGCCACGAGCTCGACTGCTCCCCCGCGACCATCCGCAGCGTGATGGCCGATCTCGAGGCGCTCGGCCTCCTCGAGAAGCCGCACGCGTCCTCGGGGCGGATCCCGACCTCCCGCGGGTACCGGCTCTACGTCGACGCCCTCCTCAAGGTCCGGCCGCCCTCGCTGCAGGACCGCGATCGGATCGAGAAGTTCGCGCACGAGGCGAGCGGCGTGGGCGCGCTGCTCGAGGGGACGGCCGACCTCCTCCACTCGCTCTCCCACCACGCCGGCGTCGTCACGACCCCGCGGCCCAATGCGGACCCGGTCCGGCACCTCGAGTTCGTGCGCCTGCGCGAGAACCGCGTCCTCGCCGTGTTCGTGTCGGCGGCCGGGATCGTGACGAACAAGCTCGTGCAGCTCGAGTTCGCGATGGAGCCGTCGGAGCTCGAGCGCGCCGCGAACTACCTGAACGAGAAGATCCAGTCCGCCCAGGAGTCCGCGGAGGGGGCCACCGGCCTCGCCGAGCTGCGCGACCGGATCCTGTCGGAGATGCGGGCGGACCAGAGCGCGCTCTCCGATCTTCTCCAGAAGGCGCTCGCGCTCGCCGAGCAGACGTTCTCGGCGGGGCCCGCGCCCGAGCGGGTGCTCGCGCACGGCGAGGAGAGCTTCCTCGACGCCCCGGAGTTCGCGGACGTGCAGAAGGCGCGCGCGCTCCTCCGGGCCTTCGCGGAGAAGGACCGGATCCTGCGCGTGCTCGACCGCGTGCTCACCTCGCAGGAGGTCCAGATCTTCATCGGCGCGGAGAGCGAGTTCGCCGCGGTGCCGGACGTGTCGGTGGTCGCGGCGCCTTACGGGCGCGGCGACGCGGTGCTCGGCGCCCTCGCCGTGGTGGGACCCACGCGCATGAACTACGCAAGGGTGATCCCTCTCGTCGACCTGACCGCGAAGCAGATCTCCCGCGCGCTGGCGGACCTCTCCGATCGATGATCCGGCGCCGCGCGTTCCCACGAAATGGGCACGCGTCCGTGCTCCCGGCGCTTGTTCGCTCGTCGTGCATCGTGCCAAAATGCTCGATCGTGCGGGTCCGTCGGGGGACGGCGGCGCACCTGTTCCCACCTCATGGGCGAGAGCGATCACAAGGGCGGCTTCCAGGCCGAGATCCCCGAGAACGCGATCGAGGCCGCGCTGCGCTCGGTCGAGAAGATCGAGCACGGCGACGCCGCTCCCGCGGAGCAGGAGGTGGCGGTCGAGGCCGGGGCCGCCCCGACCGGCGAGGCGGGCGCGCTCGCGAGGGAGGTCGAGAGCCTGCGCGCGCAGCTCGAGCTCTCGACCGCGAAGGGCCGCGAGACGATGGAGAGGCTGAAGGACGAGCACGAGCGGCTCCTCCGCGCCGCGGCCGACCTCGACAACTACAAGAAGCGGGCGGCGCGCGAACGCGAGGAGATCCAGCGCTTCGGGGTCGAGAAGCTCGTGAAGGACCTCCTCCCGGCGGTCGACAACCTCGACCGGGCCCTCGCCGCCGCCGCGGCCGACGGTCCGCTCGCGGCCGGCGTCCGCCTCGTGCGCGCCACGCTCGAGCAGGCGCTCGCGAAGCACGGCGTGGTGGGCTTCTCGGCGATGGGCGAGAAGTTCGATCCCGCGTTCCACGAGGCGCTCATGCAGGTGCCGACGGCGGAGCAGCCGCCGGGCACGGTCGTGGTCGAGCACGCGCGCGGGTTCAAGCTCAACGACAGGTTGGTGCGGCCGGCGATGGTCGGGGTCGCCGTCGAGCCACCGAAGGCCGATTGAGGGATCGGATGGGCAAGGTCATCGGCATCGATCTCGGGACCACGAACTCCTGCGTCTCCGTGATGGAGGGCGGCGAGTCGGTCGTGATCCCGAACAGCGAGGGCTCGCGCACCACGCCCTCGATGGTCGCGTTCACCGAGGGCGGGGAGCGGCTCGTCGGCCAGATCGCGAAGCGCCAGGCCATCACGAACCCGGAGTCGACCGTCTACGTGGTGAAGCGGCTCATCGGGCGCAAGTTCGAGGAGGCCGAGGTGAAGCGGTCCGCGGGGCTCGTGCCCTACCGGATCGTCCCCGCCGACAACGGCGACGCCTGGGTGGAGGTCGGCGGGAAGCGCCACTCTCCGTCCGAGGTCTCGGCGATGGTCCTCGCCAAGATGAAGCAGACGGCGGAGGACTACCTCGGCGAGCCCGTGAGCGAGGCGATCGTCACCTGCCCCGCCTACTTCAACGACGCCCAGCGGCAGGCGACCAAGGACGCCGGCCGGATCGCCGGGCTGAACGTGCTCCGCATCATCAACGAGCCGACGGCGGCCGCGCTGGCCTACGGCATCGACAAGCAGAAGTCCGGCACCACCGAGCGCCTCGCGGTGTACGACCTCGGCGGCGGCACGTTCGACATCACGATCCTCGAGCTCAACGCCGGCGTCTTCGAGGTGAAGGCGACGAACGGCAACACCTTCCTCGGCGGGGAGGACTTCGACCAGCGGCTCATCGACTGGCTCGCGAAGCGCTTCAAGGAGGGGACCGGCATCGACCTGAAGCGCGACCGGATGGCCCTGCAGCGCCTGAAGGAGGCGGCGGAGCGCGCGAAGCACGAGCTCTCCTCGGCGACCGAGACGGAGGTGAACCTCCCGTTCATCACCGCCGACGCGACCGGCCCCAAGCACCTGGCCGAGACGATCGACCGCACCACGCTCGAGGAGATCTGCGGCGACCTCATCGAGAAGACCATCGAGCCCTGCAAGATCGCGCTGAGGGACGCGGGGCTCACCGCCCAGCAGCTCGACACGGTCATCCTCGTCGGCGGCATGACCCGCATGCCGAAGGTGCAGGAGGTCGTGCGCCGGTTCTTCGGCAAGGAGCCGCACAAGGGCGTGAACCCGGACGAGGTCGTCGCGGTCGGCGCGGCGATCCAGGGCGCCGTCATGAAGGGCGAGGTGAAGGACGTCCTCCTCCTCGACGTGACGCCCCTCTCGCTCGGCGTCGAGACGGCGGGCGGCGTCTTCACCCGCATCATCGACAAGAACACGACCGTCCCCTGCAAGAAGGCGCAGGTCTTCTCGACGGCCGTCGACAACCAGCCGCTCGTCTCCGTGCACGTCCTCCAGGGCGAGCGCGAGATGGCGGGGGACAACAAGACGCTCGGCCGGTTCGAGCTCGTCGGCATCCCGCCGGCGCCGCGCGGCGTGCCGCAGATCGAGGTCAGCTTCGACATCGACGCGAACGGGATCGTCCACGTCTCGGCGAAGGACCTCGGCACCGGCAAGCAGCAGCAGATCCGGATCACCGCCTCCTCGGGGCTCACCGAGGACGAGATCCAGCGGATGGTGAACGACGCCCAGGCGAACCGGGCCGACGACGTGAAGAAGAAGGAGCTCGCGGACCTCCGCAACAACGCCGAGGGGCTCATCTACACGACCGAGAAGAGCCTCGAGGAGTACTCGAGCGCGCTGAAGGCCGACGACCTCGCCGAGATCCGGGCGGACCTCGAGGCGCTGAAGGGCATCCTGCCCGGCGGAGACGCCGGCGCCATCAAGGAGGCGCTCACCCGGCTCGAGGGGAGCGCGTACCGGATCGCCGACGCGATCTACGCTCAGCAGGGCGGCGGCGGCACCTAGGCCGCTCCCTACGGCCTAGGGCGGCCTGATTGTCAGGGGCGCGCCGTGCGTTATATTCCGCACGGGCGAGTCCGCTCACGCCAGAAGGGCGCGAAAACAGGTGGGAAAGCGAGATTACTACGAGGTCCTGGGCGTCGGCCGCGACGCGGACGAGGCGGCGATCAAGACCGCCTACCGCCGGCTCGCGCACAGGTACCACCCGGACAAGAACCCGGGCGACCGGCAGTCCGAGGAGCAGTTCAAGGAGGCGAGCGAGGCGTACGAGGTCCTCTCGGACGCCGACAAGCGCGCCCGGTACGACCGCTTCGGCCACGCGAACGGGAGCCAGGACTTCCCGTTCGGCGGCGCGGCGGCGTCCTCGATCAACGACATCTTCGGCGACATCTTCGGCGAGATGTTCGGCGGCGGCGCGCGCCGGACGCGGGCGCGGACGCGGGGCTCGGACCTCCGGTACCACCTCGAGATCGGGTTCGAGGAGGCGGTCTTCGGGACGACGGCCCGGATCTCGATCCCCCGGGCGCGCGCCTGCGACACCTGCCACGGCTCGGGGGCGAAGCCGGGCACGAGCCCCCGCACCTGCCCGACCTGCGGCGGCGCGGGCGAGATCCGGCTGACGCAGGGCTTCTTCTCGATCGCCCGTACCTGCCACCACTGCCAGGGGCAGGGGCGTGTCGTCGTCGACAAGTGCCCGGACTGCGGCGGCGCGGGCGGCCGGCGCGAGCAGGCGACCGTCGAGGTGAAGGTGCCGCCTGGCGTCGACACCGGCACCCGGCTCAAGCTCTCGGGCGAGGGCGAGCCCCCGCCCGTCGCGAACGGCACGCCCGGCGACCTGTACGTCGTCGTCCAGGTGCGCGAGCACGCCGTCTTCCGGCGCGAGGACACCGAGATCCTCTGCGACATGCCGATCTCGTTCACGCAGGCCGCCCTCGGCGCGTCCATCGACGTGCCGACGGTCGACGGCCCGACGAAGCTCAAGGTCCCCGCCGGCACGCAGAACGGGAAGGTGTTCCGCCTGAAGGGGAAGGGCGTCCCGGCCCTCCAGGGCGGCGGCGGGCGCGGCGACCAGCACGTCCGCGTGTTCGTCGAGACGCCGACGCACCTCACGAAGGAGCAGCGCGAGCTGCTCGAGAAGTTCGCGTCGGTCTCCGGCGAGGAGACCAATCCGCAGACCCGGACCTTCTGGGAGAAGGTGCAGGATCTGATTCGCGAGAAGGCCAGGTAGGCCGCTCCGATCTTCGGGCCAGGCACTCTTCGCGAGGCGAAATGTGCCGGCCCGCTCCTCACGGCCCACGACCGGTTCCACGCGGAAGATCCTTTCGTCTCGCGCGTTTCCGCAGTAGATCCCGGACTCCCCATGCGCGCGACGAAGATCCTCGCCGTCCTGGTGCTCGCCCTCGTCGGCTGCCCGAAGCGCGTGGTCATCGTGAACGGGCAGGAGATGGAGCCCGCGCAGGCGACCGACCTCGCCCGGCGCGATCTCGAGCAGGTGCGGCGCGAGGCGCAGCTCCTGCCGCCCGAGGAGCGCGCCACGCGGCTCGAGGCCTTCGCGGAGCGGTACCGGGACACGGAGGTCGCGCCGGAGGCGCTGCACGACGCCGGCGCGGAGTGGCGCGCCGCGGGGCGGCCGGACCGCGCCGCCCGCGCGCTCGGGAAGCTCCTCACCGACTACCCGCTCTACCGGCGCGCGGTCGAGGCGAAGTACCTGCTCGCGCTCGTGGACCTCGACCTCGGCCGCCCGCGCGACGCGCTCTCGACGATGGGCACGGTCTACGCGAAGCTGCCGGACGGCACGAAGCCCGAGGCGGCGGGGCGCGCCGCCGACGCGGCGCTGGCCGCCGGCGCGGACGCGGACGCGGTGCGCTGGCTCTCGGAGCTCGCCCGGATCTCGCCGCCGGAGGCGCGGCCCGCCGCGCTCCGCCGCGCCGCCGACGCGGTGGACCGGCTCCCGTTCCTCGACGTCGCCAAGCTCCGCGAGGAGCTGCCCTCGGACTCGCCCGTGCAGGAGCCGCTCGCGATGAAGCTCGCGCGCATCCAGCTGCACCTCGGCGACTACGCGCGCGCCGAGCAGGCCGCGCGCGACGTGTTCCTGCGCTGGCCGGAGGGCCCCTACGCCGCCGAGGCGAAGGGGATCGTCGACCGCATCGCGAAGCTCACCTTCGTCCGCCCGAACGTGGTCGGCGTGGCGGTCCCGCTCTCCGGCCCGTACAAGCGCTGGGGCGACGCGATCCTGCAGGGCGTGACCCTCGGGCTCGAGGGCTCTTCGGTGAAGGTCGCGGTGCGCGACACGCGCGGCGAGCCGGACGGCGCCGCCTCCGCGATCGAGGCGCTCGCCCTCGAGGAGGGGGCGATCGCGATCGTGGGCGCCGTGACCAACGCCGAGGCGGAGCGCGCCGCGGCCGCGGCCCAGGAGCTTCGCGTCCCCCTCGTCTCGCTCTCGAAGCTCGAGGGCGTGACCCGCGCCGGACCGTACGTGTTCCAGAACATGCTGACCGCGGAGGCCCAGGCGAAGGCGCTCGCCGACTTCGCGATGGGCCGGCGCGGGATGAAGCGGTTCGCGATCATGTTCCCGTCCGTCACCTACGGCGTGGAGCTCGCGAACGCGTTCTGGGACGACGTGGAGGCGCGCGGCGGCGAGGTGCGCGGCGCCGAGACCTACGCCGCCGACCGCACCACCTTCACGCCGCTCGTGAAGGACATGGTGGGCAAGCTCTACCTCGACGAGCGCTCCGACTGGGAGGAGCAGCAGAAGGAGATCGCGAAGAAGGAGACCGACCCCTTCCGGCGCCGCAAGGCGCTCGAGAAGGCGCGCGAGAAGCTCGAGCCGGTCGTCGACTTCGACGCCATCTTCATCCCGGACTTCGCGAAGAACGTCCGCCTCATCGCGCCCGCGCTCGCCGTCGAGGACGTCGTCACCCAGACCTGCCTGCCCGAGGAGGTCGCGAAGATCCGCAAGACGACCGGCCGGCCCGACCTGCAGCCGGTCCAGCTCCTCGGCGCGAACGGCTGGAACGATCCCTCGCTCTTCGACATGACCCCCGGCGGCCCGGGGCGCCACGTCCGCTGCGCGGTCCTCGTCGACGGCTTCTTCGCGGGCTCCTCCCGGCCCGAGACGAAGCGGTTCGTCGAGGCGTTCGAGAAGAAGTACCCGGGCCAGGCCCCCACGATCCTCGAGGCGTCCGCCTTCGACGGCATCCGGATGGCGCGGCAGGTGATGGAGACGCGGGTGCAGACGCGGGAGGCGCTCCGCGACGGCCTCGCGCGGCTCCGGACCTTCAAGGGCGCGACCGGCGACATCACGGTGGGGCCCAATCGGACGCCCGAGAAGGAGCTGTTCTTCCTCACCGTCGACCAGAACGGGCTCCGCGAGATGACGCGCGAGGAGCTCGCGAGGCCGGGGGCCGGCGGCCCGTAGCGGGCTCCGGCGCCGCCCGGGGGTGCCCCCGGGTCGTCGCGCCATTACGTTCCACGTGAGATGGACGACGTCCTCGTGCGCACGCGGCCGCGGAGCCCGTTCCCTACGGCGAACGTGCTCCTCTTCGTCGCGACGGTCGCGACCACCCTCTGGATGGGGTTCGGCTTCTGGACGGCGTTCACGCGCACGCCCGTCGCGGTCACGCTCGCGAACGTCGTGCGCGGCGGGTTCCCCTTCGCGGGCTCGCTCGTCGCGATCCTGTTCACCCACGAGATGGGGCACTACGTCCTCGCGCGGCGTTACGGGGTCCGCGCGACGCTGCCCTACTTCATCCCGGTGCCGTTCGCCTTCGGGACGCTCGGCGCCGTCATCCGCATGCGCTCGCCGATTCCTTCGCGGAGGGCGACCCTCGACATCGGGGCGGCGGGGCCGCTCGCGGGGTTCGCGGTCGCGGTGCCGCTCCTGCTGCTCGGGCTCTACCTCTCCGAGGTCCGGGACGCCGGGAGCGTCGCGGCCGCGGCCGCGTCGCCCTGGCAGTCACCGTTCGCGCTCGTCCGGGCGCTCCTCGCGCACCAGTCGCTCGGGGGCGGCGGCGATCTCGAGCTCCTCGGCGACAGCGCGATCACCTGGGCGATGGGCCGGATCGTGTTCGGCGCGCTCCCCCCGGGGCAGGAAGTCTTCCTGCACCCGGTCGCCCTCGCGGCGTGGCTCGGCCTCCTCGTCACGACGCTCAACCTGGTGCCGCTCGGTCAGCTCGACGGCGGGCACGTCCTCTACGCGCTCCTCGGCCGGCGCCGCGCCCGCGCGACCGGACGGGTCGTCTCGACGGGCCTCCTCGCCGCGGGGATCTTCTTCAGCTGGAGCTGGCTCCTCTGGTGGGCGCTCACCCGCTTCGTGATCGGCCTCGGGCACCCGCCCGCCCTCGCCGAGGAGCCGCTCGGGCCGGGGCGGAAGGCGATCGCCTGGCTCTCGCTCGCGCTGTTCGTGCTGACCTTCGTGCCCGTGCCCGTCTCGTTCTAGCGGCGGGTTCCGGGCTAGACTCTCGGGGCTCCGCATGACCCCTTCCGTCGAGAACGTCCTCCCGGTGCAGGCCCCCGCAGCCGCCGCGCCCCCGGCCCCCGTCGCCGAGCCGAGCGCCGCGGAAGCCACGCTCGCCGCGGACGCCCCGCCGCGGACGCCGCCGCGTGGGCCGAGGTCCTCGCCGCCTGGGACGACGAGGCGCGCCACCGCGCCTACCTCGCCCGGTTCCAGGACCTCGAGGGTCTCGCCAGCGCAGGCGAGAGGTATCGCGCCGTCCTCGCCGAGCGCCCGGGCGACGCGGTCGCGGCGCGGTTCCGGGACGAGGTCCTGCGGCGCGCGATCGTCCACGGCCTCGCCTCGCTCCCCCGGGAGCCGGATCGCCGGCGCGCGAGGCTCGCGGGGCGCGTCGCGGCGGCCGTCGTGCTCGGCGGGCTGCTCGGGTTCGTCGCGTACGTGGCGATCCGGCTCCTCGGCGGGCGGGGAGCGGCGCCCTGATCCCGTCGCCGCTGCCGGTCACGCTCGACGACGTGCTCGGGCCGGGGGGGCGGCTCGCGCGCGCGCTGCCCGGCTACGAGCACCGCGAGGACCAGCTCGCGATGGCGCGCGCCGTCGAGCGCGCCCTCTCGGCGCGGCGCTACCTCGTCGCCGAGGCGGGCACCGGGACCGGGAAGACCCTCGCCTACCTCGTGCCGGCGGTGCTCTCGGGCCGCCGCGTCATCGTCTCGACCGCGACGAAGACCCTGCAGGAGCAGCTCTGGGGGAAGGACATCCCGCTCCTCCGCGACGCGTGTGGCCTCGCCTTCACGGCCGCCTACCTCAAGGGGCGCTCGAACTACTACTGCCTCGCGCGCGGCGAGGAGTTCGCGCGCGCGCCGACCTTCGCGGCGCGCGAGGACGCCGCGCTCTGGCCGCGGATCGAGGCCTGGGCGCGCGAGACAGAGACCGGGGACCGGAGCGAGATCGACCTCCCCGACCACTACCACACCTGGAAGGACCTCTCCGCCACGAGCGAGAGCTGCGTCGGGCGCGAGTGCCCGCGCTACGAGGAGTGCTTCGTCACCCGCGCCCGGGCGCTGGCCGCCGAGGCGGACGTGCTGCTCGTGAACCACCACCTCTTCTTCGCCGACCTCGGCGATGCGCACCTCGCGCGCGGGCGTCGAGATCCTGCCCGACCACGACGCGGTCGTGTTCGACGAGGCGCACGCGCTCGAGGACGTCGCGACCGAGTACTTCGGCCTTCAGGTCTCCTCGTGGCGGCCTCGAGGAGCTCGTCCGCGACGCGCAGCGCGCGGTGGCCGACCGGCCGGACCTCGGCTCGATGATGAAGGAGGCCACCGGCCGAGCTGCGCCGCGCCGGCGAGCGGCTCTTCCAGGAGGTGGCCGACGCGCTGCGGGGCAGGCCGGCGGGCGCGCCTGCCACGCCCGTCGGCGCGCGGCCACCGGGCGCGGCGGGTTCGGCACGCGCGCGGCGCCCGGAGCCGGAGGAGGGCGTGCGCGCGTCGCTCACCCCGGAGGTGCTCGAGCCGCGCGGGCGCGCTCGCTCGCGCGAGTCGACGGCGCGCTGGTCGGAGCTCCGGGACCTCTCGCCGACGCGCCCTCGCCGGCGCTCGCGCAGCTCGCGCGGCGCGCGGGCGAGCTCCGGGTCGAGCTCGCGGCGGTGACGGCGATGAAGGAGCCGTCGCGCGTCTACTTCGGCGAGGTGCGCGGGCGCGGCGTCTTCCTGCGGGCCGCGCCGATCGACGTCGGCCGAGGAGCTGCAGGCGCGGCTCTACCGGCGCACCGACACGGTCATCTTCACGAGCGCCACGCTCGCGGCGCAGGGCCGCTTCGAGTACTTCCGCCGCGCAGGTGGGGCTCGCCCCCGAGTTCGACGTGGACGGAGGCGAGCTTCCCCGGCCCGTTCGACTTCGCGCGCCAGGCGGCGCTGGTCGCGCCGGACGGGCTCCCCGAGCCGAACGACCCGGGCTTCGCCGAGGCGGCCGCCGACGGCCATCAGGCGCTCACCGCGGTGACCGGCGGGCGCGCGTTCGTGCTCTGCACCTCCGACCGGAACATGCAGGCGCTCCACCGCGCGTCGCGCCACCTGCCCTACCGGATCCTGCTCCAGGGCGAGCGGCCCAAGGCGAAGCTCCTCGACGCGTTCCGGGCGGAGCCGTCGGTGCTCTTCGCGACCGCGAGCTTCTGGGAGGGCGTCGACGTCCCCGGCGAGGCGCTCTCGCTCGTCGTCATCGACCGGCTCCCGTTCGCGCCGCCGAACGACCCGGTGATCGCGGCGCGGCTCCGCGCGCTCGAGGCGGAGGGGCGCGACGGGTTCTCGGAGCTCTCGGTCCCGGCGGCCGCGCTCGCGCTCCGGCAGGGGTTCGGCCGGCTCGTGCGGACGCGCACCGATCGCGGCCTCGTCGCGGTGCTGGACCGGCGGCTCGTCACGAAGGGCTACGGCCGCGCCTTCCTGGCGCACGCTCCCCCGGTGCCCGCTGCTCCGCTCCGTGGACGCGGCGAAGCGGTGGTGGGACGGCGGCGAGCCGGCCGGCCGCGGAGTGTAGGTCAACCGGGGTGCGCGGGCCCGTGCGGGAGCGGCGTCCCTTGACCGTGGGGCGCGCGCCGGGACGAGGTCGGGGAAGCGCGCGTCCGCGCTGGGATAAGGTAGAGTGAAGGGCGGGGTGCCCGGCACCCCGGCCCCTACCCCCATGGTCCAGTTCAGCCCCGAGACCCGCGAGATCGCCGTCAAGGTCGTCTACTACGGCCCCGCGCTGTCGGGGAAGACGACCAACCTCCAGGCGCTGTACCAGAAGATCGATCCGAAGGTGCGCGGGCGGCTCATGACGCTCGACACCAAGGACGACCGCACCCTGTTCTTCGACATGATGCCCGTCTTCTTCAAGACGCAGGCGGGCGTCCGGGTGAAGCTCAAGCTCTACACGGTGCCGGGCCAGGTGATGCACGAGTCCACCCGGCGCATCGTGCTGCAGGGGACGGACGCGGTCGCCTTCGTCGCGGACTCGCGCCGGAGCGAGGCGAGCGTCGACCCTCGCCTACTGGAACAACATGCTGAAGAACCTGGAGGCGAACGGGCTCGACTACCGGACCCTGCCCATCGTCATCCAGATGAACAAGCGCGACCTCGACGACGCGCGCGGCGACGACGAGGTCGGCGACCTCCGCCGCATCATCCAGCCGCCGGTCGTCCCCGCGGTCGCGATCCGCGGCGAGGGCGTCGTCGAGACGCTCTACGCGGTCCTCCAGCTCTGCTACCGGAGCCTCGACCGCCAGTTCGGGCTCGACGCCAAGTGGCACGTCCCGGAGCGCGAGTTCCTCGGGAAGATCTTCTCTCACGTCGACCTCCAGGGCACGCGGATCAAGGCGTTCCCGGAGCCGCCGCCCGGAGCGCCGCCGCGATGAACCTCGCGCCGTCGTTCCTGCAGCAGCGGATGCCGCTCGCGGACCTCCTCGACCTCCGCGCGTTCGCGGAGGTGTGCCAGTCGTTCGCGGAGCTCTACCGGGTCGGCCTCAAGGTGTTCGACGAGACCGGCAACCGGCTCGTCGACGTGAAGGTCGGGAACGCCGACTTCTGCGGCTACATCTGGACGAAGGCCTCCGGCCGCGAGCAGTGCATGGCGACGGTCGCGCGCGTCAAGTCGGACGCGATCGGCGAGGACCCCGTCGCGCAGACGTTCGAGTGCTTCAGCGGCTGCCGTTACGTGGTCCAGCCGGTGCTCTACGAGGGCGACGTCATGGGCCGGGTCGTCTTCGGCCCGTTCGTGCCGGACGACCTCGTCGAGCTCCCCTCGTCGCTCCGCCGCATCTCCGACGACTTCGACGCGAAGGCGGCGGCCACCTACGTCGAGAAGATCCGCCGCGTCCCGGTGGCGCACCGCCGAGAAGATCCTGAAGCACTTCATGGATCTCCTCGACGTGATGGTCTTCACCGGCCACAAGAACCTCATCGCCGCGAAGCTCCACATCGAGGCGGTGACGGAGAGCTACCGCGAGCTCTCCGGAGAAGAACCGGCAGCTCGAGGAGAGCTACGGCGAAGCTGAAGGAGCTCGACCGCCTGAAGTCGAACTTCCTCGCCACGATGAGCCACGAGCTGCGCACCCCGCTCACCAGCGTCATCGGCTACTCCGAGATGATGCTCGAGGGGCTCGGGCGGCCCGCTCACCGCCGAGCAGCGCGAGTACCTCGGCATCATCATGGAGAAGGGCGAGAACCTGCTCCAGCTCATCACCTCGATCCTCGACATCTCCAAGATCGAGGCCGGGCGCGTGCGGCTCGTCCTCACCGAGGTCGACGCCGCGCAGGTGATGCGCGACGCGGTCGCGACGGTGCTCCCGCTCGCCCGCAAGAAGGGGATCAGGGTGAGCTGCGAGCCCGGGTCGATGCCGCGCTTCCATGGCGGACCGCGACAAGGTCCGCCAGTGCCTCGTGAACCTCTGCTCGAACGCGGTGAAGTTCACGCAGCCGGGCGGGTCCATCACGGTCTCCGCCGAGGCGCTCTCGGCCAACCGCATCGCGCTCCACGTCACCGACACCGGCATCGGGATCGGCGAGGAGCACGTCGATCGGGTGTTCGACGTCTTCTACCAGGTGGACGGCTCGTCGACGCGCGAGTACGGCGGCGCCGGGCTCGGCCTCGCGATCGTGAAGAGCTTCGTCGAGGCGCACGGCGGCGAGGTCTCGGTCCGCTCGAAGGTCGGCAAGGGCTCGATCTTCACGCTCGTGCTCCCCGTCCGCGCCGCGCCGACCGTCGCCGTCACGCCGACCGGGCCCGTCCCGGCGGTCTGAGCGCAGATGCCGGCCCGCGCGCCTCCCGGCGAGTTCGCGCTCATCGACCGCTTCGTCCGCGCGGTCCCGGTGCGCGGCGCGGGGGTCCTGGTCGGCCCGGGCGACGACGCGGCGGTGCTCCGGATCCCGCCGGGCGAGGAGCTCGTCGCGACGGTGGACGCGGTCGTCGCGGGCGTCCACTTCGACCCGCGCGGGTCGCCCGCCGACGCGGGGTGGAAGGCGCTCGCGGTGAACCTCTCCGACCTCGCGGCGATGGGGGCCCGGCCGCTCTTCGCGCTCGTCGCGCTCGGGCTCGCCGAGGGGACCCCGGAAGCCACCGTGCGCGGAATCGCGGGCGGGCTCGGGGCCTGCGCCCGGGCCCACGGCGTCGCGGTGGTGGGCGGAAACGTCACGCGCGCGCGCGACCTCTCGATCACCGTGACCGCGCTGGGCGCGGTCCCCCAGGGGCGCGCGGTGCTCCGCGCGGGAGCGCGTCCCGGCGACCTCGTCGCGGTCACCGGCACCGTCGGCGACGCCGCGCTCGGCCTCGCGCCCCGGCGCGGCCCCGGCCCTCGCCCGCCGCCAGCGCCGGCCGACGCCCCGGGTCGCGGCGGGGCTCGCCCTCGCCGGGCTCGTCCGCGCCGCGGTCGACGTGTCGGACGGGCTCGCGCAGGATCTCGGCCACCTCTGCCGGGCGTCGGGCGTCGGGGCCCGGATCGGCCTCGCGGACCTCCCGCTCTCGCCCGCGTACCGGCGCGCCTCCCGGCGTCTCGCGGACCCCTGGGCGCCGGCGCTCGCGGGCGGAGAGGACTACGAGCTCGTCGTCGCCGTCGCGCCGGGCTCCTGGCCCGCCGCGCGCGCGGCGGCGGCCCGGGCGCGGACGCCCCTCACGGTGATCGGGCGGTTCGTCCGCGGCAGGGGCGTCCGGGTGGTTGGCACACGCGGGGAGCCGGTGTCGGTGCCGGCGGGACACGACCACCTGCTTCGCGGTAGCCTCGCAGCTGGGCTCCGCCGCCGTGGCCGTCCGCTTGGAGCGAAGCGGTCAGGCGTCTAGGATTGAGCCGCGCCGCGGGCCTCGAGCATCGAGCCCGCCGCGCTCGAGGAGCCGGGCCGTGGCGAGAGGAACCCGAGACGAGCGGATCACCTCCACGCGCCCGAGCGCGCGCTGGCAGGACGCACCCCACCTCGTGGCGATGCGCGGCCGCGCGGCGGAGTCGACGCTCCGGCCGCCCCCCCAGGCGGCGGGGCTCACGGTCTCGCTGCAGACGAAGATCCTCGTCTCGTACCTCATCGTCGGAGGGATCCTCTTCTTCGCGATCCCCTCGATCCAGTCGCGGTTCCAGAGCGTCGTCCTCGCGGGCGCGATCGTGCTCGTCCTCACGCTCGCGCTCGGGGCGGGGCTCACCATCGCCATCGCGCGCGTGTCCCGCGTCGGCCGCCTCAAGGCGAGCGCGGTCGAGATCAGCCGCGGCGACCTCTCGAAGGCGGTGGTCTCCGAGGAGCAGAAGGCGTTCCACGACGAGATCGACGACCTCACCGAGGCGATCCGGACGATGCAGGAGAACCTGCGCGACCTCGTCTCCCGGATCCAGCGCACCGCCCAGTCGGTCGCCGACGCCGCGAACGAGCTCCAGACCTCGGCCGAGGAGGTGAACGCCTCCACCGACGAGGTCGCGTCCTCGATGGAGAAGATCGCGGACGGCGCCGGCCAGCAGTCGGACCTCGTCGAGCGGACCTCGAAGGTGATCGGCGAGATCGCCGCGTCGATCGAGCGGACCGCCACGAGCGCCGAGGAGGCCGCGCGCGCCTCCGCCGAGACGTCGTCCTCCGCCGCGTCCGGCGGCGACGCCGCCCGCCTCGCCGGCGAGAAGGTCAAGAAGGTCTTCGCCCGGATCGAGGCGGCGAGCGAGCAGGTGTTCGCCTTCGGCGAGAGGACGAAGGAGATCACGAAGATCGTCGAGGCGATCACCCAGGTCGCGAACCAGACGAACCTCCTCGCCCTCAACGCCACGATCGAGGCCGCCCGGGCCGGGGAGTACGGCCGCGGGTTCGCGGTGGTCGCCGAGGAGGTCCGCAAGCTCGCCGAGTCCGCCGGCCGGTCCGCCGAGCAGATCTCGTCCGTCGCCGCGGACATCTCCGGGCGCGCCGCGCAGGTCGTCGGCACGATGAAGGAGTCCGTCGACGAGCTCGGCGGCGGCCGCGAGGACCTCGAGGCGATCATCCGCGCCCTCGCCGACATCGCGAAGATCGCCGCGACGGGCGCGAACAAGGTGGGCGTCATCTCGGGCGCCGCCCGCGAGCAGCTCAAGGGCTCCGCCGACATGGTCCAGGCGATGGACCACATCTCCGACGTCGCGTCGTCGAACGCGAGCGCGACCGAGCAGGTGCGCAAGGTGATGTCGGAGCAGACCGCGGCGGTCGCGCAGATGGCGAGCGCGGCCCAGGAGCTCACGAACCTCTCGCTCGAGCTGCAGACGGTCGTGTCGCGGTTCCGGCTGGGATAGGAGCGGGCGTGCGGCACGTCGTGTTCCGCGTGGCGAGCGAGCGTTACGCGCTGCCGCTCGCGGCGGTGCGGGAGGTCGTCGTTCCGCAGCCGCCGTTCGCGCGCGTCCCCCGCTCCTCGGAGGCGGTGCGGGGGGTGATGAACCTGCGCGGCCGGGTGATCGCCGTCGTCGACCTCGCCGCCCTCGTCGGCCTCCCGGCGCAGCCGCTGGAGCCCGCGGCGGGGCACGTCCTGATCCTGGACCGCGGCAAGCGTGCGCTGGGCTTCCTCATCGGCGCGGTGCTCGGGGTCGAGACGATCGTGCCGTCCCCGGACGCGCCGGGTGGGCTCGTGCGCGGCGTCGCCCCCGCGGCGGGCGGGGCGGTGACGCTGCTCGGCGCCGACGCGCTCACGGGCGAGGCGGAGCGGCTCTTCGGCGCGCGTTGACGCACGGGCACGGGGCGGCGGTCTCCTTGTGGACCGCTCGGATCCGGTGGTAACGTCCGAAGACCCCTCGGGGGAGGAACCCAAGTCCCATGGCGAAGCGAGTCCTGATCGTCGACGACGCGATCTTCATGCGCAACATGATCAAGGACATCTTCGCGAGCTCCGGGTTCAAGGTCGTCGGCGAGGCGGCGAACGGCCTCGAGGCGGTCGAGAAGTACAAGGAGCTCCGCCCCGACCTCACCACGATGGACATCGTGATGCCGTTCAAGAGCGGCATCGAGGCGACGCGCGAGATCATCAAGCACGACGCGAAGGCCGTGGTGGTGATGTGCAGCGCGCTCGGCCAGGAGTCGCTCGTGATGGAGGCGATCGAGGCCGGCGCCTCGGACTTCATCGTGAAGCCGTTCAAGAGCGAGGACGTCCTCTCCGTCGTGAAGAAGGTCCTCGGCGACGCATAGAAAGCCGCACGGCGGCGGCGGGACATAGCACCCCGCAGGCCGCAAGGAGCGGGCGGGCACATTTCGCTTCGCGAAGAGTGCCTCGCCCGGAGATTGGAGCGGCCTGGTGTCGGTCGACCTCAGCAAGTACCTCTCGCTGTACGTGGCCGAGGCGGGGGAACACCTCGCGGGGTTCGCGCGCGATCTCGTGCTGCTCGAGGAGGCGGCCCGGACCGGCCTCGGCGCGTCGGCCCGCGACGCGATCGACTCCTGCTTCCGGCACGCCCACAGCGTGAAGGGGATGAGCGGCTCGATGCAGCTCGACGGGATCGGCGCCCTCGCGCACCGGGCGGAGGACCTCGTCGACGTGTTCCGCCGGGACCCGGCGCGGCTCGACGCTCCGGCGGTCGACGTCCTCCTCGCCGCGGCGGACGTCCTCCAGGACATGGTGCAGCTCGCCGCGACGGGCGCGAACCCGCCCGCCGACGCGGCGACGATGGAGCGGCTCGCCGAGGTGACCCGCCGGCTCGACCGCGACGCCGCGCCGCCGGAGGCGCCGCCCGCCGCCGGGCCGACGCGGGAAGCCTCCGACGACGGCGCGCAGCGGCGTCCGGACGCCCCGCCCGCCCCGGTGGTGCGCCCCCTGCGGCGCATCACGGCCGAGGTCGAGATCGCGGGGAGCTGCCCGGTCCCCGCGGTGCGCGCGTTCCTCGTCGTGAAGAAGCTCGGCGCGCTCGGCGCGGTCGCGAAGGCGACGCCGTCCGTCGACGACCTCCGCGCCGGCCGCATCCCGGGCAAGAAGCTCGCCGTGCTGCTCGACACGGCGGAGCCGCTCCAGGCGATCGAGCGCGCCCTCGCGCAGATCTCCGACATCGCCGCGGTGACGCTCCGCGAGCCGGAGGAGGAGCCCGCGCCCGCGCGGGCGCCGGCACCCGCCGCGCGGGAGCGGGACGCGGCCGAGGCGAGCCGGACCGTGCGGGTCCGGACGGAGATCCTGGACGGCTTCCTCGACGCCGTGGGCGAGCTCATCCTCGCGACGGCGCGCATCCGCGAGGTGGGCAAGACGCTCCTCCCGCAGGGCCCGCGGGCGCCGCTCGACGAGAGCGTCGACCGCCTCCACGGGATCGTGAAGGACCTCCACGACAAGGTGATGGCGGTGCGGATGACGCCGCTCGCCGTCGTCACGGAGCGCCTGCCGCGCGCGGCGCGCGACGTCGCCCGCAAGCTCGGGAAGCAGGTCGAGGTGGAGGTGCACGGCGCCGAGATCGAGCTCGACCGGGCGATCCTCGACGAGCTCTCGGACCCGCTCCTCCACGTGCTCCGCAACGCGGTGGACCACGGGATCGAGCCGCCGCACCTGCGCGTCCTCGCGGGGAAGCCCGCGACCGGCAAGATCCTGGTCCAGGCCCGCCGCGAGCGCTCCCGCGTCATCATCGAGATCTCGGACGACGGGAAGGGGATGGATCCCGCGAAGCTCCGGGCCGCCGCGGTCGCCCGCGGCACGCTCACCGAGGCCCAGGCCGCGGCGCTCGCCGATCGCGAGGCGCTCCTCCTCGCGTGCCTCCCGGGCCTCTCGACCGCCGGGACCGTGACCGACGTCTCCGGCCGCGGCGTCGGCCTCGACGCGGTGAAGCGCACCGTCGAGACCGTCGGCGGGACCATCGAGCTCGAGAGCGCGCCGGGAGCCGGCTCGCGCGTGACCTTCCGGCTGCCGCTCACGGTCGCCGTGCAGCCGGTGCTGCTCGTCCGCGTGGGGGACGAGGTGCTGGGGCTCCCCATCGCGAAGGTGCACGGCGCGGCGCAGGTCGAGATGTCCCGCCTCGACCGGAGCCGGGGCGCGCCGGTGCTCGCGTACGCGGGGGACCTCGTCCCGGTGCACGATCTCACGCGCCTGCTCGGGTTCCCCGTCGAGGGCGCGCGGGACGACCGGGCGGTCGTCGTCGCGGAGGGCGCCGACGGCCGCGTCGGGCTCGCCGTGGACGCGCTGCTCGGCCAGCAGGACGCGGTGCTGAAGCCGCTCGGCGTCCCGCTCGACGCCGTGCCGGGCCTCTCCGCCGTGACGGTGCTCGGGAACGGCCGGCCGGTGTTCATCCTCGACGTGCAGAGGCTCCTCGCCGCATGAGCGTCCGATTCGGCCCGCGGGAGCTCGACGCGCTCCAGGAGATGGCCTCCGTCGGCTGCGGCCAGGCCATCACCGCGCTCGGGAAGCTCGCGCGGCGCCGGTTCGACATGGACGTGCCCGAGGCGTGGGTCGGCGCGGAGCCCGGCGCGATCGCCTCCTTCCTCGGCGGGCTCGGCGGCGACCTCGTCGCGGTGGGCGTGAAGCTCGAGGGGCGCCTCACCGGCGATCTGCTGCTCGCGCTCCCGGAGCCGGACGCCGAGCGGCTCGCCGCGCATGCTCGGGTTTCCGCCGGGAGAGGCCGGCTGGAGCGGGATGGCCGAGAGCGCGCTCATGGAGTCCGGGCAACATCGTCGGGAGCGCCTTCGTCTCGGCGGTCGCGGACGCTCGTGAAGGAGAAGCTCCTCCTCTCCGTCCCGACCTTCGCGCGCGGGAGCGGCCGCGCGTGCGTCGAGCGGCTCGTCGCGCACGCGGGGTCGGTCGCGATCGCCACGCGGTTCACCGCGTGGGCCGAGGACACCGGCCAGGCCCTCGAGGGGCTCATCCTCGTCATGCCGGAGCCGCGAGCGCATCGCGAGCCTCCTCTCGCACCTCGATCTGCGGTAGAGACGCGCCCATGGACGAAGACACCCTGCGCCGGCTGCTCGCCGGCGTCCGCGCGCGCGGCACCTCCGTCGAGGAGGCGATCCGCCGGCTGAAGGGCGCGCCCTACGAGCGGCTCGGCGACATGGCGACGCTCGACACGCACCGGACGCTCCGCGTCGGGATGCCGGAGGTCGTCCTCGCCGAGTCGAAGACCGCCGCGCAGGTCGCGGCGATCGCGCGGAAGCTCGCCGCGCGCGGGCCGCTGCTCGTCACGCGCCTCGCGCCCGACAAGGCCGGCCCCGTCCGGCGCGCGGTGCGCGGCGCGACGTACGATCCGGTCTCGCGGACCCTCCGCAAGGGCCGGATGGAGCTGCCGGCGCGCGGGCCGGTCGCGGTCTGCTGCGCGGGCACCTCCGACATCCCGGTGTGCGAGGAGGCCGCGGTCACGCTCGACGTCATGGGGATCGAGGTGATCCGGATCTACGACGTCGGCGTCGCAGGGATCCACCGGCTCCTCGCCCGGCGCGAGGACCTCGAGCGGGCGCGCGCGGTCGTGGTCGCCGCCGGGATGGAGGGCGCGCTCCCGTCGGTCGTCGGCGGGCTCGTGGGCCGCCCGGTGATCGGCGTGCCCACCTCGGTCGGCTACGGCGCGTCGCTGGGCGGCCTCGCTCCGCTCTTCACGATGCTGAACTCGTGCGCGCCGAACGTGACGGTCGTGAACGTGGACAACGGCTTCGGGGCCGCCTTCGTGGCGGGCCTCGTCGCCCGCGAGTAGGAACCTCGGGATGGCCGGACTCCTCGTGCTCGAGCCGATCGGCGGGATCGCGGGCGACATGTTCGTCGCGGCGGCGCTCGACCTCGGCGTCGACCGCGGCGCGCTCGAGGGCGCGCTCCGGACGCTCGGGCTCGCCGGCTGGCGGCTCGAGGTCACGAGGAAGACCGACGCGGGCATCGCGGGGACGCACGTCGACGTCGTGGTCGAGGGCGAGCAGCCGCACGCCCGCGGGCTCCCGGAGATCCTCGCGCTCGTCGACGCGAGCGGGCTCTCGCCCCGGGCGCGGGCCGCCGCGCGCGCCGTGTTCGAGCGGATCGGGCGCGCGGAGGCGAAGGTCCACGGCGTGCCCGTCGAGGAGGTCCACTTCCACGAGGTGGGCGCGGTGGACTCCGTCGTGGACGTCTGCGCCGCCGTCGTCGCCCTCGAGCTCCTCGGCTGGCCACGCGTCGTGTCGGCGCCCCCCGAGCTCGGGCGCGGACTCGGGCGGTCGGCGCACGGCCCCATGCCCATCCCGCCACCGGCGGTGCTCGAGCTCCTCGCCGGGAAGCCCGTGCGTTCCGGCGGCCCGCTCGGCGAGGCGGTGACGCCGACCGGGGCCGCGCTCCTCGCGGAGCTGGCCGAGCTCGGCCCGCTGCCGGCGTTCGTGCCCGGGCGGATCGGGTACGGCGTCGGCACGGCGCGGTGGGCGGATCGGCCGAACGTCCTGCGGATGACGCTCGGCGAGGCGAGCCCCCTCTCCGCGACCGCGTCCCCCAGGCCGCCCGGGGGAGAGGGGGAGTCGAAGCTGTGGGTGCTGGAGACGAACCTCGACGACTGTCCCGGCCAGCTCGTGGCCCGGGCGATCGAGGCCGCGCTCGAGTCGGGCGCCCTGGACGCGTGGGCCGCACCGGTCACCATGAAGAAGGGCCGGCCCGGGTTCCTCCTGTCCGCGCTCGTCGAGGAGCCGGCGCGCGAGGCGGTGACGCGCGTGCTCTTCGCCGAGACGACGACGCTCGGCGTGCGCCGCCACGCGGTGGAGCGCGACGTCCTCGAGCGCGCGCACGAGACGGTCGAGACGCCGTACGGGCCGGTGCGCGTGAAGGTGGCGCGGGCGGCGGGGCGCGAGGTCGGCGCCCACCCCGAGTACGACGACTGCGCGGCGCGCGCGCGCGAGCGGGGCGTCCCCGTGAAGGAGGTCATGGCGGCCGCGCTCGCCGCGCGCCGGGGCGGACGGTGAGCCGGGACCCGGCCGTGGTAGATTGGCCGCGAGGCCACCGTGGCGCGGGCGACTTCCCGAAGGACGAAGCCGAGGGGCCGCGCGAGCGCGGCCGCGCCGCGCAGGCGCGCGCGGAAGCGCCCCGCCCCGCTCGGCACAGCGGACATCGTCGAGGCGTTCGCCACCGGCCCGCTGGCGTGCGCGCTCGTGCAGCGCGGCCGGATCGTCGAGGCGAACGATGCGTTCGCGCGCGCGCTCGGGGCGCGCCTCCCGGCGCTGCGCGGGCGGCCGCTCGCGGAGGTCCTGCCCCCTCCCGACGGCGCGGTGCCGGAGCTCGGGCCGGGCGCGTCCCTCTCGTACCGGGCGGTGGTGGACGGCGTCGTGGCCCGCGTCGACCTCTCGGCGGCGCCCCGCCCGCGCCCCGACGGGACGCTGCTCGTCCACGCGGTGCTCACGCCGCTCCTCGCGCACCCCGACGACGCGGCGGAGCGGGCGCTCCTCGCGCTGTCGCGCGAGCTCGCCGAGGCCCGGACCGAAGACGAGATCACGCGCGCGCTGGCCCGCGCGCTCGAGGTGCTCTTCCCGGGGCGCTCCTTCGCGATCCGCCTCGTCGATCCCAAGACGCTCGCCCTGCGCACCTTCTACGCGCGGGGCCGGCTCCGCGGCGCCGCGCAGGGGCGGCTCGCGCTCCGGCAGGCGGCGGTCGACAAGACCGGCCTCTCGCGGACCCAGCTCGAGGACGGGGGCGTCGCCATCACCGAGATCGACGAGCCGCTCTTCGAGGAGAGCGACGCCGCCGTGGCCGTGCCGCTCGCGGTCGGCGGCAGCCTCTTCGGCGTCGTGAACCTCGAGTACCCGCGGGGCGGGCCGGGCGATCGGGAGTCGGACGCGCCGCTGCTCTACCAGCTCGCGAACCACGCGGCGCTCGGCGTCCGGAACGTGCGGTCGTTCGAGGAGCTCACGACCCTCAAGAACTACCTCGAGGACCTCCTCGAGCACGCGAACGCGCTCATCTTCGTGGTGAACCGCTGCCGCGAGATCATCGTCTGGAACGCGGCGCTCGTGAAGCTCACCGGGTTCGCGCGGGACGACGTCGTCGGGGACGACCTCTTCGCGTTCGTCCCGGAGGACGAGCGGAGGCCGCTCGAGGAGGTGCTGCTGCGCGGCTTCGCCGGCGAGGCGGTCGCCGGGTACGAGACGCGGCTCGTGCGCGCGGGCGGCGGCGAGGCCCGCATCGCGGTGAACACCGCGTCGATCCTCGACGCGGCCGGCGAGGTCGACGGCGTCGTCGCGATCGGCCAGGACCTCACGCTCATCCGCTCGCTGCAGGCCGCCGCGGAGCACGCGGAGCGGCTCGCCGGGATCGGGCGCCTCGTCGCGGGCGTGGTGCACGAGCTCAACAACCCGCTCACCGCCGTGAACATGTACTCGGACGTGCTCGTCGAGAAGCTCCAGGGCGCCGGGCACGACCCGGGCGACGTGGAGAAGCTCCGGGCGATCAAGGAGTCGGGGCTGCGCATCCAGCGGCTCGCGCGCGACCTCGTCTCCTACGCGCGCCCCGCCGGCGCCCGCACCGAGCCGGTCGAGCTCGCTCCCGTGCTCGAGGAGGCGGTGCGCCTCGCGAGATCCGCCCTGAAGGACCGGGGCGCCGTCCTGGAGCGGGTCTTCGAGGACGTCCCGCCCGTCGAGGCGAGCCGCCCCGCGCTCGTGCAGGTCTTCGTGAACCTCGTCACGAACGCGGCGCAGGCGTCGCCGCCGGGGGGCCGCGTCACCCTGCGGCTCGGGCGCGCCGACGGCGCGGTCCGCGTCGTCGTCGAGGACGAGGGGCCGGGGATGGACCCGGAGGTCGCGCGCCACGCGTTCGAGCCGTTCTTCACGACCCGCCCCGGCGTCGGGATCGGGCTCGGGCTCCCCATCGTCCTGGGGATCGTCGAGCGCCACGGCGGGAAGGTCGCGCTCGCGCCCGGCCCGGCGGGCGGGACGCACGTGACGGTGTCGCTCCCGCTCGAGCGGACCTAGGGCGCGAGCGAGAGGACCGCGTAGCCGCGGAACGCGGGGAGCACCGTCGACACCGAGTAGCCCGACGGGTTCATCGGGATGCGCACGTCGCTCCCGTCCGCGGAGACGAAGCGCGCGCGGCGAGCCCCGCCCGCGACGTGGACGCCGAGGAACAGCGTCGTGCCGCGCGCGGGCTCCTCGTCGGGCGCGACGAGGTGGGCGAGGACCGTGCCGCCCGCGCGGTGGAGGACGACGACGATGGGGACGCGCGAGACCACGCCGGCCGCGCGCCGCCCCTTCCCGAGCACCGCCGCGGCCGCCTTGTCGACGAGGCCGGGCGCGATCGTGCCGCCGCGCTCGGGCGCGAGCGGGGGGAGCCCGACGAGCGTCCCCTCGCCGACCCTCGTCCCGGAGGCCTTCGCCGCGGGGAGGAAGGGCGCGCCCGGCCGGCCCGCCTCGTCGATCGCCGACGGCTCGCCGAAGGCGAGGACCGGCGCCCCCGCCTCGAGCCGCCGCCGGACCTCCTTCGCCTCGCCGGGCGGGAGCGCCACCGCGTCCGCGAGCGCGAGAGCGGCCGCGCCCGGCGCCTGCGCGACCTGCGTGACGACGGCCGCCTGCACGTGCAGCGCGGAGAGGCACTCCACGGCGCGCTCGACCGCGATCCGGTGGCGGCCCTGCGTCCAGAGGTCGGCCTCGGCGGAGTAGAGCACCGCGCACTCGACGACCGGGTCGCCCGCGCCCGGGGAGAGCCCGTTCGCCTGCAGCTGCCGGGCGATGCGCCGGATCCGGGCGACCCCGTCGCCGCCGCCGGACGGTTCCACCCCCGACAGCTCGACGCCGCACGCGGCCGCGAGCGCCGCGAGCCGGGTGTGGCTGGTCGCCCCGGGCGCCGGCGCGACGGCGCAGGGGCGGCGCGCCATCGCGGCGCGGAGGAGCCGCGCGAGACCGAGGCCCGACGCGCCGGGCGCCGGGGTCGCGGGGAAGATGGCGGCGTCGAGGTGGCGCGCCGCGCGGAGCTGCGCCGGCCCGATCACCTCGAACTGCGCGACCACCTCGAACGGCCGCGACGCCTCGCGCGCGGCGTCGCGGGCGGCGCGCGCGTCCTCGCGCACGGCCCGGACGAGCGCCTCGTTGCGGAAGCGCCAGAAGTCGCGGCCGAACGGGATCTGCTCGAACGAGAGGGCGCCCGACGCCTGGGCGACCGCCTCGCGCGTGAGCGCGAGGTAGTCGACCGGCTGGAAGTGGTCGCCGTACTCGCGGGCGAGATGCCGCGCGAGCTCGCGCTGGCAGTCGGAGCAGAACCCGGCGCCGAGCACGCCCAGGGCGAGCGGCGCGTCGGGCCGGTCGAGGCAGAATCCCGGCGAAGCCCGCCTGCAGCGCCGCGCGCTCGGCCTCGGCGACGCGGGCGCGCTGGCGCGCCGAGGAGAGGCACGCGCGCGGCGGCCCGCCGCCCCCGGCGACGCTGCCGTCCGCCGCGCGGCAGGGCTCGGTCCCGGGCGCCGCGCGCCCCACGGCGATCTCCGCGAGCGCGCGGTTCACGAGCGGCGCGGGGAGCGGCTCGGCGGGGGGCGCGAGGAGCGGCTCGGCCGCGATCGCCTCCGCCGCGCGCGCGGCCTCCTCCGGGAGGGCTCCCGGGGCGAGGCGGTACGGGGCGAAGGCGTTGTCGACGGTCATCTCTGATCGCGCCCGCGCGACGCGCGGGGTGCGGCGGGGGTCGTGGAGTGGCGGAACCTGTGCGCGAGGGTACGATGGTGATCCGGCGCGGGGCAATCGCCGGCGCGGGGCGGAGGGCGCAGGATCGAGGCCGGAGCGCGCCGCGGGGGTGCGTGTGGCGCCCACGTCGTGTGTTTGACGCCCTCGAAAACCCCGTGATACGAGAACGGGACAAACGGCGCGAAAAAAGGACGGTTTCGGAATGGGCGACCTGTTCGGATCCCTCGCGAAGGCGTACCACGACGGCGGCCTCGGGATGCACCCGATCCTCGTCTCGCTCGTGTTCGTGATCGGCGTCCTCATCGACCGCGTGCGCGTGCTGTACTTCGCCGCGAACATCGACAAGGACGCGTTCCTGCGCGGCCTGAAGAAGCACATCTACTCGGGCGACCTCGACAAGGCGATCAGCTACACCGCGTCGCAGAAGAAGACGCCGCTCACCTCGGTCATCAAGGCCGGCCTCATCAACGTGCCCAAGGGCGAGGCGGACGTGCAGGCCGCGATGGACGAGGCGACGCTGCGCGAGTCGCCGCGCATCGAGCGGCGCACCGGCTACCTCGCGATGCTCGGCAACGTCGCGACGCTGCTCGGCCTGCTCGGCACCATCCTCGGCCTCATCCACGCGTTCGCCGCGGTGGCGAACGCGAACCCGGCCGACAAGGCGACCATCCTCGCCTCCTCCATCTCCGAGGCGATGAACTGCACCGCGTTCGGCCTCGCGACCGCCATCCCCGCCCTCGTCGCCTACTCCGTGCTGCAGGGGCGGACGCAGCACATGGTGGACGAGATCAACGAGACCTCGGTCGCCGTGCTGAACCTCATCGTCGCGAACAAGGACAAGATGAAGATGCCGGCGTCGATCGCCGCTGAGGCGGACGAGTAGGAGCGCGCCATGGGCGGCGGCGGAATGCCCGAAGAGGGCGGGCAAGGAAAGAAGAAGAAGAAGGCGCTCGACGCGGTGATCAACGTCGTCCCGGCGATCGACCTCCTCTCCTGCTGCATCTCCTTCCTCCTCTTCACGGCGGTGTGGACCCAGATCGCGCGGCTCCAGGTCCAGCAGCTCGGCACGGGCGCGCCGGAGCCCACCGTCACCGATCCGCAGAAGACCCTGATGGTGACGCTCGCGATGGGCGAGCGCGGGTTCGCCCTCGCGACGTCGTCCGGCACGTCCATCGACATCCCGACGCTCGGCCGCGGCCCCGCGGGCGAGATCCGGTTCGACCTCAAGTCGCTCGGCGAGAAGCTGAAGCAGCTGAAGAGCGACTACCCCGACACCTCCGCCGTCACCGTGTCGGCGGAGGACACCGTCTCGTACGGCGACCTCGTGCAGACCATCGACGCCTGCATCGGCGCCGGGCTCGCCGGGGTCTCGGTCACCGGCGTGTAGCGGAGCGAGAGATGCCCATCGTCACGCCCGGCAAGCGCCCCGCCAAGCGGTTCGAGAAGTCGAAGATCCTCGGCGGCAAGTTCTCCCGCGGCCGCAAGGCGACGAACGCGGAGCTGAACGTCGTCCCGATGGTCGACATGATGACGATGCTCGTCATCTTCCTCCTGCAGCAGTTCTCGTCCACGGGCGAGGTGATGTACATGCAGAAGGACATCAAGCTCCCGGATGCCCAGCACGGGCAGATGATCGAGGTGGCGCCGGTCGTCGCCATCAGCGCGCAGCAGGTCGTCGTCACCGGCGTGAAGGTGGCGGACATCCCCGACCTCGACCGCGACTCCGGCTACCTCAACATCCCCGCGCTCGAGGAGCGGCTGCGCGACGAGAAGAAGCGCTGGGAGTTCATCCACAAGCAGGACCCGTCCTCGAAGTGGGACGGCATCGTGAACATCCAGGCGGACAAGAGCGTGCCCTTCCGGATCGTGAAGCGCGTCATGTACTCCTGCGGCGTCGCGGGGTACTTCAGCGTGAACTTCGCCGCGCTGGACGTCCCCGCGGCCAGCGCCGCGACCGGGCCCGGCACGACCGGGACCTGATCGCCTCTCGCGGCCGCCGCCCGCCTCCGCGGGTGGTCGCCCGTCCGGCCGCGCGGCCGGGACGCTCGCCCCGCCGTCCGCTTGCCAAAAACCCTTTCGGATCGGTAGTATCCGGCTCCCAAATCTTCGGCCGGCAGCGCGATGATGCGCAACGGACCGATCTTCCACGACTTCTCCGCCGACCAGCCGGGAGCCGCGCATACCATGAACCTGACCTCCATCGCCCAGTCCCTCGTGCTCGCCGCGGGAGGACACGGCGGCGGCGAGGCGAGCCTCGTCCTGCCGGACCTCTCGAACCCGAACCTGACGTTCCTCGGCGTGACGGGGCACTCGCTGCTCCTCGTCGGCATCCTGGTCTCCGCGCTCGGCCTCGTCTTCGGGCTCGTCATCGCGCGCCAGCTCAAGGCGCTGCCGGTGCACCGGTCGATGCTGGAGATCTCCGAGCTCATCTACGAGACCGCGAAGACCTACCTCGTCACCCAGGGCAAGTTCATCGCGATCCTCTGGGCGTTCATCTCGCTCGTGATCGTGGCGTACTTCGGGTTCCTCACGACCGGGCCGGACGGCGGCCAGGGGCTCGGGGCCGGGCGCGTCATCGTGATCCTGGCGTTCTCGCTCGTCGGGATCCTCGGGTCCACGGGGGTCGCCTGGTTCGGCATCCGCGTGAACACCTACGCGAACAGCCGCTCCGCGTTCGCCTCGCTCGGGGGGAAGCCCTTCCCCACCTACGCGATCCCGCTCAAGGCCGGCATGTCGATCGGCACCATGCTCATCAGCGTCGAGCTGATGATCATGCTCTTCATCCTGCTCTTCATCCCGAGCGACCTCGCCGGCAACTGCTTCATCGGCTTCGCCATCGGCGAGTCGCTCGGCGCGTCCGCGCTCCGCATCGCCGGCGGCATCTTCACGAAGATCGCCGACATCGGCTCGGACCTCATGAAGATCGTCTTCAAGATCAAGGAGGACGACGCGCGCAACCCCGGCGTCATCGCCGACTGCACCGGCGACAACGCGGGCGACTCGGTCGGCCCCTCGGCGGACGGCTTCGAGACCTACGGCGTCACCGGCGTCGCGCTCATCAGCTTCATCCTCCTCGCGATCAAGGACCCGTCCACGCAGGTGAAGCTGCTCGTCTGGATCTTCGCGATGCGCATCATGATGGTCATCGCGTCGGTGGGCTCGTACTGGATCAACGAGGCCTGGGCGAGCGGGAAGTTCAAGGCCGCCACGAAGATGAACTTCGAGCTGCCGCTCACCACGCTCGTCTGGCTCACCTCGATCGTCTCGGTCGGCCTCACCTACCTCGTCTCGTACGCCCTCGTCGGCACCCTGGGCGACGGGACGATGTGGTGGAAGCTCTCGACCATCATCACCTGCGGGACGCTCGCCGGCGCGATCATCCCCGAGATGATCAAGGTCTTCACGTCGATGAACTCGGGCCACGTGAAGGAGATCGTCACCGCCTCCCGCGAGGGCGGCGCGTCGCTGAACGTCCTCGCCGGCCTCACCGCCGGGAACTTCTCGGCGTTCTGGATGGGGCTCGTCATCACCGCCCTCATGGCGATGGGCTACGCCGTCTCGACGCTCGGCCTCGGCGACCTCATGATGGCCCCGGCGGTCTTCGCCTTCGGCCTCATCGCCTTCGGCTTCCTCGGCATGGGCCCGGTGACGATCGCGGTCGACTCCTACGGCCCGGTCACGGACAACGCGCAGTCGGTCTACGAGCTCTCGCTCATCGAGAACGTCCCGAACGTGAAGGCGGAGGTCCAGAAGGAGTTCGGCTTCACGCCGAACTTCGACACCGCGAAGCACTTCCTCGAGGAGAACGACGGCGCCGGGAACACCTTCAAGGCGACCGCGAAGCCCGTCCTCATCGGCACCGCCGTCGTCGGCGCGACCACCATGATCTTCTCGATCATCGTGATGCTCACCGCGGGGCTCACCGTGAACCTCGAGAAGCTCTCGATCCTGAACCCGCTCTTCCTCCTCGGCCTCATCATGGGCGGGGCGGTCATCTACTGGTTCTCGGGCGCGTCCACGCAGGCCGTCTCGACCGGCGCCTACCGCGCCGTCGAGTTCATCAAGCGGAACATCAAGCTCGAGGGGGTCGAGAAGGCGTCGGTCGAGGACTCGAAGAAGGTCGTCGAGATCTGCACGCAGTACGCGCAGAAGGGGATGTTCAACATCTTCCTCGTGGTGTTCTTCGCGACGCTCGCCTTCTCCTTCGCGGACGAGTTCTTCTTCATCGGCTACCTCATCTCGATCGCGGTCTTCGGCCTCTTCCAGGCGATCTTCATGGCGAACGCCGGCGGCGCCTGGGACAACGCGAAGAAGGTCGTCGAGGTGGAGCTGAAGCAGAAGGGCACCCCGCTCCACGACGCCTGCGTCGTCGGCGACACCGTCGGCGACCCCTTCAAGGACACCTCGTCGGTCGCGATGAACCCCATCATCAAGTTCACGACGCTCTTCGGCCTCCTCGCCGTCGAGCTCGCGGTCAAGATGGAGGCGGCGGCGCGCCTCGGGCTCGCCGCGCTGTTCCTCGCGGTCGCCCTCGTCTTCGTGTACCGGTCCTTCTACAAGATGCGGATCGAGACCGGGGTGAAGTCGTCCGAGGGCGCCGCCACGCAGCACGCGGCGTAGACCCATGGCGGAGCGCATCGCTCCGCGCGACCGGAAGGCGGCGCTCCGCAAGGCGGTCGCCGCCCTGAAGGTGTTCCCCCTCCACGGCGTCGTGGTCCTCCCCGGGACCCCGGCGCCGTTCCACGTCTTCGAGCCGCGCTACAAGGCGCTCCTCCGGGACGCGCTCCTGGGCGACCGGATCCTCGCCGTGCCGTCGCTCTTCGGGAAGAGCGACGCGCTCGCCCTGCGTCCGCCGCTGCGGGCGATCTGCGGCGCCGGGATCGTCGAGGCGGAGGAGCGCTACGACGACGGCCGCTACGACATCGTGCTCCGCGGCCTCGCCCGCGTGCGGCTCGTCGAGGAGCTCCCGCCGACGAGGCTCTACCGCGAGTTCCGGGCCGAGATCCTCGAGGACGTGCTCCCCGCCGGCGGCGCGCCGGCCCTGCAGGACGCGCTCGAGGGGCTGCGCCAGCTCGTCTACGAGCTCTCGACGAAGCTCCCGAGGGAGTCGGGCGCGACGCAGCTCGCCGAGGCGGTCGCGCAGATGAAGGAGCCGTCCGCGATCGTCGACCTCGTCGCGGCTGCGGCGGTATCGGACGCCAGCGCGCGCCAGCGCGTCCTCGAGGAGCTCGACGTCGCGCGCCGGCTCGATCTCGTCATGGGCGAGGTCGCGGGCGTCGTTCTCGTCCTGTCGCGCGGGTCCAAGCCCAGCGCGTGAGAGCCCGAAGACGGGAGCGGCCTACGCGCTCCGGCCGACGCCGTAGTAGGTGAACCCGGCCGCGCGCATCTTGGCCGCGTCCCAGACGTTCCGGCCGTCGAGGAGCACCGGCGCGCGCATGATGCGCTTCAGGCGCGCGAGGTCCGGCTGGCGGAACTCGTTCCACTCGGTGACGAGGAGGAGCGCGTCCGCGCCCTCCGCCGCCTGGTAGGGCTCCGCGACGAGCTCGACCCCGCGCCCGGCGAAGATCCCGCGGGCGACCTCCGCCGCGACCGGGTCGTGGACCCGGACGCGGGCGCCGCTGGCGAGGAGCCCCTCGATCACGGTGATCGCCGGCGCCTCGCGCATGTCGTCGGTCTTCGGCTTGAAGGCGAGCCCCCAGACGGCGAGCGTCTTCCCGGCGAGCGAGCCGAAGTGCCGCGTCGCCTTGTCGACGAGCCAGCGCTTCTGCCGCTCGTTCACGCGCTCGACCGAGCGGAGGAGGTCGAAGTCGAGCCCGATCTGGCGCGCCATGGTCATCACGGCGCGGACATCTTTTGGGAAACAGGAGCCGCCGAAGCCGACGCCGGGGAAGAGGAACGGATGGCCGATGCGGCGATCCGAGCCGATGCCGCGCCGGACCTGATCGACGTCCGCGCCGAGCCGCTCGCATAGCGTCGCCATCTCGTTCATGAACGAGATGCGCGTCGCGAGCATCGCGTTGGCCGCGTACTTCGTCAGCTCCGCCGAGCGCAGGTCCATGAACAGGATCGGTTGCTCCGCCCGGACGAACGGCGCGTAGAGCTCGGACATCACCGCGCGCGCCCGCTCCGAGGCCACGCCCACGACCACGCGGTCCGGGCGCATGAAGTCGTCGATCGCGGCCCCCTCCTTCAGGAACTCGGGGTTCGAGACCACGTCGAACGGGTGCGCCGACGCCTTCCGGAGCACCTCGGCGACCCGGTCGGCGCTCCCCACCGGGACCGTGCTCTTGTTCACCACGACCGCGTAGCCGGTCAGCGTCCGGCCGATCTCCTCCGCGGCGGCGAGGACGTGCCGGAGGTCGGCCTCGCCGGTCTCGCCGGGCGGGGTCCCCACGGCGATGAACACGACCGCCGCGCCCTTCACCGCGTCCGGGCACGACGTCGTGAAGGAGAGGCGCCGCTCCTTCACGTTGCGGCGCACGAGCTCCTCGAGCCCCGGCTCGTAGATCGGGATCCCGCCCGACTCGAGGACCTGGATCTTGCGGGCGTCCACGTCGAGGCAGACGACCTCGTTGCCGG
Source organism: uncultured delta proteobacterium (assembly GCA_963821195.1). GTDB lineage: Bacteria > Myxococcota > Myxococcia > Myxococcales > Anaeromyxobacteraceae > Anaeromyxobacter. The sequence continues at coordinate 128,407 of CAWGDE010000014.1, forward strand.
ACTCCGCGAAGCAGGTGCCCGTGACGAGCCCGACGTAACCCGTTCCGACGACGGCGATCTTCATGCGCGCGAGACCCCTGGCGGTGAGAGCCGCCTTCTACCACGGGGCGCCGAAGCGATCGACGCGGGGCCCGGTCCGGGCCGAGAGGCGCGCGAGCGCGAACCAGCGTGCACGAGCAAGGCTCAGACTGGCTTGCGACCCACGACGAGGAACTGGGCGCCGACCAGGGCCGAGGAGAGCGGCCGCAGCGCGAGGTACGCCTCGACGAGCCACGGCCAGCGAGGGAGGCCGATCTTCGTCGTCGCCGGGAGGAAGCGCGGGACCACCTGCTCGAGCTCGAAGCCGGTGGCGAGCAGCAGCTCGCACACGCTCCGGTCGCTCAAGGGAAGGTGGTGGTCGAGGAAGTCCCAGTACGTGCCCGCCATGAACCGGATGTTCGGCCCCATCGCGAGGAGACGGCCGCCGGGCGCGAGCACGCGGTGCACCTCGGCCGCGACGCGGCCGAGGGTCTCCCGGTCGGGCAAGTGCTCGAGGAAGTTCGACGTGAACGCGACGGTGACGGAGCCGTCCGCCAGCGACGGGAGGCGATCCGCCGAGGCGATCAGCACCTCGACGCCCGGCGCGGCGCGGCGCCGGAGCTCGGGGTTCAGGTCCACGGCGATGCGCCGCCGCGCGCTGGCGGCGTTCACGAGCTCGCAGTAGCCGGCGCCGACGTCGAGGAGCACGTCGTCGGGCCGGATGTAGCGCGAGAACACGCGCCGCCACAGGATCGACCAGACGCGCGCCTTGAACGCCTCGTCCTCGGGACCGAACCGGTTTCGGTACAGGACGTCGGTCTTCATCGCCGCGCGACCGAGGCCTTCGTTTCCCCGAGCCCCAGCCGGCGAGCGAGGCCGTACCGGAGCGCCCGCGCCCAGAGCCGCGCGTACCGCGGGAGCCACCTCCGGAGATCGAACCGGCTCGTGCCGGCGGTCCGGTCGCGCCACGTGGCGGGCACCTCCGCGATGCGCTCGCCCGCCATCCACGCCTTGAGCGTGAGCTCGAACCCCACCTCGAACCCGCCGTCGCTCTCGATCTCCGTGCGCTGCACCAGGGCGGCGTCGTACAGCCGGTAGCTGTTCGTCGCGTCGCTCACGGGGAACCCGGCGAGCCAGCGCAGGCTGCGGCCGCCCCAGCGCGCGAGCTGCCCCTTCAGCCACGGGCCGCCGACCTGCTCGCCGCCGCGGGCGTAGCGGGACGCGACGACGACCTTCGCGCCCGCCCGGTAGGCCTCGAGCATCCGGGGGAGGATCGAGAAGTCGTCCGAGAGATCCGCCATGCTCACGAGCACGGGGCCCTCGCTCGCGCTCCGGAGCCCGGTGACGATCGCGCGGAGGACGCCCCTCCCTTCGTTGCGGAGGGGGAAGACCGGCGCGCCGGAGCGGTGCAGGTCGCGTACGACCGGGAGCGTGTCGTCCTCCTCGAAGTCGTACACGACGCGGACCTGCGTGCCCGGGGGAAGGAAGGGCATCGCCGCCGCGTACCAGCGGGCGATGTTCGCCCCCTCGTTGAAGACCGGGACGACGACCGTGAGGGGCGCCGCTCCGGTCATAGGTTGCCGAGCCGCACCTGCTCGACGACCCAGGGCACGACCTCGTCGAGGATCCGGGAGAGCGGCGTCGTCGCCTCGAAGCCGAGGAGTGTCTTCGCCTTCTCGGTCGCCGGCACGCGCAGCTGCACGTCGTACTTGAACGGCTCGTCGCAGACGTGGCGGAACGGCTTGCCGGGGTTCACCCGCTTCCAGATCTCCTCCGCGACCTCGAGCACGGTGTGGCCCTGCGGCGTGGAGAGGTTGAAGTCCTCGTTCACCGCGGCCGGGTGCTCGACGCAGGTCCGGATGCCGCGCGCGAGGTCGCCGCCGTACGTGTAGTGCCGCACCTGGTTCCCCTTGCCGAGGAGGTGCAGCGGGTCCTGGCCCTTCACCACCTTCTGGACCAGGTCGGGGACGACGTGGCTCATCGCGAGCGTGACGTTCCCGCTCTTGATCTCCTTGTCGCAGAGCGCGCGCTGCTCGCCGACGCCGACGCAGTTGAAGGGCCGGATCACGGTGAAGGGGAGGCCGTACTGCTCGTGCGCGCCCTGGGCGAAGTACTCGCAGGCGAGCTTCTGGAAGCCGTAGGTGGAGATGGGAGGCGGGCTGCGGCGCTCCGCGCCCTCGGGGCTCGGGAACTCGGTCGTGCTCTCGAACACCATCGAGGAGGAGAGCACGTTGATCTTCTTGAGGCCGCGGTTCTGGAACGCCCAGATCGCGGCGTCGAACGTGGCGGCGGTGATCCGCTCGTTCTCGGCGAGGAGGTCGTAGGCGTGCGTGTGGAAGTAGGAGATGCCGCCGATCATGGCCGCCGCGGCGATCACCTGATCGCAGTCCGCGGCGAGGTCCTTCATGAGGGAGACGTTCTTCGCGTCGCCCTTCACGAACGTGTAGCGCGGGTGCTTGTCGTAGCTCTTCTCGACGGGACCGTACTTCGAGTAGTTGTCGATGCCGACCACGGAGTGGCCGGCGTAGAGCAGCTCCTGGACGACGTAGCCGTTGATGAAGCCGGCCGAGCCCGTGACGAGGATCTTCACCTGAGCAGCCCTCCGCGGCCGAGGTGGTTCCAGGGGTCGAGCGTCGGCTGGCGCGGTGCGAGCCCCTTGTAGGGCCGATGAGGCGCCCCGATCACGAGCACGTCGGCCTCGGCGAGCACGCGCTCGAGCGGGACCAGGAAGTCGGCGACGACGTACGCGATCCGTGCAGAGCACCCGGCGCGCCTCGAGCTCGAGCAGCTTCTTCATCTTGAACGCGAGCGACTCGCGCGTGTCGTCGTCGTCGCCCTTGAACGCCATCCCCAGGATGCCGACCGTCTTCTCGCGCAGCCCGAGCGTGCGCAGCTGCGTCATGAGCATGCGCGGGAAGCCCTCGTTCACGAGCATCGCGCCCTGGCCGAGCGAGAACTCGTTGTTGGCGTAGGCGGCGAGCTGCATCGTGTCCTTGAACAGGCACGGCCCCGCCGCGAACCCGGCCGTGGGCAGCGCGCGCATGCGCGGGTAGTCGGTGGTGATCGCCTGGTGGACCCGCGAGTAGTCGACCCCGTTCTCCGCGCAGACCGCGTAGAACTGGTTCGCCACGGCGAAGGTGATGTAGCGCCAGGCGTTGCAGAAGAGCTTGCCGAGCTCCGCCTCGAGCGGCGTCACGTGCACGAGGCTGCGCGCGACGAGGCCGAAGAGCTGCGCGGCGCGCTCCGCGGCCCGCGACGTCACCCCCGAGACGAGCTGTGGGAGGGACTCGATCTCCTCGACGGCGTACCCCTGCGCGACCCGCTCCGGGCAGAACGCGACGTCGACGCCGGGACGTTCTCCTCGAACCACCGGCCGAGCCGCTCCGTCGCGCCGGGGTACACCGTCGAGCGCAAGACGAAGAGCTGCCCGGCGCGCAGGTGCGGCCGCAGCGACTCGGCGAGGCGCAGGAGCTTGTCGAGCTGCGGGTTCAGGTGCTCGTCGATCGGGCGTGCCGATGACGCAGATCACCGCGTCCGCGGCGGACACCGCGGCGGCGTCGGTCGTCGCGCGCAGGGTCCGCCCGACGTGCTTCGCGAGGAGCGCCTCGGCGCCCCGCTCCATGAACCCGACCCGCCCCGCGTTGACGCGCGCGACGGCCTCCGCGTTGACGTCGACGACGGTGACGTCGCAGCCCTTCGACGCGAACGTGACGGCGAGCGGCAGGCCGACGTGCCCGCAGCCCCCGAGGACGGCGATTCTCTGGATCCCGCTCAACCTGGGCCTCGCTGGGTCGCGCCAACGGGCGCGTCTCGAGAGGCCCCTCATATCACTGACGGGCGCGCAGGTTCCACTCGCCGGGGTCGCCGATCGTGGCCCGAGACGCGCCCGGGTGTAAGCTGCCGCACCGCATTTCGGGGAGGCTCAGCCGCAGATGAACGCTCCAGAAGCCCTCGCGCCGTCCGCCCCGCCATCGCCGGCGACGCCGGCGCGTTGGCGCCGCGTGCCGTGGTCGAAGGTCGCGCTCGCCGCGATCCTGCTCGTCTCGCTCGCGCTCCGGCTCCGGTACCTCGACGGGCCGCCGCTCGGGCCGCACGCCTTCCGGCAAACCCAGACCGCCATCACCGTCCAGGCCTGGCTCGACCGCGGCTTCTCGATCCTGCACTACGAGACGCCGGTCTTCGGACCGCCCTGGCAGGTGCCGTTCGAGCTGCCCACGTTCCAGGCGTCCGCGTACGTCCTCGCGCGGGCGGGGCTCCCGGTCGATCTTGCGTGCCGGCTCGCGGCGCTCCTGTGGTTCTACGCATCGGCGGTCCTCCTCGTCGTGCTCACGCGCCGGTTCGTCGGCAAGGGCGCGGCGGCGGTGGCGCTCGCTGCGTACGTGCTGAGCCCGTTCTCCGTCCTCTGGAGCCGCTCGGTCCTCATCGACTACGCGTCCGTCGCGCTCGCGCTCGGGTACCTGCTCGCGACCGCGGAATGGGCGCAGCGGGGGAGCCGCGCCGCCTGGCTCTGCGCCGTGGCGCTCGGCGCCCTCGCCACCACGACGAAGATCACGACCGTTCCGATCGTGGCGCCTGGCCTCGCGATCGTGGCGGTCGCCGCGTTGCGCCGCTCCTGGCGTGGCGGCCCGGCCGCGCTCGGCCGGGTCGCGGCGGCCCTCGTCCCCCTCGCGGGCGTGCCGCTCGTGGCGGGCCTGCTCTGGACGCGGTGGGCCGACGGCGTGAAGGCAGCCTCGCCGACCTTGGCGTGGCTCACGTCCGAGCACCTCCGCGACTGGACCTTCGGGACCCTCGCGCAGCGCCTCGATGCTCACGCCTGGGACGAGATCGGTGCTCGGCTGACGTTCATCCTGCCCGGCCTGTTCCTCGCAGCCCTGGCGCTCGCCGCGATCGCGCTGTGGCGCAGGGCGGGACCCGCGCCGAGCCGCGATCGCGGCGGCCGCGGCGGGAGCCATCCTCCGATCCTGATCTTCTTCAACCTGTACGTGGTGCACGACTACTACCTCATCGCCGTCACGCCCTGCCTCGCCCTGCTCGCCGGCGCGGGCGCCGCCGAGCTCGGCACGCTCCGGCTTCCGCTCCGCGCCGTGGCCCTCGCCCTCGTGGTCGCGCGGTCGTTCGCGCCGACGGTCCGGGGCTTCGACTACGCGAGGCCGGCATGGCAGGACGCCCGCCGCGATCCGTACGTCGCGCTCGCGCGCCTCGTGAAGGACGTGACGCCACCCGACCGCTGGATCGTCGTCGAGGGGGACGACTGGAGCCCGGCGATCCCGTACCTCTCCCACCGGCTCGCGTTCATGATCCGGCCGCCGTTCGACCTGGTGACGTTCGTGTCGGACCGTCCGGAGGTGGGCGCGCTCGTCTGCAAGTCGTGTTCGCAGGAGCTGCTCGATCGCTGGCCCGATCGCGCCTTCGCGGGTCGCGAGGCCGGGTTCGAGGTGTACGCGATCGCAGGCCGGGGCGGAGCCGCCGCGCTCGACCCGGCCGACTCGAGCCGAGCGGCGCGCTAGGCGTGCCGTCCCGGCACGTCGTTCCATCGACCTGCCGGGAATGCACGCCTAGAGCGCAGCCGCGCGCGGCGCGACGACGAGCCGCGCCGCGGCGTCCGCGCCGCGCAGGTGGCGGAGCCGGGCCGGATCCCGCGCCGACTCGGCGACGCGCTCGACCGCGATCCGCTCCGCGGCGCCGAGCGGGGGACGGACGGCGGCCGCAGCGTCGGCGACTTCGGGAAAGAGGTGCGCCACCACGAGCGACGCCCCGTGCAACGCGCGGGAGAGTCCGAGCGCACCGGCGCGCTCGACGACGTAGGCGGCGTCGACGCCGGCGCGGAGGAGCTCGCGGAGGTCCACCTGCGTGATGGCGGGCGCGAAGAGCCCCTGGAGCGCCTGATCGGCGACCGTCGCGAGGAGCGCCTCCTCGGGGGCGGGCCGATTCGCGCCGGGCCCGAAGACCCGGTACGGCCGGGCGCGCGCGAAGAGCGCCTCGTCCTCGGTCGCGCCCGGCCAGAGCCCCTCCTGCAGGGAAACGTTCGTCGTACCGTCCGTGAACACGGCGGTGCGCCCGCCATGGCCCGTGCGGGCGAGCGACATCGCGTCCTTCACCGCCTCGGCGAAGCGGCGGCCGTCGGCCCCGCGGACCGCGAGGCGGACGTCGCCGAGGGGCCGGAACGCGAGGTGGGGGTAGAGCCAGTCGACGTACGCCGCGCCGTCCAGGACGACGACCGGGACGCCCTCGGCCCTGCGGAGGAGCCCGCGCAGCGTGACGAGCTTCGTCAGGTTGTCGTTCACGACACCCTGGAAGCTCGTGAGGAGCCGCTCGCGGAAGGCGTCCGGCAGGTCCGCGCCGAGCCGGGTGTGCTCCACCTGCCAGGAGGCGAGCGGGGCGAGGCCGTGGGCCTCGAGGACGTCCGCGAGCAGCGCGAGATCGCAGTCCGGAAGCGCCGGCGGCGGGTCGAAGCGGGTCACCGCGCGGAGCGCGTCGAGGAGGGCCACCGGCGCGGTGTAACGCGCCGCGGCCGCCCGGGCAACCGCCGCCCCGGCGACGTACCACTCGGCGGAGGGGCTCTAGGCCGGGGCGATCCGGGCAGCGGCGGGACGGCGCGACACCATCGCCCGGGTGATCTTCCAGAAATGGCACCGCCAGCGCTGCGAGCGCGGAGCGCCGAGGAACGTGCGGGCGAGGAAGAGCCGGCGGCCCACGCGGCTGCCGCGTCGCGAGATGCCGCCGTATTGTCGGAACGCGAAGGGCAGCTCGACGCCGAAGCGCGCCGCGACGGAGCGCTTCTCGTCCCCGGGGTCGACGCCCAGCGCGGTGTAGAGACCGCCGCCTCCGACCGGGCGCGTGTGGACCATCCGAGCCGCGTCGACGATCGCGATGGCGTCCTCCGGATCGCCGAGCACCCGCGACCACACGAGGTCGATCCCCCATCCGGTGCGACACGCGTCGAAGGTGGGCGCACAGGTCCGCAGCGCGTCGCGCGAGAACGCGGGCGCCATGACCTCGACGAAGTTCGTGTACCGCAGCTGGAACGAAGTGTTGGCGAGCGTGAGCTCGTGCGACCAGAAAGAGCCGTCCGCGAGCCCCGGCTGCGCCAGGGCGAGGCGGTGGCCCCGGAACATCGAGAGGAAGTCCTCGAGCGCGGCCGCCGAGAGCCGCAGGTCGTCGTCGGGGAAGAAGACGACGTCGTAAGGCTCGAACTCTTCCGGACGCTCGCGCAGGAGCGCCGCGATCCGCAGCCACTTCGTCGTGCCCCTCCCGTCGGTGACCCGCGCCGGCTCGCCAGCCCACGCCTCCGGCGAGCAGTAGCTGTCGAGCCAGACGTCGTAGGAACGCGTCGCGGGATTGCCCGTCCATTCGCGATGCAGGGAGCGCTCTCCGACCCGGCAGAACACGAGGGTCCGGCGAGTGGCGGACATGGCGCACGAGGATCGGTCGCGCGATGAACGCCGTCAAGGGGACTGCCGTGGCGCGCAGTTCTCGACGCTCGGTCTTCTCGCGGTGGATTGCCGGGCGGCCGCTCCACTTCGAGCGGGGAACGTGGTACGCCCTCTCGCTCGGCAGAGCACCGATCGAGGGCCCGCGCGGTGATCTCCATCCCCTACGTCATCCTGGGCGCCGGCCCGAGCGGCCTCTCGCTCGCGCACGCGCTACGCGACCGCGGGATCGCTGCCGACCAGGTGGTGGTCCTCGAGCGGGAGCGCGAGGCGGGTGGCCTGTGCCGGTCCGTCGAGGTGGACGGCGCGCCGCTCGACATCGGCGGCGGCCACTTCCTCGACGTGAAGCGGAAGCCGGTCCTCGACTTCCTCTTCCGGTTCCTCCCCGCCGGCGAGTGGGCGACGTTCGACCGCGTGGCGAAGATCGAGCTGCGCGGGCAGCAGATCGATCACCCGCTCGAGGCCAACCTGTGGCAGCTCGGGCGCGCGGACCAGGTGGACTACCTCGAGTCTATCGCCCGGAGCGGCTGCGTCCGGGGCGACCCGATGCCCGAGTCGTTCGTGGCGTGGGTGCGGTGGAAGCTCGGCGACCGGATCGCCGACGACTACATGCTGCCCTACAATGAAAAGATCTGGTCGATGGACCTCGAGCGGCTCGGGACCTACTGGCTCTACAAGCTGCCGGACGTCTCGTTCCGCGACTCGCTCGCGAGCTGCATCGAGGGGCGGCCCCACGGGAAGCTCCCCGCGCACGGTACGTTCCTCTACCCGCGGCGCGGCGGCTACGGCGAGGTCTGGCGCCGGATGGGCGAGGCGCTCGGCGACGGCCTCGTCACGGATTGCCCCGTCACCTCGATCGACCTCGACCGGCGCGTCGTGAACGGGCGGTGGAAGGCGGAGACGATCATCTCCACGATCCCCTGGACGCCGTGGCCGTCCTTCGCGTCGGTGCCGCGGGAGATTGCCGGCCGGATCGAGGCGCTGCACCATGTCGCCATCGACGTGGACTACCGGCCGGAGACGCTCGCGTCGCCCGCGCACTGGATCTACCGGCCCCGCGAGGACGTCGCAGAGCACCGCGCCCTCGTGCGGCACAACTTCGTCCCCGGCGCGCGCGGCCACTGGGTCGAGACGAACGCGCGGCGCTCCGGCCCGCCCGCCGGCTTCCGGCACCGGAACGACTTCGCCTACCCGGTGAACACGCGCGGGAAGCCCGAGGCGATCGCCGCCATCGTCGCCTGGGCGAAGGCGAAGGGCATCGTCGGCGCCGGGCGCTGGGGCACGTGGGAGCACATGAACTCGGACGTCGCGGTCGCGGAGGCGCTGCGGCTCGCGGGCGAGCTGGCGGGCGGCGCGCCGGCATGAAGGTGTCGCTCTGCCTGCTCGTCTGGAACGAGCTCGAGGGGTGCAAGCTCGACGTCCCGTGCCTCCCGCGCGGCGCGTTCGACGAGGTGTTCGCCGTCGACGGCGGGAGCACCGACGGGACCGTCGAGTACCTGGAGTCGCAGGGCATCCGCGTCCACCGCCAGCCGAAGCGCGGCCTCAACGCCGCGTACGTGCATGCGAACCGGGTGGCGACCGGCGACGCCGTCGTCGCCTTCTTCCCGAAGGGGACCTATCCGCCGGAGAGCCTGCTCCGGTTCCGGCCGCTGCTCGAGGAGGGCGTCCAGCTCGTCGTCGCGAGCCGCCAGATCGAGGGCGGCGTCAACGAGGAGGACGCGAGCTGGTGGCGTCCGCGCAAGTGGGGGGTGCGCGGCCTCGCCCTCCTCGTCGCGGCGCTGTGGCGGCGCGAGGGGCCGCGGATCCGCGACGTGCTCCACGGCTACAAGGCGTTCCACCGCTCCGCCTTCGACCGCATGCGGATCCTGGAGCGGGGGCTCTCGATCGACCTCGAGATGACCGCCCGCTCCTACAAGCTCCGGCTGCCGCGCCGGGAGTTCCCGGTGACGGAGCTCGCGCGCCCGCACGGCGAGACGCACTTCAAGATGTGGCCCACCGGCAAGAAGCTGGTCGCCTATCTCTGGTTCGAGCTACGCCGCCCCGACTGACCTCCCGCGGCGCCGGAGGCGACCCTCTGCCCAGAGGCCGAGCAGCGAGAGCACGAGCGGCGTGAACGGGAGCAGGTACCGCTGCGTGAAGCCGACGGACGCCGCGAACAGGAACGCGGAGTAGATGAGGCTGGATGCGCCGAGGAGGGTGACGACGTTGCCGCCGGCGGCCACGGAGCGGCGCCCCGGGAGCAGGACCGCGACCGGGACGAGGAGCGCGAGCCACGATACGATTGGGAGCACGTGGCTCCACGGCCGGATGGCGCTCAGGACGGGCGAGGGGCGCGCGACCATGTGCGCGTCGACGTCGTCGTCCACCTTCGCGCGGAGCGACGCGACCAGGGTGTCCGGGAGCGGCCGGTCGAGGCCGAAGCCGCCCGCGAACGACCCGGGGTCGACCCCGAGCCGGAGGTACTCGGCCCCGCAGGTGGCGGCGAGGCGCGCGAACCCCACGGGATCGCGGACGATGCTCCGGCGAGCGGCGATCCTCGCGGCCCGCGACGTCCGACGCCAGTCCCCGAGCTCCCGCTCCATGCGGAGCGCGAGCCCCTGCTCGTCGAAGACCTGCCAGTTGCGGAGCGTGTAGTCGGCGGCTCGTGTCTCGCGGAGCAGCGCGCCGGGATCCGCGATACCGAGCCGGCGGAAGTCCTCCGGCGCCAGGATCGGGGCGACCTGACCGATGAGGAAGTACCCGGCCTTGGGGTTCAGCGCGGGGCGAGCGCCCACGACAGCGCCGGTCGCCACCGCGTAGGCGACGAGCCCCGCCGCGATCCCGGCGGCGAGCGCCGCGGGGCCGGCGAGCGGACGCAGCCGCGCGCGCCACGGCTCGCCCGGCGCCCCGGGAACGCCGCGGGCCGCACGCAGGACGTGCCACGCGCGAACGGAGAGCGCGAAAGCGGGCGCGAAGAGGAGCAGCGGGAGGAGCGCCGTGCGCAGGCAGATCGTCACCCACAGGAACAGCACGGCGGCGATCCACGCGGAGCGGAGGTTCCGCGCGAGCGCGACGGCGACGAGCGCCACGCCGATCCAGATCGCGGCGGCCCCGGGGCCGTCGGTCAGGACCGAGCGATCGTAGTAGTGCCAGAGCGGGTCGGCGCCGTGCAGCAGGAGCGCAGCCCAGGCGATCCACCGTCGCGCGCCGAGCGCCCGCAGGAGGCCGGCGGTCGCGACGCACGCCGCCGCGCTGAACGCGCCCTGGACGGCGATCATCGCGGCGAGGTGGTGCGTGCTCCGGAGGAGCGCGTTCAGCCCGAGGCCGTACAGCCACGACCGGTCCGGCGGGACCCAGCGGCCGATCGCGGTGTCGAGGTACGACGCGGAGTCGCCGAGGAAGAACCGGGGCTGCCGGTCGAGCGCGAAGACCGCCACGCGGATCGCGATCGCCGCGAGCGCCATCCCGAGGATCTCGAACCGCGCGCCCCTCTCCCGACCCCCGCTGACCTCGATGGCGACCCCCACTGGCCCGACCGTCACCGCCCGGGAGCAGCGCTCCCAGCGCGCGCAGACTGGCAGACTGAAGGAGCGCAACCTACCACGGCTCGCGCGCCGCCGGCCTCCGCCTCCCGGCGCGCGCCGAGGCGGGTCTCTCGCGGCGGTCTCGGCGCCGCTGCTCCGACGCATCGGCCCCCTCGTGCATCCAAGAACAGGCGGCGTGCGCCCTCGGTTCCGCTGGAAGGCAACGAGGCTTTCGTCTATCCTGCGCGCCTCGTCGGGGTGGCGAGCGAGCGCGAGCGGTCGGCTCAGCAGCGTTGGGGGACATCGTGGGATTCGAGCTCTCCGCCGCGAGCATCGCTCTGCAGGCGCCGGAACGCCTCACCGACACGACGAGCTGGCAGACGCACATCCCGTTCGCGTTCTGGTGCGTGGAGGCGTTGCGCCCGCGCGTGATCGTCGAGCTCGGGACGCACCGGGGCGACAGCTACTGCGCCTTCTGCCAGGGAGTCGCCCGCCTCTCGCTGGCCTGCGCATGCCACGCGGTCGACACGTGGAAGGGCGATCATCAGGCCGGGTTCTACGGAGAGGAGGTCTACGACGACCTCCGCCGCCACCACGACGCGCGCTACGCGAGCTTCTCGCGCCTCGTCCGGTCCACGTTCGACGAGGCAGCGGGTCAGTTCGCGGACGGCTCGAATCGACCTTCTCCACATCGACGGCGAGCACACGTACGAGGCGGTGCGCCGCGACTTCGAGACCTGGTTGCCCAAGGTGAGCCGCCGGGGGGTCGTGCTCTTCCACGACACGGAAGTGCGCGAGGGCGACTTCGGCGTGTGGCGTCTGTGGGAGGAGGTCTCGGCGCGGTACCCGCACTTCTCGTTTCTCCACGGCCACGGCCTCGGCGTGCTCCTGGTCGGCGACGAGCCGCCCGACGCGGCGCGGGCGCTTGCGGCGAGCTCCCCCCAAGAGGTCGAGCGGGTCCGGAGCCTGTTCGCGACCCTCGGGGCCGCCGTCGCCGCGCCCGGCGAGCTCCGGAGGTGGGAGGAGTGGAAGGAGACGCAGGACGCGAACCGCGCCGCGCTCGCCCGCGAGGTCGCCGAGCGGGACGCCGCGCTCGCCCGCCAGGTCGCCGAAAGGGACGCCGCGCTCGCCCGCCAGGTCGCTGAACGGGACGCGCTCGTTCGCCGGGTCGCCGAGCGGGACGCCGCGCTCGTTCGCCAGGTCGCCGAACGGGACGCGCTCGCTCGCCAGCTCGCCGAACGGGACGCCGAGATCCAGAAGCTCCGCGGGACGCTGTCCTGGACGGAGAGCCGCCTCGAGCAGATCGAGCGTTCGGGGACGTGGAAGATCGCTCGCGCCCTCGACTCCGCGCGGCGCCTGCCCGAGCGCGCACGGCATGCGCTGGGCGTCGCCGCGCAGATCCTCTACTGGGCCGCGACGCTCCAGCTCCGCACCGGCCTGCGGCGACGACGCCAGGCGCGGCTCATCCGCCGCTCGGGCCTGTTCCAGCCGGAACACTACCTGGCCCAGCTCGATCCGCGCGGTCGCATGCCGGCGAATCCGATCTGGCACTTCCTCGAACGCGGAGCGGCGGCCGGTCTCGACCCGAACCCCTTCTTCGACACGAGCTCCTACCTGGCGCTTCACCCCGACGCCGGATCGCGCGGAGAGAACCCGCTCGTCCACTTCCTCCGGGAGAGCGGGCCCGGCGTGAATCCCGGGCCTGGCTTCGACACCGCGTTCTACCTCTCGCGCTACCCTGACGTCGCATCCTCCGGGCTGAACCCCCTCGCGCACTACCTCCGGCAAGGCTCCGCCGAGGGCCGCGTCTGCCACCCCTCCATGCTCCCCGAGGTGAGGGCGCGTGCCCTCGCGCACGAGCCGCTGGAGAGCCCGGAGGGGCTCGTCCTTCCCCCTGGTCCCGGCCGCGTCCTCGTCATCGACCACAGGATCCTCACGCCCGATCGAGACTCCGGGTCGGTGCGGATGTTCGCGATCTTGAAGGTATTGCGGGAGATGGGCCACGAGCTCACGTTCGCCTCGGACAGCGCTGAGCGCTCGCCTCGCCACGAGGCCGAGATCGGCCGGCTGGGGGCCGTCGTGCTCCACGGGCGCGACGAGATTGCGGCGCACCTCGCCGCCGAGGGGCACCGCTACCGCTTCGCGCTGCTCGCGCGCCCCGAAGTGATTGATCGCTACCTCCCTTCCGTCCGGGCGTACGCGATCCACGCGACCGTCCTGTACGACACGGTGGATCTCCACTGGGTCCGCTTCCAGCGCGGGGCCGAGACCACCGGGAACGCGGCGCTCTGGCTGGAGGCGGAGCGCTTCCGGGTCATCGAGCGCCTGGGCGCCCGATGCGCCGACGTCGTCCTCGCCATCACTCCGCAGGAGCGGGCGACGCTTCTGGCCGAGGCGCCCGGCGCCCGCGTCGAGATCGTCCCGAACATCCACGCGATCCGGCCTTCCCAGGTGCCCTGGTCGAAGCGGAGCGGCCTCATGTTCATCGGCGGCTTCGAGCACCTCCCGAACGTCGACGCCGTCGAGTGGTTCGTCGCGAAGATCCTGCCGCTGGTGCACCGGGAGTTGCCCGACGCGGTCCTCCACGTCGTCGGGAGCGACCCGCCCGCCGCGCTCGAGCGCCTTCACACCGCCTCCGTCCGGATCGAGGGGTACGTGCAGGACCCCGGCCCGCTGTTCGACTCGAGCCGCGTCTTCGTCGCTCCCCTGCGCTACGGCGCGGGCATGAAGGGCAAGATCGGTCACGCCATGAGCCAGGGCCTCCCCGTCGTGACCACGGCGGTCGGGGCGGAGGGGATGCAGCTCGCACACGGCGAGAACGCGCTCGTCGCCGACGATCCGGAGAGCTTCGCCGCGTCGGTCGTGCGGCTCTATCGCGACGAGGCCCTCTGGTCGAAGCTCGCGACCGCGGCGCTGGCGCACGTCGAGCGGAACTTCTCCGAGGAGGCCGTACGGGCGCGGCTCGCGGTCCTGTTCTCGCACGCCGCGGGGGCGCGGGGGTGACGATGGCGCCTCGCCGTCCAGCCGTGAGCGTGGTGCTGTGGCCCTCGGGCGACGAGGACCTCCTGCGGGCGGCGCTCGAGGGGCTCTGCGCCCAGGCGCAGCTGAGCGGCGACCTCGAGGTCGTCCTCGTCCACGACGGCGGCACCGCCGCGCGAGACACCGCCTGCGCCTTCGAGTCCCGGCTCCCGCTCACGACGGCCGTCGCCCCCGCCCCCGATCTCGGGGCCCTCTGGGCGCACGGGGTCTCCCTCGCGACGGGAGACATCGTCGTGCTCGCCGACGGCGAGAGCGTCGCCGGGCCCGGGGTCCTCGAGGCGCACCGCGCCGCGCACCGGCGGCATCCCGAGCCACGGGCGTGCGTGCTCGGCGCGACGGAGCTCGATCCCGCCATTGCGGAAGACCCGCTCGCCCAGGTCCTCTTGGAGGCGCACCACCCGCGGCCCCCGGTCGAGAGCGGAACCGTCGTCCCGCTCGGCTTCTTCGACCCGGGTCGCTTCTCCGCGAAGCGCGAGGCGCTCGTCCAGGCCTCCCTCTGGGAAGGCGGCCTTCCGCGGGGCTGCGAAGGCCTCGAGCTCGCTCGGCGTCTCGAGGTGGGCGGGTTCCAGCTGCGGTTCGAGGGCGCGGCGGCGAGCAGGATCTCGCGCAGTCCCGACTTCGAGGGGTTCCTCCGGGCCGTCGAGCGGCGCGCACGGGCCGACGCTCGCTTCGTCCGGCTGAACGCCCACGACGGCTCGGCGCGGCTCGCCCACGTGACGGGAGCGTCGGCCCTTTGGGGTCGCGTGGCGCCGGTTCACGAAGCGCTCCTCCGCTCCGCACGCGAGCTGGATCGCATCGCCCGGATGCGCACGGGCGCGGGTCTGCCGGTGCGCGATGCCGACGCGACGCTCGTCCGTCGCGGCTACTGGACGGCCCTGCAGATCTGCAGGGCGAGGTCGAATCGCTTGCGCGGGACACGACGGCGCGGCCGTTCCGCAGGGGGCCGCGTGATAGGAGCAAAACCCCGCCGGGGTCGCCGGTATGGGTGTGCACCGTTTCGCGGTGCCGGAACGTACGTCGGGAGGGGTCACAACGGGTGCGCGCGTCGGTCGCACCGGTGCCCGCCCGAGAGGCCGAAGAGTGATTCTCATGGACGATTCCTCTGGTAGTCTGCCCCCCCGACTGCTCCCACACGACCCTCGACGAGAACGCCGCCTGACCACCACCGCCCCGCATCGCTCCCCCCGGTTCGCGCCGGTGCGCACCTTGCTCCGCACCGCGGCGGAAGGCCTGCGATCGACCCTCACGCGCCTCCATCTCGCTCTTCGGCTCGTGAAATACGCCCTCATCATCCGGCGCTCGCGGCTCTTCGACGCGAGGTTCTACCGGAGCCAGTGCCCGGGAGATCGCCTCGCCCGGTGGACGCCCATCCTGCACTACCTCCTGCAGGGCTCGGCGGAGGGGCTCGATCCCAGCCCGTTCTTCGACACCTCGTTCTACGCCGAGCAGTACCCGGACGTCGCGGCGAGCGGGAAGAACCCCTTCGTCCACTTCATCCGCCGCGGCGCGCTCGAACGCAGGGCGGCGAGCGCGCGGTTCGAGGTGGCGGACTACCTCGCGCGTCACCGGCCGCTCCCCGCTCCCGTCGAGGTCCCGCTCTCGCCCGAAGCCGGCGCGGAGCGGCCGTACCTCGCCCGCATGCGCCTGGACGGGGCGATGCGCTCCGGTCTGGACCGGGCTCACCAGCTGGCAGACGCCCCGCGAGCGCACAGGATCCTCGTGGTGGACGGCCGCGTGCCGACGCCGGATCGCGACTCCGCGTCGGTGCGGATGAAGGCGATCCTGAAGCTCCTCCGCCGGCTCGGGCACGAGGTCACCTTTGTCGCCCACTCGAGGCAGGCCCACCTCCGCGACGGCCGCGCGCTCCGCAGGCTCCGTGCGCTCGGCGTGGAGACGCATCTCGGCTTCGACGACGCCGCGCGGCACCTCGCCGCTCACGGCCACGAGTACGGGACCGCGCTCCTCTCCACGCCCGACGCGGCGGAGCGGTTCCTGATGCTCGTGCGCGCCCACGCGCTCCGCGCGAAGGTCATCTACGACACGGTGGACGTGCACTGGTTGAGGCTCGAGCGCGCCGCCCACGTGACCGGCGACGCGCGCGCGGCGGCGGAGGCGGCCCGGTACCGCCGTCTCGAGCGCCTCGCCGTGACCGCCGCCGACCTCACGCTCACCGTGACCACGGCGGACCGCGAGGCGCTCCTTCGCGAGATGCCGGACGCCCGCGTGGAGATCCTGCCGAACATCCACGCCTGCCCGAGGACCACCCGTCCCGCGCAGGGGCGGCGCGATTCTCTTGTTCGTCGGGGCGTTCTCCCACACGCCGAATGCGGACGCAGTGGAGTGGTTCGCCGACGCGATCCTGCCATCCCTGCAGAGGCGCCAGCGCGGGCTGGTCCTCCGGGTCGTGGGCCCGGACGTCCCGCGCCGCCTCCGGCGCCTCGCGCCGTCCTCGGTGAAGGTGCTGGGATACGTCGCCGATCTTGCGCCGGTCCTCGACGCGAGCCGCGTCTTCGTCGCGCCGCTCCGGTTCGGCGCCGGCATGAAGGGGAAGATCGGCCAGAGCATGAGCCAGGGACTGCCGGTGGTCACCACGTCCGTGGGCGCCGAGGGGATGTTCCTCGTCGACGGCGAGAACGCGCTCGTCGCAGACGCGCCGGAGGCGTTCGCGCACGCCGTGGACCGGCTCGTCCGGGACGACGCCCTCTGGACGCAGCTCTCGAGGAGCGGGGCGCAGCTCGTGCGGCAGCACTTCTCGGAGGACGCCGCGCTGGCGCGCCTCGCCGCGCTGTTCCCGGTCGCGCGCCCCGGGAACCTGCCGGCCGCGGAGGCCGTTCCGGCGCTCGCGAGGCTGCGCTCATGACGGACGGGGGACAAGCTGAGCGAGCGGGCCGCGTGCTCGTCGCGGGCATCTATCTCAGCGATCGCGAGAACCGAGCGTCCCACGTCGTCGAGGAGCTCGCCTCGAGCCGGCGATGGAACGTCGAGCAGCGCTGGATCGCCCTCGGCCGCTCGGACCCGCCGCCCGCGCTCGCGGCGGTGACCACCGGCACGGTGCGCTCGCCGCAGCCCAAGTTCGTCCTCCTGAACGGGCTGCTCGGGCGGGAGGCGCTCGGGACGTTCGACTACGTGATCGTGTGCGACGACGACATCCTCCTCCCTCCCGCCTTCCTCGACCGATACCTCGAGCTCGCGGCGCGGCACGATCTCGCCCTCGCGCAGCCGGCGCGCACGCACGACAGCTACATCGACCACTCCATCGTCGAGCAGCTCGACGGGCTCGACGCGAGGCTCACCCGGTTCGTGGAGATCGGGCCGCTCTTCTCCATGCGGCGGGACGCGCTCGCGCACCTGCTCCCGTTCGACGAGGCCTCCCCCATGGGCTGGGGCTACGACTTCGTGTGGCCGATCGCGATGGATGAGGCCGGGCTCAAGATGGGCATCGTGGACGCGACGCCGGTGGCGCACGACCTCCGGCCCCCGGCGGCGCATTACGACCTCGCCGCGGAGCAGCGGGTCATGAAGGCGTTCCTCGACGCCCGCCCGCACGTGTCCAAGATGGAAGCGTTCACCATCCTCGAGGCCTACGCCTAGGACGCACCATGGCGCCCAGCACCCGCAGCCCATTCCTCTCCGTGATCGTGACCACCTGCGATCGCGCCGCGCTGCTGAGCGGTGCGCTGGAGAGCCTCTCCCGGCAGACGCTCGAGCGCGACGCCTTCGAGATCGTCCTCGTGGACGACGGCTCGAGGGACGCGACGCCCGAGGTGGCCACGGCGGCCTCCGCCCGGCTCCCGCTCCGCTACTCCTACCAGCGGAACGCGGGGATCGCGTCGGCGCGCAACCACGGCATCTTCATGGCGCGTGCCCAGGAAGCGCCAGGGCCATCAGGCGCGCGACAACAGGCTTCGCCAGGCCCTCGACTTCCACCGGCTTCGCTCCCTTGGCGACGTCAGCGGGCGCGTTCTCCCAGACGATAACTTCGCCGAAATGGATTCCAACCCGCGCGTTGAGCGGTTGACCGACCTCCTTGGCGAACGTTTGCAGCTTGCGTTGATAATCGAGTGCAAAAAGGACTGCTTGAATCGGGCGCTCGAAAAAGACCAGGAAACCGTCCGTCTTGTCGATTTCGCGCCCGCCATGGCGCTGCAGGATCTCGCGCGTCATCCGATCGTGACGCCGGATCAAGTCGACTGCAGCCTGATCCCCAAGCCGCTCGACGAGCGCCGTCGAGTCGACAAGGTCGCTCAGAACGAGCGCACGCAGAGAGCGCTCCGGGTCGAGCACTGGCGGACATCCCAGCGATCTGAGATCGGCTTGCCTTCATGGCCGGCGCCTGCGCAAGGGAAGATTGGTGATTATGCCGGAAGACCGGGCCCTAGATAGCCTCAGCTTCGCTCGCGATGTCGCACTTTGCACGTGGCGAGCACTTCGTCCGGATCGCGTTTCCACCAGTTGTTGGCCGAGAAGATCTCGACTTCGTGGAAGCCGCGATAGCCGTGCGCCTCCATCCATGACCGGATCAGGGGAAGATCGATGACGCCGTCGCCCATCATGCCGCGGTCGGTCAAGAGGTCGGTGGTCGGCACCAGCCAGTCGCAGATGTGATAGGCGAGGAGCCGCGACGGCGTTGCGCCCGCCGCCCGCGCGATTTCGCGCTCGAGATGGGGATCCCACCAGACGTGATAGACATCGACAGCGATGCCGACGCCCGCTCCCAACTCGTCGCAGAGGTCGTTCGCGTGCTCCATCGTGTTGACGCATGCGCGATCGGCCGCGTACATCGGATGCAGCGGCTCGATCGCCAGCGGCATGCCCGCGTCGCGCGCGTAACCCAGGAGCTCGCCGATGCCATCGCGCACCATCTCGCGCGCGCCGGCGAGATCCTTGGAACCGATCTTCCCGTCGCGTTGTGTCGGCAGGCCGCCGACGACCAGGATCAGGCATCGGGCGCCGAGCGTGAGCGCTTCGTCGACCGCGCGCCGATTATCGTCCAGTGCCGCTCGCCGGCCCTCGCGATCCACCGCCGGAAACATCCCGCCGCGGCAGTAGCCGGTCACCGTGAGACCGGCGTCGCGGATGCGCTGCGCCGAGTCCTTCAGTCCCGCCGCCGCGACCTGGTCGCGCCAGGGGGCGATGCCGCGGATGCCGTGCCGGGCGCACCCGTCGATGATCTGCGGCAGCGTCCATTGTTGCCGCACGGTCGCGGTGTTGAGGGAGAGCAGAGCGGGGTCGGGCTCGTTCATCGCAGGGCGAGACTACTCGGCCGCGGGCGTCGCGGCGCGAGCCCTCTCCAGCGCTCGGGTCGTCGTTTCGTACTTCGCGATCATGTTCGGGACCTCCCAGTCGGGCAGCGCTCCACGTTCGACGTACGCGAGGAATTGCTCGGCGACCTGCGCGAAGTGGGCTTCGTGACCGACGTGATAGGCGTCGGGGACGAGCACGCGCCACGCGTCTCCCGAGCGTTGCGCGTCGATCCCGGGGAAGGGCTCGCGCAAGACACGTAACGCGTCCTGCATCGCGTCGGCAAAGTCCGCGGCATCGACCTGCGCGCCGGGCTCGACGTACAGAACCGGCCGATACCCTTCCGCCGCACCTTGGCGGATCACCAGATTCGCTTGCGAGCCCCGCATGACCGAGTAATGTGAGTCGCCGGCACCCGCGGGCGCCTCGAAATGCCACAGCACCCGGACCTTCGCGTGGACGCCCTTGATGCGGTAGAGGATCTCGCCGTTGGCGTACGTGTGCAACTCCCCGTCGGGTTGCACGTCTTTCCGCAGAAAGGCGGGATAGCGCGGCAGCCGCGTCACTTGGGCGAACTGCGCCGGGCTGATCTTGGTCGGCCAGCGCTTCGCACCGAGAATTCGAATGTCCTGATCGAAGTCGAGGATCTCGGCGGGAAAGCACTCCCACTGCACGAGGTCGACGAGGTGGGTGGTGATGTCGACGAGGCCTTCGCCCTGCTGCGGCACGTCGAAGAACCAGGCGGGCCGCTTGATCGGCGCGCCGGACACCTGTTTCGAGAAGTGGTGGACGCTTTCCTTGACGACGGCCGGCTCCCGCTCGGAGCTTTCGCGAAAGCTCGCCGAACACCGCCGGAAGGCGCGAGAACGCCTTCTGCAGCATCGTGGTGATCTCGTGCCGCTCGGTCATGATGTCGTAGAGGAGCACGCCCTTTTTCGCCGCGGCGGCAAACGCGTTGCGCAGCGATTCGAAGCCCGCGGCGTCGATCGCCATCGGCTTGTCGGCCAGCACGTGCATGCCGGCCTCCACCGCGCGCGTGATGTACTCGGCCTTGCGCCGGTTGTTGCCGGCGATCACGACGATGTCACCGGCGCGTTCCGCGCTGAAGCGGTCGAGGAAGTCGGCGCCGGAATGGACGACGGTTCGCCACGCGGTCGGGTTTTCCCGCCGCGCGTTGTAGCCGTCGATCTTCTGCAGGTAATCGGCGAGGTCGGGACCGTCTTCGGCATAGACGTGCACGGTCGCGTCGACGCCGGCATACATCGTCTTCTGCAGGAGCGCGGCGTGGAAATGACCGGGATCGAGGACAACCAGCCGCATCATTGATCAGGCCTCGCGGCGAATCCAGCGCCATTCACGCGGAGGAATGCGCGCATCCTCGAGACGGCAAGCTCCGGCTCGCGGAGCAGTCCGGCGGTGTCCGCGAGGCGAAACAGCTCCGACAGATGCACCACGCTGCGCGCGCTCTGCTGGCCGCCCACCATCGTGAAATGCGTCTGATGACCATTGAGCCAGGCCAGGAAAACGACGCCGGTCTTGTAGAAGCGCGTCGGCGCCGCGAAGACGTGGCGCGACAGCGGCACCGTGGGCGCAAGGATCGCGTCGAACCGCGCGCGGTCGCCCTCCGCGAGCGCGCTCAGCGCGGCCGCCGCGGCGGGCGCGATCGCGTCGAAGATGCCGAGGAGGGCGTCGGAGTAGCCGGTCGCATCGCCGCCGATCAGCGCCGCGAAGTTGAAATCGTCGCCGGTGTACATCCGCACGCCCTGCGGAAGGCGTGCGCGCAGCGCGATTTCCTTGCCCGCGTCGAGCAGCGACACCTTGACGCCATCGACTTTCGCCGCGTTGGCGTTGATCACGCTCGCGCACACGTCGGTGGCGCGTGCGTGGTCGGGGTCGCTGGCGAGGCCGCCCGCGCCGACCCAATAGCCGGCGAGCGCGGGATCGAACATCTCGCCCAGCCAGTGCAGGATCACGGGTTCGCGCACTTGCGACAGCACGCGACCGTACACCCGCACGTAATCGTCGGGCGTCCGCGCGCAGGCCGCGAGCGCACGGCTTGCCATCAGGATGATGCGGCCTCCCGCGGCCTCGATCGCCCCGCATTGCTCCTCGTAGGCGGCGATCACGTCGTCCGGCGTGTAACTCGCGCCGGGCGGCAGATGGTCGGTGCCGGCGCCCGAAAAAACGACGGCGCCTGGCACGCTCCGCGCTTCAGTGACCGAGCGCCGGATCAATTCCAGCGAGGTCGGCCAGTCGAGCCCCATCCCGCGTTGCGCCGTGTCCATCGCTTCGGCCACGCCGAAGCCGTGCGACCACAGGTGGCGGCGGAAGGCGAGCGTCGCGTCCCAATCGATGGCCGCTTGCAGCCAGGGATCGACGGCGGCACGCGGATCGGCGACGACGTGCGCGGCGGCGAAGGCGACCCGATTCCAGTGCGGCACGCCGGTCGGCGCGGGCCACGCGACGGCGGCGCGCGGCGTGAACGCGGCGAGCGTGCCGTCGGCCCGCGGGAGCTTGAGCGAGGGGTTGGGCGTCTTGGCGCTCACTAAGCGGCCAGCTTTTTGACACGAAGCTCTTTACGCCGCTGCTCGGCGCGCCAAAGATCATACTGGAGCTGCTGATTCAGCCAGCTTTCCGACGACGTGCCGAACGCCATCGAAAGTCGAACAGCCATTTCAGGGCTAATACCCGCGCGCCCGTTCAAGATGGCCGACAACGTCTTGCGCGTGACTCCGAGAGCCTCGGCAGCTTCAGTAACGGAAACCCCCAGAGGGTCGAGGCATAGTTCACGCAGAACTGCGCCCGGATGGGGAGGGTTGTGCATAAGCATGGAAAAAGACCTCAGTGATAGTCCACGTAGTCCACATCGATGGCGCGGGGACCCAGTGTCGTTCTCCCGCCGCCCACGACACTGGATTCCCGCCCCCGACTCAACCATTCGGGGGCAAGCTTCGCGGGAATGACGATTGCGTGGGATTCATGCATTCCGGAAACGACGTCCCGAACCTTCATGGCTAGGCGTGATCTTCACGACCGTTGTTCACGCTCGAGCGGTCGTCGGCTGACGGGTGGCAGGCCTGCTTCCGACCGTGGTAGCAAAATTGCGAACAGCCGCGACGCCTTTTTCGGGCTCGGAATCGGCGTTGGTTGCCGCCAGGTTCGTTCGAATGGCCCATGGGCATGCTCCGACGTGCGAGGTCGCAATTTTGCCGAACACCCCACGCCGCCAACTGTACGCACGAGCGCTCTCAACGCTAGACCGACAGTCCCGGAACATCGACCCAGCGCCGCTCGCGCCAGCTCTGCAGGCCGAGCTCGGCGAGCTGAACGCCCTTGGCTCCCTCCAGCAGGTTCCACTGGAACGGACCGCCGTCGACGACGTGGCGCAGAAAGAGCTCCCACTCGACCTTGAACGCGTTGTCGTATTCGCGGTTCGCCGGGACGAGCTGCCACGTGTCGTAGAAGTCGATCGTCTGCGGCACGTCGGGATTCCACACCGGCTTGGGCGTCGCCGTGCGCGGCTGGATCCGGCATTCGGTGAGGCCCGCGACGGCGGAGCCGAGCGTGCCGTCCACATGGAACGTGACGAGGTCGTCGCGCCGCACGCGCGTGCACCACGAGCTGTTGATCTGCGCGATGATGGGCAACGGAGCGCCGCCGTCGAGCTCGAACGTCGCGTACGCGGCGTCTTCGGCGGTCGCCGCGTACGGCTTGCCGTTCTCGTCCCAGCGCTTTGGAATGTGCGTCGCGCCGATGCACATCACGCTCTTCACCGCGCCGAACAGGTTGTCGAGCACGTAGCGCCAATGGCACAGCATGTCGACGATGATGCCGCCGTCGTCCTCCTTGCGGTAGTTCCACGACGGCCGCTGCGCGGGTTGCCAATCGCCCTCGAAGACCCAGTAGCCGAACTCGCCGCGCACGGAAAGAATCCGGCCGAAGAATCCGGAATCGATCAGCATCTTGAGCTTCAGCAGGCCGGGGAGCCAGAGCTTGTCCTGCACGACGCCGTGCTTCACCCCGGCGGCCTCGGCGCGGCGATAGAGGTCGAGCGCATCGGCGACGGTCGGCGCGACCGGCTTCTCGGTGTAGATGTGCTTGCCCGCGGCGATCGCCTTGCGGATCAGCTCCGGACGCAGGCCGGTCGACGCGCTGTCGAAGTAGATCGCATCGTTCTTGTCGGCGAGCGCCGCGTCGAGGTCGGTGGTCCACCGCTCGACGCCGTGAGCGCGGGCGAGCGCGGCGACCTTCGCGGCATTGCGGCCGACCAGTATCGGGTCCGGCATGATCCGTCGATCGCCCGGGAGCGCGACGCCGCCCTGTTTGCGGATCGCGTTGATCGAGCGGATCAGGTGCTGGTTCGTTCCCATGCGACCGGTGACGCCGTTCATGATGACGCCGAGACGAAGGGTTTCCACGTTGCGCGGCTCCGGGGCGGGGTTTCAGGGATGACGCGGAAAAGGCTTCGCGATTCCCGAGTTTGCCTGCACTATACTTTGCCATTTTGCCGCAACCGTCGGACACGTGGAGAGCCCATGCTCGCGTCGCGTCTTGCTGTTGCTTTTGTCGCCCTCGCCCTCGCCCTGCCCGGGGCCGCCCAGGACAAGCCCGAAGAGGAGACCTACAAGCCCATGTCCGGTCAGCAGGGCAAGGACGTGGTCTGGATACCGACGCCGGACGCTCTCGTCAAAGGGATGCTGGAGGCAGTCAAGACCACCAAGGACGATCTCGTCTACGACCTGGGTGCCGGCGATGGGAAGATTCCGATCGCCGCGGCAAAGGAGTATGGCGCCAGGGCCGTCGGCATCGAATACGACCCCGAAATGGCCGACTTCGCACGGCGCAACGTCAGGCGCGCGGGTGTCGAGAACCTTGTCGACATCATTACCGGCGACATCTTCGTCGAGGACTTCTCCAAGGCGACCGTGGTGACGATGTACCTGTTGCCGCAGCTCAACGTCAACCTGCGGCCGACCATTCTCAAGATGAAGCCGGGAACGCGGGTGACTTCGCACCAGTTCGACATGGGCGACTGGGAGCCGGACCAGCAGCTGACGATCGCATCCCGGGATGCGTATGTGTGGATCGTTCCCGCCGCCGTTGGCGGCGAGTGGGTGCTCAAGGACGAGCGCGAGAAACTCTGGGGGACGCTCAGCCTCGCGCAACGCTACCAGCGTGTCGGAGGCACGCTTACGCTGGCCGGCAAGACCCAGCCAAAGACCCAGCCCTTGCTCGGCACCTCGATCGACGGGGAGAAGGTGCGCTTCAGCTTCATCGACCGACACGGCAACCTGCAAATCGCCCGGATGAAGGTTGCCGGAAATAGCATGACCGGCACACTCTCCGACGTCCTGAAGACCACACTCACCGGCAGCAAGCGCTGAGCGGGCGGCGCCAGGCCGTGCGTTCCAGAGACCCCGTCGCACCTGCGGCACCGCGGCGACTGTTGCGTGCCGCCGATGCGGTCGCGATCATCGTCGGCATCGTCGTCGGCGCCGGCATCTTCAAGACGCCGTCGATGGTGGCGGGTGTCACCGGCGATGTCGGCTGGCTCTTCGTGGCCTGGGTTCTGGGCGCCATCGTGTCACTCGCCGGCGCGCTCTGCTACGCCGAGCTCGCCACCGCGTATCCGCATGCGGGCGGCGACTACCATTTCCTGACCCGCGCGTTCGGTCGCCACACGAGTTTCCTGTACGCGTGGGCACGATCGACCGTGATCAACAGCGGGTCGATCGCCTTGCTCGCCTTCGTCTTCGGCGATTACATGTCGACGGTCCTTTCGCTCGGCCCGGCGTCGGGCGCCCTCTGGGCCGCCGCGATCGTGGTCGCGCTCACGCTCCTCAACATCGCCGGCCTGCGCGCCTCCGCCGGTACCCAGAACCTGCTCACGGTGATCGAGGTTTGCGGTCTGCTCGCCGCGGCCGTCGCCGGGTTCCTGGCCCCGCCGGTCGCCGCAGCGACTC
Source organism: uncultured delta proteobacterium (assembly GCA_963821195.1). Classification (GTDB taxonomy): domain Bacteria; phylum Myxococcota; class Myxococcia; order Myxococcales; family Anaeromyxobacteraceae; genus Anaeromyxobacter. The sequence continues at coordinate 153,601 of CAWGDE010000014.1, forward strand.
CCGCGGCCTTCACCACGACTCCCGCGCTGGGCCTGTTCGGACTGGCGATGGTCTTCGTGCTGCTGACCTACGGCGGCTGGAACGAGGCGGCGTACATCTCGGCCGAGCTCGCCGGTGGCCGGCGCGCGATCGTGTCGGCCCTGGTGGTGAGCCTTGCGATCATTGCCGCCGTCTACCTGCTCGTGAACCTCGCGCTCCTGTCCGGACTCGGATTGAAGGGGCTCACCGAAAGCAAGGCGGCGGGAGTGGAGGTCATGGCGCGGGCGTTCGGCCCCCTCGGTGGCAAGGTGCTGGGCTTGTTCGTCGCCATCGCCGCGCTCACTTCGATCAACGCGACGATGATCGTCGGCGCGCGCACCAATTACGCGATGGCCCGCGACTGGCCGGCGCTGCGCTTCATGGGGGGTTGGCACGCGGAGCGGGGCACGCCCGTGGCCGCCTTCCTGGTCCAGGGCGCGATCGCGCTGGCTCTGGTCGGGTTCGGCGCACTCCAGCACGACGGCTTCGAGGCGATGGTCGAGTTCACGGCGCCGGTGTTCTGGTCGTTCCTGTTGCTCGTCGGTGTCGCGCTCTTCGTCCTGCGCGCGCGTGACGGCGACGCGGAGCGCCCGTTCCGCGTCCCGCTGTTTCCGCTGACCCCGATCGTGTTCTGTGCGGCCTGCGCGTGGCTCGCCTATTCCAGCATCACGTACGCCGCGAGCAGGAATGCGGTGCACGTGTCGCTGCTCGTGATGGCGGTCGGCGTGGCGGCGATGCTCCTCGCTCGCCGGAGCGCCGTCCATCGCGCCGCGGCCGACGACTAGCAATCGTCATTCCCGCGAAAGCGGGAATCCAGCGTTTTTTGTCGAGAGTGCGAGACGACCGCTCAACGACACTGGGTCCCCGCTTCCGCGGGGACGACGGAGTGTTGCGCAATCGTCATTCCCGCGAAAGCGGGAATCCAGCGTCTTCTATCGACAGTGCAAGGCGACCGCTCAACGACACTGGGTCCCCGCCTCCGCGGGGACGACGGAGTGTTGCATGAGTCCCGCGCAACCGTCATTCCCGCGAAGGCGGGAATCCAGCGTCTTCTATCGAGAGTGCAAGGCGACCCCTTAACGACACTGGGTCCCCGCCGGAGCCTGCCCTCGAGCGGGTCAGTCGGAGGCGGGGACGACGAAGTATGGCATGCGTCAGCTCGCGCGCGGCGCCGCGCGCCGCGTGAGGCGACCCAGCAGGCGACCCACGGCCGGAAACTTGAGCAGGATGACCAGGACGATCGTGATCCAGAGCACGGCGGAAATCGGGCGCGTGAAGAACGGCTCGAGGCTGCCGTCGGACAGCACCAGTCCACGCCGGAAGCCTTTTTCCATCAGGTCTCCGAGCACCATGCCGAGCACCAGCGGCGCGACCGGATAGTGGAGCCGGCGCAGCGCGTAGCCCAGCACGCCGAAGCCCAGCATCACCCAGACATCGAAGAGCCGCTGCGAGATCGCGTACGAGCCCACCACGCACAGCACGAAGATGATCGGCAGGATGATCGGCTTCGGCACCATCAGCACCTTGATCAGGAGCTTCGTCAGCGTGAGCCCGTAGATCAGGATGCCGATCGTCGCGAACATCATCATCGCGACGACGTCGTAGACGAAGGTCGGCGCCTCGATCATGATCATCGGACCGGGGCGCACGCCGTGGATCAGCATCGCCGCCATCAGCACCGCGGCGGGCGCGGAACCCGGCACGGCGAGCGTCAGCACGGGAATGACGGCGCCCGGCACGCAGGCGTTGTCGCCGGTCTCCGCCGCCATCAGCCCGTCGATCGAGCCCTTGCCGAACTTCTCCTTCTCCTTGCTCACGCGCTTCGCAGCGGCATACGACGACCACGCCGCGACATCCTCGCCGACACCGGGCAGGATGCCGATGAACGTGCCGATGACGCCCGAGCGCAGGATGGTTCGCCAGTACTGCGCGACGTCCTTGAATTTCGGAATCACCGAGTCGAACGGGTTGATCTTGACCGGCATCGGCTTCTCGCGCACGGCCATCAGCAGCTCGGCGAAACCGAACGCGCCGACGAGCGCCGGAACGAGCTGGAGGCCGCCGGCCAGGTCGCGGTTGCCGAAAGTGAAACGATCGTACGCGTAGATCGCTTCCTGCCCGATCGACGCGGTAAAGATTCCGATGAGCCCGGCGATCCAGCCCTTCAACGGATCGTCGCCGGTCAGCGTGCCGGCGATGATCACGCCGAAGAGCGCGAGCCAGAAGAATTCATACGCGCCGAACTTGAGCGCGAGGTTGCCCAGGATCGGCGTGAACAGCGCGAGGAAAAACATCCCGATCAGCGTGCCCAGCACCGAGCCCGAGGTCGCGATCCCCATCGCGCGCCCCGCGTGACCCTGCTTCGCAAGCGCGTGTCCGTCGAGGCACGAGGCGGCGGAGGCCGGCGTCCCGGGGATGTTGAGCAGGATCGCCGAGCGCGAGCCGCCGTAGATCGCGCCGACGTACGTGCAGATCAGCACGAGCAGCGCCTGGTTCGACGGCATCTTGATCGTGAGCGTGGTCATCAGCGCGACGCCCATCGTCGCGGTGAGTCCCGGCAGCGCGCCGATGATGACGCCGACGAGCGAGGACAGCAGGATGAGCCCAATCGACAGCGGATCGCAGAAGCTCCAGATCGAGTGACCGAACGCGATGAGGCCGTCGAACATGAGAAAGCGCGTCGGCTCGCGTGGACCGCGTCAGGGCAGCCGCACGTAGAAGAGCTGCTCGAACACGTAGGTGACGGCGAGTGCCGTCAGCGCCCCGCACGCGAGCGCCACGACGATGCCGCGTACGGTGGCGTCCTTCGCCTTGCGTTCCCGATACTGGAACACGAACACGAACGCCGCGACGAACAGCGCGGTCGAAAACCAGAACGGCAAGCCGCGCCCGACGAGCAGCAGCGCGTAGACGAAGAACATCGCGGTCGCGAGCGCGAAGCTCGACGGCGCGGCATAGTTCGTGGCGTCGGCTTCGGCTGCGTCCCAGCCGATGCGCTGCGCGCGCCGCCAGGACCGGAACATCAGGAAACCACCCAGCACGGCGAGGATCGCCCCGACGATGCCGGGCCAGAGCCCCGGCGCCGTGTGCAGCGTCGCGCCCTGCTGCGTCATCCGGTCCATCTGCCACGACAGCACGCTGATCACGCAGCCCAGCGCGGTCCACACGACCGCGCCCTGGAGGTCGCGCCGCGGCGACGAGGCGTAGAGCTCGTCGGACATGGAGACGATGTCTCGACGACGAGCCGGCGCGTCGGCCGCGCCGGCGCGACGTCGCGGCAACTACGGACGCGGGATTCCGATCGTGTCCGGCGCGACCTTGGCCTTACCGGTGTCGGCGGCGGCCCACGCGTTCGCCTGCACCGCCGGGAACACCGCTTTCTGCGCGTCGGCGCCGGCTTGCGGCGCGAACTGCGCGCCGCGGCTCGTCGCGTACTGCTTCAACGCGGCGGAGTTGACGATCTGCTCGGCCCAGATCTTCTCCATCGTCGCGATCACTTCGGGCGGCACGCCCTTCGGAATGAAGATGCCGAAGTAGTTGGCAGGCGCCTTGAAGCCCGGCACCGATTTCGTCAGCGGCTCGATGACGCCGTACCCGTCGAGCTCGACGGGCTTGTCGCCGATGATCGCGAGCGCGCGCAGCTTCTTGCCGCGGATCATCTCGGCCTGCTCGGTGGTGAGTTGCGTCGTCGCGTCCGTTTCCCCGGCAACCGTTGCGACGACGGCCGGGTTGCCGCCGTCATAGGTGACGTGCTTGTACTTGACGCCGGTCGCCTTGGCGATCGCCTCCATCGCGCTGTGGCCGCTCGAGTTGACCCCGGCGGTCGCGACGCTGATCGCGCCCGGCTTCGCTTTCATCGCCTCGATGAGCTCGTTCGGCGTCTTGTACGGCGTGTTCGGATTCACGGAGAGCGTCGAGACATTGGCGACGTTCAGGAACAGCGCCCAGTCGCCGATCTTGGTGTCGAGCATCCCGAGGACCGCGTACGTACCGAGGTCCTCGGGCGGGTGAAGAAGGGCGCGATGCTGCCGTCGGAGAGGTCAGGCCGCGCAGCAGGTTCTTGTCCAGCAGGTCGCCCAGCACGAGGCCGAGCACCAGCGGCGCCATCGGGAAATTGAGCGGCGGAGGACGAAGCCGATGATGCCGAAGGCCAGCATCACGTAGATGTCGAAGAGCCGCTGGTGATTGCGTAGGAGCCGACCGCGCACAGCACGAAGATGATCGGCAGGATGATCGGCTTCGGCACCATCAGCACCTTGATCAGGAGCTTCGTCAGCGTGAGCCCGTAGATCAGGATCCCGATTGTCGCAAACATCATCATCGCGACGACATCGTAGACGAACGTCGGCGCCTCGACCATGATCATCGGGCCGGGGCGCACGCCGTGGATCAGCATCGCCGCCATCAGCACCGCGGCGGGCGCGGAACCCGGCACGGCGAGCGTCAGCACGGGAATGACCGCGCCCGGCACGCAGGCGTTGTCGCCGGTCTCCGCGGCCATCAGCCCGTCGATCGAGCCCTTGCCGAACTTCTCCTTCTCCTTGCTCACGCGCTTCGCAGCGGCGTACGACGACCACGCGGCGACATCCTCGCCCACACCGGGCAGGATGCCGATGAACGTGCCGATGACGCCCGAGCGCAGGATGGTTCGCCAGTATTGCGTCACGTCCTTCAACTTCGGGATCACCGAGTCGAAGGGATTGATCTTGACCGGCACCGGCTTCTCGCGCACGGCCATCAGGAGCTCGGCGAAACCGAACGCGCCGACGAGCGCCGGAACGAGCTGGAGGCCGCCGGCCAGGTCGCGGTTGCCGAAACTGAAGCGATCGTACGCGTAGATCGCCTCCTGCCCGATCGCCGCGGTAAAGATTCCGATGAGCCCGGCGATCCAGCCCTTCAAGCGGATCGTCGCCGGTCAGCGTGCCGGCGATGATCACGCCGAAGAGCGCGAGCCAGAAGAATTCATACGCGCCGAACTTGAGCGCGAGGTTCCCCAGGATCGGCGTGAACAGCGCGAGGAAGACCATCCCGATCAGCGTGCCCAGCACCGAGCCCGAGGTCGCGATGCCCATCGCGCGCCCCGCGAGGCCCTGCTTGCGCGAGCGCGTGCCCGTCGAGGCAGGAGGCGGCGGAGGCCGGCGTCCCGGGGATGTTGAGCAGGATCGCCGAGCGCGAGCCGCCGTAGATCGCACCGACGTACGTGCAGATCAGCACGAGGAGCGCCTGATTCGACGGCATCTTGATCGTGAGCGTGGTCATCAGCGCGACGCCCATCGTCGCGGTGAGGCCCGGCAGCGCGCCGATGATGACGCCGACGAGCGAGGAGAGCAGGATGAGGCCGATCGACAGCGGATCGCAGAAGCTCCAGATCGAATGACCGAACGCGATGAGGCCGTCGAACATGAGAAAGCGCGTCGGCTCGCGTGGACTGCGTCAGGGCAGCCGCACGTAGAAGAGCTGTTCGAACACGAAGGTGACGGCGAGTGCCGTGAGCACCCCGCACGCGAGCGCCACGACGATGCCGCGTACGGTGGCGTCCTTCGCCTTGCGTTCCCGATACTGGAACACGAACACGAACGCCGTGACGAACAGCGCGGTCGAAAACCAGAACGGCAAGCCGCGCCCGACGAGCAGCAGCGCGTAGACGAAGAACATCGCGGCCGCGAGCGCGAAGCTCGACGGCGCGGCATAGTTCGTGTCGTCGGCTTTGGCGGCGTCCCAGCCGATGCGCTGCGCGCGCCGCCAGGACCGGAACATCAGGAAGCCGCCCAGCACGGCGAGGATCGCCCCGACGATGCCGGGCCAGAGCCCCGGCGCCGTGTGCAGCGTCGCGCCCTGTTGCGTCATCCGGTCCATCTGCCACGACAGCACGCTGATCACGCAGCCCAGCGCGGTCCACGCGACCCCGCCCTGGAGATCGCGCCGCGGCGACGAGGCGTAGAGCTCGTCGGACATGGAGACGATGCCTCGACGCCGGGCCGGCGCGTCGGCCGCGCCGGCGCGACGTCGCGGCAACTACGGACGCGGGATTCCGATCGTGTCCGGCGCGACCTTTGCCTTACCGGTGTCGGCGGCGGCCCACGCGTTCGCCTGCACCGCTGGGAACACCGCTTTCTGCGCGTCGGCGCCGGCTTGCGGCGCGAACTGGGCGCCGCGGCTCGTCGCGTACTGCTTCAACGCGGCGGAGTTGGCGATCTGCTCGGCCCAGATCTTCTCCATCGTCGCGATCACTTCGGGCGGCACGCCCTTCGGAATGAAGATGCCGAAGTAGTTGGCAGGCGCCTTGAAGCCCGGCACCGATTTCGTCAGCGGCTCGATGACGCCGTACCCGTCGAGCTCGACGGGCTTGTCGCCGATGATCGCGAGCGCGCGCAGCTTCTTGCCGCGGATCATCTCGGCCTGCTCGGTGGTGAGTTGCGTCGTGGCGTCGGTTTCGCCGGCAACCGTCGCGACGACGGCCGGGTTGCCGCCGTCGTAGGTGACGTGCTTGTACTTGACGCCGGTCGCCTTGGCGATCGCCTCCATCGCGCTGTGGCCGCTCGAGTTGACACCGGCGGTCGCGACGCTGATCGCGCCCGGCTTCGCTTTCATCGCCTCGATGAGCTCGTTCGGCGTCTTGTACGGCGTGTTCGGATTCACGGAGAGCGTCGAGACATTGGCGACGTTCAGGAACAGCGCCCAGTCGCCGATCTTGGTGTCGAGCATCCCGAGGACCGCGT
>CAWGDE010000015.1:0-81966 GCA_963821195.1 uncultured delta proteobacterium
ATCGTTTTTAGAATTAAATTTTTGACATCTTCTGATTTTGCATAAATTTCACCTATCACCGTAAGATCCAGAGTGACCGGAGTATATTCTGCCAATTGTACATCGATAATTGTCCCGAGTAATTTTCTTTCGTTTAGCTTTTGAATTACATTTGACGTTGCCTCGATTGAAATGCTTTCTATATCCGGATCAATAACGAGATCCGGATCAATAACAAGGATAACTTTAACAGCCTGTGGTTCGGAAAAAACTTCCACCCGGCTAACATGTTCTACTTCTTTTGCAATATTCCGGAAATCATCTTCTGTGACAGCTGCATAACGTTTATTGATAAATTTTAATGCAGCTGCTTTAATAGATAGAATATCTGTTTCACCGATTATATTAGAATATGCAAGGTCATGTATTTCTTTATGTGCCGCATCATCAAACTCGGTGTCTTCCGGCCCCGCGATTAATTTAATAAAATTTTCGTATGATTTATGAGGAACAATATTAGTTCTGTAAATAAGCCCCTCGGTGATCCAGCATAGCATTTCGAGCAATGTAATTCCCGGATCTGAAGCATTGAAATTGTTCCAAACCTTGTTGTATTTAGGAATGGAAGTAATCATTTCCTTTACAAGTTCATCATACGTTTTATTGTGAAGATTTAGGAAGTTTGATAGGCATTTTTTATTTTAATCCGCTTAGTTAATGGTTATTGTTCCGGGTTTTGGAAGCTGGTCTTGATTGATTTCTTAAATAGGTAACTCGTTATTTAGTTTCTTCACATTATTAATCCGTTGGTTGTATACAGCAGGTGAGTATGTCCATTCAGATTGCTGATATAATCAACACCCTCATCATCTTCAATGGCCCGAGCAATATTTGACATATAGATAGTCTCTCCAAACTCCCATCCATTTCCGTCCGTCCGCCCCCACTGATAGGATGCAAAAAACTTAGTATAAGTTCTCTAATTCGCTTAACAACTGCGGCCGTTTCAGAAATCGAGACCGGGACAATGGTAACATTGACATCGATCGAAACATATTCTGGAGCCTTCACATGAATAGAATCACGAATTGAAACCATTGATCGATCTTTTATATAGGTTTCTACTAAATCCAGTAAACTCTGTTCAGGATACAATGTCCCATCACTGTAATCAGGCGCTATAATCACATAAATAGAATTTTCTTTCTTTTTAGGATCTCCTCCCTGATAACATTTTGTCTTAGCAACAAAAGGAGATGCTTCTTTTGCAATCCACTCAAAATCGTCGATAGTAATTGCTCTATCTCTATTTTTAATTGTATGCGGAGCTCTGATTATAAGGTCATCTAATGTTTCCTGATCTGCTCCGCCCATTGCGGAATCATTATTGATAACTGATTTGACGTTAGGAATTGTTGTTTTGAGTCCTGTTAAAAAGCATTTTTTTACATTTGCTTTTTTTCCACCACCGCACTTGTACTCTCTTACGTAAATATTATTAGAAATTACCGGAGGGATCATTCCATTGACACCATCACCAAATACGATTGTCCCTTCCTGTCTGTCTATTACATAATGTCTGTTGGTTGATGAAGACATTGCAAATGAATCAACCTTTTTCAGGTGATCCAGATCTCTTCTACATCACCGGCACTGTTCTTAACCTCACGAATCTAATATCAGCATTATCTCCAGATAATTCTTTTTCAGTTGGAGCTCCGGGTTCCATAATTTCTACTTTGACATCTTCAAGAACAGGGGATCTTTTTAATTTGAACGACTGACCGCCATTCCCAAGCTCTTCTGCCAGGAGTTCATCGGTTACAATTGATGCAGATTCTGCCCAGACAGTGTTCAGGCATAAATTCCATTTAATTTCGGGAGCCTCGAACCATGTACCTGTTTTGTTCGTTGTGCTCGTTTTTTCTGCTTCAATACGTATCCAGAAGTGCTCATTTTCTTTTTCAAAAACTTGTGTTTTCATGATATCTGATGGTACAACAAATTGAACAATACCGTTTTTGCAAAAATTTTCGGTATCATCTTGCGGATTAAATTTTGTCCATACTCCTGAATTATTGTCCTGAGGTGTATCAGTTATTTCACCCTTATAATATTCCCATGAAAATACGTTGATCTTTTCGCCATCGTTTTGTTCATTGTTATTGTCTTTTTTGACAAACACTTTATCATTATCAGATATTAACGCTGCTTTAGAAAAATACAGACTTACTGCACTATTAGGTGTAAATTCATCGAATCCAATGTAAAAGGATGGATTTTCTGTTAAAAATTCAAATGGTTTAAATGTTTGTAGTGTTGTGGTTCCTTGATCAATAGGGATTGTTATGTATTCGAAATTATTATAGGTTTTACATAATTGCACATCTTTTAATGGTGGCGAAAATGTTTCAGTTGCAGTATCATATGTTGCCCACCTGCATTGAATCGAAATAGAATTAACAAAAGGACGTTTCAGGGTTGAATTAATTAATTGTATACTTTCATATATCTTTTTATTTGTTAAAAAAGTAACCAGTTTACTACTATTTGCGACATCTAAACTATTTTCTATAAAAAAATCATCGAATGTACCAGACTTAAAAGATACTTCCTTATAAGAAAGTAATTGACCATAATCACCGGAATCAATTCTCACTCTGATCCATCTGCTTTTAATACCACTGATTTCGCAGGGCGGTACGGTTGGACAAATGAATTCACAGGAGTTAATGTTAGCTGGTCCAATAGCTGTAAAGTTTTCTAAAATATTACTATTAATAATTTTCCATTTTTGAACCATCCCAATATTCCCATTTTAAAATGACATTATCATTGTAACCTGCATTAATTGAAAAATTAAGAGTAATAATAGAACCTGTTTTAGAAAATGCATCATCAGAAGCAAGGTAAAATGCATCTCCAACTGCCGGATTCTGACCAAATAGAAAGAAACCTTTTTTTACATCCACAACTGCACTGTTAACCAATGCAGCATCGGGCTTAAGATCCGCTTCAATATTGCATTTAATTGATGTAATCTCGGGAAATGTTTCGGATGTTGAAAAGTTTTGTGGTGAGAAAGAGATCCAGTTTGCGGTTACTCCGTCAATGGGTATTTGTGGCACCGTTATGGGTGCAATAGATTTATAAATATAAACATTCGTATTTGTGCCAAAACTAACAATGGATTTGTCGTTAATGCATTCCAATTGTACAATAGAACTATTCTTAACTGTAATTTCAACACTAATGGTTACTGGTACTTTAAAATTAAAGAGGTCATCAGCAATAAACAAAGTGTGATTTAAAGATTGTTCAGATTTATTTCCCCCAAAAGCATAAAAACTATCACCCTGTCCATTTATTAATGATGTATGATTTACAAAGGAATCATCCCAGGTATTGAGCGAATAAACCGCTTTCATATCGAACTTTACAGCATTCAGCTTATCAAGAGTTTCAAAGATTACATTGTTATCCTCTTTTGAACACACTCTGGTTCGTGAAGGAATAACCGCACTTTCACTTCCATCAGAAAGGATAAAAGTAAGCGGAACTCTGGCTTCCTTTGACGGAAGGTGGTCTATGCCAATAAAATCATAAAAAGCGAGGCGTTGCTTTTCAGGAATTCTATTTACCTGGTTGACAATAGTTTCTACAAGCTTTGAAAAAAGATGCAGTAGATTGTAATACCCGGATCATCAGCATTAATTTCATCAATACTATTATGTCCGGTAATAATTAAATAGTCTGTCAATCGCTTTATTGTATGCTTTATTGTCAATTATATTCGGAATACCTGCAGTCATTTTTTGCCTTCAAGATAAAATGGATACACAATATTTCTTTTTGTATTTGTTTCTTTTACCAGAAACTCAATATTGATTAACAATTGATTTCCTTCGTCTTCATCCGGTTTGGCAGTTACATTAAGTACATCGATTCTCGGCTCCCAAAGAAGCAGCGCTTCCTTTACGTAAAAAGCTACCATTGTAGCGGTTATTGTATTATTAGGAGCGAATACTAATTCATGCAATTTGCAACCGAAGTCCGGGCGCATTAGCCGTTCGCCTTTCGGAGTTGTCAATATGTAAAGGATCGATTCTTTTATCAGATCTTCACCGATTGATAAAGCAACACTACCCTTTTCTGATGCAATGGGAAACTTCCAGCCGTTTCCTAAAAAATCACTTTTCACCATTATCCCCCTATTAACACTGTACCTACAGCAATCACTTTTCCTATAGGTAGATCCGAAGGATCATTACAGGTCATTGCCATATCGCCATTTCGTGCAGCCATTTTACCATTTATATTTACCGTTGAACTTCCCATCTTTATAGTACCTTTATTCGAAGGTGGCGTTTGGAATGGCCCACCCTGCGGAATATGCGATGGAGTATTTGTGGCCGTTGTGTCAACTGTTGCGGCGGGCATACCCATAATATTGACATCAGCGCTTAATCCTCCGTCAATCATACCTAACAAATGGATGTGGTAGCGGTGTCGGAACCGGTCCACCCGGTGACGGGATCATTATTATGTGGGTGTCAGTTGCCATTATTTGATCGCCTTTTTTTGCTGCTGGTTGGCTCATGTGAATATCCTTTTCAGTTTCTTATTCAGTATCCCCCGCAACCGGGACCAGAAACAAACTCTACTTTTTGTTCTATACATTTCAGCCTCACCCCCAACCCCTCTCCATAGGAACGTAGAGGGGGGCATGACAGATAATTTCTTTCTTTTCATTCCCCTCTACGTACTCGGAGAGGGGATTAAGGGGTGAGGCCTCCATATTCCAACCTTAAGTCCCCTGCATTGAAATCCCCCTGCGGGGGATTTAAGGGGCGTGTATTTATGGATGCTAAATCTTAAACAATCAATTTTAGATAGACCCTAATTGATATTTACCGTCGCGACCCTTCACCGTCGCAGTCCCTGATGCCTTAAGGTCAAGTCCTGCAGCAGCAGTAATTGTTGTACCTGCTGATGAGTTCATTTCGATATCGGTTGCATCAAAAGAAATCTTCTTTTTTGCAATAAATTTGATATCCTTATCTGATGTTATGCAGATAGTGTTATCTTTTGTTGATATAACAATCGAGTTCTTTTCTGTTTTATCAACAATCTCTATTGTCTCTTCGCCATTTTTATCGTTCAATTTGATAACGTGACCGCTTCGTGATTTAATGATTCTAAGGTCATTTTTTCCATCACTGTTGGTGATAGGAGGTTTATCAGTTCCATTCCATAGTGAACCAATTATATACGGTATATTAATATCACCATTTTCAAATATTATCAGTACTTCATCATTAACTTCAGGCAGAATAAATACACCCATTTCTTTGCCGGCCATTAATGTTGTTACTCTTGCCCAATGTGATTCATCATCATTGCTGATGCTGGGGATTTTTACTCTTACTCGGTTTAGCCCCTCATCATCTTTATTATTTGTTACAATGCCAACAACCACTCCGTGAAATTTTTGATGAGCTTTGATTTTGTTTTTCGAATAGTCTGTGCAATGCTCATATAGCAGTTCTCCTGAACTTAATGATGTCATATATCCATTGTCATCTATCTGTATGGACCGTAGAGTGGATGTAGTAATTGCCACTGAATTTATTCACCGATTCCCTTAAATTTAGCAACTGTTCTGGCTCTTAATTAGCGGTGAAAAGTCTGTGGAGGTGGCATTACGACTGACGGAGTCTCCTTCAGAATATCATTATATTTGGGGCTTTTACATATTCTTCTCTGCATCCGTTGCATCTATGACTGCTATATCATTTATTAATACCGGCGATCGGGGAAATGATTTTGTTTGACAATTCAAAACGAGACTGAGTGCCACCCATTTTTGAGTTTTCACTTCCTGATGATGCACTCGAACTGATTTCTGAATCTCTTCTTAACATCCCGGGCCTTTACCTCTACTGAACTTCCTTCGTAAAGGGTCTTGAGTTGAATGTTTAGCTGATCGAATTCTACACCATAGGTCAATGTTAGCACAGCAACGTCATCTTCCTGTGATTTTCGGAAGTATAGCGTATCTCCATCGATAAGAAACTCGTATCCGATTGGTTTGCCCGTTTCAATCAGAAATCATAGTCACTCAGATTGTTCTGAAAAAGGTACGGAACGACAGTTCGAGTATCATTGTATTGTTCCGGAGAAGTACTGGATTCAGAGATTATTGAGGAAATGTATCACTATCCTTCATATCTTTAATGATCTTCTCTTTTTACTCAAATCGGGGTTGGTGTATCTTATCGTATCCTCTGAAGTCTCACAATAGAATGTCCACCAAAATTGATATCAAGAATAGTTATCTCACCATTGATAATATCATTTGTACTGTCGATTCCCATTTTGATCTTAATAGTATCACCGGGTTTAAAGGTTTCTAAATCGATACCTTTCCATTCACCAGTGCTTGAATCAACGATATTAATTTTGATAGTAAACATCGAGGGGACATTAATTTCCTGTTCTATCGAAACAGCTTCAACTGCCTGCACCAGGTCAGCAGATAGCTCGCTTCCATTCAGCTCTATTTTAAAATTCGGTACTAAAGTGTTGTTATCTGCCATTTATCTCAATCCGGAATAATATTCCATTTACCAACATCATTATCACTGGGATAAGTAAGCGGATCCTGAATGTTGTTAGTTTCTGCAATTTTTCTCCACATTTTTGGATCTTTCAAAGCCTGATCAGCTATAATATCCAGACGTTCGCCTTTTTTAACCATCCACAATTTTCGACATGCCTCTTTACCCTTATTTTTCTGATCTTCTTCTTTTGTAAGAACTGTTTTAAAGGTAAGCTCTAATTCTGCTCTTACTGGAATACCGGTAGAGAGAAACATTAAAAATTTCTGGGAAACTTTGGAGACTTTTCCTTTGTATACAAACCCACCCCAGATAAAAGCACAAAGCGGTGGTTGTTTTGTTTCTTTTTGACTGACAGTAGGGAATACTAATGATGTAATGCTATTTATCTTGTTCCGTACATCCTCTCCGGTTTCGTAAGTATCATAAAATAAAGTAACATTGAAATCACCAATATCTACATTCTTAAACTGCATTTGTGATCCACCACCGGATGTTGATGCACTTGCAGTTAGTTCGAGGCGCGCCGTTGCCGAGGAGAGCCCGCGGAGCGCGGCGCTCGCCGAGAGCTTGCCCTTCCCGCGGCGCACCTCGAGGTGCGCGACCTCGATCGCGTCCTCGGTCGCGGTGGCGTCGAGCGAGATGCCGGAGAACTCGCCGTACTCCGCGACCGCGACGCGCCCGTCGCGGACGCGCAGGGTGCCAAGCGGCGAGAGCCGCGCGAGCGGGCCGCGGGCCGACGCGTCCGCGGTGAGCGTGCCGCCCGCCGAGCGCACCCGGCGCGGGAAGAGCGCCGCCGCGACGGAGAGGTCCACCGCGTCTGCGACGACCGAGATCTCGGCGGGCGCCTCGCCGAGCGGCGGCCGGCGTGCCCCGAGCCCGAGGTCGGCCTGCAGGGCCGCCTTCGCCCGGAGCGTCCCGCCTATCGGGGGCTCGACGAGGAGCGCGGCGGCCGCGCGCGCGCGGGCGTAGCTCGCCTCGAGGCGGGCCTTGCCGAGCGGGCGCCCCTCGACGGCGAGGCCCTCGCCCTCGACGAGCAGGGTGGCCTCGGGCGCGCCCGGCGTCCCCGACGCGGTGAGCTTTCCGGACACGGTGCCGGCGAGCGGGAGGTCGCGCGGCCCGGTGCGCTCGAGGGAGACCCCGGGGATCACCACCTCGGCGCGCAGCGGAACTGCGCGGATCGCCGCGAGCGTCGCGAGCTTCTCCGGGGGGGCCGAGAGGGCCAGGTCGAACCGGAGCGCCTCGTCGCCGGCGACCGCGACGCTCCCGGTCGCGGAGGTGGCGTCCTTCCCGAGCGACAGGGCGGCGTGGGCGCCCACGTCGCTGTACCCGGCCCACGCGCCCTGCGAGAGGTCCAGGGTCGTCTCGGCCCGGGGGCGCTCGAGGGACCCCGACACCGTCGCGGCGGCGTCGACGCGCCCCGCGAGCCCTTCCGGCACGCCCGCGCGGCCCGACAGCGCGGCGAGGTCGAGCCCGGTCACCGCCGCGTTCCCGGCGAGGGGCGCCGCGCGGAACGCGCGCAGGGTCTCGGCGGGCCGGGCGAGGAGATCCGACAGGTCGAGCGGCGCCTCCGCGTTCGCGTTCGCGACGGCGGCGCCCCGGAGCGCGATGCGCGCCGTCGCGACGACGCGCTCGCCGTCGTCCTCGACCGTGACCTCGAGCCCGATCGCGTCGAGATCCCGCCACCGCGCGTCCGACACGGCCGCCGTCGCGCGCAGCGTCGGCGCCCCGACGGTTCCCTCGACCGCGGCGTCGACCGAGACGACGCCCCCCGCGTCGGCGGTGATGCCCGAGAGCACGAGGAGATCGCCGACGGGAAGGCCGGCCGCCCTGACGCTCGCGCGGATCCGCTCGCCGGGCCTCCCCGCGAGCGGCACGGGGACGTCGGCGGCGACGTCCAGCGTCCCCTGGCCGCGCGAGACGGAGACCCTGGCCGTGGCGCGCCGCGCCACGCCGCTCCACTCGGCGGACCCGGCCGCGGAGATCCCGGGGAGATCCCGGACCGCGCTGCCCGCGAGGGTGAACGTCGCGGACACCAGCGGCTGCTCGATGCGGCCCGTCGCGCGCGCGTCCGCGCCGAGCTCGCCGCGCAGCACGCCCTCGGCCCCGAGCAGCCGCATCGGGAGCCGCGACAGGTCGAGCCGCGTCACGGAGGCGCTGGCGTCGAGCTCGCCGCCGGGGCCGAGCCCCCCGGAGAGCACGACGCGCTGCACGCCGTCCGCGAGCTCGAGCCGGTCGACGGACGGGCCCGCGAGCGACACCTCGGCGGGCGCGGCGAGGACCCAGCGCGTCCCCGGGTACGACAGCGCGAGGGAGGAGAGCGAGAGCACGTCGAGGGTCGGGGAGAGCTGACCGCGCGCCTCGATCCGCGCGGGCTCCTCGAAGCCGGGCAGCCACGCGACCGCGTCGAGCGTGCCGGATCCCTCGGCGAGCGAGCCCCGGAGCGACACGCTGTGCGCGACTTCGGCGCCCCCGCTCCGCACCGCGGCGACGCGCCCCTCGACGCGCGCCGACAGCGCGCGCGCCGGCCCGGCGCCCTCCACCTCGACGCGCGCGCCCGAGATCGCGATGCTGCCCGTCCGCACGAGCGGAGCGTCGACCGTCGCGGACGCGGTCGGCGCGTCCCAGGTGCCGCCGAGCGTGGCGTCGATCCGCGCCCTGCCGGCGATCGCCGCCGGGCGCGTGCCGAGGAGCCCGCTCACGTTGCGGGCGAGGGCGGCGAGGTCGCTCGCGTCGGCGTGGACGTGCCCCGCCACGGCGCCGCCCTCGCGCCATCGGACCGCCCCGTCGAGCGAGAGCCCGGGTGCGACGACCACCGCGCGAGACACGTCGATGGTCCCGCGATCCGCCCGGGCGACGATCTCCGCGCTCCGGATCTCGCCGTTGCGCAGCCGCGACGCCTGGATCCGGGCCTCGATCCGCCCGCGGAGGTCACGGAACGACCGCCCCGCGGCCGCGCCCCGCGCGGCGAGCGTGATCTCCCCCGGGGGCGCCTCCGCCGCGAGCCGCGACGGGTCGAGGCGGTCGACGGCGACGTCGAACCCGAGCGCGACCACCGGATCCGCGAGCCGGAGCGCGATCGCGGCGTCGGCACGTCCGTCCGCGCGCTCGCCCCTCGGCTCCGCCCGCACCGCCGCGGTGAGCATCGTCCCGTCGGACTCGGCGTAGCCGATCGCGTCGAGGTCGGCGCCCGGCGGCACGCCGGACGCGACCGCACGCGCGAGGTCCCGCGCGATCTCGACCCGGAGCAGCACGACCCGGCCGGCGCGGCGCGCGACGTCGCCCTCGCCCGCGAGAGCGATCGCGGTGCGGCCGAGCTGCGCCCTCAGCACGGGGAGGCGCACGGCGGTCCCGTCGAGCGCGCCCGCCAGCTCGAGCGAGATCGGCGTCGAGACGGGCGCGACGAGGTCGCCGCGCAGGCGCAGCTCGGCGCGCGCGCCGCGCGGACCCCAGAGCCCGCGGGCGTCCAGGTCGAGGCCGCTCGCCTCGAGCCGCGTGTCGTGGCCGGCGTCGACCCACCACACGTCGCCGCCCCGGATCGCGACCTTCGAGACGAAGATCGTCCAGCCGGACCCGCCCTCGCCCACCGGGGTCTGCTTCGGCGGGGACGGGTTCGCCGGGGCGAACGCGCGCGTGATCGAGACGCCGCCCCCGCGCTCCTCCTCGAGCATCACGGACGGCGCGTCGAGCTCGAGGGAGATCCCCACCGCGCGCCGCAGGAGACCGGTCACGTCGAGCGCGACGCGCGCGCGCCCGACCGAGAGCACGAGGTGGCCCTCCGGATCCGAGATCTCGAGCCCCTCGAGCTCGACCCCGCCGTGCTGCATCACCGCGACGGACTTCAGCGCGACGTGGCCGGCGATCGCGTCGTCGAGGACCTTGACGACGCGCGCCGCGATGAACGACCGCGAGAACGAGGCGGTCGCGAGGAACGTCACGGCCGCGAGCCCGACGCCGATCGCCGCGGCGATCCCGAGCGCCGCCCACCCGGTCGCCGCAAGCACGCGCGAGGGGAGGCGCGCCATCAGAACGCCTCCCCGAGCGCGATCTGGACGGCGATGATCGGCTCCCGGTGCGGCGTGCCGTCCTCCCAGTACGTGTACGGCACCGGCGGGAACCGCTCGTTGAAGGGGACGCCCGCCGACAGGTTGTTCGGGAGACGGACGCCGACGTCGACGCGCAGCGGCCCGAACGGCGTGCGGTAGCGCCCGCCCACGCCCGCCGCCCACTGGAGCGTCGTGGGATCGAACGCCTTCTGGTACTCGGTGGGGAGGGACGAGGCGTTCGAGACGCCGGCGGCGTCCACGAAGACGACCGCGCCGAGCGAGCCGCCGAGATCGAAGCGCAGCTCGAAGGAGCCGTCCGCCGCACCGTTTCCGCCCACGGCGGCCCACTCGCCCTGCTGACGGACCATGGCTGAGAGCCGGTTCGTGTAGTAGCCGCGCATCGAGAGCGGACCGCCCGCGTAGAAGCGCGCGACGACCGGCGGGTCGCCGATCTCGCTGATCGGGATG
This sequence comes from uncultured delta proteobacterium, assembly GCA_963821195.1. Taxonomy (GTDB): domain Bacteria; phylum Myxococcota; class Myxococcia; order Myxococcales; family Anaeromyxobacteraceae; genus Anaeromyxobacter. Next base: position 11,114 of record CAWGDE010000015.1, read on the forward strand.
AGGCCGCCCACGCGGGTCCGGAAGGCGGCGACGGTCTTGTGGCCGAGCGGGTAGAACGCGCGGAACTCGGGCTGGAAGCGCAGGTAGCGGTAGCCGTACCCGCCCATGTCGAGCCCTTCCTGCAGGGAGAGCCCGGCGTACCACCCGCGCCTCGTGCTGATCGGGTTGTCGCGCGCGTCCCAGGCGATCTGCTGCTCGAGGTACGTGAGCAGGCACAGGCTCCCGTTGCAGTTCTCGAGCACGGGCTCCGTGGACCCCGGCGGGAGCGGCGATCCGGGGACGAAGTCCGTCGCCGTGTTCGAGAGCTGGTACACCTCGAAGTTCACCGAGGGGACGAGGAGGAGCCGGCTCACGATGCGCAGCGGCAGCGCGAAGCGGACGCGCTCCCCGACGTAGTCGTACGCGTCCTGGATCCCGCGCTCCAGCGTGGTGCGGACGGCGGCGTCGACCCAGCGGCCGAAGGCGCCCGGCTGCTGGAACTCGGCGGTGAGCGAGGCGACCGGGCCGGCCTTGCGGATCGTGAACGGGTTCGGGACCCAGGCGTAGCCGCCGCGCAGGTCCACGGTGAGCCGGCGCAGGTCCCCGAAGAAGTTCCGGTGCTGCCAGCCGAACTGCACCTGGGCGTCCCACCGGGTCGGGTCGAACGCGAGGCCCGGCCCCGCGCGCACGGTCTGGTACTTCGCCTGGCGGAGGTCGATCACCACCGCGATCGTCCCGTGCTCCGGATCGGGCGTCGCGCGCGTGACCCGGACGGAGCCGAACACGCCGAGGTCGGAGAGCCGCCGCCGGGCGGCCGCGAGCTTCGACTCGTCCCACCACTCGCCGGTCCGGAGCACCGCGGCCACCTGGCTCTGGATCTTCCTCCCCGAGATCCCCGCGATGCGCCCGACGAAGATCGGGCCCACGCGGTAGCGCGCGCCAGCCTTCACCTCGTACCGGACCTCCGCGGACGCCTCCTCGGGCACCACCACCGCGGACTGGGTCACCTCGCCCGTCGCATAGCCGTTGTCGCGGAGCGCGGCGACGAGCGCGTCGCGGGCCGCGTCGTAGTCGCTCACCTTGAAGACGCCGCCGACCCGGAGCGGCAGGCGCCCCACCTTCTTCGCCGCCTCGGGCGCGGCGTCGAGCCCGTCGATCGCGAGCTTCGTCACCCGGGCCGGGCGCCCTTCGGAGACGCGGAACACCACCTTCACGATCCCGGGCCCCGCGTCCTCGACCTGCGGGTCTTCGACCGTCACGGCGTAGTACCCGCGGTCGCGGTAGAAGGCCTGGATCCGCTTCACGTCGGCGGGGAGCGCGTCCGGCTCGAACCGCTGCCGGTCCTTCACGAACTGCTGGAGGCCCCCGCGCGACGCGGGCGCGCGCGTCGCGAGGACGTCCGCGAGGTCGTCCTCGTCCACCGACTTCACGCCGTGGAACTGCACCGCCTCGACGAGCGGCTCCTGCGCCGTGCCGCGTCCGTGGACGCAGCCGGCGCCGAGCGACATCGCGAGGGCGGCGGCGGCGAGCGGGCGGAGGCGGAGCATGCGGGGCGCTGCGGCGATTATGGCGCAGCGCCTCCGGGACTGGTGGGTTTCGTGCCGCGCGGGGCCCGTCCTAGACGGGTGACGAGAGGAGGAGGGCGAGGTTCCGCTCCTCCCAGGCCTTCGCGCGCTGGTGGTCTGGGTAGGCCCGCTCGCGCCGCCGGAACTCGGGGCCGTGGACGACGCGCCGGCCGCGCGCCTCGCGTGCGGGGACGGCCTGGTGGAGCATCTCGTGGAAGACGACCGCCGAGACGTAGAACTCCGGAACCTGAAGGCGGTCGAGCGTCGGGTGGATCCGGATGAGCCGCGCGTCCTGGACGTAGACGCCGGTCTTGACGGTGCGGCGCCGGCGCCCGCAGCGCACCGGGCCCCAGCCGATGCGCGCCTCGATCCGCCCCTCGAAGTGCTCCGCGTTGAGCCGGTCGAAGATGGCCTGCAGGTCGTGGACGCGCCCGCGCGGCTCGAGCCGGTCGGCGCGCGGCACCGCGATCCTCGCGCGGTTGCGGCGGACGAATGCGTCGATCCGCGACCCTGCGCTCCTCCGCCGCGCCCCCCCGCCCCTGGCGCCGCCCGCGAACGCGGCCAGCGCGTCGACGACCTCGCCCGGCGCGTCGAGGAACATGTGGTGCACGCGGTAGTGCACCTCGCCCGTCCTGCGCCGGAAGGAGACCATGGTGGAGCGGTTGTCGTGGACCGTGATCCGGACCCGCTCCTCGAGCCGGCCGGCGAGCGCGTCCGCGAGTCGCCCCGCCGCGGCGACTCGCACCTCGCGCGGAGCGCGCCGCCCGTCGAAGAGGTCCAACTGCCGGTTCGACTCGGGAGAGCGGCGCACGCGAGGGCGATCCTACGAAGAGGGGTTCCCGCCCATCAAGGGCCACCCCCTCACGCATCCAGGCGGCCGCACGGGGAGAGGCGGGCGTGCACGGGGGCGAGCGCCGGATTCGCCCCGCCACGGCCACCGCGACCGCGACCCCGACCCCGACCGCGACCCCGACCCGCGACCTCGACCTCGACCTCGACCTCGACCCCGAGCGCGACCGCGACCTCGACCCCGACCTCGACCGCGACCTCGACCGCCGACCGCGGGTGCGCTCTGTCCTTCTGCAGGCGCCGCGCCGGGCTTCGCCCGTCACGGTGCCTGCAGCGTGTAGCCCTGCCAGGTCGAGCCCTCGGCGGACGCGCCTGGATCGGCCGCGTCGGGCATCGCGGCCTCCTGGGGTGGGCGAAGGAGGCCGCGATGCCCGACACAAACCGATTCCCCTTCCAGAACCTCGACGCTTACCGCCTCGCTCGGGGGCTCGCTGCGCGGGTGTGCGCAGCGGGGATCCGCGATACGGAGCTCCGTGACCAGGCCACTCGCGCTGCGAAGAGCGCGTTCCTGAATCTCTGCGAGGGGCTGCCGTCTGATCGCCCTGCCGTCCGCCTCAAGTTCTTCGATCAGGCCGACGGTTCCCTCCACGAAGCCGTCGCCGCCGTCGACCTCGCCGACGCCATCGGCGCCGTCAGTGCGACGCACTCCGCGGAGATCCACGCGGAGGCTCTTCGCCTCCGCGCGGTCCTCCGCGGCCTCATGCGCGCCAGCGGACGAGTCCGGTGAGGAGCGCCACCAGCCGGTCCGCGAGGCGGGCGACCTCGCGCGCCGGACCGGCCGCGACGTCGCCGCACAGGGCGGCGATCTCGACCGCGGCGACTGCCTCGACCGCCTCCGCGCGGGCGATGGCAAACGCGCGAGCCTTGTCCGCGCGGGAGACGCGGCCCGCGCCCTCGGCGCAGTTGAGGCACGCGGACTTCGCGGAACGGTGGGCCTCGTCGCGGAGCTTGGGGTCGGAGATCCGGCAGGCGAGCACGGCGAGGAGGAATTCCCGGGCGACGCAATAGGCGACGAGGCGGTGGTGGGGGAGGAGGGGGGAAGTGGAGGAAGGGGAGGAAGGGGAAGCTGGGATCAGCGACGAACGAGTGGATGCGGTCATCGGTTCGGCTCCTTTCACCCCGGACAAGGAGCCGAACCGATGACCGCACCCGAGAGACCCAGGCCACCCCACGACCGGAGAACGGCGCGTGAGATCGACGAGGCATGCGCAGTGACACCGCCGAAGGCGGTGGCACGAGCATGCTCAGGACGAGAAGCGCCGTTCTCCCGACCCAGACCCCCGACCTCGACCGCGACCTCGACCGCGACCCCGACCGCGACCGCGACCGCCGACCCCGACCGCGACCTCGACCCCGCCCCCGCCGGCTACGCCGCCCCCTCCTCGTCCGCCAGCAGCCGCTCGATCCGCTTGGGCTCCACCCGGAGCAGGATCACCTTCTCCTGTGTGTAGACGACCGCGCCGGGGGCGGCGCCCTTGGGCTTCCGGACGTGCTTCACGCGCGTGTACGCCACGTCCGCCTGCGGCGCGCCCCGCGCGTCGGAGAAGTGGAGCGCGAGGTGCGCCGCGTCGAGGAGCGTCTCCTGGTCGGGCGCCTTCCCGCGGTCGAGGCGGACGACGACGTGCGCGCCCGTCACGCCGCGTGCGTGGAGCCACAGGTCGTTCCCGCGCGCGACGGTGCGCGTGAGGGCGTCGTTCTCGGCGGCCCCCCTGCCGACGAAGATCGCGGTGCCGTCCACGGCCCGGAACGTCCGGTACGGGACGGCGGGCGCCTCGCGCTTGCCGCGGACCGCGGGGGCGGGCGCGTGGCGCGGCCCGGCGCCGAGTCGCCGCGCCTCCTTCTCGAGCCGCGGCAGGTCCTCCTCGGGCGCGGCGTCCACGCGCGCGAGGAGCGCGCGGAGGGCGGACTCGCGCGCGCGCACCTCGGCGGTTCGCTCCGCGACGCGCGCGGCGGACTCCACGATCCGCCGGTAGTGGCGGTAGGAGCGCTCGAGGTTCGCCTGCGGGGAGAGGGCGGGGTCGAGCGCGATCGTCACCTCGCGCGGCCCCTCCTCGGTCCACTCGGTGACGGCCACCTCGCGCATCCCGCGCTTCACGAGGCGGAGGTTCGCCTTGAGGAGGTCCGCGGCCCGGCGGTCCGCCTCCGCGGCGGGGACGCGCGCCGCCTCGTCCGCGAGCCGGACGAGGGCGCGCGCCGCGCGCGCGAGGCCGGCGCGCACGGGATCGCGCAGCCGCCGCCGTCCCTCCGCGAGCCGGCGCTCCGCCTCGCGCGCGGCGTACGCGCGGTCGATCGCGGCCGAGAGCGGGAACCGCTCGCCCGGGATCGGCGCGAACCGGACGACCGGCGCGCCCGGGTCGGGCGGCGGCGCGGGCGCGACGTACGGCGCACCCGGCACGAGGTTGCGCCGCTCGGAGAGGTTCCGGCCAGCGCTCGCGCGGATGTTCCCGTCGGCGCCGACGAGGAAGAGGTTCCCGTGGCGGCCGGTGAGCTCGCCGACGAGCCGCTGCTCGCCGCGCGCGCCCTCGAACCGCAGCGCCACCACCCGGTCGCCCGGGAGCGTCTCGATCCCGGCGAGGCGCTCGCCCGCGAGCTCCGCGCGGAGGAGCTGCTCGAACCGGCCCGGCGGGCCGGTGCGCGGGGGACGCTCGGCGGAGGCGTGGATGCGGGTGAGGTCCGCCTCGGCGGAGAGGAGGAGGCGCGCCGCGCCCGCCGGTCCGAACAGCTCGATCGAGAGGGCGCGCTCGCTCGGCGCCCGGACCGCGTCCACTCGCGCTCCCGCGAGCGGCGCGAGCTCCGCGACGACGGCCTCGATCTCGGTCGAGTTCAACGACACGGCGCCCGAAAAGGCAGCGGCCGCCCGGAGGCGGCCGCGGCGCTGAGCGAAAGCGAGAAGCCCAGCTCTACTTCTTGCCCTTCTTCTTCATCGTCTTCTTCTTCGCGGCGGGCTTCTTCGTCTTCTTCTTCGCGGCCATCGTGTTCCCTCCTCGGAACGGTCCGTTCGGATGCGTGCGGCCCATTCGAACGAACAAGTTGGGCGGAGGTTAGCGCGCCGCGATCTCACACGTCAAGGAAGCGGCGCTGATTTTTCGCGCACCGATCGCGCGCCTCCGCCCGGGTTCTCCCGCCGTGACCGCTGCTCGAGGGTCCAATGTTCACGCGGAGTGAGTCACGCCCGCCGCGCTCACTCGAGGAGCGCCGCGCCGATGACCCCGGCGTCGTCGCCGAGCCACGCGTTCTCGATCGTGAGGCCGCGCGTCGCCGAGCGCGAGACCGCCTCGTCGAAGCGCCGCCGCACGACCCCCGCGAGGGCGGGGCAGCCGAGCAGCACGCCGCCGCCCAGGATCAGCCGCGCCGGGTTCAGGATCGTGACGAGGTTCGCGGTCGCCGTGCCGAGCAGCTCGCCGACCTCTTCCCAGAGCGCGATCGCGTACGCGTCGCCCGCGCGGTGCGCGTCGTCGACGAGGCTCGCCTTGACGCGGGCGAGCTCGCCGCCGGCGAGCTCCCTCACGGCGGAGCTCACGCCGGCCCCGAGCTCCTCGCGGACGCGCGCGGCCACGTTCATGCCCGAGGTGTACGCCTCGAGGCAGCCCCACTCCCCGCAGCCGCACCGGCGCGGCTTCGTCTCGGGGCGGGACGGCCGCACCTTCACGTGCCCGAACTCGCCCGCGACGCCCGTCGCCCCGTCGTGGAGGTGGCCGCGGACGATGATCCCGGAGCCGACGCCGGAGCCGACGAACACGAGCAGGACCTCGTCGAGCCCCTTCGCGGCGCCGAAGTGCTTCTCGCCCCACGCCGCGACGGCGAGGTCGTTCGCCACCTTCACGGGGAGCGAGAGCGCCGCCGAGAGCAGGGCGCCGAACGGAACGTCGCGCCACCCGAGGTTCGGCGCGTTGAGCACGACGCCGGTCGTGCCGAGGCACTGCCCCGCGACGCCGACGCCGACGCGCCCCGCGGCGGCCGGCGCGATTCCCGCCGCGGACGCCGCCTCGCGCAGCGCGTGATGGATGACCTCGACCACCCGCTCCGGCGCCCGGTCGCGAACCGGCTCCTTGTGGGCGGCGACGATCTCGCCCGACGAGGCGTCGACGACCGCCGCCCGCGCGTTCGTCCCGCCGAGGTCGACGCCGAGCGCGAGCGGCTTCACGTCAGGCCCCCAGGTCCTTCATGATCTCGTCCACCTTCCCCCGCACGAGCCGCTCGATCTCCCGGAGCCGCTCCTGCGTCGTCGCCTCGAACCGCAGCACCAGCAGGGGCTGCGTGTTGGACGCGCGCACGAGCCCCCAGCCGTCGGGGAACACGACGCGGACGCCGTCCACCGTGATCGCGTCGTAGCGCGTGCGGAAGAACTCCTGCGCGCGGCGGACGACCTCGAACTTCCGGTCCTCCGGGCAGTCGACCCGCAGCTCGGGCGTGGAGGCGGTCCTCGGGACGTCGGCGAGCAGCGACGAGAGCGGCGCGTCGGTGCGCGAGAGCAGCTCGAGGAGCCGCCCCGAGGAGTAGATCCCGTCGTCGAACCCGAACCAGCGGTTGGCGAAGAAGATGTGGCCGCTCATCTCGCCGGCGAGGACGGCCTTCTCCTCCTTCATCTTCGCCTTGATGAGGCTGTGGCCGGCCTTCCACATGATGGCGCGCCCGCCCCGCTTCGCGATGTCGTCGTAGAGCGTGAAGGAGCACTTCACCTCGCCCACGATCGTGGCGCCCGGGACCTCCGCGAGCAGCGCGCGGGAGAACAGGATCATGAGCTGGTCGCCCCACAGGACGTTTCCCCGCTCGTCGACGGCGCCCACGCGGTCGGCGTCGCCATCGTAGGCGATCCCGACGTCCGCGCGCGTCTCGAGCACCTTCGCCTTGAGCTGCTCGAGGTTCTTCTCCACGGTCGGGTCGGGGTGGTGGTTCGGGAACCGGCCGTCCATCTCCACGAAGAGCGGCACCACCTCGATCCCGAGCGACTCGAAGAGCGGAACGGCCACGACCCCGCCCGTGCCGTTCCCGGCGTCGACGACCACCTTGAGCCGCCGCTTCCCGAGGCGGAGGTTGTCCTTCACGTAGGCGCGGTATGGCCCGACGACGTCGTAGGCCTCGACGGCGCCCGCGCCACTCGCGAACTTCCCGGAAAGGGCGAGCCGGTACAGCGCCTGGATCCCCTCCCCGTGGTAGGTCGCGGTTCCCAGGCCCACCTTGAGGCCATTGTACTCGGGCGGGTTGTGCAATCCCGTGATCATGCAGATGCCGTCGACGCCAGCGGTGTGCGCCGCGAAGTACGTGAGCGGCGTCGGCACGACCCCGAGGTCCTTCACGTCGACGCCGCACGCGCGGAGCGCCGAGATCATGGCGGCCGCGAACCTCGGGCCCGAGAGCCGGGCGTCGCGCCCGACGGCGGCGCTCCGCCCGCCCGCCTCGCGAATGCGCGTCCCGAGCGCGCGGCCGACGAGGTGGACGGCCTCCTCGGTGAGGTCCTCGTCGACGAGCCCGCGGATGTCGTACTCGCGGAAGATGGTGGGCGAGAGGTTCGGCATGTGGGGTCCTCGACCGCTCAATCTCGTGCCGCGGGACGCGGGGGGCAGGCCTTCGACGGCTCGGGGCCGGGCCACGCGGCGCCCGCGCGGTGTCTACCACATCGAGGGCGAACCGCGGCGGCGCAGCGGACGCCCCGTCGGGGCTACAACACCTCGTCGCGTCCGCGCCGCGCCAGCTCGTCGATCCGACCGGGGGCCACTCGCCTTCGGCTCGCGCCCCCCGGACCCCCGCTCGCTCCGGGGCAGGCTCATCCGCCTGCCCCTGCTCTCGCAGCCGTCCGGTCAGAGCACCTCGTCGCGTCCGCGCCGCGCCAGCTCGTCGATCTGACCGGGGGCCACTCGCCTTCGGCTCGCGCCCCCCGGACCCCCGCTCGCTCCGGGGCAGGCTCATCCGCCTGCCCCTGCTCTCGCAGCCGTCCGGTCAGAGCACCTCGTCGCGTCCGCGCCGCGCCAGCTCCTCCACCGCCTTCCGCACGTCCTGGGCACGATCGCGCCGGCAGACGAGCACCGCATCGCCGGCGTCGACGACGACCACGTCGTCGATCCCGACCACCGCGACGGGGCGCCCGCCCGCCGCGACCACGATGTCGTTCCGCCCGTCGATGACGAGCGCGTCGCCTTCCGCGACGTTGCCGAGGTGGTCCGTCGGACGGACGTCGGGCAGGGCGGCGAAGCTGCCGACGTCGGACCACCCGAAGTCCGCCGGGACGACCACGATCCGCTTCGACTTCTCCATCACGCCGTAGTCGATGCTGATGGACGGGCAGTCGGGGAACACCCGCTTCAGCGTCCGCGCGTAGCCGGGCGTCCCGAGCGAGGCGCCGATGACGTCGAGCTGCTCGCCGAGGACCGGCATCGCCCGGCCGATCTCGTCGAGGATGACGTCGGCACGGAACACGAAGATGCCCGAGTTCCAGAGGTACCCGCCTTCCGCGAGGTAGCGCGCGGCGGTCACGACGTCCGGCTTCTCGACGAACCGCTCGACCTTGTGCGCGGGCCCGCTCCCCTTGGCGCGGCCGCGCGCTGCGAGGCGCGGCCCGAGCTTGAGGTAGCCGTAGCCGGTCTCGGGGCGCGACGGGCGGATCCCGATCGTCGCGATCGCGCCCTGCGCCGCGAGCCCCGCCGCGGCGGCGAGCGCGTCCCGGAACGCCTTCGGCTTCGCGATGTGGTGGTCCGCCGGGAGCATGGCGATGACGCCGCGCGGATCCCGGGCGGCCACGTGGAGCGCGGCGAGGCCGACGCAGGGTGCGGTGTTGCGCGCGCAGGGCTCGACGATGAAGTTCGCCGCCGGGAGCTCGGGCAGCATCCGGCGCGCTGCGGCGGCGTGCGCCGGTCCGCAGACGACGTAGGTCTCCTTCGCCTTGGCGAGCGGCGGCAGGCGCGTCACCGTCGCGGCGAGGAGCGGGCCGTCGCCCGCGAGCGCCAGGAACTGCTTCGGGCGGTCCTTGCGCGAGAGCGGCCAGAACCGCGTCCCCGAGCCGCCCGCCATCACCACCGGGTAGATCTTCACGCGTTCCTCCACACGCCGAGGAGCTCCCACACGATCCGCGCCGTGGCGCCCCAGAGGACGTCCTCGCCGAGCGTGAAGAAGTGGACGTCCAGGTTCATGCCGTAGGCCTCGCGCGGCTCCACCCGGTGGATCCCCGGCCGCTCCAGAGCGGAGAGCGGCACGTGCAGGATCTCGTCCACCTCCCCCGGATCCGCCGCGTAGGAGTACGGGTATGGCACGGACGCCACCCACGGCGTCAAGCGGAACGCGCTCTGGAGGACGAGCGTCTCCGAGAGCCGCCCGAGGACGTCCGCGTCGGCGCGGCGGAGCCCGACCTCCTCCTCCGCCTCCCGCAGCGCGGCGTCGAGCGGGTCCTCGCCCGCGTGGATGCGCCCGCCGGGGACCGAGAGCTGGCCCGGATGGCGCGACAGGTGCTGCGGGCGCCGGGTGAGGAGCAGGTGGACCTCGCCGTCCTTCTCGTGGAGCGGGACGAGGACCGCCCCGCGGGCGAAGCCGCCGGGCGGGAGGTTCGCGGGCGCGATGCGGTCGACGGGCGCGACGCCGGGGACCCGCACGGCGAGCGCGCGGCGGAGCCGCTCGAAGGTCACGGCGCGCGCGCCTCCGCGGCCGCCGGCGCGGGCGGCGCCTCTCCCGCGGGGAGGACGCCCTTCCAGATGAGCGCGGCGAGCACGAGACCGGCCGCGATGCGCCACGCGACGAACACGTAGGTGGTGCGCGTGCGGAGCCAGCCGAGGAGCCACGCGATGACCGCGTAGCCCGCGACCGCTGCGACCGCGGTGCCCACCCAGGTCGCGAGGGCCCACCCCGGCGCGCCGCGCAGGAGCGGCACCGTCTTCCAGAGCTTGTACGCGCCCGCGCCGAGGATGATCGGGACCGAGAGCAGGAAGCTGAACCGCGCCGCCGCCTCCCGCGTGAGCCCGAGGAGCATGCCGGCCGTGATGGTCGTCCCCGAGCGCGACGAGCCGGGGACGAGCGCGACCGCCTGGCCGATCCCGACGAGGAGCGCGTCGATGGGGCCGACGTCCTCGACGCGCCGCTCGTGCCGAGCGAGCCGCTCCGCGAGAAGGAGCACGAGGCCGAGCGCCACGAGCGACGCCGCGATCACCCAGTTCCCGAGCGACTCGATGCGCTTCTCGAGGAGCTTGCCCGCGACCGCGGCGGGGAGCGTCCCGAGCACGATGTACCAGCCGAGCCGCGACTCCGGGGTCTCGAGCGGCCGCCCCCGCGCGAGGGAGCGGACCCCCGCGTACAGGAGCGCGGCGATCTCCCGGCGGAAGTAGACGATCACGGCGACCGTCGTGCCCGACTGGATGATCGTGACGAACGCGCGGAAGCGATCGTCCGCGAGCGAGTGGCCGAGCAGCTCGCCGAACACGAGCAGGTGGGCGGTCGACGAGACCGGCAAGAACTCGGTCGCGGCCTGGACGAGGCCCAGCAGGACGGCGGAGAGGAGGCTCACCGGCGCGGAACCTAGCCCACGGGCGGGCGTTCATCAACGCGCCGCGGCGTGCGCCGCCCGGGGGGGGGCCGCTCGACCCCGACCCCGACCTCGACCCCGACCTCGACCCCGACCTCGACCCCGACCCCGACCTCGACCCCGACCTCGACCCCGACCTCGACCTCGACCCCGACCCCGATCTGACCAGCCGCTCGCCTAGTACCTGTAGTGATCCGGCTTGAACGGGCCGTCCGGCGGCACGTCGATGTACGCCGCCTGCTTCTTCGTGAGCTTCGTGAGCCGCGCGCCGATCTGCTCGAGGTGGAGCGCCGCGACCTTCTCGTCGAGGTGCTTCGGGAGCGTGTAGACCTTGCGCTTGTACGCGGCGCGGTTGGTCGCGAGCTCGAGCTGCGCGAGCACCTGGTTCGTGAAGGAGTTCGACATCACGAAGGACGGGTGACCGGTGGCGCAGCCGAGGTTGAGGAGCCGCCCCTCCGCGAGCACGAGCACCCGGTGGCCGTCCGGGAAGACGAACGCGTCGTACTGCGGCTTGATGTTCACGCGCCTCGTCGCCTTCTTCAGGCCGGCCATGTCGATCTCGTTGTCGAAGTGGCCGATGTTCCCGACGACGGCGCAGTCCTTCATCCGGCGCATGTGCGCGACGGTGACGACGTCGACGTTGCCGGTCGCGGTGACGAACACGTCCGCGTCCTTCACGACGTCCTCCACCCGGACCACCTGGTACCCCTCCATCGACGCCTGCAGCGCGTTGATCGGGTCGATCTCGGTCACGACGACCCGCGCGCCCTGGCCGCGGAGCGCCTGCGCGCAGCCCTTGCCGACGTCGCCGTAGCCGAGGACCACACACAGCTTCCCGGCGAGCATCACGTCCGTCGCGCGGTTGAGCCCGTCGACGAGGGAGTGGCGGCAGCCGTAGAGGTTGTCGAACTTCGACTTCGTCACCGAGTCGTTCACGTTGATCGCGGGAAAGAGGAGCGTGCCCGCCTTCTGCATCTCGTAGAGCCGGTGGACGCCGGTGGTGGTCTCCTCCGTCACGCCCGCGCAGGCCTTCGCGACGCGCGTCCAGCGCCTCGGGTCCTCGCGGAGCGTGCGCCCGAGGAGCCGGAGCACGACCTGCATCTCCTCGGAGTCCGCCGTGCGCGGGTCGGGCACCTTGCCCGCCTTCTCGAACTCGACGCCCTTGTGGACGAGGAGGGTGGCGTCGCCGCCGTCGTCGACGATCTGCGTCGGCCCCTTCCCGCCGCCGAAGTCGAGGGCGCGCTCGGTGCAGTCCCAGTACTCCTCGAGCGTCTCGCCCTTCCAGGCGAAGACCGGGACGCCGCGCGGATCCGCCGGGGTGCCGTCGCCGACCGCGACCGCGGCCGCGGCGTGATCCTGGGTCGAGAAGATGTTGCAGCTCGCCCAGCGCACGTTCGCGCCGAGGTCGCGGAGCGTCTCGATGAGGATCGCCGTCTGGATGGTCATGTGGAGCGAGCCCGTGATCCGCTGGCCGGCGAGCGGCTTGCGCGCGGCGTACTCGCGCCGCACCGCCATGAGGCCGGGCATCTCGCGCTCGGCGAGCTCGATCTCCTTGCGCCCCCACTCGGCGAGCGCGAGGTCCTTCACCTTGTGCTCGAGGCGGGCGCGGGGCACGGCGCGGAGCGCCGGCTTCGTCTTCTTCGCGGTGGACGTGGCCATCTCGTTCTCCTCTCGGGTGATCAGGGCTTCCGGCGCCCGGGGCGGGTCCCCTGGGCGAGGAAGAGGTCGGGGCCGCTCCGGTGGGAGCGGGTGGCGATCGGACCGTCGGCGCCGGCGCGCTCGAGCCCGAGCGCCGCGAGGGCGTCCACGAGCGCGCGCGGGTCGATGCCGGGGCGAGCCTGCCCGAGCCGGCGCCGGAAGGACTCGTCCTCGTGCGGATACGCGTCGACGACGACGAGCCGCCCGCCGGGCGCGAGGATCCGGTGCGCCTCGCGCAGCACGGGCTCGATCGCCGCGACGTACGAGAGCACGAGCAGGAGGAGCGCGGCGTCGCAGCTCCGGTCCGGGATGGGCAGCCGCTCGAGGCTCGCCTGGTGCAGCTCGACGTTCGGGAGCTCGCGCATCGCCCGGCGCGCGACCTTGAGCATCGCGGCGGACTGGTCGACGCCCACGACGCGCGCGCCGGAGCGGGCGAGCTCGGCGGTGAAGGCGCCCGTGCCGCAGCCGAGGTCCGCGATCGTCCAGTCCGGTGGGACGAGGCTCCGGAGCACGGCGAGCTCGAACTCGCGGCCGTAGGCCTCCGCGCGCACGCGGTCCCACTCGGCCGCCGCGCCGGCGAAGAACGTCTGCGCCTCGCTCCGCCGCGCCTCGAGGCGCACCTCGAGCCGGAGCGCGTCCTGCTCGACCGTGGGCCAGCCGTCGAGCTCGGTCCGGGCGAGCCGCCACAGCCGCTGTGCGCCCGCCTCGGCGTGTGGCGACGCGCGGTAGAAGGCCTGGGTGCCCTCGCGGCGGCTCGCGACCCACCCCTGGTCGCCGAGCGTCTTGAGGTGCCGGCTCACCGTCGACTGCGGGAGCTTCAGCACCTCGCAGAGCTCGAGGACGGACAGCTCCTCGCGCTCGAGCACGCGCAGGATTCCGCAGCCGCGTCGGGTCGGCGAGGCTCCCCATCCACGCGAGCAGCGCGTCGGGGCTCGTCCTCCGGAGCGAACGCGAGGGACGGCGGGCGGGGGTGGGGGTGGGGGCGGCGGCAGTCATCGATCCATCCGGATTGACGGATATATCCATCGACCCGGGCCGGTCAAGGCCCCGACCGCGACCCCGACCTCGAGCCCGGATGCACGAAGGGCCCGCCCGGGCGGGGCGAGCCCTCGGAAGCACCCGCGGCGAGCAGCAGCGCTACGCCCCGACCGCTCGGACCTTCGCGCCCGCCGCCTCGCGCAGCGCTTCCTTCTTGTCCGTCTGCTCCCAGGTGAAGGACTTCTCGGTCCGGCCGAAGTGGCCGTAGGCCGCGGTCCTCTCGTAGATCGGCCGGAGGAGGTCGAGCCCCTCGATGATCTGCCGGGGCTGGAGGCCGAACGTCGCCTTCACGGCGCGCGCGATGCGGGCCTCCGAGACCGTCGCGGTCCCGAAGGTGTCCACCATGACGGACACCGGGTCGGCGACTCCGATCGCGTACGCGACCTGCACCTCGCAGCGGCGCGCGAGCCCCGCGGCGACCACGTTCTTCGCGATGTGGCGGCCCATGTAGGCGGCGGAGCGGTCCACCTTCGACGGGTCCTTCCCGCTGAACGCGCCGCCCCCGTGGCGTCCCATCCCGCCGTAGGTGTCCACGATGATCTTGCGGCCGGTGACGCCCGTGTCGCCCATCGGGCCGCCGATCACGAACCGGCCGGTCGGGTTGATGAAGATCTTGGTCCGCTTGTCCACGAGCCGCTTCGGGAGCGCCTTCGCGATGACCTCCTCGCGCACGGCGGCGTGCAGCCTCTTGTTGGAGACGTCCTCCGCGTGCTGCGTCGACACGACGACCGTGTCGATGCGGACCGGGCGGCCGTCCTGATACTCCACGGACACCTGGCTCTTGCCGTCGGGGCGCAGGAAGTCGAGGCCGGCGCGGCGGGCCTTCGCGAGCTGGCGCGTCACCGCGTGCGCGTACTGGATCGGCGCCGGCATGAGCTCCGGCGTCTCGTCGCAGGCGTACCCGAACATCATGCCCTGGTCGCCCGCGCCGCCGGTGTCGACGCCCTGCCCGATGTCCGGCGACTGCTGGTCGACGGCGACGAGCACGGCGCAGGTGTTGCCGTCGAAGCCCATGTCCCCCTGCGTGTAGCCGATCCGCTTCACGACCTCGCGCGCGAGGCGCGGGTAGTCGATGGACGCCTTCGTCGTGATCTCGCCGGCGATCATGACGTACCCGGTCTTGAGCAGGGTCTCGCAGGCCACCCGCCCGGCCTTGTCCTGCTTCAGCACGGCGTCGAGGACGGCGTCCGAGATCTGGTCCGCCATCTTGTCGGGGTGGCCCTCCGTGACGGACTCGGAGGTGAACAGGTAGTCGGTGATCATGCGGTCCTCGCGGCGGGGGTGGGAAGGTACGCGCTCCGGCCGCTGCCCGTCAATATGGCGGAGGAGCGTCCACCGCCGCAGCCCATCCGCCCGCCGGGCCGGCTTCAGCCCGACACGGGGCCCATGCCGGGATCCTCGCCGAGCAGGCCGGGGAACCGCCGGACCATCTCGGCGCGGACCTCCTGCTCGATGTCGTCGGCCATCGTGAGGTTCAGCAGGCGCTCGACGAGCGCACGGCCGTCCGCCGCCCGCCCCGCGCGCAGGACGCGCTTCACGAAGGGGATCGAGGAGCCGTTCATCGAGAGCTCCGACACGCCGAGGCCGACGAGGACGAGGGCGTTCACGGGCTCGCCCGCCATCTCACCGCAGACCGAGACCGGGAGGTTGGCCGTCCGGGCCGCCTCGCAGACCTGCTTCATGAGGCGGAGCACCGCGAGGTGGAGCGGCCGGTACAGGTACGCGACGTCCTTGTTCTGGCGGTCGATCCCGATGGTGTACTGGATGAGGTCGTTCGTCCCGACCGAGAAGAAGTCCGACTCCTGCGCGAGCCGGTCCGCGATCAGCGCCGCGGACGGCAGCTCGATCATGATCCCCACCGGGATGTGGGGCTTCACCGGGACGCCGTCGCGCTCGAGCTCCGCCCGGACGTCCTCGAGGGCCTTCTTCGCGGCCTGCAGCTCCGCGACCCCGGAGATCATCGGGAACATGATCCTGAGGTTCCCGTGCACCGAGGACCGGAGCAGCGCGCGGAGCTGCGTCCGGAACAGGTCCGGCTGCCGGAGGCAGTAGCGGATCGCGCGGAGCCCGAGGGCCGGGTTGTCGGCCGGCACGCGCATCCCCACGGGCAGCTTGTCGCCGCCGAGGTCGAACGTGCGGATCGTCACCGGGCGCGGCGCGAGCGCCTCCAGGATCCGGCGGTAGTTCTGGTAGTGCTCCTCCTCGGACGGGAGGTCGCCGCGGCCGAGGAACAGGAACTCGGTCCGGTAGAGGCCGACCGCCTCGCCGCCGTGGCTGAGGAGGCTCGGCACCTCCTCGGCGAACTCGATGTTGCCGGCGAGCCGGACCGTGACGTCGTCCTGCGTCCGGGCCGGGAGGTCGCGCGTGCGGAGGAGGTCCGCCTCCTCCGCGCGCTGGCGCGCCTGGGCCGCCTCGTAGTCGGAGCGCTCGCCCGGCGTCGGGTTGATGACGACGACGCCGCGGCTCCCGTCGACGACGATCCAGTCGCCGCGCTCGACGAGCGAGGTGATCTTCCCGACACCGACCACCGCCGGGACCTCGAGCGCGCGGGCGACGATCGCCGTGTGGGAGGTCTTCGCCCCCGCGTCCGTCACGAACGCCGCGACCTTGCGGTCGTGGAGGAGGAGCGCCGTGTCCGCGGGCGAGAGGTCGTGCGCGACCACGATCGCGCCTTCGGGCGGGGCCTCCTCCACGTCCGGCGCCTGGCCGAGCAGGTTCTTGATGATCCGCTCGCCGACGTAGTCGACGTCGGCGCGCCGCTCCTTGAAGTACTCGTCGGCCTGCTCGTGGAAGGCGCCCTTGATCTTGCGGACCGCGCGCTTGACGGCCCACTCGGCGTTGAGCCGGTCCTCGCGGATGAGCCGCTGGGACTCGAGGACGAGCATCTCGTCCTTCAGCATCATCCGGTGCATGTCGATGATGGCGGTGTGCTCGGCGGTCCCCGGCGCGCCGTCCCCGCGCTCGACCTTCTCGCGGACCTCGGCGAGCTGCAGGTCCGAGAGCTCGAGCGCGGTCCGGAACCGGGCGAGCTCGGGGTCGACCTCCTCCGGGGCGAGGCGGCGCTTCGGCGTCCGAACGCGCCGCCGGTCGACCGACCAGCACCGCCCGATCGCGATCCCGGGGGACGCGGCGATGCCGACGAGGATGGAGGTCCCGGAGGGCGTCATGACTCCCCGAACCCGTTCTCTATCACCTTCGCGAGCGCCGCCATCGCGTGCTCGGCGTCGTCGCCCTCGCAGGAAACGGTGATCGAGGACCCCTTCGCGGCGGCGAGCGTGAGGACGCCCATGATGCTCTTCCCGTTCACCGTCGACCCGTCCTTCTCGACGTGGATCTCGGACCGGAACCGGTTCGCGGCCTGGACGAGCTGAGCGGCGGCGCGGGCGTGGAGCCCGAGCGCGTTCACGATGACGAAGGTCCGCTCTTCGCGCGCCATGCCGCTACCCGCTCCCGTGGAGGCGTCCGTAGAGGAGGGCCGCGCCGGCGCCGGCGAGGGCGGCGGCGTAGGCGGCGGGGAGCAGGCGCGCGCCGCGGGCGAGCGCCGCGTACCCGAGCGCGGCCGCCGCGAGCGCGAGCACGCCGCCCGCGCCGCCCGCGGCGGCGGCGGCCCGCACGACGAAGATCGCGGCCGCGACGCCGCAGAGCGCCGCGCCGGCGGAGCGGAGCCGGTCGGCGGCCACCGGCAGCGCGAGCCTCGAGATGTCCCCCACGATGGCGTCCCCCTTCGCGTACGCGGCCCGGAACAGCCCGAGCCGGAAGGCGAGGTGGATCACGTTGTACACCGCGAGGGCCCCCACGATCGCGCGCCACCCGCCGAGGAGCGCGCCGACCGCGGCGACCGCGCCGAAGAACGGGCGGAGCGCGGTCCAGAAGAAGCCGTCGCCGAGCGCCGCGAGCGGGCCCTGCAGCGTCTGCTTGTACTGGAGCGGCTGCGCGCGGGGCTCCGCCCCGGCGGCGACCTTCTCCTCGTGGTGGATCGCGCCGCCCACGATTGCGGCCGCCATGTACGGATGGCAGTTGAAGAACCCGAGGTGCCGGCGCAGCGCCTCCTCGCGCCGGTCCGGGTCCGGGTAGAGGGCGCGGAGCGCCGGGTCGATCGCGTACGCGAACCCGAGGTTCTGCATGCCGCGCCGGTTCCACGCGGCCTGCACGAACAGGCAGCGCCAGAAGACTCTTGCGAGCGTGGGCGCGGGGACCTTGGCGGGCGCGCTCACGCGGCGAGCCTCCCGAGGACGGCGGCGGCGAGGAGCGCGGCGACGAGCCCGGCGAAGAACAGCGCCTGCGCGGCGCGCGCCCGGAGGGCCTTCGCGCCCGACGCGCCGGCGAGGGCGGCGAACGCGAAGAAGCCGACGCGGAGCGGGACGCGCGCCCCCGGCAGCGCGCCGAGGAGCGCCGGGACCGCCGCCTCCGCGGCCGCGGCGCCCACGGGCGCGAGCACCGCCGCGATCGCGAACGGCAGGACGAGCCCGTAGAGGTTCGTGCGGACCGCCGCCCGCGCGTGGTGGCGCAGGAGCTCCTTCTCGGCCCGCGCGGCGAGCCGCTCGTTCCAGATCTCGACGAGCCGGTCCGCCCGGCGCCCGAGCAGCGCGAGCGGCGCGCAGATGAGCACGGCGAGGATCGCGCCCTCGGGAGTCGCCCCCTCGCCGAGCGCGCGCCCGGCGAGCACGGCGCCCCCGGCGATCGCGGCCGTCCCGAGCGCCTCGTGGACCGGGAGCGCCGCGCCGAGGTTCACGGCGCCGAGCCAGAGCAGCTCGAGCGGCGCGGCGACGAGGAGCCCGCCCTCCAGGTCGCCGAGCGCCCAGCCGGCCAGCGGCGCGAGCGCGATCGGGCGCGAGAGCATGGCCTGGAGGAAGCCCTTGCGTTCGACGGCGGCCAGGCCGGCGACGAGGGCCAGGACGAGGTAGCCCAAAGCACGAACAGTCTAACCTAAGGCGCCGCGGCGTACCGGCGTTCGATCTCGCCCATCCCGGCGGGGGGCTCGGACGGGATCGCGCGCGCCTCGATCCGGAAGCCCTCTGCGGCGAGCGCGCGCAGCGCGTCCACCTCGTCGCCGGAGAGGAAGACCGACGGGGTGACGGGCCTGCGGCCGGGCGCGAAGTGGACGTTGCCGAGGTTCACGGCCGGCGCCATCCCTGGCCGGAGCCCCGCCCCGCGCGCGGCCACGAGCGCGGCCACGTCGCGGACGAGCACGAGCACCGGCGCCCTGGAGGCGGCGAGCGACGCCCACGGGACCTCCCGCACGGTCACGATGCGGGCGGGCAGGTCGGGCGGAACGCAGAGCATCATCGCCGCCCGCGCGAGCGGGCTCGCGGCCGCCTCGTCGTCCGCCACGACGACCTCGCCGATCCCGAGCCGCGGGATCCAGGTCTCGAGGATCTGGCCGTGGAGCAGCCGGTTGTCGACGCGGACGAGGGCGATCACGGAGAGGGGACGGACGCGCGCGGCCGCGGATTCACCGCCCCGCCGGGGCGCGCACGGCCGCGGGCGGAGCGCAGGATCACCGGTGGCTCTTCTCGACGCGCGCCCGGAGGAGGTCGGAGGCGAGCGTGATGTTCTTCTGGCCGTAGGCGGTGAGGAGCTCCGCCACCGCGCGCAGCGTCAGGCCTCCCCCGCGCGCGGTCGCGAGCTTCACGACCATCGGGAGGTTCACGCCCGTCACCACCTCGACCTTCTCGTCCAGGAAGGTGAGCGCCAGGTTCGCGGGCGTACCGCCGAACATGTCGGTGAGCACGAGGACCCCGTCCCCGGCGTCGACGCGCCTCACGGCCTCGCCGAGCCGCGCGCGGGCGTCCTCCATCGAGACGTCGGCCTGCACGCTCACCGCCTCGCACAGCTCGAGCGGACCGACGATCCCCTCCGCCGTGCGGAGGAGCTCCTCGGCGAGGCGTCCGTGCGTGGCCACCACGAGTCCGACCATCGAGCGCACCCTTCGTCGCGGCAGCCCCCCCCGGCCGACGCGGGCGTACCATAGCCGCGCGCCGCCCGGGAGGCCAGGGGCACGCGGAGGCGCGCTACTCCTTCTCGACGTCGCGGTGCCAGAGGCGGACGGGCTGGCCGCCGGCGTCGAGCCGCTGCGCGAGCGCGGCGGAGATCGCGACCGAGCGGTGTCTCCCGCCGGTGCAGCCGATCGCGATCGTGAGGTAGCTCTTGCCCTCCGCGCGGTAGCGGGGCAGGAGGAACCCGAGCAGCTCGACCAGCCGGTCGAGGAACGCCTTCGCGTCCGGCTGTCCCAGGACGAACCCGGCGACGCGGGGATCCGTGCCCGGGTGGGGCTTCAGCTCCGGGACGAAGTACGGGTTCGGCAGGAAGCGGACGTCGAGCACCATGTCCGCGTGGGTCGGGAGCCCGAAGCGGAACCCGAACGACACGACCGTGACGCCGAGCTTCGCGCCGTCGCCGGCGACGAACCGGCGCGCGACGAGCCGCTTCAGCTCGTGCACGTTCAGGGTGGTCGTGTCGATGACCTCGTCGGCGATGCCCTTCAGGTCGGCGAGGGCGCGGCGCTCCGCCGCGATGCCGTCCGGCACCGTCCCGCTCTCGCCCGCGAGCGGGTGGCGGCGGCGCGTCTCCGAGTAGCGTCGGACGAGCGACTCGTCCGACGCGTCCAGGAACAGCACCTGGACGTCGCTCCCCTTCTGCCGGACCTCCTCGATGATCCGCGGCGCCTCCGAGAGGAACCGGCCCTCGCGCGCGTCGACGCCGAGCGCGATCCGCGAGACCTCCCCGGCCGTGTGGCCGGAGAGCTCGAGCAGCTTCTCCAGGAACACGATGGGGAGGTTGTCGACGCAGTAGAAGCCGGCGTCCTCGAGCGCCCGGAGCGCGGTCGACTTCCCCGAGCCCGACACGCCCGTCAGGATCACCACCTGCGGGCCGGACGCCGCGGTCATTCGACGTCCATCTCGCCGACGCGCCCGCCCGGGGCGAGCGCGATCGCGCGGTTGAGCCGCTCCTGGAACTCCCGGGCCGAGTGGTGGCCCTGCAGCTTCAGGAGGTGGTTGCGGGCGGCGACCTCGACGATGGTCGTCATGTTGCGGCCCGGCCGCACCGGCACGATCAGCATCGGGATCTCGACGTCGAGGATCCGGAACTTCTTCTCCTCGACGCCGAGCCGGTCGTACTCGACGTTGGGGTCCCACTCGACGAGCTCGAGGACGATCTCGATCTTCTTCCGCTCGCGGATGGCCGCGACGCCGAACAGGTCCTTGATGTTGATGATCCCGAGGCCGCGGATCTCCATGTGGTGCTTGATGATCTCGGACCCCGCGCCCTGCACCGCGTCGGCCGAGCGGCGCTTCACGTCCACGATGTCGTCGGCGACGAGGCGGTGCCCGCGCATGACGAGGTCGAGGGCGATCTCGCTCTTCCCGATGCCGGACTTGCCGAGGAGCAGGATGCCGACGCCGAACACGTCGAGGAGCACCCCGTGCATCGACGTCTGCGCGGTGAGCGTGTCCTCCAGGTAGTTCTGCACGCTCTCGATGAACGTCGAGGAGAGGTGGGTGGACCGGAGGATGGGGACCCCCGCCTCGTCGGCCGCGGCCGTCATCTCGGCCGGGACGTCGAGCCCCTTCGTGACGACGAGGCAGGCGACGTCCTGGGCGAAGAAGTTCCGGAGCATCTCGACGGCCTGCTCGCGCGGGAGCGTGGCGAGGTAGCTCATCTCGGTGTTCCCGAACACCTGCACGCGCTCCTTGTGCAGGTACTCGGTGAACCCGGCGAGGACGAGGCCCGGCTTCTGGATCCGGGACGAGCTGATCCGGCGGGACAGCCCCTGCCTGCCCGCCACCAGGGACAGCCGCAGGTCGAACTTCTTGTCGTCGAGGATCGCCCCGACCCGGATCGCGTCCATTCCGGGCGGAGTGTACCCGCCGCCACCGGCCCTCGCCACCCAGGCCGCTCCCATCGCCGGCCCGCTCCTCGCGGCCTGCGCTGGTCCTGCTGGTCGTTTCCAGCTGTTCGTTGCGGGACTTAGCGGGTAGTCGGCTCCGCGAGGATCGCGTCGGCGATGGCGGGCAGGGCGTCGAGGAACGCCTCGTCCTCCCCGCGGCGGAGCCGCTCCGAGACCGAGGCGACGACGGCACCGCGCCGCGCGTCGAGCGCCGACAGGTTCACGATGAGCGAACCGCCAACGCGCCCGAGGCTGCCGTGCACGACGCGGTCGGCGCCGAGCGCGCCGCCGATCTCGGCCATGCAGCCGGACTCCGTGCACCCGAGCATCTGGCGCGTCTTCTCGACCCCGAGCAGCGCCGCGACGTCGGCCTGCGTCATCACCGAGACCCCGGGCCGGCGGCGCAGCTCGCCCGCGAGCGCGTCCCCGAGGAGCCGCGCGCGCTCGTCGGTGACGCCGCCGAGCGCGGCGAGCGGGAGGACGACGATCTTCGTCTTCCGGCTCCCGGCGCGCGCAGCGACGGGGCGCGCGCAGACGACGCGCACCGTCGTCGGCTCCCACACCGGCGCGTGCAGGACGAGGAGCACGCCGAACGACGTGAGGAGCTGACCGACCGCGTTCGCCGCGGTCACCTGGTTCTCGACGGACGCGATGCCGTCCGGGCACGAGCGGGCGAGGTCGACCGGGCCCGAGGCGGGGAAGGTTCCGCCGAGGATGCCGTGGCTCCACACCTCGCGCGGCGCTCCGGGCTCCGCCGTCGTGCCGTGCCGCTCGTAGCGGATCGTGTAGCACCCCGACAGTGCGGCGGCGGCCGCGAGCGCCGCGAGCGCGCCGCGCCTCACCGCGCCACCTCCGCGCACTCGACCACGACGCGCCGGGGAGACCAGATCCCGACGGTCGCGACCTGGGCGATCGACTCGAGCGGACCCGCCTCGTTCCGGAACCGGGCGACGCCCTCCGGACAGGCCGCGTCGAGGTCGATGCGCGGCTTGCCCGCGAGCCCCCACGCGAAGAAGTGGACCTCCTTCTCCCAGCGCCGCTGCGACGCCGGACGCCCCGCGTCGTACCGGACGGTGTGGCAGGCGGCGAGGGCCAGGGCGGCGGCCACGACGACCGGTCTCGTTCGCAAGGGTCGGCTCCTCCGGCCCCCGAGCGTACGAGACTCCTCGGCCGCTCGCCAGCCCGTCCATCCCCGGTGGGTCGCCCTCGCCGCGCCGCGCCCCGCGCGTCCGCGTTGACGCTATGCTCCGCCGGTCACTAGATTGCCGCGCCCCCCATGCAGCTCAAGATCCTCCACCACGGCAACTGCTTCGACGGCTGCGCCTCCGCCGCCCTGTTCGGCCGCTTCTTCGTGGAGCGCGAGGGCGCGCGGCTCGGCGCGGTGGCGTACGAGCCGATGCACCACCAGCAGGGCGACCCGTTCGCCGGGCACGCGCTCGACGCGGACGTGAACGCCTGCGTCGACTTCCGCTTCACTCCGTCGCCCGCCCTTCACTGGTGGTTCGACCACCACGCGAGCGCCTTCGCGGCGCCGGCCGATCGCGCCGCCTTCGAGCGCGACGTCTCCGGCCGGAAGTTCTGGGACCCCACCGCGCCGAGCTGCACGGGGTTCATCGCGCGAACGCTCGCCGAGCGCTTCTCCTGGTCGGCGCCCGACCTCGCGGAGCTCGTCCGCTGGGCGGACGTCATCGACGCGGCGCGGTTCCCCTCCGCCGCGACCGCGGTGCGGCTCGACGACCCCGCGCTCCTGATCATGACGCTCCTCGAGGCGACGCACGACCTCCAGGTCTCGAACCGCCTCATCGAGGCGATGCAGCACCGGCCGCTCGCGGAGATCGCCGCGGAGCCGTGGGTGACCGGGCCGCTCGGGCCCATCCTCGAGCGCCACCGCGGCGCGATCGACGCCGTCCGGCGCGCGGCCCACGAGGAGGGCGGCGTGGTGACGGTCGACCTCGTGGACTCCGGGATCGAGGGCGCGAACAAGTTCATCGCGTACGACCTCTTCCCGCGCGCGGCCTACGCCATCGTCATCACCCACGACCCGAAGCGCACGAAGGTGTCGGTGGGCTCGAACCCGTGGGCCCGTCCGCCCCGCGCGCACGACATCTCGAAGCTCTGCGAGCGCTACGGCGGGGGCGGGCACGCCGTCGTGGGCGCCGTCTCCCTCCCGCCGGGCCGCGTCGCGGACGCCCGGCGGATCGCGGGCGAGATCGCCGCCGCCCTGCGCGCGGAGCCGGGCACCCCATGACCCCGGGCCAGTACATCCTCGTCGTCGACGACGACAACGACTTCCGCGAGGCGCTCTGCGAGGTGCTGACGGAGGCGGGCTACCCGGTCCAGCAGTCGGAGAACGGCGAGCTCGCGCTCCGGCGCGTCGCAGACGAGGCGCCGGGGATCGTCCTGCTCGACCTCAAGATGCCGGTCCTCGACGGCTGGGGCGTGATGGAGCGGATGCGCGGCGACGCCCGGAGCTCGGCGATCCCGATCCTCATCCTCTCCGCGTACGGGTTCGAGTGGGAGGCCGAGCTCCTCGGCGCGCAGGGCTACATCCCGAAGTCGGTCGGGATGGACGAGATCCTGGAGCGCGTCCGGAAGGCGGCGGGCCCGCCGCCCCTTCGGCATTGACGAGGTCACCGCAGCCGGACCACGCCCCGGTGCGTCCCGGGCGCGAGGCATCCGCGCCGCGCGCGCAGAATCCGGCGAGAGCACCTCGGCGCACGCCGGCGGCGCGAGCGAGCCGAGCCCCGGGCCCGCGGCGACGCCGTCCGGCGCCGCGGCAATCGCGGACGGCAGCCAGGGCAGCGGCGCGGAGGCGTCCGGGTCCCCCACGACGGTGAGCGACCCGGGCCCGAGCGCCACGTCGACGAGCACCCCGTCCGTGCTGACGCCGTGGCGGAGCGTCGCGAGGACGATCCCGCCGTCCGGCCGCACGGCCACGGCGTCCACGCCGGAGTAAGCGGCGCCGACGTCCACGGCGAGCGGCTCCGCGGACGCGCCGTCCGCCGCGTACAGAGCCGCGGCGTTCACGCCGTAGGTGACGAGCACGCGCCCGTCCGCGAGCGCGGCGACGCCGCGGGTTGCGAACGGCAACGGCGCGCCGACGCGTGCCAGGGCGCCGTCGCGCTCGAACAGCACCGGCGCGGTGCGTCCGGTCACCCAGAATCCGGCCGTCGGCCGCCTCGGCGGCGGCCCACGGCGGCCCGGCCGCGTCGAAGAGGGGGGCGCCTCCCGCGTCGGACGAGGCGAACGCCGCGATGCGCGCTCCCTCGCGGCTCACGACGACCCCGGGCGGCGCGCCTTCCGACGGCTCCTGCAGGACCACGACGTTCCCGTCGGCGCGCGCCGCGAGCGCGCGGACCGGCGCGTCGAGCGCGGGCGCGGCCGCGGCCACGAAGAGGACGCTCCCGTCGGCGACGGCGAGGACGCGCGCGGCGCCCGCCTCGCCCACCCAGTACGCCGCCGCTGCGCCCTCGCCTCCTCCTCCGCCGCCGCAGTCGCAGGCGGCCGCGGCGAGCGCGAGCGCGAGGAAGCTCCGGGGGGTACGCACGGCCCGACTCTACCGCGACCCGCGCCGCGCCAGTCCGCGGTTCGGAGGTCGGCGACGAGGAGCCGCTTCCCGCGCTACGCCCCGCCGCGGCGCCGCCCCCCGGCGAGGTCCGCGGGCCGCACCGCAGCGTCGCCGAACCGCTCCGCGATGCGGTCGAGGGCGGCGTTGAGCGCCCGCCGCCGGTCGTCCTCCGGCCCCGGGGCCGCCGGCCCGCCACCGAACAGGTCGAGCTGGCCGCACTCGGCCTCGGCGGCGAAGCCGGAGACCGAGATCCCGGTGAGCCGGACCGGCCGCGCGAGGTCGACCCGGTCGAGGAGGCGGCGGGCGGCCTCGACGATGGCGTGGTCGTCGTCGGTCGGGCGATCGAGCGTCGTGCGCCGCGTGATCGCGGTGAAGTCCGAGTACTTCACCTTGAGCGTCACGACGTGCCCGGCGAGCCCCGCCGCGCGGAGTCGCCGGCCGACGCGTCCCGCCTGGGCGAGCAGCTCCCGCTCGAGCGCGGCGCGCTCGCGCAGGTCGTCGCCGAAGGTGTCCTCCGCGCCGATCGACTTCGCCGCCTCGTCGGGCACGACGTCGCGCGGGTCGTCCCCCTGCGCGAGCGCGCGGAGCGCCCGCGCGTGCGACGCCCCCACCGCCGCCGCGAGCGCGATCTCCGGCGTCCGCGCGAGGTCGCCGATGGTGCCGATCCCGATCTTCCGGAGCGCCTCCTCCGTCACGCGCCCGACGCCCCACAGGCGCGACACCGGGAGCGGAGCGAGGAACGCGGCGACGCCGCCCAGGGGGACCTCGACGAGCCCATCGGGCTTGCCGAGGTCCGTCGCGATCTTCGCGGCGAGCTTCACCTCGGCGATCCCGGCGGAGACCGCGAGCCCGCAGCTCGCGCGGACCTCCGCCTTGATCGCCCGCGCGATGTCGGCGCCTCCACCGTGGAGCGCGCGGCTCGCGGTCACGTCGAGGAACGCCTCGTCGAGCGAGAGGGGCTCGACGAGCGGCGTGTAGCGCCGGTACACGCCGAAGATGCGCTCGGAGAGCGCCGCGTATCGATCGAAGCGCGGCGGGAGGAACACCCCCTCGGGGCAGAGCCGCCGGGCGCGCGCCGTCGGCATCGCGGAGCGCACCCCGAAGCGCCGCGCCTCGTAGCTCGCGGCGCACACGACGCCGCGGCGCGACGGACCGCCCACGATCACGGGCCGGCCGCGCAGGGACGGATCGTCGAGCTGCTCCACGGACGCGTAGAACGCGTCGAGGTCGAGGTGCAGGATCGTTCGGGGGCCGCCCATGCCACCTTCTACATAGGCACGCCCACGGCCGGGGCCCATCCGTGACGCGCAGCGTCTTGACCGTCGTCAATTCCCCCGGTAAGTACGCCTTTGCATGGCGACCGCCCTCCCCTCGTCTCGCCCCAGCGGACCCCGCCCCGGGATCTCGGAGCGGATCTGGGAGGCCGCGCGCGGCGAGTTCTCGAAGCGCGGCTACCACGGGGCGCGGGTGCAGGGGATCGCGCGCGGCGCGTCGTGCAACGTGGCGCTCATGTACCGGCACTGGGCGTCGAAGCGCGCGCTGTACCTCGACATCCTGCGCGCGGTCTGGGTCGGCGCCGCGAACGAGATCGTCCACGTCCTCGAGGGCGGGCCCGCGGCGCCGAGCGCGGTCGTCGGCGCGTACCTCGACGCCATGATGAGGGACCCGATGGGAGCGCAGATCCTGATCCGCGAGTACCTGGACGGCGCCCCCTACCTCGCGCAGCTCGCCCACTCGGACCCCAGCATCTTCGAGCCGGTGCGGCGCGCGGCGGCGGCCCTCGCCGCGGGCGGAGAGGACGGCGTCGACCCGGTGCTGTCCGCGGTCACCGTCGGCGGTCTCGCCGCGCTCGTCGCCTCCGCGCGGGAGGCTGCCCGGCCGTTCATCGACTCGCGGATCGCGCCCGAGGCGTGGCGGCGGCACGCGTTCGACCTCCTCGTGAACGGCGTCGCGGCCGCGCGCGCCGCCCAGGTGGGTGCCGGCGCGAACGGCTCGGCCGCGAGCGGTTCCGTCGCGTAGCGGTCGCGGAGCGAGTGGCCCCCGTTTCGGAGTCCGCGCGCCCGGGTTAGTCTCCGCCCATGCCGGTCGACGTCGTGGTGGTGGGCGCCGGGGTGCTCGGCTCGTCCGTCGCCCTCCGGCTCGCGCAGGCGGGCCGGAAGGTGGTCGTGCTCGAGCGCGCGGTGCCCGGCGCGGAGGCCTCGAGCGCCGCGGGAGGGATCCTCTCGCCCGGCGTCGAGGCGGTCGAGCCCGGCCCGTTCTACGCCCTCTGCCGGGCGTCCCTCGCGCGATACCCGGAGTTCGTCCGCGACGTCGAGGCGCTCTCCGGCATGTCGGTCGGGCTGCGCGCGCTCGGGACGCTCGAGATCGCGCTCGACGACGACCACGCGAAGGTGCTCGCCGCGCGCGCGGAGAAGATCCTCCGGCACGGGCTCCCCGTGGAGGTGCTCGACGACGCCGCGGTCCGGCGGCTCGAGCCCCGGATCTCGCCCGAGGCGCGGGGCGCGCTCTTCTTCGCCGACGAGTCGTCCCTCGATCCGCGGCTCCTCGGGCGCGCGGTCTACGTCGCCGCCGCGCGCGCGGGGGCGTCGTTCGTGACGGGCCAGGTCCGCCGGATCGTCTCGGAGGGCGGGCGTGTGGTCGGCGTCGACCACGACGCCGGGCGCATCGAGGCGGCGCGCGTCGTGCTCGCGGCGGGCGCATGGAGCCAGCGGGTCGAGGGGAACGGCCTCCCCGCGGGCGCGGTGCGCCCGGTGCGCGGCCAGATGGCGCTCCTCGACACGCGCCCGCCGCTCCTCTCGCGGGTCGTGTTCTCGGGGCACGGCTACGTCGTGCCGCGGCCGGACGGCCGCGTGCTGACCGGCTCCACGATGGAGGAGGTGGGCTTCGAGAAGGCGGTCACGGCGGGCGGCCTCCGGCACGTCCTCGACGTCGCGATCGGGATCGCGCCCGCGCTCGCGAACGCCCCCGTCGTCGAGACGTGGTCCAACTTCCGGCCCGCGAGCCCCGACGGCGAGCCGATCCTCGGCGAGGGGACCCTCCCCGGGCTCCTGTACGCGACGGGGCACACGCGGAACGGGATCCTGCTCACGCCGGTCACCGCGGACGCCATCGCCGCCCTCGTCCTCGGGCGTGCCCCGCCGGTCGACCTCGCGCCGTTCTCGCCCTCGCGGCTCGCGGCAATCCTGTCCCGGCGCCGCTGAGCGCGGGCCGCGCCGGTCAGCCCAGCGCCGCGAGCACGCGCGCCGCCGCGCGATCCGCGCCGCCCAGGTCGGGCGCCGGCGGCGCGGGCAACGCGAGGACCCGCGCGAGCGGCTCCGCGAGGCGGCCGGCCACGAGGTCGGCGTTCGAGACGTGCACGCAGGCGAGGTGGCGCGGCATCTCCGCGACGAGGACGTCGTACTCCGGGAAGTCCCCCCGCTCGGTGTAGACGAGCCGGGTCCCTGCCGCGATCGCGTCCGAGACGATGCCGTAGCCCGGCTTCGTGACGACCGCGTCCGCCGCGCGGATGACGTCCGGGTAGCCGACCCCGAGCGCCGCGAGGCGGTCCGCCTCGAGCTCGTGCGGGAACAGGAACCGGTAGCTGCCGGCGAGGGGCCCGAGCGCTTCGGGCCCGAGGCCCGGCAGCCCGACGCCGCCGAACGAGACGAGCACCGCGGGTCGCGCGTCGAGGCCGAGCCGGCGCCTGGCCTCCGTGCGGTCGAGCCGCGGCCGCCGCGCGACGAGCCCCACCGGCACGCGCCGCGGGAACGCGGAGACGTCGCCGGCGAACGGCAGCTCGAGGAGGAGCGATGCGGTGCCGTACGCCCGGGCGGCGCGTCGCGCCGACGCGGCGAGCGCGGGCTGCCGCCGGGCCAGGTGCGCGTAAATCCAGTCCCACGAGAAGTTCGCGAGCCCGAGCGCCGGGACGCCCGCCTGCGACGCGGCGGCGAACGGGAGCGCGGGGACGTCGGCGAGGACGACCCGCGCGCCCGACCCGCGCAGGAAGGCGACCTCGCGCTCCACGATCGCGTCCCACGCCGCGTCGAACGCCGTGCAGCGGACGGCAGTCTCGCCCTCGTCGATGCGGAGCGCGTCGCGCTGGACGAGCCCGACGTCGCACGCGACCGCGCGGAGCTCGACCGGTCCCGGCACCTCGCGCCGGACGAGCCACTCCGGGATCGTGCCGGTGAGCGAGATCGCGAGCCCGGGGGCGCGCGCCCGGATCGCGCGGAGCACCTCGCACAGCCGGGTCGCGTGCCCGAAGCCGTGGCCGGAGACGTAGGCGGCGAGCATGGAGGACCGATCCTGCCACGCGGCACGGCCACGCGCAGGGATCTCGAGCGCCGCGCCGACCCGTCGTCACTCCACCCAGTCGGCGATGAAGACGTTCGTCTCGTGCGGCCGTTTGCCGTTCCGGTTCGACGCGAAGACGAGCTTCTTCCCGTCGGGCGAGAACATCGGGAAGCCGTCGAAGCTCTCGTTCGTCGTGATCCGCTCGAGGCCGCTCCCGTCGTCGTTCACGACGTAGACGTCGAAGTTCCGGCCGCTCGGGTCGCCCACGTTGGACGCGAACACGATGCGCCTCCCGTCGGGGTGGAAGAACGGCGCGAAGCTCGCCGCGCCGAGCCGCGTCACCTGCCGCACGTTCGTGCCGTCCGAGTCCATCGTGTAGATCTCGAGCCGGCCCGGACGCACGAGCTTCCGCGCGAGGAGCTTGCGGTAGTCGGCGCGCTCCTCGTCGTTCGCCGGCCGGCTCGCGCGGTACACGATGCGCTTCCCGTCCGCGGAGAAGAACGCCCCGCCGTCGTAGCCCTCGGTCGCGGTGAGGCGCACGAGCCCCGAGCCGTCGAGGCGCATCTTGTACAGGTCGAGGTCGCCGTCGCGCGTGGAGGTGAAGACGATCCAGCCGTCCCTGGAGATCTGTCGCCTCCGCGTTGTAGCTGCCAGGCGCGGGCGCGAGCGGCCGCACGTCGGAGCCGTCCGGCCGGGACGTGTAGATCTGGTAGTCGTGGAGCGCCCAGACGTACCCCTCCGACATGTCGGCGCGCGGCGGGCACTCCGCTCCGCTCGCGCGCGTCGACGACCAGAGGAGCCGCGAGCCCTCGGGGAAGAAGTAGCCGCAGGTGACCCGCCCGCCCCCCGACGACACCTGGCGGATCCCCGAGCCGTCGGTCCGCATCACGAACTCCTGATCGCACGGCGTCCCCTCCGGCGCCGCCTGGAAGACGAGCTCCCGCCCGTCGAAGCTGAAGTAGGCCTCGGCGTTCTCGCCGCCGAACGTGAGCTGGCGGACGTTCCGGAGGTGGCGCTCCCCCGGGAGCGCGAGGTCGGGCGCCTGCGGCGCCGCCGCGGGGCCGGCGGGGTGCGCGCACGCGGCGAGCGCCTGGACGAGCAGGGAGAGGCGGAGGATACGCATTGCGGGATGGTCTCCCGCGCGCGGCGCCGGATCCCGGTCCCGATCGGGCGGCACCCGCCCGTGTCCACGGCCGCTCGGGGCGCGCTCGCCCCCCGGGACGGGCCGGAGGCTCCCGGCTGGCCTCCCGGTCCCGCGTGTGGCAAGCTCGCACGAGATCCCTCTCCCGCAGCAGCATGAAGCTCCCGACGTCCCGTCAGATGCGTGCGGTCCTGCTGCTCCTCGCGGCGGCGGCAGCCTGCACGCGCGCGCAGGAGGAACGCCCGCCGGCCGAGGCGGCACCCCTGTCCCGGTGCCTCCCGGACGAGCCCGAGGCGGCCGCGGCGCGGCTCACGGACGAGGCGGAGGACGCGCTCGACCGCGGAGACAACGAGCGGGCGCTCGGCTGCGCGGACGAGGCGATCCGGGCCGGGCCCCGGCTCGTCCCGGCCCTCGTCGCCCGCGCGGAGGCGCTCGGGTCGCTCGACCGCATCGACGAGGCGCGGCTCGCCTGGTCGCGCGCGCTCGCCGTCGATCCCGAGGATCCCGAGGCCCTCCTCGGCGCGGCCGAGCTCCACGTTCGCCGGCTGGCCCCCGCCCGGGACGCGCTCGAGACGGGGCTCGAGTACGCGGTCCGCGGCGCGCGCTCGGCGCGGGCGCACGGCGACCGGACGCTCGCGGCCCGGCTCGAGCTCGTCGCCGGGATGGCCGAGAACGACCTCGGTCGCAGCCACCTCGCGCTCCCGCACCTGGACCGGGCGGTCGCCGCGCTCGCCGACGATCCCGACGCGACCTACGAGCGCGGCGTCGCGCTCTTCGAGCTGTGCCGGTTCGCCGAGGCGCAGCGCGCGTTCGAGCGGACCCTCGCGCTCGCGCCGAACGACGCGTGGACGCTGCACCAGCTCGGCCTCCTCGCCGAGCGGCGCGGCGCGCCGAAGCGGGCCGAGGCGCTCCTCGCGCAGGCGCGGCGCCTCGCGCCGCGGGACTTCCGGCCCGAGCTCGAGGTGGGCGCGGACACGTTCCGGACCGAGGTCGCCGCCGCGGTCGCCTCGCTCCCGGAGGCGGAGCGGCGCGCGATGCAGCGCGTCCCGCTGGAGATCCGGGACCTGCCGGACGCGAGCGACCTCCTCGCCGTGGATTCCGCCGCTCTCGCCGTCGATCCTCGGCCTCTTCCGCGGGCCGTCGGAGGACGAGCCGTGCCTGGCGTCGGACGGGCCGCGCTGCCGGGCGATCGTGCTCTACCGGAAGAACCTGGTCCGGTTCGCGCGCGACCCGAAGGAGCTCTCGGAGCAGGTCCGGGTGACCCTGCTCCACGAGCTCGGGCACCTGCACGGCGAGAGCGACGACGACCTGCGCGCGCGCGGGCTCGAATAGCGGAGCGCGGCTTCGCCGCGGGTACCGATCTCGAGCGAGCGGGAGCTCCCGGGGGCGCCGCTCGACGGTCCGAGCTAGCGAGCCAGCGTCTCGTAGAGCGCCTCGTAGCTCCGCGCGCTCCGGTCCCAGCTGAAGTCCTGCGCCATCCCGCGGACGACGAGCCCGTGCCACGCGCGCCGGTCGCGCCACGCGTCGAGCGCCCGGCGCACCGCGAGCAGGAGCGCCTGGGGCGCGTAGTCGCGGAACTTGAACCCCGTGCCGCGCGTCCAGCCGTCGAAGTCCTCGACGGTGTCCTCGAGGCCCCCCACCGCGCGGACGACGGGCGGCGTCCCGTAGCGGAGCGAGTACATCTGGTTCAGGCCGCACGGCTCGAACCGGCTCGGCATGAGGAACAGGTCCGCGCCCGCCTCGATCCGGTGCGCGAGCCCCTCGTCGAACCCGATCCGCGCGGCGACCTGGTCCGGGCGCTCCCGCGCCGCGCGCGCGAACGCCTCCTCGTACGCGCGGCTGCCGGAGCCGAGCACCGCGACCTGCACGTCGCGGCCGAGCAGATTGGCGAAGGAGGCGACGACGAGGTCGATCCCCTTCTGGTCCGCGAAGCGCGACACCATCCCGGCGAGCGGGACGTCCGGCGGATCGGCAGTCCGAGCTCGCGTTGGAGCCCCGCCTTGCAGGCGACCTTCCCGGCGAGGTCGCGCGCCGTGTAGTGCGCGGGAAGGTGCGGGTCGCGGGCCGGATCCCACTCCGAGAGGTCGATGCCGTTCAGGATGCCGTGCAGGTCGGCGCGCCGGTGCCGCAGCACCGGGTCGAGGCCGTGGCCGCCGTCGGGCGTCAGGATCTCACGCGCGTACGTCGGCGACACGGTCGTGAGCGCGTCGGCGAACGAGAGCCCGGCCTTCATGAAGCTGAGCTGGTCGTGGAACTCGAACCCGTCGAGCCGGAAGGCGTCCCACGGCAGCCCGAGGAACGGCACCACCTGTTTCGGGAACACGCCCTGGTAGGCGAGGTTGTGGATCGTGAACACCGTCCTCGCGCCCGCGAGCGCGGGATCCTGCGCGTGCTCGTGGCGGAGGAGCCACGGGCACAGCCCGGTCTGCCAGTCGTGCGCGTGGACGATCCGCGGCCGGACCCGGAGCGCCGCGGGGAGGGCGAGG
This sequence comes from uncultured delta proteobacterium, assembly GCA_963821195.1. Classification (GTDB taxonomy): domain Bacteria; phylum Myxococcota; class Myxococcia; order Myxococcales; family Anaeromyxobacteraceae; genus Anaeromyxobacter. The sequence continues at coordinate 44,101 of CAWGDE010000015.1, forward strand.
GCCGCCCGGGAGAGCCACGCGAACCGCTCCGCGTTGTCGGCGTAGTCGTGCCCGCCCTCCTCGTAGAGGCCGCGCCGGCTCCCGAAGTACCGCTCGTGCTCGACGAGGTACATGCTCGGGCGGCCCGCCTTCACCCAGAGCGTCGTCGCCTCGCCGCGGACGCGGAGCGCGCCGTCGCGCCGGACGAAGCCGGCCTTCTCCGCGTCGATGCCGCCGTACCGCGGCGTGACGACGTGGACGGCGTGGCCCCGCGCCGCGAGCGCGCGGGGGAGCGCGCCGCCGACGTCTCCGAGCCCCCCGGTCTTCGACCAGGGCGCGACCTCGGACGCGACGAACAGGATCTCCATGCCCGCCGCCTCGGCGCCTCCTAGCCCGGGACCTTCCGCAGGAACTCGGCCGCCTCCTCGGGAGGGACCGGGTTGATGTGGAAGCCGGTGCCCCACTCGAACCCCGCCACCTGCGACAGCGCGGGCATCACCTCGACGTGCCAGTGGTAGCTCTGGGACGAGGCGTCGCGCAGCGGGTTCGAGTGCACCATGAAGTTGTACGCGGGATCGCCGAGCGCGGAGGCGAGCCGGCGGAGCGTCGTGCCGAGCGCCTGCGCGCAGAGCGAGAGCCGCTCCTTCGGCTCCGCCTCGAAGTTCGACTCGTGCCGCTTCGGCACGATCCAGGTCTCGAACGGGCTCCGCGGCGCGTACGGCGCGAACGCGACGAACTCGTCGTTCTCGAAGATGAGGCGGGAGCGGTCGCGGCGCTCCTGGCCGACCACGTCGCAGAAGATGCAGCGCTCCTTCAGGTCGTGGTGGCGCCGCGCCCCCTCGATCTCCTCGATCACCTGGCGCGGCACGACGGGCAGCGCGATGAGCTGCGAGTGGCTGTGGTCGAGCGAGGCGCCCGCGAGGTGGCCGTGGTTCTTGAAGAGCAGGATGTAGCGGAAGCGCAGGTCGTTCCGGAGGTCGAGGACGCGCGCCTTGAACGCGAAGAGCGCGTCCGTCAGCTCGGCGTCCGAGAGGTCCTTCATCTGCCGGCCGTGGTCGGGCGTCTCGATGATGACCTCGTGTGCCCCGATCCCGTTCATCCGGTCGTAGATGCCCTCCGCCTCGCGGTCGAGCGAGCCCTCGATCTTCAGCGCCGGGAAGCGGTTCGGGACGACGCGCACCTTCCACCCCGGCGAGTTCGGCGGCGCCGACGGGGAACGACCCGCGACGTACACCTCCGGGGGCGTCTTGTCCTCGTGGCCGGCGCAGAACGGGCAGATCGACGGCTGCGGCGCAGGGGGGCAGCGCTGCAGGTCGGACGGTCGCCGCGCGCGCTCGGTCGCGATGATCACCCAGCGGCCGACGATGGGGTCCCTGCGCAGTTCAGGCATCCGGTCGCCCTCCTCAGGCCCCGCGCGCCGGCGCGACGCCGAGCGGCTCCGCCTCGTCGCGCGCCGGTCGCACCGTCGCGCCCACGAGCACCGCGACCGCCATGATCGCGCCGCCGGCCAGGTAGGGGAAGGCGGGGGACCACCGGCCGTAGGTCCACGTCCCCGCCTCGGGGCCGATGATGCGTCCGAACGCAGCCGCCGACTCGCCGATCCCGAGGGTCCCGCCCTGCTCGTCCGCCCGCGCGAAGCGGGAGAGGAGCGACGAGAGGGACGGCTGCGACAGGCCAGCCCCGAGGGCGAGCGGCGCCGTCGCGACGAGGAGCCCCGTGACGCTCCCCGCGAACGGGAGCGCGCCGAGCGCGACCGCCTGCAGCGCGAGGCCCGCAACGAGGAGCGCCTTCTCCCCGAAGCGGCGCGTGAGCCGGCCGATGAGCCCCCCTTGCACCACGACGACGAGGACCCCGATGTACGCGAAGAGGAGCCCGACCGAGCGATCCGAGAGCTCGTACCGCTCCTTCACGAGGAAGGCGTAGGTCGCCTCCATCGCGCTGAAGGCGAGCACCATGAGGAAGTAGATGACGATCACCCGGCGGATGCCGGGCCGGCCCATCTCCCGGAAGAACGCGGCGAACCGGTTCTGGGCCGCCGCCTCGCGCGCCTCGCGGTGCTCGGGCTCGGGGAGCACGAACCAGGCGGCGACGCCGTTCGCGAGCGCGAGGGCTGCCGCCGCGAACCCGGGCCAGGCGAGCGAGTAGTGGGAGAGCGCGCTCCCGATCGCGGGCCCGAGCACGAAGCCGAGGCCGAAGGCGGCCCCGATGATCCCCATCCCCTTCGCCCGGTTCTCCGGCGTCGTGACGTCCGCGACGAAGGCGCGGGCGATCGCGATGTTCGCGGTCGCTGCGCCCGCGAAGAGCCGCGACGCGAGCAGCACCGCGAACGTCGCGGCGAGGCCGTACATGAGGAACGCCGCCGAGGTCATGAGGATCGACACGAGCAGGACCGGCCGGCGCCCGATCCGGTCGGAGAGCCGCCCCCAGATCGGCGCGAACACGAACTGCATCGCCGAGTAGCCGGTCGAGAGGAGCCCCGTCCACGCCTCCGACGCCCCGAGCTGCTTCGCGTAGAGCGGCATGACCGGGATCACCATCCCGAATCCGAGCAGATCCACGAAGACGATGATGAAGAGGATCAGGAGGGCGGAGCGGTGCGTCTTCACGGGTGCGCGAGGATAACCCGCCGCACCCCGCTCCGCAGTCGAAAACCCGGGCGGCCGCGTGCCTGGCGCCCCCGGCCGCCCCTGCGAGCCCCGCCGATATCTCGCCGGGCCCAGCCCGCTAGCTCGCGACACGGTCGCGGCCCGCCGCCTTCGCGGCGTACAGCCTCGCGTCGGCGCGCGCGACGAGGGTCCACCCCGCCTCCCCGGGGTCGAGCGCCGCGCAGCCGAGGGACACCGTGACGACGAGCGAACGCCCGCCGGCCGCGATCGGCGCTCCGCCGACCGCGGCCCGGATCCGCTCCGCCGCCTCCGCGGCGGCGGCGAGGTCGGCGCCGGGGAGGAGCACGCCGAACTCCTCGCCGCCGAGCCGGGCGAAGAGGTCGCCCGCCCGCAGCGCCGCCGACGCGCGCGCCGCGACCGCGGCGAGCACCGCGTCGCCCGCCGCGTGGCCGTGCGCGTCGTTCACCCGCTTGAAGTGGTCGACGTCGAGCACGACGGCCGCGAGCGGGACTCCGGACCGCTCCGCACGGGCGACCTCCCGCGAGAGCGCCTCGTCGAACGCGCGCCGGTTCGGGAGCCGCGTCAGCGCGTCCTCGCGGGCGAGCCGCGCCAGGTCCTCGAGGTGGCGGCCCGCGGGGTCGCCCACCGCGACGTAAGCGACGACGAAGGCGCCCACGCGGATGCGGTCGCCCGCGGCGAGGCGCCGGGTCTCCACCTGGACGCCGTTCACCCAGGTCCCGTTGGTCGAGCCGAGGTCGGTGACGGCGTGCCCGTCGCCGTCGGGCGCGATCCGCGCGTGGCGGCGCGACACGTCCTCCGCCGGGAGGGGGACGGTGCAGGCGGGGTCGCGCCCGAGCACGACCTCCGCTCCGGCGGCGAGCGAGACGCGGACGCCGAGGAGCGCCTCGCCCTCGACGAACACCAGGCTGGCCTCGCCGCCGCGCGGGGCGGCGTCGTCGAGGGGGGGCCGGACGCGGGTCGCGTCCGCGGCCACTACACCCTCCAGTTCACGTGCTCGAAGCTCTCGTCGGGCACGGTGAAGGCGATGAAGCCGTAGCGCGGGAGCCGCTCCACCTGCACGTCGCCGCGGAGCGTGTGGACCGAGAGCGCGAGCCGCATGCCCGCGGCGAGGCCGAGTGCCTCGAAGGGGAGCGCGATCTCGAGCACGCGCGAGAACGCGGCCTTCCCGACCTCGTCGGCGCCCCGGCGGCCCGGGCGCACCGCGCCGTCCGCGACGACGGGGAAGTCGATCGCCGTCTGGCGGTCCGCCGCGAGCACGGTCACCCGGACGCGGCTCGCGACCTCTGCCGAGCGCTCCGGCGACTCGGCGGGATCGAGCCGGAGGTAGAGCGCCCCGAGGTCGAACCCGTAGTGCAGGACGTGGAACGCCTGCGCGCCGCCGTACATCGAGCCGCGGTGCTGGCCGGGGCGGTACAGGCCAGAGCCCTGCCACTCGAAGAAGGTCGTCTCCCGCCCGTCGAGCGTCGGCGTGAGGAGGAAGATCGGCTCGCGGAGCGGCTTCGCCTCGATGCCGGCCGCGGCCGCATCGCCCGCGCGCTTGATCGGCGCGAGCGCCTCCGCGGGCGGGTGCGCGCCGACGAGGAGCGCCGCGCGGATGACGTGCCCGCGGAAGAGCGCGTCGAACTCGGCCGCGAGCTCGGTCGTGAAGTCCTCGCCGTACCACCAGTACCAGTCGGACGCCTCGGCCGCGTACGCGTGCCGCTTTGCCTGCGCGATCGCGACGGGGTCGGCGGCGCCGGACCGCTCGGCCGCCGCGATCGCCTCGCGCACTCTCCCGACCGCCGTCCAGGCGCGCCGGTCCTCGGAGTGGCCGATCCAGATGCGGTACGACGCCTCGATCCACGAGCCGGAGTGGATCCGCGGGATCGCCCCGCCGGGCGCGTCGCGCGTGGCCTCGGACATGGTCACCGTCTCGACGCGGCCGCTCGCCTCGAGCGCGCCGTAGAGCCCGTCGAGGAACTCCTGCCCGCTCGACGGGTAGTGCTCCCAGGCGTTCTCGCCGTCGAGGAAGACGCCGACCGTCGGCGACCCCGCGTGCCCCGCCCGCGCCCAGGCCTCCCCGATCGCGCCCACGTGCGCGAGGAAATCCGGGACCGCCTGGCGCGCGGGCACCTGCGCGTAGGTGAACCCGATGACGTCGGAGAGGGAGCGGTCGCGGAACAGCATGGGCACCTCGCCCGCCGCGCCCGCGCCCACGCGCCAGGGCCGGTAGAGCGACCCGAGCCGAGGCGCCTCCGGCGGGAGCGAGTGGAGCAGCACGCCCTCGTCGCTCGCAGCCCAGCGCACCCCCTCCGACCCGAGGATCTCGACGGCCTCCGGCGACACCGACCCCTCGGCGGGCCACATCCCCGCGGGCGGCGCGCCGAAGCGGCGCGCGTGCGACGCGATCGCCTCGCGGACGTGCCAGCGGGCGTCCTCCGGGCGAGAGAACCGGGGCGGCAGCTCCACCTCGGGGAGCGCGCGCCGGGCGACGTCCGTGTCGCACACGAGCGGGAGGATCGGGTGGTAGTACGGCGTCGTCGAGAGCTCCACCTGGCCGCGCTGGGCGAGCGCCCGCCAGCGCGGGACGATCCCGGCGAGGATCCGCGCCTGCGCGTCCAGCACGTACGCCACGTCCTCGCGGGAGTAGTCGCGCCCCTTCGCGAGCAGGTCGCGGAGCGCCTCGTCGTCCGCGAGCGCCCCGAAGCCCATCCAGGCGAGGTTGAAGAGCGCCTGGAGGTCCGAGATCTCCGCGTCGGAGAACGCCGCCGCGAGCCGCACGACGTCCACGCTCCGCATGTCGCGACCGCGCTTCTGGAGGAGGTCCCAGTAGCGGGGCACCGGCCGGACGTGGGTCTCCCAGTCCACCATGAAGAAGCTGCGGAGGATCGCCGCGCGGTCCTCGGGCGCGAGGTCCGCCGCGGGCCGGCGCGTGAGGTCCTGGAACCGGTCGTGCGCGGCGCCCGCGACGTAGTCGTCGAGCTGCTCGAGCAGCACCGGCGTGAAGTTGACCGTGCAGCGGACCTTGGGGTGCCGCTCCAGGATCCACGCCATGTCGTTGTACGCCCGCGTGGCGTGGAGCCGGACCCAGGGCAGGAGGTACTCCCCCGTCTCCGCGTCGCGGTACGGGGGCTGGTGCATGTGCCAGAGGAACGCGAGCCGGACGGGCTTCATCGTCGGCCGAGGGGTGCGGCGCGGGGTGCCGTCCGGCTAGCGGCGTCCCTTGCCACGGGCGGGCGCGAGCGCGGGTGGGCGCCCGCTGCGCGGCGTCGCCGGCGGCGCGCCGGACGCGGTCGAGAGCGGCCCGCCCTCGTTGCGGATCTTCCACTCCTCCCAGAGGTTCAGGACGAGCGAGACGTCGCGGAGCGGCACGGACTTCTTGAGGTGCGGGAACTCCTCCACGAAGGCGCCGTAGAACTTCTCGTACCGGACCGGCGTGAAGTACCGGAGCAGCGTCTCGCGCCCGTGCGCGTCGACGTCGAGGAACTCGATCCCCATCCCGGTGTGCAGCTCGGGGTGGTCGAGCCCGACCGCGTGGGCGACCCGGGAGCGGATGGGGAGCGGGCCGTCGGGCAGCGCGAGCTCGACGAAGAGCTCGAGCCCCTGCCGCAGGAGGAACGTCGCCGCGACGAAGATGCCGCCCAGGCCGAGGTTCATCGAGGTGCAGAACGCCTCGAACCTGAGGGCGCCGTCGCCGGGGATGTAGAGCCGGCACGGCAGCTCGATGTCGATCCGCTCGTAGCGTCGGGTCTCGCTCATGCCGCCGGACGATACCACGGTGCGGGAGGGCAGGGACCCCCGGCGGGCCGGGCCCGACCTAGCGGAAGATCTTCCCGAGCCCCTTCGCCTTGAGCTCTCCCATCTCCTTCGCGAGCCGGCCGAGCCGGTCGGTCTTGTCGGCGACCTCGCGCTGCAGCCGCGCGATCTTCGCGTCGCGCTCGGTGACCTGGGCGACGAGCCCGTCCTTCTCCTGCGTCGCGCGCACGAGCGCCCCGGCGGCGTCCGGGGCCTCCGCGGGAGCGGGGGACGCGCGCGCGGCCTGGGCGGCGGACTCGGCGGCCGCCTCGGCGTCCTCGGCGCGCTTCAGGGCGTCGGCGAGCCGGTCCTCGAGCGCTCTCAGCGCCTCCGCGCCGTGGCCGTCCGGGGCGGCGGGCTGCGCCCGCATCGCCTCGAGGGCGGCCTCCTTCTCCGCGAGCTCCTTCTCGCGCCGGGCGACGTCGCCGACGCGCGCGGCGAGCTCGTCGCGGAGCCGCGCCGCGTCGGCCGGCGGCCCGACCCCCGCCGCGGCCTGCGCGCCCGCCAACCGCTGCTCGATCTCGTCCTTCTCCCAGCGCACCGCCTGCAGCTCCGCCTCGAGCGCCGCCGCCTGCGCCTCCGCCGCGTCCGCGGTGTTCCGGAGCGCGGTGACCTCCATGTCGAGCGCGGCGCGGGCGCGGGCGTACTCCTCGACCTCGCCCTTCAGGCGCGCGACCTCGTCCGACGGCGCGCCCGCCGCCGCCTGCGCCTCCTGCGCGGTCTCGAGGAGCGCCCGCGCCTCTGCGGCGCGCGCCTCGGCGATCCGGAGCCGTTCCTCCTCCGCCTCGATCCGGGCGCCGAGCTCCGCGGCCTGCGCCTCGAGCGCCTCGCGGACGGACGCGGCCTCCCTCGCGGACTCCTCCGACCGCTCGAGCTCGCCCCGGAGCCGCTCGAGCTCGCCCCGGACCGGCTCGAGCTCGCTCGCCGAGGCCTCCGCCCCGGCGGCGCGCGCGCGCGCCTCCTCGGCGTCGCGGCGCGCGGCGTCGCGCTCCTCGCGTACGCCCTCGAGCTCGCGGCGGATCCCCGCGAGCTCCGCCCGGAGCGCCTCGAGCTCCCCGCGCGCGCTCTCCGCGTCCGCGCGGGCCTCGTCGCGGACGGCCTCCGCCGCCTCGACCGCGTCGCGCCCCGCGGCGCCGGCCTCGAGCGCCGCGGCGCGGTCACGCACGTCGCCCAGCTCCGCTGCGAGCCGCGCAATCTCCCCGTCGGCCTCTTGCGCCTTCGCGTCGAGCGCCTCCTCGAGCTCGGCGACGCGCCCCTCCGCCGCGACCGCGCGCGCGAGCACCGCCTCGATCCCGGACTTCGCGGCCTGCGACTCGGAGCGGGCCGCGCGCAGGGCGGCCTCCGCCTCGACAGCGACCGCGCGCCGCTCCGCGAGCTCGGCCTCGTTCCGGGCGGCCGCCTCGACCGCCGCCGCGCGCGCCTCCTGCGCCTCGCGCGCGCGGTCCGCGTCGGCCGACTGCGCCCGGTCGAGCGCGGCGCGCGCCTCGAACGCCGCCTCGCGCTCCGCCTCGAGGAGCGCCTCGAGCTCCCGCGCCTTCCCGGCCGCATCGGAAGTCTCGGCCCGGAGCCGCTCGAGCGCCGCCTCCGCGACGGCGCGCGCGCCGCGCGCGTCCGCCGCGTCGTGCTCCGCCGAGGCGCGCGCCGCGCGCGCGTCCGCGAGCTCGGCGACCGCCGCCTCGCGGGCGGAGATCGCCGCGTCCCGCTCCGCCCGGGCGGCCTCGCGGCCCCTGAGCGCGTCGTCGCGCGTGGCGAACGCCTCGTCGAGCTCCTGCGCGCGCGCGGACAGCTGCGCGAGCGTCGCCTGCCGCGACGCCTCCGCCCGCTCGAGCAGCCGGCGCGCCTCCCCGGACTCCTCCCGCGCGCCGCGCGCCTCGGCGGCGGCGTCGAGGAGCGGCTTCACCGGGAGCGCGATGAGCGACAGCCCCACGAGCTCGCACGGCTCGTCGCCGCAGATCGCGAGGTACGCCCCGGTCTCGGCGGTCCCGGCGAGCGTGCCGTCCATCGAGACCTCGGGATCCTCCACGCCGTCCGCCGCGAGCGCGAGCACCCAGCCGACCACCGCGGACTGCGTCGCGACCTCGACGAGCGCGAACTGGTCCGAGAGCGCGCCGACGAACGCCTCGTACTCCGGGACGTCCGCCGCCGCGGGCTCGCCGGCGAGCTCCGGCAGCCCGCCGCCGCCCGCGGGCAAGCTCGTCACGAGCCGACCGCCGGGGGCGAGCAGCCGCCGGAACGCCGCGACGCGGTCGGGCTCCCGCGCGAGCGCCGCGCCGTCCGCGACGAGGACGAGGTCGAACGTGCCGGGGCGCAGGTCCGACGGCGACATGGCGCGGAACTGCACGAACGGGTGGTGGCCGGCCTCTCGCGCCGCGGCGAGATCGTCCTCGGCCGACTCGATCGAGAGGACCGCCGCCGCGCCGCGCTCGGCCAGGAAGAGCGCGCTCCCCCCCTCCGTGGCGCGCGCCGCCCCGACCTCGAGCACCCGCTTCCCGTCGAGCAGCGGCTCGAGGAAGGAGTAGCGGGCGAGCAGATCGCCCGCGCCGTCGCGCGCGTAGAAGGAGGACATGGCCCCGCGATGTTACACCGGGATCCGCGGGGCGGCCCAACGCGTGCCGGGATCGCCGCGGATCACCGAGCGTTATCGCCCGGCGCGGCCGGCGCCGGGGCCGCCGGCGCCTGCTGCGGCGCTTCCGGCGAGGACTCCGCCGGTGTCGGCTTCTCGCGCACACCCGCCGCCCGCTCCGCCCCGAGCGCTGCGTCGAGGGCCGGCTCCACGTCGCGGAGGAGCACGTTCGCCTCGGGCGCCCGCGGAGAGCGCGACGTCGCCGCGCGGCGCAGCTTGTCCGCCGCGTCGCGCAGCTCGGCCGCGGCCTTCGCGACGAGCCGCCGCGCCTCGTGGAACCCGGACTCGGCGCGCAGCCCCTCGAGCTCGTCTCGCTGCGCGGGCGAGAGCCCGGGCAGCTTCTCCGCGCGGGCGAGGTAGCCGAGCGCGCGGTCGAGCCGGACGGGGTCGGCGCTCGCGATCTCGTCCCGCGCCCAGCCGGAGAGGAGGTCGAAGAGCGCCTGGTCGAGGAGGCTTCGCTCCTCGAAGCTCCGCTCGAGCGGGAGCGCCTTCCCCGGCGGCGGCACCACGGGCGCGTACGCCTGCGCGAGCGCCGGGTCGGGCGCCTCGAACGCGTGGCGCCCGACCGGGAGGAGCACGCCCCGCATCACGACGAGGCGGCCTTCGTCCGGGACGAGGTACCAGGTGCGCGCGTTCCGCTCCGAGGCGAGCCACAGGACGAGCGCGAGGAGGAGCAGCACCGCGACCCAGAGGAGCGCGCCCTTCATGCCCCCGCCCCTGCGCCCCACCATCGTCGTGTCTGTCTCGGCCATCGCTCAGCTCCGCGGGACGCCGACGAACGGCAGGTTCCGCATCCTGCCGTCCCAGTCGAGCCCGTAGCCCACCACGAACTCGTCGCCGATGACGAACCCGAGGTAGTCGATCGGCACCGTCACGCGCGCGCGAGAGGGCTTCTCGAGGAGCGCGCACACCTGGAGGCTCGACGGCCGGCGCGTCGCGAGGTTGTCGAGCAGGTAGCGCATCGAGAGCCCGGTGTCGACGATGTCCTCGACGAGCAGCACGTCCTTCCCCTCGATCGGCCGCGTGAGGTCGCTCGTGATCTGCACGACGCCGCTGGTGCTCGTGCCCTGGTACGAGGAGATGCCGATGAAGTCGATCGAGATGGGCAGGTCGATCGCCCGCACGAGGTCGGCGAGGAAGATGAAGCTCCCCTTGAGCACGCCGACGACGACGAGCGAGCGGCCCTGGTAATCGCGGGTGATCTGCTCGCCGAGCTCGCGCACGCGCGCGGCGAGGTCCTCCTCGGAGATGAGCACGTCCACGTGGGCGCGCCGGCGGTCATGGCGGGGCTCGGTCTACACGTACGCGTTGTTCATGATCTCGCCGAAGCCGCCGCCGCCCGGGACGATGTACTGCTTGTCGTCGAGCCCGCGCTCCTCGTCCCAGCGCGTGCCGGGGACGGTGGCGAGCACGTCGGGCGGAGAGAGGCCGCGGTCGAGCCGGATCGCGTAGACGAGGACGTCCGGGTGCGCCGAGGTCATGTGGCGCAGGTACTCGGGCGTCACGATGAGGTGGATGTTCACGATCCGGCGCGGGCGCCCCGGGACCTTCTTCTTGTAGGTCTCGATCGCGGTCGCGAGCGAGGAGCCGGTCGCGCCCATCGGGTCGGGGAAGAGCAGGAAGGCGTCGTCGACGTCGCCGCCGATCTTCATCCCGCCGATCCCGGCGCCCACCACCTCCTCGTGCGCGCCGAGCATCCGGCTCATGATGATGTGGTCCTGGCGCACGAGCGCCGGCTCGAGCGTCTCGTTGAGGAGGTCGTACGCGACCTGCGACGGCACCGCGCCGGCGCGCGCGATGTTCACCGTCACGGCGCGGACCGATCGGTCGATCACCTCGCCCTCGAAGATCGCCTGGGGCGAGCTGTCGATCATCCGGGTCGGGACGGCCACGCGCCGCCGCGGGAACTCGGCGTTGAGCACGGTGCGGATGAGGTCCTCGTAGAGGAGCCGGACGAGCCGGTTGACCGCGGGCTGCCGCGTCTCCTTCGCGCACAGGGTCGCGAGCTGCCCCAGGAGGAACGGGTTCGCGACGATGTGGACGTTCGCGCCGTAGCGGTGCTCGATCTCGGAGAGGCGGAACGGGACGCTGTCGTAGCTTCGGTCTCGCACGGCGGGGGAGCATAATCCGTCCGGGCGCCGTGCGTCGCGCCTTCGTGAGGGGCCGCTCCCGCTACTCGGGCGAGAGCACGAGCCGCGGGGTGGGATCGATGCCGGTGAGGTCGGTCCAGGTGATCTCCGCGATGCGGCGGACCGGGATCACGCGGAAGGTCCGGCTCCGCTCGATCGTGACGTGATCGGCCGCGATCTCGCGGAGCACCCACGACTCGGGCTGCGCGCCCGCGACGCCGACCTGGATCCCGCGCCCGAGCCACGCCTCGACGGCGCGCGTGATCGGCATCGGCCGGTACCCGGCGTACACCACGTCGCCCGGCGCGGGGAGACGCACCACCATGCCGCGGGCGACGTGGAGCGGCTGCGGGAGCGGACCGAGCACGCGGCCGAGCCCCGCGGCGCCGGAGGCCGTCGAGGCCACCTCGACCTCGGCGCCGGGCGAGAGGTACGTCAGGACGAACGGCCCGGCGACCGACTGCTCGGGCGAGGTGAGCCGGCCGGTCTCGAACCCCTCGGTTCCGCCCGCCGCCGCCCCCGGCTGGAACGCCGCGCGGGTGGACGTCTCAGGCGCGGCGAGCTTCTGGGGCGAGGCGGGCGTCGCGCACGCCGCGAGCGCGAGCGCGAGCGGGGTGGCGAGGGCGGGACGGCGCATGCGGACCTCCGGCGCCCCGGGGGCGCCAGGCGACGAGACCACGGCGGGCGCCGGGAGGACAAGCGCCCTCGCTCGACGTGCCGCGCGGTGTGGTACACGGTGCGCCGTGCGCCTCGTGACGCTCGCGCCCGCGAAGGTGAACCTCGTGCTGCGCGTCGGCCCTCCGCGGCCGGACGGCTACCACGACCTCCTCTCGCTCATGGTCCCGCTCGACCTCGCCGACGTGGTCGACGTGAGCGTGTCCTCCCGGCCCGGCGGCGTCGCCTGCCACGTCCGCGGCCGGCCCGAGCTCGACGGGCCGGCGAACCTCGCCGCGCGCGCGGCGGCGCTCGTGAAGGAGCGGTTCGGCCGGCGCGAGGCGGTCGCGATCCGGATCGGGAAGCGCATCCCGGTGACGGCGGGCCTGGGCGGCGGCTCGTCCGACGCCGCCGCGGTGATCCGCGCCCTCGCGCGCGCGTTCCGGATCCGCGATCGCGCCGCGCTCGCCGAGATCGCGCTCGCGATCGGCTCGGACGTGCCCTTCTTCCTCCGCGCCGGCGCGGCGTGGGCGCGCGGCCGCGGCGAGGTGCTCTCCCCGGCGCGGGTCCCACCGCTCGACCTCGTGCTGCTCTACCCGGCGGACCCCGCCCTCGCGATCCGCGCCGGGGACGCCTACCGGTGGCTCGACGAGGATCGCGGCGCCGCGCCGCCCCTGCCGCGCCGCGCCACGCGTTACCGTCCGACTCTGCTGGGGAATGACCTCGAGGCGCCCTGCCTCGCGCGGCGGCCGGGGCTCGGGCCGCTCTTGGGGCGCCTTGTGGGTGGAGGGGCGACGAAAGCTATAATGTCCGGCAGCGGTCCCACGGTGTTCGGGGTCTTCCCCCGCCGGGGACTGGCGCGAGGGACGGCTCGCGCGATCCAGAAGGGCGTAGGACCACAGGTGCAGGTCATCGCCGTGCGGACGGTGCGACGGCAGCCGAGGGTTACGCCATGGAGATCACCGAGGTCCGCGTCTTCCCCGTCAACGAGGACAAGCTGAAGGCGTACGTCACGATCACGCTCGACGGGTGCTTCGTGGTCCGCGACCTGAAGGTGATCCACGGAAACACCGGCCTCTTCGTCGCGATGCCGGCGAAGCGGCGCAAGGACGGGACGTTCAAGGACATCGCGCACCCGCTCAATTCCGAGACCCGGGAGCGGATGGAGCGCGCGATCCTCGCCGAGTACGAGCGCGAGCTCCGCAAGGCCGCGCCGCGACTGACCGGGACGGACGCGCGCGAGGAGTAGCCCGCGCCCGCCCGGGCGTCCCTCCCCCTCGTCGGACCCTTCCGGTATATGTTTCGCCCGCGCGCGGTCCCGGCGTGAGCACGCGTCGCCACCTACCGCTGAACGAGCCCCTGGGGATCCCGATGAGCACGAACGGACACCGGCCCGACTACCGCGTCTTCGCCGGCAACTCCAACCGGAGGCTCGCGGACGCCATCGCCCGCGAGCTCGGCCGCCCCCTGGGCGAGTGCACGGTCGGCCGCTTCTCCGACGGCGAGATCCAGGTCGAGATCGGCGAGAACGTCCGCGGGCTCGACTCGTTCGTCCTCCAGTCCACGTCCCCGGACGCGAACGACGAACCTGATGGAGCTCCTCATCATGGTGGACGCGCTGAAGCGCGCGTCCGCGCACTCCATCGTCGCGGTGATCCCGTACTACGGCTACGCGCGGCAGGACCGGAAGGTCGCCTCGCGCTCGCCGATCACCGCGAAGCTCGTCGCGGACCTCATCGAGGCGGCCGGCGCGACCCGCGTCGTCTCGATGGACATGCACGCCGGGCAGATCCAGGGCTTCTTCAACATCCCCTTCGACCACCTCTACGCGGCGCCGGTCCTCCTCGAGGACATGCGCCGGCGCTTCGACGGAGACGCGCAGAACGTCGTCGTCGTCTCGCCCGACGCGGGCGGCGTGGAGCGCGCGCGCGCCTACTCGAAGCGGCTCGGGTCGACGCTCGGCCATCGTCGACAAGCGGCGCACGAAGGCCGAACGTCGCGGAGGTGATGAACGTCATCGGCGACGTGCGAGGGAAGACCGCCGTCCTCCTCGACGACATGATCGACACCGCCGGCACCCTCACCCAGGCGGCGCAACGCGCTCGTCGACAAGGGCGCGACGCCGCGTCTTCGCGTACGCGTCGCACGCGGTCCTCTCCGGCCCCGCGGTCGAGCGGATCACGAAGAGCCCGATCGAGGAGGTGGTCGTGACCGACACGATCCCGCTCCCGCCCAGACGCCGTCGCCTGCCCGAAGATCCGCCCGCTGACGGTCGCCCGCCTGCTCGCCGAGGCCATCCGCCGGATCCACTCGGCGGACTCGCTCTCGTCGCTGTTCGTCTAGCGGGCGCTCCCTCCGGGGCGGCGATCGCCCGGCCGATGTGCTTGACGCCCCCGGCGATTTCCGCTAAACACCCGCGTTCCCGAGGGTTCCCGCAGCAGGGGAGCTCCACAGCAAACACCCAGGGCCGGATCGCTCATCCGAAGCGGCCCCTCGTCCGCGCACCGCGGCGAGTCCACTGGGAGGACGAGATGGCCGAGAACGTCGTCACCGCACAGCGCCGCGAGGAGAAGGGCAAGGGTCCCGCCCGCCGGCTGCGCCAGAAGGGCCTCATCCCCGCCGTCGTCTACGGACGCAAGAGCGAGCCGACCCACCTCGCGGTGGATCCCGCGCTCCTCCTCAAGGCGATCGAGACCCCGCACCGCTTCAACACCGTGCTGACGCTCCAGATGGACGGGGCGCAGAAGCACGTCCTCTTCAAGGACTACACGGTCGATCCGGTCAGCCGGAAGCTCCTCCACGCCGACTTCCTCGAGGTGAAGCTCGACGAGCCGGTGAAGGTCGAGGTGCCCGTCGTCACGGTCGGCAAGGCGCAGGGCGTGACCGACGGCGGCATCCTCTCGATCGCGGCGCACGAGATCGTGCTCGAGGCGCTCCCCTCGAAGATCCCGGTCCGGATCGAGGTCGACGTCACGAACCTCACGATCGGCCATTCGATCCACGTCTCCGAGCTGAAGCCGCCCGAGGGCGTGAAGTTCAAGTTCGCGACCGACTACGTCGTCGCCTTCGTCGCCATCCCCGAGAAGGAGGAGGTCGTCGCTCCGGTCGCGGTTCCCGGCGCGGTGCCCGGCGCGGAGGGCGCTGTCGCTGGCGCTCCCGGCGCGGCCCCGGCGCCCGGCGCGGCCCCCGGCGCTGCGGGTGCTGCTCCCGCGGCGGGCGCGGCCCCGGCTGCGGCCGGCGCCGCCCCGGCGAAGGGCGCGGCTCCGGCGAAGGGCGAGAAGGGCGAGAAGGGCAAGAAGTAGGGGCCCTCTTGAAGCTCGTCGTCGGCCTTGGCAACCCCGGACCGGATTACGCGCGCACGCGCCACAACGTCGGCTTCCTCGTGGCCGACCGGCTGGCGCGCGCGCTCGGCTCCGCGTTCGAGTCGAGGAAGTTCGCGGCCGAGCTCGCCGAGGCGCGGGCCGGGGGCGAGCGGGTCTGGATCATGAAGCCGCAGACCTTCATGAACCACTCCGGCGAGGCGGTCGGCGCGGCGCTGCGCTTCTGGAAGATGGAGCTCGAGGACCTCGTCGTCGTGCACGACGACCTCGAGCTCGAGCCGTTCCGGGTACAGGTGAAGATCGGCGGCGGACACGGGGGCAACAACGGCGTGAAGAGCGTGAACGCGCACGTGGGCAGCCTCGACTACGCGCGCGTCCGCGTCGGCGTCGGCCGGCCGCCGCCCGCGATGGACCCGGCGGACTACGTGCTCGGCCGCTGGCCGAAGGCGAGCGAGCAGGAGCTCGAGGATTGCGTGGAGCGGGCGACCGAGGCGGCGCGGCTGTGCGTCGAGCTCGGCGCCACGAAGGCGATGAACCAGGTGAACCGCCGCGGTCGAGCGGCGGAGTAGGACGCGCGCCGGCATGGGGCCGGCGGGCGGGACGATCGACTCCTCGCGGCGGGCGAACCGCCGCTCTCATGGACCCGAGGGGAGTACCGATGGCCGAGACGAAGCAGCAGAACCTCGTGCGCGAGTACGAGACCATCTACCTGCTCAAGGCGGAGACGCCCGACGAGCAGGTGGAGGAGATCAAGGAGCGCCTGCGCGGCGTCGTGTCGCGCGAGGGCGGGAAGGTCATCCGCTTCACGAACCAGGGGAAGCGCAAGACCGCCTTCCCGGTCTCGAAGAACGCGAAGGCCCTCTACATGCACTGCCTGTACGTGGGCAGGCCCGGGCTCGTGGGCGAGTTCGAGCGGAACCTCAAGATGATCGACACGGTCACGAAGTTCCAGTCGGTGAAGATCGCGGAGGACGTCGACTTCGACGCCCGCCAGGTCGAGGCCGACGTGAAGGTCGCGCCGGTCGAGGAAGACAAGCCGCGCGAGGAGCGCGGCGAGTTCACGCCGGGCGAGGAGCCGTTCGAGGCCGACGCGCCGGAAGGGGAGGAGGTCTAGCCATGGCGCGTCCTGACATGGGCGGTCCGAAGACGGGTAACAGCTCCTTCGGCGGTCCCCGCTCCGGCGGGTTCGGCGGGGGCGGCTACGGCGGTGGTGGCGGCGGGGGCGGCTACGGCGGTGGCGGCGGCGGCTTCGGCCGCGGCGGCGGCCGCGACGATCGCGGAGACCGCGGCGACCGGGGCGATCGCGACGATCGCGGCGGCGACGAGGGCGGCGGGCGGCGCGGCTTCGGCCGGCGCAAGGTCTGCCGGTTCTGCGCCGACAAGGCCCTCAAGGTCGACTACAAGGACCAGGGCCAGCTCAAGTACTTCCTGACCGAGCGCGGCAAGATCATCCCCCGCCGCATCAGCGGAAACTGCGCGAAGCACCAGCGCGAGGTCGCGACCGCCGTGAAGCGGGCGCGGATGCTCGCCATCCTGCCCTACACCGTCGGGCAGATGTAGAGGAGCGCGCCATGAAGGTCATCCTCCGAGAAGACGTCGAGAACCTGGGCAAGGGCGGTGAGGTCGTGGACGTGAAGCCCGGCTTCGGGCGGAACTTCCTCCTCCCGCGCGGCCTCGCGGTCGCCGCGAACCCGAAGAACGTCCGCGAGCTCGAGCACCAGCGCGCCATCGCCCAGGCCAAGGCCGCCAAGATGAAGGCGTCCGCCGAGGCCGTCGCGAAGCGGCTCGCCGAGACCCCGGTCACGCTGACGCGCAAGGTGGGCGAGCAGGACAAGCTGTACGGGTCCGTCACCGCGATGGACGTCGCCGAGGCGCTCGCCGCGCGCGGGCTCCAGATCGACCGCCGGTCGATCGACCTCGCCGAGCCGATCAAGACCACGGGCGACTTCGAGGTCCCCGTGAAGCTCCACAGCGAGGTCGTCGGCAAGGCCAAGGTGAAGGTCCAGGCCGAGGCGTAGGGGCTCGCGCAGGCGCCGCAGGAAGAGGGCCGCCCCCCGGGGCGGCCCTCCTCGTTTCTCGATCAGCGGCCTGCCGGCCTCGCGAGCGCCTCGAACGCCCCGGTGTAGACGGCGCCTCCGCCGTCCGCTGCCTGGAACACCGCCGTCCCGAGGAGCTGGGCGGCCCGGTCGTGGGCGTGCATCGTCTCGGGCCCGAGCGCCGGCGCCGCGGCGGCGGCGACCTGCCCGGCGGCCCGGAGCACCTCGTCGCGGCCGGCGCCGCGCGGGATCCGCGTCGCGTACGCGGCGGCGAGCTCGAGCGCCGTCACCGGCCGGCCGCCGTCCGAGAGTGCGCGCACGAGCGCGAGCGCCGCCGCGCTCGAGGCCGCACCGTCGCCGAGCGCGACGACGTCGTACCGGCCGTCGCCGTCCGCGCCGCGCAGCTCGACGAGCACCGGCCCCCTCGCCGCCGGCACGTCGACGAGCAGCACCTCCCCGGGCGGCGCCTGCCCCGCGTCCTCGAAGCGGACCCGGTCGTGCGGTCTCGGCCCGGCGAGGTCCTCGGCGTCGGGCAGCCACCGCCGGGCGACGAGCCCGAGCTTCGGCCCGGGCACCGCGACGACGAGCGTCCCGGCGCCGACCGGGACCCCGTAGACGTCGGGGTCGTCCGGCGAGGTCTCGCCGTGGATCACCGCGCCCTCGGCGAGCGGGTTGCGGGCCGCGAGCGCGCGCCACTCGGGGTACCGCTCGTAGCGCGCGTTCACGCGGTCGGGCGCGTCGTTGGGCTCCACCTCCTGGCCCGGCTCGGGATCCGAGAGCCGCACCTCGAGCACGTACGCGTCCGAGGGCTTCTCGACCGGACCGGTGGCCTCGTCGTGCTGCTCGCGGACCGAGAGGTAGTAGGCGCCGGGCTCGACCGCCGCGACGAGCGTCTCCGGCCGTCCGGCCGCACCGCGGTTCACGGACGCGACGAGCGGCGCCGACGTGCGCGCGTCCGCGTCCGTCCGCTCGCGGTTCAGCGCGAGGACCACGTCGAGCCCGCGGATCCCCTCGCCGTCGCGCTCGCCTCGCCACTGCGCCACGAGCACCTTGCGCCCCACGCCGGCCGGCACCTCGAGCCGGTAGATGTCGACGTCGCCGTTCCGGTCCGACAGCTTCGCCCCGATGTGGCCGCGGATCACGGCGATGCCGCCGGCGGGCCTCCCGTCCGGCCCGGGCGGGATCGGCAGCGAGTTCGCGCGCGCGGGCACGTCGTTCGGCTCGTGCTCCTCTCCGTCGTAGAGACCGGTCGGCCGGAGCGAGCCGGGGAGCGACGCCGCGACCCCGGGGGCGCGCCGCGCGAGGAATCCGTACACGTCGTCCCAGCGCCACGTGACGAGGCCGGCGCAGACGACGAGCGCGAGCGCCGTCACCGGCGCGAGGACGCGGCTCCGCTTGAGGGCGCGGAGCTGCCGCTCGAAGTCGCGGAAGTCCTCGCGGCTCGCGATCTCGAGCTCGCCCGTGATGTTCGTCGACGCCGGGCGGCGGATGGGGCGGGTGCCGGTGGGCTCGCCGGACGCGAGGAGCGCCTCGCGCATCGTGTCCGCAGTCGCGAAGCGGTCCTCGGGACGCTTCGCGAGCGCGCGCTCGATGACGTCGGCGAGGTGCTCCGTGACGCCGGACGACCGGTCGGCGCGCGGCGGCGCCTGCTGGAGGTGGGCGGAGACGACCGCCATCGGCGTCGGACCCTGGAACGGGGGTCGCCCGGTGGCGAGCTCGTGCAGCAAGCACCCGACCGCGTAGAGGTCGGCGCGGCCGTCCACCGCCTCGCCGCGGGCCTGCTCCGGCGCGAGGCAGTTCGGCGTGCCGATGATGACGCCCGCGCTCGTCTTCGACGACTTCGCCGCGCCGCCCTCCTCGCGGAGCTTCGCGATCCCGAAGTCGAGGACCTTGACCCAGTCCTCGCCCGAGCGCGTCTGCATGAGCATGACGTTCCCGGGCTTGATGTCGCGGTGGACGACGCCGGCGTCGTGCGCCTCGGCGAGCGAGCCGAGGATCTGCCCGCCGATGTCGACGACGCGCGCCTCGGGGAACGCCCCCGCCTCACGGAGCACGACGGAGAGGTCCTTGCCGGGCACGTACTCCATGGCGAGGTAGAAGCCCGAGCCGTCGTCGATCTCGCCGAAGTCGAAGACCGCGATCGTGTGCGGGTGCGAGAGCCGCGACACGATCCGCGCCTCGTCGCGGAACCGGTCCACAGCCCCCTCCTCCTGCGCGAAGTCGCCGCGCAGGATCTTGAGGGCGAGCGCCTTCCCCATCCGGATGTGCTCGGCCTTGTAGACGGCCCCATCCCGCCCTGCCCGAGCACGGACAGGAGCCGGTAGCGATCGGCGATGACCTGACCGACGAGGGCGGTCGCGGCCGGCGGCGGCGTCGCGCCCCTGAGGGCGTTCCCGCACTCGGGGCAGAAGTTCTGCGGCCCCACGTCCGGGTCGGCGGCGTGGCCGCACCTCGGGCATGCCCGCGGCGCTTCCGCCCGGGGCGCAGGCACCACGGAAGCGCTCGGGGCAGCCTTCTTGCGAGCCATCGCCGGATCGAGACTACCGCGGGCGCGTGCGACCGCAAGAGGGGGCCCGCCTCGGCCATGGCCCGCCCATGCCCCCGGCGGAGACGCCGGGGGCACGGTGGTGCATGGTCGGCGCATGCTCACCCCCGAGCTCCTCGCGCTGGCGCTCGCGGCGCTCGCGCAGGCGACTCCGGTCGCGGACCCGGCCGAAGCGCCCGCGTCGTCGTTCGGCGTCGACGCTCTCCTCGCGCCGTCGCGCGTCGAGTCCCCGGCGATCTCGCCCGACGGCGCCCCGGCAGCGTTCACCGTCGTGCGCGCCGCGTCGGGCGGCGAGAAGCTCGCCTCCGCGCTCTGGAGGCCAGGGAAATCGAAAGTCTTAGCTCCGTAACCCCCCGACACCCCTTGTACCTCCACTGCTCCCTGCTATAGTCCGCCGCCGTGTTCAACTGGCTTCACAACATGCTCTCCCGCGATCTCGCGATCGACCTCGGGACCGCGAACACCCTCATCTACATCCGCGGCATGGGCATCGTGTCGAACGAGCCCAGCGTCGTCGCCGTCCAGCAGGACGCGCGCGGCGGCCGCAAGGTCCTCGCCGTGGGCAAGGAGGCGAAGGAGATGCTCGGGCGCACCCCGGGCAACATCGTCGCCATCCGTCCGATGAAGGACGGGGTCATCGCCGACTTCGAGGTCACGGCGGCGATGCTCAAGTACTTCATCCAGTCCGCCCACAACCGGAAGAGCTTCGTGAAGCCGCGCATCATCATCGGCATCCCCTCGGGGATCACCGAGGTGGAGAAGCGCGCGGTGCGCGAGGCCGCCGAGAGCGCGGGCGCGCGCGAGGTCTACCTGATCGAGCAGCCCATGGCGGCCGCGATCGGCGCGGGCCTCCCGATCACCGAGCCGTCCGGCAACATGATCGTCGACATCGGCGGCGGCACGTCCGACGTCGCGGTGATCTCGCTCGGCGGCATCGTCTACAGCCGCTCGGTGCGGATCGCCGGCGACAAGATGGACGAGGCGATCATCCAGCACATCAAGCGCAAGTACAACCTCCTCATCGGCGAGCGCACCGCCGAGCTCATCAAGATGGGCATCGGCACCGCGTACCCGACGGAGGAGGAGCTCACGATGGACATCAAGGGGCGCGACCTCGTCGCCGGCGTGCCCCGCACCCTCACCGTCACGTCGTCCGAGATCCGCGAGGCGCTCAGCGAGCCCATCAACGGCATCGTCGAGGCGGTGAAGGTCACGCTCGAGCGGACGCCGCCCGAGCTCGCGGGCGACATCGCCGACCGCGGCATCGTCCTCGCCGGCGGCGGCGCGCTCCTCAAGAACCTCGACGTGCTCCTGCGCGAGGAGACGGGTCTCCCGGTGTTCCTCGCCGAGGATCCGCTCTCGGCGGTCGTGATCGGCGCGGGCAAGGCGCTCGAGGAGCTCGACATCCTGCGCCAGGTCACGGCGCACGGGTAGCCGCCGCGGCGCTGACATCGCAGCGCTATGATGGCGTCCCATGGCCGCACGAACGATCGCGCTCTCGCTCGCGGGGGCCCTCGCCGCCGGCTGCGCCGTCCGCGCGACGCGGCCCGCCGTGCAGGTCGTCGATCCGCCCGCCCCCGGGGTCGTCGTCGTGTTCTCGACGGGCGAGCCGCCGGCGCGGTGCCGCCTCGAGGTCGAGCGGATCCCCGCCGCCACCTTCGCGCTCGGGCTCGCGGCCATCGCGCGCGACGAGGGGCTCGCGGGAGAGGTCCGCGAGGCGGCCGTCGAGCTCGCGGGCGGGCGACCGGTCCTCGTCGTCCGGCTCGCGCCGGCGGGTGCGGCGCCCGGCGCGGGGGCGCCGGAGCGCTTCTGCGCCTGGGCGCGGGACGTCGCGGCCCGTCTCGCGCGCGACGCGCTCGACGTCGCGGGCAGGGCGGGCACGCCGCGCTGGCCGATCGAGCTCGATCCGGGCCAGGTCCGGTTCCGCTCCGTCCAGCGGGTCACGCGAGGCGGCGAGACGCTCGGGTTCGCCGAGTACGCGATCGGAGCGCGGCCCGACGGTACGCGCGTCCTCCTCTCGCACGGCGCGTTCCTTCAGCGCCGGGACGGCGGGTGGACCGCGTCGGACGCCGCCCAGGTGGAGGACGCCGATGCGCGGGGCATGCTCATGAGCGGCCGGTACGCGCGGTTCCAGGGCGGCGCGCTCGTGTACCGCGTCGATCTGCGGCGCGAGGGCGAGCGCGCCTTCGCGTACTCGGGAGAGGCCAGGGGGCGGCCGATCGGGGGCGGCTTCGACGCTCCCGGGGGGCTCGCGACCATGCTGGTCCGCATCGACGTCTTCGGCGAGCGCGCCTCGGCGACTTTGTTGTCCAGGAGGAACACGGTCGCGGGCCGAGGCGATCACACGCGGCATGTCGCCGTCTATCTCGTCCGTGACGGGGTGATCGCACGCGAGAGGCTCGTCGCGTGAGACGTGACCTCGGAGACGGGCTCGAGCTCGACGACGACAAGGCGCGCGTCGATCGCGCCGAGGTGCACCGCTTCCTCAGCGACGAGAGCTACTGGGCGACCGGGCGACCGCGCGAGACGCAGGACCGGCTGATCGACGAGGCGTCACGGGTGGTCGGTCTCTACGACGGCGAGCGCCAGATCGGGTTCTGCCGGGCGCAGACCGACGGCGTGTCCTTCGTGTATCTCGCGGACGTCTACGTGCTCGACGCCTATCGCGGGCGCGGGCTCGGCGAGGAGCTCGTGCGCGAGATGGTCGAGGACGGGCTCGTACGCCGGCGTGCGCTGGATGCTGCACACGACGAACATGCATCGGCTGTACCGCAAGCTCGGCTTCGGCGAGCCGAGTCAGAAGGTGATGGAGAGGGAGCCGACCAGGTAGGCGAGCGACAGCGGGTAGCGATGGCTCAGTCCGCGGTGTCCGCCCGGAAAGAGCTCGAAGTAGAGCCGCTCCTCGGGAAGTCCCGGCCCGCCGCACCGCGCGTCGCAGCGCGAACGCAGCCCGGTCGAGGAAGTACTCGTCCCGTCTGCCGGCGTCGAGCCAGACGGCGCGCAGGCCGGCGGCCGCCGCCGCTCGCTCCTCGACGAGGCGCACCGGGTCGTGGGCGAGCCACGACTGCCAGCGCTCCGGCACCACGGCTGCCGGTCTCCGGAGTCGAACGGGAGCTCGCCGTCGCCGAATGCGAGTGCACAGGCGCCGAGCTCGACGAGCAGAGCCACTTCCGGCTCGCTTCAGCCCGGAGAACGACTCCCAGAAGTCGACCATCGACGTGAGCCCACGCTCGGCCAGCAGCCGTGCTGCCGCCGGGAAGCCGTGGGCGAGCGTCACCTCGAACAGCGCGTCGGGCGCGTGCGCGGCGAACGCCTGGAACAGATCGGGCCGCTCGAGCGCAGTGACGATCGCGCCGTACCCGCCCGACGACTTGCCCTGGAGCGCGCGCAGCCCGTTCGTGCGGATACCGCGCGTCGACGAACGGGACGATCTCCTCTCGGAGATACGTGCCGTAGCGCGCCGATGCCCCCGGAGTCGATCCACTGCGAGCCGCCGACGGACGTCCACCCGTCGACGAGGACGACCACCGCCTCCGGCGCGAGCGCGTCGATCTCCTCCGGGTACGACCGCTCGAACGGCTCCACGTTGAACCACGACGACGCCGAGCGCAGGTGCGCGTGCAGGACGTACACCGACGGGTAGCGCCGCGAGCGGTCCTGGCGGCGCCCACACCCAGAGGTCGCGTTCGTGCGGGTCGCCGAGCGGGTTGCCGCGCAGCGCCGCGGAGGTGAGCGAGTGCTTCTGCCAGCCGCTCAAGCGCGCGGGCGCCAGGGCTGCTCGAGCCTGTCGAGCAGCAGCCGCCTCGCGCCGTCGAGCGGGATCCGCTCCTGCTCGAGCGTGTCGCGGTCGCGCAGCGTGATCGTGCCGTCGTCGAGCGTCTGGTGGTCGATCGTGAGCGCCCACGGCGTGCCGATCTCGTCCTGGCGGCGGTAGCGCTTGCCGATCGCCGCGGAGTCGTCGTACTCGGCGGACATCGACTTGCGCGCAGGTCCTCGTAGAGGCCGCGTGCCTGCTCGACCATCGCCGTGTCCTTGCCGACCAGCGGCAGCACCGCGACCTTCACCGGCGCGAGGCGCGGGTGCAGGCGCAGCACGCGTGCGCGGGCGGTCGGCGACGACCTCCTCGTCGTAGGCGTCGACGAGGAACGCGAGCGCGGCGCGGTCGACGCCGAGCGCGGGCTCGATCACGTGCGGCACGTAGCGCTCCTCGTGGCCGATCCACTCGAGCTTCGTCCCGGAGTGCTCGGCGTGCTGGCGGAGGTCGTAGTCGCCGCGGTTCGCGATCCCCTCGAGCTCCGACCAGCCGATCGGGAACAGGTACTCGAGGTCGCTCGTGGCGCTCGAGTAGTGCGAGAGCTCGTCGGCGTCGTGCGGCGCGCACGCGCAGGTGGACTCGCGCAGCCGAGGTCGAGGTACCAGCGACGCCGCTCCTCGATCCAGTAGTGGTGCCACTCTTCGGCCTCGGCGGGCGGCACGAAGAACTCCATCTCCATCTGCTCGAACTCGCGCATGCGGAAGAGGAAGTTGCCGGGCGTGATCTCGTTGCGGAAGCTCTTGCCGATCTGCGCGATCCCGAACGGCGGCTTCACGCGCATCGACGAGGTCACGTTCTTGAAGTTGACGAAGATGCCCTGCGCCGTCTCGGGCCGCAGGAACGCCGCGCGAGCGCTCGTCCTTCGACCGGGCCCGACGAACGTCTCGAACATCAGGTTGAACTGCGCGCGCCTCGGTGAGGTCGCAGTCGGCGGTCTCGCCGGGCTGCTTCGACGGCCGCTTGCCGCAGGCGCTCGTGCTCGAGCTGGTCGGCGCGGAAACGCAGCTTGCAGGTGCGGCAGTCGACGAGCGGGTCCGAGAAGCCGGCGACGTGGCCGGACGCGACCCAGACCTCCGGGTGGAGGATGATCGCCGAGTCGAGCAGCGACGATGTCGTCGCGCTCCTGCACCATCGAGCGCTGCCACTCGGCCTTCACGTTCTGCTTCAGCAGCACGCCGTAGTGGCCGTAGTCGAAGGACGAGCCGAGGCCGCCGTAGATGTCCGACGAAGGGAAGACGAACGCGCGCCGGCGGCAGAGCGACGCCACCTTCTCGATCGTCGCGGCCCCTTGGAATTCTTCGAGCATGGCCCTGAAACTAGCTGCCGGCGCTGCTAGTCGTCGGGCTCACCGTCGCCATACTCGAGCGCCTCGACGCGCCCGATCACGCCGAGTCCGCGCCACGAGATCTTGTTCGAACGTGGGTACCAGCACATGTCGTTCGGGTCGCGGGTGCCGTAGATCAACATCGTGACGCCGTCCTCGCCGGCCTGAACCAGTGCGAGACGCCGCTGCCCGGAGGGCGTGCGACGATGTGGCCCGGCCGGAGCTCGTGCTCCTCGCGCTCGGCGCCGCGCTCGGCGCGGAGCGGGGACGGCCAGAGGTGCAGGGTCGCCGTGCCCTCGAGGATCACGAAGATCTCCTCTTCCGCGGAGTGGCAGTGCGGCACGGCGCCGGTCTTGCCAGGGTTGAGCTGCTCCCAGTGGAAGCCGGCGAGGTCGGAACGCTCCCTCGTCGCGAGCGGCGCGGTCGTTCCCTTGTCGCCCCAGTGCTCGAGCTCGACGTCGTGGATCGAGACGATGTTCTCCGGCCGCGGCGCCGGCTCGCCGACCTCGAGCGGCTCGACCCCGGCTTCGACGTCCCACGGGTCGTCGTCGCGGCCGGCCACCCAGGGCCACCCGATCCGGATCGCGCGCGAGCGGGGGAGCCAGCCGATCTCCGTCGGATGGCGCGTGCCGAAGACGAGGTACTCGAGCCCGTCGGGGCCGGCGACGAAGGTGTGCTCGTGGTGGTCTGCGCGATGAATCACGCAGTCGCCGGGCCGGACCTCGTGCACCGCGTCGTCCTGCCAGGCCAGCCCCGAGCCTTCGAGGACGTAGAAGATCTCCTCGGACGCGCCGTGCGAGTGCGGCGGCGTCGGCAGCTTCCCCGGCGCGACGCGCACGCGGTTGAGGCCGACGGTCCGCGCTCCGGCGGGGTCGCCGAGCCGCTGCCAGGTCGCATCCATCTCGCCCTTGGCGCGGTGGTGCCGTTCGACCTCGTCCCAGTGGGCGATTCCCACGCCGGAAATCTACGGCTTCGAGACGTCCACGGTGAAGGAACCGCGGCCGGAGACGCGCTGCACCTTCAGTGTCAGCGAACGCTGGCCGCAGATCTGCAGGCGCACGCTCGTCGCGCCGCGTGCGACGAGGGTCGGGCCGGCGTACAGCTCCAGCCTGAACGCGCGCCTTCGACGGCGCGTGCAGCCGCGCGACGAAGCTACCGTCGAGCGTCGTCTGGACACCGATCGTGCGGGTCGAGCCGTTGCCGAACGAGCCGTGGACGTGACGCACCGTCGGCCCGGTCCAGGGCGTCGGCGATGTCCTGCTGCAGCAGCTGCAGCGCCGTCGCATCCGGGTAGAAGTCCTCGCCGACGATGTCCCAGCCGCTCGGCGTCGCCCCGATCGCCGTCAGCGCGAGGACGCGGTAGGACTCGGCAAACGCCTCGCCCGGGTTCTGGCTGTACGCGCCCCCTCGTCGCCCGGAGAGGCCGTGCCGGCGGTCGTTCGCGCGCAGATGTTCTCGTACGACGACCAGCGTTTCGTCCCGTAGTCCTCCGCGCTCCACGGCGCGTCCGTGCGGTTGTTCGCGATGTGGTGGCCGTACTCGTGCGTCACGATCTCCTTCGCCGGCGGCTCGTCGAGCTGATCCTCAGGCGAGGTGTAGATCGTCTGGCTCGACGGGTCGTAGCAGGCGAGGGACTGGTCGCCGCAGTACCTGTTCGACTCGACGACCGAGAGGGGCATCAGGTTCAGCGTCAGCGAGGCGAGCTCGGGGCCGTGCGGAATCGAGCCCAGGTACGTCGCCCAGCTCTGCGGCAGCGTCTGGTCGACCGGATAGGAGTCCGAGACGATGATGTGGATGGAGGTGCCGGCGGCGTCTCCCGTGGGGTACGAGCCGTCCCACGCGAATGCGGTTGCGGGAAGCACGAGCGCGACCAGCGAGACGATGAGCACGTGCTTCACGGCAGACAGAGTGCCTCCAACGCGTCAGGGACGCATGAATCGCCGGTTAAGGTGGCCCGGTGAACCTCGTCGAGCTGCACATGATCTCCGACTCGACCGGTGAGACGGCGGCGCGGCTCGTGCAGGCGCTCGAGGCGCAGTTCCCGGACCAGGAGTTCAGCGAGATCCGCCATCCACGCGTCGAGTCGGTCGCCGACCTCCAGCTCGCCGTCGAGCGCATGAGAGGGCGCCAGGCGGTGGTGATCTACACGCTCGTCGAGCCCGAGCTGCGCGAGTCGATGCGGACGCTGTGCCGCAGGGCGAAGCTGCACTACTGCGACCTGCTCGGTCATCCGATCGACGCCGTGGCGCGCGTGTCGGGCCAGTCGGCACGGATGAAGCCGGGTGCCCGGCCGCCGCTGAACGACGCGTACTTCCGGCGCATGTCGGCGATCGAGTTCGCGGTGAAGTACGACGACGGCGTCCCGGCGGGGCTCGACGAGGCGGACATCGTGCTCGTCGGCGTCTCGCGGACCTCGAAGACGCCACTCTCGATCTATCTCGGCTACCTCGGCTACAAGACGGCGAACGTGCCGCTCGTGAAGGGCATCGATCCCGCCCGAGGAGCTCTTCACGATCGACCAGACGAAGGTGGTCGGGCTGACGATCGACGCCAAGCGCCTCTCGGAGATCCGCGGCGAGCGGATCCGCTGGATGCGCGGCGACCGCAAGTACGCGAGCCTCGTGGAGATCTACGAGGAGCTCGACTACGCCGGGCAGGTGCAGCGCCGGCTCGGCTGTCCCGTGATCGAGGTGAGCGAGCTCTCGATCGAGGAGATCTCGCACCGCATCATCCGCGTGGTCGAGCGCCGCCGCGAGGAGGCACAGGCCTCGTGAAGCCCAAGCCGCCCATTCCACGCTGGCGCTGGGCGTTCTGGTACGTGACGCTTGCGCTGGCGCTGGTGCTCTTCTACGGCCTGTTCACGCCGTTCTGGTTCGGCCTGCGCTCGCTGGCCTGGCTCGCGGAGTTCCGGTCCCGCCGCCGGGCCGGTCGATCTGCATAGCGCCGCTCCAGGCCGGATAGATTGCGCGTCGATGGCAGAGCGCGTACGTCTTCGACTTCGACGAGCCCGCGAGCGGCGGCCGCGAGCTGCTCGGCGGCAAGGGGATCGGGCTCGCCGAGATGACGCAGATGGGCGTGCCGGTGCCGGCGGGCTTCACGATCACGACGGACGCCTGCCGCGCCTACATGGCCGCGCGCGACCTGCCGGAGGGACTGATGGCCGAGGTGGACGAGCACGTGCGCCGGCTCGAGGAGCGCACCGGCAAGCGGTTCGGGTCGAGCGACGACCCGCTGCTCGTGTCGGTGCGGTCGGGCGCGGCCGTGTCGATGCCGGGGATGATGGACACGATCCTGAACCTCGGCCTGAACGACGACGCGGCCGAGGCGCTCGCTGCACGCACGGAGAACGCCGCGGTTCGCGTTCGACTCGTATCGCCGGCTGGTCCAGATGTTCGGCGAGGTGGTGGAGGGGATCGACGGGAACCGCTTCGAGAGCGCGCTCGCCTCGCTGAAGCAGCAGCGCGGCGTCCAGCACGACACGGATCTCTCCGCGGCCGATCTGCGCGAGCTCGTCCAGACGTTCAAGAAGATCTACCTCGAGGAGGCAGGGTTCGAGTTCGCGACCGACGCGCGCGAGCAGCTCCTCCGCGCCGTGCGCGCCGTGTTCGAGTCGTGGGACACGCCGCGGGCGCAGGTCTACCGGCGCGCGCACGACATCCCCGAGGATCTCGGCACGGCGGTCAACGTCGTGCAGATGGTGTTCGGCAACAAGGGCGATCGCTCCGGCACCGGCGTCGCGTTCACGCGCGACCCGTCGACCGGCGAGAGCGGGCTGTACGGCGAGTTCCTCGCGAACGCGCAGGGTGAGGACGTCGTTGCCGGCATCCGCACGCCGCAGCCGATCGAGGCGATGCGCGACGTGCTGCCGAAGGCGTTCGACCAGCTCGTCGAGACGATGCGCCGCCTGGAGGAGCACTACCGCGACATGCAGGACATCGAGTTCACCGTCGAGGACGAGCGGCTGTACCTCCTGCAGACGCGCTCGGCGAAGCGCACCGCCGCCGCCGCGCTGAAGGCAGCGGTCGCGATGGTGGACGAAGGACTGATCAGCCGCGAGGACGCCGTCGGGCGCATCGACCCGGCGCAGCTCGACCAGCTGCTCCATCCGATGATCGACCCGAAGGCCTCGCTCGACGTGGCGGCGAAGGGCCTCAACGCGTCGCCCGGCGCGGCGAGCGGGGCGATCGTCTTCGACGCCGACACTGCGGTCGAGCGCGCGAAGGCCGGGCCGGTGATCCTCGTTCGCTGGGAGACGACCCCGGACGACATCCACGGGATGATCGCGGCCGAGGGCATCCTGACCGTGCACGGCGGCATGACCTCGCACGCCGCGGTGGTCGCCCGTGGCATGGGCAAGCCGTGCGTCGCGGGCTGCGACGGTCTCACGCTGGAAGGCGGCAAGGCGACGATCGGCGGCCGGGCGCTGCAAGAAGGCGACGTGATCACGATCGACGGCGGCACCGGCCGCGTCTTCATCGGCGAGGTGCCGCTCGTGCCGCCGCAGATCAACGACGACTTCGAGACGATCCTCGGCTGGGCGGACGCGCTGCGCAGGCTGAAGGTGCGCGCGAACGCCGACAATCCCGAGGATGCCGCCCGCGCGCGCGAGTTCGGCGCGCAGGGGATCGGCCTCTGCCGCACCGAGCACATGTTCTTCGGCGCCGAGCGGCTGCCGGTGGTGCAGGAGATGATCCTCGCCGACAGCGAGGCGGGCCGCCGCGCGGCGCTCGACCGGCTGCTGCCGTTCCAGCAGTCCGACTTCGAGGGGATCTTCGAGGCGATGGCGGGACTGCCGGTGACGATCCGCCTCCTCGACCCGCCGCTGCACGAGTTCCTGCCGGACGAGGCCGACGCGACGGACGAGAAGATGCGCCGGCGGATCCGCGCGCTGCACGAGGCGAATCCGATGCTCGGCACTCGCGGTTGCCGGCTCGGCCTGCAGTACCCGGA
This sequence comes from uncultured delta proteobacterium, assembly GCA_963821195.1. Lineage (GTDB taxonomy): Bacteria > Myxococcota > Myxococcia > Myxococcales > Anaeromyxobacteraceae > Anaeromyxobacter. Next base: position 73,876 of record CAWGDE010000015.1, read on the forward strand.
GATCTACGAGATGCAGATTCGCGCGATCGCGCGTGCGGCGCGGGCGGTGCAGCAGCGCACGGGCGAGGCGCCGCTCGTCGAGGTGATGCACCCGCTCGTCGGCTTCCGCGAGGAGCTCGCGCGCCTGCGCGACCTGACCGAGTCGGTCTGGGCCGAGGAGGCGCCCGAGGTCGAGCACCTCGTCGGCACGATGATCGAGGTGCCGCGCGCGTGCGCTGCGCGCCGATGAGATCGCCGAGGTCGCCGACTTCTTCTCCTTCGGCACGAACGACCTGACGCAGACGACGCTCGCGTTCTCACGCGACGACGCCGAGGGGAAGTTCCTCACCGCGTATCTCGAGGACGGCGTGCTGGAGCGCAATCCGTTCGAGGTGATCGACATCGACGGCGTCGGCGACCTGATGCGGATCGCCGTCGAGCGCGGCCGCGGCGCGAAGCCGGAGCTCAAGCTCGGCATCTGCGGCGAGCACGGCGGCGAGCCGACCTCGATCGCGTTCTGCCACGAGCTCGGGCTCGACTACGTCAGCTGTTCGCCGTTTCGCGTGCCGCTCGCCCGCCTCGCCGCGGCGCAGGCCGCGCTCGAGGAAGCGGGCGCGGGCGCGTACGTCTCCGCCGGCGGCTGAGTGACGCCTTACTGGTAGTTCCGGACCTGCAGGTAGGCGACGACGATGCTCACGGCGATCACGCCGGCCGTCGAGAGGATGCTGTAGGACGCCGAGCGCCTGAAGCGCAGCAGGAGCCACATCAGCACGACGCCGGCGACCAGGCCGCCGATGTGGCCGCCGACCGAGATGTTCGAGAGCGCGAACGTGAAGATCAGGTTGAGCACGATCAGCCCGGCGACCTGACCGCCCGTCGCGATGTGCCGCTGGCGCTCGAGGACGAAGAGGCCGCCGAGGATGCCGAAGATCGCGCCCGAGGCGCCGACCGTGACGCTGCCCGGGCTCAGCCAGATCGCGCCCGCCGAGCCGGCGATGCCCGAGCCGAAGTAGAGGAGCGCGAACCGCCAGCGTCCGATCACCTGCTCGAGGAGCGAGCCGGCGAAGTAGAGCGAGTACATGTTGATCGCGAGGTGGAACGGGCCGTAGTGCAGGAAGGCGGCGGAGAGCATGCCGCCACCATTCGCCGTGCGCGAGGCCCACGAGGTGATATCCGGGCGCGGTCGCGTGCGCCGGCAGGGTCGCGATGCTCCCCTGCGTGTAGACGCCGGAGGCGAAGAGCGAGCCGTGGTTGAAGAAGTAGTTGGCGACGCCGTTGACGCTGCCGCCGGCGGCGAGCTCGGCGAGGTAGACGGCGACGTTGATCCCGATCAGCGCCATCGTGACCGCGTTCACGCGCCGGCTGCCGACTCCCGTGACGGCACGCTGCGCCGGGGCGGTCACCTTGCGGATCCCCTGCGGCTTGCCCGAGTGCTCGGGGCAGCGCAGCCCGACCGGCGCCGGCGTCATGCACTCGTAACAGATGGGCCGCCCGCACTCCGAGCACGAGAGACCGGTTTCCCGGTCGGGGTGCCGATAGCAATAGCGCGGCTCGTCCACGCGGCTAGCGTATCGGGGTGCGCGTCCACGTCGCTTTCACACCGGAGGAGGAAGCCTCCGCACGCGTCGGGATCGTCGTCGACGTGATCCGCGCGACGTCGTCGATCGCCCAGGCGCTCGCCGCGGGGTACGAGCGAGTGCTCTGCTGCGCGCGAGATCGACGAGGCGCGCGCGCTCCGGGCCGAGCTCGGCGACGAGGCGGTCGTCGGCGGTGAGCGCAACGCCGTCGTGGTCGAGGGGTTCGACGTGGGCGCGTCTCCGCGCGAGTTCGCGCAGGCGCCGAGGGCGAGGACGCTGATCCTCACGACGACGAACGGCACGCGCGCGATCCTCACCGCGGCTTCCCGCTGCGAGGTCGTGCTGCTCGGCTCCCTGCTCAACCTGTCCGCGCTCGTGCGCACCGTGCGCGAGACCGGGGGAGACGTGGCGATCCTCTGCTCCGGGTTCAAGGGCGCGTTCGCGCTGGACGACGCGTACTGCGCCGGCCGGATCGTCGAGGCGCTCGACGGCGAGCGCAGCGACGCGGCGATCGGCGCCGAGGTGATCGCGCGCGCGTGGCCGGACCCGCTTGCGGGACTGAACGCACGCACCTACGGCCCGCCCGGGCTCGAGGCCGACATCGAGTTCTGCGCCCAGGTCGACCTGCTCGACGTCGTCCCACGCTTCTCACGCATGATGGGAACGGCAGCGGAGATAAGGAGCGACGAATGAGCGAAGCACCAGCAACCCTGTTCGGCGAGGAGCACGTCCGGCGCTACCGGGAGACGGGCGGGGAGGTCGGCCACATCTGGAAGGAGGGGTCGACGATCCTCCTGCTGACGACGACCGGGCGCACGAGCGGCGAGCCGCGGACGACACCGCTGATCTACGCGGAGGACGGCGACCGCTACGTGATCGTCGCCTCGAAGGGCGGCGCGCCGAAGCGATCCCGGGCTGGTACGAGAACCTCTCGAAGACACCGGAGGTCGAGCTGCAGGTGCTCGACGAGGTGTTCCCGGCCCGCGCGCGCACGGCCGAGGGCGAGGAGCGCGAGCGCCTGTGGCGCAAGGCGGTCGAGGTCTGGCCGCACTACGACGAGTACGCGAAGAAGACGGACCGCGAGATCCCGGTCGTCGTGCTCGAGCGCGCGTAGTCTCCCGGCCGCGTGAGTGTGACCGCCCGCCTGCGGCTCGCGATCGTCGCCGGCGGGGTGGTGGGTGCGCTCACGCGCGCGGCGCTCGTCCGCTGGTTTCCGCCGGGGCCGCATGCCTGGCCGTGGCCGACGTTCGCGGTGAACGTCTCCGGAACATTCCTGCTCGGGTACTTCGCGACGCGTCTCGGGGAGCGCCTGCCGCCCTCGACGTTCCGGCGGCCGCTCCTCGGCACGGGCTTCTGCGGCGCGCTGACGACCTTCTCGACGCTCCAGATCGAGCTCGTCCGGTTCGTCCGCGACGGTCACGTGGTGCTGGCTTCGGCGTATCTCGCGGCGAGCCTCGCGGCGGGGCTCGCTGCGGTCTATCTGGCGACCGCCGTCACGCGGCGGGTGCCGCTGCGATGAACGGTGTTCTCCTCTGGTGCGGGATCGCGCGGTCGGCGGGCTCGGCGCGCTCGCGCGCTTCGAGCTCGACGGGCGCATCCAGCTCCGGTCGGCCGGCGAGTTCCCGCTCGGGACGCTCGTCGTCAACGTCACCGGCTCGTTCGTCGCTGGGCCTCCTGACCGGCCTCTCCGTCACCGGGGACGCGGTGCTGCTCGCCGGGAACGGGTTTCGTCGGTTCCTTCACCACGTTCTCGACGTGGCTGCTCGAGACCGAACGTCTGGCGGAGGACGGCGAGGGACGCCTCGGACTTGCGAATCTCGTCTGTCTCGCTGCTCGCCGGTGCGTTGGCCGCGGCGGCGGGGTGGGGGATCGGAGCTGCTGCTGTGACGGACAGCCTGAAGCTGACGGTCTATTTCGGTGAGTCGGACCGCGTCGGCCACCGGCTCGTCTCGGACGAGCTGCTCGACGTGTTCGAGCGCGCGGGCCTGCAGGCGGCGGTGCTGATGCGCGCGGTCGAGGGGTTCGGCATCAAGCACAAGCTGCGCACGCAACGGTTCCTCACGCTGTCGGAGGACCTGCCGCTCGTGGCCGTCGCGGTCGACCGCCGCGAGGCGATCGAAGGCGTGCTGGCCGAGGTGAAAGAGCTCGTCGGGGGCGGGCTGATCACGCTCGAGCGGGCACGGTTGTCGCACGGCGAGTCGATCGACGCCGGTCTCACCGAAGCGCTGCACGAGGAGACGAAGTTGACGCTCTACCTCGGGCGCGACGAGCGAAGCGGCAACCGTCCGGCGTACGTGGAGGTCGTCGAGCACCTGCGCCGCCACGGGCTTGCGGGCGCGACGGTGCTCCTCGGTGTCGACGGTCTCATGCACGGGCACAGACAGCGGGCGCGCTTCTTCGCGCGCAATGCGTCGGTCCCGCTGATGGTGGTCAGCGTCGGTCCTGCCGAGCGCATCGCTGCGGGAGTGCGAGGGCCTCGGAGGGCTGCTGCAGGACCCGGTGCTCACGCTGGAGTGGATTCGCGTGTGCAAACGCGACGGTGTGCTCCTCGCCGAGCCACGGCACCTCCCCGAGCAGGACGACGCCGGGCTCGGGATCTGGCAGAAGCTGATGGTCTACGCGGGCGAGCAGGCGCGTCACGACGGGCATCCCGCTGTACATCCAGCTGATCCGGCGCCTGCGCGAGGAGAACGCGAGCGGCGCCACGGCCCTGCGCGGCATCTGGGGCTTCTCGGGCGACCACGCGCCTCACGGAGACCGTCTCCTCTCCGTCCGGCGCCGTGTGCCCGTCGTCACGACGATCGTCGACACACCGGCGGAGATCCGGCGCTGGTTCGCGATCGTCGACGAGTTGACCGACGAGGCCGGGCTCGTGACGAGCGAGATGGTGCCGGCGTTCCACGCCGTCGCGCCGGACCGGCGCGTGGGCGGTCTCCGGCTCGCACGGCTATAGTCGATTCGTTCGCGCGATGAGGCTCGCGCTCAACCGCGGTGCAATGCCGCTGATGGCCTCTACCAACCCAGGTCCGACCTGACGGAGGTAGAGCCGCATGAGCGACATCGCGGTAGCAGCACTTCTCGCAGCAACGATTCTCATCGCGTCGACGATCAGCGTCGAGATCGGCCTCTCGGTCGCGTTGATCGAGCTCCTCGCCGGCGTGATCGTCGGCAACGCGTTCGATCTGGACGTGCCGGCGTGGCTGACCTTCATCGGCTCTTTCGCGGGCATCGTGCTGACGTTCCAGGCGGGCGCCGAGGTCGACGTGCCGCAGTTCGGCGCGAGTGGCGGGCTCGCTCTCGATCGGGCTCGTCAGCTTCTTCGCGCCGTTCGCCGTCGTCGGGTCTGCTCGCGTACTTCGCGCTCGGCTGGAACCACCGGCAGGCCGAGATCGGCGGCCTCGCGCTCTCGACCACCAGCCTCGCCGTGGTCTATGCGGTGCTGGTCGAGACCGGCCTGAACCGCGAGCTCGTCGGCAAGCGGCTGATGTCGGCGACGTTCGTCACCGACATCGCGACCGTCGCCGGCCTGACGGTGCTGTTCGTCAAGCCGACGCTCTGGATCGTCCCGTTCGCGCTGGTGTCGGTCGCGGCGATCGTCGGCCTGCCCAGGATCGCGCCGTGGTTCTTCTCGCGCTACGGGGACCGCGTGATCGAGCCCGAGATCAAGCTCGTGTTCGCCGTCCTCTTCGTGCTGATGTGGCTCGGCGGGAGCGCGAACTCGCAGGCGGCGCTGCCGGCGTTCGTGCTCGGGCTCGTGATGAGCAGCTCACTACGCATCGCACCGCAAGGAGCAGGAGCGGATGCGGGTCGTCGCGTTCGCGTTCCTGACGCCGTTCTTCTTCCTGAAGGGCGGCATGAACGTCTCGGCCGCGCGCACTGTGGGCGAACCTCGGCATCCTCGCGCTGCTGTTCGCCGGGAAGATGGTCCCGAAGCTCGGCGCGGTCTATCCGCTCGCCCGCCGCTACACCTCGCCGCACGCGACGTTCACGACGCTCCTCATGTCGACCGGGCTCACCTTCGGGACGATCACCTCGCTCTACGGGCTCAATGCTGGGATCATCGACCGTACGCAGTTCTCGCTCCTGATCGCGGTCGTCGTGCTGTCCGCGATCGTCCCGACCGCGATCGCACAGCGGTTCTTCCACCCGCACGACGGAGCCGTCCGCGCGACCGAGCACCGTGGCGGCGCATGCCGGCGCCGCGAAGGGGCGGTGGGCTGATGCCGTTCGAACGGATCCTCGTTGCGATCGACGGCAGCGACTGCTCGAACCGCGCCTTCGCGACGGCGCTCGAGCTCGCCGCGCTCAGCGAGCGCCCAGCTGACGGCGCTCGCGGTCGAAGGCCCGCTGCCCGCGTATGCGGCGACGGTCGGCGAGGTCGAGGAGGTGATGCGGGAGAAGGACGCCTTCTTCACCGGGCTCGCGGTGCAGGCGCAGGCGGCGAGGCCGCAGCGCGGCGGGCATCGAGCATCGAGGTCGACCTCCGCGCCGGGCATGCGGCCGAGCTGATCTCCCGGGTCGCCGCCGACGGCGCCTACGACCTCGTCGTCCTCGGCCACCGCGGCCACTTCGTCCGCGACCGCCTGCTCGGCTCGACGGCCGACCGGGTCGCCGAGCACGCGCCCTGCCCGGTGATGATCGTCCGCTGACGTTCAGCGCGACGGCCGCGGCGCCGCGAACACGAGCAGCGCGAAGAGCAGTGCGAGCCCGATCGCCACGACTCCGACGACCGGCGCGGCCCCCAGCCGGACGATGCCGCCGAGCGCGAGGACGCCCACCGCCACCCAGACGGTGCGGCGGAGCACCGGACCTTCGACGACGCGGCCGAGCACGAGTGCCTCGACGGCGGCGACGATCGCCAGGGCCGCGATCGCGGCGAAGAAGGCGCGTGCGCCCGCGGACGGGCTCGAGCTGCCGCCGACCGCATGGAGGGCCCAGGAGCCCCCGAGCGCCCAGTAGAGGTGGATCGCGGTGACGCCTGCGAGCAGCGCGCTCACGGCGATCGCGGCGTGGCGTGCGAAGCGCATGACGGCTCCTTCCCTCGGGATTCCGAACCGATCATGCGCCGAAGCGCCGGGGCTGCCATCGGCGGAAAGCCGAACGCCGGTCCGTAGAACTACGTCAGGGCCAGGCCGCGATCATCGCCCGCCCCTCACCTTGACAGGAGAACGTGTGTTCGTGTAGAACATACGTTCCCGTGATCGCCGCAATCGTCATCCCGGCCTTTGATCTACGGGCAGCGCTGCGCCTTCGTCCGCGGCTGCAGGCCCAGCCGGCGGCGCTCGCGCCGCTGCCGGGGACGGAGCCGCTGCTCGGCTCGGTCACGGGCCCGGCCGAGGCGAAAGGCGTCCGGCCGGGGATGCGCCTCGGAGAGGCGCTCGCGACCTGTCCGGAGCTCGAGCTCGTCGAGCAGGACCCGGCAACCGCCGAACAGGCGTGGGAGGAGATCCTGCGCCGGCTCGAGGACGCCGGGTTCGCGGTCGAGCCGGCCGATCCGGGCACGGTCTTCTTCGACTCGAAGGGGGTCGAGCGGCTCTACGGCGGGCTCGAGCCGGCGCTCAAGCGGGCGCTCGCGGCCGTCGGTGCGACGTGGGATCCGCGTGCGGGCGCGGCGGAGCGGCGGTTCGCGGCGCTCGCCGCGGCGAATGTCGCGCGGCCGGGGCAGGCGCTGATCGTCTCCGACGACCGTGCGCGCTCGTTCCTCGCCCCGCTGCCGCTGCAGCTCCTGCCGCTCGAGCGGCGCCGCTACGAGGAGCTCGAAGAACTTGGTGTGCGCACGATCGGACAGCTTGCCGGGCTGCCGGGCGGCGCCGTTTCCGAACGGTTGGGGCCGGACGGGCGGCGCGCCTGGAGCCTGGCGAGAGGCGAGCAGGACGGGAGGGTCAAGCCGAGACGGCCGGCGACGGCCATCCACGAGACGCTCGAGTTCCCGGAAGCGGTCGGCAACGAGCTGACGCTCCGGCGAGGGCTCGGGGTGCTGCTCGATCGCCTGCTCGCACGCCCGGAACGCGCGGGGCGGCCGCCGAGGAAGGTCGCGGTTTGGGCGCGACTGGTCGGCGGCGCCTCGTGGCGCCGGACGGTGACGTTGCGCGAGCCCACGGCCGACCCGGCCCGGCTGCGTGCTGCGCTCTCGCCGAAGCTCGCGGAACTGCCGGCACCGGCGCTCAAGCTCCGGCTCGAGGTGATGGAGCTCGCCGAGCACACCGGCGAACAGCTCGAGCTCGTGGCCGCAGAGGGCGAAGTGATGCAAGGCCGGCTTCGCGAAGGTCTGCGCCAGGTGCGCGCGGCCGTCGGGGCGGGCGGAGTCTCAACGGTTGTGGAGGTCGCTCCGTGGTCGCGTATACCCGAAGCGCGCGCACTGCTCGTTCCGCGCGACGACTGAATGCACCTCGCCGGCGCTCGTCGAGAATCACGCCGACGGGACGCCGCGCCGCGTCAACCGGCAGGACGTCGCGGTCGTGCGTGAGGAATGGCGTGTCGTCGACCGCTGGTCGACGGAGAGACCCCGTGCATCGCCGCTACTTCGACCTCGTGC
>CAWGDE010000016.1:0-252637 GCA_963821195.1 uncultured delta proteobacterium
GAGTTTTCTGGCCGAGCTGAGCGAGCGTGCGGCCGGCGCCCTCGTGGTGGAGTTGCCGCGCCAGTATCTGGGCAATTGTTTTTTCCCTGGGTACTTCAGGAGGCAGATAATTGGGTTTTACCTTAATACCGGTTGCCCCGATATCCTTACAAAGCTTTATGTACTCTTTTGTCTGTTCGATATTCTCACGAAGGATTTTCGGATCAGGGCTATGAAATTCGAAGTTGGCACCGTACCCAACACACGTAACTGAGCTGTCGGCAAATCTTTTCTTTACCTCAGCTCTTTGAGCCGCCGTCAGGTTTGTCTCAACCTTATGAGCGTGCTGGACTCTTAGCTCCAAACCCAGTAAACCGGTTTTTTCACAATTGGCAATGAGTGTCGGAAGATCCCAGTCCCTGCCCCACTGATAGGTTACCAGCCCCAGCTTCATTCCCTTTGGTGTGCTTTTTACCAGGTCCGGAAAATCCCTGAAAATTGCAAGTGCCACTCCGGCGCTTAAACTCGTTTGAATAAATTTACGTCTTGATAATTCAGCTTTCATATTATTATATTTATTGTTAGTTACACAGAGAGCCACAGAGTAAGCACAGAGAGCCACAGAGAAGAACACTCTGAGTAACTCTGTGTCTCCTCAGTGGAACTCTGAGAAATTAAACTCTTCAATATAGCCCTAAACTACTTTTGGGACAATATATGGAGCTCTGTAATTACGTGTCAGAAGCTTATCTGCTTCCTTATCTTTTACAAATTTTTCAGTTGCACCATCAAATGTCAGTTTTCTTCCCACACGATAGGATATATTTGCCAGGGCCGGTAATGCCGCAGACATGAATCCTTCATAAATCTGGCAATGAAGATCTTCATCCTTCCCGGAGCGAATAGCATCGATAAAGTTACCATAATGGCCGCCGCCGCCCGGAGGTGCCATAAAATCAGTCGGTTTTTCACCAACGTCCGATCCGGCAAAAGGTTTGTTCTCGCGTCTGCGGAAAGCTTTCCACTGACTTCCATTGATCTCAAGATAACCTTCAGTTCCATAAAAAGTATTTCCTATGCTGATTCCCAGGCTGCCCTCTTCATTGGTATACCTGCCGCGGGTCTCAAACTCAAGCATTTTCCCGTCTTTATATTTGAACACTGATGTTTGAGTATTTGGAGTCTCCTGCTCACACTCGGCAGGATTAATTCCGTAAAGACCTCCCATCGAGTATATTGTAACAGGGTGTTCATCCTTATTCAGTCCCCATCTGGCGATATCGAACTGGTGAGGACCCTGGTTTGCAGTGTCACCTCCACCAGTTGGCCAGAACCAGTGCCAGTTATAGTGCACATGTTTCTCATTGTATGGACGGTACGGAGCCGGGCCTAACCAATAATCATAATGAAGTGATTCAGGAGGATTACTGTCTTTTGCAATTCCGAAGGAGTCACGAGGTTTATAACAATTCCCTTTGGCCATAAAAACTTCTCCTATTCCGCCATCATGAAGAAATTTGATTGCCTGCATAACAGTAGGGATTGATCTGTTCTGAGTACCTGTCTGAACCCTGACATTATATTTCTTAGCAGCTTCTACCATCTTCCTGCCCTCAAAAACACCATAAGTCGCAGGCTTTTCGACATAAACATGTTTGCCAGCCTGACATGCCCATATAGTACCCAGAGCATGCCAGTGATTAGGCACTGCAAAAGAAACAGCATGTATTTCCTTATCTTCAAATACCTTGCGCATATCCCAGACAGTATTTGGAGTCTCACCCGTTCTGTCAAAGACAACCTTTGCCTTAGGTGCGAAATACTGTTCATCTGCATCACAAAGTGTTTTCAAACGGACATTCCTGGTATCTTTCATACCGCAGAAACTGCTGATATGAGTACCACCCTGTCCGCGAATTCCGATCACCGCAACATTTATGCGGTCGTTAGCTCCCTGTATGGAACCATAGCTTTTAGCACTCAATCCCATACCACCAATAGTAATAGCGGCTGTTCCCATTGCGCTCTTTTTGATAAAATCTCTTCGGTTTGTCATTTCCAGGTTGTTTTAAATTCAGTTTTATAAAGTTCTATTTCACATTTCGAAATCAAATTCATCTGAAGGATTTTCTTCCTGCCTTTTTCTTTTCCGAGGCGAAGACCTTTTCTGTTTCAACAGGTATGCCGCCCTTTAATTTACTTTCCTGGGCTGCAGCCATAAAGGTAAATATTTCCAACGTTTCTTTTGCTGATACAGGAGGTATGCCGGTGTTGAAAAACTCTGCTATTTTAACCAGTAAAGGATCATATCCTCCGTATTTTCCCAGCGGAGTTATTGCCTTTTCTCCAAAAACGGTACCTCCGTAATCGGATTTACCGAAACGGATACCTTTGAAAGTTCCGATCCTGTTATCATTCCATATCCCAACAACTTTATCGTAATTATCTGTAAATGTACGTGTTACACTTATACAACCAATGCCCATAACGGTAAAAAGCATTTCAACACCATGAACCCCGTACCAGAAAAGGTCAGGGTGTGTTTTTTCAATGGTTGCAGGACCGTAGACATCAGCTCCGAGAACTTTACCCGCTGATCCTTCCGCAATCTCTTTTGCCCCAGCAATATATCGGAGTGACGATGAAGAAAATACCGGCACTTTATAATAATCTGCGGCATTATAGATGGCAATTGCATCGGATAGTGATGCTGCAACAGGCTTGTCGATAAACATCCTTTTACCTGCCTTAAATACAGGCAGAGCTTTACGAGCGGCGGCAGCCACCCGATCTCGAGGTCGAGGCCCACGTCGACGAGGAGGTCGGCGTTCCGGAGCTTCACCGCGAGCATCGGGTTCGCGTCCACGAAGTGAGGATCTGCGTGCCGCGCGAGAGGCTCTCGACGGCGACCTTGTCGCCGCCCACCTCCTGGGCGAGCGCGGCGAGCCCCGGGACCGTGGCGACGACCTTCACGGCGGCCGCGGCGGAGGCCGGGAGCGCGAGCGCGGCGGCGCCGGCGAGCGGGAGGGCGAGGAGGCGAAGCGACGTTCTCATGGCGTGGTCTCGCTGAAGGTGTTCGCGGTCAGAACGGGTGGGCGCCGTGGGATCCGATGATGAACTCGAGCGCGAGCAGGGCCTCGAGGCCGTCTCCGCCGTCCGGGCGCTGGTCGTACGAGAGCTGGGCCCGGAGACGCGAGAACTCGCTCGGGTACCAGGTGGCGACCGCGCCGTAGCGGTGCTCGCGCCCGACCCCCGCCTCCGGGACGGCAGGCGCGTCGTCGTAGCGGACGCCGCAGCCGAAGAACGGGCCCGGGCGCCAGAACAGCTGGGCGTAGCCGCCGCCGTCGGACCCGCCCGGCTCCCCGCGGAAGCGCCGCCCGTACAGCTCGCCCTGGAGCGTGACGTAGGCCCGGGTCGTGGGCGGCCGGACGCGGAGGTAGACGCTCACGTCGCCGAGGTCGCGGGACCCGCCGCCAGTGGCGTCCCGCTGCACCGCGGCGGACGCGCCGACGCCGAGCGTCGTCGCGTCCCCGAGCGAGAAGTACTGCTGGAGGTGCGCGACGCCGGTGGGGCGCTCCGGATCGGTCGGCGCCGGCGCGGTCGCCTGGTAGGCGAGGTGCAGCTCGGCGAACCACGGCAATGGCGCGAGCCAGGCGACGTCGAGCCCCGGGCCGGAGAGCTTCTCCGCGGCGATGAGCCGCGCGGCGAGCGGTGCGTCGACGAAGTCCCAGACGTGCGGGTGCTGCTGGTTGAGCCGTCCGAACGGGCTGAAGAACTTGCCGGCGCGGACCTGCAGCCCGGCCGGGAGCGAGAGCGTCGTGAGGTAGGCCTCCTCGACGGAGACGCCGTCCGGGGTGAACGAGATGAACACGTCCGCGCGCGCGTACGGGTCGACGACGGACTGCAGCCCGAGCTCCAGCTCCTGGAAGAGTGGCTGCACCTGATCCGTCGGGCCGTACGGCCCGTCGCGCGGCGACAGCGTCGGCACGTCGTAGCGGTCGTACGCGAGCGCGAAGCTGCCGATGGCGCTGATGTCCGGGAGCAGGAGGAGGCGGGCCATCGGGTTTCCGCCGGTCGAGCCGGATCCCTGCTGCTGGGCGACGCCGGCCGCGGGTGCTGCGGGCTGAGGGGCGGGCGACGCGGCGGCGCTGCCGGACGCGCCCAGCTCCTTCGCGATGTCGGCCTCGAGCTTCTTCCGGGCCTCCTCGTCGGCGGAGGTCGAGGTCGTGGTCGGGGTCGCGGTCGGGGTCGAGGTCGCGGTCGCGGTCGTGGTCGGGGTCGCGGTCGTGGTCGGGGTCGGGGTCGCGGTCGATGTCGCGGGCGGGGTCGCGGTCGCAGCCGTGCCTGCGGCGGACGCCGGCCCCGGTAGGCCCGCGACCCCCGCGGCGATCACGCCTGCAACGACGAGTGAACGCATTGTGCACCTCGACACCCTGTACGGGCGTCACAGCACGACATCCCTGCGATGACAAGGGCTGTTCCGGGGCTCAGCTGCCCGCGGGAGGTGACTGACCGGGGATCGCCCCGAGGGGCGCGCCCGAGACGGGCGCGGGGCCGGGCTCGCGGACCGGCGCGGCGGTGATCACCGTCGCCGGCGCGACGTCGGGGGTCTCGTCGTGCGCGGCGTTCCCCTGCCCGACCGCGCAGGCGATGCAGCTCGCCACAGCGTGCGATCGCACGTGCTCGTGCGGAACGCCCGCCGCGAGGACGACGAGCAGCGCCAGCGTGGCAGCGACGATCGCGCGCATTCGCCCGGGTTCCATGCTCGGCGCCCGCCGCACTGTCAAGGACCTCCGCCGAGCGCCCCCGCCGAGCGCAGCGCGGCGATCTCCTCGGGCGAGAACCCGGCCTCGCTGAGCACCTCGTCCCCGTGCTCGCCGAGCGCCGGCGCGGGCCGGGGCGCGGCGTCCTCCCCGCGAAGCCGGACGGGCGACGCGACCGCGCGTACCGACCGCCCCTCGCGCGGCGCGGGCACGTCCACGAACGCGCCCCGCGCACGGAGCTGCGGGTCCCGTCTCGGCTCGTCGCCCTCCAGCACGGGCGCGAGGCAGACGTCGTGCGCGGCGGCGAACGCCTCCCACTCGTCCCGGGTGCGGCCCGCGAAGATCGCCTCCAGCTCCGCGCGCGGCCCCGCCCCGCCGTGCTCGAGCTGCCGGCCGGCGAGGTCCGGGCGGCCGACGGCGGCGCAGAACGTCTCGAAGAACTTGGGCTCGAGCGCGCCGAGCGCGACGAAGCGGCCGTCCTCCGGTGCGATAGACCGCGTAGCACGCCGCGCCGCCGTTCAGGAGCTCCGCCCCGCGCGCGATCGTCGTCCCGCGCCCCTCCGCGATCCCGAGCGGCAGGGACAGCATCGCGAGCGCGCCCTCGGTCATGGACACGTCCACGTGGGCGCCCTCCCCCGTCGCGCGCGCGCGCAGGACGCCGGCGAGGATCCCCGCCACCGCCGGCCACGCGCCGCCCGCCACGTCCGCGACCTGCACGCCGAGCGGGAGCGGCCGCTCCGGCGGTCCGTTCGCGGCGAGCACGCCCGCGAAGGCGCAGTAGTCGAGGTCGTGCCCGGCGCGCGCGGCGTACGGCCCGTCCTGCCCGTAGCCGCTGATCGAGCAGAGCACGATCCGCGGGTTCGCGGCGCGGAGCGCGTCGAAGCCGATCCCGAGCCGGTCCATGACGCCGGGGCGGAAGGACTCCACGACCGCGTCGGCGCGCGCGGCGAGCCGGAGGAGCGCGGCGGCGCCCGCGGGGTTCCGGACGTCGAGCGCGACGGAGCGCTTGCTCCGGTTCAGCGCGTGGTACGCGTCCGACTGCTCTCCGCGGAGCGGCGGCAGCCACCGCAGCCAGTCGCCGCCGCGCGGATCCTCCACCTTCACGACGTCCGCACCGAGGTCCGCGAGCACCCACGTCGCGAACGGTCCGGGGAGGAGCCGCGTCAGGTCGAGCACGCGGACGCCGGCGAGAGGCGGCGCCACGTCAGAGGATCTGCTGCAGCTTGAGGGCGAGCCCCATGTCGCCCTGGATCTTGAGCTTCCCGGACATGAACGCCATCTGCGCGTTCAGCTTGCCGTTCACGATGGCGAGGAAGTCGTGATCGACCGCGGCGACGGTGCACTTCGGGCTCGCCGCCGATCCCGGCTGGATCTTCCCGCCCGGCTGCGTGCAGTCCACCGACCACGTGCCGCCGCCCGGCCCGGAGATGTTGAACTGGTAGACGGCGTTGATCTTCTGCACCACGTCCGGCTTGGCCTGGAACTTCGCCGGGATGTGCCTCTCGAAGACGTCCTTGACGCTCGTGACGGGGTCGGCCATGGGGGGCTCGTCTCCTCGGGATCGCGACCGATTCGGGAATCGAGCCCTATCTTAAGGGCGCCCTCGGCTCCGCGCGACGTCGGAGAGGGCCTGCGCGAGTGGAGCCTTACTCCACGTAGAAGGCGTCGAGGAGCGCCTTGTACTTCTGGGTGACGACCTTCCGCTTCACCTTGAGCGTGGGTGTGAGCTCGCCGGTAACCTGCGCGAAGTCGCCCGGGACGATCGCGAACCTCTTGATCGTCGCGTAGCTCGCCTGCCGCGCGTTGAGCGCGTCGATCGCCTGCTGGACGCGCGCCTGGATCTTCGGGTCCTGGTGGAGCGCCGCGCCGGCCTGCACGCCGTTGTCGGCCGCCCACTTCCGGGCGTACTCCTCGTTCAGCGTCACGATCGCGGAGAGGAACTTCCGCTTGTCGCCGTGCACCATCACCTGCGAGAGGATCGGGTCGGTCTTGAGCTCGTTCTCGAGGTTCTGCGGCGCGACGTTCTTCCCGCCCGCCGTGACGATGATGTCCTTCTTCCGGTCGGTGATCTTGAGATGTCCCGCCTCGTCGAGGTGGCCGATGTCGCCGGTGTAAAGCCAACCGTCCTTCAGCACCTCCGCCGTGGCCTCGGGCTTCCCGAAGTACTCCTTCATCACGCCCCCGCCCTTCACCAGGATCTCGCCGTCCTCGGCGATCCGGACCTCGGTGCCGGGCACCGGCGGGCCGACCGTGCCGACCCGGTTCTTCCCGGGACGGTTCACGAACGTGCCGGCGGACGTCTCGCTGAGGCCGTACCCCTCCAGGATGACGAAGCCGAGCACGTCGAAGAAGTGGGCGATCTTCGGGGAGAGCGGCGCGCCGCCCGAGACGAAGAGCCGCATCCTCCCGCCGAACCGCTCCGACAGCGCCGCGGAGAGCTTCGGGAACACGAGCTTCTTCCCGACGAGCATCCCGAGCGACGAGAAGTCCTTCCCCTGCTCCTTCGCCGCGGCGTAGCTGTCGAAGCTCTCCATCGCGAGCGCGAAGAGCTTCCCCTTGAGGCCGGGCGTCGAGAGCCCCTTCGACACGACCGTGTTGTAGGCCTTCTCGAAGATGCGCGGGACGGCCGGCATCACCGTCGGGCGCACCTCCGAGGCGTTGTCCATGATCTTCTCGAGCGACTCGACGAAGGCCGACGTCGCGCCGGTCGAGAACCACGCGGCCTGGATCACCTTCGCGAACGAGTGCGCCATGGGGAGGAACAGGAGAATGACGTCGTCCGGGTTGATGATCTTGATCTCCGCGATCGCCTCGGCCTCGTAGACCCAGTTCCCGTGGGTGAGGACGACGCCCTTGGGGTTGCCGGTCGTGCCGGAGGTGTAGATGAAGCTCGCTGGATCTCCGCGCCCGATGGCGGCGAGCCGCTGCTCGTGCGCGCCGGGATTCGCCTTCCGCCACTCCGCGCCCGCGCGCTCGAGGTCCGCGAGCGTCCGCTCGAACCCGTCGGCGGCCGGGCCGCTCACGCGGACGATCCCCTCGAGCTTGTGGAGCTTCTTCCGGATCTGCTGAATCTTCGCGACCTGGACCTCGCTGTCGCAGAAGATCCAGCGCGCCCCCGAGTCCGCGAGGATGTACTCGCACTCGGCGGCCTGGTTCGATTGGTAGATGGTGACCGTGATCGCGCCCGCGCCGAGGATCCCGAGGTCCGCGAGCTGCCACTCGAGCTGCGTCTCCCCGAGCACGGCGATCCGGTCGCCCGGCTTCACCCCGATCGACGCGAGGCCGTCCGAGACGTCGCGCGCGCGCCGCGCCGCCTCGGTCCAGGAGACGTCCGCCCAGGCGCCGTCGCGCTTGTGCTTCACGAATGGCGCTCCCCCGCGAGCCCTCGCCTGCGCCTCGAACAGGGTGACGAGGTTCCTCGCGGGAGCCGCCGCGTTCCGGATCTCGGCCTCGGCCTTCATGGTTCCACCTCCCTGCGCACTCCGAGGATGCTCGCCGCACGTCACTTCTGCGCGGCGAGCCGCTTCCGCGCGACCGCCTGCCAGCGCCGCTCCTCGGGCGCGTCATAGCGTCCGGGAGGGCTCGCAACCGCCTTCTCGAGCTCGGCCCTCGCCTGGGCGGGCTCGTCCTCCTTCTCGTCCAGATCGGCGAGGTATACGCGGGCGCGCACGCTGTCCGAGTTCATCTTGAGTGCCTCGTCGAGCGCCGCGCGGCTCTTCTTCGCCGAGTACTTGGGCCAGGGCAACTCGTACCAGAACCGGCCCCAGGCGGTCTGGATGCCGCCGTTCTCGAACTTCGAGTCGATGGCCTGGGCGCGCGAGAGCCGGTCCTTGAACTTCCCCTCGATCCCCTGGCGGAGCGCGGTGAAGATGCCGATCCCGAGGGCATAGTTCCCGATCCCCGCCGCGGCGTAGTGCCAACCCTCGACCCGCTCCGGGTTCGCGACGGTCGCCTTGTCGCCGTACGTCCCAGGCCGTCTTGCCGATGCGGGACTTCTCGTTCTTGTCGAGGTTGGGATCGTCGGCGATCCAGAAGTCGTGGCGGGCGATGCGCCACAGGACCTCGTAGTCGTCCGGCCACGCCTTCAGCGCGTCGGCGAGCTTCTTGCCCATGGCGTCCATCGCGCCGGGCGCGTCGCGCTCCTTGTACGAGGCGTCGATCTCGGCGAGGAGCGCCTCGGGCGCCTTCGCCGGCGCGGGCGCGGGCGCGGCCTGAGGCGGCGCCGAGGGAGCGGCAGGGGGAGGTGAAGCCTGGCCGAACGCCAGCGCGGGCGCGGCGAGCGCAGCGAGGACGACGAGGAGCTTGTTCATGAAGCTCCAGCATGTTGCACACGGCCGGGCCGCGCTGCAACCGCTTGGAGCTTCACGTAGGGTGCGCGCCGGAGCGCTCCGGGCCGGCCAGCGGCCGGGGGGGCGCGGTCAGCCGGCGCAGATCACGCTGACGTCGATCTTGTCGCCGGGCTCAAGCGCGCAGTTTCCCTGGAACGTGAGGGACGGACCCCCCATCTGGGGCGGCGAGTAGACCGCGTCTGCGGCGGCGATGTCGGCGGCCGACGAGTCCGAGGCGGACGCGATGGTGCAGGAGACGGCGGCACCGGTGGCCGCCTTCGTCACCTTCGCGACGAGCATCCGCCAGTCCGCCGGCGCGCCCTCGAGCGGCAAGGTGTCGCTCATGATGACGGTGGCGAAGTCCTCGAGCGCCTGGGCGAAGCTCGGGTCGCAGATGCTCGCGAGGCGCGAGCGCGTCGGCCCCATCGCGTCGAGGAGCCAGGTGTGACGGTCGCCTCGATCGAAGCAGGTCGCGCAGCACGTCGTGCACTCCGGCGGCGGTGTGCCGCACACGCCCGCCGTGGTGCAGGCGAGGTCGAGCGTCCCGGGAGCCACGCCCACGATCGCGCCGACCACCGTGTCCCGCTGCTCCCCCTGGATGGGCCCCTTGAGGAACGACGCGAAGTCGGGGATGGGGTCGAGCAGCGTCTGCTTGACGCTCAGCGTGTGGCACTGATCGTTGCCCGGCGGATCGGTCGTCGCGATGTCGATGGGCGCCGAGTCGGAGCAGTCGTCCTCGTCGGACAGGACGACGATCGCGAGCCGGGCGCCGGCGCGGAGGAACCCCGCGTTCGTGCCGTCCTGGATCCGGTCGGTCAGCGCCATCTGGATGGCGCGGAACGGCTGCTCCTTGCCGCTGCCGTTGATCCCGACGAGGACGTTCGCCTTGAAGTCGGTCACGAGCGTGGGCGAGCCGCGGGTGAGGATACGGGCGCCGCCCCAGCCGTTCGTCGCCGCATAAGCCGCCGCGTCGTAGAGGAGGTCGCCTGCGACGCCGACGCCCGCGTTCTGCCTGACGGCGACGAGCGCGCCGCGCGGATACGGATGCCCGCTCTCGGGTCCGCCGGTGAAGCTCGTCCCGCCGTTCCAGGTGTCGACGTCCGTCGTGGTGACGCCGATCTGGAAGTCGTCCTCGATCGGCGCCGACGCCAGCCGGTCGATGAACACGCCGAGGTTCGTCGCGAGGTTCGCCTGCTCCTCGCTCATCGAGCCCGAGTCGTCGATGACGAAGAGGATGTCGGTCTTCACGTGACCCGCGAAGACCTGCGACTGGTTGCAGTCCTGCATCGCGTCCTGCGGGAGGGTGTCGCACGCACCGCAGCCGGCGAGCGCGGCGAGGACGAAGACGAGGAGCGCGGTTCGGGCGGGCGTCATGGCGTGCAGTTGCTCGCGCGCGAGCCGCAGATGCAGGTGCCGGTCGCCGCCTGGGTTGGCACGCCGCACGCGCCCGCGCTGTCGGCGAAGCACGTCCACGAATCGGCCACGCCGCCGAGCGTCGAGCGGCACATCGCGTCGCCGTAGGTCTCGGCGCCCTGCCGCACGAAGCTCGGGTCGTCCCAGCAGCCGCCCGACGGGAGCTTGCCGAGGTAGTCCGCCGAGTAGGTCTCGCCGGGGTTCGCGATGCAGTCGCCCTGCGGGTTGATGTAGACGAACGTCGTGGGGCCGGCGACCGGCGGACCGGGGTTGGAGTCCGCCGCGAACCACCAGCCGGTGCCGGTCGCCTGCGCCTGCTGCAGCGTGTACGAGCCGGGCGCGAGCGGTCCGCTGCAGACCTTCCGCGTCTGGCCGTCCGTGTTCGCGATCCGGAGCAGCGTCACCTCGCCCGCCGCGGGGAGCGTCGGCAGCGTGAGGCCCGAGGGCGGCTTCACGATGTCGGCGATCGAGTCGAGGAGGTCCCCGAAGTTCGGGTCGCAGATCGAGCCGAGGACGACCTCCGCGCCGCGGGCCCGCAGCTCCTGCGCCGTGGAGAGGAGCCGGAAGCCGGGGGCCTGCGCCGTCGAGCACACGCCCGGGCCCGCCGTGCACGTGTCGGCGTTGCAGGAATCCTGGGCGGCCGGGAAGATGAAGGCTGCGCCGACGGGGCGACCGAGGCTCATGAAGTAGTCCGCGAAGTACGGGACCGTGTACTCCTTGTGCCCGAGGGGCGGGTCCGTCGAGGCGTCGCGGTTGCACGCGTCGGCGCCGGGGCCCTGGCCGCTGATCATGACGACGCCGGCGCTCGGATCGTCCGGCGAGGAGCAGTCGTCCTCGTCGCCGACGAAGACGACCACGAGCTTCGAGCTCGCGCTCGCGAGCCAGTCGGCCGGGCTGCTCGCGATGCGGGTCGTCCCGTCCCACGTCTTCACCGGCGTGAGCGGTGTCCCCGTCCCCGCCCGCGCGTAGGTGTCCATCTGCCGCAGGCCCGAAGGATCGCGCCCGAGCGCCTTGTCGATGGCGCGCTTCGCTGCGTTGAGCGCCTGCTCCTCGCCCGAGCCGCAGGTGCCCACCATCACGTTCGCGTTCACGCCGGCCGGGCTCCCCGAGAAGAAGCTCACGAGCTGGGCGCGCGTGAAGCCCTGCTTGTTCGCCGTCCCGGTGTAGAGCTCCTTGTCGAAGTGGAGGACCCGCGGGTTCGCGGTCGACCCGCTCGTCCACGACACGAAGTCGCCCTTCGGGAACGGCCACTGGTCCACGGCGACTCCCGCGTCGCACGAGGCGAAGCCGTAGTGGGTCTCGAGCCCGCCGCACGCGGTCCCCTCGCGCGAGCACGGGATCACCTCGGAGAGCGAGCCCGCCGGGAACGAGCCGTCCGCGGCGCAGCAGTAGCTCTCGCCCTTCAGCGAGTTGCAGCTGGTGCGGCATGCCGTGTTCGCGACGGTGCACTGCGCGTCCGACGTGCAACGCCTCGGCTGGCGCACCGGCGCGGCGCCGCCGCAGCAGACGAGTCCGGTTGCCCCGGGGCAGCTCGAGGTGCAGGTGGCCGCGGTCTGGGGGTTCCAGAAGAGGGACGTGGTGCTCACCGCGATGTGGAAGTCGAACGGCTCGAGGCCGGCGTTCACGCGCGTCACGTTCGACGCGTCGAGGTTCGCGATGAACCGGGAGAAGTTCGTCGCCAGCGCCGCCTGCTCCTCTCCCATCGACCCGGAGTCGTCGACGACGAAGAGCACGTCGGCGCTCGAGATGCTGGAGAGCGTGAACCGCTTCGTGCCCGGCTGGATGACGCAGTGGCCGACCGGGTTGAAGTTGTAGTCCTGGCAGCCCGCGGCCAGGACGGCGAGCGCACACGCCCACCCGGCCCTGAGGGTTCGCGACATCGAGGCCTCCGTTCGCGCGATGATATCCCCGCGACGGAGCGGGGCAAACTAGGTGACGGTGGGAGCTACTCCCACTCGATCGTGGCCGGCGGCTTCGACGACACGTCGTAGACGACGCGGTTGATGCCGCGGACCTCGTTGATGATCCGCGACGAGATCCGGCCGAGGAGGTCGTAGGGGAGCCGCGCCCAGTCGCCGGTCATCCCGTCGGTCGACTCGACCGCGCGGATCGCGCAGGTGGACTCGTAGGTGCGCTCGTCGCCCATGACGCCGACGCTCCGCACCGGGAGCAGCACGGCGAACGCCTGCCAGAGCTGCTCGTAGAGGCCGGCCTTGCGGATCTCCTCCTGCACGATCGTGTCCGCCTTGCGGAGCACGGCGAGCCGCTCCTCCGTCACCTCGCCGAGGATGCGGATCGCGAGGCCCGGGCCGGGGAACGGCTGGCGCTGGACGATTGGCGCGGGCAGGCCGAGCTCGAGCCCGAGGCGGCGCACCTCGTCCTTGAAGAGCTCGCGGAGCGGCTCGACGAGGCCGAGCTTCATCAGCTCGGGGAGCCCGCCGACGTTGTGGTGGCTCTTGATGGTCGCGGACGGCCCCTTGAACGAGACCGACTCGATGACGTCGGGGTAGAGCGTCCCCTGCACGAGGAACTCCGCGCGCTCGCCGTGCGCGGAGAGCCGCTCGACCTCCTCCTCGAAGACGTCGATGAACTCGCGGCCGATGATCTTCCGCTTCTGCTCGGGGTCGGTGACGCCTGCGAGCTTCGTGAGGAAGCGCCTCGAGGCGTCCACCGTGACGAGCGGGAGGTGGAACATCCGCCCGAAGACCTCCTCCACCTGCCCGCGCTCGCCGGCGCGGAGGACGCCGTTGTCCACGAAGATGCAGCGGAGCCGGTCGCCGATGGCGCGGTGCACGAGGAGCGCGGCGACCGCCGAGTCGACGCCGCCCGAGAGCGCGCAGATGACGTGCCCGCCCTTCACCTGGGCGCGGATCTGCTCGACCGCGGTCTCGGCGTAGGCCCGCATGGACCACGCGCCGGAGCAGCCGCAGACCCGGTAGGCGAAGTTCTTCAGGATCTCCTTGCCGCGCGGCGTGTGGACCACCTCGGGGTGAAACTGGACCCCGAAGATGCGACGGCGCCGGTCCTCGACCGCGGCGAACGGCGCCGACGGGGTCGAGGCGATCGGCTCGAACCCCTGCGGCAGCGCCTCGACGCGGTCCCCGTGGCTCATCCAGACGTCGAGCTTCGAGGGGAGCCCCTCGAACAGCTCCGCCCCGGGCCGGGTCTCGATCGCCGCGGGCCCGTACTCGCGGTGCGCCGCCTTGTCCACCTTGCCGCCCAGCTCGTGGGCGAGGAGCTGCAGCCCGTAGCAGATCCCGAGCACCGGGACGCCCAGCTCGAACGCGAGGCGGTCGGTGCGCGGGCTCCCCTCCGCCAAGACGGAGGCCGGGCCGCCGGAGAGGACGATCCCCCGAGGCGCGAA
Organism: uncultured delta proteobacterium; assembly: GCA_963821195.1. Classification (GTDB taxonomy): domain Bacteria; phylum Myxococcota; class Myxococcia; order Myxococcales; family Anaeromyxobacteraceae; genus Anaeromyxobacter. Next base: position 13,848 of record CAWGDE010000016.1, read on the forward strand.
GGCGCGCATCGCCTCCGGCTTCATCGTGCAGGGGTGGATCTCGCAGTAGACGCCGAGCTCGCGCAGCCGCCGCGCGATGAGCTGGGTGTACTGCGACCCGAAGTCGAGGATGAGGATCTTTTCCGAGTGGATGTCCACGGCGTGCTCCTCTCTCCCCCGCCGGGGAGAGGGCCGGGGTGTGGGGCGCCGGGCTCAGTCCGCCCGGTAGTTCGGCGCTTCCTTCTCGATGATCACGTCGTGGACGTGGCTCTCCTTGAGCCCCGCCGCGGAGATCCGGATGAAGCGCGGCTTCACCCGAAGCTCGGTGATCGTCTTGCAGCCGAGGTAGCCCATGCCGCTGCGGAGCCCGCCGACGAGCTGGAGGATCGTCATCTCGACGGTGCCCTTGTAGGGCACGCGCCCCTCGATCCCCTCCGGCACGAGCTTGTCCGCGTCGGTCACGTCCGACTGGAAGTAGCGGTCCTTCGAGCCCTTCTTCATCGCGCCGAGGGAGCCCATGCCCCGGTACTGCTTGTAGCTGCGCCCCTGGTAGAGGATCACCTCGCCCGGCGCCTCCTCGGTGCCGGCGAGGAGGGAGCCGATCATCACGGTCGAGCCGCCCGCCGCGAGCGCCTTCACGAGGTCGCCCGAGTACTTCACGCCGCCGTCGGAGATCACCGGCACGCCGTACTTCTCGGCGGCGCGCGCGCACTCGTCCACGGCGGTGACCTGGGGGACGCCCACCCCCGCGATGACGCGCGTCGTGCAGATGGAGCCCGGGCCGACCCCGACCTTCACCGCGTCGACCCCCGCCCGGCAGAGCGCCTCGGCCGCCTCGGCGGTCGCGACGTTCCCGGCGATGAGCTCCGCGCCCTTGAAGTTCGCCTTCGTCGCCTTGACCGCGTCGATGACGCCGCGGCTGTGGCCGTGGGCGGTGTCGATGGTGACGACGTCCGCGCCCGCCTTGAGGAGCGCGTGGATGCGCGCCTCGCGATCGGCGCCGACGCCCACCGCGGCGCCGCAGAGGAGGCGCCCGAGGGAGTCCTTGGCGGCGTTCGGGTGCTTCTGGATCTTCTCGATGTCCTTGATGGTGATGAGCCCCTTCAGCTCGAAGGCGTCGTTCACCACGAGGAGCTTCTCGATCCGGTGCCGGTGGAGGAGGTCCTTCGCCTCCTCGATCGTGACGCCGACCCGCGCGGTGACGAGGTCCTTCGTCATCACCTGGTCGACGCGCTGCTCGAGGTTCCGCTCGAACCGCAGGTCGCGGTTCGTGAGGATGCCGACGAGCTTCCCCTTCTGGACGATCGGGATCCCGCTGATCCCGTTGTCGCGCATGAGGGCGAGGGCGCGGTGGATGGGGGCGTCGGGCTCGATCGTGATGGGGTCGGCGACCACGGCCGACTCGTACTTCTTCACCTTCACCACCTCGGCCGCCTGCTCCTCGATGGTGAGGTTCTTGTGGACGAAGCCGACGCCGCCCGCGGCCGCCATGGCGATCGCCATGCGCGACTCCGTCACCGTGTCCATGGCGGCGGACACGATCGGGATGTTGACGCCGATGTTCCGGGTGAGCCGGGTGGCGGTCTCGACCGACTTCGGGAGGACGTCCGACTCGGCGGGGAGGAGGAGAACGTCGTCGAACGTGAGCGCCAGTCGCAGATCGTCGCGATCGAGCATGCGGACGTATAAGCGATGCCGCTCGATAGCGTCAAGGCGAGCTTGCCGCTCCGACCCTCGGTAAGGGATGATTCCGCCTGGTGGACGGCCCGAACGACAAGCGGTCCGGCGATCGGACGCCCATCGGTCTCGCGGTGCGCCTGTCCTACGGGACGGTCGACGAGTTCGTCGACAAGTTCGCGGTGAACATCTCCCGCGGCGGGCTCTTCATCCGCACCCGCGACCCGCGCCCGGTCGGGACCCGGATCGCGTTCGAGCTGCGCCTCCAGACGGGCGAGATCGCCCTCAAGGGGGTCGGCGTCGTCCGCTGGGTGCAGCCGGAGAGCGCCACCGCCTCCCCCCCGACGGCGCCCGGAATGGGCGTGCAGTTCACCGAGCTCGACGCCGCCTCGCGAGCGCTCGTCGACCGGATCGTGACGCACAAGGAGACGCGCGGCGTCGCCCCGGGGGTCGCGGCGCCCGCGCCGGTGGCGCCGCGGCCGGAGACGACGCCCGCGCCCACGCGCGCCCCGACGCCCGTCATCCCCTCGCCCGCGACGACCCCCTCCCCCTTCCGGCCCTCGCTCACCCCCGACCCCTCCCGCCCGCCCGCCCCCGCCCAGGCGGACCTCTCCGCGCCGCACCGGGTGGAGCAGGTCTCGGCCGGCGCGCCGAAGATCGACATCGGCCTCCCCGCGACCCCGCAGCCGATCGCGAAGCGCACCCGCGCGATCGTCGGGATCGACCTCGGGACGACGAACTCCTGCGCGGCGGTCGTGAAGGACGGGCGGCCCTACGTCGTCCCGTCGCGCGAGGGGTACAACACGGTGCCGTCCATCGTGGCGCTCAACTCGCGCCACAAGATCGTCGTCGGCCACCTCGCGAAGGCGCAGCTCCTCACGAACCCGAAGGCGACGGTGTACGGGGCGAAGCGGCTCGTGGGCCGCCCGTTCGAGTCCGACGTCGTCCAGGACATCCGCGCCAAGTTCGCCTACGAGATCGTGCCCGACGCGAACGGCCTCGCCGCGGTGCGGCTCGGGCCGGAGACGCTCTCGCTCGAGCAGGTCTCCGCGCTCGTGCTGCGCGAGGTGAAGGAGGTCGCGCAGAACCACCTCGGCGAGGAGGTGAACCGGGCCGTCATCACGGTGCCGGCGTACTACAACGAGCGCCAGCGCGCGGCGGTGCGAAACGCGGGCGCCCTCGCCGGGCTCCACGTCGAGCGGATCCTGAACGAGCCGACCGCCGCCGCCCTCGCGTACGCGTTCGGCCGGCACCTGAACCAGCGCGTGCTGGTCTACGACCTCGGCGGCGGCACGTTCGACGCCTCGGTCCTCGAGCTGAACGACAACGTCTACGAGGTCGTCTCGACGGGCGGCGACACCTTCCTCGGCGGCGTCGACTTCGACAACCGGATCGTCGATCGGCTCCTCGAGGCCTGGAAGGAGAGGACCGGCGCGCCGTTCGCGGGCGACCGCGTCGCGCTCTCGCGGCTCGTGGACGCGGCGGAGCGCGCGAAGTGCGCCCTCTCCGAGCGGAGCGAGTTCCCGATCCACCTCCCCTTCCTCGCCCTCGAGAAGGGCCAGCCCGTCTCTCTCGACACCGGGCTCACCCGCGCCGAGGTCGTCACCATGGTGGAGCCGCTCGTCGACCGCACGATCGAGGTCTGCCGCGAGGTGCTCGGCGCGAAGGGGCTCAAGACGAAGGACATCGACGAGGTCCTGCTCGTCGGTGGACAGTCCCGGATGCCGCTCGTGCACGAGAAGGTCGCCGCCTTCTTCGGCAAGCAGCCCTCGCGCGCCGTCCACCCGGACGAGGCGGTCGCCATCGGCGCGGCGCTCCTCGCCCACTCCCTCGGGAGCGCGGAGGGCGTCGTCCTCATCGACGTGCTCCCCATGTCGATCGGGATCGGCCTCCCCGGCGGCCGCGTGAAGACCATCATCGAGCGGAACACCGCGCTCCCCGCCCGCAAGCAGTACGGGCTCGCGACGTCGCGCGACGGCCAGACCGAGTTCGAGCTCGTCGTCCTGCAGGGCGAGAGCGCGAACGCGGCGGAGTGCGAGTACCTGGGGACGCTCAAGCTCGCCGGGCTCCCCCCCGGTCCGCGGGGGATGGTGAAGATCGCGGTGACGTTCGAGCTCGGCGCCGAGTGCCTCCTCACCGTCACGGCCCGCGAGCTCAACAGCGGGAGGAAGGTGCAGGCGGTGATGTCGACGAAGGAGGGCCCCTCGGCGGCGCGGCGCCGGCTCGAGGAGGGCGCCAACGCCGGGATCGACGGCGCGAAGGCACAGACCGCGCCGTTCCCGGTCCCGAAGGGGGCCGCGGCGGCGGGCGCGGCGCGCGGCGGGATCGCCGGGTTCCTGCGCAGGCTCTTCGGGAAGTCGGACGAGGCGCGCTAGGCCGCTCCCCGGAGCGGCCTGGTCAGTCCCGCTCCGCCTCGGCCGCCGGCGGCGGAGCGGCCGAGCGGCGGCGCTGCCAGGCGCGCCCCCAGAGGGCGAACAGCACGAGCCCCACCGCGAGCAGGATGTAGTGGCTGAAGCGCGACGCCGCGCGCGCCAGCTCCTGCAGGTCGGACCCGAGCCAGAACCCGAGGCCGACCCAGAGCGGCGCGGAGATGAGCGCCGCGGCGCCGTCGAACGCGATGAACTCCCAGAGCGGCATGCGCGCGTGCCCGACCGTGAAGAACGTCGGGGCGCGCAGGCCGGGGAGGAACCGTGCGATCAGCACGACCAGGTTCCCGCGGCGGCGGATCTGCTTCTCGACGGCCTCGAGCTTCGCCGGCGTCACGATCCGGCGGAGCGGCGCGATGTCCGCGACGCGGTGGCCGAAGCGCCGCCCGGCGAGGAAGATGATGCAGTCGCCGCCGAGGATCCCCGCGAGCCCCACCGCGATCATCGTGAGGAGCCCGCGGTCGCGGATCATCGCGCCGAAGGTCACCTCGTTCACGTCGGACGCGAGCCAGGCGAGGACGCCGCCCGTCGCGAGGACGACGTCCTCCGGCATCGGGAGCCCGAACCCGCAGAGGAGCAGGACGGTGAAGACGAACGCGAAGCCGACGTGGAGGCCGTGTCCCCCCAGCATGTCGACGAGCCGTTCGAGCATCCGCCCCCTCGATTACCCCGGATTCGCACCGCGTCACGCCCGCCGGATCCTCAAGCCCCCGGCTTCCGGGACGGCAGCTCCCGGAGCGCGTCGCGGTTCTCCGCGACCTTCACCGCGAGATCCGCCGAGATGGCGAGGGCGAGCTTCAGGCACGCCTGCGGCTTCTGCGGCTGCAGCCGCGCGAAGTCGCGCTGCGTGATCTCGAGGACCTCGCACGGGGTCGCCGCGACCGCGGACACGAGCCGGACGCTCTTCCCGAGGAGGGCGAGCGCGCCGAGGTGCTCGCCGGCGCCGAGGACCGCGAGCTCCTTCTCGCCGTCGCCGGCCCGCTGCGTGATCCGGACGGTGCCGCTCTTCACGACGAAGAGCGCCTCGCCGACCATGTTCTCGACGAAGATCGGGCTCCCCGCGGGGATCGCCTTCTCCTGCGCGATCGCGGCGAAGATCTTGAGCCCGGTCTCGGTGAAGTCCTTGAAGAGCGGGGCCCGCGCGAGCGCCTCCAGGACGGTCATGGCGCCTCCCCGCGGTACCGCGCCGCGTACCCGACGTACCTCTCGGCCGACGTGCGGAAGAACGCGATCTCCTCCGCGGTGAGGTCGCGCTTCACCTTGCCGGGCGCGCCGAGCACGAGCGTGCCGGGCGGCACGACCATGCCGGGCGGGACGAGCGCGCCCGCCCCCACCATCGCGTCCGGCCCGACGATCGCGCCGTCGAGCACGATCGCGCCGATCCCGACGAGGCAGCGATCCCGGACGGTGCAGCCGTGCAGGACGACGCGATGACCGACCGTGACGTCGTCGCCGATGACGGTCGGGTGCGTGCCGGACGTCACGTGCACGACGGTCAGGTCCTGCACGTTCGTGCGCGCGCCGATCCGGACGTGGTTCACGTCGCCGCGGACGATGGTCCCGAACCACAGCGACGACTGCTCGCCGATCTCGACGTCGCCGACCACGACGCTCCCCTCCGCGAGGAAGGCGGACGCGGCGAGGCGCGGCGCCTTGCCGTCGTACGGGAGGATCGTCGGCATCAGGCGCGGATGCTAGCCCGCGCGGTACGGCCCCGCAAGGCGAGCACCGCCGCGGTCGCGCCGGCGATCGCGCCGGCCGCATCCGCCGCCCAGTCGGCCGGATCGGACGTCCGGCCGGGCACGTAGGCCTGGTGCCACTCGTCGGTCGCGCCGTAGGCCGCGGCGAGCACCGCCGCGAGGCCGATCGCGCGCACGGCGCCGGGGCAGCTCGCGGCGACGGCGGCCGCGACGAGCCCGCCGAGCACCGCGTACGCCCCGGCGTGGAGGAGCTTGTCCTGCGAGAGGAGGCCCTCGGGCAGGAACGGGAACGGGTTCGCCCGCGACGACTCCCAGAACAGGACCGCCGCCCAGAGCGCCGCCGCGATCGCGAAGACCGCGCTGCGCCGCCGCGGCGTCACGCGAGAACGCCCGAGAGCGAGGACCCGCCGGCGCGCGTGACGCGGACCTTCACGAGCGACCCCGCGGGCGCGTCCGCCTCGGCGGCGGGGAAGTGCACGACGCGGTTCTCCGGCGTCCGGCCGAGCCGCTCGCCCGCCTCGTCCGACGGCCCCTCGACGAGCACCTCGACGGTCCGGCCGAGCTGCGCGGCGAGGACCTCCGCCGCGATGCGCCGCTGCGCCGCCTGGAGCCGCTCGAGCCGCTCCACCGCCACCTCGCGCGGCACCTCGGTCCACTCCGGCGCCGTCCCGGCGCGCAGCGCCGCGACCGTGTGCGGCCGCGGGCTGAAGAGGAAGCTGAAGCTCTGCTCGAACCGCGCCCGCGCGAGCAGCGCCATCGACGCCTCGTGGTCATCGGCCGTCTCGCCGGGGAAGCCGACGATGAAGTCGGTGGTGACGGCGATGCCGGGGCGCGCCGCCGGAGAGCGCGTCGAAGCGCTCGAGGTACTCGGCGGCGGTGTAGTCGCGCCGCATCCGGGCGAGGACCGCGATCGGCGCCCGGACTGCACCGGCAGGTGGAAGTGCGGCATCACCTTCGGCTCGACGCGGAACGCGTCGACGAGCGCGTCGGAGAGGTCGTGGGGGTGGCTCGTCGTGAAGCGGATCCGCGCGACGCCCGGCGACCGCGGCGACGCGCCGGAGCAGCTCCGGCGAACCCGCAGCCGCCCGCGTACGAGTTCACGTTCTGCCCGATGAGCGTCACCTCCCGCACGCCGACCTCGGCGAGCGCGGCGCACTCCCGGACGATCTCCGGATACGGCCGCGAGACCTCGCGGCCGCGGGTGTGCGGGACGATGCAGAAGGCGCAGACGTTGTCGCAGCCCTTCATGGCCGTGACGAACGCCGTCGCGCGCCCGCGCGCCGCCTCGGGGTCCGCGCGCGGGAAGACGTACTCCTCGGAGTCCATCCAGCCCGTCTCGGCGAAGCGCTCCCGCCCGGCCTCGGCGCGGGCGATCATCTCGGGGAGACGCGCGATGTTGTCCGGGCCGAACACGAAGTCGACGTAGGGGACCCGCTTCAGGAGCCGGTCCTTCTCCTGCTGCGCGACGCAGCCGGAGACGGCGATGAGCGCACCGCGCCGCGCCTTGTGCTCGCGGTAGCGGCCGAGCGCCGAGAGGAGCTTCTGCTCGGCCTTCTCCCGCACCGCGCAGGTGTTGAGCAGGATGAGGTCGGCCTCGTCCGCCGAGGCGACGCGCGCGTAGGCGTGGCGCCCGAGCAGCTCGACCATCCGCTCCGAGTCGGAGTCGTTCATCTGGCAGCCGAAGGTGTGGACGAACACCTTCCGCGCGGCGGCGGGCGCGGCGGCGGGGGACGGGCGGGCGCCGAGAGAGACGAGGTCGGACACGGCGGCGGCAACGTAAGGAAGGCGGCCCCCCCGAGTCAACCGCGCCCGGCGCGCCCGGAGCCTACCTTGGCGGGGGGAGCCCGTCGGCGGCCCCGGGAGCCGCGTGGCGCGCCTGCCTCGGGCGGATCGCGGGGCGGTGACGCTACGGCGCCGGCCTCACGATCTCCACGGAGGCGTCGCCGAGCAGGTAACGGTCGAGGAACCGGTCCGTCGCGGCGTACGCGGCGAGGCGGCTCTCGTTCCGCGAGAACCCGTGCCCCTCGTCCTTCAGGATGAGGTAGTGCACGGGGACGCCCTTCTTCCGAAGCACCTCGACGATGCGATCCGACTGGTCGTGCCGCACGCGGACGTCCCTGTCGCCCTGGACGACCATGAGCGGCCGCTCGATGCAGATCCGCGAACCAGATGGGGGAGCGGTCGTGGAGGTACGGCGCGTCCTTCGGGTCGTTCGGGTTGCCGAACTTCGCGTAGATGAACTCGATGCCCGCGGCCCAGTACGGGGGGAAGCTCTCGACGAGCGTCTTGAGATCCGAGACGCCGAACCAGTCGACGTTCGCCGCGAACTCCCGCGGGGTGAACGTCGCCGCCGCGAGCGCCATGTAGCCTCCGTAGCTGCCGCCCATCACGACGACCCGGTCCGCGTCCACGCCGGCGTTCTGCACGAGCCACTGCTTGCAGGCGACCACGTCCTTCAGCGGGCCGCCGCCGAAGTCCTTGTTGTCGAGGAGGGTGTAGCTCTTCCCGTACCCCGTCGAGCCGCGCACGTTCGGGACGAGCACGACGTAGCCCTTCGAGGCGAGGTACTGCACGTACGGGTCGAACCGCTGGAGCGACTGCGCGGTGGGGCCGCCGTGCACGAGGATGACGGCCGGCGCCTTCGCCCCTCGCGTGGGCGCGTACAGGAACGCCGGGACCTGGCGACCGTCGAAGCTCGTGACGCGGACCGACTCCGGCGCGATCATCCCGCGGTCGCGCAGCGCGGACGGGAGCACCTCCGCGACCGGCCTCGCCGTGCCGGTCTTCAAATCCACGACGTAAGGGACCGCCGGCGTGGCGCCGCCGAACACGTTCACGCCGACGTAGCGCTCGGTGCGCGAGAAGCGCGGCTGGTTGCCGTACCGGTAGATCTGCAGGAGCGACCAGGAGCCTCCGCGAGGCGGCGCCGGAAGCTCGACGGGCCTCCCCCCCGCGTCCCGCAGGTCGAGCCGGGGCGCGCCGTCCGCGTTCACCTGCGTGAACTGGTAACGGAACCCCGGCGAGTACCCCGCCGCCTCCACGTCCCACTCGGTCTGGAGCACCGGCCTGCGCTCGCCGCTCTCGACGTCGACGGCGTGGAGCGCGGCAAACTCGCGCCCCTCGTCCGAGGCGTAGAGCAGCGTGCGGCCGTCCCGCGCGAAGTCGGCGGGCGCGTAGAGCACGTCGCCCTCGTGCCGCGTGAGGAGCCGCTCCGTGTCGCCCGCGAGCACGTACAGGTTCGAGTTGCGGTCCGACAGCGTCTCGACGAGCGCGATCCGGTGGTGGTCGTGCGACACCGTCCCGAACGCCACCGTGCCGTGAGCCTTCCAGACGAGCTTCGAGTGCCCGGTGGCGACGTCGTACTCGTACAGGTCCATGAGCTTCGGGTCGCGACGATTCGAGAGGTAGAGCAGCGTCTTCCCGTCGCGGCTCCAGTCGACGTACTCCGCGCGTCGGTCCTTCTGATCGCCCGCCGTGATCTCGACGCTTGCGCTCCCGCGCCGGTCCGTGAGGAAGAGCCGCGTGTTCTCGTCCCCGCCGACGTCGGTCTGGAAGAGGAGGCGGTCCTCCGTGGGCGAGAAGTCGAACGTCCAGAGCTGACCTTCGACGCGGGTGACCTGCGTCGCGGGTCCGCCCTCGAATCGGCTGCACCCAGACGTCGGGGCGGCCGCCGTGATCGGTCGCGAACGCCACCCACTTCTCGTCGGACGAGAAGCTCACGCCGAAGACGCGCCGCGTCTCGAAGTAGGCGTCGAGGGGAACCGGCGGGACCGGGGCGCGCCCGGCCGGCGCGGGCTGCGCGTTCGCGGTCGTGGCCGGCACGGCCGGACGAGACGGATGAGCGCAGGACGCAGACAGGAGCAGCACGGGAATCCAGGCCGTCCGCTTCATGGTTCCTCCACGGGTGGGGCAGGCGCCGCGCCACTGCGGCAGACCGGAGACTCTAGCCAAGGAGGGCGGCGCGATGTCCGCCACCGCGCCGACGCCCCTTCCGGTCCGCTCACCGCCGCGGCACGAGCGCCTCCGCGATCCCCTCCAGCTCCTCGAGCGTCGCCGCCGTCGCCACGCGGTCGCACCGGGCGGCGTAGAGCGGCATCTCGCTGTCGCCGAGCCCCCACGCGCCGCGGTCCTCCGGGCAGATCCAGAGGAGCCGCTTCGCCCTCCGCCGGACGTCGTCGAGCACCCAGGCCTCCGCCGCGTTGTAGTTGTTCCGCCCGTCGCCGACGACGATCACCGTCGTCCGCCGCGTCACCGCGCCGAGGAAGTCGCGGTGGAACGTGCGGAGCGCCCGCCCGTAGTTCGAGTTCGCGGCGAGGCTCACCGCGCGCGCGGCGACCGCGAGGTCGGCGGCGCGCGCCGGGTCGCGCTCGGCCTTGAGCGCCTGCGTCACCTCGGCGAGGTCGGAGACGAACACGAACGTGCGGACCCGCGTGAAGAGCGTCTGGAGCGCGTAGAGGAAGAGGAGCATGAGCCGCGTGACGTGCCGGACCGACTCCGAGACGTCGCAGAGCACCACCACGTCCGGGCGCTCCGGCCGCTTGCGCCGGAAGACGAGGCGGGCCGGGACGCCGCCGAGCCCGAGGTTCCGCCGCAGCGTCCGTCGCACCGAGAGCGCGCCCCGCCGTCGCGACCGGTCGCGCCGCACGAGGCGGGTGCGGAGCCGCTCCGCGAGGCGCCGCACGGCGGTCTCCGCCCGCTGGATCTCGTCGCGGGTGAGCGGCGTGCGCCCCCCGACGAGCGCGTCCGAGCGCGGCCGGGCAGAGCGTGCGCGACCCGCCGTCTCGGCCCACCGCCGCGCCGCCTCCTCGACCTTCCGGAGCGCGGCCGCGAGGCGCTCCGCGACGAGCTGCAGCCGCGCCGGGTCGATGCCGCGCTCGCGCAGCGCCCGCTCGAGCAGCGCGAGGTCGTCCGCCGCGGCCGCGCCCCCGGCCGCCGCGACGAGCCGCCGCGCGTGGAACCCCGTGGCCCCGGGGCTCGCGAGCCCGCCCGGGTCCACCTGCAGCGACGCGCCCGCGAGGAGCCGCGCGATCGCCGCCGCGTCGCCCTCCAGGGCGGCGCGCGCCAGCGGGCTCATGCCGCCGGCCAGCTCCGCGAGCGTCCGCGCCAGCATCTCGAGCTCGTCGCCCTCGAGCAGCCCCTGCTCGCGCACCTCCGCGAGGAGCCCGCGCTCGATCCCCTCGAGGACCCGGCCCAGTCCGGAGAAGTAGAGATTGAAGAGCCCGTCGAAGGCGGCGACGTCCAGCGAGCGCTTCACGAGCGACGCCCGGAGGGCCGCCTTGAACACGGTGCGGTCGTCGGCGCCGACGAGCGCGGCGGCGACCACCGCGTCCGCGACCTCCGCTGGGGACACCCGCACCCCGTTCGTCCGGAGCAGCCCCGCGAACTCGGCGACGCGCGCGTCCACGCTCGGATTCTAACGCCGCCGCTTGCTCGGCGACGGGGTCGCGGTCGGGGTCGGGGTCGGGGTCGGGCGTCCGGGTCCCCTCCGCACGGGCCCCAGCCGCGGCGGCCGCTTCCCGTGACGGACCGCCCCGCGCACCGGCGCGTACGGAAGCTCCACGCCCGCGCGCACCGCGCGGAGCATGAGCCCGCCGCGGCTCATGTCGCCGCGCCCGACGAAGTCCACCGGGAAGACGAGCCGCTCGTCGAACACCGAGAGCAGCGGCTCGACGTACTTGTCCGAGGCGATCGACCCGAGGAGCACCACCTCGTCCCGCTGGCCGAGCCGCGCCGACACGAGCCGCGCCGCCTCGAGGAGCGGCTCGCGAAACCGCGCGTCGCGCGCGTCCACGGGCACGGCGGCGAACGCGCGCAGGTGCTCGGAGCGGACCGCGACGTCGATCGGCAGGAGCCCCGCCCCCGGCGCGATCACGAGCGCGCCCGCGAGCCCCTGCGGCGGCCGCGCGAACGCCTCCGCGTACGCGAGCTTCCCGCGGAAGTAGAGGCCGCTCGCGAACCGGAACACCTCGCCGAGCGGCGCGCCCCCGGCCTGCACCGCGTGGGCGAGGTCGAAGCGGGCGCGAGGGGAGAGGACGAGCGCCATCCGCTCGCCGCCGGCGTGCGCGGGCGAGAGGAGGAACACGCGGTGCGCCCGCGGCCGCGACGCGGTATGACCCCCGGCCATGGAGCCCTGGGTCGTCCCCGTCTTCCTCGTCTTCTTCGTCGCCCAGGTCGGCATCGAGACCGCGCTCCTCCTCGTGAACCTGCGTCACGTCGCCGCCGCGCGCGGCGTGCCGCCCGCGCTCGCCGGCGCCGTGGACGCGGCGACGGCCGAGCGGAGCCGAGCGTACACGCTCGCGAACGGACGGTTCGCGCTCGTCGAGGGGCTCGCCGGCGCGGCGGTGACGCTCACCGTGCTCCTCTCCGGGATCCTCCCGTGGCTCGACGGCGCGCTCGCCCGCAGGGGCTGGGAGGGCGCGCACCGGTTCGTCGCGTTCCTCGCAGTGCTCGGGGTCGCCTCCTCGGTCGCCGGGCTGCCGTTCGGGCTGTGGCACACGTTCGTCCTCGAGGCCCGCTTCGGGTTCAACCGGACCCGGCTGCGCACGTGGGTCGCGGATCGGGTGAAGTCGCTCGTCCTGCAGGTCGCGATCGGCATTCCGCTCCTGTACGCGGTGTACGGCTTCATGCGGTTCGCCGGGCGGCTCTGGTGGGTCTGGCTGTTCGTGTTCCTGTCCGTCTTCCAGCTCTTCCTCATGTGGCTCTACCCGGCCTTCATCGCGCCGCTCTTCAACCGGTTCGCGCCGCTGCCGGACGGGCCGCTCCGGGAGCGGCTCGAGGCGCTCGCGAAGGACGCCGGGTTCCGCAACCGCGGCCTCTTCGTCATGGACGCGTCGCGCCGGTCGGGCCACTCGAACGCCTACTTCACCGGGATCTTCCGGCCGCGCATCGTCCTCTTCGACACGCTCGTCGAGCGGATGAGCGTGGACGAGGCAGCGAGCGTGCTCGCGCACGAGATCGGCCACTACAAGGCGCACCACGTCCACCGGCGCCTCGCCGTCGGCCTCGCCTCGAGCCTCGCCGCGCTGCTCGTGCTGTCGTGGCTCGTCCCCTGGCCGCCGCTCCACCACGCCTTCGGCTTCGCGCAGCCGACGCTCCACGGCGCCGTGGCGCTCCTCGCGCTCGGCGGCGGCGCGTTCGTGTTCTGGCTCCAGCCGCTCGCGTCGGTGCTGTCGCGCAGGCACGAGTACGAGGCGGACCGGTTCGCGGTCCGGGTCGCGCGAGCGCCGCACGCGCTCAAGACCGCCCTCCTGCGGCTCACCGGCGAGAACCTCTCGAACCTCCACCCGCACCCCTGGTACAGCGCCTGGCACTACAGCCACCCCGTGCTGGTCGAGCGGCTCGCCGCGATCGACCGGGAGGCGGCGGCAGCGGGGGCGTAGATGTCCCCTGCCCCCCTCACGCCGCCGGCAACACGTAAGCGCTCGCGCTCCGATCCAGCGCCGCCGACGCCGCCGTCGCCTTCCGCGCGAGGTCCCCGAGCAGCCTCGCACCGTCGCGGATCCCCTCGGCCGCCCGCTGCAGATTGGTCAGCGCCTGGGTGACCTGCGCCATCCCCGCCTGGTGCTGCCGCGCCGAGCCCTCCACCTGCCGCATCAGCCCGACCGCCTCCCCGATCGTCGTCCCGAGCTGCGCGATCGCCTCCGCGAGCCGACGCACGTGCTCCGCGCCCGTCCCCGCGGTCCGACCGCCCTCGGCCACCGCCCGGTCCATCATCGCCATCCGCGCCCGGATCTCGCCGAGGAGATCCCGGATCTCCCCCGCGGCCCGCCGCGAGTCGCCCGCGAGCGCCCGCACCTCCCGCGCCACCACCGCGAACCCCTTCCCCGCGTCCCCGGCGCGCGCGGCCTCCACGGCCGCGTTGACCGCGAGCGTCGTCGACTGGTCCGAGATGAACCCCACCGTCTCGGTCACGCCCTCGATCTTCTTCACGCGATCCGCGAGCGCCTCGGACGCCCGGGCGATCGCGCCGAGCGCGTCGCCGATCTCGCCCATGCTCCCGGTCGCCGCCTCCGCGGCCGCGGCGCCGCGGTCCACCACCGACGACGCCGCGTCGCCCTGCGCGATGAGCTCGGCCGCGCGCTCCGCCGACACCGCCGACGTCTGCGCCATCTCGGTCACGGTGTTCGCCGTCTCCGTGATCGCCGCCACCTGCTCCGCGGTCGCCGACGAGAGCTGCGTCGCGGCCGACTCGAGGTGGACCACGATCTCGCCGACGTCGTGCGACACCCGCTGGGTCTCCACCGCGATCGATCGGAGGTTCGCGGTCATCTTCTGGAGCGCGCTCCCGAGCGCGCCCGGCGCGTCCACGTCCCGGCGCAGGTCGCCCGCCGCGATCGTGACCGCCTGCTCGACGATCCCGCCGAGCGCGGCGCGGAGCCGCTCGAATGACGCGCCGAGATCGCCGGCGACGAGGGCCCGCTCCGGCGCCTCGCCGCGCGCGAGCGCGCCGAGCATGCCGGAGAGGGCGCGCAGGCCCTGCTGGGAGTCGCGGAACGCGGCGACGAGGCCGCTCTCTCCCTCGAGGTCCTGCCCGAGGTCGCCGCCCGCCATCGCGCGCAGGCGGCCGTAGACCCGGTCCATCTCCGCGGAGATGCGCGCCGCCGAGAACGCGAGGTCGCCGATCTCGTCCGTCGCGACCCACTCCGGCAGCGCGGGCGCGCCGTTCGCGAGCGCGCGCAGCGACCGCTCCACGGCAGCCGCGGCGCGCGCCTGCCGGCGCGCGAGGTACGCGCCCGTGAAGGCGACCGCGAGCGTGAACCCGACGCCGACGAAGATCATCGGGAGGAGCCCTTCGGTGTCCGCGCGCTCGAGCGCGGGCCGGATCATCTCGCGCGCCGCGGCGCCGCCGAACAGCTCCACGTTCTCGAGGGCGATGGCGCGCGAGCGCTGCGCGACGAGCCACGACGACAGCCCCGTGAAGAAGATCGCGCTCGCGACCAGGGCGAGGAACGTCCACGGCAGGTACCAGCGCTGGCGCGGGCGGTAGAGCCCGCCGCCCGGGGGACGGACGAGCGGGTCGCGGCGCAGCTCGGCGATCGCGTACGGCCGGACCTCCTCCTCGAGCATCGCCTCGAGGAGCGGGCCGGTGAAGACGCCGACGAAGAGGCCCCCGACGGCGCCGAGGACCGGCCGCGGGGTCCCGCCGTAGAACCGCTGCGCGACGTACCCGTAGACGAGCCCCGCCCCGATCCAGCCGAGGAGGTGCGGGACCGTGCCGTACCGGCGCGGCAGCTCGAGCAGCCGCCCGAGCCGCTCCTCGCCCTCCGCGCGGAACGCCTGCCGCACCATGCGATCGAGCGCGAGCGCCTCGAGCCCCATCGCGAACGCGAGGAGCGGCACGGCGAGCCCGAGCGCGCGCATCGCGTCGCCGGCCGGGAGCCCCATCATCTGGGCGACGAGGTAGGCGCCGAGCGGCGTCGCGGGCGTCGCGACGACGGTGATCCTCCACAGCATCCGGTTGCGGAGGGCGGCGGCGTCTTGCGGGGCGGTTCTCGTCATGGGCCTCTCCCGAGCACCCCGAGTGTACCCTCCACGCCCGAGCAGGCGCGAAGGGTAGCACCGCTCCCGGGGTGAACCGCGACCCCCCGTCACGACGTCGCGGATCGCGCGCCGGGATGCGGCGCGACGGGTCAGCTCTCGCCGGGCGAGGCATCCTCGAGCAGCACCACCGCCTCGACGTGGTGCGTCTGCGGGAACAGGTCCACCGGACGGACGGCGCGGATCCGGAATCGTTCCTCGACGCAGCCGCGGACGTCCCGCGCGAGCGTCGCCGGATCGCACGAGACGTACGCGGCCCTCCGCGCGCCGAGCGCCCTGAGCGCGCGGCCGATCCCCTTCGCCCCCTCGCGCGGCGGATCGAGCAGCACCGCCCCGAAACGCCGCGGCTCCTTCGCGAGCGCGCCGGCGAGCTTCAGCGCGTCGCCCGCGAAGAAGCGGACGTTCGGGGCGCCGGCGAGGTCCTGGCGCGCGAGGTCGAGCGCGGGCCCCTGGCCCTCCACCGCCGCGACGGCGCGGGCACGCGCCGCGAGCGGGCCGGTGAAATTCCCGGCGCCGCAGTAGAGCTCGAGCACGTCCTCCCCCTCGGGCCGCAGGAGGTCGAGCGCGACCTCGACGAGGAGCGCGTTCGCGGCCCGGTTCGCCTGCTGGAAGACGTCCGGCCGCGAGCGCTGCGTCCCCGCCTCAGGCCGGCCGGGCACGCGGGCGTGACGCAGCACCGGCTCGCCGACGGCGACCGCGGGTCCATCGTCGGCGCGCAGCAGCACCCCGGCGAGCGCGGGCACCGCGGCGAGGAGCGACTCCACCCGCGCGCGCGCCGCGGGCGTCGGGATCGAGCACGAGGAGCGCGCTCCCGCGCCCTTCGAGGTCTGACCACTCGAGCGCGACCTCGCGCGGCGCGAGCCGTGCGGCCGCGAGCGCGGGCCCGAGCGCGGCGCGTAGCGCCTCGAGCCCGGGCACGAGCAGGTGACACGCCTCGACGAGGACCGGCGCGTGCGAGCGCCGCCGGAAGAAGACGAGCCTGCCGCTCGCCCGGTCGAAGTGGAGCTTCGCCCGCGATCGGTAGCCGAACGGGGCCGGGGACGGCACGATCCGCGCGAGCCCGCAGGCGTCCGGGTCGAGCCGTCCGATCCGCCGGAGCGCCTCCCGGACCGTCCGCTCCTTCGCGGCGAGCTGCACGGCGTAGGCGACGTGCTGCCACTCGCAGCCGCCGCACTCCGCACCCGCACCCGGCCCGAAGTGGCGGCACGGCGGCGAGACTCGGTCGCACCCGGGGGCGAGCACGCGCACGAGCGCGGCGTGCGCGGGGCCGTCGCTCCCCGGCAGGTCGACCTCGACGCGATCGCCGGGCGCCGTCCACGGCACGAACACCGGCCGCTCGCCCGAGCGCCCCGTCCCCTCTCCTCCGGGGGCCAGGTCGTCGATGGTCAGCTCGACCTTCACGGGGGCTGCTTAACGCGATGGCCCCGGCCCCTACAACCCGGCCGCCGTCGGCCACCGAACGTGAAAGAGGGACGCCCGTTCCCGGACGTCCCTCGGTCCCCTCTCCCTGGAAAGCGGATGGTCCTTTGCAGAGCATACGGAGTGCCAGCCGGGATCACGAAGAACCCTGGGTTTTCCACCGGTGCGGGCGCTCCGATTGCGCGAAATGGCCCAGCGGTGGGTGATCGCACCCGGGCGACGGGGGAGCCCCCCCTCGATCAGGCGTCGTCGAGCTGCTTCCTCAGCCGGTCGACGAACGACTCGATCTCGCGGCGCTGCGCGTCGTCCATGTCGGTGAACTCGACACCCATCCCGGGGACCATGTTCGCGCGGTTGTCGTACTCCGTGACGCGCGTGACACGGCCGCCGAGCTCGTGCGGGAACGAGGCGCCGGGGAGCTGGACCAGGATCTTCACCGCCGTTCCGACCGGGAGCGGCTTGCGCGTGTTGATGAACAGGCCGCCGCGGCTGATGTTCGTCGCCCAGTCCGTGAGGAAGCTGCCGACGCTGCGATACGCCACCGGGATCTCGTGGTGGAGCCGGGCCGCGCGGCGCTTGTTCTCCGGCTGCTTCATGGGATGAGCCTAGCAGGCGCCTCGGGCGGGGCCAAGGACGAGCCGGACGGCGATACCGCGCGTCCCCCCGAGCAACACCGCGGCGCTTCCCTCCCGCACCGCGATCTCGACCCGGCCGCCGCTCCCGACCATCGCGAGCAGCTCCCCAGGGTTGGCCTCCCCGAAGGTGCGAACCCAGCGCGCGTGCATCCCGCCCGCGCTGACGCGAGCGACCTCGGCGTCCCCGAGGTCCGCCGCGCGGATCGACGTGACGAGGTTGCCGAACGGGTCCGCCGCGAGCGCCTCGCCGCGGACCTCGCCGTGGCCCGCCTGCGACCGCGGCCAGTGGAGCCGCACCGGGTCGCCCACGGCGGGTCCGAGCGCGGCCGGGTCGCCGCCCCGGGCGACGAAGGCGGCGGCCGGCGCGAAGAGATCGCGCCCGTGGAAGGTCGGCGTCCGCGGCGAGGCCACCGCGTGGCCCGGGACGATCTCGAAGGCACGCGCGCGGTCGTCGAGGAACGGCGTGAGGAGCCCGTTGTCGGGCGCGACGAAGGTGCGCCCCTCGGGATCCACTGCGCAGAGGGCGCGGCGCGACGTCCCGACGCCGGGGTCCACCACGGCGACGTGGATCGCGGCGGCGGGGAACCACGGCACGCACGCCTCGAGGAGGAGCGCGCCCGAGAGGACGTCGAAGCGCGGCACCTCGTGCGAGACGTCGACGATCCGCGCGTCGGGGAGCGCGGAGAGGAGCACCGCCTTCACCTGGGCCGGGTAGCCGGAGCCGGCGCCGAAGTCGGTGGTGAGCGTGAGGAGCGGGGCGGGCATGCGACGAGCCTACGCCGATCCGGTCCTGCCGCCCCGTTTCAGAGCGACATCGGCCGCACGTCGGGTGCGACAGCGAGCCGCGGCTCGGTGAGACCCTGCACCGACTCGAACGTCTCGCCGGGCGCGAGCTCCCGCAGCACGAGCCCGTCCGGCGTGACGTCGATCCAGGCGCGATCGGTGCAGATGGCGGAGACGCAGCGGCGGCCGGTGATGGGAAGCGTGCAGGCCTTGAGGACCTTCGGCTTCCCCTCCTTGGTCGCGTGCTCCATCATCACGACGGTGCGCTTCGCGCCGGCGACGAGGTCCATCCCGCCGCCCATCCCCTTCACCATCTTCCCCGGCACGAGCCAGTTCGCGAGATCGCCGCGCTCGGACACCTCGAGCGCCCCCAGGATCGCGAGGTCGATGTGGCCGCCGCGGATCATCGCGAACGACTCGGCGGACGAGAAGAACGACGCGCCCTTCACGACGGTGACGGTCTCCTTCCCCGCGTTGATGAGGTCCGGGTCCTCGTCGCCCTCTACCGGATACGGGCCGACGCCGAGGATCCCGTTCTCCGACTGGAGCACGACCTCGATCCCCTTCGGCACGTAGTTCGAGACGAGCGTCGGCATCCCGATGCCGAGGTTCACGTAGAAGCCGTCCCGGAGCTCCCGGGCGACGCGCTGCGCGATCTGCTCGCGGGTGAGCGGCATTCGTGCCCTCCTATCGCGCGCGCGGCCGCACGGTCCGCCGCTCGATCCACTTCTCGTACTTCTCGCCGCGCACGACCCGCTTCACGTAGATGCCGGGCGTCTGGACGAGGTCGGGGTCGAGCTCGCCCGCGGCGACCACCTGCGGCGCCTCGACGATGGTGGTCCGCGCGGCGGTGCACATCATCGGGCCGAAGTTCCGGGTGGTCTTCCGGTACACGACGTTCCCCCAGCGGTCCGCCTTCCAGGCGTACACGAGGGCGAAGTCCGCCCGGAGCGGCATCTCGAGCAGGTACTCGCGCCCGTCGATGACGCGGGTCTCCTTCCCCTCCGCGACCTTCGTCCCGACGCCGGTCGCGGTGTAGAAGCCGCCGATCCCCGCGCCGCCGGCGCGGATGCGCTCTGCGAGCGTGCCCTGCGGCACGAGGTCCACCTCGAGCTCGCCGGCGAGGTACTGGCGCTCGAACTCCTTGTTCTCGCCGACGTACGACGCGACGATCTTCCGGATCTGCCTCGCCTTCAGCAGGACGCCGAGCCCGAGGTCGGTCGTGCCGCAGTTGTTCGAGACGAGCGTGAGGTCCTTCACGCCCCTCCGGTGCAGCGCCGCGATGAGGTTCTCCGGGTTCCCGCACAGGCCGAACCCGGAGACCATGATGGTCGCACCGTCCGAGATGTCCGCGACGGCCGCGTCGGCCGAGGCGACGAGCTTGTCCATCCGGCCCTCCTAGCGCTCCACCACGAGCGCCACGGCCTCACCGCCGCCGATGCAGAGCGAGGCGAGGCCGCGCTTCTTGCCGAGATCCTTCATCGCGTAGAGGAGCGTCACGAGGAGCCGCGCGCCCGACGCGCCGATCGGGTGACCGAGCGCGACCGCGCCGCCGCGGACGTTCACGTTCCTCCCGTCGAGCCCGAGGAGCTTGTTGTTCGCGACGGAGACCACCGCGAACGCCTCGTTGATCTCCCAGAGGTCCACGTCCTTCGCCCCGAGCCCGAGCTTCCCGAGCGTCGTCCGGATCGCGTCCGCCGGCGCGATCGTGAACTCCACCGGCGCGCGCGCCGCGCCGCCCCAGCCCGTGATCCGGGCGAGCACCGTGCGCCCCTCCTTGCGGGCGCGCTCGGCGCTCATGAGGACGACCGCCGCGCCGCCGTCGTTGATCGAGGAGGAGTTCGCCGCGGTCACGGACCCGTCCTTCTTGAACACGGGCTTCAGCGACGGGATCTTCTCCGGCCTCGCCGCCTTCGGGCCGTCGTCCTCGGAGACCACCGTCTTCTCGCCCTTCCTGCCCTCGATCTCGACCGGGACGATCTCCGCCTTGAAGGCGCCGCTCTTCTGCGCCTCGATGGCGCGCTTCGTCGACTCGAGCGCGTACTCGTCCTGCGCGGCGCGCGAGATGCCCTGGGTCGTCGCGCAGTGCTCCGCGCACATCCCCATGTGCTGCTGGTTGTACACGTCCCAGAGGCCGTCGAAGATCATGCCGTCCACGAGCTCGACGTTCCCCATCCGCGCGCCGGTGCGGGCCGAGCGATCGTAGTACGGGACGTTCGACATGGACTCCATCCCGCCCGCGACGACGACGTCGGCGTCGCCGAGCGCGATCGCCTGCGCGCCCGAGATGACCGCCTTGAGCCCCGAGCCGCAGACCTTGTTCATGGTCCAGCAGGGGGTCTTCTCCGGGAGGCCGGCGTAGAGGGCCGCCTGGCGCGCGGGCGCCTGGCCCACCCCCGCCTGCAGCACGTTCCCCATCACGACCTCGTCCACCGCGCCCGGCTCGACGCCGGCGCGCTGGAGCGCCGCGCGGATGGCGGCCGCGCCGAGCCGCGTCGCCGGGACCGCGGCGAGCGAGCCGAGGAACGATCCGATGGGCGTGCGCGCCGCGCCGACGATGACCACCTCGCGTCCAGCCATGGCTCACCTCTCGAACGGAGCTTAAGGTAACGTCCGCTCGCCATCATGCACCGGACCGATCTTTCCGCCACCTTGATCGTCCACGGCGGCGCCGGCGACCTCGGCCCTGACGACCCGGCCTCCTCCGGGGGGCTGGACGCGCCCCGGCTCGAGGGCGTCCGCCGCGCCTGCGCCGCCGGCTGGGAGATCCTGCGCGGGGGCGGGAGCGCGCTCGACGCCGTCGAGGCCGCCGTGCGGCTCCTCGAGGACGACCCGACGTTCAACGCCGGCACGGGCGCGACGCTCACCGCCGCCGGCGAGGTCGAGCTCGACGCGTCCATCATGGACGGCGAGTCCCTCCGCTGCGGTGCCGTCGCGGCCGTGCGAGACGTCCGGAATCCGATCGCGCTCGCACGCGCGGTGATGGAGCGAAGCGAGCACGTCCTCCTCGCGGGCGACGGCGCCTCCGCGTTCGCGCGCGAGGTCGGGATCCCGCCGTGCGAGAACGCCCTCCTCGTGACGCCGCGACAGCGGGCGCGCTGGGAAGCCGCGCGTCGCGGCGGCCCCGCCGGGACGAAGCACGGCACCGTCGGCGCCGTCGCGCGCGACGCGGCGGGCCACCTCGCGGCCGCGACCTCGACCGGAGGCACCTCGATGAAGCGCCCCGGCCGCGTCGGCGACACGCCCCTCGTCGGTTGCGGGACCTACGCCGACGACGCGCTCGCTGCGGTGTCCTGCACGGGGCACGGCGAGCGGATCATCCAGCTCACGCTCGCGCGCCACGCAGCAGACCTCGTGGGCGCGGGTCGCTCCCCGATGGACGCCGCTCGCGAGGCGGTCGCCCGGCTCGCGTCTCGCGTGCGCGGGACGGGTGGGCTCATCGTGATCGGCCCGAGCGGCGAGCCCGGGTTCGCGCACAACACGCCGGTGATGAGCCGGGCGTGGGTGCGCGCGGACGGGACGATCGAGGCGGAGCTGTAGGTCGAGGTCGCGGTCGCGGTCGGGGTCGCGGTCGGGGTCGCGGTCGGGGTCGGGGTCGGGGTCGAGGTCGCGGTCGGGGTCGAGGTCGGGGGCGAGGTCGGGGGCGAGGTCGGGGTCGAGGTCGGGGGCGAGGTCGCGGTCGGGGTCGGGGTCGAGTCGGCGACGCGGCTCAGTCCTTCCGCCCCACCTCTCCGCTCCCCGTGGTCGAAACGCTCTCGACCTTCGCCTCCCCGTGCCAGCGCACGTCGCCCGAGCCCTCCACCGACACCCGGAGCGCGTCGGCGCGCCCCTCGAGCCGCACGTCGCCCGAGCCCTCGATCCCGAGCTGCAGCGGGCCCGCGCCGCCGTCGATCGCGACGTCCCCCGAGCCCTCGAGGTCGAACTCCCGGAGCGCCGGGACCGTCACGTCGACGCGCGCCGGCGAGCGCGCGTCGAGGTTCTCGTCCGTGCGGATGTGGCGGACGCCGCCCCGGACCTCGGTCCGGAGGTGCGGCTCGAGGTTCCCATCGATCGTGACGGACACCGACCTCTCGCCCCCGACGCGGACGTTCACGTCGGCGGACGTCTCGAGGTCGATCTTCTCGAACGCGGGGACCTCCCGGCGCTGCGTCGCGGGCTTCCCGTCTCCCTCGATGCTGCTGCGAGCTGCCGCCGGCAGGGCGAGCAGTGTTGCGAGCGCGACGGCGGCGCGGCGCACGGGTTCCTCCCGCGAGGACTACGCGCGAGGAGGCGCGCGCGGGCGGCCCAGCCCGTGCACGCCCCTCGCGGGGCCCGCTCCTCGGAGCGGCCTCTCGTGCGCTACGCCGGGCGCGAGCCGTTATTTCGATGCGCCGCGGGCAGGGCCGGGCGCTCGCTCGGGCGGGGCGCGGCGAGGTCCCGGCGGTCGTCTCCCACGCGGAAGAACGCGACCGCGGTCTCGAGCACGTCGGCGTGGCGCGCGAGCTCCGCCGCGGTCGCGGACGTCTCCTCCGCGGTCGTCGCGTTCTGCTGCACGACCTGGTTGAGCGCGCGGATCGCGCCGTCGATCTGGTTCACCCCCGCCGACTGCTCCTGCGCGGCCGAGGCGATCTGCTGGACGAGCACCGCCGTCCGCTCGATGTCGGGCACGAGGCGCGCGATCCGCTCGCCCGCCTGCTCGGCCACGTCGGTGCTCGCGCGCGAGAGCTTCCCGATCTGGACGGCAGCCGCCTGGCTGCGCTCGGCGAGCTTGCGGACCTCGGCGGCGACCACGGCGAAGCCCCGCCCCTTCTCGCCCGCGCGGGCGGCCTCGATGGCGGCGTTCAGCGCGAGGAGGTTCGTCTGGTAGGCGATCTCCTCCACGATCGAGGTCCTCTCGGCGATGTCCTTCATGGCCGCGACGGCCCGCGTGACCGTCTCGCCCGCCTCGCGCGCGCCTTGCGCCGAGCCCTGCGCGATACGCTCGGTCTCGGACGCGTTCTCGGCGCTCTGCCGGATCGCCGCCTGCATCTCCTCGATGGACGAGGACGCCTCCTCCGCCGCGCCCGCCTGGCGGGCGGCGCCCTGGGAGAGGTCGTCCGCGCTCGCGGCGAGCTGCCGGCTCCCGGCGGATACCGCCCGGGCGGAGTCCTGCACCTCGGTGAACGCGGCGCGGAGCTTCGCCGCCATCCCGCCGACCTCGCCGAGGAGCCGGCCCATCTCGTCGGTCCCGGCGGCTTCGAGCCGCACCGCGAGGTTCCCGGAAGCGAGCTCGGAGGTGCCCTCGACCACCTTCCGGATGGGGCCGAGCACCGCAGCGCCGATGAGCATCGTGAACGCCACGCCCGCAGCGATCCCGAACGCCGTCAGGACGGCGGTCCACCAGGTGGAGCGGTTCGCGAGGGCGACGGCGTCGTCGAGCGACGCCTCGAGCTCCCGGACGCCCTCGCGCTGGAGCGCCGTGATCCGCGCGGAGAGCGCGTCGGCGCCGTCGCGGAAGCGCTTCGTCGCCGGGCCGATCGCCGCCCACTCCTGCGCGAGCACGATCCGGCCGAGCTCGCGCCCGTCGGCGAGGACGGCGTCGGACTGCGCCCGGAGCTCGCGAAACCGCGCCAGCTCGGCCGCCTCGCTCCGGAAGGCCGCCTCGGCCTCCGTCCAGGCCGCGTCGAGCTGCTGCTTCGTCTCGATCGCCTTCTGGAGCCCCTCGGCGGTCCCGCTGTCGACGGAGGCGTTCACGTGCGCGATCATCTGCGTCGCGAGGTGCTCGATCTGCAGGAGCAGCATCGCACGCGGGAACTCCACGCTCCGCACGCCGCCCGCGCGCTGACCGATGTACCGCATCGACCCGATCGAGGCGGCGCTCACCGCCGCGAGGACGAGCAGGAGGACGCCGAACCCCGCGAGGAGCTTCATGCGGACGGGGAGGTTCTGGAGGCGCGTGGCCATGGACGTGCCTTCGGGCCGCGAAGCGTTCACTTCGCGACCAGGTACCCGGCCTTGATCCAGCCGCCCACGAGCCCGCCGTCGAGGCGGACGACCTCGCGGTAGCCCTTCCAGGCGAGGAACCGCCCCGCGACCTGAGTCTGCTTCCCGTGCAGATCCACGAGCACGATCGGCTTGCCCCTCGGAACCTCCGCGAGCCGCGCGTCGAGCACCTCGAGGTCCACGTTCCTCGAGCCCGGGATGGCCCCGGACCGGACGTCATCCGCGTCGCGGATGTCGAGAACGAAGACGTCCGCCTTCGCGTCGAGCTTCGCCTTCAGGTCCGCCGCCGCGATCGTCGGGATCTCGATCTCCGGGTACACCTTCCGGATCCGCGCGGGGTAGCCCCGCTTCACCCACTCCGGGAGCCCCTCGTTGTAGACCGCGACCTTCGTGTGGCCCATCTTGACGGCCAGACCGGCCGCCTTGTGCGACTTCGTTCACTTGGGTCCCTTGCAGTAGAAGATCACCCGCTTCGCCTTGTCGGCGGGGAGCTTCACCTTCCCGCTCTTGAGCGCCTCGAAGGGCACGTTGATCGAGCCGGCGATGTTCTCCTCTGCGAACTCGATCGGCGAGAGGGCGTCGGCGAGGACGAAGTCCTCCTTCGCGTCCACCATGCGCTTCAGCTCGTCCGTCCCGACGAACGGGACGGGCTGGGCGCGGACCGCGGGAGCGAGGAGCGCCGCCGCGAGCGCGGCGGCGAAGACGGCGGGACGGTTCACGGTGCGTTCTCCTGACCGGTGCGGCGGCCCCCCGAGGCGCGCACCGGCAACCGCAGCGTCGCAGCGACCCCGGGGCCGTGCCATCAAACGACCGCGGGATGCGCGCTCTTGTCGCGCGCGGCTCGGCCGCAGTAGGCGCCGCGCGCAACGACACCTACCCCTCGCCGCGGCTCGCGCGTCGGGTCAGCGCGCCGGCCGCTTCGCCATCTCGAGGAACGCCGTCACGAGCTCGATCGGCAGCGGGAAGATGATCGTCGAGTTCTTCTCCGCGGAGATCTCGACGAGCGTCTGGAGGTAGCGGAGCTGCAGAGCGCCCGGCGAGCGGGCGATCACGTCCGCCGCCATCCCGAGCTTCTCGGCTGCCTGGTGCTCGCCCTCGGCGGCGATGATCTTGGAGCGCCGCTCGCGCTCCGCCTCGGCCTGCTTCGCCATGGCGCGGCGCATCTCTTCCGGGAGATCGACCTGCTTCACCTCGACGGCCGTCACCTTCACGCCCCACGGCTCCGTGTGGCGGTCGATGATCTCCTGCAGCTGCCGGTTGATCTTGTCGCGCTGGCTGAGGAGGTCGTCGAGGTCCACCTGGCCCAGCACCGAGCGGAGCGTCGTCTGCGCCATCTGGCTCGTCGCGAAGAGGAAGTCGGTGACCTGGAGGAAGGCGCGGTCCGCCTGGAGCACGCGGAAGTAGATGACCGCGTTCACCTTCACGGAGACGTTGTCGCGCGTGATCACGTCCTGCGGCGGCACCTGCTCCGCGGTGACGCGCATGTCGATGACGACCATCCGGTCGATGAACGGGATGATCCACTTGAGCCCCGCGGTGCGGACGCCGGCGAAGCGCCCGAGGCGGAGCACGACGCCCTGCTCGTACTCGTTGATGATCCGGATGCCGGACAGGAACCACAGGATGACGAGCGCGATGGGGACGAGCAGGCCGAGGCCGAGGATGGGCATGAGACCCTCCGTGGATGCCGCTTCCGCTAACTTCTAGCCCTTATCGGGCGCGGCGACCACCGTCACGGTGAGCCCGTCCACCGCGGACACCCGAACGCGGGCCCCCTTCGGGATCTCGACCTCGCTCCGCGCCTGCCAGTACTCGCCGTGAACGAACACCTCGCCCCCTGCCCGGCCGACGTCGGAGAGCGCGTGCCCCTCCGTCCCCAGGAGCCCACCGACGCCGAGCTGCAGCGGACGCCGCCTCGCACCGGCGATCTTCCAGGCCATGAAGCCCAGGAGGAGCGCGAGCGCGATCGGCGTCGGCCAGACGATCCACGGCGAGATGGACAGCGCGCCCGGGTCGAAGTGGTAGTCCGGCGACGAGCGGTCGATGAAGAAGAGCGTCCCGATGACGACGCACACCGCTCCGCCGGCGCCCGCGAGCCCGTGCGCGGTCACGTAGCCCTCGGCGACGAGGAGCGCGACGCCGACGAGGATGAGCACCACCGCCCCCACGTTCACCGGGATGACGCGCATCCCGAGGAAGCCGAGGAAGAGGAGCAGCGCCCCCGCCGCCCCCGGGAAGATGCCGCCCGGGTGGTAGAACTCGATCGCGATCCCGAGGGTCCCGAGGAGCATCAGCATCGCGAGCACGTTCGGGTTCGAGATGAGGGAGAGCACCTCCTGCCGGACGGTCTTCTCGAGCGGCACGAGCGCCGCGCCCCTCGTCCGGAGCACCCTCTCGCCCGAGCCCGTCTTCACCGTCCGGCCGTCGGCGAGCGCGAGCGCCTCGCCGAGGTCGCGCGCGATGAAGTCCACGACGTGCTCGCGCACCGCCTGCTCCGCGACCACGGAGACGCTCTCCCGGACCGCCTTCTCCGCCCACTGCACGTTCCGCCGGCGCGCCTCCGCGATCGATCGCGCGAACGCCGCGGTGTCGTTCTCGACCTTCTTCGCCATGTCCTTCCCGGCCTCCTCGGCGACGTCCTTGCCGGAGCCGGTGACGGGGTGAGCCGCGCCGATGTTGGAGGTCGGGTGCATGGCGGCGACGTTCGCGGCCATCGTGACGAGGGCGCCGGCCGAGGCGGCCTGGGCGGCGGCGGGCCCGACCCAGACGACGACGGGCACCTCGCTCCCGAGCATCGCCCGCACGATCTCGCGCGTCGCGTCGAGCATGCCGCCGGGCGTGTCGAGCCGGAACGCGATCGCGTCGAACGCCTCGGCCTTCGCGCGGGCCATCCCGGCCTCGACGTACTCGGCGGTGCCGCCGGTGATGGGGCCCGTGATCTCGAGGACGAGGACGCGGGGGGCCGCCGCGGGGGTGGGCGGCGGCGCCGGGGCGGCGAGCGCCGCGAGGGCCCCGAGCGCGACCGCGACGGACGCGACGGCACGCCGGATCTTCAGCGCCGACCTGGGCATGCGGGCCTCCTCTCGGCCGGAGGGGATCATAGCGCCCGCTCAGCGCGCCGGCGGGATCTTCCCGAGATCCTTCATCACGAGCTGGAGGTCCTCCCACGCCTTCTTCTTCTCCTCCGGGCTGCGGAGCAGGTAGGCGGGGTGGAAGGTCGGCATGAGGCGGGTCCCCTCGTACGTCGCCCAGCGGCCGCGGAGCCGGCTGATCGGCGTCGTGTCGCGGAGGAGCGTCTGCGCGGCGATCTTCCCGAGCGCGACGATCGCCTTCGGCTGGACCGCGCGGATCTGCGCCTTCAGGAACGGCTCGCACGCGTCCATCTCGTCCGGCTCGGGGTTCCGGTTGCCGGGTGGACGGCACTTCACGACGTTCGCGATGTACACGTCCGAGCGGCGGTACCCCATCGCCTCGATCATCTTCGTGAGGAGCTGGCCGGCGCGGCCGACGAACGGCTCGCCCTGCGCATCCTCGTCCGCGCCCGGCCCCTCGCCGACGAACATGAGCTCGGCCTCCGGGTTCCCGACGCCGAAGACGAGCTTCGTGCGCCCCGGCGCGAGCTTGCAGCGCACGCACTCGCCGAGCTCCTCGCGGACCGCGAGGAGCGCAGGGCTGCCGCAGCCGAGGTCGGAGAGGGCGTAGGCCTTACGGGGTGGGGTCGCGGTCGCGGTCGAGGTCGAGGTCGAGGTCGGGGTCGCGGTCGCGGTCGGGGCGTGCGGGGCCGCCCGCCTGCCCGCTTCCGCACCATGATCGAGGGACACGGTCGGCTGGGGTACCTCCGTCACCCCCGCATCCGCGAGCCACGCGAGGTGCCGCAGCGCCT
This sequence comes from uncultured delta proteobacterium, assembly GCA_963821195.1. GTDB lineage: Bacteria > Myxococcota > Myxococcia > Myxococcales > Anaeromyxobacteraceae > Anaeromyxobacter. The sequence continues at coordinate 41,848 of CAWGDE010000016.1, forward strand.
CTGCCGCGATCTCCGCTGCAGATCCCTCGGTTGTGCGCTCCCGTGTGGCCTCGTCGCTCACTGCTCTCCTCCGAGAAATCCCGTCCGTTGCGTTGCGAAGCGCGCCTGCCCGCTCATAGAATCCAGTCCAGATGAAGCTGCACCGACTGCTCGCCCTCCTGCCGCTCGCCGCCGTCGCGCTCGCCATCCTCGCCTACCCGTCCGACGCCCAGGCGTGGGGGCCGCTCGCGCACCTCAACTTCTCGGCCCAGGCGCTCCAGTCGCTCGGGACCATCCAGCCCGGCCTTCGCCAGCTCCTCGCCGACTTCGGGGACGAGTTCCTCTACGGCTCGCTCGCCGCGGACATCGTCGTCGGCAAGAACATGGCGCGGTTCCTCTACCACTGTCACAACTGGCGCGTGGGCTTCAACGTGTTCAAGCACGCGAAGCCCGGCGCAGAGCAGGCGTTCGCGCTCGGGTTCCTCTCGCACCTCGCCGCGGACACCGTCGCGCACAACTACTTCGTGCCGTTCAAGACGGTCGCCTCGTACCACAAGGTCAACACCCGCCACGCCTACTGGGAGCTCCGCTACGACCAGCGGATGGACAAGGCGCTCTCCCGGCTCGCGAAGCAGGTGACGACGCGGGCCATGCGCACCAACGACGACTACCTCGAGCGGATGCTCTCCGGCGCGTCGGTGCTCCCGTTCCGCGTGTCGAAGCAGCTCTTCCGGTCGCTGCTCGCGACCGCGCGCATCGGCCGGTTCGGCCAGGTCTCGTCGCTGACCTTCGCGCGCGAGCGCAAGCTCCCCCTCGAGCCGGACCTCGTCACCGACACGAACGACCTCGCCTGCCGGTCGATCGTCGGGATGCTGAACGAGGGCGAGCGGAGCGAGGCGGCGCGCGCGGACGCGACCGGCGCGCGCAACATCCGGCTCGCGCAGGACCTCCGCAAGTCGCTCAAGCAGAAGACCGCCCGCCGGATCATCCTTCCCCGCGACGCGCACGAGATCGCGGCCGAGACGCGCGACGCCTTCCGCAGGGCGATCAACGGGAAGCTCATCCTGCCGCCGTCCCTCGCGAAGCTCGCGGCGTAGAGGCGACGCGCTCCGCGCGTCGCCTCTCCCGTGCGCAGGATCCGCCGCGCGCGGTCACCCGTCCGCAGCGGGCCCGCCCCGGTCTACTCCTTCCTCGGCCGCCGCCCCTCCAGCACCGGCACGATCCAGTCGAGGATCGCCTCCGCGATCCGCTCCTTCGGCCCCTCGATCTCGGCGAGCTCGGTCGAGGAGACGAGCGCGACGCGGTTCGTGTCGAGGCCGAACCCGGCGCCCGGCGCTCCGACGCGGTTCGCCACCACGAGATCGCAGCGCTTCCCCCGGAGCTTCTCCCGGGCGCGCGCGATGACCTCCTCCGTCTCCGCGGCGAACCCGACGAGCACCGGGGCGTCCTTCTTCCCCGCGTGCCGCTCGCCGAGGCCCGCGAGGATGTCGGGCGTGCGCGACAGCACGAGGGTCTCGTCGCCCTGACCCTTCTTGATCTTGCGGGGGGAGGCGGTCGCCGGGCGGTAGTCGGACACGGCCGCGGCGCCGACGAAGAGGTCGATCCCGGGCGCGGCGAGCTCCACGGCGTGGGCCATCTGCTCGGCGGTCTCGACGCGCACGACCGTGACGCCCGGCGGGTCGGGCAGCTGCGTCGGCCCCGAGACGAGCGTGACGTCCGCGCCGCGGTTCGCCGCGACCCGCGCGACCGCGTACCCCATCTTCCCGGAGGAGGGGTTCGAGATGAAGCGCACCGGGTCGATCGGCTCCCGCGTCGGCCCCGCGGTGACGAGCACCTTGCGGCCGGCGAGGTCGACGTTCCCGAGGAGGCGCGAGGCGGCGACCGCGATCTCGTCGGGCTCGGCGAGGCGTCCCTCGCCGACGTCGCCGTCCGCGAGCTCGCCCGAGCCCGGGCCGACCACGTGGAGGCCGCGCGCGCGGAGCGCCGCGAGGTTCTCCTGGGTCGCCGCGTTCCGCCACATCCGCGTGTTCATGGCCGGCGCGAGGAGCACCGGGCAGGTCGCGGCGAGGATCGTCGTCGTGACCGCGTCGTCGGCCATCCCCGCCCGGATGCGGGCGAGGAGATCCGCCGTCGCCGGCGCGACGACGACGAGGTCGGCCGCGCGCGCGAGCGCGAGGTGGCCGTAGGCGAGCTCCGAGGCGGGATCGAGCAGGTCCGTCAGCACCGGCGCCCCGGAGAGCGCCTGGAACGTGAGCGGCTGCACGAAGCGCGTCGCCGCCCGGGTCATCGCGACGCGCACCGTCCCGCGCCCCTTCACGACGAGCCGCGCCACCTCGCACGCCTTGTACGCCGCGATGCCGCCGCCGACGCACAGGACCACGGTGCGGTTCTGGAATCGCATCCGCGCATCATAACCGAGCGTCCGCGGCGGGACGGACTTCCCGCTCCCGGGGTTCGGTGCCATCCTCGGCGCGGTGGAGCAGCCCCGGCCCGCCCCCCGCCCCCGCCGGCGCCCTCGGGCCGCAAGAGCGCGCTCGCCTTCTTCGGCGTGCTGCTGCTGCTGTTCGGGGTCGGGCTGTTCGCGCAGGCGGCGTTCCTCCCCGCCGGGCTCGTGTGGTCGGAGGTGTTCGCGCTGCTGCTGCCGGCGATCCTCGCGACCACCGGGTCGAACCTGCGCCTCGGGCCGTACCTCAAGCTCCGCCGCCCGCCCGGGATCGCGGTCGCGCTCGGGGCGCTCGTCGGCGGCGCGGGGTACCTCGTCGCCGTCGTGGTCATGATGCTCGCACAGCGCCTCGTGCCGCATTCCTGGCTCGAGCTGTTCGACTCGACCCGGGTGTTCGAGGGCCCGCCGTGGGAGCGGGTGCTCGTCGCGGCGGTCGCGGTCGTGGTGGCGCCGCCCTGCGAGGAGATCGTCTTCCGCGGCTACCTCCAGACGACGCTCGGGCTGCGGCGCCGGCCCGCGGTCGCCATCGGCGGCGCTGCGGCGCTCTTCGCGGCGATCCACTTCGACCCCGTCCGGTTCCCCTCGCTGCTCCTCCTCGGCGCGATCTTCGGATGGCTCGCCTGGCGCGCAGGATCGCTCTGGCCCTCCGTCGCGGCGCACGCGACGAACAACGCGATCACGTCGACCCTGTTCCTCGCCTTCGCCGACCCGGGCGCGGACGCCGCGCCTCCCTCGCTGGCGGTGATCCTGGGGACGGGCGCGGTCGGCGCCGCCGCGCTCGGGCTCCTCCTTCGCGCGTACCGCGCGGTGACGCCGGAGCCCCCGCCTCCATCGGCCGCCCTCGCGCTCTCCGACGCGGCCGACCCCTCGATCGGGTTCTCCCCGGCCCGCGTGCGGGAGCCGCTCCGCCTCGCCGTCGCCGCGGGGATCGGGCTTTACCTCGCGGTGCTGCTCGGCGGCGCGCTCGTTGCGCACCGCCCGCGCCGCCCCATCCCCCCCGCGCCGGGCATCGGCGCGCCGGGCACGGAGGGGCACCGGGGCGGGAATCGTGGTGGCGCCCCGCCCGGCGGCGGATCATAGTGGCGTGTGCTGGCGAACCGTGGTCCGATTTGCCGGTCAGCCGGAGGTCGTTCCCTTGCGCCGCATCCTCGTCGCCGTCCTCGCCCTCGCCCTCCTCGCGCCCGCCGCGGCGCACGCGCGCGGCCCCTCGACGCCGGAGGAGCGCAAGCGCGCCGTCGAGACGACCCGCAAGCTCGAGAAGGAGCCCCTCGCGCGCAACTCCATGGAGGCGCGCAAGTGGCTGTTCCAGTGGATCGTGGAGATCCCGGACATCAACGTCACGAGCTGCGCCGGACCGCTCGACGGGCTCCGCGAGGACGAGGAGGACACGTACGGGCAGCTGCTCTACGTGCAGTCGGTCTTCGGGATGACGGCGTTCATGATCGGGAACCCGAAGAAGGCGAACGACTGGGTCGCCGTGCAGACCGCCGGGATCGAGAGCGTGCTCCGCGCGTACGACGCGATGAGGAAGGCGGACTCCGAGCTGAAGTACAAGGAGCTCGACCGGCTCGAGAAGGCCCGCAAGGAAGGGAAGCTCGCCGCCATCGTGAAGAAGGAGATGGCGAAGTGCGGGGATCCCGAGGCGATGGGACCAGCGCCGAGCGACGCGATCTGAGCGGGCGCGGTCGTGACCCTGACCTGACCGCTACCCCGAGCGCGAACGCGACCCCGACCGCGACCGCGACCGCGACCCCGACCGCGACCTCGACCTCGACCTCGACCGCGACCCCGAACGCGACCTCGACCTCGGGTGCGCTCTGTCGTTCTGCAGGCACCGCGCCGGGCTTCGCCCGTCACGGCGCCTGCAGCGTGTCCTCCTGCCAGGTCGATCCCTCGGCGACGCTCGAGGATCGGTCGCGTCGGGCACCGCGGCCTCCTTGGGCAGGTGAAGGAGGCCGCGATGCCCGACGCCAACCGATTTCCGTTCCAGAACCTCGACGCTTACCGTCTCGCGCGGGGGCTCGCTGCGCGAGTCCACGCTGCTTCGATCCGCGATGCGGAGCTCCGTGATCAAGCCACGCGCGCTGCCAAGAGCGCGTTCTTGAATCTCTGCGAGGGGCTGCCGTCCGACCGTCCCGCCGTTCGCTTGAAGTTCTTCGATCAGGCTGACGGTTCCCTCCACGAAGCCGTCGCCGCCGTCGACCTCGCCGAGGCGATCGGCGCCGCCAGTGCAGCCCACTCCGCGGAGATCCACGCGGAGGCTCTTCGCCTCCGCGCGGTGCTGCGCGGCCTCATGCGCGCCAGCGGACGAGCCCGGTGAGGAGCGCCACCAGCCGGTCCGCGAGGCGGGCGACCTCGCGGGCCGGCTCTGCGGCGACGTCGCCGCACAGGGCGGCGATCTCGACCGCGGCGGCGGCCTCGACCGCCTCCGCGCGAGCGATGGCGAACGCGCGAGCCTTGTCCGCGCGGGAGACGCGGCCCGCGCCTTCGGCGCAGTTCAAGGCGGCGGACTTGGCGGAACGGTGGGCCTCGTCGCGGAGCTTGGGATCGGCGATCCGGCAGGCGAGCACGGCGAGGAGGAATTCCCGGGCGACGCAATAGGCGACGAGGCGGTGGTGGGGGAGGAGGGGGGAAGTGGAAGGGGAGGAAGGGGAAGCTGGGATCAGCGACGAACGAGTGGATGCGGTCATCGGTTCGGCTCCTTTCACCCCGGACAAGGAGCCGAACCGATGACCGCACCCGAGAGACCCAGGCCCGCCAAAGGACCGGAGAACGGCGCGTGGAATCGACGAGGCATGCGCAGTGACACCGCCGAAGGCGGTGGCACGAGCATGCTCATGACGAGAAGCGCCGTTCACCCAGAGCGCCCCCCGACCCCGACCTCGACCTCGACCTCGACCCCGACCTCGACCTCGACCTCGACCCCGACCCCGACCTCGACCCCGACCTACGACACCCGCCGCAGCACCAGGCACTTCAGATAGCGCCCCTCCCTGAACTGCAGCGACACGGGGTGGTCGGGCGGCTGGCGCGTCTCCGCCACGAGCTGGAGGTCCATGCGCGCCTTGAACGCGGCCTCCTTCACGGCGTCGGTGAACTGCTCGACCGACACCCGCGCGGAGCAGCTCGCGGTGACGAGGAGCCCCCCCGGCGCGACCACCGCGAGCGCGGCGCGGTTCAGGGACGCGTAGCCCGCGATCGCGGCGTCCACCGCCTTCTGGGACTTCGCGAACGCGGGCGGGTCGCACACGACGAGGTCGAACCGGCGCCCCTCGCGCTTGTAGCGGGCGAGGATCTCGAAGCAGTCCTCCGCGGCGAACGCGTGGTCCGCCGGGTCGAGGCCGTTCGCCTTGAAGTTCTCGCGCGCGAGCCGGATCGCGTCCTGGTCCACGTCCACCGACACGACGTGGCGCGCGCCGCCGAGCGCGGCCGCCACCGAGAAGCCACCGCTGTACGAGAAGAGGTTCAGCGCCTCGGGACGGCCGGCGGCGAGGCCGCGCACCATCCGGCGGTTCTCGCGCTGGTCGAGGAAGTGGCCGGTCTTCTGGCCGCGGCGCACGTCGACGAGCAGCCGCATCCCGTGCTCGTCGATGCCGAGGAGCTCCGGCGGCTCTGCGCCCCACAGGACCCGCCCCGCGGGCGCGCCGCCCTCGTCGTCGTCGTCGCGCGGGACCTCGTCGCGGCCGTAGACGCCCTCGAGCCCCTCCGCCTCGGCCCGGAGCGCCTCGACGATCTCGCCGCGGTGGGGGACGAGCCCGGCGGAGTAGAGCTTCAGGACGGCGAACGCGCCGTAGCGATCCGCGACGACTCCGGGGAGGCCGTCCGACTCGCCGTGGACCATCCGATAGCCGGTCGTCCCGTGCACGAGCTCGCGGCGGAGCGCGAGCGCCCGTGCGACGCGCCGCTGCCAGAAGTCGGCGTCGATCGCCTCGGCGGGCTCGCGCGTCAGGATCCGGACGGTGATCGCGGAGTGCGGGTCGAAGTAGCCGCGCGCGACGAAGCGCCCCTCGTCGGTCACGTCCACGATCGTCCCGGGCGCGAGCCCCTTCGGCGCCTTCTCGATCGCCTTCCGGAAGACCCACGGGTGCCCGGCGCGCAGGTGGCGCGCGAGGTCCTTCTGCAGCCGGAGCTCCGCCTCGGCCTTCACCGCGCCTCCCTCGCCCGCGCGGCGCGGGCAGGGCGCGGCCGCTCCGTGCGTGCCCGCGAGAAGTTGCCGACGACGAGCCCGGGCCGCGCCGCCTCGAGCGCCTCGACGAGCGCGCGGATCCCGATCGCCGCCCCGCCCGCCCCCGTCCGCGCGCGACCTCGACGTAGACGTCCGGGTCGATGGCGAGCGGACGCGTCTGGACCTGATCGACGCCCGTCCTCGCGACGAGCGCGCAGAGCCGCTCCGCCTCTCCCGCCCGGTCGGTGACGCCGGGGAACGTGAGGAGGTTCAGGGCGACGTACGCCCCGCGCGCCTTCGCCGTCCGGATCGCCCGCACGACGTCCCCGAGGGCGTAGCCGCGCGGGCGGTAGTAGGCGGCGTAGAGGTCGTCGGAGGCCGAGTTGAGCGAGATGCGCACCGAGTCGAGGCCTACGTCGACGAGCCGGGCGAGCGCGTCCGGCAGCGAGCCGTTCGTGTTCGCGTGGATCGAGCCGCGCGAGGTCCGGGCGCGCACGAGCCGGATCGCCCGCTCGATCTCCTTCCAGCGCGTGAGCGGCTCCCCCTCGCAGCCCTGGCCGAAGCTCACCATCACGCGCCCGGTGGCGCGCTCGAGGTGGCGGATCGCGACCTCGGCCATCTCCTCCGCGGTCGGCGCGCGCACGATCCGCTCGTGGCTCGCGGGCGGCATCCCCTCGTCCTGCTCGGAGAGGCACCCGATGCACGCCGCGTTGCAGCCCGCCGAGGAGGGGATCGCGCCCTCGTCGCGGAGGTAGAACGTGTTCTGCGCGGTGAAGCAGCGCCACTCGAGCGCGCAGCGGGAGAGCTGGCGGAAGATCGGGTTCCCCGTCTCCTCGAGCGTCTCGGCGACGCGCCGCGGGAGGTCCGGCGTCGAGTGGACGCGCGGGCTCCAGTGGCGCCGCCGGTCGGTGTGGAGCGCCCAGACCACCGGGCCGCCCGGGGCGAAGGCGGCGGCGGTGTAGGCCCACTGCGGGAGCACGGGCGTCTCGGACACGGTCGAGAGCGCCGGGCGCGCCGCGGCGGGGAGGAACGTCCGCGTGAAGCCGGGCGGGAGCGTCGCACCGACAGCGTGGGGGACGATCGTGCGGCGGCCCACCCGGACCTCGCGGAGCACCGTCGGCGCGCCCGTGGCGGGATCGATGCCGACGGGACGCCTGCCGGGCAGCATCGTGAGGGTCGCGCCCTCGGGGAGCGGACGCGCCCGCTCGGGCGGCGCGAGGACGTCCTCGCCGCTCCGGACCGCCGCGAGGAGATCCGGATGGTCGTAGACGCGCCCGCGGTCGTCGGCGAAGAGGAGGTTCGGCATGGGGTCGCAGCGCGCAGCGCGCGGACGGGGGGTCATAGCACCGCCCCCGGGCCCCTTCCATCGGAGGATGTACCGGCCGCCAGATTCCACTAGAATCTCCTTATCTTTCGCGGTGGTCGCACGGCGGTCCTCCCGGCATCCGGGCGGGGGCCCGATGGGCGGGAATCGGGGCGGCCGCTGCCTCGTTCCCTTCCTGACGCGAGTGGGACGCGGCGGCCCTCGGGCCGCGGTCCTAGAACCCGGGTTGGGAGACCAAGCCCTCGATGTTCGACCTGAGACAGACGGACCTCACGCGCGGCGAGTTCGAGGAGCTCGCGCTGAAGCACCTCGACCCGCTCTACTCGGCGGCCCTGCGGCTCACGAAGAACGACCGCGACGCCGAGGACCTCGTCCAGGACACGTTCCTCCGCGCCTACCGCTTCTTCGACAAGTTCGAGCGGGGCACGAACATGAAGGCGTGGCTCTTCAAGATCCTGACGAACACGTTCATCAACCGGTACCGCCGCTCGGTGAAGGAGCGGAACATCGTCGAGGGGTCGGAGCGGGACGCGGTGCACGAGCGGTTCGTCTCGCGCGAGACCGCCGATTACGCGGCGAACCCGGAGCAGTTCTTCTTCGACCGGCTGCTGTCGGACGACGTGCTGAAGGCCGTCGACTCGCTCCCGATCGACTTCCGGCTCGCCGTGATCCTCGCCGACCTCCAGGAGTTCTCGTACCGCGAGGTGGCCGAGATCCTCGACGTGCCGGTGGGCACGGTGATGAGCAGGCTCTACCGCGGCCGCCGGCTCCTCCAGAAGGCGCTCGCCGGCTACGCGGCGGTCTCCGGCGTGTTGCAGGACGTCGGCGACGATGGGAGCATCGACCTCGAGTCGTACCGGAAGCGTCGCGGCAAGTCGGCCTGATCGGGAGCACCGGCGGGAAGTCGTCATGGCAATCGAACCCACGCTCATCGCTGCGATGGACTGCACCGAGCTGGAGCGCTCCGTCGACGCCTACGTCGACGGCGAGTTCGACGCCCCCGAGCGCGCCGAGGCGGACCTGCACCTCGCCTCGTGCGAGCGCTGCCGCGCCCTCGCCGGCGCGCGCGCCGCCCTGCGCACGGCCGTCCGCGCGAAGCTGCGCGAGGCCATGACGCCGCCCGCCGCGGCGGGCCGGGCCCCCCCCGAGTTCCGCGCCCGGATCGAGGCGGAGCTCGCGCGCCGCCGGAGGCCGCTCTGGCGCCGCGCCCTCTCGCCAATCCCGGTCGCGACGCTCGCGGCCTGCGCGGCGGGGGCGGTCATCGTCTTCGGACTCCACGGCCGTGACGGTGGCGCGACGCTCGCCGAGGAGGCGATCCGGAGCCACCACCGCGACCTCCCGCTCGACTACGTCGCGGCCTCCGCGGGCGACGTGTCCATCCCGGCGTGGTTCACGGACAAGCTCGAGTTCAAGCCGTCGCCGCCGAGGTTCCACGCCGACGGTGTGCGGCTCGTCGGCGCCCGCTTCTCGCACCTGCGCGAGTGGCCGGCGGCCTACGTCCGCTACGAGCTGCCCCACGGGAACGCCGGCCTCTTCATCGTCGACGACCCGAAGGGCCTCTTCGACGCCGGCGGCGAGCCGGTGAACGTCGGCTCGCGCACGATCCGCGTGGCGCGCGGGCACGGGTACAACGTCGCCGTGTGGCGCGACGACGAGAATCGTCTACTCGCTCGTGTCCGACCTCGACGAGGCCGCGCTCCGCGAGCTCGTCCGCACCGCGCAAGCCGAGAGCGGCCGATAGCGACGGCGCCGTCGTCTCGCGTGCCTGTCCCACGGCCGCGGTTTTTGACACCCCGCGCGGCCCCCGGGTAAAATTTCGCCAGAGTTTTCGGAATTTTCCGCGCGGCGCCGCCGCGCCTCCCTGCCGCGCAGCCGGACGCCGAGATGCCGACGAAGATCCTCCTCATCGAGAACGACCCGGCCTTCGCCAACGAGGTCTCGGAGTCGCTCGAGGCGACGGGGTTCGAGGTCCGCGCCACCGGCGACGGCAAGGAGGGGCTCGAGCTCGCGCACGACTGGGCACCGGCCGCGATCGTCCTCTGCGTCGAGCTGCCGGGGATGAGCGGCTACCTCGTCTGCCAGAAGCTCAAGAAGGACGACGCGCTCAAGTCGATCCCGCTCGTGCTCACGAGCGCCGAGGCGACCGAGGAGACGTTCGAGAAGCACAAGACGCTGAAGGCGCGCGCGGACGAGTACCTCCTGAAGCCGTACGCACCCGGGGCGCTCCTCGAGAGGCTCGGCGCGCTCGTCGGGATGCCGGAGGGTGCCGGGGCGGACGCGGTCGTCGAAGAGGAGGTCGTCTCGCTCGAGGAGGAGCTGGGGCTCGAGGCGTCGGCGGGGGGCTCGCCGGACGAGGAGATCCCCGGCCTCGACCTGGAGTCCCTCCCCGACGAGCCCGCCGCGGGCAGCGCCCCGTCCGGCCTCGACGAGGACCTGAAGCTCCTCGACGACGCCTTCGAGGGGCTCGCGACGCCGCACGGCAGCACCGCCGTGGACGCGGTGGACGCAATCGACGCCGCGGACGCGGCGCTCGACGAGCTCACCGGAGACCTCGAGCGGCCGGTGCCGGCGGCCGACGTCGACGCCGCCGCCTCCTCCCTCCCGGACGAGGACGAGGGAACGGCGCGCGCCGAGCTCGCGACGCTCGACGCCGACGCCGAGGCCGCCCTCGGCGCGCTCGGTGCGTCCGACGAGGCGATGGCGCCGGTGCCCTCCTCGCCGCTGCGCGGCGCGAGCGCGGACCTCCTCCGCGCTGCCGGGATCAAGGTCCTCGACGAGCCCGTCGCCCCCGAGCGGAAGACGCTCTCGACGCCCGCGCCGCGCCTCGGCCTGTCCTCCGGAGCGGATGCGAGGGAGGACTCCGCCGAGCTCGACCACGCGCGTGAGGCGCTCGACCGCGCCCGGCGGGACCTCGAGGCGCGCGGCGAGGAGCTGCGCGAGGTGAAGCGCCGGGCGGACGACGCCGAGGCCGAGGTGGCGCGGGTGCGCGCGAAGGCCGAGTCCGCGGCCGCCCAGCTCCGGAAGGCCGAGGCCGACGCGAAGGCAGGACGCGACGAGGCACGCCGCGCGTCGGACCAGGCGCGGGCGGCCGAGACGAAGCTCGCGGACGTCGAGGAACGCCTCGGGGAGCTCGAGCAGAGGCTCGCCGAGTCGGAGCGGCGGGCGAGCGCGGCCGAGGCCGACGCCCGGCGGCGCGCCGAGGAGGCCGCCGCGGCCCAGGAGGCGGTCGCGCGCGCCGAGACGCTCGAGCGCGAGGCCGACGAGCTCCGGACGGAGCTGCTCGTCGCCCGCGGCGAGGCCGAGGGCGCGCGTGGCGAGGTCGAGAAGCGGACCGCCGACCTCCGCAAGCGCGTCGCCGAGGTCGAGGCGGCGAGCGCGAAGAACGAGGAGCGCGTCGTCAAGGCCTACCAGAAGATCAAGGCCGACGAGAAGGTGCGCGACAAGGTCCGGAAGGCGCTCGCCATCGCGACGCAGCTCATCGAGGAGGGGCTGCCGGCCGAGACGCCCGCGGAGAGGGAGCGGCGGCTCGCGGGCGGCCGCGAGTAGCTAACTCACCGCGGCGTCGTCTTCGTCCGCGGGCACGTCGAGCTTCACGCCGAAGTACCGCAGCATCCGCTCGTGGTGCCGGGTGAGCCCGTGAACCTGGAGGCCGCTCCGCGCGGCGAGGTCGCTCGCGACGGCCGCGAGCCCGAAGTCCTCGCAGGTCCGCACCTGCGTGAAGTCGAGGACGAGCGGCTGGCTCGACGGGACCTCCCCCAGCCAGCCGGAGAGCCGGGTCGCCGCGATCGCGTCGAAGTCGCCGTCGAGGTGGATCACGACCTCTCCGTGCGCGCCGTGCGTCACGTCCATCATCGCCCTATCCTCCGGGATTCGCACCGGGAGAGTGCGCCCCTCTCCGCTCCGGGTCAACCCGGCGACCCATCGTGGGAACGCGACGCAGCACCTCGCGGCGGCCGCGTGCCGGCGGCCGCGCGTCCGCGTCCACCGCGTCGCGTCAGGGGCGCTCAGCGGACCTCCGCGCCGCTGGCCGGGGCGCGGGCGCGGCGGATCAGGCGGACCGCGCGCGGCGGCGGCGGATCGCGCCGAGGAGCTCGTCGAGCTCCGCAATCCGGAGCGCACGCGAGGCGGCGAGGTACGCGAGGCCGCCCGCGAGGACGGGCGCGAGCCCGAGAAGGAGCTGCCGGCGGAGGCCGCCGGGAGCGAGCAGGCGGTCGAGCCCGTGGAAGGTTCCCCAGGCGGCGGCGCCGAGGACGGCGGAGGCGACGAGCACCTTCCCGAGCTGCGGGACCACCCCGGTCCCGCCGAGCCCGCCGTGGCGCGCGCGCCACGCCCAGGCGAGCACGGCGAAGTTCGCCATCGCGGCGAGCGACGTCCCGAGCGCGACACCGCGGAACCCGAGCACCGGGAACAGGCCGACGTTCAGCGCGACGTTGGAGAGCATCCCGAGCACGCTCCCCGCGACCGGCGTCCGCGCCTCGTCGAGCGCGTAGAACGCGGGCGCGAAGACCTTCACCGCGGAGTAGGCATAGAGCCCGAGCGCGTAGAACAGCAGGGCCTGCGCGGTCGCCGCCGTGTCGGCCGCGCCGAAGCGACCGTGCTGGTAGATGAGCGAGATGATCGGACCGCCGAGCACCGCGAGCCCGACCGCCGACGGCACGTTCAGGAAGGCGACGAGCCGCATCGCCGAGCCGAGCGTCGTCTTCACGGAGGTCATGTCCCTCGCGGCGGCGCGCTGCGCGACGCCCGCACCGGCCACGGTGGCGATCGCGACGCCGAAGACGCCGAGCGGGAGCTGCATGAGGCGGAAGGCGTACTGCAGCCAGCTGTTCGCGCCGACGATCCTCGACGCGAACGCGGTGTTCACGAGCACGTTCACCTGCGTCGCCGAGAGCCCGATCACGGCCATGGCCATGAGGCGGCCGATCCGGCGCAGGCGCGGGTCCGCGAGGGTGGCCCGCGCGAGCGTGGGCCGGACGCGGTACCCGAGCGCGCCACAGCGACGGGAGCTGCACGAGGAGCTGGAGGAGCCCGCCGATCAGCGTGCCGACGGACCATCCCACGACGGCCCTCTCCGGCGGCCAGCCCGCGAGCCAGAGCGCCGCGCCGACCGCGATCGAGCCGACGTTGAAGAGCGCCGGGGCGAGCGCCGGCGCGGTGAAGCGACTCTGGGCGTTCAGCATCCCCATCGCCACCGCGGAGAGCGACACGAGAAGGAGGAACGGCATCATGATGCCGGGTGAGCAGCGTCGCGAGCTCGCCCTCCTGGAGCCCGTGACCGATGGTCGCGCGACGATCGCGCCGGCGAAGACGATCCCGAGGAGCGTGATCGCGCCGACGACGAGCAGGACGAGCGCCGACCACCGCGTTCGCGAGCCGGTACGCGGCGTCGCGCCCGCGCGTTCCGGTGCGCGTCGGCGAAGGTCGGCACGAACGCCGACGAGAGCGCCCCCTCGGCGAAGAGGTCGCGGAGGAGGTTCGGGATCCGGAACGCGACGATGAACGCGTCCGACCAACGGTTCGCGCCGACGAGCGCGGCGAAGAGCTGCTCGCGGACGAGCCCGAGGACGCGAGACGTCATCGTGGCGGCCGAGACCCAGACCGCCCGGCCCATCGCGGACCGGCGCGGGCGGCGGCGCGTCCGGGCCCCTCGGCGGCGCGGCGGTCGTCACGTCAGTGCTTCCCGCCCTCGGGCCCCTTCGCGGCGGCCTCCTTCTTCATCAACCAGGCCTTCGCCTGCGACTGGACCGTCTGCGGCACGTTGCGGTCCCGCGCGAGGTCCTTGATGTCCTTCTCCTGGAGCGTGAGCAGCATCTTGAGCGCGGTCGGGAGCGGGACCTTCGGGTTCTTCACGAGCGAGATCTTGATCGCGTAGGTCCGGAGGAACTCGCGGTTCGAGTAGATGTAGCGCAGGACGTCGGCGTTCACCGTCCGCGAGTTCGCGAGCGAGATGATCTCGCCGTCGGTGATGCGCGGGCTCGTCGCCGCCGCCATGCACACGAGCTTGTTCGAGTCGCGGAGGAGCAGGGTGCGCGCCTCCTTGTTCCCGAGCGTCGCGAGCTTGATCTTCTCGGACACCGACATCTTCATGACCCGCTGCGTGACGTTCTGCTTCTTCTGCTCCTGCTCGGCCGCCACGGCCGCGGCCGCGGCCTCTGCGTCCGTCGCGAGCACGTCGCCGTACTCGGCCATGAGCCCCGCCGCGGTCTCGCCCGGGTCCGGCGGCTTCACGGTGGGGTCGACGCCGTGGATGCGCTTGTGCGCCTCGACGAGCTGGGGGACGTCGAGGAGCGTCAGCCCGTTGCGGACGCAGAAGTCGCAGGCGCCGTCGATCGTCGAGGCGAGCGCCTCCGGGTTCCGGCAGAGGCCGCGGATGATGTCGTCGTGGCGCAGGAGGCGGAGCTCGTTCTGCCGCACGATCTCGGAGAGCTTGCGCGAGACCGTCGGCGCGAGGCGCGCGACGGTCTCGTCCGGGGTCGCCGCGTTCAGGAGCACGAGCTCGACCGCGGCCTCCTTCGTCGCGAACCGATCCGCGAGCCAGTCGAGGACCGGGGCCTTCATCCCCTCGGAGCGCAGCGCCACCCCCCAGATCTTGTCGGGGAGCCCGTCCGCGGTCTTCGTGGCCGTCTCGCGCACGCCCGCGTCGGCGTCGAACGAGAGGAAGAAGAGCAGCGTGCAGAGGTCGATCGGCGCGACGGCCGGGACGAGCCCCTTCGCCCCCATCATCCGGAGCGGCGGCGGCGCCTTCGCGTCCGCGTGCTTCTGCAGGGGCTTCGGGAGGACGTCGAGCGGCAGGGGGCAGTCGGGCATCCCGGCTCCGGTCAGCGGTTGCGCTCGTGCAGGATGCGCAGCCCGTCGAGCGTGAGGTGCTCGTCGACCTCCTGGATCGCCTTCGAGACGCCCGCGATGAGCGGGGCGAGCCCGCCGGTCGCGACGATCTTCGGGGTGAAGCCGAGCTCGTCCGACATGCGGGCGCAGATGCCGTCCACGAGCCCGACGTACCCGTAGACGAGCCCCGCCTGCATGCGACGCGACGGTGTTCCGCCCGATCACCGCGGGCGGCTTCGCGAACTCGACGCGCGGGAGCTTCGAGGCGGCGCGCGAAGAGCGCGTCCATCGAGATCGAGATGCCCGGGCAGATGGCGCCGCCCGAGGTACTCGCCCTTCGGCGAGACGGCGTCGAAGGTCGTCGCGGTGCCGAAGTCGACGACGATGAGCCCCTGCCGCCAGCGCTCGTACGCGGCGACCGCGTTGACGACCCGGTCCGCGCCGACCTCGCGCGGGTTCTCGTAGAGGATGGGCATCCCGGTCTTCACGCCGGGCCCCACGAACAGCGGCTTCACCTTGAAGTAGCGACTGCGCCATCTGCTCGAGCGTGAGCGCCAGCGGCGGGACGACGCTGGAGATCGCGACCGCCGTCACCCGCGACGGCTCGAGCCCCGAGAACGTCGAACATCTGCCGGAGGAGGATGCCGTACTCGTCGGCGGTCCGGTTCTGGTTCGTCTCGAGGCGCCAGTGATGGCGGAGGGTCGCGCCGTCGAACGCGCCGAGCACGGTGTTCGTGTTCCCGACGTCGATGGCGAGCAGCACGGCGCGAGCGTAGCCGCGGCCCGGGGCGGGTCAACGCGGCCGCAGGAGCGTCACGTCGCCCGCGAGGACGCGCTCGACGCCCGGCCCGGGTCCGGACGAGGAGCGCCCCCGACTCGTCGATGTCCTCGGCGACCCCGGTGACCTCCCGCGCGGCCTCCTTCACGACGACCTCGCGCCCGAGGGTCACGGAGCGCTCCCGCCAGGCCGTGCGGATCGGGGCGAACCCCTCCTCCGCGTGCCGGTCGACCCAGTCCTCGAGCGCGGTGAAGCAGGCCGCGGCGAGGAGCGCCCGCGGGGCCGGCTGGCCGCGCTCGATGAGCACGCTCGTCGCCTCCTCGCGGAGTTCCTCCGGGAAGTCCTCGGGGCGCGCGTTCACGTTGACGCCGACGCCGACCACGACCCAGTGCACGCGATCCGGCTCGGCGGCGAGCTCCGTCAGCATCCCCGCGATCTTCCGGCCCGAGGCGAGGACGTCGTTCGGCCACTTGATGCCGGCGGCGACGCCCGCCTGCCGGAGCGCGTCGCACAGCGCCAGCGAGGCGACGAGCGTCAGCTCGGGCGCCCGCGCCGGCGGGAGGTCGGGCCGGAGGACGACCGAGAGGTAGAGGTTCAGGCGCGGCGGGGAGACCCAGACGCGGCCCCGCCGCCCGCGCCCCGCCGTCTGCGCCTCGGCGATCACCACCTCGCCGTGCTCCGCGCCCTCGTCCGCGAGCTCCTTCGCGCGATCGTTCGTCGACGCGAGCTCCTCGTAGCAGTGGAGCACCTGCCCGAGGTCGTGCGTGTTGAGGAGCGGCCGGATCTCGAGCGACGTGAGCCGGTCGGGCACCGCGCCGAGCCGGTACCCGCGCGCCGGCATGGCGTCGATCCGGTACCCCTGCGCGCGGAGCGCCTCGACGTGCTTCCAGACCGCGGCGCGCGTGAGGCCGAGCTTGTCCGAGATCGCCTCGCCGGAGACGAACTCGTCGCCCGCCTCTGCGAGGAAGGCGAGGACGAGCTCCTCGGACCGCGTGCGTCTCGGCGGCCATCGGGACCCCGATGCCTCACCCCAGCTCGAAGGAGATGTCCACCGCGCGCGCGAGTGCGTGATCGCGCCCATCGAGACGAAGTCCACGCCGGTCGCGGCGACGCGCGGCAGGCGCTCGAGCGTCATGTTGCCGCTCGCCTCGAGGAGCACGCGGCCGGCCGCGCGCTTCACCGCCTCGGCCATCGCGGCGTCGCCCATGTTGTCGAGGAGGACGATGTCCGCCCCGGCGGCGATCGCCGCGTCGAGCCCCGGGAGGTCCACCACCTCGACCTCGATCTTGAGCATCGCGCCCGAGCGCTCGCGCGCGCGGCGGACGGCCTCGGCGACGCCGCCGCAGGCCGCGACGTGGTTGTCCTTCACGAGGATGCCGTCGCCGAGGGCGAAGCGGTGGTTCTTGCCGCCGCCGGCGCGTACGGCCGCCTTCTCGAGCATCCGGAAGCCGGGGGTCGTCTTGCGCGTGTCGAGCAGGCGCGTCCGGCCTCCGCCCTGCGCCAGCGCGTCGGCGCAGCGGCGCGTCGCGGTGGCGACGCCGGAGAGGCGCTGCAGGAAGTTGAGGGCGGTGCGCTCGGCGGCGAGGAGCGCCCGGACCGGGCCGACCGCGGCCCCGAAGAGCTCGCCGCGGGCGACGCGAGCGCCGTCCTCGCGGTCGAGGCGGCACTCCGCCCCGAGCTTCTCGAAGACGCGCGCCGCGACGGCGCCGCCGGCGAGGACGAGGTCCTCCTTCGCGAGGAACCTGCCCTCACCGCGGGCCACCGCGTCTATCGTCGCCTCGCTCGTCGCGTCGCCGAGGAGGAGGTCCTCCTCGAGCGCGAGATCGACGAGCCGCTCGGCGTGCGCCGCGAGCCGAGCCATGCCTGCGCCTAGCGGCGCTTCTTCGCGCCGCGCTTCTTCGCCGCGCGCCTCGCCGGCTTGCGCGCGGTCTTCTTCGCGGCCTTCTTCTTGCCGGCCTTCTTCGCGGCGCGGCGCGGCTTCGCCTTGCGGGCGGCGACCTCTTCTTCGCCTTCCTCACCGCCTTCCTCACGGCCTTCCGCGCCGGCTTGCGCGCGGCCTTCACGCGCTCGATCGCCTCCTCGACGCCGGAAGCGACGGCGGTGCCGATCGCCTTCCCGACCTCGCTCACCGTCGTGACGACCTTCTCCATCGTCTCCATCGCGCCGGAGCCGGCGGGCTGGGAAGGCGGCTGCGCGGGCTGGTTGGGGTTCTGGTTCTCGTTCTCCATCGATTCCCTCCTGCCGGGGCTCGTCCCGGGCGAGTCCAACGTGCCGGATAGCATGGCACGATGGGCCTCGAGCTTGCCTCTTTTTTCGCGGAGCTCGTCCCCGCGCGCCCGGTCCTTCTCGACGACCTCCGGCGGCGCCTTCTGGACGAAGCTCGGGTTCGCGAGCTTTCGGTCGATACCGCCGAGGTCCGCCTCGATCCTCTCGATTTCCTTGGCGATTCTCGCGAGCTCGGCCGCGACGTCCACCGCGCCTGCGAGGCCGACCCGCACCTCGAACCCCGCGCCCACCGCGACGGCGCTCGCGGGACGCTTCGACGGCGGCGCGCCGTCCGCGTGGACGACCGCGTCCCGGACGTTCGCCAGACGGTGAATGCGGGCGAGCTCCTCACGGACCGTGCCAGCGGCGGCGCGATCCAGGGACCCGATCTCGACGTCCTCGAGGACGACCTTGAACGGCACGTTCATCTCGCCGCGGACGTTCCGGATCGCGTCCACGATCCCGATCACGGGACCGAACGCGCGCTCCGCCTCCTCGTCGAGCGGCCCCACCGCCGGATAGGGCGCGGCGAGGATCGAGTCCGGCCACGCGTCCGCCTTCACCTTCGCGCGGAGCACGTGCCACAGCTCCTCGGTGATGAACGGCATGAACGGGTGGAGGAGCCGAAGGGCCGCGGCGAGCGCGTGCACGAGCGTCCCCTGCGAGGCGCGCTTGCGGGCGGCGTCCTCGCCGTAGAGCGCCTCCTTCGCGAGCTCGATGTACCAGTCGCAGAGCTCGTGCCAGACGAAGTGGTAGACCGTCCCCGCCGCCTCGTTGAACTTGAACGCCTCGAGCGCCGCCACCGTCTCGTTCACCGCGCGCTGGGTGCGCGCCAGGATCCAGCGGTCCGCGGCCGTCCGGCCCGCGGCGCCCGCGCCCGGCCGGGCCTCGAAGCCCTCGAGGTTCATGAGCGCGAAGCGGGTCGCGTTCCAGAGCTTGTTCGCGAAGCCTCGGTAGCCCTCGATCCGCTCCTTCGCGAGCTTGATGTCCCGCCCCTGCGCGGTGAGCGCGGCGAGCGTGAAGCGGAGCGCGTCGGCGCCGTACTGCTCGGTGATGACGAGGGGGTCGATGACGTTCCCCTTCGTCTTCGACATCTTCTGGCCCTTCTCGTCCCGCACCATCGGGTGCAGGTACACCGTGCGGAAGGGCACCTCGCCCATGAAGTGGATGCCCATCATCATCATCCGGGCGACCCAGAAGAAGATGATGTCGTGGCCGGTCTCCATGACCGACGTCGGGTAGAACGTCCGGAGCGTCTCCGTCCGCTCGGGCCAGCCCATCGTCGAGAAGGGCCAGAGCGCGGACGAGAACCAGGTGTCGAGCACGTCCTCGTCCTGGCGGAGCGCCGTCTTCCCGCACGTCGCGCACGCCGCCGGCGCCGCGCGCGCGACCGTCACGTGGCCGTCCGGGCAGTACCAGGCCGGGATCTGGTGGCCCCACCAGAGCTGGCGGCTGATGCACCAGTCGTGGATGTTCCGCATCCACGCCATGTAGGTGTTGGTCCACTGCTCGGGGATGAAGCGGGTCTTCCCCTGCTCCACCGCCTCGATCGCGGGGCGCGCGAGCGGCTCGATCCTGACGTACCACTGGTCGGAGAGGAGCGGCTCGAGGATCGTCTGCGAGCGCTGGCAGCGCCCGATGGCGAGGAGGTGCGGCTTCGCCCCGCGGTCGAGCCCCTGCGCCGCGACGAGCTCCTTCACCCGCTTGCGCGCCTCGAACCGGTCGAGCCCGGCGACGGGCCCCGCCGCGGCGGTCATCTTCCCGTCGGGGCCGATCACGGTGAGCTGCTCGAGCCCGTGGCGCTTCCCGGTCTCGAAGTCGTTGAAGTCGTGGGCGGGCGTGACCTTCACCGCGCCGGTGCCGAACTTCGGATCGACGAGGATCGCGTCGGCGACGATGGGGAACTCGCGGCCGGTGAGCGGGTGGCGCACCTTCTTCCCGACGAGGGCGCGGTACCGCTCGTCCTCCGGGTGGACCGCCACCGCGGTGTCGCCGAGCATGGTCTCGGGCCGCGTCGTCGCGACCACGATCTCGGTGATCGTACCGGGGGGATGATTCCCCCCGCCTCGACGGGCTCCACGAGGGGATAGGCGAACGACCAGAGCTCGCCCTGCTCGGCGTCCTTCTGCTCCACCTCGAGGTCGGAGAGCGCGGTGTGGCAGTCGGGGCACCAGTTGATGAGCTTCTTCTCCCGGTAGACGAGCCCCTCCTCGTGCAGCCGCACGAACACCTCGCGGACCGCGCGGGAGAGCCCCTCGTCCATCGTGAACCGCTCGCGATCCCAGTCGAGCGCGGCGCCGAGCGCCTTGTGCTGCTCGCCGATGCGCGAGCCGTACTTCTCCTTCCAGGCCCAGACGCGGCGGAGGAACTCCTCGCGGCCGAGGTCGTGGCGCGAGAGCTTCTCCGTCTTCTTGAGCTCCTTCTCGACGATCATCTGCGTCGCGATGCCCGCGTGATCGGTGCCGGGGAGCCAGAGCGTGTTGTACCCGCTCATCTTCTTCCAGCGGATGAGCACGTCCTGCAGCGTCGCGGTGAGCGCGTGGCCGAGGTGCAGCGAGCCCGTGACGTTGGGCGGGGGCAGCACGATCGAGAACGCGGGCCGCGCGTGGTCCTTCTCGTCGCCGTGGAAGTACCCGCGCTCCACCCACAGGCGGTACCAGCGCGCCTCCACGTCCTCGTGCCGGTAGCCCTTCGCGAGCTCGGTGCGGTTCTCGTCGTTCATGGCCAGGCCGCTCCCATCTCCGGGCCAGGCACTTTCGCGAAGCGAAATGTGCCGGCCCGCTCCCTGCGGCCTGTGAGCGGGTCGCAGGGGAGTTTCGGTTTCGCTGCCGGAGGCTACTGTCCGCGCGCCTTTACGAGCCGGTCGAGGTTCTCGCGGATGATCGTCTCGGCGAGCTGGGGGACCACCTCCCAGACCACGCGCTCGATGACCTCGCGCGACGCCTTCGAGAGCGCCTCGCGCAGTGCCGCCTCGCCGCCCTCGACCGCCGCAGGGGGCTGGTGGCCGGTCTTCTCCGGCGGCGGGACGAAGGCGTGCATCGGCGCGAGCTCGGGCTCGCCGGCCGGCGCCTCGGGCAGCTCGATCGGCTCCGGGCGGGGCGGCGGGGGCGGCTCCGCCTCGACGTCGAACGACAGCTCGTCCGGCGGCGGAGGCGCGGGCGCGCGGACGGGCGCGGCCGCGGGCGCAGCGGCGGCGGCCGCCGGGGGCTCGAGGTCGATGTCGCCGAAGTCCTCCTCGGGCGGAGGCGGGGGTGCGGCCCTCGGGGCGACGCCGAAGCCGAACGGATCGCGCTTCGCCGCGGGGGCGGGCGACGCCGCGGCGGGAGCGGGCGCGGGACGCTGCGCGGGGGCGGGTGCCGGCGGGCGCGCGCCGGGCGGCATCATGCCGGGACCGGGCGGACGAGCGCCGGGGGGGAGCGGCGCGCCGGGGCCCTGAGGACGGGCGCCGGGAGGCGCCATGCCCGGGCCGGGCGGACGCGCGCCGGCGGGCGGCATGCCCGGACCGGGTGGACGCGCGCCGGCGGGCGGCATGCCGGGACCGGGCGGACGCGCGCCGGGCGGCATGCCGGTACCGGGCGGACGCGCGCCGGGAGGCGCCATGCCCGGACCGGGCGGACGCGCGCCGGGCGGCATGCCAGGACCGGACGGACGCGCGCCGGCGGGCGGCATTCCGGGGCCGGGCGGACGCGCGGCGGTCGGCATGCCGGTACCGGGCGGACGCGCGCCGGCGGGCGGCATGCCGGGGCTGGGCGGACGCGCGCCGGGCGGCGGCATCCCGGGGCCGGACGGACGAGCGCCGGTGGGCGGCATGCCGGGGCCGGGCGGACGCGCGCCGGCGGGCACGGGAGCGGCGGGGCGCGCCGCGGGCGCGGCGGCGCCGGCGGGGATCGGTGCGCGCGCGGCCGCCGGGGCCGGCGCGGCGAGCCCGACGAGCTCCTTCACGCGCGAGATGAGCGCGCCGCTCTCGAACGGCTTCGCGATGTGCCCGTCCGCCTTCACCTGGCGCGCGCGGGCCTCGTCGAACGCCTCGAAGGTGCCTGCGAGCAGGAGGACGGGGACGTTGCCCAGGGCAGGGTCCGCCTTCACCGCCTCGCAGACCTCGTACCCGTTCCGGCGCGGCATCACGACGTCGGCCAGGATCACGTCGGGCTTGATCTCGCGGGCGCGCGTGAGCGCGTCCTCGCCGTTGTCGACGGAGACGACCCGGATGTCCTCGCTCGCGAACGTGATCGCGACGACCTTCTGGATCGTGATCGAGTCGTCGGCGAGGAGAAGGGTCTTGGGCATGGAGGCATCCCGCCCCGTGGAAGGGGCCCGAGAGGATTCGATCCAGTAACCCCCGGATCGACCGAATGTCAAGATTTACGGGACTTTCGCGGGGTTCGGGCCCTCACGGCGCGAGGACGGCATCCCACGCCGGGCGCAGCACGCTGCCGTCGCCCTCGGCGACCCCGAGCACGCGATCGGCCGCCACGGCGACGGCCGTTCCCCCCGCGTCGAGCAGGAGCACCCGCGGCGGCGGCGCCCCGGGCGGCTCTCCGAGGAGCGCGGCGACGTCGAGCACCGGGTGGAGCGCCCGGCCGTGGTAGAGGAGCCCGAGGTGCGACGGGGGCGTGAGCGGGACGGGCGCGACGCGCGGCGCCTCGAGCACCTGGACGAGCAGCGACAGCGGGACCGCGAACGTCCGATCCCCGCGCGCGAACCGCAGCTCGCGCTCCGCCGCGGCGCCCGCGTCGGCCGGGGGCGCGCGGACCTCCACCGCCGGCGTGAGCGGCGAGCCGAGCGCCGCGATCGCGAGCTCGAGCGCGATCTCGCCCTTCCAGACGATCGCGCCCGAGAACGGCGCCGGCCGCGGCAGGAACGTCCGGGCCGGGAGCTGGAAGACCTCGGAGCCGCCGAGGTCCGCGAACCCGTGGAGCGCCTCGACGCGCAGCGCGGCGCGCGGCGGTCCCTCGACGAGCAGCGCGTACGGCGCGCGGCCGCCGGGGCGCCCGAGGATCGAGGCCACCCGCGCGCACGGCAGCGTCTCGTCCCGCACGCGCAGCTCGGCGTCGCCCTCGTCCCCGCCCCGGCCCTCCGGCACCTCGACGACCGCGCGCAGGTGCGACACGCGGAGCGCGAGGCGCACGCCGCCCGCCGAGAACAGGAGCACCTTCCGCGCCGCGAGGGAGTCCACGCCGCCATGATATACGTCTCGGGCGATGTCCCAGTCTGTGCTCCTCGTCGACGACGAGCGCTTCGCGCGGACCGTGTACTCGGACTACCTGCGCGGGGCGGGCTACGAGGTCGAGGTCGCGGACGGCGCCGACGCGGCGCTCGCGATCCTCGGGCAGCGGCGCTTCGACGTGCTCCTCACCGACGTCATCCTGCCGGGCGCGAAGGACGGCCTCGAGCTCCTCGACCACGCGAAGCAGCTCGACCCGCACGTCGGCGTCATCGTGATGACGGCGCTCGACAAGGTGGACCCCGCGGTCCGCGCGATGAAGTCCGGCGCGTCCGACTACCTCGTGAAGCCGGTGACGCCGGAGACGCTCCAGCTCGCGGTCCAGCGCTGCCTGTCGACGAAGGCGCTGCTCGCCGAGAACCAGGCGCTCCGAGGCCACCTCAAGCTCTTCGAGACGGGCCAGCGCATCGTCTCGACGCTCGACCGCGACCGGCTCGTCCCGATGGCGCTGGCCGCGATCGCGTCCGAGTGCGGGAGCGCCGGCTGCGTCCTCGTGGAGCGCACGCCGGACGGCGCGTTCGTCGCGTCCGGCGCGCACGGCCTCGAGTACGCGGAGGCGGCGGAGCTCCTCGGCGTGTGCCGCCCCGCCATCGAGGGGCTCGACGCCTACGGCCCTGCGGTCACCGACGTGCCGCTCCCCGCCCGCGCGCGGGGCGTGGCGCGCGCGGCGTGCCTCACCGTCACCGAGGAGGGCACGCTCGTCGGGGCGGTGGCGGTGCTCTGCGACGGCGAGATGCCCCACGCCGTCGCGGAGAACGCGGCCTTCCTGTGCCGGCACCTCGGGATGGCGCTGCGGAACCTGGGGCGCCTCACGCAGGTCGAGCACCTCGCCTACCTCGACGACCTCACCCACCTCTACAACGTCCGCTACCTCGAGGTCGCCCTCGGGCGCGAGATCGCGGGCGGGCGGCCGTTCTCGGTCCTGTTCCTCGACCTCGACCACTTCAAGAACGTGAACGACACGCACGGGCACCTCTCGGGCTCGCGGCTGCTCGTCGAGGTGGCCCGCGTGCTGCGCTCCTGCGTACGGGACGAGGACGTGGTGGTGCGCTACGGGGGCGACGAGTACGTGGTGCTGCTCGTCGGGATCGACTCCGGCGGCGGGCTCAAGGTGGCGGAGCGCATCCGCCGGGCGATCGAGGACCACCGCTTCCTGTCGCGCGAGGGCGCGCGCGTGCGGGTGACCGCGTCGATCGGCCTCGCGAGCTTCCCCGAGCACGCGTCGGAGCGGGCGGAGATCCTCGACCTCGCCGACCGCGCGATGTACCGCGGCAAGCGCACGACGCGGAACGTCGTCTACATGGCCTCCAAGGACCTACCCCCGGTCCCCGCCGGCGAGCGGAGTTGACGGACAGTCCCGCGTTCACGGTGCGCGCACGCCGTTGCAGGCCGGCCGCCCGGGCTGCGACAATGGCGACCTCCAGGAGACCGAATCCTTTGCGCACGCGCTTCTTCTCCCTGCTCCTGCTCGCCGCTGCGCCGCTGGTCCGGGCCGAAGGTCCGCCGGCCGGCGCCGAGAGTCCGCCGGCCGGCGTCGAGAGTCCGCCGGCCGCCGCCGCGGGCCGCGGGTTCCAGGTGATCGTCCACCCGTCGAACCCGGCCGCGTCCGTCACGCGGGGCGAGCTCGCCGACGTCTATCTCAAGAAGCAGACGGCGTGGCCCGACGGCTCGGCCATCGAGCCCGTCGAGCCGCCCGAGGCGTCCCTGACCCGCACCTACTTCCTGTCGGACGTCATGAACGGCCGGTCGGCGCTCGCGCTGAGGGCGTTCTGGCAGAAGAAGGCGTCCTCCGGGCGTTCGCCCCCGGTCGGGAAGGCGTCCGAGGACGAGGTCGTGGCGTTCGTGAAGTCGACGCCCGGCGCGATCGGGTACGTCGCGCCGGGAACGGCGGTCGTCGGGGTGAAGGTCGTCGAGGTGAAGGACTAGGTCCCGGCCGTCGGTCGCGGCCGCGGCACGGCGCCGCGGTGCGAGTGAGCCGCACCTCGCTCCTGCGGCAGAAATGCGCAGGGCCAGGTGCCTCTCGGCCCTGGCCCTGCTGACGACGACTGCCGGGTTCCGCCCTTTCGGAAGCGTAGTAGCGGCTGCCCTCGTCACCGGGGGTCGTCACGTCGACGGCCCACCGTATGGTCCTATTCTAACGGGACCCCGGACCTGCCTCAATGCGTCACGTTCGGGATCCGTGATTTCAATGGCTTAGCGGCCTGGCGGGCGCTCAGTAGTCCATGTCCTCCATGCCGCCGCCCATCCCGCCATCCCGCCGCTGGCGCCGGCCGCCGCCTTCTTCTTCGGCTTCTCCGCGATCGATCGCCTCGGTGGTCAGCAGCAGGCTCGCGACCGACGCGGCGTTCTGGAGCGCCGTGCGGGACACCTTCGTCGGGTCGATGACGCCCGCCTTCTCGAGGTCCTCGTAGACCTCGGTCGCGGCGTTGAAGCCGAAGGCGCCCGTGCCGTCGAGGATCTTCTGGACGACGACCGGCCCGTCGAGCCCGGCGTTCTCGGCGATCCGCCGCGCCGGCCCCTCGAGCGCCTTCGAGACGATCTGGACGCCGAAGCGCTGGTCGCCCTCGGGGACGTCGAGCTTCGCGAGCGCCTTGCGGGCCCGGAGGTAGGCGACGCCGCCGCCGGGCACGATGCCCTCCTCGACGGCCGCGCGGGTCGCGTGGAGCGCGTCCTCGACGCGGGCCTTCTTCTCCTTCATCTCGGTCTCGGTCGCCGCGCCGACGTTGATGACGGCGACGCCGCCGACGAGCTTCGCGAGCCGCTCCTGGAGCTTCTCGCGGTCGTAGTCGCTCGTCGTCTCCTCGATCTGCGCGCGGATCTGCTTGATGCGCGCCTCGATGTCGGGCTTCTTGCCGGCGCCGTCGACGAGGGTGGTGTTGTCCTTGTCGATGACGATCCGCTTCGCGCGGCCGAGGTCCTTCAGCGTGACCTGCTCGAGCTTGATCCCGAGCTCCTCGGCGATGACCTGGCCGCCGGTGAGGACGGCGATGTCCTTCAGCATCTCCTTGCGGCGGTCGCCGAAGCCGGGCGCCTTCACGGCCGCGACGTGGAGCGTGCCGCGCAGCTTGTTCACGACGAGCGTCGCGAGCGCCTCGCCCTCGACGTCCTCGGCGACGATGAGGAGCGGCTTTCCGGAGCGGGCGACCTGCTCGAGGACGGGGATGAGGTCCGCCATCGCCGAGATCTTCCTCTCGGTGATGAGGAGGTACGCGTCCTCGAGCACGGCCTCCATCCGGTCGGGGTTCGTGACGAAGTACGGTGAGACGTAGCCGCGGTCGAACTGCATGCCCTCGACGACCTCGAGCGTCGTCTCGAGCCCCTTCGCCTCCTCGACCGTGATGACGCCCTCCTTGCCGACCTTCTCCATCGCCTCGGCGATGATGTTGCCGATGGTCTGGTCGCCGTTCGCGGAGATGGTGCCGACCTGGGCGATGTCCTTCTTGCCCTGCGTCGGCTTCGACTGCTTCTTCAGCTCGCTCGACGACGACCTCGACGGCCTTGTCGATGCCGCGCTTCAGGTCCATGGGGTTGTGGCCGGCGGCGACGAGGCGAAGCCCCTCCTCGTAGATGACGCGCGCGAGGACGGTCGCGGTGGTGGTGCCGTCGCCCGCCTTGTCGGAGGTCTTGGACGCGACCTCCTTCACCATCTGCGCGCCCATGTTCTCGAACTTCGACTCGAGCTCGATCTCCTTCGCGACGGTGACGCCGTCCTTCGTGATCGTCGGGGAGCCGTAGCTCTTCTCGATGACGACGTTGCGGCCCCTCGGGCCGAGCGTCACCGCGACGGCCTCCGCGAGCGTCTGGACGCCGCGGAGGATGGCCTCTCGGGCCGGCTGGTGGAATGCGATCTCCTTCGCCATCGGTGGTCTCCTTTCGGGAGACAGTCAGGAATTCGAAGTCATTGCGGGCCGTCCCGCCGTTGGCAGTCGGCCCCGGCGGGCGCTAACATAAGCTGCGCCGGCCCCCCGGTCAAGCGGCGCGTTGACGGGCCCGGGCCGGCGCGCTACCTCGCGTGGGATGGCCCGCCGCCCCGCCGGCCCGCCGGACGACGGCGACCACGTGACCGCGCTCCTCGACCGCGCGGGCGACGCGTTCGAGGACGGGCGTCCGGAGGAGGCGCTCGCGCTCGCCGACGAGGCGGTCGCCGCCGCGCCGCGCTCCGTCCCCGCGCTGCACGTCCGCGCCGCCGCCCTCGCCGAGCTCGGGCGCACCGACGACGCGCTCGACGCGTACGAGCGCGCGCTCGCGATCGGCAAGGACGACCCCGAGCTCCTCCTCGGCGCCGCCGAGTTCCTCGTGAACGTCGCGGAGGACGGGGAGCCCGACCGCGACCTCGTGGAGCGCGGGCTCGAGCTCGCCCGCCGGGGCGGGAGGATCGCCCGCAGGGCCGGCGACGCGGCGCTCGCCGCGGACCTCGCCTGGCTCGAGGGCGTCGCGCTGAACCAGCTCGGGTGCTCGCAGGAGGCGCTCGCGCGGCTCGCCGAGGCGGAGAAGGCCGCGCCCGACTCGGTCGACGTCCACCTCGAGAAGGGGTTCGCGCTCTACGAGCTGTGCCGGTTCGACGAGGCGCGCGAGGCGCTGCTGCGCGCGGAGAAGCTCGATCCGGAGGAGCCCTGGACGCAGCACCAGCTCGGGCTCGTCGCGGAGCGGCAGGGGAAGGCCGACGAGGCGCGCCGCCGGTTCGAGCGCGCGCGCAAGCTCGCGCCGGACGAGTTCCCGAAGCCCATCGCGCTCTCCTCCGCCGCGTTCGACGACGCCGTGGAGGACGCGCTGCGCTCCCTGCCCGACCCGGTGCGCCGGTACCTGTCGAACGTCGCCATCACGGTCGAGGACGTCCCGGCGGACGACGACCTCCTCGGCTCCGACCCCCCGCTCTCGCCCGCGATCCTCGGCGTCTTCCGCGGGGCGCCGTACGGGCAGAAGGCGTCGATGGACCCGTGGAGCCACTTCCCCTCGAGCATCGTGCTCTACCAGCGGAACCTCGAGCGCTTCGCGAGGAACCGGAAGGACCTCATCGAGCAGATCGGGGTGACCCTGCTGCACGAGGTCGGGCACTTCCTCGGGCTCGACGAGGACGAGCTGTACGCGCGGGGGCTGGATTAGGGCGAGCGGAGGACCTCGCGAGCTCTACCCGGGCCCTACCCGACTGGACCGAGGCGCCGGGGCGGGGCGTTCCGTATCGGGGAACCCATGCCCCTCCAGCGAATCGACCTCGCCCAGGGCCGAACGGAAGCTCAGCGCCGCGCCATCGCGGACGCGGTCCACCTCGCGCTCGTCGAGTCCATCGGCGTGCCCAAGGACGACCGGTTCCAGATCGTCACCGAGCACCCGCCGGGCGGGCTCGTGTGCACGCCGGGATACCTCGGCATCCGCTACGAGAACCCGGTGCTCATCCAGCTCACCATCTCGGTGGGGCGCTCGATCGAGCAGAAGCAGCGGCTCTACGCCCGGCTCGCCGAGCTGCTCGAGGCCACCGGCGTCGCTCGCGGCGACGTCGTCGTGAGCCTCGTCGAGTCGGAGCGCGTGGACTGGTCGTTCGGGAACGGGGTTGCGCAGTACGTCCCGGGCGCGCAGCGCTGACGGGAGCACCTGGAGCCGGTATTCACTGTAGGTGATATGTCCGATCAGCCCCCGGTGGCGGACGAACCGTCCGGCCCCGCGAGCCCCCGCTCCCAGTACGGCGGGCTGCCGATCCTGTCGCGGAAGAACTCGACGAACGCGCGCGTCTTCCGCGGGAGGTGTTCGCGGCTCGTCGTCAGCGCGTGGATGTCCTGCGCCGGGAGCTCCCACCCCTCGAGCACCCGCACGAGGCGGCCGCGGGCGAGGTCCTCGCCGACGACGAACCAGGGGATGCGCGCGAGACCGAGGCCCTGCGCGAGCGCGCTCCGGAGCGCGAGGCTGCTGTTCGCCATGAGCGGTCCGCTCACGCGCACCGTCTCGCTGCGCTTGCCTCGGGTGAGCGTCCACCGCGGGCCCGTCGCCGCGAGCGAGTACAGCAGGGCCGGGTGGCGGGCGAGGTCCGCCGGCGAGGCCGGCGCGCCCGCTCGGGCGAGGTAGTCCGGGTCCGCCACGATGACGTTGCGGCTGTGCCCGACGTGCTGCGAGACGAGCGCGGAGTCCGGCAAGGTCCCGATCCGGAGCGCCAGGTCGAAGCCGCCCTCCGCGAGGTCGAGCACGCGATCGTCGAGCACGAGGTCGACGCGCACCTCGGGGTAGGCCTTCGCGAACGCGCCCAGCGCGGGCGCGACGTGCAGGAGCCCGAACGACATCGGCGCGTTGAGCCGCAGGAGGCCCCGCGGCGATGTGAGCGATCGGGTCGCGGCCTCCTCCGCGTCGCGCGCCGCCAGCAGCGCGCGCTGCGCGTGCGGAAGGGCCGCGGCGCCGGCCTCGGTCAGCGAGAGCCGGCGGGTCGTGCGCTGCAGCAGGCGTACCCCGAGGCGACCCTCCAGCCGGGCGACCGCCACGCTGACCATCGCCTTCGACACGCCGAGCCGCCGCGCCGCCGCGGAGAATCCCTCCGTCTCCGCCACGGCGGCGAAGATCGCGAGGTCCGGCAGCGGGAGGCCCTGGAGACGACTGTTCGATTTCATGAACGATGAGTTCGCCTCGACCCTTCTTATCGGCCAACAGCGAACGGCGCATCTTCGCGGCACCTCCATCCCGGAGGCTCTGGAGACCCGCCATGAAGCCCTCCCTGCTCGTCGTCGCACTCGCCGCCGGAACCGCCTGCACCTCGCAATCCGCGCCGCCCCGTCCCGGGGCTCCCCAGGTGGTCGGGACCGTCCCGGCCACTCCGCCTGCCCTCCCCGCACCGGGCGAGACGGTGTACTTCGGCACCGTGTTCCCGCTGAAGGGGCCTGCGGCGGAGCCCACCTTCGTCTACGAGCGCATCGTCGGAGCGCGTGACGGCGCCGTCGTGTCAACGCACGTCACGCGCGCTCCCTCCGGCGCGACCGCGATCCGCGAGTCGGCGACGCACTCCGCTGGACTACGCGCTCGCCGAGTACACGCTCCACGGGAACCAGCTCGGCCAGACCGGCTCCATCCGCGTCGAGGCGGACAGGGTGTCGTTCGAGCGGCTCGACGGGACGAAGCGGCGGATCCGCGTGGAGCGCGTGACCGCGCCTGTCGTCGTCGGCCCCACGCTCGTCGGGTACGTCGTCCGGCACCTCGAGGCGCTCCGGCGAGGCGAGTCCCTCGGGGTCCGCTTCGCCGCGCTCGACCGGCTCGAGACGATCGGCTTCGAGCTCAGGGCCGTCGAGGCCCAGCCAGGCCAGACGCGGATCCGGATGAAGCCCTCGAGCTTCCTCGTGGCCCTGGTCGCCGACCCGATCTACTTCACGTTCGAGACGGCGACCGCGAAGCTGGTCCGCCTCGAAGGCCGGGTCCCGCCGAAGGTGCGCGACGGGGACGCGTGGCGCGACTTCGACGCGCGCGTCGAGTATCGGTTCGTCGCGGCCGCGTACCGGTAGCCGATGCTCCCGTCGAGGAGGCTCCGATCCATGACCACCGTCGCGAGCGCTCTGCAGCTCCTCTCCGCCGCGAGCCTCGGCGTCTACGCGGGCGCGATGCTGACGGAGGGCTTCGTCCTCGTCCCGTACTGGCGCTCCGCGCCGCCGGCGGAATTCTTCTCCTGGTACGCCGCGAACG
Source organism: uncultured delta proteobacterium (assembly GCA_963821195.1). GTDB lineage: Bacteria > Myxococcota > Myxococcia > Myxococcales > Anaeromyxobacteraceae > Anaeromyxobacter. Next base: position 72,501 of record CAWGDE010000016.1, read on the forward strand.
CCCGGCGTCTCCCGGGCTTCTTCGGGCCCGTCACCTGGATCGCCGGACTCCTCGCGATCGCCGCGGCGGTCGCGGCGCTCTGGGCCGGGGTGCCCGGGCGATGGACCGCGCTCGTGGCCGCCGCGCTGATGGCGGCGGCCGCGGTGAGCTTCCCCGTCTACTTCGAGCGCGCCAACGCGAGCTTCGCCGGCCGCACGTTGAGCGTGGCCGACCTGCCCGCGGAGCTGCGGCGCTGGGCGAACTGGCACGGGGCGCGGACGATCGCGAGCCTCGGCGCGCTCGCCGCGGCCGTCCTGTCGCTCGCCGACGTCGGGTAGCGCGCTCCGGTCGACCCCGACCCCGACCGCGGTTCAACCGGTTGAACCGCTCCGCCGACGCCTGTCTCACTCCCCGGAAACCGCCGAAAAATTGACCGGTTCCGGTCGATATCGCATCGTCGGCGGGAATGCCCCAGGCGATCCAGTCGATGGAGCTCGCGCAGGTCCTGTCCGAGGCGGCGGACATCGCGGCGAGCGTGAAGCAGAAGCTCACGAGCGCGCACCAGCTCCTCGCGTTCTTCACGGTGCCGAACCGCGCCGAGATCCTGCTCAAGGAGCGGGGCGTCGACGAGGACCGGATCCTGGGCACGATGACGGGCAAGCCCAAGGAGGCGGAGGGCGTCGAGCGCGACCTCCGGGAACGGGCGAAGGAGAATCGCCGAGTCGGTGGGGTCCGAGGAGATCGACTGCCTCCACCTCCTCATCGCGATGAGCCGCGTGCGCGCGAGCCTCGCGCACCAGCTCCTCGCGGCGTGCGGGCTGCAGCTGCCGACGCTGCGGAACGTCGCCCTCTCCTACTTCACCGCGCGGATGCCTCGGCGGCTGAAGGAGATCCAGTCGGTCCAGATCGCCCCGCCCGGCGCGGCCGCGGCGCGGCAGGTGGCGGCGGGATCGTCGACCGCGGCGCCGGGCGCGCGCGCGGCGCCGCCCGCCGGCGCGGACGATGCGCAGGCGGAGATGGACGCGCTCCGCGACCTCGACGCGCAGCTCGAGCGGGCGCTGGAGGACCTCGAGGCGGCGTCGGGGGTCGACGCGACCACGACCCCGACCCCGACCCCGGCCCCGCCCTCGACCCTGACCCGCACCCCGGGCGCCGGGCGCGCCGCGCCGAAGGTCCACCCGGCCGTACGCTCCCCGCACGCGCTCGATCCCAAGGAGTTCCCCTGGCTCTCGCAGCTCGGCCGGAACCTCACCGCGCTCGCTGCGGCCGGGAAGCTCGACCCGCTCGTCGGGCGCGAGCGCGAGGTGGAGGAGGCGATCGACGTCCTCGGGAAGCGCCGCACGAACAACCCGCTCCTCGTCGGCGAGCCCGGCGTCGGGAAGACCGCGATCGTCGAGGGGATCGCGCAGCGGCTCCTCGGGGGCGCGGGGCGCGAGCGGATCGTCGTCGAGATCGACATGGCGAGCGTCGTCGCGGGCACGCAGCTCCGCGGCTCCTTCTCCGAGAAGCTCCTCGGCATCAAGGAGGAGGTCCGCAAGGCGGGCGGCCGCGTGGTGGTCTTCATCGACGAGGTGCACACCATCATGGGCGCGGGGGCCGCCGGCGAGGGGCCGCAGGACGCGGCGAACGAGCTCAAGGCCGCGCTCGCGCGCGGCGACTTCCCGTGCATCGGCGCGACCACCCACGACGAGTACCGCCAGCACATCGAGAAGGACCCGGCCCTCGAGCGGCGCTTCACCCCGGTGCTCGTGCGCGAGCCGTCCGTCGCGGACACGACCACGATCCTGCGGGGGCTCGCGCCGCGCTACGAGAAGCACCACGCGGTCTCCTACGCGCCCGAGGCGCTCGAGGCGGCCGCGTCGCTCACGGCGCGCTACGTCACCGACCGCTTCCTCCCCGACAAGGCGGTCGCGGCGGTCGACCTCGCGGGCTCGCGGGCGCGGCGCGCGGGGAAGGCCACGGTGGACGCGGCGGAGATCGCGCGCGTCGTCGCCACGATGGCGGGGATCCCCGAGTCGCGCCTCGTCGCCTCGGACCGCGAGCGCATCCTCGGGCTCGAGGCCGCCCTCGCCGAGCGCGTCGTCGGCCACGCGGCCGCGACGAGGCGCGTCGCGGCCGTCCTGAAGCGCAACTTCGCCGGCTTCGCCTCGCGCCGGCCGATGGGCTCGTTCCTCCTCCTCGGCCCGACGGGCGTCGGGAAGACCGAGCTCGCCCGCGCGCTCGCCGAGGCGCTCTACGGCTCCCGCGACGCGCTCGTGCAGCTCGACATGAGCGAGTGCGCCGAGGCGACCGGCGTCGCGAAGCTCGTCGGCGCCGCCCCCGGGTACGTGGGCTACGGCGAGGGCGGGCAGCTCACGGACGCCGTGCGGCGCCGCCCGGCCTGCGTCGTCGTCCTCGACGAGATCGAGAAGGCGCACCGGGACGTGCAGCTCCTCCTCCTCCAGGTGCTCGAGGAGGGGCGGCTCACCGACGGCCGCGGCCGGCAGGTGGACTTCTCCAACGCGGTCGTGGTCCTCACCTCGAACCTCGGCGCGGCCGAGGCGGCGCGGGCCTCCTCCGGCCGGATGGGCTTCGGGGCCGCGGAGGCCGCTCCGCCGCGCGAGGACCGGGCGGTCGACGCCGCGCGGGGCGCGGTCCCGCCGGAGCTGTGGAATCGGCTCGACGAGCGGCTCTTCCTCGCGCCGCTCTCGCGCGAGGACGTGGCCCGGGTGGCGCGCCTCCTCCTCGCGGAGTCCTCCCGCCGGCTCGCGGCCGAGCGGAGGATCTCCTTCGACGCGTCGGACGCGGCGGTCGCCTTCCTCCTCGAGCACGGCGGCTACGACGCGAGCCTCGGCGCGCGCCCGATGCGCGGCGCGGTGCAGCGGCTCGTGGAGGCGCCGCTCGCGGAGCGGATCCTCGCGGGCGAGTTCTCGGCCGGTGAAGCGATCGCGGTCGACGTGGCGGCGGACGGCGGCGCGCTGGCGTTCGCGCGCGCGGCGCCGGCCTGATCGACCTCGACCCCGACCCCGACCTCGACCTCGACCTCGACCTCGACCCCGACCCCGACCCCGACCTCGACCGCGGCCTCGACCGCCTACCGGTACAGCCCCTTCGCCGCCGCGTACTCCCACACCTTCCGCGGCACGAGGCCGGAGACGTCCTCGCCGCGCGAGAGCCGCGCGCGGATCTCGGTCGACGAGATCGCGGGGAGCGACGGTGCGCCGGGCACGGGCGGGTACCCCTCCCTCCCGACAATCACGATCCGCGCGAGCTCGGTCACGCGGTCCCACCGGTACCACTTGTCCGTCTCGGGGAGCACGTCCGCGCCCACCACGAGCGCGAAGTCGTACGACGGGTGCTTCGCGTGCAGGTGCTCGAGCGTCCGGGCGGTCTTCCCGACGAGCGGGTCGTCCGCGAGCTCCGCCTCAGCCGTGCACACCGCGGCGCCGCGGATCGCGCGCGCCGCCAGCTCGCACATCCGGACCCGGTCCTCGAAAGGCGCGAGCGCCTTCCCGAACGGGTGGCGGAGGAGGGGAGGAGCCAGACCTCGGACACGTCCTGGGTGGCGAGGGTCCAGTACGCCGCCATGAGGTGGGCGACGTGGGGCGGGTTGAAGGAGCCGCCGAGGATCGCGACGGAGCGCCGGGACATCACCGGACCGACATCTTACCGCCGGCGGCGAAGCTCGCCCGGTCCCGCCGGAGCTCGGCCGTCCGGTCGGCCGAGTAGACGGTGAGCACGAGGTCGTGATCCGTCACGTCGACGACGCCGAGCTCGGGCGAGGGCACTCCCCCCGCTCCGGCGGGCGGGGCGCGGAGCTTCCCCGGCGTCACGAAGTAGCGCGGCCCGATCTGGACGAGCGCGGCGTGGTCCGCGTTGCCGTGGAAGAGCACGGTCGCGTTTGCGATGTCCTCGCGGTCGAGCTCCGACTTGTCGTGGACGAGGCAGCAGATCCGGCCCTCGACGAGGTCCACCTGCTTCCTCGGGACCGCGCCGCTCCCGTACTCCGGACAGGAGCGGCTCGCGATCCGCACGATCCGGTCCGCGAGCGGGTCGCCCGAGGTCTGGCGCGCGAGCGCGTCCTCGAAGGCGGCGAGGAACTCCGAGTCACTCTTCGGCACCGGCGCGTTCCGCGCGCCGCGCCGCCGCGCGAGCACCGCGTCGAGGTCGGCGAGCCGGCCGCCCAGGAAGAAGACGCGGTCCACCCGGGCGCGCGCGAACAGATCGAGCGCCTTCTCGAGCGCGTCGAGGTTCCCGAAGCTGTCGCTCGCGAGACCAATCCGCAACGTCCGGCGCCGCTCCTCCCCCGGACCCGGAGAGTACCCTAGCCGCCGTAGCGGAGGTAGGGCGCGCGCCGCCGGCCGAACGCGCGCTCCTCGGCGGCGATGGGGCGGTCCATGTCGGACAACGTCGCCCCCGCCTCGATCGCCTCGCGCTCGCGCGCGGAGCCGCAGAGGAGGTCGAACGCGGGCACGTCCGAGACGAACTCGTAGGGCTCGGTGCGCCAGGCGAAGCGCGCGGGATCCTGGGCGCGCGCGTGCAGGACGCAGGCGAGGCCGGTGCGGAACGGCCGGAACCGCGCCCCGTCGGTGACGAACAGCTCGACGCCGTGGCAGCGGATCCCGGCGTGCTTGTCCCAGGTCGGCACGAAGCTCGCGGGCCGGAACGCGACGCCCGCGAGCCGCGCGGCGGCGAGGTCCTCCGCGAGCCGGTGGCCGTCGAGCCACGGCGCGCCGAACAGCTCGAAGGGCCGCGTCGTGCCGCGCCCCTCCGAGAGGTTCGTCCCCTCGAGCAGGCACATCCCCGGGTAGACGAGCGCCGTCTCGGGCGTCGGCATGTTGGGCGACGGGAACACCCAGGGGAGGCCGGTCGCGCGGAACGGCTGCCCGCGCCGCCAACCGCGGCAGGGGACGACCTCGAGGTCGAGGTCCATCCTCCGCTCTTCGCGGAAGAGGAACGCGAGCTCGCCGACCGTCATCCCGTGCCGGACGGCGACGTCGTGCAAGCCGCAGAAGCTCTCGAAGCCCGGGCGCAGCCGCGGCCCCTCGACGAGGACGCCGCCGATCGGGTTCGGCCGGTCGAGCACGACGAACGCGACCCCCGCCTCGGCGGCCGCCTCCATGCAGAGCATCATCGTCGCCTGGTACGTGTAGTAGCGCGCGCCGGCGTCCTGGACGTCGAAGACGAGCACGTCGAGGCCGGAGAGCGCCTCGCGCGACGGCCGGAGCGAGGCGGCCGTCTCGGCGTAGAGCGAGTGCACCGGGAGGCCCGTGCGCGGATCCCGCTCCCCGCCGACCGCCGCCATGTACTGCGCGTCGCCGCGGACGCCGTGCTCGGGGCCGAAGAGCGCCTCGAGCCGGACGCCCCTCGCGCGGTGCAGGAGGTCGGCCGCGTGGACGAGGCCGCGCGTCACGGCGGTCGGGTTGCAGACGAGCCCCGCGCGCCGCCCGGCGAGGGGGCGGAAGCGCCGCTCCGCGAGCACCTCGAGGCCCGGAACGGCGCCGCGGGCCCTAGCGCCGGAACGCGAAGACGAACGTGAAGCGGCCCGGCTTCTTCTGCGGGTACCCGGCATCGCGGAGGTTCCAGTACGCGCAGGCGCGCACGTCGGGGTCGTGGACCGTGTCCTCCAGGACCTCGACGAGCGAGGCCGCGCCGGACGGTCCCACGGTGGCGCGGATCTTCAGCTTTCCCGGGGCGACCATCGTCTCCGCGACGCGCGTGCGGTAGGTGCGGTCCACGAGCACCTGCACCGCCTTCTGGATCGCCCCCACGTCCTTCCTCGCGACGCGCTCGAGGTTGAGCCGCTTCTCGAGCTGCGCGAGGTCCGCCTTCCCGGCGTCCCCCGCCGCGCGGAGCGCCTCGACCGCGTCGAGCGTCGCACCGCGCCGGAGGTGGACCTTCCCGAGCCCGGCGTTCGCGACCGGGTCCCTCGGATCCCGGGCGAGCGCGCGGCGGAGCGCCTTCTCGGCGCCGTCCCAGTCGCCGGCGGCCATGCGGATCTCGGCGACGCGCCGCCACTCCGCCGCGGAGGGGTCGCGCGCGGAGAGCTTCTCGATCGCCTCGAGCTCCGCCTGCTCGTCCTTCGCCGCGCGCGCCGCCTCGGCGAGCGCGACGAGCGACGGGGCGTCCTCCTGGATCGCGACCGCCGCCCGCCAGTGCTCGACCGCGCCCTTCGCGTCGCCGTTCTCGCGCAGGAGCTTCGCGAGCGCGACGCGCGCCTCGCGGTCGCGGGGGCTCGCCTCGACCGCGTACGCCCAGCGCGCCGCCGCGACCGCGCGATCGCCGCGCTCCATCGCGAGCTCGGCGAGGAGCGCGTGCGCGCCGAAGAGGTCCGGCGCGGCCTCCAGCGCCGCCTGCGCCTCGCGCGCGGCGCCCGCCGCGTCGCCGCGCGCGCGCGCGATCCGCGCGAGGCCGAGGTGCGCCTCGGGGTTCGGGGGATCCGCGGAGAGCACGGTCCGGAAGTCGGAGGCGGCGAAGTCGAGCCGCTCCCGCCGCTCCGCGGCCTGGGCGCGGTGGAGCACGGCGATCCAGTTGTCCGGCTCGATCTCGAGCGCCGCGGCGACCGCGCGGTCCGCCTGGTCGAGCACCTTCCACTCCACGTACACGCCGGCCATCCCGATCTCGCCGAAGGCGGAGTCGGGGAGCTCCTTCCAGAGGGCGCGGAACTCCGCCCAGCGATCGTCGCCGTGCGGCTGCGCGTAGATGGCGAGGTAGCGCGCCGCCGCGTCCTTCGGCGCCGCGTCCGCCGCGGCCGAGCGCTTCTGCCGCTCGGCGACGATCTCGTTCCCCTTGCGCGCCGCGGCGTCGATGGCGGTCATCGCGCGCGCGATCGGGACGAGGTCCGGGCGGGGTGGCGCGGCGTCGCGCCCCGCGCCGCCGGGCGTGGCGCACGCGAGCGCGAGCGCGAGGGCGAGCGTGGGGGCGTGCTTCATCGAGACCCTCCGGGCGTGGATCCCGGTTCTACCGCGGTTCCCGCGCCGCGCGAAGCGCGGCCTCGCGCCGGGCGCGCCGCAGAAGCTACGCGCGCGCCCGCGCCGCCTCGCGCAGGAGCACCCACCCTCCCATCGCCGCGGTGGGCGCGAGGTGGACGAGGTGGAAGAGGAGCGCGAAGGCGAGCGCCGGCTCCGGGGCGATCCCGATCCCGGCGAGCGGCAGCATCGCGGCGAGCTCGTACGGGCCTGCGTTCCCCGGCGAGACCGAGATCGCGTTCGCCGCGGCCGTGGCGAGGACGACGAGCGCCGACAGCCCGAGCGTCGTCGGGAGGCCGACGGCCGCGAGCGTCGCCCAGGCGACGGCGACCTCGGCGCCCCACCCCGCGAGCGCCCAGCCGAGGGAGCGCGCGAGCGCACCCGGCTCGTGGACGGCGGAGAGCCCGCTCCGGAGCCGCGCGAGGAGGCCGCCGAGTCCCGGGCCGTCCGTGTCCTCGCCGCCGCGCGGCGGCCGCAGGAAGAAGAGCGCGACGACGCCGCCCGCGCTCGCGACCGCCATGAACACGAGCGCATCGCGCGCCCACGAGGGGAGCGGGATCGCCACGGCGAGGAGGGCCACGAGCGGCACGAGCGAGGCGGTCCCGACCACGTAGTCGAGCGCGGCCGAGGCGAGGACGAAGCTCCGGCGGAGCCCCGCCCGCCGGGCGAGCAGGTGCGCCCGCACGAGGTCCCCCGCGCGCGCGGGGACCGCGATGCCGACCGCGAAGCCCGCCGTCATCGCGGCGAGGACGTCCACCGCGCGGACGCGGACGCCCGGCGGCCGCACCACGGCCGCCCAGCGGAACGCGTGGAAGACGAGGTTCGCTCCGTTCGCGAGCGCCGCGAGGAGAAGGAGCGCCGGGCTCGCCGCCGCGAGGCTCGCCCCGACCCGCCGCAGGTCCACGCTCGCGACGCCGAACGCGGCGAAGGCGAGGACGACCGCGAGGCCGATGAGCCGGAGCGCCCGCCGGTGGCCGGGGCTCTCCTCGGGGGGCACGGCGAGCGCGCGGAACGCCTTCCACAGGCCGGACATCGGGCGCCGCAGGATACCCGCCGGGCGGCGGGGGGCAAGGATGGGAGCGCCATCCCGACCGCGACCTCGACCGCGACCGCGACCTCGACCGCGACCCCGACCGCGACCCCGACCCCGACCGCGACCCCGACCGCACGGTGCCCCCTCAGCTCAGCGCCTTGCGGCGCGGCTCGAGCGGGATGACGCGCGCCTCGCGCGCGCGAAGCGGCCGGAGCCGGCCGCGCACGGGTGCGCGCCGCCACAGGAGCGGCGCGAGCGCGAGCGCGATCGACGCCCACGCGACGAGCGTGGTGAGGGCGAGCGCGATGCCGGCCGTGGCGGCGCGGGCGAGCAGGAGCACGCGGCGGTCGCGCCGGCGGCGCTCGACCGGCGCGGTGACCAGGTGAAGGTGACCTCGGGCGGCGGGGGGGGCTCGATAAGGCACGTCCTTGCTTCCTCCGGAGCCGCAATCTAGGCACCCGATCCGAAGCCGGCCAGGCGACCCCCGCGGTGCCGCCGCGGGTGGCGCTGCGGTCCCCGGTCCTGCTACAGGTGCGCCGATGGACGCCCCCGCGATCAGGACGAGCGTCTTCAAGGCGACGGCCCTGGCGGGGGCGGCCCACCTCGCCCTGGACGCGCTCGCGAGCCGGGTGACGTGGACGACGCCCCCCTACCTGCTCCTCGACTACGCGAACGAGTCTTTCCGGGACCTTCTGTTCCTCGACCGTCGGACGCTGCTCGTCGCCGTCGCAGTGATCTCGGCCGGGGTGAACGGCGCGATCGCGGGGCTGTTCGCGACGGCCCTGGCCGGGGCGCGCCGGCGGGTCGTCGCGGTCGGGGCGTCCCTCTCGGCGCTCTGGGTATTCTCGGGCGGGCTCATGACGCTCGTGTACCTGTCGCCGCCCGCCGGCGTCGTCGTCGGGAGCCTCCTCGCGGGGATCCCGCGCGCGTTCGCCGTCGCGTGGGTGCTGGAGCGCTGGATCTTCCGGCCGGCGGAGGCCGCCGGCTGAGCGGGGCCTCCGGCGCCGCGCGCACCCGGGGACGTCCCCCGCGGTTCAGCGCATCGACGGCAGGAGCGGCCGCAGCTCGCGCGCGCTCGCCGTGCCTCGCGCCGCGCGCGCGCGCTCGTGCGCCGAGCGCGCCTCGGCGGGGCGCCCCGCGCGCTCGCAGAACCGGGCGAGGTCCTCCCATCCCTGCGCGCGCTCCGGCCGCGCCTCCGCGACCGCGCGGTACTCCGCCTCCGCCTCGTGGAGCCGGCCGGCGCCCTCGTAGAGCGCGGCGAGCCGGCCGCGGGCGATCGCGTCGTCCGGCTGCGCCGCGCGAACGCGCTCGAGCTCGGCGATCGCCTCGCCGGCGCGGCCGAGCCGATCGAGCGCGAGCGCGCGGCGCAGCCGCACATCGGCGTCGTCGGCGGCGTCGAGGGCGAGCGCGTACGCGGCCGCCGCGCTCGCGTCGTCGCCCCGCAGCTCCGCGAGCCGGGCGGAGAGCAGGTGGGCGCGCGGGGACGACGCGCGCACGCCGGCGAGGAGCGCGGCGGCCAGGTCGAGATCCTTCCCGTCGGCGAGGAGGAGGTCCGCGAGCTCGAGCCGTGCGTCGTCGTTCGCGGGCGCCGCCCCGAGCGCGGTCTCGAGCCGCGCCCGCGCGCCCGCGGCGTCGCCCTCGGCCCGCAGCGTCCGCGCGCGCGCGACGAGCACGTCCGGGCGGGGCTGCTGGACCGGCTCCACCGCGGCCACGCCCGGGCGCGGCGCGACGGCCGTGTGCGAGGTCCCGCACGCGAAGAGCGCCCCGAGCAGGATGGCGGCGGCGAGGGCGGGCAGTCGCATCACCGAATGATAACCGCAGCGGTCCGCCGGGATTCCCGCGTCAGGTGCGAGGAAGTCCCACCTCGCGCACCGCCTCCTCGCGGATCGCGTGGCACCCGGGCAGGCGCGGCGCGAGGCGCGCCGTCTCAACGCCTCGACGGCGGCAGCGGCCGCAGCTCGCGCGCGCTCGCCTGTCCGCGCGCGGTGCGCGCCCGCTCGTGCGCGGCCCGCGCCTCGTCGTGCCGTCCCGTCCGCTCGCAGAAGCGGGCGAGGTCCTCCCAGCCCTGCGCGCGCTCCGGCCGCGCCTTCGCGAGCGCGCGGTACTCGGCCCGGGCGTCGCGGATCCGGCCGGCGGCCTCGTACAGCGCGGCGAGCCTGGCGCGGGCGATGGCGTCCTCGGGTCGCGCCGCACGGACGCGCTCGAGCTCGGGGATCGCCTCGCCGCCCCGGCCGAGCCGCTCGAGCGCGAGCGCGCGGCGGAGCCGGACGTCGGGATTGTCCCCCGCCTGGAGCGCGCTCGCGTAGCGAGCCGCGGCGCCGGCGTCGTCGCCGCGGAGCTCCGCGAGGCGAGCGGACAGGAGCTGGGCGCGCGGCGGCTGCGCGCGCACCCCGGCGAGGAGCGCCGCCGCGTCGTCGAGGTCGCTCCCGTCCGAGAGGAGGATGTCCGCGAACTCGAGCCGCGCGGCGTCGTAGGCCGGGGCCGTCGCGAGGGCGGACTCGAGCTGCGCCCGCGCGCCCGCGACGTCGCCCTCGGCCCGCAGCGTCCGGGCGCGCGCGAAGCGTTCGCTGGGCGGCGGCGGCGGCCAGGCGGACTCCGTCGCCGGTGCGGGCGCCGGGGACGCGGCGGCGAGCGCGCAAGGCGCCCCGCAGGCGCCGAGCGCGGCCACGATCGTCCGGGCGAGGGCCGGGAATCCCATCCCACCCATGATACCCCCGCCGACTCGCCAGGACTCCAGCGGCCCCTCCGGGGGCGGGTCGCGGTCGTGACCGCGGTCACATCCCCGGCAGCCGCGGCACGAGCTTCCGCTTCGAGAGCCGGTAGTACGCGCCCCATCCCATCTTCATCCAGTGCCCGATCACCGGGAGCGGGATCATCCGCGCCTTCTCGTCGTCGCGGTAGACCCACGCCGCGCCGTTCCCCATGTCCATGAGGCAGAGGATGTTGAGGTGCTCGACGTAGCCCTTCCGCTCCGCGCGCCCCTCCTCGACGGCGAGGGCGTTCTCGGCGGCGACGCGCGCCATGATCTCGGCGACGTGCCCCTGCTTCGCGCGCCACTCGGGCCCCTCGAGCGCGGCGGTGTCGCCGACCGCCCACACGCCGGGGAACCCCGGCACCGCGCACCCGCCGTCGATCCGCACGAACCCGGCCTCGTTCACGGGCAGGCCCGCGGCCTTCACCGCGGGGTGCCCCTCGCCGGCGGCGATGAACATGACGAGGTCGGCGCCGAGGCGGGAGCCGTCCTCGAACGACACGCCCTCCGGCCCGAACGCGGCGATCTTCTTCCCGAAGCGCGTGGCGACGCCGAGCTTGCCGAACATCGCCTGGATCGCGCCGACCGCCCTCTCGCCCATGCGCGCGCCCGGGCTCGCCATCGGGGCGAAGAAGGTGAGCTCGAAGCGCTCGCGCACGCCCTTGCGGCGGAGCAGCGTGTCCACGTTGAACATGAGCTCGAACGCCGGCCCGCCGCGGACGGCGGACGGGTCCTTCGGGTTCCCGCCGAAGCCCATCGCGATCCGGCCCGCGCCCTTCGCCACCAGCGCCGCGAGCGCTTCCGCCATCCGCTGCGTCGCCTCGGGCGCCCCGCAGATCGTGTGGGTGTGCTCGGCGCCCTTGGGCGCGAGCTTCCCTCCGCCGAGCGCGACGACGAGGTGATCCGCCCGGAGCGTCTCGCCGCTCACCACCGCGGAGCGGGTCGCGCCGTCGATGCGCTCGACGCTGCCGAGCCGGAACGCGAACCCGTGCCGGCGCGCGACCGAGACGAGGTCGAGGCAGACGTCGTCGAACCGCTTCTCGCCGGTCACCACCCAGATCGAGGTGGGGTACATGAAGAGCCACGGCCGGTTCGAGACGAGCGTCACCTCGAAGCCGCGCTTGCGCAGCTGGATGGCGCTCTCCAGACCGCCGAAGCCACCGCCGAGGACGAGGGCCGTCTTTGCCATGGCGGTGGGAGCCTGGTCCGGCGGGATGGGGGTCGGGGTCGGGGGTCGGGTCGGGGGGTCGGTGGTCGGGGTCGGGGATCGGGGTCGGGGATCGGAGCCGGGGTCGCGGTGGGTCGCCCGGGTGGCGCCCCGCCCGGTTACGCGGTAGAGGGTCCGCCCGGAGATGACCACCCGCACCGAGATCGAGCTCGGCTGGCCCGACATGCTCGACGCGCTGTCGGCCCGCTGCCGCCTCCCGGCGGGGCGCCGCCGGGCCCTCGCCCTCCCGTTCCAGCCCACCGCGGCCGACGCCCGCGAGGCCCTCCTCCGGGTCGGGGAGGCGCGCCGGCTCTCCGAGGCCGCGCTCGCGCTGCCGCTCGGCGGGGTCGGCGACGTGGCGGGCCACCTCGACCGCGCCGCGCGCGGCGGCGTCCTCGAGCCGCTCGCGCTCCGCGAGTGCGCCGCCCTGGCCCGCGCCGCGGCGCGAACGCGCGAGGTGCTCCTGTCCCGCGCCGGTGAGGTGCCTCGGCTCGCCGCGATCGCGGAGCCGCTCACGCCCACGGCCGAGCTGGCGGAGCGGATCGAGCGCGCGATCGAGCCCTCGGGCGCCGTCTCCGACCGCGCCAGCCCCGCCCTCGCGCAGGCGCGCGAGCGCGCGCGGGGCCTGCACCGCGCGCTCAAGGTTCAGGTCGAGGCCCTCCTCGCCTCGCCCGAGATGGAGCGACACCTCCGCGACCGGTACTTCACCATCCGGAACGAGCGGTACGTGCTGCCGGTGCTCGCGAGCGCGCGCTCGGCCGTGCCGGGCATCGTCCACAACGCGTCGCAGTCCGGCCAGACGCTCTTCGTCGAGCCGGAGGGGATGGTCGAGCTCGGCAACGAGCTGTCCATCTCGAGCGCGATGGCGGCCGAGGAGGAGCAGCGGATCCTGCGCGAGCTCTCCGAGGCCCTCATGGAGGGTTCGGGTGCGCTCGCCCGGGACCTCGAGGTCCTCGCCGCGCTCGACGTGCTCGAGGGATTCCGCCCGGCTCGCGTCCGACCTCGACGCGCACGCGCCCGACGTCGCGGCGCCGGCGGCCGGGTTCGAGCTCCTGTCGCTCCGGCACCCGCTCCTCGTGCTGCAGGGGAAGGCGGTCGTCGCGAGCCACGTCCGGCTCGAGCCGCCCCGGCGCGCGCTCATCGTGTCCGGGCCGAACGGCGGCGGGAAGACCGTCGCGATCACCGCCGTGGGGGTCTCCGCGCTCATGCTCCGCGCGGGCCTGCCCGTCCCGGCCGCCGAGGGATCGCGGCTCCCTTTCTACCTCGAGGTGAAGGCCGCCATAGACGAGCGCGGCGACCTCGCGAAGGACCTCTCCACCTTCACCGCGCACCTCGCCGCCGTGAAGGACATGCTCGACGGCGCCGTCCCCGGGTCGCTCGTCCTCGTCGACGAGATCGCGGCCGACACCGACCCGCGCGAGGGGGCCGCGCTCGCGGCGGCGATCCTCGAGGGGCTCGTGGAGCGCGGCGCCGCGGTGCTCGTCACGACGCACCTCGACGAGCTCAAGGCGATCGCGCTGACCGACCCGCGGTTCGCGAACGCCCGCGTCGGGTTCGACGCGGAGAAGCTGCGCCCGACCTACCAGCTCCACCTCGGCGCGCCGGGCAGCTCGTCCGCGATCGAGGTCGCCGCGCGCGTGGGGCTCCCCGCCGCGGTAGTCGAGCGGGCGCGCGCCGCGCTCGGGGGCCAGGGGGGCGCGCTCGGGCAGGCGCTCCGGGCGCTCGACGAGGAGCGCGCGCGGCTCGAGGCGGAGCGGCGCGGCGCGGCCGAGTCGCGCGAGCGCGCGCGCAAGACGGAGGAGCGGGCCCGGGCCGCGGAGGAGCGGGCCCGCCAGGCCGAGCGCGAGGCCGCCGCGCGCATGGGCGAGGCGCTCGCGGACGAGATTGACGCCGCGCGCGCCGAGGTGGCGGACCTCGTGGCGAGGCTCCAGGCGAAGCCGACCGTGAAGGCCGCGACGGACGCCGCCGCGCAGCTCGACGCGTGGAAGAAGACCGTGTCCGGCGCCGCGCGCGCCGCCCTGGCGAAGGCGGAGGCGGGGCCGGAGATCGCGCCCGGGGCGGAGATCGCGCCCGGCGTCCGGGTCCGGATCGTGTCGCTCGGGCAGGACGGCGAGGTGGTCGAGGTGGACGGCCAGAACGCGCTCGTGCTCGCGGGCCCGCTCAAGGTCCGGCGGCCGCTCTCCGACCTGCTGGCGCTGCGCGGGAAGGCGAGGACCGCCGGGCTCGCGCGGACGCGCGCGGAGAAGCTCGCGGCCGCAGAGGGCGCCCGGCCGGACGCGCCGCGGTCCGCGGAGCGGCGCCTCGACGTGCGCGGGTTCCGCGTCGAGGAGCTCATCCGCGAGGTCGACCGGTTCCTCGACGGCCTCTACTCGAACGGCGACGCCGAGTGTCTCGTCCTCCACGGGCACGGGACGGGGGCGCTGAAGCAGGCGCTGCGCGACCACCTCTCGGCGTCGCCGTACGTCGCGACGTTTCGCCCCGGCGACCAGCACGAGGGCGGCGACGCCGTGACGATCATCGCGCTCCGGCGCTGATCGCGCACGCCGAGCGCGGCGGTCTGACGCAGCCCAATACCCGCGTCGAAACAGGCGCTTACGCATCCGACGGCCAGTCGAGCCATACCCTCTGGGGTGCAAAGTTTGCTGAAGCGTCCGACTTTCTTGCGCTCTGTCGTCCGATCGCTGTGATAGAGAAAAAGCCCACCCGTCCGGGATTCCCCCCCACGTCATACCCGGACGTACCCGCGCAAGACGACAACGTCGGAGGCTCTGCAATGGCTTTGAAGAAGCTCTTCGCTGCAGCCGTCGTTTCCCTGCCGCTCGCCGGCCTGGCGCAGACCGCCCCTCCGGCCGAGCCGGCGAAGCCGCCGGAGACGCCGCCGGCCGCCCCCACGGCCGCGCCAGCGCCGCTCGTCCAGGTGTACGGCACGCTGAACGTCAACCTGCAGTACACGGAGGCCAGCGGCGCCACCGCCGCCAACTCCAACGTCAAGCCCCGCTTCGCAATCGGGACCGACTCCACGAACATCGGCGTCCGCGGCACGGTCGACCTGTCTCACGGGTACAAGGCCGTCTACCAGTGCGAGACCCAGGCGAATCTCGACGGCGAGGACACCCGGGCCATCTGCAACCGCAACAGCCGGGTCGGCATCAGCTCGTTCTGGGGCACGCTCTTCTACGGGAACTGGGACACGCCGCTCAAGAACGGCCACTACGGCACGAAGGCCGACGATCCGTTCGGCAACACCGACGTGTTCGGGTTCCAGGGCATCATGGGCAGCCCGGGCTACGGCGTCCGCAGCTCGGCGTTCAACAGCAGCGCGGCGGCCGCCATCACCGCGAGCTTCGACCAGCGCGCCGCGAACACCGTCGCGTACTGGTCGCCCAAGTTCGCCGGCCTCGGCCTGAGGGTCCAGTACTCCCTCGACGAGCTCGCCAGCGTGAACGGCACCGTTCGCCCGCAGCTCCTCGGCGCCGGCGTGAACTACGACATGGGCCCGCTCTCGATCGTCGCCACGGCCGAGTACCACGAGGACGCGTTCGGCCTCGGCGTCATCAACGCCGCGAACACCGGGAAGATGACGTCCAAGGACCTCGCCTGGCGCCTCGCCGCCGGCTATGAGCTCGGTCTCGGCTTTGGCGCGCTCACGGTGAATGCCATGTTCGAGCAGCTCACCTACGGGCAGAAGGACTCGACCGCCGGGTTCAAGGACTACGGCCGCATGGCGTGGCTCCTCGGCGCGAAGTTCCGGACGGGCAACCACGAGTTCCGCGCCCGCTACAGCCAGGCGCTCGGCCCGAGCATCACCGCCGCGACCGGCACGACGCTCGCCGCGAACGCCGAGGACAACCTCGGCGCTCAGCAGTACACGCTCGGGTACGCGTACCAGTTCGCGAAGAGCACCCAGGTGTTCCTGTTCTACACGCAGATCAAGAACGAGGACGCGGCCCGGTACGCCTTCGGCCTGGGCGGCGCGGCGGCGGTGGCCGGCAACATCCCGGCCGGGTCCGACCCGACGGCCGCGGGCGCTGGCATCCGCCTCGCCTTCTAGCCGCACCGTCGAGAAGGTCCGTCCCTGACCGGGGCGCCCGCGGGGGATTGAATTCCGCGGGCGCCCTTTTTCGTCCAACACCCTGCGGGTCCGTGCGTAGGATCCGCGCACCCTCCAACCAGGAGCCCCCCATGAAGAAGATGCTCTCCCCCCTGCTCGCCGCGGCGGCCCTCGCCTTCCCGGGCGCCGGACGCGCGCAGGTGAAGATCGGCTTCATCAACTCCATCACCGGCCCCGAGGCTCCCATCGGCGAGAACCTCACGAACGGCGTCGACATGGCCGTCGAGGACCTCAAGAAGAAGGGGATCAACGTCTCCGTGGTGAAGCAGGACGACACGGGCAAGCCGCAGGTCGCGATGAGCGCGCTCGAGACGCTCGAGGGCGAGCAGGTCGCCGCGCTCGTCGGCCCGTACACCTCCGCGAACGCGAACGCCGTCGCGAAGCTCGCCGAGCAGTACAAGATCCCGCAGGTGATCCCCGCCGCCGCCAAGGAGGAGATCACGAGGCAGGGCTACAAGTACGTCTTCCGCCTGAACGCGCCGGCGCACCAGTACGCCCAGTCGCTCATCGACGCGGCGCTCGCGTTCGGCAAGCCGAAGAGCGTCGCCTTCATCTACGAGTCCACCGACTTCGGCAACTCCGTCTCCGCGGCGGGCAAGGACTACGCGAAGGCGAAGGGGCTCCAGATCGTCGGCGACGAGGCCTACCAGAAGGGCGCGGCGGACTACCGCTCGACGCTCACCAAGATGAAGGCCGCGAACCCGGACCTCGTCTTCATGGTCTCGTACGTGGCGGACGCGATCCTGCTCATGCGGCAGTCGCGCGAGCTCGGCCTGAAGCCCCAGGCCTTCCTCGGCGGCGGCGCGGGCTTCGACACGGCGCAGTTCGAGAGCGAGAAGGACATCTCGACGAACGTGTTCTCGGTGACCCAGTGGACGCCCGAGAGCTCGAAGCCGGCGACCGAGTTCGCCGGCCGCTACAAGGCGAAGTACGGGAAGAAGCCGACCTACCACGCCGCCTGCGCCTACGCGGCGATGATGGTCGTCGGCGAGGTCGCCTCGAAGGCTGGCGGGAAGCGGGAGAAGGTCCGCGAGGCCCTCGACACGGGCGCGTGGGACGGCATCGTCGGCAGGGTCGTGTTCGAGGACTACGAGGGCTTCACGAACCAGAACAAGCTCGTGATGCCCGTCGTCCAGTACCAGGGCGGCGCCTCGGTGACGGTGTTCCCGCCGGCCGCCGCGAAGGCGAAGCCGGTCTACCCGTTCCCGGGCTGGAAGTAGGCTCCGGGAAGCGATCGCTCGACACGTCCGGCCGGCGGATCCCAGCGGTCCGCCGGCCGGTGCCTTTTCGAGCTCCGGCGGCCGCTCTTTGTTGAATGGACCGGCCCGGATTCGGTACCCTCGCGAACCTTCCCAGGATCCACGGGAGCGCCGGCCGCCGCGGGGGCCGTGCCTGCCGTGAGGAGCGCGCGAATGACGGTCTTCCTGCAGTCCGTGCTGAGCGGGATCCTGGTGGGGGGCGTCTACGCGCTCATCGGGGTCGGGCTCACGATCATCTTCGGGGTGATGCGGGTCATCAACTTCGCCCACGGCGACCTGCTCATGCTGGGGATGTACGCGACCTGGTACATCTTCACGAAGACCGGAGTGGACCCGTACGTCGCGCTGATCGCGACGGCCCCGCTCCTCTTCCTGTGGGGCGCCTTCCTCCAGAAGGTCTTCATCAACCGCGTGCTCAACGCGCTCCCGCAGAACCAGATCCTCCTCACCATCGGGCTCGGCCTCATCATGTCCAGCTCGATGATGCTGATCTTCACGTCCGACTACCGGATCCTGACGACGAGCTACTCGTCGTCGAGCTTCGACGTGCTCGGGCTCTCCTTCTCCGTTCCGCTGCTCTACTCGTTCCTCGTCACCGCCGCGATCACGGCCGCGCTGTTCTGGTTCCTCTCGAGGACCGACACCGGCCAGGCGATCCGCGCCACCGCCCAGGACCGCGACGCCGCCCAGCTCATGGGCATCAACGTCAGATGGACGAGCATCCTCGCCTTCGGGATCGGGAGCGCGCTCGCGGGCGCCGCCGGCGCCCTCATCGCGCCGACCTACTACATCTACCCGCAGGTCGGCAGCGCCTTCACGCTCAAGGCCTTCGTCATCGTCGTGCTCGGCGGGATGGGCAGCATCGTCGGCGCGACGCTCGGCGGGCTCATCATCGGCGTCACCGAGTCGCTCGCCGCCATCTACGTCGCGTCGGGGCTCAAGGACCTCGTCGTGTTCGTCCTCTTCCTCGCGCTCCTCCTGTTCAAGCCCTCCGGCCTGCTCGGCAAGTCGCGCGCCTGACCGGGAGCCCCGCCATGACCACCCTCCCCCGCCTCCTCCCTCGCCTCCGCTCCGGAGGACAGGCCCTCGCGCCCTCCCTCGCCTCCGCTCCGGAGGACAAGCCCTCTCTCGCCTCCGCTCCGGAGGACAAGCCCTCCCTCGCCTCCGCTCCGGAGGACAAGCCGCGCGGCCTCGCGATCCTCCCGGTCGCCCTCTTCCTGGCCGGCGCCCTCGCCCTCGCGATCTTCCCGTCGTTCGTGACGAAGCCCTACGTCCTCGGCATGGGCGTGCTGCTCTTCCTCGCCATCATCGAGGGCCAGGCGTGGAACGTGGTCGGCGGCTACGCCGGCCAGTACTCGGTCGGCCACGCCGCGTACTTCGGCACCGGCGCCTACGTCACGATGATGCTCCTCGAGATCAACAAGATCCCGCCGTGGTGGGGGATCTGGGCGGCGGTCGCGGCGGCGCTCGTCCTCTCCGCGATCATCGGGAGCATCACCTTCCGGCTTCGCGGGCCGTACTTCGTGCTCGCCTCGATCTCGGTCGCGGAGATCATCCGGTACGCCGCGCTGTACTACAAGGGCTTCACCCGCGGCGCGGAGGGCTTCCTCCTCTCCGAGATCCCGACGCTCCACCTCTTCGGGACCGAGATCGTGTTCGTCGGGAAGCGGCCCTTCTACTACGCCGGGCTCGCGATCGCGGTGGTGACCATCGCGGCGAACTGGGCGGTGCAGCACTCGAAGCTCGGCTACTACCTCCAGGCGATCCGCGAGGATCAGGACGCGGCCCACTCGCTCGGGATCAACCTCACGCTCTACAAGAACATCGCGCTCGCCATCTCGGCGGCGTTCACGGCGTTCGCGGGCGGCTTCTACGCGATGTTCGTGAAGTTCATCGACCCGAACGCGGTGTTCGCCCTCGGCCTCTCCGTCGAGATCGTCCTCATCGCCATCATCGGCGGTATCGGCACGATCATCGGACCGGTGATCGGCGCGATGGTGCTCGTGCCGCTCGCCGAGATCCTCCGCAACCCGCGCGGCCTCGTGCAGATCGGGGTGCTCGCGCACGACTCGAGCATCGTCGCGTTCGTCGAGAAGTACCTGTCGAACGCGCACCCGCTCGTCTACGGCATCCTCCTCGTCGTCGTCATCCTGTTCGCGCCGGAGGGCGTCCTCGGCGTGATCAGGCGCGGCGCCGCGCGCAGGAGGCGGCGGACCGCCGCGCCGCCCGCCGGCGCGCAGGCCTCGGCCTAGGAGACCGACATGGCGATGCTCGACATCAAGAGCGTCTCGAAGTTCTTCGGCGGCCTCGCGGCCAACTCCGACGTCTCCTTCTCCGTGGAGAAGGGGACGATCATGGGCCTCATCGGCCCGAATGGCGCGGGGAAGACGACGCTCTTCAACTGCATCACGGGCTACTACCCGCCGTCGAAGGGCGAGGTGGTCTTCAAGGACGTGAAGCTGAACGGGCTCCAGCCGGACCAGGTCTGCCGGCTCGGCATGGTGCGCACCTGGCAGAAGGTGCGCCCGCTCGCGAAGATGACGGTGCTCGACAACGTGATGGTGGGCGCGCTCGCCCGCACCGCGTCGCTCAAGACCGCCCGCGAGGTGGCGCACGAGCAGCTCGGCATCGTCCGGATGGATCACCGCGCGAGCTTCCTCGCCGGCGGGCTTCCCATCGGCGAGCGGAAGAAGCTCGAGATCGCGCGCGCGCTCGCGACGAAGCCCGAGCTCCTGCTGCTCGACGAGGTGATGGGCGGCCTCAACACCGGCGAGAAGGAGGAGATCATCCTGCTCATCCTCGACCTCAGGAAGCGCGGCTTCACGCAGGTGGTGATCGAGCACGACATGAAGGCGATCATGCGGATCTCCGACCGGGTCGTGGTGCTCAACTCGGGCGAGAAGCTCACCGAGGGGACACCGCGCGAGGTCGCCGACAACCCCGACGTCATCGCCGCGTACCTGGGCGAGCGCGTGGAGGGCTAGGCCGTGCTCCAGATCCGCAAGCTCAACTTCTCGTACGGCGACATGCAGGTCCTCTGGGACGTGGACCTCGAGGTGAAGGACGGCGAGATCGTGACCGTCCTCGGCTCGAACGGCGCCGGCAAGTCCACCATCCTCCGCAACGTCTCGCGGCTCGAGAAGCCGAGCTCCGGGACCATCGCGCTCGACGGCGTCGAGCTGAACCGGCTCCAGTCGCACCAGGTGGTCGAGCGCGGCGTGGTCCAGGTGCCGGAGGCGCGGCGCATCTTCCCGGAGATGACGGTGGTCGAGAACCTGCGCATGGGCTCGTTCGTGAAGGCCACGCGCAGGGACCGCGAGAAGAACATGGAGCGGGTGTTCACGCTCTTTCCGCGGCTCGCCGAGCGGAGGGCGCAGCTCGGCGGCACCATGTCCGGCGGCGAGCAGCAGATGCTCGCGATCGCCCGCGGCCTCATGGCGAACCCGAAGGTGCTCCTCCTCGACGAGCCGAGCCTCGGACTCTCGCCGCTCCTCGTGAAGAACATCTTCGAGATCATCAAGGAGATCAACGTCCAGGGGACGACGATCCTGCTCGTGGAACAGAACGTCTACCAGTCGCTGCGCATCACCCACCGCGCGTACGTCCTCGAGACCGGCCGGGTGGTACTCTCCGGAACGGGCGCGGAGCTGCTCGAGAACGCTCACGTCAAGAAGGCATTCCTCGGGATGTGACCCATGGCGAACAAGCTCACCGTCGGCGAGTGGATGACGAAGAACCCGATCACCATCGAGCAGGACGCGTCCGTGATCGAGGCCATCCACCTGCTCAAGGAGAAGAACATCCGCCGCCTGCCCGTGATGAAGAAGGGAAGGCTCGCCGGGCTCGTGACGGAGAAGATGCTCTACGGCTACATGCCGGCGAAGGCGACGAGCCTCGACCAGTGGGAGCTCCACTACCTCCTGTCGAAGACGCCGGTGAAGGCCGCGATGAACCCGAAGCCGCACACCGTGGCCGTCGACACGCCAATCTCGGAGGTCGCGAAGCTCCTCCGCGACCGGAAGCTGAACGGCGTCCTCGTCGTGAACGAGAGGGGCGACCTCGCCGGGCTGCTCACCACGACGAACGCCCTCGAGGCGCTCATCTGGTTCACGCAGCTCGCCGCGGGGTGACCGCGCTCAGCGGGACAGGAACATCTTCCCCGCGGCGAAGAGCCCGACCGCGATCGCGAAGCCGCGCATGCCCGCCGGCGGGAGCCGCTGGGCGAGGCGCGCGCCGAGGAACCCGCCGGCGATCGACGCCGCAGCCATGAGCACCGCCTCGCCTCCGCGGACCATGCCCGAGAAGACGAAGATCACGGCGGCGACCGCGTTGATGAGGAGCGAGAAGAGCACCTTCAGCGCGTTGGCGTGCTGGATCGACGACGGCAGCATGATCCCCATGGCGGCCAGCATCAGGATCCCGATCCCGGCCCCGAAGTAGCCGCCGTAGATCGCGATGGCGAGCTGCGCGATCCAGAGCGCGGCCGGGTGGTTCGCGTGGCGCGCCCGCGAGACGAGGTGCTTCAGCTGCCCCTGGAACGCGAGCACGACGCAGGCGAACACGATGAGCCACGGGACCGCGACCGCGAACGCCTTCTCGGGCAGCGCGAGGAGGAGCCACGCGCCGACGACGCCCCCGAGGAGCGACGGCACCGAGAGGACGAGCGCGCGCCGCCGCTCGTCCGCGATGTGGCTCCGGTAGGCGAACGAGGACGCGAGCTGCCCCGGGAAGAGGGCCACGGTGTTCGTCGCGTTCGCGGCGACGGGCGGCACGCCGGACGCGAGGAGCGCCGGAAACGTGAGCAGCGTGCCCCCGCCCGCGATCGCGTTCACGACCCCCGCGGCGGCGGACGCGAGGGTCAGGAGGGCCCCATCGGCGACGGTCACGCTACGTGATTAGCGCACTAGGATCGCGGGCGCCATGCCTCTCGAGGCCGATCGCGCCGAGGTGATCCACTTCGCGGGCCGGAACCGGCTCTCGCCCGCGCTGCGCGAGGGCGCGCCCGCGCTCGTCGCGCCGGGCGAGCCGGGCGAGCGCTGCGGGTGGGCGCCGTTCTTCGCCGCGCCGGCGGGGCGCCGCCTCGCAGCCGCGTTCGACCCGGACGACCCCGCGTCGTTCAGGATCGTGCCCGGCGGCGCTTCCCGGGCCTCCCGTGCCCCGGGCGGGGCCCCCGCTCGGCGCGGGGGGGCTTTCGCGGAGGCGCGGCGGTTCCTCGCGGCGCTTCGCGGGACGCTCCCTCCCGCCTGACGCGCGCCTTCTCCGCTGCGGTGCCGACGAGGCGCAGCTCGATCCGGCGGCGCGCGGGGGAGGACGACACCACCTCGACGCGGACCTTGTCGCCCACGCGGAAGGCGCGGCCGCTCGCGGGCTCGACGAGGGCGTGGAGCACGGGGTCGAGCTCGAACCCCTCCCCGAGCTCCTCGACCCGCACGAGCCCCTCGACGAACCAGCGCTCGAGCTCGACGAAGAGGCCGAACTCGACGACGGCGGCGACGATCCCGTCGAACGTCTCTCCGACCTTGTCCTTCATGAAGAGCGCGGCGTAGAAGCTCGCGATCTCGCGCTCCGCCTCCATCGAGGCCCGCTCGCGCTCGGACGAGAGCGCCGCCATCTCGACGAGCCGGGGCTCCGGCGTCCTGAGCGCCGCGTCACCCTGCCGCCGCCCCCACTCCTCCTTGAGGAGCCGGTGGACGACGAGGTCCGGGTAACGCCGGATCGGCGAGGTGAAGTGGAGGTAGTGCTCCGCGGCGAGGCCGTAGTGGCCGATGTTCTCCGGGCTGTAGACCGCCTGCATCATGGCGCGGAGGAGGAGCTGGTTCAGCGCGCGCTGCTGCGCGTGCCCCTTGAACCGCTCGAGCAGCTCGTTCAGCGCGCGCGGGTCGGGCGGAGACTCGGGGACCTCGAAGCCGTGCGTGCGCGCGAGCTCGAGGAACGCGTCGAGCTTCTCCTCGTCGGGCACGCCGTGCACGCGGTAGATCGTCGGCAGGTCGCGCGCGCCGAACCAGCGCGCGACCGCCTCGTTCGCCGCGAGCATGAACTCCTCGACGACGCGGTGGGCGCGGTTCCGCGGCCGCTTCTCGATCGCGACCACCTGGCCGTCCTCGCCGAGGACGATCTTGGCCTCGGGGAGGTCGAAGTCGATCGCGCCGCGGCGCCGCCGCATCGCGGTGAGCTTCGCCTGCAGCTCCGCCATGAGCTCGAACCCCTCGCGGAACCGCTCGCGGCCGGGCTCGCGCTCGCCGTCGAGCACGCGGGCGACCTCGGTGTACGTGCAGCGGGCGGCGCTCCGCATCACGCCCTCGTACACCTCGGCGGACTTCGTCTCGCCCTTCCCGTCGAGGACGAGGTCCGCGACCATGCAGAGCCGGTCCACCGCGGGGTTCAGCGAGCAGATCCCGTTCGAGAGCCGCTCCGGCAGCATCGGCAGGACCTGCATCGGGAAGTACACGCTCGTCGCGCGCCGGACCGCCTCGTCGTCGAGCGCCGAGCCCGGCCGGACGTAGTGCGCGACGTCGGCGATCGCCACGACGAGCCGGTAGAGCGACTGCCGCTTCGACCCGGTGACGCGCTCGACGTAGACCGCGTCGTCGAAGTCGCGCGCGTCCTCGCCGTCGATGGTGACGAGCGGCAGGTGGGTGAGGTCGCGGCGCCCGCGCCGGTCCTCGTCGCGGACGTGGTCGGGCACGGCGCGCGCCTCGCGCTGGACGGGCTCGGGGAAGACGTCGGCGAACCCCTTCGCGTAGGCGACCTTCAGCACCTCGACGCGCGGCTCGCCCGGCTTCCCGACGGCCTCCACGACGGACCCGGCGAGCCGGCCCGCGCCGGGATCGAGCGCGACCTTCACGACGTCGCCGTCCTGCGCGACGCGCGTCTCCGGGACCGGCACGTACGCGTCGAGCTCGGGGTCCGCGGGGACGACGAAGCTCTGCCGGCCGCGCGCGTGGTAGGTGCCGAGGAGGAGCCGGCGGCGGCGCTCGACGACGTCCACGATGCGCCCCGCCGTGCGGCCCCCGCGCGCGGGGACGATCTCCACGCGCACGAGGTCGCCGTCCACCGCCTTCGCCGCCTCCTGCGGCGGGACGAAGACGTCGTCGCCCTTCCGGTCGAGCCGCGCCACGAACCCGAAGCCGTCGCGGTGCTTCTTGATCGTGCCGAGCAGCCCCGGCCGTGCGCTGCCCTTCGAGAGCGGGCGGCTTCCGCCGCGGGACGGCGGGAGCGTCCCCGCGCCGGCCTGCTCGCGGACGCCGGGAACCGCGTACCGCTTGCCGTCCTTCGTCGCGGCGCCCTCGCGGACGAGGTCGCGCAGCGCGCGCTTCGCCTCGGTGCGCTCGCCCGGGTGGAGCCTCGCCCGCTGCATGAGCTCCCCCAACGACAGCGGCTTGCCGCTCGCGCGCCGGAGCTGCTCGACCAGCGCGTCGCGCCGGCGGTCCCGTCCCTCGTTCGCCACCCGTTCCCCTCCTGTTCGCGGCGGAGTGTACCCGACGCGGGGACGCGCCGCCGCGCGTTTCGAGGTGGTATGACGGGGCCGTGCTCGCTCCCGACGACGCCCGCGCCCGCATCCTCGCCGCGCTCTCCGACGTCGCCCCGCTCGCCGGCGAGCGGGTGCCGCTCGCGGCGGCGCTCGGCCGCGCCCTCGCGGAGGACCTCCGCGCCGAGGCCGACCTCCCGGCGTTCGACGCCGCCACGATGGACGGCTACGCGCTCCGGACGACGGACGCACGCCGCCCGGGCGCGCGGCTCCCGGTCGCGTTCGAGGTGTTCGCGGGCCGCCCCGCAGACGGGCCGCTCGAGCCCGGCACGTGCTGCCGGATCTTCACCGGCGCCCCGCTGCCGCGCGGCGCCGACTGCGTCGAGCAGCAGGAAGAGGTCCGGCGCTCGGGCCGCGCGGCGGTGTTCCGACGGGCCGCGGAGCGCGGCCGCTTCGTCCGCCGGCGCGGGACGGACCTCGCGGCGGGCGACGTCGCGGCGCCGGCGGGTGCCGCCGTGGACCCGGGCACGATCGGCCTCGCCGCCGGGCTCGGCCACGGCGACCTGCTCGTGCGGCGCCGCCCGCGCGTCGCGATCCTGCCCACCGGGGACGAGATCGTCCCCGTCGGGCGCGTTCCCGCCCCGGGGCAGATCGTCGAGTCGAACGGGCACGCGCTCGCGGCGGCCGCGCGGGAGGCCGGCGCGGAGCCGGCGCTCCTGCCGATCGTGCCGGACGACGCCGGCGCGCTGCGCGACGCACTCGCGCGCGCCGCGGGGCTCGACGCGCTCGTCACGACGGGCGGCGTGTCGGTGGGCGCCCGCGACCTCGTGCGCGCCGCGCTCGCACGGGCCGGGGCGCGGCTCCACTTCTGGCGCGTCGCGATGCGCCCGGGGAAGCCCTTCACCTTCGGGCGATGGGGGCGGACCGCGGTGTTCGGCCTGCCCGGCAACCCCGCGAGCGCCCTCGTCAACTTCGAGCTGTTCGTCCGGCCCGCGCTGCGGGCCCTCGCCGGCCTCGCCGGCGCCGGGCGGCTGCGGGCTCCGGCGCGCCTCGCCTCCGCCCAGGAGAAGCCGCGGGAGCTGGAGGTGTACCTCCGGGCCCGCCTGCGCCGGGTGCGGGGCGAGCTCGTCGCCGAGCCGCTCCGGACCCAGGTCAGCGGGAACCTGTCCTCCGCGGCGGGGCACGACGCGCTCGTGGTTCTCCCGGCAGGGCGCGCCCGCTTCGCCCGCGGGGCGACGGTCGAGGCGATCGTGCTGCGGCCCCCGCACGGTTCGTGAATCCGCACGCTGGGTTGTGGTAGACCGGGCGGCATGCCCCGGAGCCGCTGGGAACGCCCCGACGCGTTCGACCACGTCCTGCTCGTCGGGACCGGCAACGCGCGGCTCCGGGCCGACCTCCTCGACCGGGTCGCGCGCGTCCCCGGCCACGGCCAGGCCGCGCGCGTCCGCGGACGGTATCCCCGGTTCAAGGTGCTCGAGGCCGCGAGCGCGCCCGTGGTGCGCCGGCGGTGCGGCCCGGCGGTGTCGGTCCTCGCGATCGACCTCGCGATCCGGGGCTCGAGCGGCCTCGACGTCATCCGCGCGCTGCGCGACGCGCGTCCGGACCTGGCGATCCTGGCGTTCGCGAGCGGGGCGCCTGCGTCGGAGGCGATCGCCGCGATGATGGCGGGCGCGGACTTCTTCCACGACTGCGCCGAGGGCCGCTGCGCCGGCGTCGACCGCGCGCTCGAGCACGCCCTGGACCGGCGGTGCCTCATCGCGGTGATCGAGCGCAGCGAGACCCAGATGGAGGAGGCCCGCGGCAAGTTGGCGCAGCTGTCGGGAGAGCTGGTCGGCGCGGTGCCCGGGTTCCGGCCGCTCCAGGCGCGCGGGGACGTCCTGCCGTTCCGGGAGGCCGCGCGGCGCTACCTGCTCGCCGCGGCACAGCTCTTCGAGGGCGATCCTCGCGGGCTCGCGAAGGCGCTCGGGGTCTCGTACTTCGCCCTGCGGCGCCTCCTCGCCCGGTACGAGGTGCCCTACCCCGGAGCGCGGTCGCGCAAACACGGGACACGGGGCCGGTGGCCTCCCCGCACGGGAAGTGTTATCTAACGGTGCGTGCGGCTTCCGCAGAGTGGAATGCGGAATCCGCAAGTTCACCCGCAGCACGGCCCTCCCGCCGAGGAGCACCCGATGCCCGCACTCGCCGACAAGTTCGCCACCAACCTCAAGAGCGAGCGGCTCCGCCGCAAGCTCTCGCAGGAGGCCCTCGCCGCCAAGGCCGGCCTCTCGGTCTCCTACATCTCGATGCTGGAGCGCGGGCAGCGCACGCCGCCGCTCGACACGCTCGAGTCGCTCGCGAAGGCGCTCGCCGTCGCCCCGACGTCGCTGCTGTCCTGACCTGCGGCGCCGCGTCGTCTCCGGCGTGCAACCGGGGCCGGGATCGCTTATCTTCCCGGCGTCTCGGCCCCGGGCCCCGGAGAGGACGACGGAATGGCGCGCATGGTGATGTGCAAGAAGCTCGGGAAGGAGCTGCCGGGCCTGCGCCT
Source organism: uncultured delta proteobacterium (assembly GCA_963821195.1). Classification (GTDB taxonomy): domain Bacteria; phylum Myxococcota; class Myxococcia; order Myxococcales; family Anaeromyxobacteraceae; genus Anaeromyxobacter. The sequence goes on from CAWGDE010000016.1 coordinate 99,781, forward strand.
CGAAGCCTTTCGCCAACGAGCTCGGCCAGCGCATCTACGACAGCATCTCCCAGGAGGCCTGGAAGCTGTGGCTCGAGCACTTCAAGATGATCATGAACGAGTACCGGCTCTCGCCCGCCGACCCGCGGACGCAGGAGATCCTGTACCAGCAGGCGGAGCAGTTCTTCTTCGGCGAGGGCGCCCAGCTCCCGCCCGACTACCGGCCGCCGCCCGCGAAGGGCTAGGCGCCGGCGCGCGCCGTGCGCGGCCCCGGCGACATCCTCCTCGTCTCGACCTACGAGCTCGGCCACCCGCCGCACGGGGTGGCGCTCCCCGCGGCGTTCCTCGAGCGGGCCGGCTTCCGGCCCGCCGCGCTCGACCTCGCCGTGGAGCGGCTACGACCCCGCGCGCGTCCGCGCCGCCCGGCTCGTCGCCGTCTCGGTGCCGATGCACACGGCCTTGCGGCTCGGGCTCGCGTCGCGGCGCGGGTCCGCGAGGACGCGCCCGGCGCGGTGCTGTCCTTCCACGGCCTCTACGCGCCGCTCAACGCCGGCCTGCTGCTGCGCGCCGGCGCGTCGGCCGTGCTCGGCGGCGAGTGCGAGGAGGACCTCGTCGCGCTCGCGCGCGCCGTCGAGGCGGGCGAGACCGACCTCTCCCGGTTCGTCCTGCAGGGCGGAGACGCGGCCCCGCGCCGCCGGCTCGAGTACCCCGTGCCGAGCCGCGCCGCGCTCCCTCCCCTCGCCCGCTACGCCGGGCTCGTCGGCGCGGACGGCCGGTCGCACGTCGCCGGGTACACGGAGGCGACCCGCGGCTGCAAGCACCTGTGCCGGCACTGCCCCGTCGTCCCCGTCTACCGCGGCCGGTTCTTCGCGGTGCCGGAGGAGGTGGTGCGTCGAGGACGTGGCGCGGCAGGTCGAGGCCGGCGCGCGCGCACGTCACGTTCGGCGACCCGGACTTCCTGAACGGGCCCACGCACGCCCTCCGGGTCGCCCGGACGCGTGCACGCCCGGTTCCCCGCCTTCACCTTCGACTTCACCGCGAAGGTCGAGCACCTCGTCCGGCTCCCGGACGCGGTCGCCGAGCTCGCGCGCCTCGGCGCGGTCTTCGTCACCTCGGCGGTCGAGTCGCTCTCCGACGCGCGTCCTCGCGAAGCTCGACAAGGGGCACACGCGCGAGGACGTGCTCCGCGCGCTCGAGGTCTGTGCCGCGGCCGGGCTCCCGCTCCGGCCCTCGCTCGTGCCGTTCACGCCTTGGTCGACGCTCGACGGACCTACCTCGACCTGCTCGACGTGTTCGAGGCGCGCGGCGTGCTGCCGGCGCTCGACCCCGTGCAGCTCTCGCATCCGGCTCCTCGTCCCGCCCGGCTCGCTCCTCGAGGGCGACCGCCGAGGTCGCCTGCGGGCGGCCTCGACGAGCGGGCGCTCACCTGGCGGTGGACGCCACCCCGACCCGCGGATGGACGCGCTCCAGGCGCGGGTCGCGGCGGAGGTGGAGGCCGCCGCCGCGCGGCGCGAGGAGCCGCTCGCGAGACGATCGCGCGGGTGAAGGTGCTCGCGCTCGCTGCGGCGGGGCTGCCGCACGGGCACGTGCGGCCGCTGTCGCCGGACCGGCGGCGCGTGCCGAGGCTCACCGAGTCCTGGTTCTGCTGAGCGGAGCCCACGACCGCCAGGTGGGCGCGCTGAGGGAGGACGGGAACTAGGCGCTACACCGTCGGCAGCGGCGCCCGGATGTCGAACGTGAGCCGCGCGTGCGCCTCGCGCAGCGCGCGCTCCACCTCCGCCGGCGCTCGCCGCGCGCGAACAGGAAGCCGAGGTAGCTGTCGCCCTCCGGCAGCGGGACGACCTCGCGCCCCGTCGGCGCGTGATCACGACGTCCTCGATGCCGGGGACCGCCTGCGCGGCCTCGAGCCCGCCGACGCCGTGCAGGATCCCGCGCGCGCGGGATCGGCAGCATCATGACGCCCGCGGCGCGCGCCTCGCGCGCGGACGCTGTCGCGAGCGGGAGCCCCATCGCGTGCGCGACGAGCACCTCCTCGAGCGTGAGGCCGGCGCCGAAGCGGAGCGTGCGCGAGCAGAGGCCGCCGATCGAGCGCGCGGCGACCTCGAGGATCACGGGGCCGGCCGGCGAGAGCCGCAGCTCGGCGTGGATCGGCCCCTCCGCGAGCCCGAGCGCCTCGCGCCGGCGCGCGCGCGATCCGCTCGACCTCGGCGCTGGAGCGCCGCCGGGTGGCGCGAGGGCGTGACGTAGATCGTCTCCTCGAAGAACGGCCCGTCGAGCGGGTCCGGCTTGTCGAAGATCGCGAGCACCTCGAGCGCGCCGCCGCGCAGGAGCCCCTCGACCGCGACCTCGGCCCCGGGACGAAGTCCTCGACGAGGAGCTCCGCTCGCGGCCTCGCCCTCGCGCGGCCGCCGCTCGGCGCGCGTGTCGTGGAGGAGCTTCGCGATCCGGCGCCAGGCGGCGACGAACGACTCCGGATCGTCGGCCCGGATGACGCCGCGGCTCGCCGAGAGGACGAGCGGCTTCAGGACGCAGGGGTACGGGACCTCGCGCGCCGCGGCGGCGGGATCGCCCGTCGCGTCGAACAGGCGGAAGGGCGGCACGGGCAGCCCCGGCCCGCGAGCGTCGCGCGCTGCGTCGTGCTTGTTCGCGGCGCGCCGGGCGGCCTCCGGCGGGTTGTGCGGCAGCCCGAGCTTCTCGCGCCGCGAGCGCGGCGATGACCGCGGTCGCCGTCGCTCGCCGGGACGATGCCGCGGATCGCCTTCGCGCGCGCGACCTCGGCGATCTGCTCGGCCGCGCGCTCCGGGCGGCGGTAGTCGAGGGAGACCTGGTCCTCCCGCTCGAGGAACAGCTCCTCGACCGCGTGGCAGAGGTCGCTGCCCACGACGAGCAGCGGGACCCCCAGCCGCTTCGCGGCGGCGCGGAAGTCGTCGAGCCGGTAGCTCGTCGTGGGGACGAGGAGGAGGAGCTCGGGGCGCGGCTCGGGCATCGGGGGAGTTATGCGGGGGAGGGGGCGTGGCGGCAAGCGGACGCGGGGCGGGCGCGGAGAAGTGGGTTACCCTGTTCTCGAGGCGGGGAGTCCGATGCCGCGGGCGGGGGGGGAACATGGGCGACCAGCGGTGCGGGGTGTGCGGCAAGGAGTGCACGGAGCTGGAGCCGGCCTTCCACAGGCCGGACGCGCTGTTCGCCGTGCCGAAGGCGGAGCGCGACGCGCGGGTGAAGCAGTCGGACGACTTCGTCTCGATCGACGACGAGGCGTTCTTCATCCGGTGCGTCGCGCCGATCCCCGTGAAGGGGCGAGACGGCGAGCCGTACTGCTGGGGGTTCTGGGTCAAGGTCTCCCGGGAGCGCTTCGACGAGTACCGCCGGTACTTCAGCGTCGACCCACCCGCCGACCACCCCGGGTTCCAGGGCACGCTCGCGAACCAGACGAGGCTCCTGCCTCCCACGCTCGGGATGCCCGTGCACGTCCACCTCGGGCGCGGCGAGCACCGGCCCCGCCTCATGCTGCTCGACGAGGAGCACCCGCTCACGTGGAAGCAGGAGCAGGGTGTCACCGAGGCCGAGGTTCACGCCTGGTCGGAGCTCTGCGCCACCCGGGAGCCGCTCGATCCCCGCCCGGACCCGCCCGCACCCCTCGGCGCCGCGACCCTGCAGGACGAGGGGTGGCTCGTCGCGGAGCCGCACGAGGTCGGCAGGGAGCTGCGCGTGCTGGACACGCCTCCCCGTTCCGGGGATCTGGTGAAGGCACCGTTCGTGTTCCTGGCGGCGGACCCGCACGGCGAGGTGGTCACGCGCGTGGAGATGATGTGGGTCCGGCTCGACGACGTCCGCGCCGACGGATGGTGGAGCGGGACCCTGAACAACCATCCCTTCGTGCCTGGCCCCCTCGACGCCGGGACGCGGGTGTGGCTGCGGGCGGATCGGGTGCTCGATCACCAGCGAGGCGACCCGCGATCCTGAATCGGCGCTCCTACGCCATCGCCTCCGCCGCCTGCCGGAGCTCGTGCCACACGCGCTCGACGTCCTTCCGCTCCGTCGCGGTCGCGCCCACCGACACGCGGATCAGCTGCTTCCCCTTGAGCACGCTCGGCGTCACGTACGCGCGCCCACCCTCGTTCACGCGCATCGCGATGGCGAGGTTGTGCGCCTGGAGCAGCTTCTCGTCCGCGACGCCCGCGGGGACGTGGCGGATGCAGACGGTCTGGAGCGGCACGGGCGCGAGCCGCTGCCACCCGGGCGTGCGGTCCACCTCGTCGGCGAGCCACCGCGCGTTCGCGAGGTCGCGGCGGATGCGCGCCTGCATGGCGGTCACCCCCTCGTCCACGATGTGGAACCAGGCCTTGAGCGCCCGGAAGCGACGGCCGAGCGGGATGCCCCAGTCGCGGAAGTTCGAGACGCGGCCGTCGTGCTCCGTGCGGAGGTAGGACGGGTTCGTGCTCATCACGCGCACGAGGTGCTCGGGGTCCCGCACGTAGAACGCGCTGAAGTCGAACCCGATCCCCATCCACTTGTGCGGGTTGAAGACGAGCGAGTCGGCGCGCTCGATCCCCTCCCACATCCAGCGGCACTCCGGCAGCACCATCGCCGTCCCGGCGAGCGCGGCGTCGACGTGCAGCCACGCGCCGTGCCGCTCGGCGATCGCCGCCATCTTCCCCACGGGATCGAGCGCGGTCGTCCCGGTGGTGCCGGTCGCGGCGACGATCGCGCACGGGCGCAGGCCGTGGGCCCGGTCCTCCTCGATCGCACGCCCGAGGAGGTCCACGCGGAGCGCGTGGTCCGCGTCGGTGCCGACGAGCCGGAGGTGCGCCTTCCCGAACCCGGCGAGGAGCGCTGCCTTCTCGACCGAGCTGTGGGCCTGCTCGGACGCGTAGACCGTCATCGGGGCGTCGCCACCCTGGAGCCCCTTCCCGTTCTGGGAGAAGCGGCTCGTCCGCTCGCGCGCGCAGAGGAGCGCCGTCAGCGTCGACACCGAGGCCGTGTCCTGCACGACGCCCGAGAACGCCTCCGGGAGCCCGACCATCTGCCGGATCCAGTCCATCACGACCTGCTCGACCTCGGTCGCGGCGGGCGAGGTCTGCCAGCTCATGCCCTGCACGCCGAGCCCGGCCGCCGCGAGGTCGCCGAGGATCGACGCGAGGCTCGTGTTCGACGGGAAGTAGGCGAAGAAGGCGGGGTGGTTCCAGTGCGTGATCCCGGGGAGCACCGCGGCGTCGAGAGAGGCGAGCGCCTCGCCGACCTTTCCGCCCTCGGCCGGCGGCGCGGCGGGGAAGCGGGCCCGGATGGCGCCGGGCTCGGAGCGGCTCATCACGGGGAGCGCGCCCACCCGCTCGCGGTAGTCGGCGATCCAGTCCACCAGGGCGTGTGCGTGGCGCCTGAACTCGTTCGCGTCCATGGCGGCGAAGTGTACCGTATGCGCATGCAGGTGCTCGTGATCGGTGGAAACCGGTTCGTGGGCTGGCTCCTCGGCTGGCGGCTCCTCGCCGCCGACCACCGGGTGACCCTCCTCAACCGGGGGCGGCTCCTCGATCCCTTCGGCGATCGGGTGGAGCGGCTCACCGGGGACCGCACCACGGCGGACCTCGACCGGCTCCTCGCCGGGCGCACGTTCGACGCGGTGGTGGACCTCGCGGCGTACGCCGGCGAGGACGGGCGGAGGGCGGCCGCGCTCCTCACGGGACGTGCGGGGCACTACGTCATGATCTCGACCGGCCAGGTCTACCTCGTGCGCGAGGGCTGCCCGCGGCCGGCGCGCGAGGAGGACTACGACGGACGGGTGATGGCGCGGCCGACCGACCCCGCCGACGTGGGGGACTGGGAGTACGGGATCGGCAAGCGCGCCTGCGAGGACGCGCTCGCGGACGCGTGGGCGCGGGCCCGGTTCCCGGCGACGCGCGTCCGCATCCCGATGGTGAACGGCGAGCGCGACTACCTCCGGCGGATGGAGGGGTACCTGTGGCGCCTCCTCGACGGCGGCCCGCTCGTCCTGCCGGACGGCGGCACCCACCGCGTCCGCCACGTCTACGCCGGCGAGGTCGCGCGGTTCCTCTGCGAGGTCCTGGGCCGCCGCGAGACGTTCGGCCGCGCCTACAACGTCGCGCAGGAGGAGATGCCCACGCTCGCGGAGCTCGCGGGACGCCTCCGCGACCTCCTCGGCAGCCGGGCCGAGATCGTCGCGGTGCCCTCGGACCGGCTCCGCAACGCCGGGCTCGACCCGGTCCGGGTGTCGCCGTTCAGCGGCCGGTGGATGTCGTTCCTCGACCCGTCGCGCGCGCGGCGCGAGCTCGGCTTCGCCCACGAGCCGCTCGAGCTCTACCTCGGCAAGATCGTCGCGAGCTTCCTCGCGCACCCGCCCGCGGACCGGCCGGAGGGGTACGCGTCGCGCGAGGCCGAGCGCGCGGCGGCCGCTGCCGGCGCCGGCCCGATCGCCTGAGGCCCGGCGCTGCGCCACAGGCGCGCCCGCCGGAGCAGCGGCAGCGTGAGGTGTCGCCGGGCCGACATCTGCTCACGGCCGGCGCCACCACGCGTCCACCGGCGGCGGCGCCGAGGGCTCGACCCACTCGCCGGGCCGCGGGATCGCGATCGTCACGCCTCGCGCGGTGGCGGCGGCGAGGGCCTCCTCCGCTGGCGCGTTCCAGGCGTGGAAGGCGAGGTTGAAGGTGCCCCAGTGGACGGGCAGCATGACCTTCCCGCCCAGGTCCACGTGAGCCCGGACCGCCTCCTCGGGCGACATGTGGATGTCCTGCCAGGTCCGGTCGCACGCGCCGATCTTCATGAGCGTGAGGTCGAACGGGCCGTGCGAGGCGCCGATCTCCTCGAACGCGCCGAAGTAGCCGCTGTCCCCGCTGAAGAAGAGGCGGTGCCGCGGTCCCTTCACCACCCAGGACGACCAGAGCATGGCGTCCCGCCGCAGCGGGTTGCGCCCCGAGTAGTGGCGCGCCGGCGTCGCGGTGAGCTCGAGGGCCCCGACGCGGACGGACTCGCCCCAGTCGAGCTCGGTGATCCGGTCCGCCGGAATGGACCAGGCCTCGAGGTGCGCGCCGACGCCGAGCGGGACCACGAAGCGGGCGCCGCGCGCGGCGAGGGCCTGCACGGTCGCCATGTCGAGGTGGTCGAAGTGATCGTGGGAGACGATCACCACGTCGACGGGCGGCAGCGCGGCGATGGGGAGCGGCGGCGGGTGGAACCGCTTCGGCCCGACGAGCGTGGACGGGCTGGCGCGCTCGCTCCAGATCGGATCGGTGAGGAGCCGCTGGCCGTCGATCTCGACGAGGACCGAGGCGTGCCCGATCCACGTGGCGCGCAGGCCGGAAGCGGGCGGCGTCGCGTAGTCGGCGGCGGTGCGCGCGACGACCGGAGGCGGCCGGGACGGCACCCGCTCCTCTCGGCCGAAGAGCTGGTGGCGGATCATCTCCCAGGTGGTCCCGGGCACGAGCATGTTCGTCGGCACCAGGTTCACGAACTTCTTGCCGTCGAAGTGCGGCGAGCGGCGGGCGCGCTCGAGGCGCGCGCCCTCGAGCTTCCCGCCGAAGCTCGCGAACCAGCGGGTGGAGGCGGCGCCCATGGCGAACACTCCTGCGAGGACGGCCGCCAGGACGAGGGGCCAGCGACGCTTCCGCGATCTCGACGGCGCGATGCGCAAGTGTGGATCCGCTCCAGTGCGCACCACGGCGCCGGGTGGCGACGGACCATAACGGATCCGGGCGGTGCGGACCCGGCCCCCTGAAGTCCTGGCAGGGGCCCGCTCGACCTCCGGGTCCGGGCGGGGCGCCGCGTTACGATCCCGGCATGCCCCCCGCGCGCCGCCGGCACCTCCACGAGCCCCTCCTTCGCGAGCTCGCCCTCGCGTACCCCGAGACCCACGAGGACTTCCCCTGGGGCCACCGCGCCATCAAGGTGCGCGGCAAGGCGTTCGTCTTCATGAGCAAGGACGAGCCCACGCTGAGCCTGTCGGTGAAGCTGCCGTGGAGCGCCGAGGGCGCGCTCCAGCTCCCGAACTGCGAGCCCACCCACTACGGGCTCGGGCGGAGCGGCTGGGTCACGGCGACGTTCGGGCCGAGGGAGAAGGCGCCGCTGGACGCGCTCCGCTCCTGGATCGAGGAGAGCTACCGCGCGGTCGCGCCGAAGCGGCTCGTCGCGCTGGTCTCCGCGACGGCCGGCGCGGCGGCACCGGAGCCGCGGGCCGGGGCACGGGCGCGCAGCGGAGCGAAGTCCTCCGCGGCGTCCGGAGGCTCGATCTCGCGCCGCCGACGACGAGCGTGAACGAGATCCGAGACGCCAGAAACACGACGGGCGGCCAGGTTTCCCCGACCGCCCGCCGCTTTCTCTACTGGTGGACCCGACCGGGATCGAACCGGTGACCTCCTGAATGCCATTCAGGCGCGCTCCCAGCTGCGCCACGGGCCCAAGCTCGCTGCTATGTCGTCTCCGGCTGCTCGCTCTCGAGCGCCGTGATCTCTCTCTGGTGCGCGTCGAGCCTGTCCTCGAGCCACCGCACCTGCTGCATCGGCCCCGAGAGCTCCGCGGGTACCTCCACGCGTCCGGCCCGAACCAGCTCCCGGTACCGCTCGCCGAGATCCCGGAGCGCGCCGTCCAGCGCGCGCCGCGTCGCCGTCCGGTCGAGCTTCCTCTTCCCGACGAGGGACCGCTGCACCAGCCGGTCCCGGATTCTCTCGATGATCTCGTTGACCCGCACTCGAAGCTCCGCGCGGCCGTGGGGGCCGCGGGGAAGGGAGTGCTTAACGCGCCCCCGGCGGAGCCGTCAAGCCCTGCCCTACTTCTTCGCGGAGGTCTTCTTCGCGGCCTTCCGCCGCTCCTTGCGCGCCTTCCAATGCTTGCGGCGGGTCGACTTCACGCGGATGTGCTTGCTCTTCGAACGGGCCATCGATCCTCCGGTTCAGAAACGTCAGCGGGACGGGCGCTTCTATAGCACGGCGCAGGGCCGGCGCGAGTGTATGGCGGCGTGGGCGGCGGCTCAGGCCTGCTCGCCGCCGCGCGGGCTCGGCTCCCCGGGGGCGGGCTTCGTCTCGCCCGCGAGCTGCGCCTCGCCGGCCGCCTTCGCCTCCTGCGAGTCGCTCCGCGCGTCGGGACGCTCGACGCGGGTCGCGCCGGCGGCGCCGGGCGGCCGCGCGGGCCGGGGCATCCCCTCCGCGCCGCGCGCGGCGGTCGGCTTCGCCGCGGGCTGCGCCGCGCGGACGCGGGTCGTCTGCCCTTCGCCGCCGGGGCGGCGGCCGGCCGCCGGCGCGGGCTCCGCGGACTGCCGCGCGCTCTCCGCCTGCCAGTGCGTGACGAGCTCCTTCACGTCCTCGAGCGGCAGCGCGGTGCAGACGTTCCCGTTCGCGCCGTCCATGTCGCGCGCCATGCAGAGCGCGTTCAGGATGGCCTCCTCGGTCGCCTCGATCACCGCCTCGTAGAGCGGGTCGAGCCGCTGGTCGAGGAGGATCTTCATCCGGTAGACCATCTTGCGCGTCTCGCGCGGCACCTGGTTCGCGGTCGAGAAGGCGAGCACGATCTCGCCCGAGCCGTGCATCGCGGAGGACCCCACCCGGCCGATGCCGAGCGCGGCGCGCTTCGCGAGCCGGTTCAGCTGGTGCGTCGAGAGCGGCGCGTCGGTCGCGATCACCGCGATGATCGAGCCGTAGTTGGTCTTCCGGCGCGGCGCCGACTTGTAGCGTGCCTCGAGCACCTCGCCGACCGGCAGGCCGCCCACCCGGAGCTGGCGCATCACCCCGAAGTTCGACATCACGAGGACGCCCACGGTGTACCCGCCGAGCGACTCGGCGAGCTTGCGGCTCGAGGTGCCGATCCCCGCCTTGAAGTCGCAGGTGATCATCCCGGTGCCGCCGCCGACGTTCCCCTCGGCGACGGGCCCGTCGCTCGCGGTGCGGAGCGCCTCGTAGACGTGCTCGTCGCGGACGTGCCGCCCGGCGATGTCGTTCAGCCACGAGTCGTCGCACTCGCCGACGAGGGGGATGATGACGTCGTGCTCGTCGCCGATCCCGGGGAAGCGCTCGACCATCCACTGCACGGCGGCGTCCGAGACGGCGCCGACCGAGAGCGTGTTCGTGAGGAAGATCGGCGTCTCGATGAGCCCCCACTCGAGGAGCTGCGTCATCCCCGAGACCTCGCCGGCCCCGTTCAGGATGAAGCCGCCGCCGACGACCCGGTCCTGGAAGACGTTCGCCGGGTTCGGGAGGATCGCGGTGACGCCCGTCCGGACCGGCCCCTTCCCGACCTTCAGCGGCCCGGCCGGCCCGCGGATGATCGTGGAGTGGCCGACCTTCACGCCGGCGACGTCGGTGATGGCGTTCCAGCGGCCCGGCTTGAACCGGCCGAGACCGATCCCCAGGTCGCGCGCGCGGCAGCGCGGCTCCGGCGTGGGGGACGTCTCGGTCATCGCGGAATCATAGCCCGGGCGGACCGTCCGGGCGTGGGAACGCTGCCGGGCGCCCGCCTACGCGGTCGGCGCGCCGTTGCCCTGCGGGGGGCCGCCGCCGCTCCCGCCCGGGGGGGGCTGCGCCGTCTGCCCACCGTTGCCGTTCCCACCGTTGCCGTTCCCGCTGGCGCCCGCGGCCGCCGCGCCCTCGCGCTCGGCCTGGGCCTGCGCCCGGCGGGCGCGCTCCCGCTCCCGCTCGCGCTCCTGGTAGCGGCGGATCGCAAAGGAGAGGATCTCGCCGATGAGCGCCCGGTACTCGATCCCGGCGGACTGGGCGATGAGGACGAGGTCGGACCAGCCCGGCGTGAGGCCCGGGAGCGGGTTGCACTCGATGAAGAAGATCCGGCCGTCCGCGTCCATGCGGAAGTCGATGCGGGCGACGTCGCGGCAGCCGAGCGCGGCGAAGGTCTCGCGCGCCGCCTTCTCGAGCCGGTCGAGCTCGCGCTCGGAGAGCTTCGCCGGGACCTCGTAGCGGATCTCCTTCGACCAGTCCTGCTTCATGTCGAAGGAGTAGATCGGCGTCGGGTCGCTCGCGTCGAGGAAGACGATCTCCATCGGCGGCAGCACCCGCGGCCGGCGCTCGCCGAGGAGGCCCACCGTGAACTCGCGCCCGGCGATGTACTGCTCGGCGAGGGCGGGCTGGCGGTACTTCGCGATCATCTCGCGCGCCGTCTCGCGGAGCTCGTCCTCCGTCCGCACGATCGACTTCTTCGTCACGCCCTTCGACGTGCCCTCGGCGACCGGCTTCACGAGGAGCGGGAACCCGAGCTCCTTCGGGAGCCGCTCCTTGCCGGTGTGCAGGACCACGTAGTCGGGCGTGAGGATGCCGTGCGTCCGCACCATCCGCTTCGCGACCGCCTTGTCGAGCGAGACCGAGAGCGCGGCGGGGTCGGAGCCGGTGTACGGGATGTCGAGCAGCTCGAGGAGCGACGGCACCTGCGACTCGCGGCTCCGGCCCTTGAACCCCTCGGCGATGTTGAAGACGACGTCGACCGGCGTCGAGGCGAGCTGGAGCGGGAGGTCCTGCGTCGCCTCCAGGTCCACCACCTCGTGCCCGTAGCTCGCGATGGCCTCGCGGATCGCCTGGAGCGTCTTCGGCGAGTCGTACTCCGCCTCGTCGTCCTGCTCGCCGCCGGGGTCGGGCGTCACCCGCTTCACGTTGAAGGTGAAGCCGACCTTGAGCCGCTCGGTGCGGCGCGGCCGGCCGCGGCGCGCCCGCTGGTCCTGGATCCCCCAGCGCGCGCTCGCGCTCTGGATGACCGCGCCGAGGACGCCGTCGGCGTGCAGCCCCTCGAGGGCCGCGGCGGCGTAGATGCCGGCGCCCGGCTCGAGCGAGGGGAGCGCGTTCGATCTCGAGGAAGTAGATCTGCGCCGTCGTCGCCGAGCCGCAGGTCGGTCCGGCCGAGGTCGCGGATCCCGAGCACGCGGTAGACGGCCTCGCAGATCTGCTGGATCCGCTCCGCCTGCGGCCGCTTGAGGCGCGCCGGCGCGCGGACCGAGACGAGCTTGTCGAGCTTCGTCTTGAGCTCGTAGTCGTAGATCGCGTACCGCCGCGTCGCGCTCGCCGCCTCGTCGATGACGTACTCGACGGGCTGCAGCACGCCGCCACGCTCCGGCGCCGCCGCCTCGAGGAACGGGACCGTCACGTCGCGCCCGACGACGAACTCCTCGACGAGGACGCCGGCGGGGTAGCGGGCGAGCGCCGCCGCGACGACCTCGTGGAGCCGCAGCGGATCCTCGACGACCGAGTCCTGCGTGATGCCCTTCGAGCTCCCCTCGAAGTTCGGCTTCACGATGACCGGGTAGCGGAGCGCGTGGAGCTGAAGGCTGGCGGGGTCCTCGACGTACTGCCACCGGGGCGTCGGGATCCCGTGCTGCGCGAGGACGAGCTTCGTGAGCTGCTTGTCGAGGGTGAGCGCGAGGGCGTAGGCGTCGGAGCCGGTGTACGGCATCCCGAGCTCGTCGAAGAGCGCGGGGAAGAACGCCTCGCGGAACCGCCCCCGGCGCCCCTCCGCGGTGTTGAAGATGAGGTCCGGCCCGTACGCCTCGAGCCGCGCGACGGTGCGGGAGGCGGGGCCCGAGACCTCGATCCGCTCCGCCCGGTGGCCGAGCCGCTCGATCGCCGACGCGAGCGCGTCGACGGTCTCGCGGGTGTCGAACTCGGCTTCCTCCTCGGAGTCCGAGAGCCTCAGGTTGTGCGTGAGCGCGATGCGCATCGGGGCGGGGCCGGGCGCGGCTCAGGCGGCGGTACGGTGCGGAGGCCACCCGCCCGCGCTGACGGACGCGGACGAGCTCGGGGGCGCCGGCGCGACCGGCGTGAGCGCCCGCGGGACGGCGGCGTCCTTCGAGAGCACCTTCGCGTCCACGACCTGCGTGTCCGCGAAGATGTCGCCGATCCGGATGCCGAGGCGGTCGGTGAAGATCATGTACGCCTCGAACCCCACGATGGGCAGGCCGGCGACGATCAGCATCGGCCAGAGGAGCGGCACGGCGTAGAAGACCGCCACGAGCGCGAACGGCGCGTTGCGCAGCAGGGACTCGTGGTAGCCGGCCGGGGCGCGCCGCGGGACGACGACGGTCCGCACGCCGAAGATCCGCTTCCCGACCGACTGCCCGTGCATGAGGCCGTCCGCGACGAGGAGGTAGAACGCCGCGAGCACCGGGCCGACCTGCGGCGCGGTCTGCGCGAGCACGAACGCGAGCGCGAAGTCGGCGAGCCGCGCGAGGCCGCGCAGGGTCAGGTCCGCCTTGGGGTACGGGCTCCCCTCGGGCCGCGCGTCGCGCATCCCCTAACCCCCCGGCTCCCGCCGCGCGCCGCGCACGAAGAAGACGTACGCGAGCGCGGGCCGGTGCGAGCCCTCGCGCGAGACGAAGTGGATGGACTGGAACGTCCACCCCTCGCGCGTCCAGTCGTTGAGCGCGCGCTCCAGCGTCTCCTCCCCGACGGGCGAGACCTCCACCACCTTGAAGGCGTCGGGGCTCTTCGTCACCTGCGTTTCCCGGTGAGCGCGGCCGCGGCGTCCTTCGCGTAGTAGGTCAGGACGAGGTCCGCCCCCGCGCGACGGATGCAGAGGAGCGTCTCGAGCACCACGCGATCCTCGTCGATCCAGCCCCGCTCCGCAGCCGCCTTGATCATCGCGTACTCGCCGGACACGTGGTACGCGGCGAGCGGCAGGTCGAAGCGGTCGCGGATCTGCCGCACGATGTCGAGGTAGGGCACGGCGGGCTTCACCATGACCATGTCCGCGCCCTCGCGGACGTCGAGCTCGACCTCGCGGAGCGCCTCGCGCCAGTTCGCGGGGTCCATCTGGTAGCCCTTGCGGTCCTTCGGGACGCCCGGCCCCTCGCGCGGCGCGCTCTCCGCCGCGTCGCGGAACGGGCCGTAGAAGGCGCCGGCGAACTTGGCGGCGTAGGAGAGGATCGGGACGTCGCCGTAGCCGTCGGCGTCGAGCGCCGTGCGGATCGCGGCGACGCGGCCGTCCATCATGTCGGAGGGCGCGACGATGTCGGCGCCGGCGCGCGCGTGCGCGACCGCCTCCTTCGCGAGGAGCGGGAGGGTCGCGTCGTTGTCGACCATCAGGCCGGGGGGATGAAGCCCCCCCGGACCCCCCGCTCGCTCCGGGGCGGCCTCATCCGGCCGCCCCTCCGCTCGCCGCCAAGCCTCGACCGGTACGCCGGCCTTGGAAGGCTTCAGGACGCCGCAGTGCCCGTGGTCCGTGTACTCGCACATGCAGACGTCGGTCATGACGACCATGCCCGGGACCTGCTCCTTGAGCGCCCGGATCCCGCGGGGCACCACCCCGGCCTCGTCCCACGCGCTCGTCCCGACCGCGTCCTTCTTCTCGGGGATGCCGAAGAGGATCACCGAGCGGACCCCGGCGTCGTAGCCGGCCTGCGCCTCGGCGACGAGCTCGTCGACGGACAGCTGGAAGACGCCGGGCATGCTCTTCACGGCGTTCCGGACCTTCTTCCCCGGGGCGACGAAGAGCGGCCAGACGAGGTCGTCGGGGGCGAGGGTGGTCTCGCGGACGAGCCGGCGGAGCGCCTCCGTGCGGCGCATGCGGCGGGGGCGTTCCTGGGGGAAAGGCATGGGGTGCTTTCTAGCTCACTCGCGCGGCCGGGGGTAGCCCGTGCTTGCCCGCACCGAGCGGGCTCCGCCGCGGCCGTCAGGGCCGCTCGCGCGGGTTCACTTCGCGCATCACGAGGCCGCTCTGGAGGCGCGGGTAGAAGAGCGTGCTCTTCTGCGGCATCGTCTCCCCGGCCTCGCCCACCGCCTCTACCTGCCACATCGGCGTCGGGTTCACCAGGAAGCCGATCGGGTGCTCGCCGGAGAGGACGCGGCTCACGGCTTCCCCGGCGTCGCGGACGTAGGTGACGTTCTCCTGCTTCTCCTGGGTCTGCTGCGTGAGGCCGAGGACATGCTGCAGCACGAGCGAGTGGAGGACGGTCACGTCGAGCGCGGCGAGCGTCTCGTTCGCCGGCAGCTCGGCATCCGAGAGGTCGGCGTCGTCGCGCAGGGTGACGATGCGCGCGCGCTGATCCTCCGCGGTCACGACGAGGAACGCCGTCGACTTGCCCGCGTGCTCGCCGAGCTTCGCGATTGCCCAGGCGCGACCGGCCGGGCGGCGGATGTCCTCCGGGAGCGTCTCCACCGTGAAGTAGCGCGACAGCCGCTCGAGGAAGGCCGTCACGTTGAAGTCGCGCAGCCCGTAGAGGAGCCGGTGCGTCGCGAAGAGGAACAGGCCCGGGTCGCTCATCGGGCACAGGAACATCAGGGTGTAGTGGTGACCGCCGTCGGCGGGGAGGCCGGGGTGCTGCTCCTCCAGCATCCGGCGGTACACGAGCGCCGTCTCGTAGCGGTGGTGCCCGTCGGCGATGAAGATCCGCTGCGCCGCGATGAGATCCCGGAGCGCGCGGATCGCGGCCGGGTCCTCGCAGCGCCAGAGCCGGTGGTGCACGCCGTCGTCCGAGTCGGCCTCCGCCGCGGGCTCCGCCGTGCACGCCGCGTCGAGCGCCCGCGCGGTCGCGCCGGACTCGTCGCGGTAGAGGCCGAAGATCGGCGAGAGGTTCGCCTTCACCGCCTTGAGGAGCTCGAGCCGGTCTGCCTTGGGCGCGACGAGCGTCTTCTCGTGGGGGACGATGATCCCTTCCTTGAACTCATGGAGCCGCACCGCCGCCATGACGCCGCGCCTGTACAGATTTCGCCCGTCGGGGGCCCAGAAGCTCTGCTCGAGCGGGTAGACCGCCGGCGCCGGATCGCGCATCAGGATGCCCTGCGCGAGCCAGCTCGCCCAGGACTCGGACGCGCGCACGTACTTGTTCGTCGTGGCCGGGCCGTCGCCGGCGCGCTCCTCGCCGAGGGTGAGGTGGATGATGTTGTACGGGCTCCGGCGCAGGAGCTCGTCCCGCTGCTCCAGCGAGACGAGGTCGTACGGCGGCGCGAGCAGCTCCCCGAGCGCGCGGCCGCGGGTGGCGGCGTACCGGACGGCGCGGAACGGGACGATCTCGGCCATGGGCGGCGCCGACGCTAGATCAGCGGCCCTCGCCGCGCAAGGCGGCCCGGACGGTCCCGAACGGCACCGCGCCGTCGCGGACGAGCCGGAGCCGGTCGCCCTCGACCGCGACGACGGTGCTCGGGAGGCCGCCCGGCGTCCGCCCGCCGTCGAGGACGGCGTCGAGGCGGGAGGCGAGCGCGGGCGCGAGCTCGCCCGGCGCCGAGGGCGGCGGCTCGCCGGAGAGGTTCGCGGAGGTCGAGACGATCGCCCCGCCCGCGGCGCGCGCGAGGGCGCGCGCGGTCTCGCTCCCGGAAACGCGGATCCCGACGGTCCCGGTGCCCGCCGTCACGGCCTCCGGCAGCCCGGGGCGCGCCGGCAGGACGAGCGTGAGGGGCCCGGGCCAGAACGCGTCGGCGAGCCGCGCCGCGGCCGCTCCGAGCAGCGCGACCTCCTCCACCTGCGCGAGATCCGCGGCGAGGAGCGGCAGCGGCTTGCCGTCGGGCCTCCCCTTCACCCGCGCGAGCCGATCGACGGCGGCCGCGTCGCGGGCGAGCGCGCCGAGGCCGTAGAACGTCTCGGTGGGGTACGCGACGATCCCGCCGCGGCGGAGGGCGTCCGCCGTCTCGCGCACGCGCGCCTCGGTCTCGGGGTCCACGGAGGGGCAATGTAGCCCGGGAGGAGCGCGGCACGCATTCCCTTGTGGCCCCGCTCCGGGCGCGGGAGGATGCGCCGCGGTGGCCCCCTCCCGCTTCGGGATCGACGCGACCTGGCTCCGCCCAGACCGACGCTCCGGAACGGAGCGGTACGCGGTCGAGCTCGTCCGGGCGCTCGTCCGGCTCGCGCCGGGCGAGATCGTGCTGTTCGCGCGGCCCGACCTGCCGCCGGATCTCCTCGCGCTCGACGTCGAGCGGCACGACACGCAGCTCCTCGGGCGGCTGCCGCTCGACCAGGTCTGGCTGCCGTGGGCCGCGGTCCGCGC
Organism: uncultured delta proteobacterium; assembly: GCA_963821195.1. Classification (GTDB taxonomy): domain Bacteria; phylum Myxococcota; class Myxococcia; order Myxococcales; family Anaeromyxobacteraceae; genus Anaeromyxobacter. The sequence continues at coordinate 116,666 of CAWGDE010000016.1, forward strand.
GCGCGTGAGCCTGCTGCACGCCCTCGCGTCGCCGGTCCCGCTCCTCTGGCGCGGGCCGAGCGCGATGACGGTGCACGACGCGACGCCGTGGCTCCACCCGGACGCCGCCGACACGGGGACGCGCTGGTACGTGAAGCCGCTCTACCCGCAGGCGCTCGCCCGCGCCGACGTCGTCTTCACCCCGTCCGAGTCGACGCGCGAGGACCTCGTCCGCGCGGCGGGCGCACCGCGCGACCGGATCGTCGTCGTCCCGCACGGCGTGGACCCGCTCTTCTTCGAGGCGCGGGCGCGGGAAGGGCCGCGCTCCCCGTACCTGCTCGCGGTCGGCACCTTCGAGGCCCGCAAGAACCTCCCCGTCCTCCTCGACGCCCTGCGGCTCCTCCGGCGCGACGGCCGGGACCTCGCGCTCGTCGTCGCGGGCCGGCAGGCCTGGACGCAGTCGCTCCCGCTCGGCGACGTCGCCCCGCACGTCCGGCTCGCGGGGATGGTGTCCGACGCGGAGCTCGCGACGCTCTACGCCGGCGCGGCGTGCTTCGTCATCCCGTCGCTCCACGAGGGCTTCGGGCTCACGCTCGCCGAGGCGATGGCAGCGGGCACGCCCGCGGTGGCGAGCGACATCCCCGCGCTGCGCGAGGTCGGGGGCGAGACGGTGCGCTACGCCGACCCGCACGATGCCGCGAGCTTCGCGTCCGTCATCGGGGACGCGCTCGACGACCGCGAGGGCTCGCAGCTCCGCGCCGCCGCCGCGCGGGGCCGGGCGCGGCGCTTCCGGTGGGAGGACGCGGCGCGGGCGACGCTGCTCGCGTACCGGCGGGCGCTGCGGGCGCGGCGCGGCTAGCGCCCCCGGCGCAGCGCGTCACCTCGGCTCTAGTCGCCCCCGACGCCGCCCGCTCCGTGGCACTGGTTGCAGTCGCCGTGCGGCGCGCCGCCCTCCATCGAGCGCCCACCGACCGATGTCGCCGCGGTGAAGGTGATCGGCGCCTCGATGTAGAAGTTCCCGACCGCGTTCGTGGTCGTCGACTGGCCACCGACCCGGACCTGCTGGCCCTGCGGTGGGAACGTCCCCGCCGCGGTGAACTTCTTCGAGGCGATGCCGTTCGGCCCGTGGCAGGTGAGGCAGGCGGAGCCGGGCGCCATCTCCGGACCCGTGGTCACCAGCTCGGCGCGGTGGCAGGCGTTGCACCCGCCGTACGTGACGGCCACCGGCATCGGCTTCCCGTTCACGCTCGCCGTCAGGGGGAACGTGAGGCCCTCGGCGGTGTAGAAGTTCCCGGCGTCGTTGCCCTTGAGCGGGACGGTCTTGCCGTTCGCGTCCGTGACCGTGACGCTCGCGCCCTTCGCCCAGGTGCCCGCGACGGTCCAGGTCTTCGCGCCGCCGCCCGACGCGTGGCAGCCGAGGCAGTCCTGGAACGGAGTCATCATCGGGCCCTCGCTCGGGATGCACGCGCTCGCGAGGAGCAGGGTGAGGGCGGCTGCTCTCATCATGGTCGTCTCCGTCCGGCTGGCTGACTCCAGGATGAATACTGCGACGCCCCGTCGCGGGTCGATAGGCTCGGGAGGGGGCGCGACATCTCGCACATCCGCCTACCGCGTCCGCCGCACCGCGACGAGCCCCGCCGCGAGGAAGAGCACGTTCGGCGCCCACGCCGCGACCCATGGCGGGACGCGCCCGGAGAGCCCGAGCGCGAACGACACGCCCTGCACCGCCCAGAACGCGAGCGACACGCCGACGGACTCCACGAGCGCCGAGGAGACGTGGCCGCGCCGGTTCCGCCGCAGCGCGAGCGCGACCGCGACGAGCGCGCCGGGAACGCCGGCGAACGGGTAGGCGAGCCGGTTGTAGCGCTCGAGCTGGAACTCGAGCACCGGGAGGCCGAGCCGGCGCCGGAGGTTGATCTGGTGGACCAGCGTCCCGAATCGCATCTGCGACGGCCGGCCCGGGGCGACCGAGAACGCCTCCGGCGGCTCGTCGAACGCGTACCGCCTCTGTGCGGCGCGCTCGATCTGCATCGCCCCGTCCGGCTGGAAGCTCCGGTCCTCGACGTCCTCGAGGATCCACGCGCCGGCGTCCGGGTGCATGCGGCGCGCGTCGATGCGGCGCGAGAGCCGGAAGGCGGGGTCGACCTCGAGGATTGTCACGCGCTCGAAGCCGCCCTCGGGGAGGGTCCCGCGCAGGTTGTAGATGCGATGACCGTCCTTCCCGCGGAACCACCGCTTCGGCTCGCGCGCGGCGAGGAAGCGGCGCCTGTCGCCGCCGCGCCCGAACCGGAGCGAGCCGATCTCCTCGGCGCGCTCCGCCGCCCGCACGCCGACCGTCTCGTGCAGCACGACGAGCGCCACCCCGAGACCGAAGGTGACCGCGAGGACCGGGACGGCGAGCCGCCACGGCCCGAGGCCGAGCGAGCGCATCGCGGTGTACTCGCGGGTGTTCCGGAACGTCGAGACCGAGATCCCGGCGCCGAGGAGCATCGCCGCCGGGGCGACCATCCGCACCACCACGGCGGCCTTGTTCGCGTACAGCTCGAGGACCGCCGGCACCCACCCCGGCCCTCCGAAGCCCGCCGAGTTGTCGACGAAGTCGACCGCGAGGAAGATCGCGACGACGCCGGCGAGGGCGCCGAGCGTCGCGGCGAGCGTGCGCCGGGCGGCGTACGCGAAGAGGATCACCGCACCGCCCCCACGCCGCGCCGCGCCTGGCGCGCGATCAGCGCCAGCGCCACGAGGGAGAGGACGATCGTCGGCAGCTGGAGCGCGAGCAGCGGCGGGAGCGCGCCCTTCTGCGCGAGCACCTCGCCGCCGCGGAGGAGCACGTAGTGGGCGACGACGGCGCCGAGCGTGGCGCCGATCGCGAAGCCGCGGCCCGACCGGCGCGACGCGCCGAGCGGCAGCGCGAGGAGCGCGAACGGCAGGATCGCGAGCGGCTGGGCGATGCGGCGGTGCAGGTAGCCCTCGAACTTGAGCGCCTCCGCCTCGTCGCCCCGCTCGCGCGCCGCCTGGATCCGCCCGCGCATCTGACCCGACGTCATCTCGCGTACGCCGCGGAGGAGCATGCTCTTGTCGGTGAGGGCGGTCCCGAGCCCCACGACGAGGTCGGCCCGCCGGAACTCGGCCGTGACGTACTCCTCGCTCTCGGCGTCCTCGCGGTGGAGCTCGCCGTCCTCGAGGACGAGCTGCATCTCCTGCCCCGACCCGACCGGCTCGAGCCGACCGGCGCCCGCGAGGGCGAGCACCGGCGAGGAGGGGTCGGACCGGTCGCTGATGAGGACGTGATCCCAGCCGCCGCGGTGGACCTTCTCCGCGTAGAGCGTGTAGCCGGGGATCTCGGTCGTAGAAGGTCCCGGCGCGGACGTCGTTCGTGACGTTCCGCCTCACGACGTCGTTGATCCGCGCCCGCGCCGCCGCGAGCCCGGCGGGCTCGAGCGACAGCGAGATCCACAGGCCGAGCGCGGCAGCGACGACCCCGAGCGCGAGCGGCACGCGCACGAGCCGGGCCGGGGACACGCCGGCGGCGGCGAGCGCCATCACCTCGCGGTCCTCCGCGAGCCGGCCGACCCCGATCACCGCGCCGAGCAGGAACGCGATCGGCAGCACGTAGCCGAGGACGTGCGGCATGAGGGTGACGAGGATCGCGGCGACGTCGCCGAGGGCGACGCCCGAGCCGAACAGCACCTCGGCCTGGGCGAGGAGCTGCGTCGCGAGGAGCAGCTGGGTGAGGAAGAGGACCCCGGCGACGAACGGGAGGAGGATCTCCTTCGCGAGGTAGCGATCGAGGAGCGACACGCGAGACCCGGGCGCGGCGCTAGCCCTTGGGCGCCGCGAGCTTCGCCTGGAGCGCCGCGTCCTTCGCCTCGACGTCCTCGGACATCTTCTTCCGCTGCGCGCGGACGCGCTCGGCGACCACGGGGTCGACGCGCGCGATGATGCGCGCGGCGAGGAGCCCGGCGTTCCGCGCGCCGGCCTTGCCGATCGCGAGGGTGCCCACCGGCACGCCGGCCGGCATCTGCGCCGTCGCGAGGAGCGCGTCGATCCCCTTGAGGTCGCTCGCGGCGAGCGGCACGCCGAGGACGGGCAGCTCCGTCTCGGCGGCGCACGACGCCGGCGAGGTGGGCAGCGCCGCCGGCGCCGCAGATGAGCACCTGGATGCCGCGCCCCGCGGCCTCGCGGGCGAGCCTGCCGGTCCGCTCGGGCGTCCGGTGCGCGGAGGAGACGTGCACCTCCACCTCGATCGCCATGTCGTCGAGGGCCTTCTTCGCCTCCGACATGACCTCCCAGTCGGAGTCCGAGCCCATGAGGATGAGGACCTTGGGTGCGCTCATGGCTTCTTTCCGATGTCCTTCCTGTACTGCATCCCGCGGAACGCGATGCGGGCCGTCGCCTCGTACGCGCGCCGGGCGGCGTCGTCGAGCCCCCGCCCGAGGGCGCACACCGTGAGGACGCGCCCGCCGCTCGGTCACGACCCGCCCGTCGGGACCGGCCGCGGTGCCGGCGTGGAACACCTGCACGCCGTCGGGGAACGGCCCGTCGAGGCCGGAGATGGACGTCCCCCTTGGTCACCGTCCCGGGGTAGCCCTCCGCGGCGAGCACGACGCCGACCGCGGCGCGCGGGTCGAACGCGAGCGCGGTCGAGGACAGATCGCCCTTCGCCGCGGCGAGCAGGGCCGGGACGACGTCGCTCGCGAGCCGCATCAGGACGGGCTGCGTCTCGGGATCGCCGAGCCGCGCGTTGAACTCGAGGACGCGAGGGCCCTTCGGCGTCAGCATGAGCCCGGCGTAGAGGGCGCCGCGGAACGGGCGGCCGCGCCGGGCCAGCTCGCGCACGGCGGGGAGGAGGACGTCGCGCTCGACGAGCGCCTCGACCTCCGCCGTCACGTGGGGTGTCGGCGAGAAGGCACCCATCCCGCCCGTGTTCGGGCCGCGGTCGCCGTCGAAGATCCGCTTGTGGTCCTGCGCCGCCGCGAGGAGCCGGACGCGCTCGCCGTCGGTGAAGCAGATGCAGCTCGCCTCGGGTCCCTCGAGCCGCTCCTCGACGACCACCCTCGCGCCCGCGGCGCCGTGGACGCGGTCGACGAGGATGGTCCGGAGCGCCTCCTCGACCTCGGCGAGCGCGCCGCAGACGACGACGCCCTTCCCGGCGGCGAGGCCGTCCGCCTTCACGACGACGCGGCCGCCGCGCTCCTTCGCCCAGTAGAGCGCGGGCGTGAGCTCGGTGAAGGTGTCGTACTCCGCGGTCGGGATCCCCGCCGCGCGCATCACGTCCTTCGCGAACGCCTTCGAGCCCTCGATCTCCGCCGCGGCGGCGGAGGGGCCGAAGACCGGGATCCCGAGCGCCGCGACCCGGTCGGCGAGACCCGCGACGAGCGGCGCCTCCGGGCCGACGACGACGAGGTCGATCCGCTTCTCCTTCGCCCACCGGGCGAGCCCCTCGACGTCGTCCGCCTTCAGCGGGACGAGCGTCGCGAGCTTCGCGATCCCCGGGTTCCCCGGGGCGGCGAACAGCGCGTCGACGAGGGGGCTCCTCGGAGATCTTCCAGGCGAGGGCGTGCTCGCGGCCGCCCGAGCCGACGACGAGGACTCTCATGGAAGCCGGGTCTATATCACGTCCGATCGGCTACCGGACCGGCCTCGCGAGCGCGAGCAGCGCCCCGCGCGCCTCGGCGAGCGCGGGGTCGATGCGCAGCGCGTCCTCGAGCGCGGCGCGGGCCGCGGCGGGATCCCTGCGGGCGAGGAGCCGGCCGAGCGCGAGCCGCGGGGTCAGGAGATCCGGGCCGGTCTCGATGGCCCGGCGCAGCCTCGGCCTCGGCGTCCAGGCCGCGCCCGAGCGCCTCGAGCGCTCGGCCGCGGACCGCGTGCGCGACCGGGCCGGGGCGGACGGAGAGCGCCGCGGCCGAGTACGGGAGCGCCGCGCGCGGCTGGCCCCGGTCGAGCGCCACCTGCGCGAGGAGGACGGACGGGACGGCCGCCTGCGGCGACGCCGACGCTGCGGCGCGGGCGAGCCGCTCGGCCGCCACGGTGCGCCCGAGCAAGAGCTCGCAGTCGGCCGCCGCCGCGAGGGCGAGCGGGCGCCGTGGACGGCTCCGCGCGCCCGATGGCCTCGAGCCGCCGCGACGCCTCGGCGAGCGGCTCGGCGCCCTCCCAGAAGTCCGTCGGAGCCCGCCGCAGCCGCGCCTCCGCCGGGTCGCGCTGGAGCGCGCGGCGGGCGACCTCGATGGCCGGACCCGACGCGTGGAGCCGCGCGAGCGCACCCGCCGTGGCGAGGAGGACCGCGGGATCCCGCGGCGCGGCGGCGGCGACGGCGAGGTAGGCCTGCTCCGCCTCGTCCTGCGTCCCGGAGAGCTCGGCGGAGCGCGCGGCGAGCACCTTCTCGGCGACGGCCCCGGCGCGGTCGCCGAGCACGCCCGCGGACTCGCGCAGCGCGGCCGCGTTCCCGCGGCGGAACGCGAGCAGCGCCGCCTGGAACCGCGCCGGGGCGCTCGCGGGCACGCGGCGGAGCGCGTCGCCCACGGCGGCCTCCGCGGCCTGGACGTTCCCGCTCGCGAGCTCGACCGCGGCGCGGTGGGCGAGGATGCGCGCCGCCGTGAAGTCGCCCGGATCGCGCCTCAGGGCGACCTCCAGGAGGCGCCGCGCGAGCGGCGCGTCGGCGTCGCACTGGTAGGCGAGCCGCGCGAGGAGGAGCGGCGGGAGCGGCGAGCCCGGGACGGCCGCCTCCCAGCGGGCGAGCGTCGCGCGCCCGTCCGCGATCCGGTCGCAGGCGAGCTCGACCTCGGCGCGCAGCGCGAGCGCGCCCGCGTGGCCCGGGTCGAGCGCGAGGCGCGCCTCGGCGTGCGCGAGCGCGGCGGCGGCGTCACCCGCCGCCCAGCGCGCGCGCGCCGCGGCGGTGAGGAGGCGGCGATCGCCCGGGACGGCGGCGATCGGCCTCCTCGAGCGCGCGCGCCGCCCCGGCGGGATCGCCGTCGAGCCGGGCCAGCCCGAGCGCCAGGCCGGCGCGGAGCCGTCCCGCGGGGCCGCGGCGGCCGCCTGCTCCGCGAGCGCGCGGGCCTCGGCGGCGTTCGCCTCGCCGGGCGCGAGGAGGAGGAGCCGCGCCGAGGCGGCGAGGAGGTCCGGGCGCGCCGGGGCGCGCGAGCGCGCGTCCCGCACGAGCTCGTGCGCGACCCGGAGCTCGGTGCCGTCGGGCTCGTCGCCGGCGGCGTCGGCGAAGGCGGTGGCGAAGCCCGCGACGGCCCCGTCCGAGCGTGCCGGCGCGAGCGCGATCGCGGCGCGGAACGTCCGGAGCGCGGCCGCCTCGCGGCCGGGATCGTCGGCGGCGAGCGCGGCCCAGCCCTCAGCTGCGGCCGCTTCAGCGGCCGCCATATCAGGGCGCTGCGCGGCCGGCACGAGCCCCGCCTCGCGCCAGTCCGCGACGCGCAGCTCGACCGCCGTCGGCTCGGGCGGCAGGCGGCGGCGCCGGCTGGCGCAGCACGATCGCGGCCGCGCACGCCCCCCCGCGACGACGACCGCGGCCACGAAGGCGAGCAGGGCCTTGCGCCGCGCCGGCGCCGGATCCGGTGGGACCCCGTCCCCGTCGTCGGCGCGGCGGGGAGCTCCGCCGCCGGCGCGCGCGCGGCGCAGGCGGGGCAGAGCGGAGCGAAGCCCGGCCGGCCGTGCTCCGTCTCGTAGACGGCGAAGCAGCGGCTGCAGGTGATCTGGGACATGCGGGACAGATTGATCCCGCGAAGCCCTAGTGCCGGAAGTGCCGCATCCCGGTCGCGACCATCGCGATGCCGGCCGCGTTCGCCGGCCGCGATCACCTCGGCGTCGCGCACCGAGCCGCCCGGCTGGACGATGGCCGTCGCGCCCGCCTTGATGATCTCCTCGACGCCGTCCTTGAACGGGAAGAAGGCGTCCGAGCCGACCGACGAGCCCTTCACGTCGAGCTGGGCCTTCATGACCGCGGTCTTCACCGACTCGACGCGGCTCGTCTGGCCGCCGCCGATCGCCGTCGTGCGGTCGTCCCTCGCGAACACGATCGCGTTCGACTTCACGTGCTTCACGACCTTCCACGCGAAGAGGAGGTCCTTCCACTCCTGCTCCGTCGGGGCGCGCTTCGTCATGACCTTGCAGTCCTCGCGGCGGACCGAGCCGAGATCGCGGTCCATCACGAGGAGGCCGCCCGGGATCGAGCGGAGCTCGCGGAGCTCCTCCGGCCGGCGCTTCCACTTCTCGCGCGGCTCGCCGAGGCGCGGCGCCTCGAGGAGGCGGAGGTTCTTCTTCACCGCGAGCGCCGGCGCGCGCGTCGTCGGCGTAGGACGGCGCGATGACGCACTCGAGGAAGAGGCTCGAGAGCTCGAGCGCGGCCGCGTGGTCGACCGGCCGGTTCAGCGCGACGATGCCGCCGAAGGCGGAGACCGGATCGCAGGCGCGGGCCCGGGCGAAGGCCTCGGCCAGCGTTCGCGCCGAGCGCCACGCCGCACGGCGTGTTGTGCTTGATGATGACGCAGGCGGTCTCGTCGAACTCCTTCACCGCCGCGAGCGCCGCCTCGAGGTCGAGGAGGTTGTTGTAGCTGAGCTCCTTGCCCTGGAGGACCTTCGCGAAGGCGACGGTCGGCTCCTCGGGCTCGCTGGCCCGCGCGGTAGAAGGCGCCGGCCTGGTGCGGGTTCTCGCCGTAGCGGAGGTCCTGGACCTTCGTGTAGACGGCGCCGAGCGTCGCCGGGGAAGTGCGCCGGCGCGCTCTCCGGCGTCTCGCGCGACGTGAGGTACTCGGAGATGGCGCGCGTCGTACGCGGCCGTGTGCGCGAACGCCTTCTTCATGAGGTAGAAGCGGGTCGCGTCGGAGAGCGCCTTCGGTCGCCTCGACCTCCGCGGCCACCTGCTCGTAGTCGGCCGGGTCGACGACGACGCCCACGTGCGCCGAGTTCTTCGCGGCGCTCCGCACCATCGCCGGCCCGCCGATGTCGATCTCCTCGACGCACCCGGCGAACGGCTTGCCGGCCGCGACCGCCTGGCGGAACGGGTAGAGGTTCACGACCACGAGGTCGATCGGCGGGATGTCGCGCGCCTTCACGTCCGCCTCGTCGGAGGCGAGGCCGCGGCGGTAGAGGATGCCGCCGTGGACGCGCGGGTGGAGCGTCTTCACCCGGCCGCCGAGGATCTCCGGCGCCTGCGTGTAGTCGCCGACCTGGACGACCGGCAGGCCGGCGTCGGCGAGCGCCTTGTGCGTGCCGCCGGTGGAGAGGAGCTCGACGCCGAGGGCGGCGAGCCGCCTGCGCGAAGGGGACGAGGCCGGTCTTGTCGGAGACCGAGAGGAGCGCGCGGCGGACCATGGGAAGGGCACCTCCGAAGAAGGGTGCCCTTCTAGCCCTCTCCGCGCCGTCTTTCAAGGCCGCTGGGCCGCCCCACCTCCGGGCCAGGCACTCTGTGCGAAGCGAGATGTGCCGGCCCGCTCCCGGCGGCCTACCCTGCGGCCGATCGGTCCTCTAGAACCCGTCCTTGAGGGCGCCCGCGCCGGGCACCCGCGGCTCGTCGTCGGCGACGGCGCGCAGCTTCTGGAGGCCGCGCGTCTCCACCTGGCGGATGCGCTCGCGGGTGAGGTTCATGATGGCCCCCACCTCCTCGAGCGTGATGCCGCCGCGGTCCGCGACGTCGAGCGCGCAGGTGTCGGCGAGCTCCCAGACCTCCTTGTCCGGGAAGTTCAGCTTGATGGACCCGGTCGCGGGGTTCACGTCGAGGTAGAGGTGGTGCTTGCAGGAGATGAACATGCACGGGCGCGGGCCGCTCGCGCAGTCGGCGCGCGAGCGCGGCCGCCGCTCCTCGATCTCCCGCATCGTCTCCTCGAGCTCGGGATCGACGATCCCGAACGCGCGCTGACGACGCAGCTCCCGCGCGATCTCCTTGCGGGACATCGTCTTCGACCGCCGCCGGCCTCGCTTGCCGTCCGCGTCCAGCTCGTCCGGCGCCTCGTGCTGCGCGGCCGGATCCAGGCTCCGCTTCGCCTCGCTCATCCCCTGCCCTCCCTCTCCACCTCGGGCGCGCGCCCCGCGCGCCGCTCCACCGTCCATGAGGCGCCGGGCCGGCGCCCGGCCGCTAAGCCGTGGCGGCGAGCCCCGCCGCCACGGTCGCGACCGCCCCTCCCACCCTCTCGAGCCGCTCGATCGCGCGGCGCGCCTCGCGCTCCGCCCGGACGAGCTCCTCCTCGAACCGCCGCCGGCGCGGGTGCGTCCGCGCCTTCCGTCCCAGCTCCGCCACGAGCTCCGCGAGCCCCTTCTCGACGTCCTCCAGCCTGTTGCGCACGGTGACGAAGCTGCCTCGGATGTCCTCAATCGTGTAGCCCTCGGCCATCATCCGCTTGATCACCGCGACGCGGCGCACGACCGAGACCGGGTAGAGGCCGCTCGAGCCGGTGTGCTTGCCCTTGCGGCCGACGCGCCGGCTCCTCGGGAGGAGCCCCGCCTGCACGTACTTCCGGAACGTCGCGGACGAGAGCCGCGCGCCCTTCGACTCGAAGAGGCGCACCACCTCGGCGCTCGAGATCCCGGTGGCGCGCTCTCGCTCGACGCGCCCGATCTCGGTCTCGGCCAGAAAATCCACTCGATGTGCACCTTTCAAAATCTTCCACTGAAAACTTGATTTCGACGCTAGTGCATTCAGTGGACAACGTCAACGGCCATGGGCGGGGGACACGGGCGGCGGATCGCCGCGCCGGTCGGGGCGTGAGGAGCGGTGAGGAGAGGACGCGCCCCCGAGAGGGCGCGGGCGGTGGGCGGCGCGAGCGAGCGCGCGTTCAGCCGGTGCGGTGGAGGTTCGGCAGGCGGGCGGCGCGCCCGCGGCTCACGGGCTGCCCGGCCGGAAGAACTCGTGCGTCCTGCGCTCGCCCGCCTTCACGGTCACGATCTCGCGCCGGGTCTGCTTCGGGCCCCGCGCGACGAGCTCGTAGGTCCCGGCGGGGACCAGCACCTCGAGCCCGGCGACGTTCGCCTCGCCGAGCGCGAGCCCGCCGAGCTCGATCTCGGCGTACGGAGCCGCCCGGATGAGCAGGATCCCCTTCCCGCTCGCGCGATCGGGAGCGAAGCGCTCGGGGTAGTGCCTCAGCTCGGGGAGGACCTTCAGCTTCGCGGCGGCGGGCGCGGAGGGCTGGCCGGCCGGCGCTGCGGGCGCCGGGGCGGTCTGGGGTGGCGGCGGCGTCGGGGTCGGGGTCGGGGTCGAGGTCGAGGTCGGGCTCGAGGTCGGGCTCGAGGTCGAGGTCGCGGTCGGGGTCGCGGCCGCGGTCGAGCGCGAGCTCCACGCCCTCCATCCCCATCCGGCGATCGCCGCGAGCGCCGCCGCGACCGCGACGGTCGCCAGCGCCGCCCTCCCCTTCCGCGCCGGCCGCGCCTCGGTCCGCGTGGCGGTCTCCTCGCCCTCCGCCTCGCCGCCGGACGCAGGAGGCGCTCCGGCGACGTCCGCCGGCGCGGGCGCGGCGTCCGCTGCCGTCCGCGGGCGCACGCGCGTCGCCTCGAGGGCCGGGGCGCCCGACGCCGCGGCCTCCGCCTCCCCCGGGAAGATCCGGTGCATGAACGCGCGGAGGTCCACGTCCTCCGGCGCGCGCGTCACCTTGAGGAGGACCGCGGCGAGCGTCGCCGCGAGCTCCTGGGCGGACCGCGTCCGCCGCGCCGGATCGCGTTCGAGCGCCCCGAGGATCGCCGCGTCGAGCTCCGGTGGCACCTCCTCGTTCCAGGCGGAGGGCGCGGACACCGGCTCGTCCGCGATGACCGCGGCGAGCGTCGCGGCCTCCGATTCGCGCGCGAAGAGCCGCCTCCCCGCGCACAGCTCCCACAGGATGACGCCGAGCGAGAACACGTCGGCCCGCGCGTCGAGCGCGACGCTGCGCGCCTGCTCCGGCGCCATGTACGCGAGCTTGCCCTTCAGCGTGCCGGGCTCGGTGAGCCCGGCCTGGTTCATCGCGCGCGCGATCCCGAAGTCGGCGAGCTTCACCTCGCCCTCGAAGGAGACGAGCACGTTGTGGGGCGACACGTCCCGGTGGACGATGCCGAGCGGCCGCCCACCGTCGGAGAGCCGGTGCGCGTACCCGAGGGCGCGGGCGACGTCGACCCCGATCTGCACCGAGCGCGGAACGCCGAGCCGGACGCCCCGCTCGCGTGCCCGGTCCACCACCTGGCCCAGGTGCCGCCCCCGCACGAGCTCCATCGCGATCGCGTAGCGCCCGTCCACCTCGTGGAGCTCGAACACCTGCACCACGTTCGCGTGGCCCAGCCGCGCCGCGAGGCGCGCCTCCTCGACGAACATCCGGACGAAGGCGCCGTCGCGGGCGTGCTCGCCGCGCACGAGCTTCAGGGCCACCTCCTTCACGACGCCCTCGGGCCCGGTGACCTCGGCGCGCCAGACGTCGGCCATCCCGCCCGACGCGAGCGGCTCCACGAGGCGGTAGCGGCCGAACGTACGCACCGTGCGTGGATTGTAGACGGCGGCGCGCCCGCGCCCAAGGCGAAGGGCGCGGCCCCCGCGGCGGAGAACCTCCCCGCGTGCTAGGTAGGGGAGATGCTCTCCGCAGCCCTCGTCCTCGCCGCAGCCCTCGCCGCCCCCGCCGCGCCTCCGCCGGCCGCGGCCCCGGCCGGGCGCGCCCCCGCCGCCGAGGCTCCCGCCCCGGCCGACCCCCGCCTCGACGTCCTCGCCGCGATGACGGCCGAGCTGGCGCGGTCGAGCGAACGGCTCAAGCTCGCCGGGCACGAGGCCCCATACTTCGTCTCCTACCAGGTCAAGGAGGTCGCGAAGAACGAGATCGAGGGCCGCTACGGCGCGGTGTTCGACGACGCCACGAAGCGCGACCGGAACCTGTTCGTGGACGTCCGGGTCGGCACGTACGAGCTCGACTCGTCCGGCCCGGAGCAGCTGGTCATCGTGCTCGACGGGGGCGACGGCCCGACCTGGTACGCGCCGAAGGACGCGCCGCTCGACGGCGATGCGCCCGCGCTCCGGAACGCGCTCTGGCTCGCGACCGACGAGCGCTACAAGGAGGCGCTCTCGAACTACTACAAACGGCGGTCGCGCGACGTGTACCGCGACGCCGAGCAAGGACCGCGCCCCGAGCTTCACGCGCGAGGCGCAGGTTCGTCACGTGGATCCCCCGTCGCCCGCGCCGTTCGACCGCGAGCGCTGGCAAGGCGAGGTTCGCCCGCCAGGCGACGGCGGTCTTCCGCGCGCACCCTGCGATCTTCGACTCGACCGTGAAGGATCGCGCGGAGAAGCAGATCCGCTGGTTCACCTCCAGCGAGGGCACCGCGCTCGTGACCGAGGAGGCGATCTACGGCATCCACGTCGCAGGCGGTGGCCCGCGCGACGGACGGGCAGCTCCTCGAGAACAGCCGCGACTTCTACGCGCGCGACCGAGGCGGAGCTCCCGTCGCTCGAGCCGTCCGGCGACGGAGGTCCGCAGGGCTGATCGCGCGAGCTGGAGGCGCTCCGCGACGGCGCCCGGCTCATCGACCCGTACACCGGCCCCGCCATCCTCGAGCCCGAGGCGACCGGCGTGCTCTTCCACGAGGCGGTCGGCCACCGGCTGGAGGGGGAGCGGCAGGACGACGACAAGGAGGGGCAGACCTTCAAGGGCCAGGTCGGGCAGCACGGTGCTGCCCGCCGTTCCTCACCGTCGTCGACGACCCGACGCTCGCGCGCGCAGGCGCGACGACCTCGCTGAACGGGTACTACCGCGTTCGACGACCAGGGCGTCCCCGCGCAGCGCACGGTGCTGGTCGAAGGACGGGCGTCCTGTCGCACGCTACCTCCTCTCGCGGAAGCCGGTGAAGCCCTTCACGCGCTCGAACGGCCACGGCCGCAGCCAGGGCGCCGCAGCCGCCGGTGGCGCGCATGGGCGAACCTCGTGGTCGAGTCGTCGCGGCGGGTGCCCGATGGCGGAGCTGAAGCAGATGCTCATGGCGGAGGCGCAGCGGCAGGGGAAGCCGTACGGCCTCGTCATCCGCGACATCACCGGCGGCAACACCAACACGGCGTCGTACGGCTACCAGGCGTTCAAGGGGACGCCGCGGCTCGTCTACCGGGTCGACGTGGCGCACCGGGCCGGGAGGAGCTGGTGCGCGGCGTCGAGCTCGTCGGGACGCCGCTCGCGAGCGTCAACAAGGTGCGTCGCCACCAGCGACGAGCGCGCGCGTCTTCAACGGCTTCTGCGGCGCCGAGAGCGGGTACGTGCCGGTCTCGACCGTGGCGCCGGCGGCGCTCGTCGCGCGAGATCGAGCTGCAGCGGGTGGCGCGCGCCAACGAGCGCGAGCCCCATCCTGCCCGCGCCCTGGGACGCGCCAGCCCGCGCGGGCGCGCGCCGAGGCATGGCCGGCGCGCTCCCGTTCCCGCTCCCGACCGCCGAGGCGACGCTGCTCCGGACGCGCGCCGAGCGCCCTCGGCGGCGTTCACCGCGCCGGCTGGCGCCCCTACGCGACGCCGCTTCGCACCTCGACGCCGAGCGGCGTCGGACTGCTCAACGTCGACCTCACGGAGCCGGAGGTCGCGTTCCAGCGTGGGCGGCGACCTGCGTGGCGGTCGCGCACGTCGAGACCGACCGCGCGGGGCTCGTGACGCTGCGTCGAGATCACGGCGCGCCGACCGCGCGCGCCCCCGGTGCGCGTCGCCCCGGCGCTGCTCGGCGGCCGGCGAGCCCGCGTGCCGGCGGCGACGCCGAGGCGCGCGCAGTGGGTGTGGGGGCCGGAGTCGGGCGCGCGCGCGATGCCGGTCCGCGGGGAGCCGGTGCGGCTCTGGATCTGCGCCGAGCGCGCCTACGGCGACCGGCTCTGGGTCGTGCTGACGCGTGGTGCCGGCCGGTGAGCCGCCTCAGCGCGGCGCCGTGCGCCAGCCCTGCCAGATGACGTAGCGCCGGAACTCCCCCTCGAAGTCGCCCGTCGGATGCCGATCGCCTCGCTGGAAGGCGCGCCGCGAACGTCGCTCCCTCCCGCATGGCGCCGAGCAGCCCGCGCACGCGCGTCCTCGCCGTACCGCGCGACCAGGAAGTCGGAAGGCGAGGTAGGCCGCCCCGTACACGACGTCCGCGTCCTGGCAGCGGTCCGGTCGACGAGCGGGTCGCCGGCGTGCGACCGCCGCGCGCCGGCGCCGCCACCGTCCGGTAGCCGAAGCCCGCGCCGGAGGGTCCGGCGTAGAGCGCCGAGCTCCCGATGCCGGGGACCGGTAGCCCTGCCGCGGCGGTACGCTCGCGCAGCCCCTCGCTGAACCAGAGCGGGATCTCCTTGTGCGTCCAGGTGAGGTCGCTCGCCGGCGGCCTGGTACGTCGCGCAGTGGGTGAGCTCGTGCGTCAGGAGCTCCTCCACCTCCTGTCCGGGCGCCGAGCGAACGCACCACGTGCGCGGCGACTGCACGTCGACGGTCTGGTAGCGCGCCCACGCCGCGCAGCCAGGCGTAGCCCGGGCTTCCGCACCGCGTCCTCGAGCGCCTCGTGGCGTCGGGTGGATCGTGATGGTGACGGGCTGCGCGAGCCCGCCCCAGCCGCTGCCACCCGGGGCGCGGCGCGTCGCAGCGAGCCGCTCCACCTGCGCGGGCGGCGCCGTGCGTCGCCCGCGGCTGCCAGCGCAGCCGGAAGCGGGCCGTCGCCGACGGTCGAGCCGTCGCGCGTCCGAAGCCCCGCGGCGGCGCCCGGCGCGCGTCGGGCAGCAGCCCGCGGCGAGCGCGACCGGCGCATGCGGCCAGGGCGGAACGGACCACGCGTCAGCGTGGATACCCGTTCGCCGGAGACGGAGGCAAGCAGCCGGCAGCCCGGCGAGGCGGAGCAGGAGCGGGCGCGAGGTCGGTGAGGTCGCGTACGCCGTCGATCGCCTCGGCCGCGCGGCCCGAACCCGAGCACCGGGACGGCGCGAGCGTGTGGTTGCGGGTCGAGAGGTCCTCGACGTTCCCGTGGTCGCTCGCCACGACGAGCGCGTCCTCCGGCCCGAGCCGGCCGAGCAGCGCGCGGAGGAAGCGCGTCGAGGTGCGAGAGGGCGTCCTCGGCGCGCTCCATCGAGCGCGCGTGGCCGGCCTCGTCGCGTCTCGAAGAACTCGAACAGGGTGAGGTCGTGCGCACGCGCGAGCCGGAGCAGGACCTCCGCCGCCTCGTCGGGGATCCGCTCGGGCAGCGTCGGCGCCGTAGCGCCGCGCGCGCCGCCCGGTGATGTCGTGCGGTGAGCGCCTCGGCCGGCCCTCGCGTCCGCCCAGGTGCGGAACGCGCCGCCCGCGGCGGCGAAGGCGACCGTGGTGGCCGCGGCGCGCGCGCCGGCGGCGCCCGAGCTCGAACTCCGGCTCGCCTTCGCACGGCGATCCCGAGCGCCCTGCAGGTACGCGACCGGGTAGGCGTTCGCGAACGCGGCGCGCCGGCCCGACGCGGCGAGCGGGCGGAAGAGCGACGCGCGGAGCAGGATCTCGCGGAGGGCCGCGTTCGGGAACCCGAGGAGGTGGCGCCCGAGCGCGCGGGGCGCGTTCTCGCCGGTGAGGATCGTGGTCTGCCCGGTGGCCGATTGCGGCCGGCCCGGCACCCCGAGCCGCGCGTCGGCGAGCACGGCGCGGCCCCCCGCGGGCAGCGCGGAGCCGCTCCCGTCCTCGAAGCGCGACAGGAGGAAGTCGCCGCGCGCGAGCGGGTTCCGGTCGGGATCGCGGGCGCCCGCGCCGACCCCGTCGACGAAGACGAACACGACGGCCACGGCGGGATCATAGCGGGGCACGAGCGCCGGGGCTGCCTCGCTCGCGGGCTCGACTCTGGCTCCGCTGCTCGGCCGACTTCACGTCCACCGCCGCGACGCGTCGCTTGCGCCGGCGGGGCGATCGGGCCCCACCCGTCTTCTCCCGCGCCGTCTCGCCGCGGGGACGCTACGCTTCGGCGAGGATGGCCCGCCTCCCCGGCTTCGCCCCGGACTGCACGATCCTGCTCGACGGCCACCCGGTGGCGGCGCGCGCGGGCGAGCCCGTCGCGGCCGCTCTCCTCGCCGCGGGGAAGGTCCTCGTCTCGCGCAGCGCGAAGTACCACCGGCCGCGCGGCGCGTTCTGCCTCGCCGGCGCGTGCGGCACCTGCCTCGTCCGCGCGGGCGGGCTCCCGAGCCAGCGGGCGTGCCGGACGCCGTGCCGGGACGGGCTCGCGATCGAGACCCAGAACGCGGTCCCGAACGCCCGCCACGACCTCCTCGGCGCGATCGACCCGCTCACGCCGCGCGGGCTCGACCACCACCATCTCGCGACGTGGAGCACGGTCGCGAACCGCGCCGCCGTCGCGGTCGCGCGGCGGCTCGCGGGTCTCGGGCGGCTCCCGGACGCGGCCGCGCTCCCGCTGGCGCGCGCCGCGGAGCCCGGGCCAGAGGAGGCTTGGGACGCGCTGGTCGTCGGCGCCGGACCGGCTGGGCTCGCCGCGGCCGAGGCGCTCGCCGAGGCGGGCAGGCGGGTGCTCCTCGCGGACCGGGAACCCGCGCCGGGGGGCCGCCTCCGCTGCCGCCTCGAGCCCGCGGGCGCGCCCGACCTCGCCTGGGCGGCCCGCGTCGCCGCGCGCGTCCGCGCCGCCGGCGGGGAGGTGGTCGCGGCGACCGCGGTGCTCGGGCTCTGGCACGACGGCGGCGCGCCGCTCGCCCTGCTCGAGGAGGACGGCCCGCCCGTCCGCGTGCGGCTCGTGCGCCCGGCGCGGATCGCGATCTGCACGGGCGGGACCCCTCAGCCCCTCGCGATCCCCGGCGGCGACCGGCCGGGCGTCTTCGGGGCTCGCGGGCTCGCCGTCGCGCTCGCGGAGCACGGCGTCGTCCCCGGGGCGCACGCGCTCGTCGTGCCGGACGGCGGCGACGCGAGGGCGCTCGGCGCCGCGCTCGAGCGGGCAGGGATGACGGTCGACGTCGGGGTGGACGTCACGGGCGGGCGCGTCCTCGGGCGCGGCCGCGTCCGCGGCGTGCGGCTCGCGTACGGCGTCCTCGCCTGCGACACCATCGCGGTCGCGACGCTCGCGCCCGCGACCGAGCTCGCGCGGGCGCTCGGCGCCGAGGTGCGCTGGGACGCCGAGGTCGGCGCCTTCGCGCTCGCCGTGGACGGCGCGGGCAGGACCGGCGTGCCGGGGCTGTTCGCGGCGGGAGAGGTCGCCGGCCCGTCCGGCGGCGCGGAGCTCGCGGCGGAGGCGGGCCGGCGCGCGGGGGAGGCGGCCCGTGGCTGAGCGCGCCACCGGCGGCGGGAAGACAATCGTCTGCGCGTGCGAGGACGTCACGCTCGCCGAGATCCAGCGCGCCTTCGCGGCCGGCCACCGGGACCTCGAGTCGGTGAAGCGTTACACCGGGCTCGGCACCGGGCCCTGCCAGGGGAAGAGCTGCGCGGCGCTCGCCGTCCGGGAGCTGCTCCGGCTCGGCGCGACGCCGGAGGAGGCGGCGCCGTTCACCGTGCGCCCGCCGGTCGAGCCGGTCGCGCTCGGGGCGCTCGCGGCAATCGATCCGGCGGGGCTCGAGAGGGATCCGGGCGTGCCGCTCCCCGCGACCGCGACCCCGACCGCGACCCCGACCTCGACCCCGACCCCGACCTCGACCTCGACCGCGACCCCGACGGCGACCGCGGCCGCGCACCCCGTCGATCCCCTGCCCTCCCGCGCCGACGTCGTCGTGGTCGGCGGCGGCATCTTCGGCCTCGCGCTCGCGTACGAGCTCTGCCGGCGCGGCGTCACCGACGTTCTCGTCCTCGAGCGCGGGTACCTGAACGCCGGGGCCTCCGGCCGGAACGGCGGCGGCGTCCGCGCGCAGTGGTCCACGCCGACGATGATCCGGCTCGCTCGGCGCACGCTCGCGATCATGGACCGGTTCGCGGTGGAGATGGGCGTGAACGTCTGGCTCCGCCGCGGCGGTTACCTGTTCCTCGCGCCCACCCGCGAGCAGGTCGCGCGGATCGAGCGGAACGCGAAGCTCCACGCGCGCGAGGGGCTCCGCACGCGGGTGATCGGCCCGGCCGAGGCGCTCGGGATCGTCCCCCAGCTCGACCGGAGCCGCTTCCTGGCGGCGTCCTGGAACCCGGACGACGGCGTCGTCTTTCCCTGGCCGTTCCTGTGGGGCTACGCCGGGCGCGCGCGGGCCCTCGGGGCGCGCGTCGCGACGTTCACGCGCGTCACCGGCTTCGACGTCGCGGGGCCGCGGGTGACGGCGGTGCGGACCGACCGCGGGCGGGTGGCGTGCGACGCCGTCGTGGTCGCGGCGGGCGCGTGGTCGAAGGAGGTCGCGGCGCTCGCGGGGGTCGCGCTCCCGAACCGGCCCACCCGGCACGAGATCCTCGTGACGGAGCCGCTCAAGCCCTGGCTCCACCCGCTCGTGTCGCTGCTCGGGTCCGGGCTCTACTTCTCGCAGTCGCTCCGCGGCGAGATCGTCGCGGGGATGGGCGACCCCGACGAGCCGGAGGGGGTCGTGCAAGGATCGACGCTCCGGTTCCTCGCGCGCATCGCGCGCGCGGCGACCGCCCTCGTGCCGGCGCTCGCGGGGGTGAAGGTCGTGCGGCAGTGGGCGGGCTGCTACGACGTGACGCCGGACAACAACCCGGTCCTGGGGCCGGCCGGCTTCGGGAACTTCCACCAGCTCTCCGGGTTCGTCGGGCACGGGTTCATGATGGCGCCCGCGGTGGCGGAGCTGTACGCGGACGTGCTCGCGGGGCGAGGGCGGGACGAGATCTTCGACCGGTTCGGGGTCGAGCGCTTCGCGCGGCCCGCGCTGCCGCGGGAGGACTTCATCATCGGGTAGAGGCGGACGGCGATATCGCCGGCGGCCGCGAGGAGGATTTCGCCTCCCCGCGGCGCTAAGCTCCGGTCATGGCGCTGCGGAAGAAGAAGATCGCGATCCTCGGAGCGGGGAACATGGGCGAGGCGCTCGCGAAGGGGCTCCTGCGGGCGGGGAAGATCCCGCCCGAGTCGATCGTGTGCACCGACGCGCGCGCCGAGCGGCGCGCGGAGGTCCAGAAGCGGTACGGGGTCCAGGTCTCGGGCGACAACCGCGCCGCGGCCGCGCAGTCGGACATCATCGTCCTCGCCGTGAAGCCACAGGTGATCGACGTCCTGCTCGAGGAGATCGCGCCGGCCATCGACGCGAAGAAGCTCGTCATCTCCATCGCCGCGGGCGTCCCCATCGCCGCGATCGCCCACAAGCTCGGCGCCGGCGTCCGCATCGTCCGGACCATGCCCAACACCCCCGCCCTCGTCGGCGCCGGCGCGACCGCGCTCGCGCGCGGCCCGCACGCGACCGAGGCGGACCTCGAGCAGGCGCTCGCGCTGTTCGAGGCGGTCGGCGTCGCCGTGATCGTCGAGGAGCACCACCTCGACGCGGTGACCGGCCTCTCCGGCTCGGGGCCGGCGTTCGTCTTCATCGCCATCGAGGCGCTCGCGGACGGCGGCGTGAAGGTCGGCCTCGCGCGGCCGGTGGCGATGGCGCTCGCCGCGCAGGCGGTGATGGGCTCGGCGAAGCTCGTCCTCGAGACGGGCGAGCACCCCGGGCGGCTCAAGGACCAGGTGACGAGCCCCGGCGGCACCTCGATCGCCGGCGTCCACGCCCTCGAGCAGCACGGGTTCCGCGCCGCGCTGATCGCGGCGGTGGAGGCCGCGACGAAGCGGTCGAAGGAGCTCGGCGAGCTCGCGTCGAAGTAGCGGCCCCGGCGAGCCCGGCGCTATCCCTTGGCGCACCCGAGCGCGGGGTCGGCCTGGAGCGTCTCCAGGATCGCGGCGGTGACCTGATCGTCGGTCGCATCCGCGGACGGGAAGATCGCGCCGAAGCGCTCCTGCAGCGCGGCGCCGACGGCGCGCGAGTTCGCGCAGCGGTTGATGACGGTGAGCGCGCCGATCGCCTCGCCCTGCCCGCGCGCGACGTCCTTCGCGAGCGCCTCCCGGTTCGCCTCGACGAAGCTCTTCGTCCCCTGCGCGAGGAGCCCGGGGCCGCAGTTCGAGGTGCCGCTGGTGATGCCGAAGGTCTGGGTGCCGAAGAGCGAGTTCGTCGTGGCGGCGATGATCTGGATGCCGCCCGGCTGCGAGCCGAACGCCATCGAGCCGAGGCCGCAGCCGGCGGTGCCGTAGGCGCCGGCGCCCTTCAGCCCCTTCTCGAGGTCGCTCTGGGTCTTCGACTGGGCCGAGGCGGCGGCGGCGAGCAGCACGGCGGCGGCGGCGGCGAGTACGCGGATCGTCATGGGGTCTCCCGGGTCGCGAGGTTGGGCTCGGAGCTTAGCGCGCCTCGGCCCTGCGTGGCGCGCCTTGCGGGACTCGCGGTGCGCGCGGGACCTACTCGGTCGTCTCGCAGCTCGCCCAGCCGCAGTGCGTGCAGGTGCGGCACCCGCCGGAGATCGCGAGCGGCGCCTCGCACTGCGGGCAGCGCTCCCCGTTCCGCGTCGCGCCGCTCGTCAGCACCTGGTTCTCGCGCGAGCCGTCGCGGTAGACCGTGATCCCCTTGCAGCCGAGCTCGAACGCGAGCCGGAACGCGCCGGCGACGTCCTCCACCGCGGCGTGCCGCGGCAGGTTGATCGTCTTCGAGACGCCGTTGTCGGTGTGGCGCTGGAAGGCGGCCTGCATCCGCACGTGCGCCTCGGGCGCGACGTCGTGCGCGGTCGCGAACACGCGCCCGACCGCCTCCGGGACGCCGGGGACGCCCCGCGCCCGCCCCATGGCGCGCACGGCGGGGAGCGCCGCCTCCGCGCCGGCCCCGCGGAGCGCGCGGGCGAGGAGCGGGTGCTCCTCCTTCAGCTCCGAGTGGTCGAGCGCGCGCCGGACGTAGGCCACCGCGAAGAGCGGCTCGATCCCGGACGAGCAGCCCGCGATGAGGGCGAGCGTGCCGGTCGGCGCGATGGTGGTCACGGTGGCGTTCCGGCGCGGCGCGGCGCCGGCCCGCGCGAGCGCGCTCGTCGCGAACCCGGGGAACGGACCACGCTCCGCCGCGAGCGCCTCGCTCGCCGCGTGCGCCTCGCGCTGGACGAAGCCCATCACGTCGTCCGCGACGGCGAGGGCCTCCGGGGAGTCGTACGGCACGCCCATGCGGACGAGGAGGTCCGCGAAGCCCATCACCCCGAGCCCGATCTTGCGGTTCCGGCGCGAGATCTCCGCGATCTGCGGCAGCGGCCAGACGTTCACGTCGAGGACGTCGTCGAGGAACCGGACGCCGTCCTTGACGCACGCGCCGAGCGCCTCGCGGTCGACGCGCCCGCCCCGCTCGAACGCGGCGAGGTTCACCGAGCCGAGCGTGCACGCCTCGAAGGGCAGGAGCGGCTGCTCGCCGCAGGGGTTCACCGCCTCGAACGCCGCGACGTCGGGCGTCGGGTTCGCCGCCTCGACGCGGTCGAGGAACACGAGCCCGGGCTCGCCGGACGCCCACGCGCCCGAGGCGATCCGGTCGAGCAGCCCCCGCGCCTCGACCGTGCGGACCACCGCGCCGCTCCGCGGGTGGCGCAGCGGCCAGGGCGCGCCGGCTGCCGCGGCGGCGAAGAGCGCGTCGGGCGCGGCGACCGACAGGTTGAAGTTCTCGAGCCCGGGGGCACGCTTCGCGTCGACGAACTCCTCCACGTCGGGGTGGGACGCGGAGAGCACCGCCATGTTCGCGCCCCGGCGCACGCCGCCCTGCTTGATGATCTCGGTCGCCGCGTCGTAGACGCGCATGAACGAGACGGGGCCGCTCGCGACGCCGTGCGTGGTCTTCACGACGTCGCCGCGCGGCCGCAGGCGCGAGAAGGAGAACCCGGTGCCGCCGCCCGACTGGTGGATGAGCGCCGCCCACTTGAGCGCGTCGAAGATCCCGGCGAGATCGTCCTCGACCGGCAGGACGAAGCACGCCGCGAGCTGGCCGTGGGTGCGCCCCGCGTTCATGAGGGTCGGCGAGTTGGGCAGGAACTCGAGCGCGGCCATGCGCGCCTCGAAGCGCTCGGCCGAGCGGCCCCGCTCCGGCTCGCGCTCGGCCTGGACGACCGCCCGGGCGACCCGCCGGAAGAGCGACTCCGGCGTCTCGACGACCGCGCCGCCCTCGTCGCGCAGGAGATAGCGGCGTTCCAGCACGTGGAGCGCGTTCTCGCCGATTCCGGGCATCACCGGAATTTACCTGGAACGCTCCCTCGCCGCCTCCTCTTGCCACCCCTTGGCGGAAGTGACGCGGCCGGGGGGACGCCTTGTGCGTCTGCCGGGCCTCTGGCATTGAACGTCCATGCGCCGCGCCCTCCTCCTCGCCTCGTCCCTCCTCGCCCTCGCCCTGGCCGCCGCCGGCTGCGCGCCGCGGGCCGTCATCCCCGACGCCGAGCGCGATCGCGTCCGCCGCGAGCTGACCGCCGAACAGCGCTGGCTCCGCGTCGCCGCGTACGCCGCGCCGCTCTGGGGCGACACGAGCAAGGTGCTCCTCAGCGACCAGCCGCTCGACGAGCTGGACCTCGTCGAGACGGCGGGCGGAGCGCCCGTCCCGCCGCCCACCGCCGAGAGGATCGTGCCTCCCGGGACGGCGGTGCGGATCTCCGACGTCGAGTTCCCGACCGGCTGGATCATCGCGAGGCGGGTCGTCATGTCGCCGCGCTACCACCCGTGGGTGCTCGTCGAGGTTCCGGGCGATGCGCGGCCCTACGTCGTCGTGCTCTCGCAGACGGTCGCGTCGTACGACGACGTGCGCGGCGAGCTCGACCGGATCCTGACGAAGGACGACCCGTCGTCCGCGCTGGCCGCGCTCCCGGAGGAGCAGCGCGCGGCGGTGCTCAAGAAGACGCTCGTCGAGGGGATGTCGCCGCGCGGCGTCGAGCTGTCCTGGGGGCTGCCGGAGCGGAAGAAGATCGACCGGCCCGCGTCGACCGAGGAGTGGTCGTGGCCCGGCGGCAAGCGCCGGGCGTTCTTCCAGGAAGACCGGCTCGTGCGCTGGGAGAAGTAGCTCAGTCCCGCGCGCCGCCCCCCCTTCCGTGGGGCACCCAGATGACCGCCGGCCCGACCGGGTCCGATGACGCCCCTCACGGGCGGGATGCGCCAGCCTGCCCGCGTGGACAGTCTCCATCGAGACGGCATCCCCGCAAAGGCCGTCTGAAAGCGAAGAGGAGACATGCCCCAGATCGATATCGACGTCCTTGCCCCGTTCGGCGCCAAGTTCATGGAAGGCACCACGCTGACGCCGGCGGAGCGCTCCGAGGTCCTGCGGATGGCGCAGGGTCTCACGTGCAAGGACTCCGCGGCCTCGGCGAACGTCTCGCCAGAGACGATCCGCGCGCGCCGCAAGCGGATCTACCGCAAGCTCGACGTCGCCGGCTCGAACGAGCTCATCTCCGCGCTGCTCGCGATGTCGCTCAAGATGCTCGCGGCCGGCGAGAAGCTCGAGCCGCGCCGTCCGGCCCCCACCGCGCAGCCCGCGGCCGCGTCGCCGCTCGCCGCGGTGCGCTGAAGCCGACCCGCCGGGTCCGGTGGCGCGCCCCCGCGGCTCCGAGCCGCGCGGGCGCGTCGCCGAGCGTCTGCCCCAGCGCTCGAGCGCGGGACCCTCTGCCCCTGAGCGGCGCCGTAACCGCTCAGCGGGAGCCTGGCGCTACGGGTACCTCCGCCTTCGCCGGGGCAGGCGTGCCCGGAGCCGGCCCACCCGGTGTGCTCGCCTTCAGGAACGCGAGCACGCGCGCCCACATGCGCTCCCGGGCGCCCTCGTCGTAGAAGCCGTGTCCCTCGCGCGGCTCCACGAGCCACTCCGGCGGCCGCCCGGCGGCGACGAGCGCCTGCCGCATCTTCTTCGCGTGCTCGATCGGCGCGCGCTCGTCCTCCTCGCCGTGGACGAGGAGGACGCGCGCCCGCAGCTTCTCCGCGTTGTACACGGGCGACGCCGCCTTGAGCGCCGCCTCGTCGGTGCCGACCGCGGTGCGGACGTAGCCGCGCCCGTGGCGCGTGTGCGGGATGTCGCCGGTCCATGACATCCGAGTGAGGTCGTAGATGCCGGCGTATCCGACCGTGCAGCGAAACAGGTCGGGGGCGAGGATCGCGGCCTGGAGGGACGCGTAGGCGCCGAAGCTCCCGCCGTACGCGCAGATCCGCGCCGGGTCCGCGAAGCCCTTCCTCACCGCCCAGCGGGTCGCGTCCACGACGTCCTGCACGACGCGGTCGCCCCAGTGGCCATACCCCGCCTCCTGGTAGCGGAGCCCGTACCCACCGGATCCGCGGTAGTTCACCTGCAGCACGGCGAACCCCTCGCTCGCGAGGAGCTGCACCTCGGGATCGAAGCCCCAGCGGTCGCGGATCCCGTGCGGCCCGCCGTGCGTCACCACCACCATGGGGGGCGGCGCGGCGCGATCGCCGCGAGGCAGCGTCAGGTAGCCGTGGATCCGGACCCCGTCCGTCGCGGGCACGTGGAACCCGGACATCGGCGCCATGTCGTCCGGCACGATCCAGGGTCGGGTCTCGAGGATCGGCTCGGCCGCCATCGTCGCGGCGTCCACGAGGAAGAACCGGCCCGGGAGGCGGTCCGAGTAGACGAAGGCGATCGCCCTCTTCTCGTCGTCGGTCCGGCTCACGATCCGGACGTGCTCGTCCGGGAACGCCGCCTCGAGCCCGCGGAGGATCCGGGAGGCCGGGTGCTCGGGGTCGACGACATCCGTGACGGGCACGTCCGGCTCCCACTCGACGGCGATGATGCGGCCCACGTGGTCCTCCAGGACCCGGCTCGGCTCGACCGTGTCCTGGCGCGAGAGGACCCTGCGCGCGCCGGTGTCGATCGCGACGGCAACCACCGCGAACCCCTTCGCGTCGGGCTCGACGACGTAGAGGGTCCGGTCGCGCGCGAGATAGCCCACGGGCTCGCTCCCGGGAGCGACCGAGTCCAGGGCCCCGAGCTCGTGCCAAGAGCCGCCGGGATCCCGCTGGAAGTACTTCCACCGGAGCTGCTCGTCGGTCCCGTAGGAGATCCGGACCTCGCCGGCCTCGTCCGTGAGGAACCCGGCGTCGGGGATCGGGCCCTGCGTCACCTGCGTCTTGAGCGCCGAGTAGACGTCGAGCTTGTACACCCGGACGTACCTGTCCGAGATGTCGTCGAAGGAGCCGGACGCGACGAGGATCTTGCGGTCGTCGTTCCGGAGGGTGTCGAGGACCCGCGCCCAGGCCCTCTCGCGCTCCGGCTTCTTGATGTGGGAACCGACCTGCTGCTCTCCGGCGCGGTACCCGAAGATCATCCTGCCGTTCTTGCCGGACGCATCCACCGCGTACAGCTCGCCGTAGCTCACCGGCCGGTCCGAGTCGGCCTCGATCCGCGACAGCTCGACGACGATGCGCTCGTCGTTCGCCCAGTAGAACCAGCCCGCCATGTTCTCCGAGTCGGGCCTGAGCTGGGAGATGACCTGGCGCGTGGCGAGCGAGACGACGACGAGCGTCCGCTTCCCGTCCTCCTGCGAGATCGCCGCGAGATAGGTGCCCTTCGGCGAGAGCTTCGCCTCGACGAAGCGGGCGTGGCGCGCGAAGCGGGCGATCCCGGCCGGCGCGGGCGCGGGCGCCCGGTCGGCCGCGGCGGCGAGCCGCGGCCCCCACACGAGGAGCGCCGCGGCGAGCGGCACGACGGTGCGAGCGATCACGCACATCACGCGTCACCCCCCGGAGAGACCCCGGAGAGCATACGTGCGTCCGCACCGACCGTACAGGCGGAGGGCCGCGGCTACGCCCGCGCGCCGGGGTGCCTCGCCCGGAACTTCTGCTTCACCTCGTAGGCGAACTCGTCGAGCACCTCGGGGTCGATCGGATCCCCGTTGAGCGAGAGCGTGAGCGAGACGACCCCCTCGCGCTCGGCAGCGTGGACGAGCTGCGCCTCGACGAGCTTGTTCGGCATGCACTCGAGCGGCCCGACGCAGAGGACGCCGTCGAGGGTCCCGTCGCGCCAGCCGTGCGTGGCGAGGCCGAGCGCGAGCACCGCCTCGTGCTCGAGGTCGGGCCGCAGGTACGCGGAGCCCGCCTCGACCACGTCCGGGATGGGGGCGTGCCGCGGCCAGCCGAGGCGGTCCGAGGCGACGTGCTGGAGGCTCTCCACGATGCGGCGCCGGAGCGTCGTCTTGAGCTTCGCCTTCCAGCCCTTCTGCACGCCGCGGCGGAGCTGCACGAGGTCCGAGTACTGTAGATATTCGACGACCGGCTCGATCCGGACGCGCAGCCCGCGCTTCTCGAGCTCGTCCGCCGCCCAGCCGTTCGACGCCGGATCGGAGCGCACGTAGATCTCTCCGACGAGCAGCACGGTCGGGTGGGGGCGAGGATCGCGCACCGCGGCCAGCTCGCGCGCGAACCCGGCCACGACGTCGCGCATCCCGTAGATGCGTCCGCTCGCGGCCTCCAGGATCACCTTCCTCGCCGACAGGTCGCCCGCGGCGGCCTCCTCGATGGTCTCGAACAGCCGCTTCGACCAGCGGGCGAGGATCGCGTCCGCGGCGCCGGGCGCGCGCTCTACCGGGCGGGCGTCGCGGGTCGCGTCCGCGAGGAGCCCGTACGCGGTGAGCCCGCCGAGGACGATCGCGCCCATGCCGGGCGGCACGCCCTCGAAGTAGTCCGAGTCGGGCGGCGACCAGATCCCGACGCGCCCGCTCTCGCCGATGCGCGCGAGCACCATCTGGTGGAGCTGCCGGTACATGCCGAAGCGGCACGGGCCGTTCGAGCCGGGCATGAAGAACGTGAACGGCCGGCCGGGCTCCTTCTCGATCCGCTCGAGCAGGGAGCCGACCGTGACCGTCATCGGCAGGCACTCCTTGCCGCTCGTGTGGCGGCGGCCGCGCCGGATCGTGTCGACGGTCGCCTCCGGCAGCACCTCGGCGTCGACGCCGTAGCCCTTCAGCGCCGCCTGGAGGGCGGCGGCCTCCGGCCCCATCGGCGGAACGAGCACGCGGCTCCCGAGCGCGGCGATCTCGGGCAGCGTGCGCGCGCCGAGCCCCAGGATCGGCGCCGCCGCCGCGGCCGCGCTCGCCTCCGAGCGCAGGTCCTCGCGCACGCAGTGGAGGAACGCCTCGACGCGGGTCTTCGTCCCGGCGTCGCCCGCGTGGCCGTCGGTCTCGATGATGGCGAACGGCTTCCCCTCCATGAGCCGCTGGTAGTGGTGGAGGGTGAAGCTGTCCGGCCCGCACGCGTAGTTGGAGGTGAAGATCGAGTAGACGCCCGGGGTGCGCCGGATCTCGTGCGCCGCGCGCAGGATCCGCTGGGTGTACGACCAGAACGCGCCGGGGACGAGCGGCGCCGCGTCGTCCACCGGATAGCAGTCCACCGGGATCGCGACCGCGCCCTGCTCGCGCAGCAGCGAAGGGACGTTGGAGTTGAGGACGTCGTCGTGGATGGTGTACGCGCGCCCGAGCACGACGACGGGGAGGAGCCCGTCCTCCTCGCAGCGCGCGACGGCGTCCGCGCCGATCTCGTGGAGCCGGCG
The DNA here is from genome assembly GCA_963821195.1 of uncultured delta proteobacterium. GTDB lineage: Bacteria > Myxococcota > Myxococcia > Myxococcales > Anaeromyxobacteraceae > Anaeromyxobacter. The sequence goes on from CAWGDE010000016.1 coordinate 144,968, forward strand.
CTCGAACCGGAGCTGCTCGTCGCGCCCCGCCGTGTGGGCGCGGGCGACGTCGTCCTCCGAGCGCACCCCCACCTCGGCGGCGAGCGCTCGGACGGCGGAGAGGAACCGCTCCGACTCGAGGAAGCCCTCCCCGGTCCGGATCACCGGCGAGAGCACGCGCGTCCCGAGCGCGTCCCCGAGGTCGTGGCGGACGACGTCGGGGCTCCCCTGCACGATCGGACAGAGCCAGGTGTGCTGCTCGTCCTTCAGGGGCGGGAGATCGCGGAGCATCGGCAGGAACACGAAGTCCGCGCCGGTCTCCGCCATCGCCTGGACGATGCCGTGGTACTGCTGCATGGGCGCGCAGAACGGGACGTTCGCCGCCTCGATCCCGCGCTTCAGCGCCTCGCGCTCGCCGGGGCGGACGACCTCGAGGTCGAGCCCGAGCGCGCGCAGGAAGGCCGCGAAGTACGGGAACAGCGTCTTCAGCTGGAACGCCTCGGCGATCGCGACGCGCCGGGCTTGTCCTCCGGAGCGAAGGCGAGGGAGGGCTCCCGGCGTCCGCGCCGCGCCGTGGCGCGCCACGATCTCGTCGATCGCCTCGGCGCGGGCGCGGAACGGGTCCGGCGCGCCGTCGGGGAGCTTGCGGCCGCGGGTGCCCTGGTCGTAGAGCGAGCACGCGCCGCCCCAGGTGAACGCCTGGCGCTTCCCGTCCACCACGGTGCGGAGGCGATCGATCTTGCAGAGGTTGCCGGTCCCGCCGCAGCCCTGCGTCGACTTGCAGACGAAGACCTCCTTCTTCTCGACCCTCGCCTCGAGGAAGCGCGCCGGGTCGAGCGGCGCGGCCTCGGGGCCGTCCGCGTGCGCCGCGAGGCCGAGCGCCTCGCGCGCGAGGAGCGCGATCCCGTACGCGCCGACGGTGCCGGGGGACGGCGGGACGATCACCTCGGCCCCGGTCTGCCGCGCGACCGCCGCGGCGAGGGCGTCCGAGCTGAACGGCATGCCCTGGCAGAAGATCACCGAGCCGACGGACCGCTGCCCCTTCACGCGGTTCAGGTAGTTCTGGATCACCGACTCGTAGAGGCCGGCGATGACGTGGCGCCGGTCCGCGCCCGCCGCCGCCGCCTCGTCCAGGATCTCCGCCATGAACACGGCGCAGTGCTGGCCGAGGGCGACGCAGCCGTCCGCGCGGATCGCCTCCTCGCCCAGCTCCGCCGCGCCGAGGCCGCCGAGCCGCCGCCCCTGCTCCTCGATGAACGATCCGGTCCCGGCGCTGCACGCCTCGTTCATCGCGGCGTCGACGACGCGCCCGCCCTCGAGCCGGATGTACTTCGCGTCCTGGCCGCCGATCTCGAAGATGGTGTCCACGCGCGGGTCGTAGGCGCGCGCGCCCTCCGCGTGCGCGGCGATCTCGTTCAGGACGTGCACGCGCTCCGGCCCGTAGCAGGTCGCCATGAGCGACCCGACGATCTCGCGGCCGGAGCCGGTCACCGCCGCCGCCGCCACCGCACGGCTCGCGAGCGCGCTCTCCGTGAACTGGCGCACCAGCCCCTGGGCGGCGCCGACCGGGTCGCCTGCCGTCCGGCCGTAGGCCTCCCAGACCGGCGCGCGCGTCGCCACGTCGAGCGCGACCACCTTCGAGCCGGTGGAGCCGATGTCGAGGCCGAGGATCACGGGGCCGGCGGCGGCGAGCGCAGGGGCAGCCGGATGAGGCTGCCCCGGAGCGAGCGGGGGGCCCGGGGGGGCGCTCGCGCCCCCCCGCCCACGGGTCAGCCGTCTCACCCGGGGCAGCGCCTCCGCGAGCGGCGGGAGCCGGTCGAGCGCGGCGTGCTCGACGCTCCGGAACAGCCCGGCGAGCGGCGGCGGCGGCGCCGGGCGCTCCGCCGCGATGGCGGCGCAGCCGAGCGCGTCGAGGAAGAGCGCGTCGTCCCCGCCGTCGCGGAGCGTCATGCCGCGCTCCGCGAGCCAGGCCGCGAAGTTCTCCCGCACGCGGCGGGACCGCGCGACGCCGCCGGCGAGGAGCACCTCGCGCGGGCCGCGCGCCTTCACGAGCACCTGGACGTTGTCGCAGATGGCGTCGAAGAGCCCCGCCAGGATCCGGCCGCGGTCCTCGCCCTTGTTGGCGAGGTGGGTCATGTCCGTCTTCAGGATGACCGGGCAGCGTCCGGAGAGCGGGGCAGGCGCGGCGCCGGCCGCCACCGCGTCGGCCTCCTCGGGCGTGAGGCCGAAGCGCTCGACGAGCTGGCGGAGGAAGTTCCCGGTCCCCTGGGAGCAGCGCGGGTTCTCGCGGTAGCTGTCGCGGCCGTCCGCCTCGAGCGCCAGCACGGAGAACCCGTGCGCCCCGATGTCCACGACCGCCGCCGCCTTGCCGTTCCCGTAGAGGAGGTGGTGACCGGCGATCCTCGCCTGCTTGCCGGGGATGCGCTCCACCGCGAGCGAGCGGCCGAGACGGCCCGTCGCGCACGCTCCCGTCGCGCCGTCCCAGCCCCACGCCGCGAGCACCTCGCGCAGCGCCGCGGCGGGATCCTTCTGGTGGTCGATGCGCGCCCGGCGGGTCCATTCGAGCTTCCCGGGGACCCCCCGGAGCTCCACGACCTTCACCGTCTCCGCGCCGACGTCGAGACCGATCGTCCTCTGCATTCGCTCCTACCGCTCGCGACCGCCGCGGCCCCCGCCGCGCGATCGCCCGCCGTCTCCCCGCCCCTCGCCCCTGCCGCCGTGGCCGCCATGGCCGCCGTGGCGTCCGCCCGCGCCACGCTCCCGGCGCTCGCCCTCGCGCGGCGGGCGTCGCTCGCCGCCGCGACCGCCGTGGCCCCCTGCTTCCGGCGGCGCGGGCGAGACGCCGATGGCGACGCAGAAGACGCTCCCCGCGCGCAGCTGCCGGACGAGGTCGGCCTCCGAGGCGACGGGCTCCTTGAAGAGCGTCGCGGCCTTGCCGATGGGATCGAGCGCGTCGAGGGCGCCGGACCCGCCGGTGCACGGCAGGCTCATGTGGTCGGCCGCCTCGACCGCGAGGTCGTTCGCGGCCCCGCCGCGCCGCACGTTCAGCCCCTCGATCGCCGCGAGCCCGTCGAGCGTGAAGATGAAGTCGCCGCTCGGCTTCTCGACGGTCTTGTCGTACGGGTGGGCCGCGACGACCGCTCCGCCGAGCTCGCGCACCTTCGCGAGCACCTCCCGCGCGGGCCACGGCGTCGCCGAGCCGAACACCTGGGGCGGCGGCGGGACCTTCGCCGGGTCCGGGAAGAAGCACAGGTAGTGCCCGCGGTCGGTGGCGATCTCGGCGCCGCAGAGCGCGAGGAGCCCCTCCTCGCGGCCGGCGGCCCGGATCTCCTCGAGGCCGTCGAGCGTGTTGAGGTCGGTGAAGGCGACGCCGTCGAGCCCCGCCTCCTTCGCGCGGCGGAGGACGTCCCGCGGCGAGAGCGTGGAGCCCCGCGTGTGGTGACTGTGTACGTGCAGATCGATGAGCATGCGCCGTCCCCGCCGAGGCAGGCCCGTGCTTAGCACGCCTCGCGTGCGGTGCGGAAGCGCCCGCCCTGCCCGGGCGGCCCGCGCCACGACGCGGGGCGCCGCCGCTGCGCGGGCGCGGACCCCGACGGGCACGCCGCCGAAAAGCGCGAGGCGGTATCGGGGGTTGGCGCCGCCGTTCGTTTGACAGGCGGTGATCCGTGTGGCAATTGGATTCGAGCGGGTCGCGCCGGACGGGTGTGAGGGCCGTGATGGATGACAGGGAGCGCGCGATGCAGTTCACGGGCGTGAAGGTCTTCTCCGCCACGAAGGCGAAGGAGCGCGAGGAGCTCGGGGAGACGGTGACCCGCTGGCTCCGCTCCAACGCGGACGTCGAGGTCGTGGACCGCGTCGTGTCGCAGTCGAGCGACGACGAGTTTCACTGCCTGACGATCGTGCTGTTCTATCGAAACCGCGGCTGACGCCGCGGGGGCGGAACCGCGCCTGAGCGACGCGCCCGGCGCGCCGGCGTTCAGGCCTTCGGCCCGTCCGGAGGGAGCTCGCGCGGCGGCGACGGCGGCGTTCCGGGTGGTGCGGCCGGCCGGTCCGGGTTCACCGCGTCCTTGAAGCCCCTCGCCGCCTTGCCGAGCCCCGCGCCGAGGCCGCCGAGCTTGCCCGCGCCGAAGAACAGGAGCACCAGCAGGACGATGAGGAGGAATCTCGCCGAAGCCCATGGCCGCTCCATACCCTCGAACGGGGGCGCGCGCCAGCCCCCTCGCCCGCCTCGCCGATCCCTCCCCGCGGGCGCCCGCGGCGTGCTACGGGAGCGCGTCATGAGGCTCAAGCAGCGGCCCGAGGACTTCCAGGTGACGGAGTCCTGGCGCTTCGACGAGGACCCGAAGGGCAAGCACTTCGTGTACCTCATGGACAAGCAGAAGCTCTCGACCTTCGAGGCGGTGGACCCGATCTGCGCGCGGTTCAAGATCCCGAAGGCCGCGGTGAGCTACTGCGGCCTCAAGGACAAGCAGGGCCGGACGACGCAGCTCGTCGCCATCGAGGGGCGCCCCGTCGAGCTCCAGGAGCCCGACCTGCGCCTGAAGCCCCTCGGCCGGTCGCGCACGCCGCTCTCCGCCGCGAACACGACCTCGAACCGCTTCGCCGTCGCGGTCCGCGATCTCTCCGAGGAGGACGTGGCGCGGCTCAGCGCGTCGGTCGCCGAGGTCCGGCGGCTCGGCGTCGTGAACTACTTCGACTCCCAGCGGTTCGGCGCGCTGAAGCACGGCCAGGGCTTCATCGTGAAGGATCTCATGCGCGGCGACTTCGAGGCCGCGCTCAAGAACGTGCTCGCCCGTCCGTCCGAGCTCGATCAGTCGGGCGACGCCAGGGTGAAGGCGTTCTGGAAGGAGCACTGGGGGGCGTGGGACCGGCGGAACCCGCACCCCGGCGCCGAGCGGTACCAGGCCGTCGTGAGGTGGCTCCGCAACCACCCGGACGACTACCGCGGAGCCCTCCTCCGCACCGAGCCGCGCTGGCGGGCGCTCCAGGTCTTCGCGTACCAGAGCTGGCTCTGGAACGAGGGGGTGAAGCAGTTCCTCCGCGACGTCGTCGGCGTCGCGCACCTCGTCGCGATCCGCTACCAGGCCGGGACGCTCCTCTTCCCGCGCGAGCTCGACGCGGAGCAGACGCGCCGGCTGCGGGACGCGACCTTCCCGCTCCTCGCCCCGGCGACGAAGTTCGAGGACCCGCGCGTCGAGCGCGCGGCGCTCTCGGTCCTCGCGCGCGAGGACATGACGCTCGCGAGCCTCGCCGTGCCCGGCACGCCCGAGATCCACTTCGAGCCCGAGGAGCGTCCGCTCCTCGTCCACCCCGGCCGCCTCGCGCTCGGCGAGGCGCAGCCGGACGAGATGAACCACGATCGCCTGCGCGTGAACGTCGCGTTCACGCTGCCGCCGGGCGCCTACGCGACGCTCGTCGTGAAGCGGCTCTTCCACTGGACGCTCGAGCCCCACCGCGAGGCCGCCGCGCGCGGCCGCCGGCGCCTGCCGCGGCCGGAGCTGCCGCCGCCGTCGCGGGCCGAGGGCGCGCGCCCCGCCCCGCCGACCGCCGCCGCGGGAGGGGCGCCGCCGCCCGAGGAGCGCCCCGGGTTCCTCGCGCGCCGCCGCGCCGAGAAGGAGGCGCGCAAGGCGCGGCGCGAGGCGGCGAAGAAGGGGCGGTAGCCGCGGAGCTCCCCGTCGGCGCCGACGCCCGCTCAGCACGGCCGCGGGTCGGCCCACTCCCAGAGCAGGAGCCCGTCGTCCGCGAGCGGCTGAAGCAGGCCGACCGGCGCCGCCACGTCGACGGGGGGCGGCACGTCGACGGCGACGAGCTTCGGCCGGAGCAGCTCGTGCGTGCACCCCATCTCGAGGAGCCGCCCGAGGAGGTCCTGGACGCGCGCGTGCGCGACGTCCACGGCGGGATCGAGCGCCGCGCGCAGCGTGCGGTGCCCGCCCTTCTCGACGATGTCCTCGAGCCGCGGCGACTCCTCTCCGGACGGCGGCTCGGCGACGACCACGTCGTCCCGCGAGACGCCGTACGCGAAGAACGGGCAGCTCTCGACGCGGAAGCGGCCGCTGCCGAGCGGCTCGGCCCAGAGCCAGTCGTCGGCGGGACCGGCGTCGCCTGCGTCGAGCGGGACGCGGATGCGGACGAGGGCCTCCGGGCTCTCGAGCTCGGTGGACATGCAAACGAATCCTAACCAGGGGGCCCGAGCCTCGCCGCGATGGCCTCGGCGGAGCGTGGGCTCGCGCGGGAGGGCCCACGCGTGCCGTCACCGGGAGGTCGCGCCGTCCTGCGCGGGCGCGTGGGCCGTAGCGTCCTCCGTGTGGACACAGCGCAGGCGGCCAATGATGGGGACGTGGTCGCTGAGCCCGGCGAATGGGCTCCCCCGGTCGCCGAACCGGGCCGTCCCTTGCAGGTCCACCCACGACACGCCGCCCCCGTAGAAGAGGTGGTCGAGGTGCATGCGCATCCGCATGAAGCCGGCGGTGGGAAAGGCGCGCGGGTCGTTGGCGTCGAGGAACCCGAGCTCCGCCTGCGCCGACTGGAAGCCGGCCCTCCGGGTGAGGTAGCGGAACACCGGGGAGCCGGGAGCCGAGTTGAAGTCCCCGCAGACGACGAAGGGCTCCGCGCCGGCCCGGCGGCGGACGAAGCCGACGAGCGTGCGGGCCTCGTGGAGCTGGTTCACTCCCCAGCCCATCCGTCCGCCAGCCCTCCAGAAGCCGCGCGCGAACGGCGTGGGGAGGCTGAGGTGGGTGTTGAAGACGTGCAGGCTTCGCCCCGACCGGTCGCGGAGCCGAACGTGGGCACAGATGCGCGCCTGCTTCCGGTCCCTGAGGAGCTCGACGTGGTGGTGCGTGATGTGCTGCGGCGACTCGGCGTTGTGGGACTCGACCCTGAGCCGGCGCGTGTTCACCAGGATGGCGAGCCCAGCCGTGGTGATCGCAACGTTGCGGATGCGGTGAGTGTGGGCCCGGAAGTAGAAGCCGTCGTACGGGAAGGAGTGGCCCCGCCGCCGGAAGGCCAGCTCCAGCTCGGCCATGAAGGCCTCGAACTGCGTCTCCTCGGGGCGAGGGCGGCGGTAGGCGAGCCGCGAGCGGAGCGAGATGGTCTCGAATCTCCTGGAGGCAGACGACGTCTGCGACCGGGTCGAGCGCGGCGATGCGCGAGGCGATGGCGCGCTCCGAGGCGCGCGTCGAGGCGAGGCCCTTCAGGGCGTGCCCGAAGTAGCGGACGTTGTAGGTGAGAATCCGGAGCGGCGGCGCCTTCACGCGTTCCCCAGGCCATTGTAGCGTCTTGGCGCCCGGCCGGCCGCGCGTCCCTTTCCCCGGGAACAGGGGACTCGAAGATCCGGAGAACAACCCACCTCTTCGCAGGCCGATAATAGGCCGCACATCCCCGAGAGGGGCGCTTCATCGCCGGCGGCCGGCTCGGTCCCGTCGAGCTCACGCTGGACCGATGCTGGTGCCGGACTTCTGGACGCCGCGGGTCTCCCGAGGCCCGAGGTACTCGACGGAGGCGCAGCGATGCCAACCCAGCAGACCGTCCTCTCCCTCGGCGGCACCGAGATCACCCGAATTGGTCAGCGACTGCCCGTTGGGCAATTGCGTCGCGGCGCCACCCGTGAGCAACTGCACGGGGATGGAGGGGCTGCAGCCCGGCGCAAACCGGGGATCGGGAACACTTCGGGTATGGTAAGCGGCTCCCTGCTGGTCAGCGCCGCCCTCGGGATCGCGACCCTCGCGGGCGCGGTCCAGCTCGTCCGCCGCGGGCGGCGCCAGCGCCGCGACGCCGCGGCGCTGCGGGAGAAGATCGCGCGGGACCAGCACCACCCGCGATCGCTCCACCCCGTGGTGGACACGGACATCTGCATCGGCAGCCTCTCCTGCCTGAAGGCCTGTCCCGAGGGCGACATCCTCGGCATCGTCGACCACGCGGCCCGGCTGGTCCACGCCGATCACTGCATCGGTCACGGTCGCTGCGCCGCGGAGTGTCCGGTGGGCGCCATCCGCCTCGTCTTCGGCACGGCGGAGCGCGGCGTCGATCTCCCCGAGGTGGACGAGTTCTTCGAGTCCTCGCGCGCGGGCGTCCACGTGGTGGGCGAGCTCGGCGGGATGGGGCTCATCAAGAACGCGATCACACAGGGCCTCCAGGCCGCCGAGCGGCTCGGAGACGTGCTGCGCGGGAGCGATCGCGTGGTCGTGGTCGTCGGTGCCGGCCCCGCGGGGCTCGCGACGGCGCTCGGCCTCAAGGCACGTGGCCTGCGTTACCGGCTCCTCGAGCAGGACAGCGTCGGCGGCTCGGTGGCGCACTACCCGCGGCGCAAGGTGGCCATGACCGAGACCGTGGACCTGCCGCTCTACGGTCGCTTCGGCAAGTCGAGCATCTCGAAGGAGGAGCTCCTCGCGGGATGGTCCAAGGTGATCCACAAGGCCGGCCTGGTGGTGGAGGCGGGGATCAAGGTGGAGGCGATCGACGGGCAGGACGGCGCGTTCGCCGTGCGGACGACGAAGGGAGTCCTGCCGGCGTCGAAGGTCGTGCTCGCGACCGGCAGGCGAGGCACGCCCCGGAAGCTGGGCGTGCCGGGCGAGGAGGACGAGAAGGTCGTCTACGGGCTCAAGGAGCCCGACCAGTTCGACGGTCAGCAGGTGCTCGTGGTCGGCGGCGGCGACGCCGCGCTGGAGGCCGCCATCCAGCTCGCGACCGAGTCGAACGCCCGGGTCAGCCTGAGCTACCGGTCTGCCGAGCTCTCCCGCTGCCGCGAGGCGAACCGGCAGCGGTTCGGCGAGCTCGTCGCGGCCGGGAAGATCCGGTCGCTCATGCCCTCGCAGGTCCGCGAGGTCCGCCGGCGCGAGGTGGCGCTCGACGTGGACGGCCGGGCCGTGAAGCTCCCCAACGATTACGTCATCGTGAACATCGGCGGCGAGCTGCCCGTGGAGTTCCTGCAGAAGGCCGGCGTCTCGATGCGCCGGTACCACGGCGAGACCCCGGGCGCGCCGCGCCGCGATCGCGAGGGCCGGCCGCGGCCGGCCAAGGTGAGCGTCGCCGATCGCGCGCTGCAGCGGAGGCTCGTGGCGCTCCGGGTGCTGTACCTCGTCGCCGGGGTGAGCGTGCTCGCCTTCCTCGCGTGGAAGGCCTTCGTGTACTGGCCCGGCGCCGCCTACTACCCGCTGCCGCGCGCCGCCCGGCTCCGCTCGCCGCTCCACCCGCTGCTGAAGGCCTCGAGCCCCTGGTGGCACGGCGTGGGGATCGCCGCGACCGCGTTCATGCTGTCGAACTTCCTCTACGCGGTCCGCAAGCGGTCGGCGTGGCTGTCGCGCCTCGGGAACATCCGCGGCTGGCTCGACTTCCACGTGTTCGTGGGGCTGATGAGCCCGCTCGTCATCGCCTTCCACTCCGCGTTCCTCGCGAACAACGTCTTCGCCACCTCGACCGCGTGGGCGCTCGGGGTGGTGGTCGCGACGGGCCTCGTCGGGCGGTACATCTACGGCATCGTGCCCGCGCACGGCGGGCGCGCGGAGGAGTTCGAGGACCTGGCCGCGAGCTTCGAGCGGCTGCGCGCCTGGGCGGCGCCGGAGCTCGCGCGGCGCGGCGCCGCCGGCCGAAGCCTGCTCGAGCGCGCGACGGCGCCCGTGCAGTCCGGCTCGATGGCCGCGGTGTTCGTCCGGTTCCCCTTCGAGGCGCTGGGCCTCCGGCTCCGCCTCCGGCTCCTGCGCCGGCACTTCGACGACCGCGAGCGGTTCGCGGAGCTCCGGCGCGCGCTGCTTCGCCTCGCGAGGCTGCGCTGGCAGCTCCGGTTCTATCGCTCGCTGAAGCGCCTCCTGCGCGGGTGGCGGGTCTTCCACGCCACGCTCGCGGTGTTCCTGGTCCTGGCGCTCGCCGCGCACATCGCCGTCTCCCTGTACCTCGGGTTCGGCCTCCGATGATGGCGCGCCGCCGCCCCATCCTCGCGGCCGGGATCGCCCTCGCGGCTGCGCTCGCCGCGCCCGTCCGGGCCGACGTCTTCTCTCCGGGCGATCTCTCGCGCGCGCACGCGTCGCTCGACGGGCTCGCGAACTGCACGAAATGCCACGCTCAGGGCCAGGAGGTCTCGCCGGATCGCTGCCTCTCGTGCCACGCCGAGCTGCAGGCGCGCGTCCAGCAGAGGAAGGGCCTCCACGGCCTGCTCGCCCCCGACAAGCGCGCGTGCCAGACCTGTCACCACGAGCACCAGGGGCGCGACCTCGCCATCGTGGACTGGGGCTCCGGGGGGAAGAAGCGGTTCGACCACGCCCGCGCCGGCTGGACGCTCGACGGGAAGCACCGGTCGGTCGAATGCGCCCGCTGTCACGATCCACGTCTCGTGACGGATGGCGCGGTCCGGAAGGTGATCGAGAAGGGGCGGGCGAGCTCGCTCGGCGCGCCGGTCGCCTGCGCCTCCTGCCACTTCGACGAGCACCGCGCCCAGCTCGGCACGGACTGCGCCCGCTGCCATTCGGCCGCGGCGTGGAAGCCGGCGAAGGGGTTCGACCACGCGAAGGCGGCGTACCGGCTCGACGGCAAGCACGTGAAGGTGGCCTGCCAGAAGTGCCACCCCGACGCGCAGGCGCCGGAGGTGGGCGACCTCGGCGCGGTCACCAAGCCCGTGCGCCCGGCCCTCCTGAGCCGGTACAAGCCGCTCGCCTTCCAGTCGTGCCTCGACTGCCACAAGGACCCGCACCAGGCGCGCTTCGGCCAGGCCTGCGCGAGCTGCCACGTGACCGCGGACTGGAAGAAGGTCCACGGCTCCGCGAAGGACGTCGTGTTCCACGAGAAGACGCGGTACCCGCTGCGGGGGGGCCACGTCCGAACCCCCTGCGCGGCCTGCCACGGTCCGTCTCCGGGCCAGAAGGCCGTCTACCGCGGCCTCGCCTTCGCGAGGTGCACCGATTGCCACTTCGACGCGCACCTCGGCCAGCTCCGGCCCGCGCCGGCCGCTGCGGCGGCGAAGACGTGCGAACGCTGCCACTCGGTGGACGGCTGGACGCCGGTCGGCTTCGAGCTGGAGGATCACCAGCGCCTCGCCTACCGCCTCGAGGGAGCGCACCGGACGGTCGCCTGCCAGGGCTGCCACCCGAAGGATCCGCGCCTCGAGGCCCGGCTCCCGGCCGCCGATCGCGCCCGGCTCGAGGCGCGGGGCCGCGCCGCGAAGCCGAGCCTCGCGCTCCTGCGGCTGCCCGACGCGCCGAAGGACTGTCGCGCCTGCCATCGCGACCCGCACGCGGGCCAGTTCCAGGCCCGCATGGACAAGGAAGGCTGCACGGCGTGCCACGGCGCCGAGAGCTGGCGCAAGGTCCGCTTCGACCACGCGCGCGACACGCGGTTCCGGCTCGAGGGCAAGCACCTGACCGCCGCCTGCGGCTCGTGTCATCGGCCGGACGGCGGGACGGTCCGCTACAAACCCCTCCCGCTGGCCTGCGCCGGGTGCCACGCCGACGTGCACGCGGGCCAGCTCGCGGCGAAGGGGCAGACCGACTGCGCCCGCTGCCACGGGACGTCGAGCTTCAAGGAGGGCGTCCGCTTCGATCACGCCCGCGACAGCCGCTTCACGCTGGAGGGGAAGCACCGGCCGCTCGCCTGCGACAAGTGCCACGGTCTCGTCGCGGTGGCGAGCGGGGTGCAGGTCCGGCGCTACAAGCCGCTGCCGGTCGCGTGCGAGGGCTGCCACGCGGACTTCCACAAGGGCGCGTTCCGGGGGTACAAGCCATGACCGCCCTCGCGCTCGTCGCGGCGCTCGTGCTCGGCGCCCAGGCGACGCCGGACCTCACGGCGCTTCCGCCGCCCGGCCACGGCGGCGACACGCGCTGCGCGGCGTGCCACACCGCCGATGGCTGGAAGAAGGTCACCTTCGCCCACGACCGGACCGGGTTCCCGCTCACCGATCGCCACCGGGAGGTCGCCTGCGCGGCCTGCCACGCCGGGAGCGACTTCACGCGCCCGCTCGCCCGCGCCTGCGCGGCGTGCCACCGCGACGTCCACGTCGGTCGCCTGGGGCAGCGCTGCGACCGCTGCCACCAGCCCAGGTCGTGGAAGGAGGCGGCCTTCAACGTGGACGCCCACCGCCGCACCGGGTTCCCGCTCAGCGGGCGCCACGCCGCCCTCCCCTGCGAGGAGTGCCACGGGAACCGCCGCGATCGGTCCTTCGCGCGGCCCGTGGTGAACTGCCTCGCCTGCCACCAGCAGGACTTCGACCGGACGACGCTGGACCCTCAGACCCTGAACCACGCCGTCGCGGGCGTCTCCACCGATTGCCGCGGCTGTCACGGCGCGTGGCGCTTCGCCCCCGGCCGGTTCGCCGTCCACGACGCCTGCTTCGCCATCGACTCGGGGCCGCACGCCGGGATCACCTGCAGGCATTGCCACACCAGCTCCGTACCGCCCTACGTCGCGGGGCAGCCGATGACGTGCACCGCCACGCCGGCGCCCGACTGCATCAGCTGCCACCAGAACGTCACGCCCGCCCACGCCAACGTCCCCGGCTTCGGGAACACCAACGAGCGGTGCTACATCTGCCACCGCTTCGCGAGCGGGGCCACCGGCGTTCGCCTCACCCCCGGAGGTTTCCGATGAAGCGCCTTGCTCCCCTCGCCGTCTTCTGCGCGCTCCTCGCCTGCAGCAAGAAGACCGATTCCAGCAGCGCGCCGTGGCTCACCATGCCCGATCTCAACGTGCACTCCGCGCGCTTCTTCCCCGTGAGCCCGGGCGACGTGCACGGGCCGCCGGCCGGCCAGCCGCTCACGACCTGCGACCAGTGCCACGCCGACCGGTCCAGCGGGGTCGAGCCGTACCCGCCCGCCACGAGCTTCAAGACGTTCACCTGCACCGGATGTCACGTCGAGATCCGGCCCGGGGTCTTCCACGACGACATCGCCGCGCTCGCCACCCTCGCCGACCACGTGAACCAGGTGGGCTTCGATCCCACGCAGCCGCTCGCCTACGACCAGGCGTGCCTCCACTGTCACCCGTCAGGCATCGGGGTCGACCACGCGCTCGTGTTCCCGCTGCCGCACCAGGACTCCACCGGGACGGTCGTCGCCGCCTGCACCGACTGCCACGTCTCGCCGACCGACCGCACCGTGCTCGGCTGCGCGGCCTGCCACCCCCACGACCAGGCGGCGACGGCGACGGCGCACGCCGCGGTTCCCGAGTTCGACGCGACCGGGACGACGGCAGCGAGCGCGCTGTGCGTCCGGTGCCACGGCGACTCCACCGTCCCGGTCCAGGTGGCCGCCCACGCCTCGTTCCCGATCGGCGCCGGCACGCGCCACTCGGGCTCGACGGGCGGCGCGTGCCTCACGTGCCACCCAGCGAGCCGCGCCGCACCGAAGACCTTCGCCGCCGACTTCAGCCAGCCGTCGTGCACGGGCTGCCACGTCCAGACCTCGGCCGGCTTCCACGACGACGGCACGGCGCTCGCGAGCTTCCACGCCGCGGCGGGCGTGACGAGCTTCCAGTTCACGACCGCCGCCTGCCTGCAGTGCCACCCTGACGGCGCCGGCGGCGCCCCGCCGTATCACCCGCAGCTCTTCCCCATCGACCTCGCGAGCAAGCACGCGGGGATCGGCTGCTCGTCCTGCCACGGCCCGAACCGCGCGGACATCACCCAGCTCCAGTGCGCGTCCTGCCACGCCGATCCCACGAAGTCCCCCAACTTCCCGACGCAGCACCCCTCGGTGAACGGCATCGCGATCCTCGTCGTGCTCACGCCGCCGCCGCCGACCAACTGCGCGCCGTCGCCACTGCCGACCCTTCAGAGCCCCGACTGCCTCATGTGCCACGCGCTCTCGCACGTGGACCAGGTGGAGCTCACGCACCCAGCCGGCGACACCGCGTTCGGCCACGACCAGCACAGGGCCGCGGGATGCTTCACGTGCCACGTCGTCCAGGCGCAGGTCACCGCGACCGTGACCCCGCCCACCCAGGCGCCGTCGGGCTACCCGGCGATCGACTTCACGCAGCCGAACGCCGCGCGCCAGTCGTCCCCGGGGTGCGCCACCTGCCATAGCTACGGTTGTGGCAACGGGGGCTGATCCATGCTCGCGCCGCTGCTCGCGCTCGTCCTCACGGCCCCGCCGCCCGCCTCGCCGCTCGAGGCGCCGCGGACGCAACCCCGCTCGCCGGGCGTGGGCCGTGTGGTCCAGGTCACGGGCGCGCGCGCCTACCTCGACGCGGGGGAGGACGACGGCCTCGCGGTCGGTCAGGTGCTCGCGCTCCGGCGCGGCGACGCCGACGCGGGGCGCTGCACCATCGAGGCCGTGGCGCCGGGCCACGCGACGTGCACCGGTGGCACGCCGCGGCCAGGAGACACCTTCCGGCTCGGTCCACGCCCCGCTCCCGAGGTGAAGCTCGTCCAGCTTCCGCCCCTGCCGTCGGACCAGGAGCTCTCCCGCCGGGCGACGGCGGTGGCCGCCGCCCCGGTGGCGCAGGTCGTGGACAAGGGCTCCGCTCCCGCAGCGTCGCTCGCCGTCCCGCGCAGCGTGCTGGGCGAGGTGGCGCTCGTGGGCGCCACCTGGGACGTGAGCCCGGGCGGCGCGTTCGAGGTGGCGAGGATCGACGCCGCGGTCCACGGCGCGCCGGTGGGCCCCCTCGTCGTCGACATCGACCTGCGGGCGGAGCGGTGGCTCCAGCAGGACAAGCCCACCTTTCGTCCCGACGACCAGAACCGGTTCTACCTGTGGCAGGCCCAGGCCGGCTGGTATCCGACGGATCGGCGCATCACGCTCGACGCGGGCCGAGTGCTGGCCATGTCCGTGCCCGGCGCGACGGTGATGGACGGCGCGATCGTCGGGAGGCGCGGCGACGCGTACCGGGTGAGCGTCTTCGGCGGCCTCGTGCCCGAGCCGGACACCCTCTCCCCGACGACGACGCGCGCCACGGCCGGCGCGGCCTGGGAGCTCGAGCCCCGCCACGGCAACGGCATCGTCTTCCGCCAGGAGGGACGGCTGGCCTGGGTCCGGTCGCCCGAGCTGGGCGACCGGGCCGAGCTCCAGGCGACAGGTGCGCTCTACGCCGGCTCGACGCTCGATCTCTTCGCGGACGCGCGCTTCGGCGCGGGGGGCACCTCGCACGCGGCCGGCTACGTCGACGGCGCGCGGCTCGAGATGGGGCTCCGGCCGGTCGCGAAGCTCTCGATCAGCGCGGGGTTCGACTACGGGGGGCTCACCGTCCCGCAGCCGGTCGTGACGGCGCTCTACGCCGGGCGCACGCGGCGCGCCGACGGCTCGGCGTTCTACGACTTCGGCGTCCTGCGGGTGGGCGTGGATGCGGGGCACTCCGTGGACGTGGTCTCGTCCCTCGAGCGCACGTGGGTCGGCCCGGAGATCCAGCTCCCGCGCTTCTTCACGCCGCGCGTGAGCCTCTCCGCCGGGTACCTGGAGGAGCTGGGCTGGCTCCACGGCCGCAGCGCCTTCCTCCAGGCGGTGGCCCGCCCCTGGAACCGGCTGCGCCTCATCGCGCGCGCCTCCTGGAGCTACGAGGACTCGCTCTACCTCGATCAGAGCGAGCTGGGAGGCTCGCTCTCGGGCGTCGCCGAGCTGACCAATCACGTCGGCCTCCGGTTCTCGGCCCTCTACCGAAGCGTGCTCGACGCTCTCCAGGCCGGCTCGGTGCCCTCGGGACTCAACGCGTACGCGTCTGTGTTCGCGACGTTCTAGGGAGGAGCGGCGATCTGCTCTTGGTCCAAGCCTACCGGCTGCGCTGGGCCGAGGCCGAGCGTCTCGCGGCGGCCCTTCTACTGATACAACTCGGCGCTGGCAATGAAGGAATGGTCTGCGTAGCCGCCAGCCACCAGCACTTTGCCATCAGGTAACAGCGTAGCCGTCGCCAGCTGGCGGGCCGTCGTCATGCTTCCTGTTGACACGAACCAGCCTGCGCCACCGTTGCCGTTCGGGTCGAAGACCTCGACACTCGCAGTCTCCGTCATCGAGGTTATACTTGTTTGGTGGCCGCCGCCCGCGACGAGTACCTTGCCGTTGGAGAGCGTCGTTACCATCCCGTATTTGCGCGTGATCGCCGTGGCCGAGCGAGTGAAGCTACCGCCCGTGCCGGCAGGCGTATAGATCTCCGCCTCGACGTTATTGGCACCCGCAGCTACAGAATCCCTGCCGGCTGTCATCAGTACCTTGCCGCCGGCCGAGAGCGCCGCTTGCGCGTCGAGGAGCGGGGTTCCCATGCTTCCAGTCAGCGTGGAGGAGCCCAGGCCTGCGTCGCCCGCGGGGTCGTAGAGTTCAGCACTCGAAAGAGCAACGGGGCCACTGCCTGTGCCGCCCCCGATCAGTACCTTGCCGTCTGCCAGGAGCGTCGCTGTCGCCCAGAGTCGGCCCACCACCATGCTCCCAGTGGGACCGAAAGAGCCCAGGCCACCGTTGCCTGCGGGGTCGTACAGCTCAGCGCTTGAAAGCCAGTTGCCGCCGCCCGCGACGAGTACCTTGCCGTTCGCCAGGGCTGTAACGGTGAACCCCTGCGCGCGGTTGACTGACAGTTGTCCCGTCGCCACAAAGGCCCCAGCGCCGCCGTTGGCGATCGGGTCGAACAGCTCGACGTGGGAGCCAGAACCATCCCAACCAAGGACGAGGACCTTCCCGCTGGTCAATGCCGCGGCGTGGCAAACAAAATACCGGTACTGCGAGGAGCCGGTAGGCACGAAGGAACCCTGGCCGTCGTTGGCGGCTAGGTCAAATAGCTCGGCGGTGCGGTCGAGGTCACCACCGGCAATGAGCACCTTACCGCTGGGGAGGAGTGCAGCGCAGTGGTTGGCTCGCGGTACCGTCATGCTGCCCATGGGAGCCCAGATGCCGAGGTAGGCAATAGGACCTCCGCCACCCGTGCCCCCACCACTGCTGCTCCCGCCGCCCCCGCTGCAACCGGTGACAGCAAGACCGACTACGAGAGCGAGTCGCGATCCACGAGATCCCGTCAGCGTGCGTCCCCCTTTGACTCGACCGGCAGCCTTCGCGTGCCGCGCGTCCCCATGAAACGATGTGTACCGTATAACCCCGGTCCACGCGGTCGGCAGCGAAGAAGGCCCGGTCATTTGGCCGTCATCCTCCTCGGGCGCAGAATGGAAGGATAACCTCTGGCTTTCAGGCAGTATCACCCGGCGTACAGCCGGCCGCCGTCGAGCGCGATCGCGGCGGCGAACCCGTCCGAGTGCGACACGAAGACGGTGTTGTCACCCACGATCGCGGAGGCGGCGCCGTAGAACGTGCGCTCGACCTGAACGTCACGGTACGAACCCGAAGTCCTCCGGGATGGGCCCCTGGAACGGTACCTCGAAGAACGCGCCGGCCGGCGGCGATGGCACGGGGAGCGGCGCGTCCGGAGCGGCGAAGAACGCAGCGGCCTGATCCTGCGCGGCGAGGGCGATCGCTCGCACCTCGGCCGCGGCCGCGTCGATCGACACGATGAAGCGATGCGGGTAGTTGGCCGGAATGGCGATCAAAGGGAGCGCGCCCCGGAAGGAGTCGTAGCGGAACCCGGTCGTGCGATCGCCGAGCTCGCCCGCGCGGACGACCCGCGCGGTGCTGGGATTGACGGCCGTCTGGTCACCCTGCGCGAACTGGATCAGCACCGGTCGCGGCGGGGCTCCGGCGAGCGGGGCCCTCCGGAGGTGCGGGGCCAGCGCCTCCGGGGCGCTCGACTGCGTCGCCCACTCGACCCGCTCGAAGAACTCCTGGATCGGCATGGCGCCCGAAACCGTGTTCACGACCGGAGGCTGATCGCGGAGCGGCAGGTTCTCGTCGAACCACGGGGCTCCGACCGTGACGCCTCCGATGGACGGGAGGCCGGGCGAGTTGAGCAGCGACGGCACTCTGCTCTGGAGGAAGGTCCCCACCATGGGCCGCGTGGAGAGGTCGAGGCGAAACAACTCGACCGACGCGAGCACGGTCGCGAAGGCCGTCGCCCGCACCGCCGGCTCGACGGTCGCGAGCCCCATCGCGACGTAGCTGCCGGCCGAGAACCCGAGCGAGTAGATGCGCGACGGGTCGAGGTCTCGGAACCCGTCACCGTTCACGTCGACGCCTTCCTCGATCACGCGGACGAGCTGCATCAGGTCCGCACTCGTCTGCAGCCGGCCGTCCGCGTTGACGAGGAGCGACCGCGGAGGCGCGGCGAGGTTCCCCTCCACGACGCCGATGCCGTCGCCGTTCGTCTCGACTCCCCTCCCGCCCGCGGGAAGGATCACCGCGGGGCCGGCGGGCGACGGGGTCACCGCGAGCGTGCCCGCCGGACCGAACCCGTGGAACGCGAGGTTGATCGCGATCGTCGCGAAGCCGTGCGCCGCGAGGCGGCCCGCCACCGTGAACGGCCAGTCGTTCTTGCTGTTGCCCTGGCCGTGACCGAACATGACCACGGGCCAGCCCCCTGGCGGTGGCGTCCCCGTCGGGAGGAAGAGGTTGAAGTACACGACGCCTACCCCCTGCGGCTCGCGGACGGGCGCGGCCGTGCCGACGTCCGGCGGGAGCGTCCGTGTCGGATCGAGGAAGCTGGGCGAGAAGTAGCGACCGAACGCGATCCAGCCGACGCATGGGGCACCGCCACATGCCTCGGCCCTGAGCTGCGCGAGCCGCGCCGCGAGATCGAAGACGCGCGTCGCATGCGTGGGCGGCGTGTCCACCTGGTTCCACCTGATGCCCTGGACCTCACCGAGAGCGAATACCGTGCGCGCGCCACCTGCACCGCTCGCGCACGCCGCGGCGCCGCCTGGCCCCGCGGGCACGAGCAGACAGAAGTCCGCGGGCTCGGGTCCGGGCGCGCTGCGGATCCAGGCGCGCACCTGCTCGAGAGCCGCCGTCACGCTCTGCGTCGTGAACACGCTCGCGACGGCAATCTCGTCCTCGTCCACGCCGGCCTCCTCGGCGCGATCGAGCGCGCGAACCAGCGCAGCGCGGTAGTCCTTCAGGCGCTCGCGCGTCTCCGCCGGGAGGTCACGCGTCTGACCGAACGCGAGGTCGCGCCGGAAGCTGGCGAAGTCGGCGCTCCGCTTGATGGGCCGACCCGAGGCGTCGCGGACCCCCCGCGTCACCACGAGCAGGTACCGCGTGTCCTGGTCGAGGAGCGCGTCGGACTCGAGATGGAGTGTCTTCGATGCGACGTCCCAGACCGCCTGGTTGATGCCTACGCGCTCGCCGCCCCCGTTGCCTTCGTCGCGGTTGCGCCCGTCGTCCCCCGCGAGCCCATCCCGCTCCGACCCCGCGGTACCAAGGCGCAGCAGGAACACCGTCCGGCCCGTCACGCTCGCCGCGTCGATCGCGCCGGAAAACGGGATGGAGAGCCGGGGCTGAACGTTGAAGCCGTCGAGCCCGTTCAGCACGTCGATGTCCTCGCACTCCGTGGCGTGCGGGTCACCACCGCACTCCAGGCCCGGCGACTCCACCGGATAAGGGAGGTGGACGCGCACGCCCGTCCGCTGCGCAGGGTCCGACACCGTGAAGAGATCGCTCGGGAACGGACCGTCAAGTGGAGCAGTCGTGCCGAACAGCGGGGCGACCCCCGCGCCCCATGCCCGCGGAACGGTTGCTGCCGCGATCGCACCCACGAGGAATGCGCGACACCACGAACGCAGACGCATACGGTCCTCCTGCCGGGGAGGCGCTGCACCCTCCACGAAACGGCGCGAGCCATCCCTGGATGCCCGCTGCGCGTCGCGGTCCGTAGCCTGGGCCGAGAGCGCTCGTCAAGGGCCCGCCCCGACAGGTACACTCCAGGTCATTCGCGCGCGTAGAAGTCGCGACGGGCTGGCGCGCGAGGGCGTCCGGCTGCCTTGACCTCGGGCGATTGCTTCGGGCCGATGGCGCAGTCGAGCTGCCTGCGGCACCGGTCAGGCCCAGGGCCGGCGCATGACCGTAACCACCGGCTCAGCCGGACGTACCAGGTGCGGGTGGCCCGCCTGCGCCGTGCGTCCATCGAAGGGGCCGCCGCGTCGTCAACCCGCCTCGCGAACAGGAGACTCCATATGTTCAAGCGAACCCCCTGGATCGTCCTCGCGTTGCTCGCGTTCCCGTCAGCGGTCGTCGCGGACCAGCCCGCATGGGCCAGCGACCACAACCCCTCGCTCTACTGGCAGGTCTCCCCGACCTATGGGGACTTCGGTGCCGAGGTCACCGCCACCACCCCGGCCTGGCAGCCCAACCCGCCGCACGAGATCGCCGTCGCCTCCCTCACCCTGCCGGCTGGGAACTGGCTCCTCTCGGGCAAGCTCTCGGAGTGGAACTACGGCGACGCCGTCTATGGCGACCTCGAGTGCGCCCTGGGCGACCCGGGGGCCGGTCCGGCCCGGGCCGACTACTCCTCGGTCAGCCTGGCGGGGGCGGAGAAGGTCCTGAGCATGGAAATACCGTTCTCCACTTCCGGCCGGGCCACCACCGTGTACTTCGCATGCCACCTGTACGGCGTGAAGGCCGATGGGTCCCCTGCGACCGCGACCATCTGGGGCGCGAAGATGGTGGCCCTGGAGGTTGGTGCAGTGTCGCGGCAGTAGCGTCCCGGCGGCCGGTTGTCAGCCCGGAAGGCGAAGGCCCTGACGCCACCCGGTCTCGCGGGAGGAGGCAGGGCCTTCGTGGCCTTCGGGTCCAGCTCGAACTCGCTCGCTCGCCTCGCCATGGGCCGGCTCAGCGCGGCGCGGCGGCCGCCAGGAAGGCCTGCACCTCGCCGGAGGCCTTCACGAGCGCCGCGGTGAGCGTGGGGTCGCCCGCCAGCGGACCCCAGAGCATCGGGTCGCGCGCGAAGGCCGCCACCGGGTCCGGAGCGGCGCAGATGGCGTGGGCCACCGCAGGATCCATGACGCCGTCCTGGTAGGCGTAGGGGAGCTTCCCCTGGTGCCAGCGCTGCAGGAAGGCCAGGAAGAGGGCCGGCAAGAGCGCCACCCGGGCGAAGGGCTCGTGGCGCGACAACCGCTCCCGGATGGTCGGCACCATGAAGCCGGGGATCTTGGACCAGCCGTCGGCCGCCACCCGCTGGTTGGTGTCGCGGATGTCGGGGTTCCCGAAGCGGTCGAGCACCACGTCGCGGTAGGCGGCGAGGTCGAGCGGGCTCTCGTGCCCGGGCCGGTCGAGGCAGGGGATGACGTCCTCGGTGACGTAGTCGTAGCCCATGCGCCGGATGCGCGGATCGAGCGTGCCCTCGTGGATGTACTGGTAGCCGGCGAGGGTGCCGGCCCAGGCGATGCAGCTGTGCGTGGCGTTGAGGATCCGGATCTTGGCCTCCTCGTAGGGCGCCACGGAGGAGACCATGAGCGCGCCCGCCTTCTCCCAGGCCGGGCGGCCGTTGCAGAAGCGGTCCTCGACGACCCACTGGATGAAGTCCTCGGCCATGACCGCCGCCTCGTCGTCCACCCCGGTGGCGGCCTTGACCCGCGCGCGCACCTCGGCGGTGGGCCGGGGGGTGATGCGGTCGACCATGGCGTTGGGGCTCGTGGTGTGATCGCGCACCCAGGCGAGCAGCTCCGGCTGGCCGCGCCGCTCCAGGAACTCGAGCAGGCCGCCGCGCGAGCGATCGCCGTTGTGCCGCAGGTTGTCGCAGTTCTGGAGCGTCACGGGCCCGGCCAGGCGGCGCATGCGCTCGCCCAGGAGGGCCTCCAGCGCGCCGTAGATGGTCACGCGGGTGCGGCCGGCGAGGTCGGAGGCGAGGTCCGGGTAGCCCGGGTCGAGCCGGTCCTTGGCGTCGAGGTAGTAGCCGCCCTCGGTGACGGTGAAGGAGATGATGCGCGTCGCCGGGTCGGCCCCCGCCTCCACGAGCCCGGCCAGCTTGGCGTCGTAGGGGATCACCTTGCGGATGGAGGTGATCCGCCGGTAGGCGCGCTGGCCGCGGGGCGTGACCGTCTCCAGCGTGTAGGCGCCCCCCTGGCGCTGCAGCGCCGCCAGGGTGTCGAGCATGTCGGGCCGGATGTTGCCGCCCGCCAGGCTCCAGGCGCGGTCCCCTTGCTCGCGGAGGACGTCGAGGTAGACGGCCTGGTGGGCCCGGTGGAACGAGCCGAGACCGAGATGGAGGATGACGAGCCCGCCGTCCGGCGTGGCGAGGGTGGCCATGGGGACCTCACGCGGTGGGGCGCACCGCGCGCCCCTTCCCGTCGAAGAAGTGGAGGGCGGCCGGGTCGAGGTCGAGCCCCACTCGATCGCCGCGCGACGCCAGCGTGCGCTCGCTCTGGCGCGCGACCAGCGAGATGCCGTCCACCTCCACGTGGATGAGGGTGTCGGCGCCGAGCGCCTCCACCATCTCGACGCGCGCCTCGAGCGCCCCCTGCCCGGCGGTCCGCACCTGCAGCGCCTCGGGGCGCATCCCCACGTAGCCGTCGGCGGGCACCCGCTCGCCCGCCAGGGCCCTGAGGTGCGGCAGCGCCCCGGCCGCCACCACGTTCATCTGCGGCGTGCCGATGAACTGGGCCACGAACTGGTTGGCCGGCCGGTCGTAGAGCTCGAGGGGGGCGCCCACCTGCTCGATGGCGCCGTCGCGCAGCACCACCACCCGGTCGGCCAGCGTCATGGCCTCGATCTGGTCGTGAGTCACGTAGATGGTGGTCGCCCCGAGGTCGCGGTGGAGCTTGGCGATCTCGACGCGCGTCTGACCGCGCAGCGCCGCGTCGAGGTTGGAGAGCGGCTCGTCGAAGAGGAAGACCTTGGGCGCCCGCACGATGGCCCGGCCGATGGCCACCCGCTGCCGCTGGCCGCCGGAGAGCTCGCGCGGCCGGCGCGAGAGGTAGGGACCGAGGTTGAGGATCTGGGCGGCCCGCTCCACCTTCTCCTTGATGGTGGCCTTGTCCACGCCGGCCAGCCGCAGGGCGAAGGACATGTTGTCGAAGACGGTCATGTGCGGATAGAGCGCGTAGCTCTGGAAGACCATCGCCAGGTCGCGCTTCGACGGGGGCAGGCGCGTGATGTCGCGCCCGTCGAGCTCGACGGTGCCGCCGTCGACGGACTCCAGCCCGGCGATGAGCCGCAGCAGGGTGGACTTGCCGCAGCCCGACGGCCCGACGAAGACTACGAACTCGCCGTTCTCGATGGTGAGGTCCACGCCCTTGATGGCGCGCACCGGCCCGAAGGTCTTCTCGATGCCCTTCAGCTGGAGGAATGACATGGCGTGCCCGCTGCCGTTACTTCACGGCGCCGAAGGTGAGCCCCTGCACCAGCTGCTTCTGGCTGAACCAGCCGAAGACCACGATGGGGGCGATCGCCAGCAGGGAAGCGGCCGACAGCTTCGCCCAGAAGAGCCCCTCCGGGCTGGAGTACGAGGCGATGAGGGCCGCCAGCGTGCCGGCCCGGGCCGCGGTGAGGTTGAGCGACCAGAAGGCCTCGTTCCAGGCGAGCACCAGGCAGAGGAGGCCGGTCGAGGCCAGGGTCCCCATCGCCAGGGGCCGGATGACGTAGCGGAACTCGCCCCACACCGTGGCTCCGTCCATGCGCGAGGCCTCCAGGATCTCGGGCGGGATCTCCTTGAAGCCCGAGTAGAGCATCCAGACCATGATGGGCAGGTTGGAGAGGGTGAAGACCACGATGAGCGCGGTGAGCGAGTCGAGCAGGCCGGCGGTCTGCGCCATCACGTAGACGGGGACGAGCGCGCCCACCGCCGGCATCATCTTGGTGGAGAGCATCCAGACGAGGAGGTCGCGGGTGCGCTTCGTCCGGAAGTACGCCATGGAGTAGGCGGCCGGGGCGGCGATGGCGAGGCCGATCAAGGTGGAGAAGACGCTCGTGACGAGCGAGTTGCGCGCGTAGAGGAGGTAGTCGCTGCGCAGCTCCACCTCCACGAAGTTGGCCAGCGTCGGCTTGAAGAAGAGCAGCGGCGGCACCGAGATGGCCTGCAGCTCGGTCTTGAACGACGTGAGGGCCAGCCAGAACAGCGGGAAGACCAGGAGCAGCGTCGCCACCCAGGCGACGGCGCCGCGCAGGAGGTGCCCGAGGTCTCTCATGGTCAGTCCAGGTTCTTGCCGATCATCCGCATGAGGAAGATCGAGGCGACGTTGGCGAGGAGGACGGCGAAGAGGGCGCCGGCCGAGGCCACCCCCACGTCGAAGTTCATGAGCGCCTGCTTGAAGATGAGGAACGCCATGTTGGTGCTGGCGTTGCCCGGCCCGCCGCCGGTGGTGGTGAAGATCTCGGCGAAGACGCTGAGCAAGAAGATGGTCTCGATCATGATGACCACGGCGATGGGGCGCGCCAGGTGCGGCAGCGTGAGGAACCAGAAGCGCTGCGGCGCGTTGGCCCCGTCCATGCCGGCCGCTTCCATCTGGTCGCGATCGAGCGACTGCAGGGAGGTCATGAGGATGAGCGTGGAGAAGGGCAGCCACTGCCAGGCCACCATGAGGATGATGGAGGTGAGGGGGAGGTCGGCCAGCCAGTCGATCGGCGTCGCCCCGAAGAAACGGGCCACCTGCCCCAGGATCCCGTAGATGGGGTTCATCATCATGTGCTTCCACATGAGGGCGTTCACGGTGGGCATGACGAAGAAGGGCGAGATGAGCAGCACGCGCACCACGCCCCGCCCCGGGAACGGCTCGTTGACGAGGAGCGCGAGCGCCATGCCCGCCAGCACGGTGATGGCCACCACCGCGCCGAGGAGGGTGAGGGTGTTGGCCACCGCGGGCCAGAAGGCCGGGTCGGTGATGAAGAACTCGAAGTTCTCGAGCTTGATGAACTCGCGCTCGCCCGGCTGCATCAGGTTGTAGCGGACGGCCGAGAAGTACAGCGTCATCACCAGCGGCACGATCATCCACAGGAGCAGCGTGGTGACCGCCGGCGCGAGCAGCAGGCGAGGGACGAGCCGGTTCATGGCGGGCGCGGTGCCGGGCGCGGGAGCTCTCCGGCGGCGGGGCTCGGCGGGCGGCCCGGGCTCGGGCTCGCCCGCCTGCCCCGAGGCCGGCTACTTGTAGTACCTGGCCTTTCGCATCTCCCGGTCGGCCGCCACCTGCGAGGCCTTGAGCGCCTCGTCGACGCTCGCCTTCCCGGCCAGAGCGGCGCTCATCTGCTGCCCCACGGCGATGCCGATGGCCTGGAACTCGGGGATGGCCGCGAACTGGACGCCGACGTACGGGCTCTTCGGCAGCGTGCTGTCGTTCGGGTTCGCGGTCTCGATGGACTTGAGCTCGGCCGTGGCGAAGCGCGCCGCCTTCTGGAACTCGGGGTTGGCGTAGGTGCTCTTGCGCGTGCCGGTCGGCACGTTGGCCGCGCCGTTCACCTTGCCGACGAGCGCGATGTACTCCTTGGAGGTTGCCCACTTCACGAACTTCATGGCGGCGTCGACCTTCTTCGAGCCCGCCGGGACGGCCAGGTTCCACGACCAGAGCCAGTTGGCCCCCTTCGGCGTCACCATGGTGGGCGCCATGGCGAAGGCCACCTTGTCGGCCACCTTCGACTGCTTCGGGTCGGAGATGAAGGACGCCGCGATGGTGGCGTCGACCCACATGCCGCACTTGCCCTCGTTGTAGAGCGCCAGGATCTCGTTGAAGCTGTTGGCCGACGAGCCGGGCGGCCCGTACTTGTTCAGGATGTCGACGTAGAAGTTGATGGCGTCGTGCCAGGGCTTCGAGTCGATCTGCGGCTTCCAGCTCATGTCGAACCACTGGCCGCCGAAGGTGTTCACCAGGGTGGACAGGAAGGCCATGTTGTCGCCCCACCCCGGCTTGCCGCGCAGGCAGATGCCGTACACGCCGGCCGCGGGGTCGTTGATCTTGGCGGCCAGGTCGCGGATCTGGGGCCAGGTGGGCCGCTCGGGCACGGTCACGCCGACCTTGTCGGCGAGGTCCTTGCGGTACATGAGCATCGAGCTCTCGCCGTAGAAGGGTGCGGCGTAGAGCTTGCCCTCGTACGTGAGGGCGCTGCGGACGGCGGGCAGGAGGTCGTCGACGTCGTAGGCCGCGTCGGTCGCGATGGGCCTGCAGCCAGCCCTTCTTCGACCAGATCGGCGTCTCGTACATGCCGATGGTCATCACGTCGAACTGGCCGCCCTTGGTGGCGATGTCGGTGGTGACGCGCTGGCGCAAGACGGCCTCCTCCAGCGTCACCCACTTCAGCTTGATGTCCGGGTTGGCGGCCTCGAAGTACTTGGTCAGCTTCTGCATCTCGATCATGTGGCCGTTGTTCACGGTCGCGATGACGAGATCGACCGCCTTCGCGGGCGAGGCGAGAGCGAGGGCAGCGAGGGCGGCGAGGAACACGCGGAGCCTCATGGTGCGTCTCCTTGATGAGCTGTTGGTCCGGCAGCCGGACTCTAGTCGCCGCCGATCGGTCCGGGGGCCACCTTGGCGGGGCGCTCTCGGTGAATCCCGCCGGAGGCCGAGGGCCGGGACCCGGGGCGGCCGAGGCCGGGTCCGGCGGGCGGCCGGCGGCGGCTCAGCGTCCCCCGCTCGGAGCAACCTGGATCTGGATCTTCACGTCGCTCCCGCGCCCCTCCGCTGCGCGCCGGAGGGCCGCCAGCCCCTCCTCGAAGGGGAAGATGGCGCTGATGAGCGGCTCGAGATTGACCTTGCCCGACCCGAGGAGCGCGAGGGCGCGCGGATAGACGTTGGCGTAGCGGAAGACCGTCTCGATGCGGGCCTCCCTGGCCTGCGCGGCCGCCACGTCGAGGGGGACCGGATCGATGGGGATGCCGATGAGCACGATGGCGCCGCCCGGGCGCAAGAGGCCGGCCAGGCCGGGGAAGGCGGCCGGGCTGCCGCTCGCCTCGAAGACCACGTCGGCCCCCCAGCCACCGGTGGCCTCCGATACCGCCGCCGCCAGATCCCGGCGCTTCACGTTGACCGGCGCGATGCCCGGGTAGCGCCCCGCCACGTCGAGCTTCTCCTGCAGCACGTCCGAGACGATCACCCGGCTGCAGCCGCCCGCCAGCGCCGCCAGCGCGGTGACGATGCCGATGGTGCCGCAGCCGGTCACCGCCGCCACGTCGCCGGGCTTCAGCCGGGCCTTCACGGCCGCCTGCACGCCGATGGCGAAGGGCTCCACCATGGCTCCCACGCCGAAGGAGAGCTGGTCGGGGAGACGGAAGGTGAAGGCGGCGGGGTGGATCACCTCCGGCGCGAGGCACCCGTGCACCGGCGGGGTGGCCCAGAAGACCACGTTCGGGTCCACGTTGTAGAGGCCGAGCCGCGAGGCGCGAGAGGTGAGGTCGGGGATGCCCGGCTCCATGCAGACCCGGTCGCCCACCGACAGGTTCTTCACCTCGCGCCCCACCTCGACGACGCGCCCCGAGGCCTCGTGGCCGAGCACCATCGGCCGCTCGACCACGTAGGGGCCGATGCGACCGTGCGTGTAGTAGTGCACGTCGCTGCCGCACACGCCGACCCGCTCGACGGCGATCTTCACGTCGGTGGGGCCGACCTTCTGGGGCAGGTCCATGTCCCGGATCGACAGCTCACCCTTCCTCTCCAGCACGAGCGCCTTCATGCCTCACCTCCAGACGGTTCCCGGCTGGTCATAATGCTCGACGCCGCCGGCTGCGCTCCTCCCTGCCGGGGATTCGGCCACGGCCTCACCCCCCGCCGTCGCGGACCCGCCGGAGGGCCCGTACGACGTCCTCGACCGGCTCGCCCGCCTCGTCCGCGAGCGGGCCGGAGAGGACGAGAGGCTGGGGCTCTCCTACGAGCAGGCGCGGCTCGTCGCCCGGGTCGCCCGCGCCGACGACGTCGACGCCCGCATCGAGAAGGCCGCCCGGACGACCTGCATCGTCTACCGACTGTGGCTGCGGCGCGGGCGTGAGCGCCGGGACGGGCTCGATCCGAGCCCAGCTTCGACCCGCCGACCTCAGCGCGGCCCGAGCCGCTGGGCGATCGCCTCCGCCAGGTCGGCGCCGGTATGGCGCGCGGGCTCGACGGCCGGCTCGAGCCCGGCCGCGCGGAGCGCCTCGGCGGTGGTCGGGCCGATGGCGGCGAGCACCACCCGCCGCAGGAGCGGCGCCTCGGGACCGAGCCCGGCGACCACCGCGGCGACGGCCGACGGCGACGCGAACGCCACCGCGTCCACCTCGCCCGCGGCGATCCAGGTGGCGAGCGGCCGGATCGCCTCGGCCGGAGCGGGCACCGTCCGGTAGGCCTCGACCGCGGCGACGTCGGCGCCGGCGGCGCGGAGCCCCGCGAGCAGCTCCGGGCGGCCCTCCGCGGGGCGCGGCAAGAGGACCGCCCGCCCCGCGACGTGCGGCGCGAGCGCGGCGGCCATCGCCGCGCCCGTCGCCTCGGCGGGCACGAGGTCGGGCTCGCGGAGCTCGCGCGCGACGCGCTCCGCCGTGGCCGGCCCCACCGCGGCGAGCCGCGCGCGGCCGAGCAGCGCGGGATCGAGCCCGAGCTCGCGCATGCGCGCGACGGTGCGCTCCACCGCCGTCGCGCTCGCGAACACGACCCACCCGAACCGGCGCGCGTCGCGCAGCGCCGCGTCGAGCGGCGCCGGGTCCGCGGGCGGCGCGAACGCGATGGACGGGACCTCGCGGACGGCGGCGCCGAGCTCCCGCAGCCTCGCCGAGAGCGCGTCCTCGCCGCCCTTGCCGCGGGTGACGACGACGGTGCGGCGATCGAGGCGCGGGGCGGGCACGGCGCTAGGTGCGCTTGGGCGCCGCGAGCCCGGGCGCCTTCCCCTCGGCGGCGCGCAGGATCTCGGCGGCGCCCTTCGAGAGCAGCTCCTCCGCGAGCGCCTCGCCCATCTTGCGGGCGCCGGCGGCCGGGCCGCTCCGCTCGCCACGGATCACCTTCGTCCCGTCGAGCGACGCGACGAGGGCGCGCAGCCGCACGGTGCCGCCCTCGACGATCGCGTGACCCGCGATCGGGACCTGGCAGCCGCCCTCGATGCGCGCGAGGAAGCCGCGCTCGGCCTCGGTGCGGATCCGGGTCTCGGGGTGCTCGAGCCGCGCGAGCCGCTTCAGGGTCGCACCGTCGGCGCCGCGCGCCTCGAGCGCGAGGGCGCCCTGCGCGACCGCCGGCAGCATCTCGTCCGCGGAGAACACGTACGTCGCGTGCTGCGCGAGGCCGAGCCGCCGGAGCCCCGCGTAGGCGAGCACGACCGCGTCGAGCGCCTCCGACGCCTTCCGGAGCCGCGTCTCGACGTTGCCGCGGACCATGTGCATCTCGAGGTCCGGGCGGAGCGCCTTGAGCTGCGCGCTGCGGCGGAGGCTGGAGGTGCCGACCTTCGCGCCCCTCGGCAGCGCGGCGAGCGTCTTCCACCTCGGCGAGCAGAGGGCGTCGCGCGGGTCCTCCCGCTCGGGCACCGCGCCCACGACGAGCCCCTCGGCCAGCAGCGCCGGGAGGTCCTTCATCGAGTGGACGGCGATCTCGGCCTGGCCGGCGAGGAGGGCGTCCTCGATCTCCTTCACGAAGAGCCCCTTCCCGCCGACGTCGGCGAGGGGGACGTCGAGGATCTTGTCGCCCTTCGTCACCACCTCGTGGAGCCGGACCTCGAGGCCGGGCTCGTTCGCCCGGAGGAGGCCGGAGACGTGGTTCGCCTGCCACTTGGCGAGCGGGCTGCGGCGGGTCGCGATGCGGATCATGTCGGTCGTTCTGCCTTTCACTCGTTGCTGACCGCGCTGGGCGTGCCGCGCCGGTCTCCCTCGCGCCGGTCGCCCTCGCGACGCTCGACCTCGCGCCGGTCGGCGCCGGCCGCGCCGCCGCCGCCCGCGCCGGCCTCGCCCTCGATCCCGAAGAGCTCCGCCGCGGCGCCCGCGAGCGCGCCGTCGCCCGAGGAGGCGGCCTCCTTGAGGCGCGCGGTCGGGCCGTGGAGCAGCTTGTTCACGATCGCCTGCGCCATCGCCTCGACGCTGCGGCGCCCCTTCTCGTCGAGCTTCGCCCCGACCTGCGAGAGCGTGCGCTGCGCCTCGGCGCGGGCGATCGCCTCCGCGCGCCGGCGCAGGTGGACGAGCACCGGGAGGGCGGCGCGCGTCTCCCGCTCCCTCGCGAAGGCGAGCACCTCGGCCTCGACGATCGCCTCGGCGCGCATCGCCTCGCCCCGGCGCGCCTCGTGCGTGGAGTCGACGACGCGCTCCATGTCGTCGACGTCGTAGGCGTACACGTCGCCGAGCTCCGCCGCGCCCGGGTCGACGTTGCGCGGCACCGAGAGATCGATGAGGCAGAGCGAGCGGTGCCTGCGCGCCTTCATCGCGACCGCGATCGCGTCGCGCGTCAGCACGTAGTTCGGCGCGCCCGTCGAGACGATCACGACGTCGGCCTCGACGAGCAGGTGCGGGAGCTCCTCCCACTGCCGGAAGGTGCCGTGCACCTGGTCCGCGAGGGCGAGCCCGCGCTCCGCCGAGCGGTTCGTCACGAGGATCCGATCCGCGCCGAGGTCGGCGAGCGCCTTCGCGGAGAGCGTGCCCATCTTGCCCGCGCCGGCGAGGAGGATGGCGCGGCCCTTGAGGTCGCCGAAGATCTTCTGGACGAGCTCGACCGCGACCTGGGACATCGACGTGATGCCCCTGCCGATGTCGGTCTCGGTGCGGACGCGCTTCGCCGTCGCGAAGGCGCGGTTGCACAGGCGGGACACGTACGTGCCGGCCGCCTGGGCGGCGCTCGCGAGGCCGTAGGCCTCCTTCACCTGCCCGAGGATCTGCTGCTCGCCGAGCACCATCGAGTCGAGGCTCGCGGAGACCCGGAACAGGTGGCGGACCGCCTCGACGCCGCCCTTCGCGTAGAGGTGGTCGCAGGCCTCGGCCGCGCGCGAGGTGAAGAAGCGGCGCGCCGGCGCGTCCGCGTGGGCGCGCACGTAGACCTCCACCCGGTTGCAGGTGGAGACGACGAAGGCCTCGTCGACACCCTCGGCCTGCCGCAGCTCCATGAGCGCGGACTTGAGCGCCTCGCCCGAGAGCGCGACGCGTTCGCGGACCTGGATGGGGGCGCTCTTGTGCGAGAGCCCGACGAGGAAGAGGTCGCGCCCGCTCACTGCGTGCCTCCCGCGGGAGGCCTCATCCCGTAGTCGCCGGCATGGCGCGTGACGCCCGGCACGGTCTTGAGGCTCACCATCGAGCCGAGCACGAGCACGAACCCGACGAGGGTGAGGAGCGCGTAGCGCCGGCCGTGCCACCCGTTGTGGCGCAGCTGGACCATCCCGCCGTACAGCGTCCAGATGACGAGCGAGGCCACCTGCTGCGGATCCCAGGACCAGGCGCTCTTCCAGACCGCGCTCGCGGTGATCGTCCCGGCGACGATCGCGACGGTGTAGACGACGAACCCGGCGCGGACGAGCCGCTGGACCATCCGGTCGAGCGCGTCGAGCGAGGGCAGGCGCAGGAAGAGCGCGCCGAACTTCTTCCCCTTCACCTCGCGCTCCTGCAGGAGGTACATGCCCGCGGCGGCGAAGGCGATCCCGAACAGCGCGACGCCGAGCCCCGCCGCGAGGATGTGGGCGGTGAGGGCCGGGTACCGGAGCCGCTCCGGCATCATCTCCGGGTGCGCCGGGTCCCCGAACAGCGCCGGGACGAGGACGATCAGGACGACCGGCGTGATGAACGCGCCGAGGGTCGGCAGGTGGTAGAAGCGCTGCAGGAGCAGGTACGCCCCCGCCGCGAACCAGACGACGAGGACGAGGCCGCCGCGCAGGCCGAAGAAGTCGGCGCCGCCGAACTCGGCGCACCCGACGCCGATCGCGACGGCCTGGACGCCGAATGCGGCCGCGAGGAACCAGAAGCCGACGGTCGCGAGGCGCGCGTGCCGCGGGCGGGCGAAGTAGAGGATGTACGCCGCGGCGGCGCCCGCGTAGAGGGCGGCGGCGACGCGCAGGATGACGATGCTCAAGACAGGTTCTCCAGGAGGAAACGGGCGAGGGCCTCCGCTTCCTTCCGCTTCTCCTCGAGGTCCTTCGGGAGCGGCCCGCCGAGGGCCCGGGCGGGCGCGCCGCCGCCGGCGACGGGCTGCCCCGGCGGCGCGGAGGGACGCGCGGCGGGCTGGACGGCGGGCGGGGGGGCGGGCGCCCGCACGGGGTGCGCGGTCGCGGCCGCCTGCAGCGCGGCGGCCTCGGCCAGGAACCCGGGATCCACCTCGTACGCGAGGTCCCCGAGGATGCAGGAATCGTCCACGGGCTCCGCCCCCATCTCCTTCAGCTGCGCGACCGTCTTCACCTTGTGGAGGAGGCCGTTCGGGTCCGGCTCGTCACCGAGGACCTTCAGGAACCGCACCGCCGGGTCGAGGGCGTAGCTCCTGCCCTTCCCCTCCCCGGCCAGGAGGGTCATGACGTTCCCGACGAAGTCGATCTTCCCCTGTCCCGCCCAGGAGTCGAGCATCGCCTGGGATACGAACAGCAGCCGGCCCATTCCTTCTCCGTGGGTCCGCGAACGTACCACGCCCCCGTCGCCGCTTGCCAGCGTCGGAGGACGCGGATAAGAGTCACGGTCACCGATCTGCCTTCGTCAAGGAGCCCGAATGGCCTCGAACGACCTCGTGATCCTCCAGGACGCCACCTTCGACAAGGAGGTCCTGAAGAGCGACGTCCCCGTGCTCGTGGACTTCTGGGCGGTGTGGTGCGGCCCCTGCAAGGCGATCGCCCCCGCGGTCGAGGAGCTGGCCAAGCAGTACAAGGGCAAGGTGAAGATCGCGAAGATGGACGTCGACGAGCACCAGCAGGTCCCGCAGCAGTACGGGATCCGGTCGATCCCCACGCTCCTCCTCTTCAAGGGCGGCCGCGTCGTCGACACCATCGTCGGCGCCGTCCCGAGGTCGAAGCTCGAGGACAGCATCAAGAAGGTCATCTAGGCCGCCCCGCCTAGCCCTAGTTCACGAACCGTCGCATCCCGACGTTCGCGAGCAGGCCGATCCCGGCGAGGATCACGATCACCGAGGAGCCGCCGTAGCTCATGAGCGGGAGCGTCACGCCGACGACGGGCAGCAACCCGATCACCATCCCGACGTTGATCACCACCTGCCAGAACAGCATCCCGGTGATCCCGACGGCGAGGAAGTTCCCGAACCGGTCCCGCGCGCCGCCCGAGATGTCCACCGCGGACGTGACGAGCGCGAAGTAGAGGCCGAGCAGGAGGAGGCAGCCGACGAAGCCGTGCTCCTCCGCCCACACCGAGAAGATGAAGTCGGTGTGCTGCTCCGGGAGGAAGGACAGGTTCGTCTGCGTCCCCTGGCCCCAGCCCTTCCCGAGCCCCTGCCCCGAGCCGACCGCGATCATCGACTGCATCGCGTGGTACCCGGCGCCGAGCGCGTCCGCCTGCGGGTTCACGAACGTCTCGATCCGCTTCTTCTGGTAGGGCTTGAGGTGCGGGTACACGAGGACCGCGCCGCCGATGCCGACCCCCACGAGGAGCGCGAGCGTCTTCCAGCGCACCTTCGCGAACAGGATCTGCGTCGCGCCCACCGCCACGATGACGAGCGCCGTCCCGAGGTCCGGCTGCCGGAGCACGAGCACGGCGGGGACGAGCGTGATCGCGAGCGGGACCACGAGCGCGAACAGCCCGTACCCGTCCTTCCGCCGCTGCGCGTCGGTGTTGAGCCAGCTCGCCAGGGCGAGCGCCACGGAGAGCTTCGCGAGCTCGGAGGGCTGCAGGTTGATGGGGCCGATCGCGAGCCACCGCTGCGCGCCCATCACCCGCTTCCCCTTCAGCATCACGACGACGAGCAGCACGAGCACGATCGCGTAGAACACCCACGCGAGGCGCTGGAACGCGCGCGGGTCCACGAGCGCCAGCGCGGCGGCGACGATCACGCCCGCGCCCATCCACGCGGTCTGGTTGATCCAGACCGGCGCGTGGGCGCTGCGCGACGCGGAGGCGAGGTTCCAGATCCCGAGCAGGCAGATCACGACCACCACCGCGGCGAGGTGCCACGGGAAGTGCGCGAACGGCCGGCGGCGCGGCATCGCGGCCAGGGACACGTCAGGCGCCACGGCCACCTCCTGCCCCGCCCGCGCGCCCGAGCTTCGGCCTCTCGTGCGCCGCCGGCATCGCCGGCGGGGGCGGCGGGGGCGGCGGCGGCGACGTCCGGGAAGGGACCTCGGTCGCGGGGCCGGCGCGCTCCGCCTCGTCCTGCGCCTTGAGCTCGAAGTACTTCTTCATGACCGCGGAGGCGGTCGGCGCCGCGTTCGACGCGCCGAACCCGGAGTGCTCGTTCAGCACGACCACCACGATCTCCGGGTCGTCGGCCGGCGCGAAGGCCGCGAACCACGCGTGGTCGCGCTCGAAGTAGCCCACCTGCGACGCCCTGAGCCGGTGCGCGCCCATCTTCACGACCTGCGCCGTGCCGGTCTTCCCGGCGGCGATCACGTCCGGGAGGCGCGAGCGGTAGGCCGTCCCGTACGGCTCGTTCATGGCGGCGAGGAGCCCCTTCATCACCACGTCGCGCGTGCTCTTCTTGATGTCGAGCCGGCGCTGCTCCTGCGGCGCGAACTCCTGCAGCACCTTGCCCTCCGCGTCCTCGATCCGCTGCACCACCTGCGGCTTCCAGACGATGCCGGTCGCGAGCGCGCCGTAGAACACGAGCTGCTGCATCGGCGTGACGTTCACGTCGCCCTGGCCGATGGCGAGGTTCACCGCCATGCCCTTCTGGTAGCCGCCCGGGACGTGGCGATCGTGCCAGGCCACGTCGGGGATGACGCCGGGCACCTCCGTCGTGACGTCGAACCCCGTCGGCGCGCCGAGCCCGAGCAAGCGCGACCACTTCGCGATCGCGTCCGCGCCCAGCATCGCGCCCGCCTGGTAGAAGAAGACGTCGCAGGAGGCGCCGAGCGCGTGGGTGAAGTCGACGTAGCCGTGGCCCGAGTCCTTGTCGCAGCGCCAGACGTGCGAGCCCATCCGGAAGTGGCCCGGGCAGAACACCGACGTGCCCGGCTTGTACACGCCCTCCTCGAGCGCCGCGACCGCGGTGACCGCCTTGAAGGTCGAGCCGGGGTGGTAGTGCTGCTGGACCGCGCGGAAGAGCTCGGGCTGGAGCGGGTCGGAATGGATCGCGGCGAGCTCGCCGGCGGTGATGCGGCCCGACATCTTGTTCGGGTCCGGCGCGGGGCGGTCCACCAGCGCGAGGAGGAAGCCGGTCTTCGCGTCCATCGCGACCACCACGCCCGCGGTGGCGGGGAAGCTCTTCTCCGCGAACTCCTGGAGGCGCCAGTCGAGCGACAGGATGAGGTTGTTCCCGGGGTACGCGGGCACCTCGCGCTGGTCCTCCGGGATGAGGTCGTCGGCGTCGTCCTTGCGGCGTCCCTTCGCGTCGACCGAGACGCGCTCCTTCCCGTCGATGCCGCGCAGCTCGCGCTCGAACCGCCGCTCGAGGCCGCGCCGGCCGGTGTAGTCGCCGAGGAGGTACGGGGCCTGGCCCGACCCGGACCGCTGCACGTCCTCGTTGAGCTTCTTGAGCTCGTCCGGCCCCGCCTCGTTCATGTAGCCGATGAGGTGGCCGCCGAGCCCCGCGAACCGGTAGTTCCGGTGCGGCGTGGGCAGCACGTCGACGCCGAGCAGGTCGGTCGCGTTCGCGAGGTACCGGTCGAGCTCGTCGCGGGTGACGTCGATCTTCACCGTGAACGGCCGGAAGCGCTCGAGCTTCTTCGTGTTGGCGATCTGCAGGTTCGTGCGGGCGCGCTCGATCTCGTCCTGCGACAGCGACATCATCGTGGCGAGGCGGGAGATGATCTCGTCGCACTGCTTGCCGCAGAAGTAGGGCGTCAGCGTGACGTCGTAGGAGGGGCGGGAGTCGACGAGCACGCGCCGGTTGCGGTCCTCGACGAGGCCGCGGTCGGCGGGCCGCCGGATCTCCTTCACGAAGTTCTCGTCGGCCTTCCCCTTGTACTCGTCGCCGCGCAGGATCTGGAGCTGGAACAGGCGCCCGAGCAGCACCACGAAGGCGAGCCCCACCACGACCGTCGCCCACGCGAGGCGAGGCTTGAAGTCCTTCTGCGCCGCGCCCGGCGCGCTCGGGGGGATGAGCGACATCTCAGCGGAGCAGGCCCGGCTCCTCGCGGTGGAACAGCCCGTCGATGCGCCGCAGTCCCGCGAGCACGAGCGGCGAGAAGGCGGCCGTCAGCACGGCCTCCGCGAGCATCCGCGGGACGAGGGTCGCGCCCGGAGCGCCCTCGGCGGGGGCCACGTAGCGGGTGAGGAGGAGGGCGCCCAGCGAGAGGAACAGCGCGCCGACCCCGGACAGGGCCGCGAACCCGGACCGGCTCCGCACGTCCACGGCGGCGGAGGTGGCGCGCACGCCGAGGAAGAGCGCGACGGAGAGGAACGTGAGGAGCCCCTTCGGCGAGCCGCTCATGAGGTCCATCACGTAGCCCACGCCCGCCGCCGAGATGGAGCCGTCGACGTTCCCCCGTGGAGCGCGACGTAGACGACGCACGCGGCGGGGAGCGCGAGGGAGAACGCGCCGCCGCCGACCCAGCGGAGCAGCGCCGCCTGGACGCCCGCCACGGCGAGCGCGAAGAGCACGTGCGCGACGGGCTTCACGGGACGGATCCGGGCGCGAGCGCCGCGGGCATGACGTCCCCGCTCCGCTCCCAGGAGGTGACGACGAGCACTTCCTCGAGCCGCGTGACGTCCACCGCGGGGACGACGCGCGCTTCCTGGAAGAGGCCGTGCCCCGTGCGCTTCAGCTGGGTCACCTTCCCGACCGGGATCCCGCGCGGGAACACGCCGTCGGTGCCGGAGGTGACGAGCAGGTCGCCCTCGATCATGTCCTCGGTGCGGAGCGCGTACTCGAGCTTCGCGCCGTCCGGCTTCCCGAGCCCGCGCACGTTCGCGCGCGTGCGCGTGCGGTCGACGCGCACCGCGATCGAGCTGTTCAGGTCGTTCAGCACGAGGACGTCGGCCGTCGACGAGGTCACGGCGTAGACCCGCCCGACCACGCCCTCGGCGACCACGACGGGCATCATGCGCGCGATCCCGTCCGCGGAGCCGCGGTCGAGCGTGAGGAGCTGCCGGCCCGCCGTCCCGAGCCGGACGCCGATGACCCGCGCGCCCGCGTAGTGGCGCTCGGGCGCCTCCTGCGCGAAGTCGAGGAGCCGCCGCAGGCGCCCGGCCTCCGCCCGCTCCGCGACGAGCTGCTGGCGCTCGAGCTCGAGGGTCCGGACCTCCGCCGCGAGCCGCCCCGCGCGATCGTGCTCGCCGCGGAGCGCGACGTACCCGCTCCACGCGTTCATGACGCCCGTGAGCGTCCACCCGATCGCCCTCTCGAGGGGCGTCGCGAGCCACACCACGGCGCGATCGAGGCGCGAGCGCTCGCTCGGCCCCTTCGCGTGCGCGAAGAACACCCCGAGGGGAACGACGAGCAGGACCGCGACGAGGATCAGCTCGCGGTACCGCTTGAGCAAGGCGAACAAGGTGACTCCCGGGGGGCCAAAAACCCTTGCATTTTAGCGCTTCTTGAATAGGGTGTTCAACTTCGCGCGCCCCGTTCCTCTCGGGTCGCCGACCTACCTACAGCCCGGAGCATCGCTTCATGCTGGACGTCCTGCGCTCGAACGCGAAGAGCACCTTCACGTGGATCATCGTGGTGGGGATCATCGTGGTCTTCGCCGTCAACTTCGGTCCCGGCTCGCTGTCGCGGCGCTCCTCCGACAACCTGGGGGAGCAGACCTACGCCGCGAAGGTGAACGGGACGGTCGTGCCCGTCGCCGAGTGGGAGCGGCAGTACAACCAGCTCTACTCGATCGTGCGCGCCCAGATGGGCGATGCGTTCAACCGCGAGCTCGCGGAGCAGCTCGGCATCGGGCGCCAGGCGATGGACCAGGTCGTGGACAAGACGCTCGTGATCCAGGAGGCGAGGAAGCGCAGCCTCGTGGTGACGGGGAAGGAGCTCACGAAGGTCGTCCACGAGAACCCGTCGTTCCAGGAGAACGGCCAGTTCAGGTTCGAGCTCTACGAGCAGTACGCGAAGCAGGCCTACGGCTCCCCGGCCAAGCTCGACGCGCTCCTCAAGGAGCAGCTCCTCTTCCAGAAGATGATGGCCGCCGTCCGGGAGACGGTGAACGTCCCCGAGTCCGAGGTGCGCACCGCGTGGGAGGGGGACGCCGATCGCGTCGCGCTCTCGTTCGTGCGGATCCCCGTCGCCGCGGCCGAGGCCGAGGTGAAGAAGCCGACCGACGCCGAGGTGAAGGCGTTCGCCGACGCGAACGCGGCCCGGATCCAGAAGACCTACGAGGACGACAAGGCCCGCTGGGACCAGAAGCGGAAGGTGCGCGTGCGCCACGTGCTCGCCCGGGTAGCGCCCGGCGGCGACGAGGCCGCGGCGAAGAAGAAGATCGAGGACGCGAAGGCGCGCGTGCAGAAGGGCGAGGACTTCGCGAAGGTCGCGGCGGCGCTCTCGGAGGACGAGAACACGAGGAACCGCGGCGGCGAGATCGGCTTCGTCTCCGAGGGGCTGTTCGACGAGGCGTTCGCGTCGGCGGCGCTCGCCCTCGAGAAGGGCCAGCTCTCCGACCCGGTGCGGAGCGCCTCGGGGTGGCACCTCGTGCAGGCCGAGGAGGTCGTGCCCGCGAAGCAGGTCCCGCTCGAGGCCGCCCGCCCGCAGATCGCGCGCGAGCTCCTCGTGAAGGATCGCGCGAAGGCGCTCGCGGACGAGCGCGCGCGCGCGGCGCTCGACGCGGCGAGGAAGGGCAAGGCGCTCGCCGACCTGTTCCCGCCCGCGGGCGCGAAGGGGAAGACGGCGGTCACGCTCGGCGGTCAGCCCGTCGCGGTGGACGAGACCGGGCCGTTCGGCCGCGGCGCGCCGTTCCTCCCGAAGCTCGGCGCCGTCCCCGACCTCCGCGCCGACGCGTTCGCCGCCAAGAAGGGCGCCGTCCTGCCGAAGGTCTACGAGACGCCGGCGGGCCCGGTCGTCGCGGTCGTCACCCTGCGCGACACGCCCGATTCCGGCGGCGTACGACGCCCAGCGCGGCGCCATCGAGACCCGGCTCCGGAACCGCAAGGAGTCGCAGGTCCAGACCGCCTGGCTCGAGTCGATCCGGAAGAGCGCGAACATCGAGACCAACCCGGCGCTCGTCGCCGCGACGATGCAGCCGGAGTAGCGCGGGCGGGGCGCGGATGACGCCGCTCGTCCTCGCGTCCCAGAGCCCGCGCCGGCGCGAGCTGCTCGAGCAGCTCGGCATCCCGCTCGTGGTCCGGCCCGCGCACGCCGACGAGGCGGTGCTCCCCGGCGAGCCGCCGCACGACTACGTCCTGCGGGTCGCCCGCGAGAAGGCGCGCGCGGTGGAGGGCGCGCTCGTCCTCGCCGCGGACACGGCCGTCGTCCTGCGCGGCGAGGTGCTCGGGAAGCCGGACGGCCCGGACGACGCGCGCCGGATGCTGCGGGCGCTCTCGGGGACGGTGCACGAGGTCCTCACGGCGGTCTGCGTGCGCCGCAGCTCCCCCTCGCTCGGGATCGAGCTCGACGCGGTCGTCTCGACGGAGGTCACGTTCGCGCCGCTCTCGCCCGCCGAGATCGACTGGTACGTCGCGACGGGCGAGCCGCTCGACAAGGCGGGCGCCTACGCGGTCCAGGGCGCGGGCGGCGTGTTCGTCGTCCGGGTGGACGGGAGCGTGTCGAACGTCGTCGGGCTCCCGCTCGCGGAGACCGCGGACCTGCTCCGCCGGGCCGGGCTCGCGCTGCCCTGGGAGCGCAGGTGACCGCCCGTCCTCCGGAGCGAATGCGAGGGATCGCCGCGCGCCTCGAGGCGCTGCGCGCGCGGATGCCTCCAGGCGCGACGCTCGTCGCGGTCTCGAAGACCCACCCGGCGGAGGCGATCCGCGAGGCGTACGCGGCGGGCCAGCGCGACTTCGGCGAGAACTACGCGCAGGAGTGGCGCGAGAAGGCGGACGCGCTCGCCGACCTCGCCGACCTCCGCTGGCACTTCGTCGGGAGCCTCCAGACGAACAAGGTGAGGTCCCTCGCCGGCCGCGTGCACCTCGTCCACGCGGTGGACCGCGAGGAGCTCGCCCGCGAGCTGTCGAGGCGGTTCGGACAGAAGGGCGCCGTCGCGCGCGTCCTCCTCGAGGTGAACACCGGCGGCGAGGCGACGAAGGGCGGCTGTACGCCGGCCGACGCCCCTGCCCTCGCCGCGGCCGTCCGTGCCCTCCCATCCGTCGACCTCCGCGGCCTCATGTGCATGCCGCCGCCGGAGGACGACCCCCGCCCGCACTTCCGCCTCCTGCGCGAGCTCCGCGATCGCCTCGGCCTCGCCGAGCTGTCCATGGGGATGAGCGCGGACTGGGAGATCGCGATCGAGGAGGGCGCCACGATCGTGCGGATCGGGACGGCGATCTTCGGCGCGCGTCCGACGAAGGGTCCGTGACGCCGCCGCGCCTCGCTCAGAGCACCCGCAGCCGCAGCCGCCCGGAGTCGTTCACCTCGGCCCGAAACTCCTGACCGCAGTAATAGCAGCGGACCTCGTCGCCGTCCCCGAACTTGTCGTCGTACGGGTTGTTCGCGTTGCAGTCGGGGCAGTCGAAGTCGCCGAAGCGGCGCGCGCGGCCGAGGGTCTCGGGCTCGCCCTTCGCGTCGTCGTCGTCGTAGTCGTCCCTGTCCATCTGCGATCCTCCGAGGTCCGGGCGAGCGTACGCCAACTCGGCCCCCCTTGGAGCGCGCCACGTTGTCGGGAGCTCTGCTGCGATATGCTCCACGCGTGGACGGGCGATCCCTGGACGGACGTTCGCGCCTTCGCGGGGACCGGCGACGGCGGCGCTCCGGGGCGCGCGGCGCGCTGACGGAGGGGCCGTGATCGCGGGCGCGCTCCTCGCGATTGCGCTCGCCGCCGAGCCGGCGTGCGGCCTCCCTCCCCTCGCGCCCGGCGGCCGGCCCTGGAAGACCGGCGAGACGCTCACCTACGACCTCGACGTCCTCGGCGTCGTGAAGGCCGGAACGCTCCAGCTGTCCGTCGAGCGGCCCATGTCCGGCGGGGAGATTGTCCCGCTCCGCGGCCGCGCGAAGACGACGGCGTCGGTCGCCAGCGTGAAGAAGTTCGCGGCGGTGGCGCTCTCGTGGATTGACGCGGCGACGCTCCTCCCCGAGCGCTACCGCGACGAGTCGGAGGAGGACGGCGTCCGCAAGATCTCCGACGCGCGGATGCGGCCGCCGGGCCCCGAGCTCGTGATCGAGACGCAGTACGGGGAGAAGACCTCGAAGACGGCCTACCCGCGCGCCGGCCAGGTGCTCGACGGCCTCTCGGCCATCGCCTACCTCCGGGCCGCGAAGGTCGCGCCAGGCGACCGCTTCTGCTTCGACCTCGTCGCGAACCGGCGCTTCTGGCGGATGGAGGGGTCGATCGCGCCGAAGCCGGAGAAGGTCGACACCGCGGCCGGCAAGTTCGACACGTTCCGCGTGGACGCGACGCTGCAGCGGGTGGACCGCCCCGCGGAACGCCCGCGGCCGCTGCACCTCTGGTTCACGCGCGACGCACGCCGCCTGCCGGTCGCGATCGTGTCGGAGGTGGACGTCGGGCCGGTGCGCGCGATGCTGTCGGGGGTGCGGGGCACGCGGTGACATGACGTAGGCCGCGAGGAGCGGGCCGGCACGTCTCGCTCCGCGAAGAGTGCCTGGCCCGGAGATTGGAGCGGCCTACATCCGCACGGCGACCTGCGCGAGCCGCCGCCGCACGCTCGCCACCGCCGTCGCGAGCTCCTCGATCCGGTCGCCCGGCTTGCCGCCGAGCGCGAGCGACAGGAGCCGCTGCTGCGACGGCTCCCCGTCCGCGAGCGCCGCCTCGACGTTCGCCACGTACGCCGCGACCGCGGCGAGGGCGCTCCGGACCTCGCGCAGGTCGTCGGCGAGGAAGTCGAGGACCACGTGCTCGCGCGCGGTGGGCCCGGCGAGCCGCGAGCGGAGCGCCTCGACCGCCCCGGCGTCGACGGGGGTGGGGACGACGGCGGCGACGGCGGACGTTCGCTTCATGGCGTGCCTCCCGTGCCCGCGCGCGCGCGCTCGGCGCGGCGGCGGACGGTCTCGACGGCGGCGGCGATCCGCTCGGGCCGCTGCCCTTCCGCGAGGAGCTCCTTCACGTCGCGCGCGGCGGCGGCGAGCCCGTCCGCGTCGGTGCGCCCGCGCGCGACCGCGAGCGCGCGCGCGAGGCTCGCCTCGGTGTGGACCGGGCGAGGGCCGGGCGGGCGGCGGGTGGTCGCGGTCGCGGTTGGGGTCGCGGTCGGGGTCGCGGTCGCGGTCGGGGTCGAGGTCGCGGTCGCGGTCGCGGTCGCGGTCGCGGTCGAGGTCGGGTTCTGGGTCGCGGGCGCCCCCGCCGCCCCCTTCACCACCCGCAGCTCCGTCGCCCGCCCGACGAGGACGTCGTCCCCGAGCGCCTCCCCGAACGCCTCGCGCGGCAGGTACACGCGCCAGAGCGTCCCGCGGTTGTCGCGGTCGAGCGGCCGCGCGAACCCCTTCGCGACGAGCGCGTCGAGGACGCGCAGCAGCCGCCGCTCCGAGAGCCGCAGCCGCGCTCCGAGGTCCCGCTTCGCGACGCGGCAGAAGTTCCGCCCCTCGCCGACCGAGAGCCGCAGGAGGTGCAGGTACGCCGCCTGCTCCGCGGCCTCGAGCGCCGCGCTCGCGCGGTCGAACGCGTCGAGCGGCAGGGCCGCATACGCGCCGCGCACGCGCACCGCTCCGAGGAGCTCGCCCGCGAACGGGACCCGCCGCATCTCGCCGGGCGCGAGCGCCTCGGGCGCGGGCGCGGGCACCGCGAGCGCCCGCGTCGCGAGCGCCGCGCTGCCACGCACCCCCCGGTAATACGGCACCTTGGACACGCCGCCGCCTCCGCCCACGAACCCACCGTGAGCGTAGTCGGGCGATATCGCCGGTCAATTTTTCGGACAGCGCCGGAGCGAGCGCCGGGGGGGCCGGGGGGTCCCGAGCCCATGCGCGAAGGCGCGGGCGAGGGCCCCCGATACGATCAGATGAGGCCGCGGGAGCGGCGCAGGAGCTCGACGGTCTTCCCGAACTCCACGTCCCAGGCGGTGGTGCCCTCCTGGAGGTGCTTCAGGCGGGCGCGGGCCTCGCGGTCGATCTCGTCGTCGACGTCGAGGTGGCGCTTGAAGATGCCGAAGATCTTCTTCCGGAGGCCGAGGTCGTCGGAGAAGA
The DNA here is from genome assembly GCA_963821195.1 of uncultured delta proteobacterium. GTDB lineage: Bacteria > Myxococcota > Myxococcia > Myxococcales > Anaeromyxobacteraceae > Anaeromyxobacter. Next base: position 187,866 of record CAWGDE010000016.1, read on the forward strand.
CCTCCTCGACGTTCCGGGAGACGAGCAGCAACTCCATCATCTGGCCGATGACGTACTCGATGCCCTCGTCGCCCATCTTGAAGCCGCGGACGTCGGCCATCTCGCGCTTCACCTGGTTGAACCGGGACTGATCGTAGCCGCGGCGCTCGAGCGCCTCGCGCGTGGCTGCGTTCACGCGCTCCTCGGCGGCCAGGTACTCCTTCATGACCGAGGCCATGTCCATCTCGGCGTCGGCGATCCGCATGGTCTCCACCTCGACGTCGCCGTCCTGCATGAGGGTCTGGACGACCTCGCGGGCGATGGTGGGGATGACCTTCGGATAAAGGCGCATTGTTCTCTTTCCTCGCGAGCGCGGGTCTACCGCGCCCGAGCCGCGTAACGGCGGTGAAGTCGTGAAAGGACTTTCCGTATAGACTCCACCGCCGGTCGAGGGCAAGGAAAAAGGGCTGCCGACGGATGTTCCATGCGGTGCGCCCGGAGCGCATCGGCCTACGTGGGCCCGGCCCCTCCCGGGCTCCCGTGGCCCGCTCGCCGCGCGCGTCGCGAGCCCCCGTCGCGTTCGCTCGGAGGGCGGGCGATCAGGTCGCGTAGATCTTCATCACGTCGTCGAGCAGCTTCAGCGCCTCCGCCTTCGGGCGCTGGAAGGCGTTGCGGCCCATGATGGAGCCGAACGCGCCGCCCTCCTTCAGGCCCCGGATCTCGGCCAGGACCTCGTCGGTGCCCTTCGCCTCGCCGCCCGAGAAGATGACGATGCGCTTGCCGTTGAAGGCGCTCTGGACGACGTGGCGCACGCGGTCGGCCAGCGTCTTCGTGGGGATGTGCGTACTTCTCGAAGACCTTCTTCGCCTCGGCCTGCTCGACCAGGTCCTTGGGCGGCTTCACCTTGATGATGTGCGCGCCGAGCTGGCAGGCGATCTGGGCGGCGTACGCGGCGACGTCGACCGCGGTCTCGCCGTCCTTGGAGACACCCGCGCCGCGCGGGTAGCTCCACACCACCACGGCGAGGCCCTTGCGCCTTGGCCTCCTCGGTGAGGGCGCGGAGGTCCTCGTACTGCGGGTTCCGCGCGCCGGAGCCCGGGTAGATCGTGTAGCCGATGGCCGCGCAGCCGAGCCGGAGCGCCTCGTCCACCGAGCCGGTGAGGCCGAGATGGGCGCGCGCCCATCTTGGCGAGGGAGTCGGAGTTGTTGAGCTTGAGGATGAGCGGGATCTGCCCGGCGAACTTGGCGGCGCCGGCCTCGAGGAAGCCGAGCGGCGCGGCGTAGGCGTTGCAGCCGGCGTCGATGGCGAGCTGGAAGTGGTAGTCGGGATCGTAGCCGGCCGGGTTCGGCGCGAAGGAGCGCGCCGGGCCGTGCTCGAAGCCCTGGTCGACCGGGAGGATGACGAGCTTGCCGGTGCCGCCGAGCTTCCCGGTCATCAGGAGCCGGGCGAGGTTGGTGAGCGTCCCCGGGCTGTCGGACGAGTACCAGGAGAGGATTTCCTTCACGCGCGCGGTCGTTCGCTCGGCATGTCGTGGCTCCGGGGTCGTTGAGGGAAATTACGTGGGCGGCGGAACCGGCCGCAATGTCGGGGCCTCGCGCGCGGGCAGGCAAGCGGAAAGCCCTCCCTCACGCCGCCCGGGGGGGCCTCCCGGACGCGCGCGGGCCGCGGAAGCAGCGCGCGACGAAGCCGCATCCCTCGGCGCGGCAGCGCTCCACGTCGCGCCCCAGCTCCGCCGGGCGGCGGTCGCCGTCGCCCCGCGTCCGCCCGCCAGGCGAGCCCGGGGCCTCCGCGGCGAGGCGGCCCAGGTCCTCCGCGGAGGGCGTCACGTCGACCGCGCGCGGAGGTCGCCGCGCAGGAAGTGGAGCGCGGCGCGCACCGTCCTCCCGGGGGGCCCGCGTCACCGCCAGCGCGTAGGCGGCGAGCTGGCAGGCGGTAGCGCTCCTCCGCCCCGGGGCGGCGGACGGCGTACTTGAAGTCGAGGACCGTCGACGGCGTCCGCGCTCGTTCACGATGAGTGCATCGACGGCGCCCTCGAGGTGGCAGGGCGGCGGGCCGTCGAGGCGCAGGAGGAACGGGAGCTCGCGCCGAGAGGCGCCCCGCCGCGACCGCCGCGGCGAGCCAGCGCCCGCCCGGCTCGGGTCCAGGAAGCGCGCCACGTCCGTCGACGATGCGGCGGACGCCGGGGCCGCCGGGGTCGTGGCCGCGGCGCGACGCCGCGGCGGCGAGCAGCGCCCGGCGCTCGAGCGGCGGCGCGGCGAGGTCGACCTCGGCCAGCATCGCGTGCGCGAGCGTCCCGCGGACCGTCGCGCGGTCGGGGTCGTCGGCCGGCGCCGCCGGCCGCGCCGCGCGGCTCGGCAGATGCACGAGGCTGCGGCCGAGGTGGTGCGCCGCGGGCAGCGCGCGTACTCGGCGAGCTCCGTGACCGGCGATGCGGACCGGCGGCGAGCGGCGCGCGGCGGCGCGAGCCGCGGCGCGAGCGAGCGCGCGGACGGCGCCCGCGCGACGGCCGGCTCGGCGCGCTGGGAGCGCCGGGCCCGCCGCGGAGGTCGCGGCCTCCGCGAGCGGGGACGCGCCGGACGAGCGTCCGGGCGCGCGGCCAGGGCGGCCTCGACCAGGCCGCGCCAGCGTCGGCTCCTCTCGGCCGCCCCGCCTCGCCGGAGAGGACGAGGCGGTCGCGGGCGCGGGTGAGCGCGACGTAGAGGAGGCGCCGCGACTCCGCCGCCGCGGCCGCCGCCGATCCGCCTCGCGCGCCGCGCGGAGGCGGCGGTCTCGTCCGGCCCGTCGCCCCCGTCGCGGGTGCGAGGCATGAGCCGCCCCCCGCCGTCGGGACCGGCGCGCGCGCGCCGTCGTCGCGCGGCCGCGCCCCGAGGTCCGGGACGAAGACCACCGGCCACTCGAGCCCCTTCGCCTGGTGGACGGAGAGGAGCGCGACGGCGTCGCCCGCCTCGAGCTCGGCCTCGGGCTCGCGCGGCGGCCGGGCCGCCAGCGCGCGGAGGCTGCGTCGCGAGCTCGGCCGCGCGTCCCGCCGTCGCGCCTCGAACCGCGCCGCCAGCGGCCAGCGACCTTGCTCGAGGTTGACGGCCCGCCGCTCGCCGTCGGGCGCGGCGAGCAGCGCGGCGTCGAGGTCGAGGCGCGTCGACCGCGCGCGCCAGCAGCTCGGCGAGCGGCGAGCCGGTCGCGCACGGCGCGCAGCGTCCTGCCACGCCGCGAGGAAGCGGACGAGCCGCTCGCCCTCGCCCGCGGGGAGCCGGCCGCCGCGCTCCCGCAGCTCGCGGCCGGAGCGCGTCCGGATCGACGCGCCCGAGCCGCGCGAGCCGTCGCGGCGCGCGAGGCGGAGCAGCGTCGCGTCGAGACGAGCGCACAGCGGGGAGCGGAGCAGCGCCGCCCACGCCGACGGCGTCGCCCGGGTCGAGCGAGCGTCGCCAGCAGCTCGCCGAGGTCGCGCACCTCGGGCGCCTGGTAGAACCCTCCGCCGCGGGCGAGCCGGTACGGGATGCCCGCCTCGCGCAGCGCCCGCTCGTACGGCCCGATCTGCGTGAGCCGCCGGAAGAGGATCGCGACGTCGCCGTAGCGGGCGCCGCGGACGCTCGTCGCTCCCCGGCCCGCCGCGAGCCCGCGCGCGGACCGCGACCCCGGCGGCGCCCGAGACGATGCGCCGATCGCGGCGGCGATCGCGTCGCGCCTCGCGGAGCCGCCGCTCGGCGGCGTGCCCGCTCCTCCGGTCCTCGAGGAGCTCGCACGCCGGCGCGCGCCCGCCCTCGCGCGGGTCGCGACGAGCCGGTCCTCCGCGCCGAACGCGAGCTCGTACGGTCGCGCGGCGCGCGCCGGCGGGCGGCTGCATGCACCGCGCGAAGACCTCGTTCACGAGGTCGAGCAGCGCGGGGGCCGAGCGGTGGTTCTCGGAGAGGTGGAGGACGCGCCCGGCGCCCGCCGCCCAAGCCGCTCGACGACGCGCGCGAACACCGACACGTCGGCGCCGCGGAACCGGTAGATCGACTGCTTGAGGTCGCCGACGGCGACGAGGAGCGGGCCCCGGGCGCGCCGCCGGGCCCCGGCGAGCGGCTCGAAGAGCTCCTGCTGGAGCGCGTTCACGTCCTGGTACTCGTCCACGAGCAGCGCGCGCGAAGCGGCGCGCGCAGCTCGGCCCGCGAGCGCGCCGTCGCGGCGCGAGGAGGTCGCGCGCGACGCGCGAGCAGGTCGTCGAAGTCGAGCGCGCCCGGGCGTCCTCCTTGCGCGCCGCGTAGCGGGCCTCCGCCTCCGCGACGAGCGCCGCACAGCTCCGGCCTTCTGCGGTCCCGCGAGCGGCTCCGCGTCGAGCGGCCGGATCGCCTCGCACGCCGCGGCGACGAGCGCGTCCTTCGCGTCGCGCGAGCGCGCCGTCGCCCTTCCCGAGGCGCCTTCCCTTCACGGCCTCGGCGAGCGCCGCGAGCGGCGGGAAGATCGTCGACCGCGGCGGTCCCCTCCGGCGGCAGGGCCTCGAGCGCGCGCGCGACGTCCTCCGCGAGCGGCCCGGGCGCCGTTCCCGGCCGCGGCGGCGCCCCCGCGCGCGATCGCGTCGGCGGCGGCGCGCAGCCGCGCCCAGCGCCGCGCGGGCGCCTCGTCCTCGCCCGCGGCGGCGCCGGCCGCGAGCGGCCGCGCGTCGCCGCGCGTCGCCCGCTCGCGCACCGAGTCCGCCACCAGATCGACGCGAGCCCGCCGCGCGCCCGCCGGCGCCGCGAGCCCGGCCGCGAGCCGCTGCGCCGCCGGGCGGCCCGCGTCGAGCGCCGCCAGCACCGCCGCGCGCGCCGCGTCGCGCGAGCCAGGCGCGCGCGCGCTCCTCGTCCACCACCTCGAACTCCGGGTCGAGGCCGGCCTCGACGGCGTGCTCGCGCAGCAGCCGGCCGCAGAAGCCGTGGATGGTCCCGACCGCCATCCGGTCGAGCGCGTGGAGCCGCTCCAGCCAGGCGCGGGCGCCGTCGGAGGCGGGCGCCGCGGCGACCTCGGCCGCGCGCGCGCGCCGCGACCGCCGCGCGGAGCCGCTCCTCCAGCTCGGCCGCCGCCTTCTCGGTGAACGTGACGACCGCGATCGCGCCCGGGTCGCAGGGCTCGCCGGTCGCCTCCCCGGAGAGGAGCCGCACGCAGAGCTCGACGAGGGCGGTGGTCTTCCCGGAGCCCGCGCCGGCGGACACCGCCGTGGGCACGCGCAGGTCGAAGAGCGCCGACGCCGCGCGCACCGAACACGACGTCCCCGCTCACGCCGCCTCCTCGTCGCCGCCCTGGCGGCGCGCCCTCGAACCGGCAGACGGCGCCGAACGGGCACCGCTCGCAGCTCCGGGAGGCGATCGGGAACTCGCCGCGCTCGACGCGGGAGACCACGTCCACGACGCCGGCCGCGAACGCACCCTCGGCCGGGTCGCCGCGCGCGCAGCTCGATCGGACGGAGCCGCTCCGCGCTCCGGAGGAGCGCGTAGGTGGCGACGAGGCGGGGCCTGCCCGGCAGCTCCCGCGCGGCGGCGAGGAGGTACGCCGGGATCTGGAAGCTCGTGCGGCCGAAGGCCTCGGGATCGAGCAGGCTCCGCGTAGGCCGCGCCGCGGCTCGCCTTCGCGTTCTTGTAGTCGAGCACGACGAGCCGGTCCGGCCCCGCGTCGACGCGGTCGATCCGCCCGCGCAGCCGGACCGTGGCGCCGCCCGCCGCGACCTCGAGCGGCGGCCGCCCCGAGCGGCCGCCGAAGCCGTGCTCGAGGAGGGCCGGGACGAGGCCGTCGGCCTCGCGCGCCTCCGCGGCGACGATGCGGTCGAGCCGGGCGAGCACCGCCTCGCGCCGGGCGGCCCACACGGCGGGGTCGCCGGTGCGCCCCTCGCGCTCGAAGCGGGCGAGGACGCCGAGCGCGACGGCGCGCGCCTCCGCGAGGTCCGCGTCGCCGCCCGCGGGCGGCCAGGCGCCGCGCTCGACGCGCGCGCGGACGAACGCCTCCAGGATCGCGTGGACGAGGCTCCCCTCGTCGCGTGCGTCGATGTCGAGCCCGTCGGCGCCCGGCTCCTCGAGCCCGGCGCCGACGTCGAGGAAGAGCCGGAACGGGCAGCGCGCGTACTTCTCGAGCTGGGTCGGCGACCACTCGCGCGGCAGCGCCGCCCGGAGCGCAGCGAGCCCCCGCGGCCCCGGCGCGCCCGCGTGGGGCGCCGCCCGGCGCGCGCGGACCGCGGCGCGGCGCGCCCGCTCGATGCCGCCCCGCGCGAGCACGGCGGCGGCGCGCGCGGCGAGCGGCGTCCCGGCGAGCGCCCGGGCCGCGGCGGGGCCGGCTCGCGCGACGGCGCGGAGCGCCTCGCGCGCGGAGCGGGCGTCCCCGAGCGGGGGATCCGCGGGAGGGCCGGCCGGCACCTCCACCCCGAGCAGCGCGAGGGCGTCGGGAGATCACCGGCGCGAGCGGCGCGCCGTCCCCCGCCGGCCCGGGCGCGGCCCACGTGAACGCGATCGCCTCGCGCCCGGCGGCCGCGGCGCAGAACGCGCGGAACGCCGCGTCGGCCCGGCGCGCGGTGGAGGTCGCGACGGCCGCGCGGCGCAGCGTGTCGTTCACCGCCCGGCGCTCGGCGTCCCGCAGGAGCGCGTCCGGCTCGGGCGCGGGCGGCCACGCGCCGCGCGCGCAGCCCGCGACCACCGCGCCCCGGGCGGAGAGCCCGGGCGCCTCGTCGAGCCCCCAGAGCTCCACCGCGCCCGCGACGGGCTCGGGCGGCGGCGGGAGCACCGCCTCGCCGACGGCGAGCGCGACGAGGGCGCGCCACTCGGCGGAGCCGAGCCAATCCTCTCCACGGCCGGCCAGCGCGACGGCCCGGACGAGCCCGTCCACCGCGTCGCCGAGCGCGCCGAGGGCGGCGAGGTCGCGGGCGGCCACGTCGCGAGGAGCGCGGGCGGCGCGGCGGCGCAGGCTGCCGTCGACGAGCGACGCGAGGCGCGCGGCGTGCTCGCGGGCCTTCGCCGCTCCTGCGAGCGGCCGGAGCGCCGCCGCGAGCGCGTCGAGCGCATCCGCGCCCCGCCGGAGCGCGTCCCGCTCGCGCGCCGCGGCGGGCGCCGAGAGCACGTCCGCGCGGCGGCGGAGCGCCTCCTGCGGGGGCCCGCGCCCGTCGAGGGCGCCGCTGCGGTCGAGGAGCGGGCCGAGCGCGCCCGGGACCCAGGGGGGCCCGAGGTAGCTCGACGTCGCGAGCCGCTCAGCCGAGGAGCGGTCGAGCCCGCCCGCCGCGGCGAGCGCGTCGAGCACGGCGCGCACCGCGGGGGCCTGCGCGAGGCGCGCGCCGCGCCCGATCGCGAGCGGGACACCGGCCGCCGCGCAGGCGCGGGCGAGCGCGGGCGCGAGCCGGCGCGGGGCGGCGGCGACGACGACGGCCTCGGCGGGGGGATCCCGCTGTCGGCGAACCGCGCGAGGACGCGCGCGATCGCCCCGGCCTCGCCCGCCTCTCCCGCGCCGGGCTCGGCGAGGACGAGCCCACCGTCGCCGTCGCGGCCCGGCGCCACCGCGCGCCCGCCGCCGAGCGCCGACAGGAACGCCGCCGGCCGCGCGGCGCGGCCGTCGCCGGCCGCGTGGGGCAGGACGACCTCGACCTCGCGGCGCGCCGCGACGTCGTGGAGCGCCTCGATGCGCCGGAGGAGCGGCTCCACCGGCGCGGACGCGTCGGGGCGGTCCGCGAACCAGGGCACGTGGAAGCGCGTGCGCCGCGCCCGCGCGGCGAGCGCCGCGAGGAGGTCCCACTCCGCCGGCGACGCCGCGGCGATCCCGTCCACGACGAGGAGATCGAGCCCCTCGGTCTCCGCGGAGCGCCCGCCCCGGCGCGCCGCGTCGGCGGCCGCCCGCGCCGCGCCGGCGCGGTCGAGCACGCCGAGCCGCGCGAGCGCGCCCTCGTAAGCCTCCAGGGCGGCGGCGAGCGAGCGGAGGCGCGCCCCGGCGGAGCCGTCCAGCCGGCCGGCGGCCTCGCCGGCGGCGGCGACCGTCACCTCCCCTCGCCGGAGCTCCCCGATGGCCCGCGCGAGCGCCTCCGCGAGCCCCGAGTCCGGCGCCGCGCCCGCGAGCGGTCCGCCCGCGGCCCGTCCCGCCTCGGCGGCGAGCAGGCGCTCGCCGAGCGGCGGCAGGATCGCCCGCCGGTCCGCCGCCGCGGCGAGGAGCCCCGGCGCGAGCCGGTCGAGCGTCGCGACGGTCGGGCCGAACAGGATCCCGTCCTGCGCGTCGCACAGGCGGCGCGCGGCCCTCGCCGCGGCGAGCGGCGTCGGCACGATGCAGAGGACGGGCATGGCCCGGCGACGATACGCCCGCGGGCTGACGTGCCCGGCGACCGTTAAGGATCCCTCATGCTGAACGCGATCGGGTCTCCCCGCCCCGCCGAGGGCATCGTCGAGCTCCTCCTCGAGTGCCACGCCCGGATCCGCTCCTTCTCCGAGCTCGCCGTCCGGCTCGGCGAGGCGGCCGCGCCGTCACCGGCGGAGGTCGCGGACGCGGCCGCGCGCGTGCGGAGGTACTTCGTCGAGGCGCTGCCGCTCCACGCCCGCGACGAGGAGGAGTCGGTCCTGCCGCGGCTCGCGGGGCGCGACGCCGCCGTGGACTTGGCGCTCGCCGCCATGCACCGCGACCACCTCGGGCACGGGGAGGTGCTCGATCCGGTGCTGGCGATCTGCGCCGAGCTCGCCGCCGCCCCGGAGCGGCACGCCGAGCTCGCGCCGGGGCTCGCCCGGGCGGGGCGCCTCATGCAGGCGCACTTCGAGACGCACCTCGCCTCGGAGGAGGCGACCATCTTCCCCGCGATCGCGCGCGTCGTCGGGGAGGGCGAGCGCCGCCGGATGGTGGACGAGCTGCGCGGGCGCCGCGCGCCGCGGTAGCGCCGGGGAGATCCCTCCTCGAGCGGTCCGGCAGCGCCGAGGGTCACTCCTCGCGATACACCGCGAGCGACCCCTCGTTCTCCCAGACCTCGACCTTCGACACCGTGACGCGCCCGCCCTCGCGCTCGGCGAGGAGGCGGCTCACCTCGACGTGGAAGAACCTTGCGAGCAGCTCCGCCGTGGTGTTCACCTCGTCGAACGGGGGCACCTCGTTCACGTTCCTGTGATCGAAGCGCTGGCCGACCTCGGCGACGAGCTTCTGGAGGTCGGCGAAGTCGATGACCATGCCGATCTTGTTCAGCTGCGAGGCGCGCGCGTGGATGCGCACGCGCCAGTTGTGCCCGTGCAGCCGCTCGCACTTCCCGCCGTGGAATCGGATCTGGTGCGCGGCGCTGAAGACGAAGTCCTTCGCGATCTCGTAGACGGGGACGGCCATGAGCCGCGGGAATATAGCCGGGTGGGCACCGGGGCGCGATTCCTTTGCGCGCCGCGAGGCTCTCCCCCGGCATGGGCGAGCACGGCAACGGCGGTCACGGGCACGGCGGACGTGGGCACGGTCACGGGCATGGCCCCGGGCACGGACACGGCCAGGGGCGCGATCGGCACGGCAACCCCGAGGACCTCGACGCCTACCTCGCGCGCCTCGAGGACCCCGACCGGATCGGCTGGCAGAAGCCGGACGAGGTCGTCCGCGCCCTCGGGCTCCGCGAGGGGGCGGTCGCCTGCGACCTCGGCGTCGGACCGGGCGTGTTCGCGCTCCGCCTCGCCCGGGCGGTCGGCCCGAAGGGGCGCGTCCACGCCATCGACGTGGAGCCGCGGATGCTCGACCTCCTGCGCGCGCGCGCGAAGGAGGCCGGCGTCTCGAACGTGAACCCGATCCTCGCCCCCGAGGGCGACGCCGCGCTCCCGCCCGAGCCCTGCGACGTCGTGCTCGTGGTGAACACGTTCCACCACTTCCCGGACGGCGCGGCGACGCTCCGGCGGCTCGCGACCGCGCTCGCGCCCGGCGGCGTCCTCGCGAACGTGGACTTCCTCGAGGGCGAGCTGCCGGTGGGCCCTCCGCCCGATCACAAGGTCTCGCGGGCGGCGTTCCTCGAGGCGGCCGCGACGGCGGGGCTCGAGGTCGCGCGGGAGGAGACGTTCCTCCCGTACCAGTACTTCGTCGTGCTCCGGAAGCGCGCCTGACGCGCGATCAGGCCGACGCGACGTTCCCCTGGCGCGAGCGCGCCGAGGGGATGAACGTCAGCGGCGGCGGCGCCAGCGGCCCGTGCGCGTGGACGGTCACGCGGCCGTCGTCGTGGCTCATCTCGAGCTCGAGCGCCGCCTCGAACCGGACCCGCGAAAGGCCGATGCCGCCGCGGCTCTCCGGGCTCTCGTGCATGGCCGCGAGGTAGCCTGTCAGCGGATCGCCGTGGGCGTGGATCGCCGCGAGCCGCTCGCGGAGCACGCCCGCCTGGTCCGGCGTCACCGCGTTCGACACCGCCACGGAGACGCGCTTCGCCTCGCGGTCGACGGAGAGCCGGAGGTCCACGCCCGGCTCCGCCGCGTACGAGATGGCGTTCTGGACGAGCTCGTGGGCGGCGAGGGCGAGCTGCTCCTCGCGCTCGGCGCCCGGGCAGGCGGCGGCGCAGAAGGACTCGACGAACCGGCGGATGTCGTCGACGAAGACCCAGGACGGATCGAGCCGGAGGAACAGCACCACCGGCTCCGAGCGGACGTCGTCGATCTTCATGGGGTGTACTCCATGCAGGGGACGCGCCTGCGCGGCCGGGGTGACTCCGCCCCCGGATTCCGATGGGTTGCGCGTCCACCCGCGACGCTGCGTCCGGGTGGGCACGTACCCCCCGGGTGGGCACACCACCCGACCCCGTCACTCGTCGACGAGGAACGCGCGGCTCAGGACGAGCCGCTTGCCCGTCATCGTGAGCCAGCCGCGGCGCGCGAACTCCGACAGCGCGCGGGAGACGGTCTCGCGGCTCGTGCCGATCATCGCCGCGATCTCGGACTGCGTCGGGCGCTGGCGGACCACGATCCCGTCGGCGGTCTCCTCGCCCTCGGTCGCCGCGAGCTCGCGCAGCTTCCCGGCGAGCCGGCCGTAGACGTCGAGGAGCGCGAGGTTCCCGATGACGCCGTCGGCGCGGCGCAGCCGCCGCGACAGCTCCTGCAGGACCCGCAGCGCGGTCCGCGGGTGGCGCTCGATGTGCGCCTGGAAGTCGCGGCGGGAGAGGACGAGGAGGCGCGACGGCTCGTCGGCGATCACCGTCGCGGAGCGCGGCTGGTCGTCGAGCAGGCTCATCTCGCCGAAGAAGTCGCCCGGCGACTTGAAGATCGACAGGATGATCTCGCGCCCGGAGTCGCCGTACAGGACGACCTTCGCCTTCCCCTTCACGAGCACGAACAGCGCGTCGCCGCGATCCTCCTGCGAGACGATGACCGCGCCGGCGGGGTAGTCGCGGAGCTCGGCGAGCCGCTCCAGGGCGCCGATGGCCGCGTCCTCGAGATCCGAGAAGATCGGGACGCTCCTGAAGAGGCCGCGGCCGCGCGCGCCGGTGTCGCTCATCGCGAGCGACCGTAGATCGCCCGATCCGCGCCGGTCAACCCGAGCGCAGGGGCACCCCCGGTCAGACGGTCGCCGCCCCCAGCGCGCGCACGGCGGCCCCCGGATCCGGCCCCGCGAGCCAGGCCCGGATCGCCGCGACGCCCGCGGCGCCGGCGGCGCGCACCTCCGCGACCCGCTCCGGCCCGACGCCGCCGAGCGCGACGAGCGGCAGCCCGAGGCGCGCGGCCTCGCGGAGCGCCGCGACGCCGACGGGCGGGCCGTACCGGCGCTTCGACGGGGTGTCGTAGACCGGCCCGAACGTCGCGAAGCTCGCGCCGCCGTCGCGCGCGCGCCGCACGTCCTCGAGCGCGTGGCAGGAGACGCCGACGAGGGCGGACGGGCCGAGGAGCCGCCGCGCGTCCTGGGGCGGCACGCCCGCCGACGGGAGGTGCACGCCGTCCGCGCCCGCGGCGAGCGCGACGTCGAGGCGATCGTTCACGAGGAGGAGCTGTCCGCGCCCGTGGCAGACGGCGGCCAGCGCCCGGGCGAGCGAGAGGAGCGCGGCGCCGCCGAGCTCCTTCTCCCGGAGGTGAACGGCGACGCGGCCCGGGGGGATCCCCTCGAGGGCCGCGGCAGCGCGCGCGGCGGGGTCCGGCGCGAGCGCGCGGTCCGTGATCAGGTGGACGACGGGGAGCGCCATCGCTAAGCTCGCCTCGGATCGCATCCTGCGCGAGGAGAGCCGACGTGTCGAGCGAGCTCGAGACCTTCCTCTCCTTCCTCGAAGAGCAGAGGCGCCGTCAGGCGTCGCGCTTCCCCGGGCTCGCGGCGGGACAGGTGCTCGGGTTCATGGGCACGACGAGCCTGCCCGGCACGTTCGCGGCCTGCTCGGTGAGCCGGCTCCTGCGGATCGAGCGCGGGACGGCGCCGCGGGAGCTTCGCGTCCTGCTCGGCGGCTCGCTCGCGCGCCCACCGCGGCGCGGCGAGTGCGTCGCCGTCCACATGACGCGCGTCGAGCGGTACCAGGGCTACCAGGTGAAGACGCGCGCGCTCGCCGCGGGCGCCGCCGAGGGCGACCTCCTCGAGCAGACGCAGGACGGCCTCGCCGTGAAGGGGGCGCAGATCTTCACCGTCCACCACAGCCCGTACACGCTGCGGTTCTTCGAGAACGTGCCGTTCGAGGACGTGGAGGACCTCGTCACCGGGCTCCCCTGCGCCCTCGTCGCCGTCGGCGAGACCGCGAACCTCTCCCCGCGCTTCATCTTCCACCACGAGGTGAAGGACGGGAAGCTCATGCTGTTCCACGGCGACGGGCTCGCGCTCAAGACGTACATGAACGTCCGCGTGAACCGGAACGAGACGCGGCTCGTCGTCGACCTCGACGACTTCTCGGGCTGGGCCATGCGCGGGACCGTCGAGGAGTTCGCGCCGCACCAGCACCCGGAGGCGTACGAGCGGATCTGCCGCGGTTTCACCGCCGGGAACTGGGGGAAGCCGTCCCGCGTGTTTCGGTTCGTCCCGGGGTCGTTCGAGCAGATCAAGCCCTCGTAGCCGCCTCGACCCGGGCGTGCCACTCGATCGGCATCGCGGGTTCGGGTAAGGATCTCCTCCATGGCCTACCTCGTGCGCTTCGCGTCGACCGTCCAGGATCTCGAAGCCGGCTACGCGCTCCGGCGCGACGTGTTCGAGACCGAGCAGAACATCCCGCGCCCGCTCGACCGCGACCCGTACGACTACAGCGCGGACCACGTCGTCGCGTTCGACGAGAAGGGGCGCTGCGTCGGGACCGGTCGGATCGTGCGGCTCGACGCGCGGACGGCGCAGGTCGGGCGGATGGCGGTCGCGAAGGACGTCCGCAAGAGCGGCGTCGGCGCCCTCGTGCTCGACGCGCTCGAGCGGATGGCGGCGATGCGCGGCCTCAGCGACGTCCTGCTCGCGTCGCAGCTCCCCGCGGAGTCCTTCTACAAGAACCGCGGCTTCGCGCGGCAGGGCGAGGTCTTCCTCGATCAGGGCGTGCCGCACGTGATGATGAGGAAGACGATCAGCTCCCGATGAGGCCGGTCATCGGCGACGACGCCGCGGCGTGGAGCTTCATCGGGATCCGGCCCGCGAGGTAGGACTTCCGGCCCGCCTCGACCGCGGCGCGCATCGCCTCGGCCATCAGCACCGGGTCCTTGGCCCCCGCGATCGCGGTGTTCATGAGCACCGCCACCGCGCCGAGCTCCATCGCGATGGCGGCGTCGCTCGCGCTGCCGACGCCGGCGTCCACGAGCACCGGGATCTTCACCGTCTCCATCACGATGCGGAGGTTGTACGGGTTGCGGATGCCGAGGCCGGAGCCGATCGGCGCGCCGAGCGGCATCACCGCCGCGCAGCCCGCGTCCTCGAGCTTCTTCGCGGTGACCGGGTCGTCGTTCGTGTAGGGCAGGACCGTGAAGCCCTCCTTCACGAGCACCTTCGCGGCCTCGACGAGCCCCTCCACGTCGGGGAAGAGGGTGCGCCGGTCGCCGATCACCTCGAGCTTCACGAGGTCGCCCATCTCGAGCTCGCGCCCGAGCCGGGCGGTGCGGATCGCCTCGTCGGCGGTGAAGCACGCCGCGGTGTTCGGGAGGAGCCTCATCCCCTTCGGGATCCAGGCGAGGAGCGACTCGTCGCCCTTCTTCGACAGGTCGAGCCGGCGCACGGCGACGGTGACCACCTCGGCGCCCGAGGCGACGAGCGCCCGCTGCATCGTCGTGAAGTCGGGGTACTTCCCCGTCCCGACGAGGAGCCGGCTCGTGAACGCGTACTTCCCGATGATCCACCCGTCCGCCACGCCGCTACCCTCCTCCCACGAAGGCGACGATCTCCACCGAGTCGCCGGGGCCGATGCGGTGCGCCTCGTAGCGGTCCTTCGTGACGACGCTCTCGTTCACCTCGACCGCCACCCGCGGGGCCTTCACCCCGAGGTGCGCGAGGAGCCCGGCGACGGTCAGCCCGTCGGGGATCTCGCGCAGCTCGCCGTTCAGCCTCACCTGCATGATCGGCGGGTGCCATAGCAAGCGCCGCCCCCGGCGTCAAACCGCGATAGGCTCTCGCCGATGGGACCGACCCGCGACCTCGCCATCCGGCCCCTCGGCCTCGGCGAGGTGATCGACCGCGCCGTCGCGCTCACGCGCCGCCACTTCCGGCCGCTCTTCCTCGCGATGCTCGTCCTCGAGGCACCGGCGCTGGCGCTCGCGCACGCGCAGCAGGCCCGCACCGGGGAGCTGCTCGGGCTCGTCTCCGATCCCGTGCGCGCGGGCGCGGCCCTCGCGCCCCTCGGCGCCTCGTTCGCGGCGCTCCTCGCGGTCCTGCTCGCGCTCCAGCTCGCGGCGACCGCCGCCGCGGCCGCGATCGTGGCGCCGTCGCTCGACCCGCGGGGCGCGGCCGGACCGTCCGCCGCGCGGCGCGTCCTCGCGGTGTCGACCTCCGGCGCGGTGCAGCTCGCCGCGCTCGCCGTCGCGCCCGCGGCGGGCGCGCTCCCCGGGATCGTGCTCGCGGTCCGTGCGCAGGCGCTCGAGACGCGGCTCGTCGGGATCGTCGCGGCGCTCGTCGGATCGCTCGGCCTGTTCCTCTTGGCCCTCGTCCGGCTCGTGCTCGTCCCGGCCGTCGCGGCCGTGGAGGGGCGCGGGGGCGTCTCGGCCGCGCTCCGGTCGTGGCGCCTCATGGCGCCGCGCCGGGGGTCGAGCCTCGTGGACCGGCCCGGTGTCCGGGCCTCGCTCGTCCTCATGGCGACGTTCCTGCTCGCGCTCGCGGTCAACGGCGTCGCGGGAGTCCCGAGGGCGATCGCGGCGCGCGTCGCCGGCACGACGGGTCCGCTCGGCCTGCTCGGCACCCTGCCGCTCGCGGCCGAGGTCCCCATCTCGCTCTTCGAGGCGGCGGCGAGCGCGGCGCTGCAGCCCTTCAGCCTCGTCGCCGTCGCGGTGCTGTACTTCGACCGGCGCGCGCGGACGGAGGCGCTCGACGTGGAGATCTGGGCGGCGCAGCTGGAGGGCGAGCGGTGACCGCCCTCCTCGCCCTCGCGCTCGCCGCGGCGCCGGGCTGCCCCGGCGCGCTCGCGGACGCGGAGGGGCTCGCGGTCGCGGAGGCGCTCGCGGGAGATCCCGCGGGGACCGCGCGAGCGCGCGCGATCGTGGACAAGCTCGAGGCGGTCGGCGCGGGAGGGCCGGTGGACGCCCTCCGGCGCGAGGCCGAGGCGCTCGCCGAGCCCGGCAACGCCGGCGAGGCGGGCGCCGCGGCGCTCGCGGGCTTCCGGCGGTCCCTCGAGCGGCACTGCGCGCTCGCGGCGGCTCCGGTCCCCGGCGGCGCGAGCGCGGCCGACCGCGCGGCGCTCGCCGAGATCCTCGCCCGCCCGGAGTTCGCGCGCCGCACCGCCGACCCCGAGGCGCTCCGGCGCAGGCTCCTCCGGCTCTGGGCGGACCTCCTCGAGCTGCTCGGCACGTCGGAGGCGGAGCGGTACGCGAGCACCGGGCGCATGATCTTCCTGGGCGCCGTGGCGGCCGCCCTGCTGCTCCTGCTCGTCGCGGCGCGGCGGCGGCGGAGCGCGGCGGCGGCGCGCGCGGGCGGGATCGCCGCGGAAGCGGCCGCGCGGCCCGGCGCGCGGGACGCGACCGCGGACGACGCGGCCCAGGCGCTCGCGCGAGGCGATGCGAGGGAGGCGGTCCGGCGCGCGTTCCTCTCCGCGCTCGCGGCCCTCGAGCGCGCGGGGCGCGTGCAGGGCGGGCGGACGCTCACGAACGGGGAGATCGTGGCGGCGGTGGAGGGGGGCGCGACCTCGACCTCGACCCCTGCGCCCCTCGCCGCCGAGGTCGCCGCGCTCGCTCGCGCGTTCGATCGCGCGATCTACGGCGGCCTCCCGGTCCCGCCCGGCGACGCCCGCGCCGCAGTGGACCGGGCGCGCCGCGTCGCGGCCGGGCTGGCCGCGCCCTGACCGATGCCCCGCGTCCTCGCCACCCTCGCCGTCGTCGCCGCCGCGGCCGTCGTCGCCGCGGGCGCGATCGCCGGCCAGCGGCGGGCACGCGAGGCGGGGGTCTCGCCCCTGCCGTCCGTGGAGAACCCCGCGCCGCGCGGCCTCGCGGCGGCGCGGGCGTTCCTCGCCGAGACGGGGCGGCCCGCGGTCCGCCTCTCCTCCGCTGGCGATACACCGCCGGCCCGTGCGGTGGTCCTCCTCGCGGCACCCGGGGCCGCGCTCGACGGCGCGGATGCGGACGCGCTGCTCGCGCACGTCCGTGCGGGCGGCACGCTCGTCTGGATGGCAGGGCGCGCCGCGCAGCCCGCCCTCGCGCGGCGCCTCGAGGCGCGGGTGGCGTGGGGCGGCGGAGAGCGGACCGCGGTCGCGCTCGCGCCGCACCCGCTCTTCGTCGGCCTGACGCTCCCGGCGGGCGGCGGCGCCGTCGCCTCGGGGCGCCCCGGCGCGCTCGCCGTCGCCGGCGGGGAGGGGTTCACCTCCGCCGTGTCGGTCCCGCTCGGCTCGGGCGAGGTGATCCTCCTCGCCGGAACCGCCCCGCTCTCGAACGCCCACCTCGCCGAGGCGGACGCCGCCTCGTTCCTCGCCCGCCTCCGCGCGCGGGGGCCGATCGCGTTCGACGAGCGCTGGCTCGTCCCGCGCGACTCGGCCCCGTGGCGCTCCGGCGGCGCGCTCGCGGTCATCCTCGTCGGCGGACAGGCGATCCTGGCCGCCGCGGTCCTCGTCCTCGCGCGCGGCCGCCGCCTCGGCGCGGTCCGTCCACCGCCGCCCGCCGCGGGAGGCCGCACCGCGCGCGACTACCTCGCCTCGCTCGCCGAGCTCTACCGGCGCGCCGGGGCGGAAGACGACCTCGCGCGCGCCGCATGGGCGTCGCTCCGGCGCAACCTCGAGGGCCGCGCCGGGATCCCGGCGCGCCTCCCCGGCGCGGACGCGCGCGCGCGGCTCGCGCGGCGCTCGGGCGACGCCGCCGACGCGCTCGCCCGCGGGGAGGCCGCGCTCGCCCGCGGGGGCCGCGGCGTGCTGCTCGCGGTGACGCGCGCCGCGGCGGACGTGGAGGGAGCGCTGCGCGGCGGCCGCGGGGCGGCGTGGTAGCGTACGCAGGCATGCCCACGACCCCCGCCGACGCCTCGCGCCTCGAGGCCGAGATCGCCAAGGCCGTCGTCGGCCAGCGCGAGGCGGTCGCCGAGCTCGTCGCCGCGCTCGTCGCCGGCGGCCACGTCCTGCTCGAGGGCGTGCCGGGCGTCGCGAAGACGCTCCTCGCGAAGGCGCTCGCCCGCGCCCTCGACCTCCGGTTCGGCCGGATCCAGTTCACGCCCGACCTCATGCCGTCCGACATCCTCGGGACGAGCGTGTTCCGGGCACAGAGCGGCACGTTCGAGCTGCGGCGCGGGCCGATCTTCACCGAGGTCCTCCTCGCGGACGAGGTGAACCGGACCCCGCCCAAGACGCAGGCCGCCCTCCTCGAGGCGATGGAGGAGCGGCAGGTCACGATCGACGGCGCGCGCGAGCCGCTGCCCGAGACGTTCTTCGTGATCGCGACCCAGAACCCGGTCGAGTACGAGGGGACCTACCCGCTGCCCGAGGCGCAGACCGACCGGTTCCTGCTGAAGGTCCGGATCGGCTACCCGGGCGAGGCGGACGAGGCCGAGGTGCTCCGGCGCGCCGCGGCCGGGTTCGACGGCCACGATCTCGACGCCGCGGGGGTCCGCCCGGTGCTGTCGCGCGATGCGCTCGCGTCGATCCGCGCCCGGGCGCGGGCGCTGCCGGTCGCGCCGCCCGTCCTCGACTACGTCGCGCGGCTCGTCCGCGCGAGCCGCGAGCTGCCGCGGGTCCGCCTCGGCGCGAGCCCGCGGGCGGGGGTCGCGCTCCTCGGCGCGTCCCGCGCGCGCGCCGCGCTGCGCGGCGCCGAGTGGCTCTCGCCGGACGACGTGAAGGCGATGGCGCCCGCCGCGCTCCGGCACCGGCTGGTCCTGCGCCCGGAGGCGGAGCTGGAGGGCGCGACGCCGGACGACCTCGTGCGCGAGCTGCTCGACGGCGTCGAGGTTCCCCGGTAGCCGTGCCGCTTCCCACCGCGAGAGCCGCGCTCCTCCTCGCGGCGGCCGCCGCGGTCGCCGCCGCGGCGTCTGCGGTAGGGGCGCTCGGATCCACGCTCGCGATCGCCGACGGGCTCGTCCTCGCGCTCGTGCTGCTCGACGGCGCGCTCGCGCCGCGCCGGGGTGCGCTCCGGGCGACGCGCGCCGTGCGGGAGCCGCTCTCCGCGTTCGCGCCGAACGAGGTGATGCTCCGGCTCGCGAGCGCGTCCGGGCGCCCGCTCCGGCTCGAGGTCGCCGACGCGCCGCCCGCCGGGTTCGACGCGGACGGGCACCGGGCGGCGATCGCGCTCCCGCCCCGCGGCGAGGCCGTCCTCGCCTACCGGGTCGCGCCGCGCGCCCGCGGTGCTGCGTCGTTCGGCGACCTCCACGTCCGCGCCCCGGGCCCGCTCGGCCTCGCGGCGCGGCAGTGGACCGTGCCGCTCGCGCGCGAGGTGAAGGTCTACCCCGATCTCCGCGGCCTCGCGGCCCTCCCGGGTGCGTCGCCCGAGGCGGGCCGCGCCCGCGCCCGCGGCGCCGTCGAGGGGCGCGAGTTCGAGTCGCTGCGGGCCTACCTGCCCGGCGACGACGTCCGGTCGATCGACTGGAAGGCGACCGCGCGGCGGGGCGCGCCGGTGGTGCGGGCGTGGCAGCCGGAGCGGAACCAGACGGTCTGGGCGCTCCTCGACTGCGGCCGCCACCTCTCGGCCCGGCTCGCGGACGGCCGGACGAAGCTCGACCACGCGGTGGACGCCGCGCTCGCCCTCGCCCGCGCCGCCGCCGCGCGCGGCGACCGGGCCGGGGCGGTCCTCTTCGGCGCCGAGGTCCGCCGCGTCGTGCCGCCCGCGGGGGGCCACGCCCAGCTCGGCCCGCTCGCCGAGGCGCTCCACCTCGCGGACGCGCGGGTCGAGGAGTCCGACTACGCGGCCGCCCTCGACGCCCTCGAGGCGCGCCAGCGCCGGCGTGCGCTCGTGGTCGTGTTCACCGACCTCGCCGACCCCGAGACGAGCGCGGTGCTGCTCGCCCGCGCCGCGCTCCTCGTGCGGCGGCACCTCGTCGTGGTGGTGGCGGTCGCGGACTCCGAGAATCGCCGACGCCGCCCGCGCCCGCCCGCGCGACGAGGAGGAGGCCTTCGCGCGCGTCGCCGCGGAGCGGATCCTCGCCGAGCGCGACGCCGCGGCCCGCCGCCTCGCCGGCGCGGGGGTGCGCGTCGAGAGCGTCCCCGCGCGGTCGCTCGCGGCGGCGGTGGTGGGCGGGTACCTCGAGGTGAAGGCGCGCGGGGCGCTGTGACTCAGCGGAGCTGATCGAGCACCCTCCGGCTCTCCGCGTCCTTCGGGTCGAGCCGGACCGCGTCCTGGAGGGCCGCACGTGCGTCGTCGATGCGTCCGGCGCGGAGCAGCACCTGCCCGAGGCTGCGCGCGAGCTGGGCGTCCTCGGGCTGGAGGCGCCGGGCCCGGGTGAGGAGATCCGCCGCGCCCACGGAGTCGCCCTGGGCCTCGAGGAAGAGCGCGTAGTGGAGGAGCGGGGCGGTCTCGTTCGGCGCGATCCGGACGGCGCGCTCGAACGCGTCTCGCGCGCCCACGCGATCGCCGAGCCCCCGCCGGGCGATCCCGAGGTTCACCCACGCGCGCCAGTAGCGCGGGTGAACGGTGAGCGCGACGACGAGCCGGTCCGCCGCCTTCGCGTACTCGCCGCGCGCGGTGTACGCGATGGCGAGGTTGTTGTTCACGACGACGTCCCTGGGGGCCTTGTCGAGCTCGGACTCCCAGAGGGCGATGGAGCTGCGCCAGTCGAGGGTACGGGCGACGGTGCGCGCGGCGAGGACGGCGAGCAGCGCCACCGCGACCGCGGCCGCGCGCCGGCCGCGGGTCGAGGTCGAGGTCGAGGTCGAGGTCGGGGTCGCGGTCGAGGTCGCGGTCGACGTCGCCGGCAGGAGCCGCGCGATCGCCACCCCCGCCGCGAGGCAGAACCCCGCGGACGGCAGGTAGAGGAGCCGCTCCGCGAGCAGCACGCCCACCGGGACGATCTGCAGGACCGGCGTCAGCGCGACGAAGGTCCAGAGGATCCCCGCCCCCTCGAGCGGCGCACGGCGCGACGCCCAGAGCCAGGCACCGAGCGCGAGCGCGGCCGTCCACCCGGCGGTCGCCATCCAGAACCCGGCCGTCGGCGCCGACAGGGTCGGGAGCCGCGCCGCGTACGCGAAGTCGCCGCCGAGGAACGACGGGAAGACCAGGATCCGGAGGTACTCGCCGAGCACCCGGCTCATCGTGAGCGCCACGTGCGCACCGGGCGTGCCGACCGGGAACCAGCGCGCGACGGGCGCGACGGCGACGTTCGGCCCCCTCACCACGAAGTATGGGATCGCCGCGAGCGCGAGCGCCGCGGCGACGCCCGCGGCGGAGAGGAGCGCGCGACGCCGCGCGGGATCGCCGGGCCCGGGCGGCGCGTCGAGCCCCGCCGCGCCCGGGACCGCCCACGCGAGGAGGAGGAAGATCGCCGGCGCGACGATCGCCACCTCCTTCGAGAGGACGCCGCCGGTGAGCAGCAGCACCGCCGCGGGGAGCCGCCACCACGCCTCGCGCCAGCGCAGCGCGACGAGCAGCGCCGCGAGCGTGAAGCACGCCGCCAGCGGCTCCGTCCGGCCGAAGATCGTCCCCACTGCCTCCACGTGCGCGGGGTGGACCGCGAACATGAGCCCGGCGAGGAGCGCGGCCCGCCCCGCCCGCGCGGGGAGCGCGGCGCGCGCGAGCCGCAGGACGAGCGTCCAGAGGAGCACGCTCGCGAGGACGTGGAGCGCCACGTTGACGAGGTGGAACCCGGGCGCCCACCGTCCGTGAATGGCGTAGTCGAGCGCGTACGAGAGCGTCGTGACCGGCCGGTACGGGCCGCGGACCGAGGGGTCGCCGGCGAAGCCGTACAGCTCGGTGAACATCCGCCCGACGTTCCGGAGGCTCCACACGAGCGGGTTGTCGAGGGCCGCCCACCCGTCGTCGAGGACGGGCGGGTTCCCGAGCGTGAGCGCGAACGGCGCGGCGGCGGCGGCGGCGATCGCGACGCGGGGCCTCGCCTCGACCGCCGAGAGGGCGCGGCGCAGGCGCGACGGCGGGGCGGACGGAGGGGCCATCGGGGCGGCGATGTTAGCCGAAGCGCCGCCGCGCGGGGCCCCGCGGGCCCGCTTGCCCGTGGGCGGCTCCCGTGCTCTCGTTCCCCGCCGCGGCCAGGCGGCGCGCCACGCGCCCGGCTACGAGGCCGCGCACCCGTGCCGGGCCGGCGCTGACGCCGGCCCGGCCTGCCCCGGAGGCTCTCCCTTGCGACCGCTCCTCGCCCTCTCGCTGCTCCTCGCCGCGCCGGCCGCCGCCGGCGCCCCCGCCGCGCGCGCCGCCGCGCCGGCCGGCGACGTCCTCCCCTTCAAGGCCGTCGAGAAGACCCTCCCGAACGGCCTGCGCGTCATCGTGGTGCCCACCGGGTTCCCGGACATCGTCTCCGTCCAGATCCCGATGCAGACCGGCTCGCGGAACGAGATCGAGCCGGGCAAGTCCGGCTTCGCGCACTTCTTCGAGCACATGATGTTCCGCGGGACGAAGACGTACCCGCCCGACGCCTACCAGGCGGTGCTCACGCGGATCGGCGCGCGCTCGAACGCGTACACCGACGACGACCTCACGAACTACCACACGACGTTCTCGAAGGACGACCTCGAGAAGGTCCTCGAGATCGAGGCGGACCGCTTCAGAACCTCGACTACCCGGTCGAGCAGTTCAAGACGGAGTCGCGGGCCGTGCTCGGCGAGTACAACAAGAACGCCTCGAACCCCCTCGTGAAGTTCGGGGAGGTCCAGCACGACAGCGCGTTCCGGGTCCACACGTACAAGCACACGACGATGGGCTTCCTCGCCGACATCGAGGACATGCCCAACCAGTTCGAGTACTCGAAGGTCTTCTACTCGCGCTGGTACCGGCCCGAGTACGCGACGGTGATCGTGGCGGGCGACGTCGTGCCGGAGAAGGTGCTGCCGCTCGTCGAGAAGCGTTTCGGCAAGTGGAAGCGCGGCTCGTACCAGGCGAAGATCCCGCAGGAGCCGCCGCCCGCGGGCCCGGTGTACGCGCACGTCCCGTGGCAGACGCAGACGCTGCCCTGGGTCGGCGTCGCGTTCCACGGCCCGGCGTTCTCGCCGACCTCGAAGGAGTGGGCGGCGACGGACGTGCTCTACGACCTCTCCTTCGGCGAGACGTCCGACCTGTACCGGCGGCTCGTCGTGGAGGAGCAGATCGTCGACGCGCTCTTCACCGACACCGGCCCGAACGTCGATCCGGGCCTCTTCACGGTGTACGCGCGCCTCAAGAGGCCCGAGGACGCGGTGCGCGTGCGCGACGAGATCCTGAAGACGTTCGCGCGGGCCCGCGCCGAGAAGCCGGACGGGAAGCGGCTCGCCGACGAGCTCGCCCACGCCCGCAACGCGCTCGTCCAGCGGCTCGACTCGACCGACGCCATCGCCGGAACGGTCGCGCGCTTCGCCGCCTTCGAGCGCTCGCTCCAGACGCTGAACCGGCTCTTCCGGACCTCCGCGTCGCTCCGGCCCGAGGACCTGCAGGCCGCGGCGAGGACGTACTTCACCGACGCGCGGCTCGTCGTGACGACGCTCTCCAGGGATCCGCTGCCCGCCGGGATCGAGAAGACGCCCGCGCTCGACGAGATGGCGGCCGGCGCGGCGGCACCGGCGAACGCGCCCGTCGTGGCGGTCCCCTCGAAGCTGCCGGTGGTCACGGTGAAGCTGCTCCTCGAGGCGGGCAGCGCGCGAGATCCGCAGGGCAAGGAGGGGCTCGCGGCGATCGCCGCCGACATGATCACCGGCGCCGGCTCGAAGGCGATGCGGATCGCCGAGATCAAGGAGGCCCTCCACCCGCTCGCCGCCCGCTTCGACGCGCAGGTGGACAAGGAGATGGTGACGCTCACCGGCACGTTCCCGAAGGACGGCTGGGACCGGTTCGCGGAGGTCGCGCTCCCCCAGCTCACCGACCCCGGCTTCCGCGAGGACGACTTCCGGCGGATCAGGGACGAGCACCGGAACGCGCTCCTGCAGGACCTCCGCGAGACGAACGACGAGGAGCTCGGGAAGGAGCGGCTCCAGGCGAACGTCTTCGCCGGCACGCCGTACGGGCATCCGGTGCTCGGGACGGTGGCGGGGATCGACGCCGTCACGCTCGACGACGTGAAGGCGTTCGTCCGCGACTACTACGCGCGCGCGAACGTCACCGTCGGCGTCGGCGGCGACGTGCCCGCCGCTCTCCTGCCGCGGCTGCAGGCCGAGCTCGGCAAGCTCCCCGCCGGGACGAAGCCCGAGGCGACGCAGGTCGCCGGCCGCCGCCCGAAGGGCTACGAGGTCGAGCTCCTGGAGAAGGACACGCGCGGCACGGCCGTCTCCTTCGGCCACCCGATCTCGGTCCGGCGCGGCGATCCGGACTTCGTGGCGCTCTGGCTCGCCCGGACCTGGCTCGGCGAGCACCGCTCCTCGTCCTCGCACCTCTACCAGCGGATCCGCGAGGAGCGCGGGATGAACTACGGCGACTACGCGTACGTGGAGGCCTTCCCGCGCGGCATGTTCCAGTTCTTCCCGAGCCCGAACCTCGGCCGTCGCGCCCAGCTCTTCGAGGTCTGGATCCGGCCGGTCGTCCCGAAGAACGCGCAGATGGCGATCCGGATCGCGCTCTTCGAGTTGCGGCGGCTCGTCGACGAGGGGCTCACGCAGGAGGAGTTCGAGGCGACGCGCCAGTACCTGATGAAGAACGTCTTCGTCATGACCGCGAAGCAGGACCAGCGGGTCGGGTACGCGCTCGACTCGCGCTGGTACGGCATCCCCGAGTTCACGAAGTACATGCGCGACGGGCTCGAGAAGCTGACGCGCGAGGACGTGAACGCCGCGGTGAAGCGCCACCTCTCGGCGACCGACCTGTCGTTCGTCATCGTGGCGAAGGACGCGAAGGGGCTCGCCGACGCGCTCGTCGCCGACGGGCCGTCGACCGTCGCGTACGAGGCGGAGAAGCCGGCCGCGCTCCTCGAGGAGGACCGGCGGATCGGCGCGACGAAGCTCGGGATCGCTCCGGACGCGGTGCGGATCACGAAGGTCGGCGAGGTGTTCGCGAGGTAGGACCTCCGGCCCCCGGGGCGGCGCGGATCGACCGCGCCGCGTCCCCGGGGCCCTTACTCCACCCGCCCGATCACGATCGGGATCCGCGCGCCGACGGCCTCGCCGCGGAAGGCGGGGAACGGCATCCGGGAGGTCGCCTTCCGCACGCAGGTGCCGAACGCGGAGCCATCGAGGTCCGAGTCCTCGAGCGCCGCGTCCGCCTTGCCGTTCGGCCCGACGAGGATCATGAGGAACACCTTGCGGCCGGCGTAGGACGCGGTCGCCGGATCGCTGAGCGCGCGCTGGACGCAGGCCTCGAGGGAGGCGCGGTTCGCGCGGATCACCGCGGACATCTGCTCCGGGCTGAGCCCGTCGGCGAGCGGCTCCGGCGGCTTCTCCGCCGCGGGCTCCTTCTTCCGGGGCGCCTCCTGGGCAGGCGGCTCCGCGACGGCGACCTTCTTCTCGGCGGCGGCGCGGCGCTCGGCCTCGGCCTTGCGGTCCGCCTCCGCCTTCCTCTCGGCCGCGGCCCTGCGCTCGGCCTCGGCCTTGCGGTCCGCCTCCGCCTTCCTGTCGGCCGCGGCGCCGCGCTCGGCCTCCCTGCGGTCCGCCTCGGACTTGCGCTCGGCGGCCTTCCGGTCCGCCTCCGCCTTCTTCTCGGCCCGCCGCTCCGCGGTGGTGCGCGTGCGGGGCTTCTCGACGGGCGGCGGCGAAGGTTCGGCCTTCGCGACGGCGGGCTCCGCGGGCGCGACGGGCTCGGGCGCAGCCGGCTCGGGCGCTGCGGGCATCTGCGTCTCGGCCGGGGCCGGGGTCGGGGGCGGGGTCGGGGCAGGCGGCGCCGGCGTCGCCATTGCCCGCGCCGTCGCGGGCGGGCTCCGCAGCTCGCCTGCCGACGGATCACGCCGCTGCAGGTACAGATACGCTCCCACGGCGCCGGCCAGCCCGACCGCGGCGGACACGACGAGCGCGAGCACGAGCCGCCCTGCTCCCGAGCCGCGCCGCCTTGGCTCGTGCTTGCGGATGTGCGGCAGCTCGTACTGCTCCGATTGCGAGAGCTCGACCGAGGTCTCGTCCTCGCGGGCGGCGCCGGGCACCGGCTCCGGACGAACGGGCGTGCGGGGCGGCTGCGGCCGGGGGATGGCCGGCCTCGAGGGCTCCGCGGCACCCTGCGACGCCGGCGCGGGGAACGCGGCGGCTGGGGTTCGCGACGCGGGCGGCGCCGGGAACGCGGCCGGGGGCGTGCGCGGCGACGTCACCACCGGGGCGGGCGGCTCGGAGATGTCTGCGAGGCGCGCGGCGTGCGCCGCCGCCGCGGCGAACGGATCCTGGACCGGCGACGCCGGCCCGGGCCGGGGTACGGACGCGAACGGCGGAGCGTCCTCCCGCGGCAGCTCGAGCTCGGGCGGGAGCTCCTCGGAGAACGGGGAGAACGGGGAGTCGGGCCAGGGTGAAGGCTCGGGCGCGGCGGCCCCCGTCGACGCCCTGGAGCCGCCGACGGGATCCGCGGGGGCCGGCATCGGGGTCGAGGCGCGCGTCGTCCGCGCGGCCGGCGCCCCGGGCTCGGGGACCGCCGCCCAGGGATTCCCCAGCAACGCCGCATCGGGCGTCGACTGAGGATGCGCCGGCGGCGCGGCCCGCGACGAGGCCGGGGGCGTGGACACCCGCGGGATTGGCGCCTCGAACGCGGCCGAGCCCCTCACGCCGCCGCGCCGCGGCGCCGGAGTGCCGGGCGGGGTCTTCTCGTTGCGGACCGGGGCGTCGCCCGCCGGCGTCGCGGACTTCGCAGCGGCGGCGACCGGCGCCGTGCCACGGAGCGGCATCCCGCCCTTCGCGTGCGGGACCGCGTCGGGAACGACGCGCGGCGCGGCGATCTCGATCGCGTTCCCGCACCGGCAGCGGATCCGATAGACCCGCCCCGGCATCGGCTCGTCGACGCTCGAGAACCGCTTGCCGCAGCGCTCGCAGGTGAACTTCAACCGATCCTCCGGCGCACTGTCGCCCGGGGCGCGCGCCCTCCCGCGCACCCCTGCTTCGCCCTTCTAAGGTACCCCGAGAATGCACGCGGGATCGAGATGCTGGTACAGTGTCAACTCGGTATCGCGGGATACCACCGGTCGGGGTGTCTCCGGATCGGGGTGTGTGTGTGGCGCCTTTGGGGTCGGTGGGAGGCGGGATGGGCGGGGTGTCACAGCTGGCGTCGCGCGCGCGCTCGGTGCGGCCGCGCCTCACGCCGTTCCACCAGCGGATCGCCGCGGAGGCGCTCACCGCGCGCGGCGGCGGCGGCGCGGCCCGGCTCGCCCCGGCCCTCGCCCACTCCTCGGTCGACCTCAATCCGCACCAGATCGAGGCCGCCGCGTTCGCGCTCGCCCAGCTGCCGACGGGCGGCGCGATCCTCGCGGACGAGGTCGGCCTCGGGAAGACGATCGAGGCGGGCCTCGTCCTCGCGCAGCTCGCAGCCGACGGGAAGGGACGGGCCCTCGTCCTCGTCCCCGCCTCGCTCCGCGCCCAGTGGCGCGACGAGCTCCAGACCAAGTTCGGCCTCGACGCCGAGGTCGTCGACGGCGACACGGCGCGCGCCGCCGAGCGTCACGGCCTCAGGACGAACCCGTTCGACACGGGCGGCATCGTCATCGCCTCGCACCCGTTCGCCGCGATGCGCGCCGCGGAGGTGGAGCGGGTGCCGTGGGACGTCGCCGTCATCGACGAGGCCCACCGGCTCCGGAACGCCTACCGGCGCGACCACCGCACCGGCCAGGCGCTCCGGAAGGCGCTCCGGAAGTGCCCGAAGCTCCTCCTCACCGCGACCCCGCTCCAGAACGACCTCATGGAGCTGCTCGGCCTCGCTGCGTTCATCGACGACGCGCTGCTCGGGAACGAGGAGGCGTTCCGGCTGCAGTACGCGACGGGCGAGCTCGACGAGGACAAGGCGGCGGACCTCAAGGCCCGCCTCGCCCCGGTCGTCGTCCGGACGCTCCGGCGGCAGGTGAAGGAGTACGTGAAGTTCACGGCGCGCCGCTCCATCGTCGAGGACTTCGCGCCCACCGCCGAGGAGCAGGCGCTCTACGACCGCGTCTCCGACTACCTGCGCCGCGAGGACGCCTTCGCGATCCCGCAGGCGCGCCGCGCGCTGTTCGTCCTCGTCTACCGGAAGATCCTCGCATCCTCGTCCTTCGCGCTCGCGGCGACGCTCGACCGGCTCGCGGCCTCGCTCGACGAGAAGCTCGCCGGGGCCGAGTGCGCGGCGCAGGCGGACCTGATCCTCGAGGCGGAGGGGTTCTCCGAGGAGGCGGAGGAGCTGCTCGACGAGGGCCGCCCCGCCGACCGGCCCAGGGGGCCCGCGGCCGTGCGCGCGATGCGCTCGGAGCTCGCCGAGCTGCGCGCCTGCGCGAGGCTCGCGCGGACCATCGGCACGAACGCGAAGGCGGACGCCCTGGTTCGCGGGCTCGACCGCTGCTTCACCGTCGCGAAGGCCTGCGGGTGGCCGGAGAAGGCGGTCGTCTTCACCGAGTTCCGCCGCACGCAGGACCACCTCGCGAAGCTGCTCGCGTCGAAGGGGTACTCGGTGACGTGCCTCTCCGGCGACGTGTCCGGCGCGGACCGGCGCCAGGCGCTCGTCGACGAGTTCCGGAACCGCACCCAGATCCTGCTCATGACGGAGGCCGGGGCGGAGGGGCTGAACCTCCAGTTCTGCAACCTCGTCGTGAACTACGACCTGCCCTGGAACCCGCAGCGGGTGGAGCAGCGCATCGGGCGCTGCCACCGCTACGGCCAGCAGCGGGACGTGCTCGTCCTCAACTTCCTCAACCGCGCGAACGCCGCAGACGCGCGGCTGTACGACCTGCTCGCCCAGAAGCTCGCGCTCTTCGACGGCGTCTTCGGCTCGTCGGACGAGGTGCTCGGCGCCCTCGGGAGCGGCGTCGACTTCGAGAGGCGGGTGCTCGAGATCTACCAGTCCTGCCGCTCGACCGAGGAGATCGACCAGGCGTTCGCGCGGCTCCGCGCCGACATGGACGGGCGGATCACCGCCAGGCTCGCCGCCGCGCGGACGCTCCTCTTCGAGCGCTTCGACGGCGAGGTGCGCTCGCGGCTCCGGCTCGCGGAGCAGCAGGCGAAGGAGGCCGTCGCGCGCCGCCAGGCGGAGGAGGACGCCCTCGTCGCGTCGGTGTTCGAGGAGGGCGAGCAGCTCGACGCCGAGCCGGAGCCGGACGCCCGCGGCAAGGGGCGCAGGGGGCGCGCGCGGCTCGTCCGCGCCGCGGCGGAGAAGGTCCGCGCCCGCGCCCAGGACGCGGTCTCGTTCCTCGAGATCGCCTCGCGGCACCTCCCGGCCTCGCTCGGGAAGCTCGCGGGCCGCGAGGGCTGGTGGTTCGCCTACAAGTTCGGCTTCGACGCGATCGCGTCGGAGGAGAAGGTCGTCCACCTCGTGCTCTGGTTCGACGGCGAGCGCTTCTGGGCGCTCTCCGCCGACGACGCCGAGGCGTTCGCCGCCCTCCCTGCCGAGGAGGCGAAGGCGGGACCGCGCGGCGCGACCGTCTCGATCGGCACCGCCCAGGAGGAGGCGCTCCAGGCGCTCCACGAGCGGCTCCTCGCCGACGTCCGGGAGCGCAGCCAGGCGAGCTTCGACGAGTCGCGCGAGCGCTGGGACCGCTCGGCGGAGGACGCCCTCGCCGCGCCGCGCAAGGCCGTCGAGGACGCGCGCGCCGCCTGGGCGAGGGCGCGCGCCGCGCTCCACGACGACGGCCTGGCGCTCCGCGACCGCCGCGCGCTCCTCGAGCGCGCCGAGCGCGAGTCCCGGCGGAAGCTCGACGACCTGCGCGCCACCGAGGCGCAGCGGTACGCGGAGAAGGACCGGGCCATCGCGGAGCTGAAGAAGCGCGCGGAGCCGAGGGAGCGGCGGACGCTCGTGGGGACGGCGTACTGGCGGTGCACGTAGCACCGTTCGCGCGAGGTCGCGCTGCGCCTCAGGTGCGAGCGTCCCCGAAGACGCGCGACAGCTCGTAGGCGGGGGTCTCCTCGAGCTGCGCGTACGTGCATTCCCGCGGCGACCTGTCGAGGCGCCACCGCAGGAAGTGCGTGGCATGGCGGAACCGGTCGCCCTGGAGGTGGTCGTAGGCGACCTCGCAGACCCGCTCGACCCGCAGCGGCTCCCAGGAGAAATCCTTCCCCCGGTTCCACCGGCTCGAGGCGCCCGGCATCCGGCGGCCGGGCTCGCCCGCCCAGTCGGCCCATTCGCGCCACGGGTGGCCCTCCGCGGCGCCCTCCCGGAGCGGCGCGAGCTCCTTCACGAGCTCCTTGCGCCGTGCCGTGGTGAAGCTCGCGCAGATGCCGACGTGCTGGAGCTTCCCCTCGTCGTCGTACAACCCCAGCAGGAGCGAGCCGACCATCGAGTCCCGGCCGTCCTTGTGCCAGCGGAATCCCGCGACGGCGCAGTCCGCGGTCCGGGCGTGCTTCACCTTCACCATCGCGCGGACGCCGGGCTGGTACGTCCCGTCGAGCCGCTTCGCGACGACGCCGTCGAGGCCCGCGCCTTCGAAGCGGGAGAACCAGTCGGCCGCGACCGCACGATCCCGGGTCGCGGGGGTGACGAGGACGCGCCCTCCCGGGTCGCCGCCCGGGCGGATGCCCTCCAGCAGCGCCCGGCGTTCGGCGAGCGGCGCGCCCCGGAGATCACGCTCTCCGAGCGCGAGCAGGTCGAACAGCACGACGCTCGCCGGGCTCTCCTTCGCGAGGAGGGCCACCCGGGACGCCGCCGGGTGGATCCGGAGCAAGAGCGCCTCGAAGTCGAGCCCCGCCGCGCCCGCGATCACGATCTCGCCGTCGACGACGCAGCGCTCCGGCAGGCGCGCGCGCAGCGGCGCCGCGAGCTCCGGGAAGTAGCGGTCGAGCGGCTTCAGCTCGCGGGACTGAAGGTACAGGCTCGCGCCGTCGCGGAAGACGATGGTCCGGAAGCCGTCCCACTTCGGTTCGAAGAGCCAGCCGTCCCCGGACGGGATCGCGTCGCTCGCCTTCGCGAGCATCGGCTCGACGGGGGGGGCGATCGGGAACGCCATCGCTCCGAGGTATAGGCGCGGGGGACGCGCGCCGCGATCCGAGGTGCTCGGTAACCGGCGTCAGTCGAACCCGAGGGACGCCTCCCCGGCCGCCGGATCCGCCGCGACGGCGCCGGACACGGCGCTCCCCACCCCGCCCTTCACCGGCCGCAGCCCGGTGACGCGGTTGTCCGCGCCGTCATCGATCGCCGTCCCGGCGTCCCCGACCACCGTGTCGTCGTGCTCCCCGGGCTCGAGCCAGTAGGCCGCGCACTTCGTGAACCCCCCGACGAAGGGCTGGAATCCCTCGACGTGGTTCGCCATGGCGACGTTGTAGCGGCGCTCCAGGCCCTCGGTGTTGCCGCCGAGCCGGATCGCGTTGCACGCCTCGCCCGCGAAGCGGTTGTGCATCAGGATCTGATCCGACGTGGCGGCGAGGATGCCGCCGCTCGTGTCGGCGCGGCTCGTCGTGCTCCCGGCGTCGGCGTGCAGGATGATCGCGTTCTCCGTCAGGACCGCGCCATTCCAGATGTTCGCGATGCCCAGCGCGGTCTTCCCGTGGAGCTCGATCGTGTTGCCCGTGATCAGGGCCGGGATCATCGGGAGCTCCGGAGGCAGGGGAATCCCTTGAGCGGCCGTGTTGTTGAACCCGGTCACGATCCCGACCGGCGCGCGGGGGCCGAGGTTTCCGATGAATCCATCGCGGACGGTGGAGACGACGGTATTGTCCGCGATCACGACGCTGCCTCGCCCCTCGCCGTCGGCCTTGCCGTCGAGGATGGCGAGGCCCGTCCGCGTGTTCTCGTGGACGACGTTCCGCTCGATGCGGACGTCGGCACCGACGTACCAGGCGACGAACATCCCCGTCCCGCGCATGTTGCCGGTCGTCGTCCCGTCCCCGTTCTGCACGCCCACGTCGAGCACGTTGTCCGTGATCGCGATGTCGCCGGAGACCAGGAGGGGCACGAACGTCGTGTTCGGCGTCCCGCCGAGGATGCTCGGGCCGACGACGATGGCGGAGCGGTCGAAGACGGCGCCGTTCCTCCGCGGCCGCATCCGCTCGACGACGTTGTGGTGCAAGGAGCAGCCGCCCGAGTAGGCGAGGTGGATGGCGCTGCCGCGCGACTCGACGAAGTGCAGGTCATGGATCGAGACGACGGGGCCCGCGACCTGAGGAGGCATCACGGCCGGGTACGGCGTGTGGAAGCTCCACTCCCCTCGCCGGATCGTGGTCCGCAGATCGCCCGCGGCGCCGCGCTCGCCGCCGACGTCGACGTCGCGCGTCACGAGGACGCGTCCGCCCTCGCCGAAGTCGAACGTTCCGACGAGCAGGACGCTGCCGCCTCCGTCGACCGCGGTCTGGACGGCCGGAACGTCGACGAGCGGATCGTTCGCGCCGGTCACGACGGTCTGGGCGCTCGCGCCGAGCGGCACGAGCACCATCACGAGCGGCGCGAGCCATGACGCCACGGCCCGTCCGCCGTTCTCGAATCCAGCTCCTCGTCTCGTTTCCCTCTTCATGGCTCCCTCCTAGGTGCGACTCCCCGGACGCCACCCGGGAGGCCCGCACCAGGCGCTTGGGTTGCGAGAACGGAGACTCGGGCCGGCGCATCGCCATGTCGATGCACGGCGGCTCAAACGTTGGTCACCCGGAAAGCGCCGGATTAGGAACGCCTTCGACCGCGAGGTCATCCGCCTCGACCAGGAGCAGCGCATGCGAGACGTCGCCCCTGCGCCTCGGATCGTCCGCTTCGGCGTGTTCGAGCTCGACCCGGGCGCGGGCGAGCTCCGCCGGAGCGGCGTCAGGGTCCGGCTCCAGGAGCAGCCGCTGCAGGTCCTGGCTGTGCTGCTCGAGCGCCCCGGCGAGGTGGTCACGCGGGAGGAGCTGAAGCGGAGGCTCTGGGCCGGGACGGTCGTCGACTTCGACCACGGCCTCAACACGACCATCAACAAGCTGCGCGAGGCGCTCGGCGACGCCGCGAACACGCCGCGCTTCATCGAGACGCTGCCGCGGCGCGGCTACCGCTTCGTGTACCCGGTGAGCGCCCTCTCCGCGGTGCCCGTGAACGGGGCGGGTGCGGCCGCGGTGAATGGCGCAGCCGCGCAGCCGGCCGCCGAGGACACGGTGCCCGGGGTGCGTGCCCCCGCGCGGCCGCGCCGCCGAACGGCCACGCGGGCGATGATCGCCCTCGCCCTCGCGATCGCGGCGATCGCGACCCTGGCGCTCGGCGCGCTCCGCGAGCGGCTCGCCGCCCGGCCCGGGCGAATCACCTCGATCGCCGTGCTGCCGCTGAGGAACCTCTCCGGCGATCCCGGCAAGGACTACTTCGCGGACGGCACGACGGAGGCGCTCATCGCGGAGCTCGGGAAGATCGGCGCCCTCCAGGTGCGCTCGTACCATTCCGTCGAGAGCTACCGCGCCTCCGCGAAGCCCCTGGCCGAGATCGCGCGAGAGGTCGGGGTCGACGCGCTGCTCGTCGGAGCGGTGCTGCAGACCGGCGGCCGGGTGCGGCTCACGGCCAACCTGTACCAGGCTTCGCCGGAGCGGCAGCTCTGGTCGGAGATGTACGAGTTCGACGTGCGCGACGTCCTCGCGATCGAGGGCGAGCTGGCGCGCGAGATGGCGAGCCGGATCCGCGTGAAGGTCACCGCGCCGGAGCAGGCGCGCCTCGGCACGTCCCGGCGCGTCGACCCGGAGGCGTACGAGGCCTACCTGCTCGGCCGCGCCCACCTGGCCAAGTGGCCGACGCCGGCGAGCTTCCAGAAGGCGAAGGCCTACTTCGAGGAGGCGATCGGCCGGGACCCCGGCTTCGCGCCCGCCTACGCGAGCCTGGGGCAGCTGTACGTTCACCACAGGGGCTTCGTCCCGAGCTCCGCCGACGCGCGGCGCGCGGCGCGCGGATGGGCGGAGAAGGCCGCGCAGCTCGACGACGGCCTCGCCGAGGCGCACGCGGTGCTGGGCGTGTCCGCGCAGCAGGACTGGAACTTCGCCGAGGCGGAGCGGGAGTACCGGCGCGCCATCGAGCTGAACCCGAGCGCGCCGTCCCCCCGCGTCTGGTACACCCTCTACCTCTCGGCGATGCAGCGCACGGAGGAGGCCTCGGCCCAGGCGAGGCGGGCGCAGCAGCTCGATCCCGCGTCACCCTTCGTGAACACCTGGGCGGCCGCCGCCTTCTTCTACGCCGGGGACGCGAACGAGGCGATCGCGACCGCGCGCAAGGCGCTGGAGCTCGATCCGTCGTTCGGGGACGCGAGCCTGGTGCTCGCCCGGACCTTGCTGAAGCTCGGACGGCACGGAGAGGCGATCGCGGTGCTCGAGCGGACGCTGACGGCCACGAACCGGCCACCCCACCTCGTGGGCGCGCTCGCGCACGCGTACGGTCGAGCCGGACGCCGGGGCGACGCCCTGCGGCTCGTCGACGAGCTGTGCGGGCACGGCGGCGACGAGCGCGGCTACACCCAGTTCGGCCTCGTCTGGGCGTACGCGGGACTCGACGACAAGGACCGCGCGTTCGCCGCCCTGGAGAAGACCTACGAGGCGCGGCTCGGCCGGATGGTCTGGCTCAACGTGGACCCGCTCCTCGACCCGCTGCGATCCGATCCTCGCCTCAGCGATCTGGCGCGGCGCGTGGGGCTTCCGCCGAGGGTCCCGCCCCGCGTGCGCTGACCCAGTCCGCGCGGAGGACCGGAAGCTCCCAGTTCACCGTGACCCGCACCTGGTACCCCGTGCGGTCCCCGCCCTCCTGCTCCAGGCGGACGCCGATGAGGCGGACCCTGAAGAACTGCGTCCACGGCGGCAGGTAGATGACCGACAGGTCGTACTCCGTCTCGTCCGGGAGGTGCGCGTGCGTCGACGGGTCCACGGACCCGCGGCCGTGTGCCATGTCGAACGAGGTGGTGAGGCCGCGGGCGATCCGCTTCGAGAAGTCGTACGCCACGCCGGCGGCCCAGGCCTGCTCCTCGGCGTTGTTGAAGAACAGCTGGATGTGCCTCAGGTACCCCGGATAGAAGCCCCACGGGCTCTGGACCCTGTTGCCGGCCGCGGTGACGCTCGCGCCGGCCCGGAGCGTGAGCTCCCGGAATCCGACGGCGAGGCGCCCGGAGACATTGCGCGCCGTCCAGTCCGGCACGCCCTTCGGCGCGATCAGCGCGGCGCCCACCGTGCGCTGGTCGGTGAGCTGCGCGCCGAGCTGGAGCCGCACGTCGTCGCCCATCCGCCAGGTCTGCTCGGCGCGCGCGAAGAGCGTGTTGAAGGTGTCGACCCCGTACTGCTCGGCGACCTCGAGCTCGAGCCCCGCGACCGGCGCGACCTTCACGCCGAGCAGGGCGACGCCGCCGTCGCTCCCGGCCGCGCCCGCCGCCTCCGACATCGCGACGAACTCGTCCGCGTTGCGCGTCTTCACCCGGGTGAGGTACCCGGCGACGTACCTCACCGGCCCGAGCGTTCCCCCGAGCGTCACGCCCTCGAACGTGTTGGGCGTCATCGCGTTGTCCTGGGGGTTGATGTACGGCTGGTCGACGAGCTGCCGGTATCCCTTGAGGAGCGCGTACTCCTGCACGCGGATCGCGCCGAACGCCTCGCCGAGCACGTAGTAGCCTTCGCCGCCGGGCGCGAGGAGCAGCGTGTCGGCCTTGTCGGTCGGGTCGTAGACCGGTGCGGAGCCGTAGGCGGTCGCGCCGACCTGGAACGCGTCGAGGAGCCAGCCCGAACGATAGGAGAGCCAGCCCCCGAGCGCCCACGCCTCTCGCTCCGCCCCGACCACCGGCCGCGCATCCACGTAGTAGGTCCGCAGCCGCAGCGTCAGGTCGGTGTCCCTCAGGAACGCGGGAACCGCCGCCGGCGTCGCGGGCAGCTCCGCCACCTCCGCGCCGGGCGCGGACCCCGACGCGCCGACGACGTCCTCGGCGTGATGCGCCGCCGGGATGGCGATCGCGACGATCGCGGCCGCGGCCGTGATCGGCCGGAGCTTCGGTGGATCGCGAGGCATGCTGACCCGGCGACTCCTAGCGGACGGACGGTCCGGGCGCCGCTCTCACTTCGCGACAGGTTGCGCGGGCACCCGCTCAGGCTGCCTGCGACTGTGCGCGGAGCGCGCGTCCCCGGCGCAGGTCGAGCCCGCCCGCCACGACGAACGCGGCCGCGAACATCGCGGGCACGAGCGGCTCCGCGTGCCACCGCGCGAGCGCGATCCCGCCGGCCAGCGCCGCGAAGAGGAGCGCCCACGTCGCGCGCCCCCAGCGGTTCGCGTCGAAGATCGGCGCGTATCCCGTCGGCGGCGTCCACGGCCGCAGCGACTCGACCTCGGCCCGGAACGCCGCGCGCTCCGAGGCGGTGGCGGCGAGCCACGCCCACGCGTCGCGGATCGTCCTCGCGAGGAGGAGGAGCCACGCCGCGAGCACGACCGCCATCCAGCGGCCGGGGGAGCCCGCCGCGAGCAGCGACGCGGCCGCTCCGAGCGCGATGACCGCCGCCACGAGGACCGCGAAGAGGTGCCCCACGGCGCTCGTCGGCGACGCGACGCCGTGCCTGCCGGACCGCAGGACGAGCCGGGGATGCCACCGCATGGCGCCAGCTTACCCCGGTGGGCGCTCGATGGCTCGAAAGCCGACGGTCGCCTACCCCGCCCAGGGGCGAACGTCCCGCACCCTGCAACCCGTACGCCCCGTCCGGTGTCCCCTGCACCCGGGGCTGACCCCGCCCCCGTCCGAAAGTACGCTGCACGGCACGGCACCCCGACCCTGCGTCCGGGGTCCGCCCACGTATGGCGGAACGGCTCGGCGACATCCTGGTCGAGATGAAGGCCTGCACGCCGCAGGAGCTGCAGGCTGGGCTCCAGACGCAGGCCATCTTCGGCGGCCGGATCGGCACGAACCTCCTCGAGCTCGGCATCGTCGACGAGAGCCAGCTCGCGGCGGCGCTCACGAAGGCCTACGGCGTCCCGTGCCTCACCGGCGAGATCCGGCCCGAGGAGGAAGCGATCGCGGCGGTCCCGGCGCAGCTCGTGGGGCGGCTCGGGTTCGTCCCGCTCCACGTCGACGACCGGAAGCTGCGCGTCGTCGTCGCCGACCCGCGGAACCTCTCCAAGCTCGACGACGTCGCCTTCGCGACCGGCAAGACCGTCGAGCCCGTGCTCGCGTCCGAGGCGCGGGTGTGGGCGCTCATGCACCGGTTCTACGGGATCGACAACCACCTGCGCGGCCTCGACGTCGAGGACGACCTCGAGACGGCGGCGGCGACGCGCGGCGGCCAGGTCGGGATCGCGAAGGTGCCCGGCGACAAGCCCGGCGACGGCCCGCGCCTCCTCTCGCAGCGCGAGGCGCTCGACCTCATCGACGCGATCTCCGATCCGGTCGTGCTCTCCGCGCTCCTCGTGCGCGGCGCGGGCGGGCGCGCCAGCCGCGCCGTGTTCCTGAAGTGCCAGGGCCAGCGCGCGGTCGCGTGGCTCGGCGCCGGGAAGCTGCTCCAGGAAGACGTCCGCGGCGTGGACGTCCCGCTCGAGCACGAGACGCCGTTCGGCGCCGCGGCCGAGCTGCGCGCGCCGGTGCTCGCGCCGCTGCGGCCCACGCCGGGCACCGCGCCCCTGTTCGAGGCGCTCGGGGGCGCGCCGCCGATGAACGCCTTCGTCGCGCCGGTGATCCTCCGCGGCCGCGCGGTCGCGCTGCTGTACGCGGACGCCGGCCCGGGCGCGACGCTGCGCGAGGAGGCGGCGGACCTCATCGCCCTCGCGGCCGCCCTGAACCGGCGGTTCGAGGTCCTCGCGCCGGTCTCGTCGCCGTCGAGCTGAGGACTACCTCGGCCCCGCCGGGCCCTCGCCCGGCGGCGTCAGCTCGAACCGGATCGGCACGGCCGCGCGGACGCCCGTCGCGAGCGCGCCGAGCGCCTTCTGGACGCAGTCGGCGAGCGCCTCGTCGCCGACCGAGTCCGCGGAGATCGCGGTCCGCGCGCCGCCGATGTCCGCGACGAGGACGCCGTCCGCGGCCGGGTTCCGCTTCAGCGCCTCGCGGTAGCAGGCCTCGAGCTCGCCACCCCTCGCGCGCACGCGCTTGCTCGCGTCGAGCGGCCCCGAGATCGGATCGCCGACGTCCACCGTCGGGTGGGCGCCCTGCGCCGCGGTGACGAGCGGCCGCTCCGCCGCGGCGCCGCCCTGCGCGAGCACGGCGTCGCCGTCGAGCCAGCGCCACGACACGGGGTCCACCGGGATCGTGAACTTCTTGCCGCGGGCGCCGGTGCCGCAGGTCGCGTCGTCCGGGAGCTCGAACGCGAGCTCGAGCGCGAGCGCGCCGCGCCGCTGCGCGTCGAGGACGCGCCGGGCGGCCGCCGCGTCCGCCTCCACCGCGAGATCGCGGTGATCGATCGGCCACAGCCGCGCCGTCCCGTCCGCGATGGGGAGCTGCACCGGCTCCTGCAGGGCGAGCCTCCGCTCGGGGCCGTCGTACGGCGCGAAGGCGAGCTTGCCCGCCGTGACCCGGGCGGCGTAGCGCTCCTTCAGGGCCGCGGCGCGCGAGGTCTCCTGGCTCGCCTCGGCCTCGCCGCGCTCCACCGCGTCGCCCTTCGGCCGCACGCGCTCCGCGGGCTCGAGCGTCCCGCACAGCCGCGCGAGGTCCAGGGCGGCCTCGAGCCGGACCGGCCCCCTCTCGGGCCCGGCCTCCTCGTGCCGGACGACCGGCACGGCCTTCGCCGCGGGCGGCGCGGCGGCGCGTCCGCCGGCCGCCGGCGGCGCGGCGTTCCCGGCGGGGGCGGTCCCCAGCACGGCGAGGAGCAGGGCGGCGAGCGTCGTCATGGCCCGAACCTATTCACGTCCCGCGACGCGGACGCGGAGCGCCCCGGGAAGCATCGTGAACCGCGCGGGGAGGCGGCCGGGCTGCTCGCCGTCCACGTCGAGGAGCACGGGGCCCACCTCGAGCGGCTCCGCCTCGACGGTCCGCGCCCGCACGATGCGGGTGTTCGGTAGCTTCACGTGGGTGCCGTCGTAGAGCATCGAGCGCTTCGTGATGAAGTCGGCGATGCCGAGCCCCGACCAGACGACGACGTCGAACAGGCCGTCGTCGATCCGCGCGTCCGGCGCCACCTTCATCCCGCCCCCGAAGAAGCGGCCGTTGCAGACCGTGAGCGCCGTGATCGCCTGCTCCTGCCACGCCCCGCCGTCGGCGCGCCAGCGCACGCGTGCGGACGGCGAGCGCGTCGAGGGTGGTCGCGGCCGAGACCAGCACCGGCGGCGGCATGTCCCGCCCCCGGCCCTTGGCCAGGAGCAGGCCCCGCACGGCGTCCGGGTCGAACGCGTCGGCACCGACGCCGTAGACGGTGTCGGTGGGGAGCACGACGAGCTGCCCGCGCTGCACGGCGAGCGCGGCGGCGGCGATGCCGGCCTCCCGCTCGGTCTCGTCGGTCGTTCGAAGCGCTGGGTCATGCGTGGTCCCCGCGGAGGCATGGGCGGAGCGCGTGGTTGAAGGGGTGCGTCACGGAGGTCATCGTGCCAGTCGGGCGGTCACGAAGCGTGGCCGACCTGCCAGGTCCCGGTGGTCGCGTACGTCGGCCCAGCGTCCGTGCGCGCGGAAGACCGCCGGCGCGGACTCGCCCTGCACGTCGGCGTGCTCGGCACCGACCACTCCACCGGGCCGCAGCAGCCGGCGCGCGACGCGCTCCAGGACCGGATCGCGTCCAGGCCGTCGTCGCCCGAGAACAGCGCGAGCGTGCGGGTCGTGGTCGCGCGCCTCGGGCGCCACCGACTCGCAGGCGTCGAGCGGGATGTAGGGCGGGTTGCACGTCACCAGGTCGACGGTGCCGGCGAGGTCGGGGAAGGCGCGTCGGCCATGTCGCCCTGCCGCAGGTCGACCCCGGAGCCGGTCGAGGTTGGCTGGCGCGCCCAGGTGTAGCGCGCTCCTCGTCCAGCTCGACGGCGTGCACCGACGCGCCCGGGGAGCTCGTGCGGCCAGGGCGAGCGCGATCGCCCCGGAGCCGGTGCAGAGGTCGACCACGCGACCGGCGCCCGGCCAGCCGGCGGGCCTGCTCGATCGCCCAGCCGGCGAGCAGCTCGGTCTCCGGCCGCGGCACGAAGACCCCGGGGCCGACCGCGAGCTCGACGTGCCGGAAGGCGGCGGTGCCGGTCAGGTGCTGCAACGGCTCCCGCCGCGCCCGCCGGGCCACCAGCGACGTCGTACTGCCCGGCGCGCTGGTCGGCGTCGACGTCGTCGACGAGCGCCAGCCGGCCGCGCGTGACGCCGAGCACGTGCGCGAGCAGCTCCGCCGCGTCGGCGTCGGGGCTGGCCACCGCCGGCGGCAGCGCAGGGTGGCCGTCGCCGCCGGCGTCAGCAGGCTCCGCGGCTCGTCACCGCCGCGCGACTTCGCTGCTCGAGCGGCTCGAGCCGGGCCGCCAGGTCCGCCTCGGCGCAGCGAGTCGAGCACCGCGTCGAGGTCGCCGTCGAGCACCTGGTCGAGGTTGTAGGCCTTGTAGCCGGTGCGGTGGTCGGAGATCCGGTTCTCCGGGAAGTTGTAGGTGCGGATCCGCTCGGAGCGGTCGACGGTGCGGACCTGCGCTGCGGCGGGCGTCGGAGGCCTCGGCGTCGGCGGCCTCCTGGGCGGCGGCGAGCAGCCGGGCGCGCAGGATGCGCATCGCCTGCTCGCGGTTCTGCAGCTGGCTCTTCTCGTTCTGGCAGCTGACGACGATCCCGGTGGGCAGGTGCGTGATCCGGACCGCGGAGTCGGTGGTGTTGACCGACTGGCCGCCGGGGCCGCGAGGAGCGGAAGACGTCGATGCGCAGGTCGTTCTCGTCGATCGTGACGTCGACCTGCTCGGCCTCGGGCAGCACCAGCACGCCGGCCGCGGAGGTGTGGACGCGCCCCTGGGACTCGGTGACCGGCACCCGCTGCACGCGGTGCACGCCGCCCTCGAACTTCAGCCGCGCCCACGGCGCCTCGCCCGGCTCGGGCGACGCCCTTGGCCTTGACCGCGAC
Source organism: uncultured delta proteobacterium (assembly GCA_963821195.1). Lineage (GTDB taxonomy): Bacteria > Myxococcota > Myxococcia > Myxococcales > Anaeromyxobacteraceae > Anaeromyxobacter. The sequence goes on from CAWGDE010000016.1 coordinate 228,377, forward strand.
GGTGACGTCCTTGTAGCCGCCGAGGTCGGACTCGTTGGCGTCGAGCATCTCGGTCTTCCAGCCGTGCGCGCTCGGCGTAGCGGGTGTACATCCGCAGCAGGTCGCCGGCGAAGAGCGCGGACTCCTCGCCGCCCTCGCCGGCCTTGATCTCGAGGATCACGTCCTTGGCGTCGTGCGGGTCGCGCGGCACCAGCAGCCGGCGCAGCCGCTCCTCGGCGGCCGGCGAGGGTCGCCCGAGAGCGCCTCGGCCTCCTCGGCGAAGGCCGGGTCCTCGGCGGCCAGCTCGCGGGCCGCCTCGAGGTCGTCGCGTGCCTGCTGCCAGCCGGCGCCAGGCGCCGATCACCGGGAGAGCTCGGCGTAGCGCTGGTTGAGGCGCTTGGCCAGGCGGTGCGTCGGCGTGGATCGCCGGGTCCGCCAGCCGCTTCTCCAGCTCGGCGTGCTCGTCGAGCATGCCCTCGACGGCCTCGAACATCGACGCTTCCTCTCGGCGGTGGGACGGACGATCGGCGCCGCGGCCACACGACGGATGACGGCCCGGTCCCGGCGCGAATCGGGGGCAGCCGGCGTCGGGGCAGCTACTTGCTGCGTGCGGCCTGGCCTTGGCGTAGCGGGCCTCGAAGCGGGCGACGCGGCCGCCGGTGTCGAGGATCTTCTGCTTGCCGGTGTAGAACGGGTGGCACTGCGAGCAGACGTCGGCGTGGATCTGAGCCGCGCGTCGCGGTGCTGCGGGTGGTGAACGTGTTGCCGCAGGTGCAGGTCACCTGGGTGTCGACGTAGTCCGGGTGGATGTCCTTCTTCATGCGGTGTCCTCTCGTCGACGGTCGCCGGGTCGCCCCCGCCTGGTGCAGGACGCGTGAACCGGAACCAGCAGGCAATGATGCCAGCCACCCGACAACACATCCGGTAATCCGGGCATTCCGCCGCCGGGCGCGGCCGCTCAGCCGCCGCCGAAGCCCTTGCGCTGCATGTCGCCCCAGTCGTGCGCGGGCCCGCAGCCACCTCGAGCGATGCCGCCGCAGCCGCCACCAGGCGTTGAGCTGGCGGTAGCCGAAGTTCTCCTCGACGGCCGCCCCGCAGGCGCCCGGAACGAGGTCGGGCAGGCCGCGGTAGCGACGGAAGGAGATCTCCTCGACCACCAGCGCCACCAGCGTCACGCACGATGGCGTAGAGGATCGAGGCGGCGAGGAGCACCACGACCACCGTCGACGTTGACGCACGTCCCACGCCGGGCAGGACGAGCTGCTCGACGCCGCAGCGAGGCCATCAGCACGAGGAAGTAGGCGACCCCGGTCACCTCCACGATCGGCGCGAGCAGCTCGAAGAGCACGAACCACGGCATCGTGACCATCCCGATCACGCCGTAGCGCGGGCCGGAAGATCATCCCCCGGTGCCGGACGAAGATCTCGGCGAGGCCGCGGTGCCAGCGGCGGCGCTGCTTGCGCAGCACCCGTGCGGTCCTCCGGGACCTCGGTCCAGGCGACCGGCTCGGCGACGAACACCACCTCGGCGTCGCGGCGCTGGTCGCCGAGCAGCCGGTGGATCCGGCACGACGAGCTCGGCGTCCTCGCCGATGCAGTCGGTGGCCAGGCCGTCGACCTCGAGCAGGACGTCGCTGCGGAAGATGCCGAACGCGCCGGAGATGATCAGCAGCCCGCCGAGCGCGGGACCAGCCGGCGCGGCCGATCAGGAACGCCCGGAGGTACTCCGCCACCTGGATGCGCGGCGAGCCAGCCGCGCGGGCATCCGCAGATCCGTGCGACGCGGCCCCGCTCGACGCGCGAGCCGTTGGCCACCCGGACCACTCCCCCGGCGGCGACCACCCGCCCGGGGTCGTCGGCGAACGGGTCGCGAGACGTCGAGCAGCGCCCGCGGGTCGAGCAGCGAGTCCGCGTCGACCATGCAGACCAGCTCCTTGCGGGCGTGGTTGATCCCGGCGTTCGAGCGCGTCGGCCTTGCCGCCGTTGCGCTTGCACGACCAGCGCCAGGTTGCGGCGCCGCGCCGGCGACCCAGGTGCTCGCAGCACCTCGCCCTTGGTGGGGATGCGGCCACCCGGCACCAGCGGGCACCTCGACCATGTCGAACTCGTCGATGACCTTCGGCGACCGTGTCGTCGCGTCGACCCGTCGTCGATCACGACGACCTCGAAGTCGGGGTAGCGCAGCGAGGTCATCGCCTGCACCGACTGCACGATGCGTCGCCGACTCGTTGTAGGCCGGCATCAGCACCGAGACGCCGCGCGGGTGCGGCTCGCGGAACCACTCGTCGTACGCCCGCGAAGTCGAGGCGTCGCGGTAGGCCAGCAGGTCGGACAGCGCGAGCCCGGAGAGCAGCAGGAAGCTGGTGTTGATGAGGACCGAGTAGACGGCGTAGCCGAGGCCGACCACCGTCATCACGTGGCCCAGCGCGGCCACCGGCCCGTCGGCGAGCAGGACGGTCACGTGGGGCTCCCCGAGCTGCCGCGAGGGCCATGACCTCACGCGCGACCGGGGCCGTGCTCGACATCAGGACGTCGCGGCCCGTCGGGTCCGCAGCCGCCGCAGCGCGTTGGCGGCGGCGCGCGCGACCTCGACGGTCTCGTCGTGGAGGACGGCCGTCAGCGCCGGGACCGCCCAGGGGCCGCCGACCAGGCCGAGCGAGTCGGCGGCCGCCCGGCGGACGTCGGGGTCGGCGTGGCCCAGCGGGCCCGCGAGCGCCACGACCGAGGAGGAGGCGCCCAGCTGGCCGAGGGCGTGGATGCACGCGAGCGTGAGCTCGAGCGACGACTGCTCCAGGGCCGCCTCGAGCGTGGGCACGGCCGCGACCGCGCCCGACCAGGCCGAGGGCCTCGGCGGCGAGGAACCCGCGGCGGTCGCCGCCCGGGGTCGCGACCAGGGAGTGCGTGAGGGCCCGGCGGAGCACGGGCACGGCGGGCGCGCCGATCCGGTCGACCGAGGACAGGAAGTCCGCGCGCAGCCGGGGCTCGCGGGCCGCCTGCTGGAGCAGCGCGTCCACGACGACCGGCTCGGGGAAGGAGCCCAGGGCCAGCATCGCGGTACGGCGTACGGCGAAGTCGCGGTCGTCGAGGCCGGCGAGGACGTCGTCGCGGACGTCCGGCACGGCCAGCACGCCGAGCCGGTACAGCCCCCGGCAGCGCCGCACCGAGGACCAGCTGCGGGTCAGGCGCGTCGCCTCCTCGGCGGCACCCCAGGTGCGCAGCACCCGCTGGAGGCTCTCCCGGGCGCTGCCGCGGAGCTTGGGCACCAGCCCGAAGGCGTCCTCCTCGACGGCCGCGCGCTCGGCGGGCCGGGCGGCCAGCAGGCGCTCGGTGCGCGTCGACGACCTCGTCGGGCTCGCCCGTGCTGAGCAGCATCACGTCCCGCCAGACGGGGGCGCGCACCTCGAGGCGGCGACGCTCCCTGCGGTCAGCGCCGACACGCACGGCCACGAGCAGCACCGCCACGGCGAGGCAGGCCGCGACCAGGACGAGGGCGGCGGCGTACCCGAGGTGCGCCAGATTCATCGGTTCAGGGTCATCGAGCGCGGGCCAGCAGCGCCTGGACGCGCGAGGCCAGCTCGCGCGGGCTGAACGGCTTGGTGACGTAGTCGTCGGCGCCGGAGTCGAAGCCGGTCTCGACGTCGGACTCCTGGGCACGCGCGGTGAGCAGGATGACCGGGAGGTCCGGCGAGGCCGGGGTCGGCGCGGATCGCACGGATCGCGTCGAGCCCCGAGACCCCCGGCATCATCACGTCGAGCACGGCCAGGTCGGGCCGGTCGGCCTGGCAGGCGTCGATGGCCGCCGCGCCGTCGGCGACGGCGACGACGTCGTGCCCGAGTGTCGAGAGCTTGAACTCGACGAGCTCGCGGATGTCGACGTCGTCGTCGGCGACCAGGATCCGAGCCATCACTGTCCCCTTATGTCCGAGTGTGCGTGCAGCCTAGCGTCGCGGCCCGGCGGCTGAGCAGCCGCCGAGCCGGACGCCGTCAGTCGCTCTGGCCGGGCTGGGGCGTGGTCTTCTGCACCTGCATGAGGAACTCGATGTTGCTCTGCGACTTCTTGAGCCGCTCGAGCAGCAGCTCGAGGGCCTGCTGGCCGTCGAGGCCGGAGAGCACGCGGCGCAGCTTCCACACGATCGCGAGCTCCTCCTTGCTCATCAGGAGCTCCTCACGACGGGTGCCGGACTGCACGGCGTCGATCGCGGGGAAGAGGCGCTTGTCGGCGAAGTCGCGGCGCAGCCGGATCTCCATGTTGCCGGTGCCCTTGAACTCCTCGAAGATCACCTCGTCCATCTTCGAGCCGCTCTCGATCAGGGCGGTGGCGAGGATGGTCAGCGAGCCGCCGTTCTCGATGTTGCGGGCGGCGCCGAAGAAGCGCTTCGGCGGGTAGAGCGCCGCGGAGTCGACGCCACCGGAGAGGATCCGGCCGCTGGCCGGGGCGGCGAGGTTGTAGGCGCGACCGAGCCGGGTGATGCCGTCGAGCAGCACGACCACGTCGTGGCCGAGCTCGACGAGACGCTTGGCCCGCTCGATGGCGAGCTCGGCGACCATGGTGTGGTCGCTGGCCGGGCGGTCGAAGGTCGAGGAGATGACCTCGCCCTTGACCGAGCGCTCGAAGTCGGTGACCTCCTCGGGACGCTCGTCGACCAGCACGACCATCAGGTGGCACTCGGGGTTGTTGGTGGTGATCGAGTTGGCGATCGACTGCATGATCATCGTCTTGCCGGCCTTGGAGGGCGAGACGATCAGGCCCGCGCTGGCCCTTGCCGATCGGGGCGGCGATGTCGATGACGCGGCCGATCAGGTTGCCCTGCTCGGTCTCGAGGCGCAGCCGCTCGGAGGGGTAGAGCGGGGTCAGCTTGGAGAACTCGACCCGGCGCTTGGCGGCCTCGGGGTCGGCGCCGTTGACGCTCTCGATGCGGACCATCGGGTTGAACTTCTCCTTGCGCTCGCCCTCGCGGGGCTGGCGCACCTCACCGATGATCGCGTCGCCGCGGCGCAGGCCGTACTTGCGGACCATCGACAGCGAGACGTAGACGTCGTCGGTGCCGGGCAGGTAGCCGCTGGTCCGGACGAAGGCGTAGTTGTCGAGGACGTCGAGGATGCCCGCGGCGGGCACCAGGACGTCGTCCTCGAGGATCGTGGTGTCGGGCTCGTTGCGCTGGCCGCTGCTGCGGCCCCCGCGGTCGGCCCGCTCGGTCCCGCTCGGTCCGGTCGTTGCGGTCGTTGCGGTCGTTCCGGTCGCGCTGCTCGGGGCGGTCGCGGTCGCGACCCCGGCGACGGCGGTTGCGCCGGCTGCCCTCGCCCGGACTGGTCGTCGCGGTGCTGGTGCTCGCGGCCCTGCTGGTCGCGGCCCTGCTGCTCGTCGCGGTCCTGGCCCTCGCGACCCTGCTGCTGGTCGCGACGCTGGTCCTGGCGGCCCTGCTGGTCGCGGCCCTGCTGCTGGTCCTGGCGGCCCTGCTGGTCGCGGCCCTGCTGCTGCTCGCGGCTTTGCTGCTGGTCGCGGTCCTGGCCGTCACGGCCCTGCTGCTGGTCGCGACGCTGGTCCTGGCGGCCCTGCTGCTGGTCGCGGTCCTTCTGCTGCTGGCCCTGCTGCTGCTCACGACCCTGCTGCTCACGGCCCTGCTGCCGGCCGCGCTGCGTCTCGGCAGGCGCCTTCTCGCTCGGCGCCTTCTCGCGGGGCGCCTTCTCGCTGGGTGCCTTCTCGCTGGGCGCCCTTTCGGCGGGCGCCTTCTCCGCGGGTGCCTGCTCCGGCGCCGTCTCGGCGGCGGGCGCCTGGGCGCGACGGCCCGCGCCCCCCTGCGCGGCCTTGATCGCCTCGACGAGCTGCGCCTTCTTCATGGTGGCCGCGCCCGAGATGCCCATGCCCGCGGCCATCGACTTCAGGTCCGCGATCAGCATGGAGTTGAGCCCACCACCGCGCTTCTTGGGAGCCCCGGACGATGCCTCGGGCGCAGCGGGAGTGGATTCGATGGTTTCCGTCACGTGAGGTCCTTCCCACGTATCAGTGCCGCCCGGCCCGCAGGCCGGCGGCTGCTGGTCATTGCTTCCTCCCCGCCGGGGCTCACCGAAGAGGGCGACCAGCAGGTGCGCGAGACGAGGCCCGCGCTGGAATGAGGAAGAAGTCGCACCCAGGGACTGTCGTCACCTGGTGGTGCTACGTCGAGATGTCCGACGCATCTCCACCGTACCACCGCGGGGAGCCCGATGTGGCACGGGGCACGTTTTCGCTCCGTGCCAGTCTCAGCCGATCCGGATCCCGTCCCGGTCGACCGCGAGGTGGTGCGCCTGCCACCCGTCGGGACACCGCGCGAGCACCGCGGCCGGCCCGCTCGACGCGCTGCCCGGGCCGTCGACGAACGCCAGCACGGTCGGCCCGGCCCCGGACACCACGGCGGCGAGCCCGTCGGCGCGCAGCGCGTCGACCAGCGCCAGGGAGCTCCGGCATCGCGGCGCGCCGGTAGTCCTGGTGGAGGTAGTCGCGCGTGGCCCGGAGGAGCTGCTCGGGCTGGCCCGCGAGGGCGGCGACCAGCAGGGCCGCGCGACCCGCGTTGGCGGCGGCGTCCGCGTGCGGCACGTCGCCGGGGAGCAGGCCCCGGGCCACCTCGGTGGAGACCGGCGTCGGCGGCACGAACACGACGGCCCCGACCCGCGGGTCGACCGCCGAGCGGACGGCGTAGAAGCCCGCGTCGTCGCACCCCGAGATCGCGAAGCCGCCGTAGAACGCCGGCGCCACGTTGTCGGGGTGCCCCTCGAGGCGGGCGGCGAGGTCGAAGAGCGCGTCGTCGTCCATGAGCAGCGAGCCGCCGGCCACCAGGCCGCGGGCCAGCGTCACGCCGGCGACGATCGCCGCCGACGACGAGCCGAGCCCGCGGGCGTGCGGGATGACGTTGTGGCAGGACAGCCGCAGCCCGGGCGGCCGGACCCCCATGCGTCGAAGGCGGCGCGCATCGACCGCACGACGAGGTGGGACTCGTCGCGGGGCACCGCGTCGGCGCCGGCACCGTCGACCTCGACGACCAGGCCCGTCGTCGAGCACCTCGGCCTCGAGCTCGTCGCGCAGCGACAGGGCGAGGCCCGAGCGAGTCGAAGCCGGGACCGAGGTTGGCGGAGGTGGCCGGGCACGGAGACGCGGACGGGGCCGTCGACGAAGGTGACCATGAGCTCTCATCTCGCTCGGCGCTCAGGCGAGGCCGGCGGCGCGGGCCGCGGCGGCGACGTCGGCGTCGACGACCGTGTCGACGATGTTGCGGCCGGCGGCCGAGAAGCCCTCGAGCGCGGTGTCGGTGTCCTTGAGGCCGTGGCCGGTCACGGTCACCACGACCGTGGCGCCGGCGTAGGACTCGCCCGCCGCGAGCTCCTGGAGGAGCCCGGCGATCCCGGCCGCGGAGGCCGGCTCCACGAAGACCCCGTCGTGGGAGGCCAGGTCTCGCTGGGCGGCGAGGATCTGGTCGTCGGAGACCGCGGCGAACCGGCCGCCGGACTCGTCCCGGGCCGCCTCGGCGAGCTTCCACGAGGCCGGGTTGCCGATCCGGATGGCGGTCGCCTTGGTCTCGGGGTCGGGGAACGGCTCGCCGGTCACCAGCGGCGCGGCCCCCTCGGCCTGGAAGCCGCGCATCACCGGGCGCCGCGTGGCCAGCCCGAGGTCGGCGTACTGCGTGTAGCCCAGCCAGTACGCCGAGATGTTGCCGGCGTTGCCGACCGGGAGCAGGTGGAAGTCGGGCGCGTCGCCGAGGAAGTCGACGACCTCGAAGGCGGCGGTCTTCTGCCCCTCCAGGCGCACCGGGTTGACCGAGTTGACCAGCGCGACCGGGTAGTCCCAGGCGAGGCCCTTGGCGATGCCCAGGCAGTCGTCGAAGTTGCCGCGGACCATGATCACCTGGGCGCCGTGCACGATGGCCTGCGCCATCTTGCCGGCGGCGATCTTGCCCTCGGGGACCAGCACCAGCGGCTTGAGGCCGGCCTTGGCGGCGTAGGCGGCCATCGAGGCCGAGGTGTTGCCGGTGGAGGCGCAGACCACGGCCTCGGCCCCGTCGTGCCGGGCGACCGAGATGGCCGCGGTCATGCCCCGGTCCTTGAACGAGCCGGTCGGGTTGTCCCCCTCGACCTTGAGCCACACCTCGGCGCGGGTCAGCCCCGAGAGCCACTCGGAGTGGACCAGCGGGGTGCCGCCCTCGCGGAGCGTCACGGCGGGCGTGCCCTCGGGGATCTCGAGGAGGCTGCGGTACTCCTCGATGACGCCGCGCCACTGGTGGGTGCGGGTGAGCGTGCCGGTCATTCGTGCTCACCCTCCACGCGCATCACCGAGGTGACCTCGCGGACGATGTCCATGTCGCGCAGGTGCTGCACGGTGGCGCTCAGCTGGGCGTCGGTCGGCCTCGTGCGAGACCACGACCAGCTGGGCGTCGAGGCCGCGGCCCTCCTGGCGCACGGTCTGGATCGAGACGCCGTTCTCGGCGAACGCCGTCGCGACGGCCGCGAGCACGCCGGCACGGTCGTCGACGTCGATCGCCACGTGGTAGCGGGTGCGGGTCTCCCCCATCGGCAGCACGGCCCGGTCGGCGTACGCCGACTCGCCGGCGCCGCGGGTCCCGGCGAGGCGGTTGCGGGCCACCGTGACCAGGTCGCCGAGGACCGCCGACGCGGTCGGCGCGCCGCCGGCGCCGGGGCCGTAGAACATCAGCTGCCCGGCCGCCTCGGACTCGACGAAGACGGCGTTGTAGGCCTCGCGCACCGACGCCAGCGGGTGCGACCTCGGGATCATCGCCGGGTGCACCCGCACCGCGACGGCGTCGTCGCCGCCCGCCTGGGGCATCAGCTCGCAGATCGCGAGCAGCTTGACGACCCCGCCCATGTCGCGGGCCGACTGCGACGTCGGCCGCGGTCACCTCGGAGATGCCCTCGCGGTAGACGTCGGCCGCGGTGACCCGGGAGTGGAAGGCCAGGGAGGCCAGGATCGCGGCCTTGGCGGCGGCGTCGAAGCCCTCGACGTCCGCGGTCGGGTCGGCCTCGGCGTAGCCGAGCTCCTGGGCCTCCTCCAGCGCCTCGGCGAAGCCGGCGCCCGAGGTGTCCATCTTGTCCAGGATGAAGTTGGTGGTGCCGTTGACGATGCCGAGCACCCGGGTGACCCGGTCGCCGGCGAGCGACTCGCGCAGGGGGCGCAGGATCGGGATGGCGCCGGCGACGGCGGCCTCGTAGTAGAGGTCGCGCCCGGCCTTCTCGGCCGCCTCGAAGAGCGTCGGCCCGTCCTCGGCGAGGAGCGCCTTGTTGGCCGTGACCACCGAGGCGCCGTTCTCCAGCGCGGAGAGGATCAGCGAGCGGGCGGGCTCGATGCCGCCGATCACCTCGACCACGAGGTCGACGTCGTCGCGCGCCACCAGCCCGGCGGCGTCCGTGGTCAGCAGCCCCTCGGGCACGTCGACCTCGCGGACCGCGTCGAGTCGGCGCACGGCGACGCCGACGAGCTCGACCGGCGCGCCGACCCGGGCCGCGAGGTCATCGGCCTGCTCGTCGAGCAGGCGCACCACCTGCGAGCCCACCGACCCGCAGCCGAGCACCGCGACCCTCAGGGTCCGGTCCCTCTTCGCTGGGCTATCCACTGGGCTGTCCACCGGCTGCTCCCACATCCGTCGCCAACAGGTCGTCCACAGTCTCCCGTCGCACGACCACGCGCGCTGCCCCGTCCCGAACCGCGATCACCGGCGGGCGCAGCGCGTGGTTGTAGTTGGAGGCCATCGACCGGCAGTAGGCACCCGTGCCCGGGACCGCCAGCAGGTCACCCGGAGCCAGGTCGGAGGGCAGGAACTCGTCCTTGACCACGATGTCGCCGGCCTCGCAGTGCATGCCCACCACCCGGGAGAGCGCGGGCGGGGCGTCCGACGCGCGCGAGGCCAGCGTGCAGGAGTAGTCGGCGTCGTAGAGGGCGGTGCGGATGTTGTCGCTCATCCCGCCGTCGACGCTGACGTAGGTGCGCCGCGCGCCGCCGTCGAGCTCGACCTGCTTGACCGTGCCCACCTCGTAGACCGTGCACATCGACGGGCCCACGATCGCGCGGCCCGGCTCGATCGACAGCCGCGGCTGCGGGATGCCCGAGCGCCCGGCACTCGTGCTCGACGATCTTGGTCATCTCGGTGGCCAGCTGCGAGGGGTCCGAGGGGTCGTCCTGGGTGGTGTAGGCGATGCCGAAGCCGCCGCCGAGGTCCATCTCGGGCAGCGTCACGCCGAGCTCGGCGGAGATCCGGGCCTGCAGCGCCAGCACCCGGCGCGCGGCGACCTCGAAGCCCGAGGAGTCGAAGATCTGCGAGCCGATGTGGGAGTGCAGGCCGAGCAGCTCGAGGCCGGGGGTCGCCTGCGATGCGGCGTACCGCCTCGAAGGCGTCGCCGGCGGTGATCGAGAAGCCGAACTTCTGGTCCTCGTGCGCGGTGGCGATGTACTCGTGGGTGTGCGCCTCGACGCCGGCGGTGACGCGGACCATCACCCGCGCGGTCGAGCTCCGAGCTCGGCCACGACCGAGGCCAGCCGCTCGATCTCCACGAACGAGTCGACGATGATGCGGCCGACGCCCAGCGCGACGGCGCGCCGCAGCTCGGCGGGCGTCTTGTTGTTGCCGTGGAACCCGACGCGGGCCATGTCGAAACCCGCCCGCTCGGCGACCGTGAGCTCACCGCCGGAGCAGACGTCGAGGTTCAGCCCCTCCTCGGCCACCCACCGGGCGGTGGTGGTGCACAGGAACGCCTTGCCGGCGTAGAAGACGTCGTAGCCGGAGAAGGCGTCGCGGAAGGCGCGGGCACGGGCCCGGAAGTCGGCCTCGTCGAGGACGTACGCCGGGGAGCCGTGCTCGGCGACCAGGTCGGGCAGCCGCACTCCCCCGACCTCGAGGACGCCGTCCTCCTTGCGGGCCGTCGTCGACCACAGGTGCTGGACCAGCCGGTTGGGGTCGTCGGGCTGGCGCAGCCAGGACGGGCCGCGCAGCGCTCCGTCGGCGTGCGCCCAGCCGGCTTCGTGGGCGTGGGGCATGGGGTGCGTCCGCCTCCCTACATCCGCTCGGGGGCCGAGACCCCGAGCAGGTCGAGACCGTTGGCGAGGACGGTGCGGGTCGCCGCGACGAGCAGCAGCCGCGCCCGGTGACCGGGCGGCGGCCTGCTCGTCGCCCCGGGGCAGCATCCGGCAGGTGTCGTAGCAGCTTGTTGAAGACCGAGGTGGTGCCTCGAGGTAGCGGGCCACCCGGTGCGGCTCGCGCAGCTCGGCCGCGGCCTGGCGACCACCCGCGGGAACTCCGCGAGCGCTCGCAGCAGCTCGCCCTCCTTCTCGTGGGTGAGCAGCGCCGGGTCGAAGCGACTCCCGGCGGTGACATGCCGAGGTCGTCGGCGTTGCGCATCAGTCCGGCACGCGCGCGTGCGCGTACTGCACGTAGTAGACCGGGTTGTCGTTGGACGCCTTGGGCCCACAGGTCCAGGTCGATGTCGAGCGGGCTGTCGCTGCTGTAGCGGGCCAGGGCGTAGCGGCAGCGCGTCGACGCCGATCGCGTCGACGAGGTCGTCGATCGTGACGACGGTGCCGGCCCGCTTCGACATCCGCAGCGGCTACCGTCCGCGCAGGTTGACCATCTGGCCGATGAGGATCTCGAGGTTGACGTGCGGGTCGTCGCCGAACGCCGCGCACATCGCCATCATCCGCGCCGACGTAGCCGTGGTGGTCGGCGCCGAGCATGATAGATGCATCGGTCGAAGCCGCGCTCCCGCTTGTCGAGGTAGTAGGCCAGGTCACCGGACAGGTAGGCGCGCCCTGCCGTCGGACTTGATGATCACCCGGTCCTTGTCGTCGCCGAACTTCTCGGTGCGCAGCCAGAGGGCACCGTCCTTCTCGAGAGGTGCCCCTTGTCCTGAGGCCCTTGAGGGTGCGGTCACGGAGCCGTGCGACGGTGTCCTCGTGCAGGCTGCGCTCGTGGAAGTAGACGTCGAAGTCGACGTTGAAGTCGTGCGAGCTGGTCCTGCTGGTCCTTGAGCTGAACCTCGTACGCCGACCTCGCGGAAGGCGACCAGTCGCTCGTCGGCGGGCAGGTCGACGATCTCCGGCCGGTCGGCCGTGATCCGGGCGGCGATGTCGTGCGATGTACTCGCCGCCGTAGCCGTCCTCGGGGATCGGCTTGCCGAGGGCGGCCGCCTCGAGGGACGCGCCGAAGCGGTCGATCTGGTTGCCGTGGTCGTTGAAGTAGAACTCCCGCGTCACCTCGGCACCGGCGGCCTGCAGGATCCGGCCGAGGGCGTCACCGACGGCCGCCCACCGGGTGTCCCCCAGGTGCAGCGGACCGGTCGGGTTGGCCGAGACGAACTCCAGGTTGATCCGGTTGCCCGCGAACACGTCGGAGCCGCCGTACGACGCGCCGGCGGCGACGACGTCCGACGCGACCTGGCCCTGGGCACCGGCGTCGACGGTGATGTTGAGGAACCCGGGGCCGGCGATCTCGACGGCGGCCACGCCCTCGGCCGCCTCGAGGCGCTGCTGGACCAGGGTGGCGAGCTCGCGCGGGTTCGTCCCGGCCTTCTTGGCGAGCTGGAGGGCGACGTTGGTGGCGTAGTCGCCGTGGCCCTTCTGCCGGGGTCGCTCCACGGTCACGGAGGTCGGGACGCCGTCGGGCAGCGTCACGGAGCCGTCGGCCACCAGGGCCTTCAGCACGTCGACGATGGTCGTGGAGATCTGGTCGGGGGTCACCGCGTCAGCCTATCGGCGGGCCCCGGTTTCCTCTGCGCCGGTTTCGACAGGTAGTCTCGCCACTCGCGTCGACACGCAAGCCGTCGAGATGCAGGCCTCCGTAGCTCAGGGGATAGAGCACTGGTTTCCGGTACCAGGTGCCGCAGGTTCGAATCCTGCCGGAGGCGCACGTCACCTGTACGACCAGCGGCGGTGGCTCCGAGGAGCCCCGCCGCTGTCGCATCTCAGCCCGGTCCCGACGCGAGTCAGCAGTGCTCGAGCGTGGCGTCCCTGCGGGCCTCGTTGCCCAGCATCCGCGCCTGGGACGTGTAGGGCAGCACCACGCTGGCCCCGCCGATGTCGCCGATCCCGCCCTGCACGACGCAGCTAGTGATCCTCGCCGGGTCGACCTGCGCGGTGGCCTGCGCGAGCCGGAAGAGCTCGGTCGGGCCGAGGTCGGTGTGCAGGTGCTGCATCACCGACACGACGCCCCGCTCGATGAACCCTGGCGAGCCGGCCTCGGCCCGCACCTTGGCCTGGATGCCGCGCAGCACCCGCTGCTGGTTGGCCGACCGATCGAAGTCGCCGCGGGGCAGGTCGTGCCGGATGCGCGAGAACGCCATGGCGTCGTAGCCGTTGAGGTGGATCCGCCCGGCCCTGAACCCCTGCGGCTTGAGGTAGGTGTCGCTGAACGCCCGGGGGTTGCGCACGTCGATCCCGCCGATCTGGCGGACCATGGCGATGAAGTAGGGGAACCGGGTGACGAAGACGTAGTCCGGCTGGATCCCCACCAGGTTGCCGACCGTCTGGCCCAGGAGCCTCGGCCCGCCGAAGTAGAGCGAGGCGTTGATCTTGTCGTAGCCGTGCCCGGGGATGTCGACCCAGGAGTCCCGGGGCACCCCGATCGCGGCGGCCGCGCCGGTCCGGGTGTTCATCCCGATCAGCTGCAGCGCGTCGCCGCGGCTGCGGGTCATGTCCTCGCCCGGCCGCGCGTCCGAGCCCACCGCCAGGATCCACACGACGTCGGGGCTGATGTCGACGCCGCTCGCGGTCCCGACCCTGACCAGCGTCACCTCGGTCGGCTTCACCGCCGAGTCCGGGACCACGAACGCCGCGACCGCGAGGACGAGACCCAGCGTGAGCAGGTGCAGGGCCCGGGTGCCGCGGGTGCGGGCGCTCATCGACCTGCTCCGTTCTGCTTCTTCGTCTTCTTGCTCGGCTTCTGCTGCTCGCCCGGCGTGCCCTTGGCGACGTCGTACCCGAAGACCTTCCACCCGTGCGGTCCCGGCGTCAGGAACAGCCGGCCCCGCACGGCCACCGACCGCCGGGCCTTCCCGGTCGTGGTGAGCTCCAGCAGGAACCTCGCGGTGGCGGCCGCCGCGCGGCCGTGCGCGGGCAGCACGTCGACCCGGACCAGCCGTCGCGTCGCCCGCACCCCGTCGATCCGCGTGGCGAGCGGCTGGTTGGTCATCAGGGCCTTGTCGTGGCGCGCCTGGGCCCGCGCGCCGGGCGTGAAGCCGGGGAACGCGTCCCGGAAGTCGGTGCGCGGCCAGCGCCCGCCCACGTACGCCGCGTCGAACCAGCGGTCGACGACGTCACCGACCTGGCGCCGGACCCGCTGCCGCACCTCGGCGGGCAGCCTGCCGGGCACCCGCTCGAGGCTGACCGTGGTCCGGACCTCCGGTGCCGCCGAACGCGTGGTCGGGGCCGGGGTGGAGGGGTCCGCGGACGTCTGCCCGCCGTTGTCGCCGCTGCTGCAGGCACCCGTGGCCAGCGCCACCAGGAGCAGGAGCGCGACCGGGCCGGCGGCCCGTCGCTCGGTCGTGGTCACAGTGTGGAGAACTCCCTGTCGTGTGGATCGCGTAACACCCTGCCCGAAAGGCCACCCTTACCTCGGCATTTGCTGGCCGGTGGGTCTAGCCTTGACGACTGAAACCCCATCCCCGCGCGCGTACCGGAAGAGGCGAAGCAACCCGTGCCGCAGTCCTCAGGCAACCAGTCTCCCGAACAGCCCTCCGCCGACTTCGGCGCCAACGAGTGGCTCGTGGAGGAGATGTACGACAAGTACCAGAAGGATCCCGGCAGCGTGGACCCCACGTGGGTCAAGTACTTCCAGGCCAACGGTCACGGCGCCGACGGCTCGGCCAACGGCACCGGCAGCGCGAAGACCGGCAGTGCGAACGGCCGCAGCGCGGCTCCGGCCGCCACGAAGACCGAGGAGCGCCCCGCTCCCGCGCAGTCCGCTCCCGCCCAGTCTGCTCCCGCCCAGCCCGCCAAGGCTGAGGAGAAGGCCCCGGCCCCCGTCGCCAAGCCGCGCCCCGCGGCGCAGGCCGCCGAGCCCGCCCAGGGCACCACCACCCCGATGCCCAAGGACAACAAGCCGGCCGCCCCGGCCGCCGCCAGCGACGAGCCGACGTACACCGTGCTGCGCGGCGCCCCCGCCCGCACCGCGCAGAACATGGACGCCTCGCTGGCCGTGCCGACCGCGACCAGTCGGTCCGCTCGGTGCCGGTGAAGCTGCTGTCGGACAACCGCACCGTCATCAACAACCACCTCGCCCGCGCCCGCGGCGGCAAGGTCTCCTTCACCCACCTGATCGGCTACGCGCTGGTCAAGGCGCGTGAAGTCGATGCCGGAGATGAACGTCGGCTTCGACGTCGTCGACGGCAAGCCGAACCTGATCACGCCCGCGCACATCAACCTCGGCCTCGCGATCGACGTCCCGCAAGCCCGACGGCACCCGCCAGCTGCTCGTGCCCAGCATCAAGGCCGCGAGGACGATGGACTTCGCGCGGCTTCTGGACCGCCTACGAGGAGATCGTGCGCAAGGCGCGCGACAACAAGCTCACGGTCGTGGACTTCCAGGGCACCACGATCTCGCTGACCAACCCCGGCGGCATCGGCACCAGCCACTCGGTCCCGCGCCTGATGAAGGGCCAGGGCGCCATCATCGGCGTCGGGGCGATGGAGTACCCGCCGGAGTGGCAGGGCGCCTCGGCCGAGGCGATCGCCCGCAACGGCATCAGCAAGGTCATGACGCTGACCTCGCACCTACGACCACCGCGTCATCCAGGGCGCGCAGTCCGGGGAGTTCCTCAAGCGCGGATGCACGAGCTGCTGCTCGGCGAGCACGACTTCTACGACGAGATCTTCACGCTCGCTGCGCATCCCCTACGAGCCCGATCCGCTGGGCCAGCGACATCGCGACGACGCGCGACGGACGATCAGCAAGCAGCGCCCGCATCCTCGAGCTGATCCACGCCTACCGCGATCCGCGGCCACATGATGGCCGACATCGACCCGCTGGAGTACCGCCAGCGCAGCCACCCCGACCTGGAGGTGGAGTACGCACGGCCTGACGCTGTGGGACCTCGACCGCGAGTTCGCCGTCGGCTGCTTCGGCGGCCACTCCGGCCGGTGATGAAGCTGCGCGACATCCTCGCGATGCTGCGTGACACGTACTGCCGCAGCGTCGGCGTGGAGTACATGCACATCTGGACCCCGAGCAGCGCCCTGGATCCAGGAGCGCGTCGAGCAGCCGCACGTCAAGCCCTGCCGCGCGAGGAGCAGCTGCGGATCCTCGACAAGCTCAACGAGGCCGAGATCTTCGAGACCTTCCTGCAGACGAAGTTCGTCGGCCAGAAGCGCTTCTCCCTCGAGGGCGGCGAGTCGACGATCCCGGTCCTCGACGAGATCTGCGAACGGCGGCCGAGGCTGGCGCTCGACGAGGTCGTCATCGGCATGGCCCACCGCGGCCGGCTCAACGTGCTCGCCAACATCGTCGGCAAGTCGTACGCCCAGATCTTCCGCGAGTTCGAGGGCAACTTCGATCCCGGCTCACGCAGGGCTCCGGCGACGTGAAGTACCACCTCGGTTCCGAGGGCCAGTTCAGCCGCCGCCAGCGGCAAGACCATCAAGCGTCCGTCGCAGCCAACCCGTCGCACCTCGAGGCCGTCGACCCGGTGGTCGAGGGCATCGTCCGGGCCAAGATCGACCGTGTCGGCAAGGGGCCGAGATAGCCGGTGCTACCGATCCTGATGCACGGCGACGCCTCCTTCGCCGGCCAGGGCATCGTCTCCGAGACGCTGCAGATGCGCCAGCTGCGTGCCTACAAGACCGGCGGCACGATCCACCTGGTCGTCAACAACCAGGTCGGGTTCACCACCCCGCCGATCGAGTCCCGCTCGTCGCCCTACTGCACGGACGTGGCCAAGGCCATCCAGGCGCCGGTGTTCCACGTGAACGGCGACGACCCCGAGGCCGTCGTCCGGGTGGCGCAGGTGGCCTTCGACTTCCGCCAGCGGTTCGAGAAGGACGTCGTCGTCGACCTCGTGTGCTACCGCCGCCGCGGGCACAACGAGGGCGACGACCCGAGCTTCACCCAGCCGCTGATGTACGACCTGATCGAGCAGAAGCGCACCGTCCGCAAGCTCTACACCGAGTCGCTGATCGGACGCGGCGACATCTCCGTCGAGGACGCCGAAGCGGTCATGGCGCGCTTCCAGCAGCCGGCTCGAGGGCGTGTTCACGCGAGGTCCGCGAGGCCGTAGTCGAGGCCGCGGAGTCCTACCGCCAGGCCCCCTACTACCCGGAGAAGCTGGGCGAGCGAGACAGAGCACGGCCGTCACGGTCGACGAGCTGGAAGCGGATCGCCGACGCGCTACGTGCACCTCCGCCGGAGGGCTTCACGGTCGCACCCCAAGGTGCTGCCCCAGCTCCAGCGTCGCGCGGCCGCGATCACCGACGGGCCCGATCGACTGGGCGACCGGCGAGACTGCTCGCCTTCGGCTCGCTGCTGATGGACGGCCGCCCGGTGCGCCTCGTCGGCCAGGACACCCGCCGCGGCACGTTCGTCCGCGGTTCGCCACGGTGATCGACCGGGTCAACGCCGACGAGTGGACGCCGCTGGCCACCTGACCGAGGACCAGGGCAGGTTCCACGTGTTCGACTCGCTGCTCTGCGAGTACGCGTCGATGGGCTTCGAGTACGGCTACTCGGTGGCCCGCCCGACGCGCTGGTGTCTGGGAGGCGCCAGTTCGGCGACTTCGCCAACGGCGCCCAGACCATCGCCGACGAGTTCATCGCCGCGGGCAGACGCGAAGTGGCGCAGAAGTCCGGGCGTCGTGCTGCTGCTCCCCCACGGCTACGAGGGCCAGGGACCCGACCACTCCTCGGCACGCATCGAGCGCTGGCTGACGATGTGCGCGGAGAGCGCGCTCGTGGTCTGCCCAGCCGTCCACGCCGGCCAGCTACTTCCACCTGCTGCGCCAGCACTCCTGGGCGAGCGGCACCGTCCGCTGATCGTCTTGACGCCGAAGTCGATGCTCAAGCGGCAAGGAGGCGGCCTCCCAGCCCGAGGACTTCACCTCGGGCTCGTTCCGGCCGTTCATCGGTGACGCCGCGGCGGACCAGTCGTCCGGTGGACACCCTGCTGCTCTGCTCGGGCCGGGTGACGTGGGACCTGATGGTGGAGCGCGCCAAGCGGGAGAACCCGGAGCGGTTCGCGATCGCGCGGATCGAGCAGCTCTACCCGCAGCCGGTCGACGACATCAAGGCCGAGATCGCCCGCTACCCGCACCTGAAGACAGG
Source organism: uncultured delta proteobacterium (assembly GCA_963821195.1). Classification (GTDB taxonomy): domain Bacteria; phylum Myxococcota; class Myxococcia; order Myxococcales; family Anaeromyxobacteraceae; genus Anaeromyxobacter. The sequence goes on from CAWGDE010000016.1 coordinate 246,633, forward strand.
TGCGCTGGGTGCAGGACGAGCCGCAGAACATGGGCCCGTGGCCGCTACTACGCGCTCAACGTGTGGCCCGGCGTCGACGCCCAGGTCGAGGCGGTCACCCGGCCGGCCTCGTCCTCGCCGTCGGTGGGCACGGTCAAGCGGCACCAGTCCGAGCAGCGGGACCTGCTCGACCGCGCGTTCGCCTGAGCGGTGGGTCATGTACTTCACCGACCGCGGGATCGAGGAGCTCGAGAAGCGCCGGGGTGACGAGGAGGTCTCCCTGGCGTGGCTCGCCGACCGCCTCCAGGAGTTCACCGACACGCACCCGGAGTTCGAGACGGCCGTCGAGCGGTTCGCGACCTGGCTGGCGCGGCTCGACGATCCCGAGGACTGAGAACAGGACTGCCACGACATGGCCGCAGCCGCGAGGCTGCGGCCATGTCGCATTCACGGCACGACGAGCCCACCGCCTACCCCGCCGCCCCGTGGACGCTCCAGGGGCAGCTGTTCCTGCACGGTCTTCCGCCTGCCGCGGAGCCCGTGGACGCGCGGCACCCGGCGGGCACCCACGGCGCCGCCTTCGTGGGCTACGAGGAGGGCAGCCCGCTGACCTACTCCGAGCTGCTGGTGGCGCGCGCCCTCGGGGGCTCCCGGGTCGAGGTGACCGACATCTGGGTCGACTCGCCGGCCTCGATGGCCGGCGGGCGCGACCTCTGGGCGATCCCGAAGGACCTCTGCGACTTCGCCCTCGAGAGCAGCCGCACCGGGCCGCTCACGAGGACCGAGTGGTCGGCCCGCCTCGAACGTCACCCGATCGCGGCCGCGCGCGTTCACCGACGTGTCCCGGGCCGCGCCGAGGCTGCCCTTCCGGGGCCGCGTCCTGCAGCCGCCCCTCGAGGCCGGTGGCCCCGCGGGCTCGGCGACGATGAGCGGGCACGGCGCGGTCCTGCCCTGCCGAGCGCACTGGGACTTCGCGGCCGACGGCCCGCTCGGCTGGCTGGCCGCCGCGCGGCCGCTGGCGTCGTTCCGGATGGCGGCCTTCCGGATGTCCTTCGGCTGAGACGCTTCTATGGGTTGTCAACCCATAGAAGCGCTGAGGCAGCCTCAGGCCGCCGGCGCGCCCCGCTGCGCCGCGACCCGGACGATGGTGCCGGGGTAGCAGCAGTTGCAGAGGTGCACGAGGTGGCCCACGAAGTGGGCGGGGACGCCGTAGGCGCGCGTGAGGTCGATGGTCAGCCGGCACGCGGTGCGCCGGAAGGCCCGTTCGACCTCCTCGTGCACCAGCGACCAGGCGTCACGGTCGAAGTCGCCGGTGAGCTCGAGCGTGCTCGTGCCGACGTCGTAGTGGGAGGCGAATGTCGTGTCCATGGGTGGTTCCTCGGTCCGGTCGAACGGCCAGGGTCTCGTCCCCCGAGTTGCACGACTACCTACCCGCGCGCTTCGTGAGCGGAACCACAGGTCTGGACCGGTTCACTCCTCGCGGTCGCCGGCCGCTCCGGCGCGCGGCGTCGCGGATCTCGAAGATCTCCGTGGCGAAGCCGCCCAGCACCCCGGCCACGTCGCGGACCGCGCCGGTCACGATCGAGGTCACGTGCCCCACGGTGGTCGCGGCCGCCTGCACGGCGTCCTGCACGACGTCCTTGCGGATCTCGGCCCTGCTCAGGTGGTCCTGCATGCCGCCCTCCTCCTGCCTGACGGATCCGGCGAACGGCGGTCCACCCACCAGCCTGTCGGCGCACCGAGGGCGCGGTCACGGCATGGCCGGGTGAGCCGGGCCACGCCGCGTCCCGGGTGGACGCCCGTTCACCCGGATACCATCGGCGTCATGGCGGCGGAGCGGCAGGTGGAGCGGCCCGAGAGCAGGGTCGAGCGCAAGGAGCGCACCCGCCGGGCCATCCTGGACGCGGCGCTGGCGCTCTCCGAGGACAGCAGCCTGGGGGCCCTGTCGCTGCGCCAGGTCGCCAAGGAGGTCGGCATCGTGCCGACCGCGTTCTACCGCCACTTCGACTCGATCGAGGCGCTCGGCCTGGCGCTGGTCGACGAGTCGTTCGCCTCGCTGCGGGCGATGCTGCGCGACGTGCGCCGCGGCGGGCCGGCGTTCGACGACATGGCCGACCGGTCGATCGGCGTGCTCGTCGAGCACGTGCACGCGGCAGCGCGCCCACTTCCTGCTTCATCGCCCGTGAGCGTGCCGCCGGACCGCCGGCGGTGCGGGAGGAGATCCGCCACCAGATCGAGCTCTTCGAGCGCGAGCTCGCCACGGACCTCGCGCGGCTGCCGGGCACCCGGTCCTGGTCGTCGGAGGACCTGCGGGTGCTGTCGAACCTGATCGTCACGGCGCTGGTGCGACCGCGGAGGCGATCCTCAGCGCCCCGCCGCGCCCCGACGCCGAGAAGGCCATCGTCGAGACGGCCCGGACCCAGCTGCGCATGGTCCTGGTGGGCGCCCTCAACTGGCAGTCGAGGCCCTGACTCGGCGTACGTCGGGCCATGGGCATCGCCTCCGAGCTCGGCTACCGGGTCACCCCGCCCAACGCCTTCCAGCGGCTCGTGCAGTCGCGTCGCCGCCACCCGGCTCGGCGCCTGGCTCTTCTCGAAGATCCTGCACCACCTCGACGACGCCGTCGGCCGGCTGACCGGCGGACGGCAGAGCGTGCCCGGCCTGCTGGCCGGGCTCCCGGTGATCGACGTCACCACGACCGGGCGCAGGTCGGGGCTGCGCCGCACCACCCACCTGATCTCGGTGCCGGTCGGCGACTCCCTCGCGGTGCTCGGCACCAACTTCGGCCAGCCGGCCGACGCCCGCGTGGGTGCTGAACCTCGAGGCCGACCCGCACGCGACGGTGGCCCACCGCGGGCGCAGCGTCGACGTCGTCGCCCGGGCGGCCTCGGGCGCCGAGGAGGCCGAGGTGATGGCGAGGTCCGTCGACGTGTACGGCGGCTACGCCAAGTACCGGGAGCGCATCACCGGGCGCCGGGTGCGGATCTTCGTGCTGGAGCCGGCCGCACGGTGACGTCGGAGATCGTCGAGTCGGCCGGCAGGTCCACCACGTGCAGGACCGTGCCCGCCACCGTCGCCGCGTCGCTCCACGCCGAGGCGTCGTACGCCCGGCCCTCCTGGGCGTGCACCTTCTCCTGCATCGGCGTGGCGGTGCGCCCCGGGTAGACCGTGGTCACCCGGACGCCGTTCTCCTGCTCCTCGCCGCGCAGCGCGTCGGCGAGGGCGCGCAGGCCGAACTTCGAGGCGGCGTACCCCGACCAGGTCGGGCTGGCCGACAGCCCGGCGCCGGAGTTCACGAAGACCACCGTGCCGCCCGCGGCCCGCAGCGCCGGCAGCAGCGCCCGGGTGAGCAGCGCCGGGGCGGTCAGGTTGACGTCGAGCTGGCGCTGCCAGTGGCCGAGGTCGAGCTCGGCCACCGGCCCCAGGTCGACGACGCCCGCGACGTGCAGCAGCGAGTCCACCCGGTCGGGCAGCGCGACCTCCGCCAGGGCCCGCTCGAGCCCGGGCGGGTCGGCCAGGTCGGCGACCAGGGTGCGGGCGCCCGGGTGGGCCTCCTGCAGCTCGGCAGCCCGCTCCTCGCTGCGGGCGAGCAGCCACAGCTCGTCGCCGCGCTCGTGCAGCCGGGCGGCGAGGACGGCGCCGATGCCCGACCCCGCCCCGGTGACGACGTGGGTCGCCATCAGCGGGTGAACACGATCTTGCCGAACGACGTCCCCCTGGGCCATCGCGGCGAACCCGTCGCGCGCCTGGTCCATCGGGATCGTGCGGTCGATCAGCGGCCGCGCGCCGGAGACGTCGAGGAGGCTGACCAGCGAGGCCAGCTCGGCGCGGGTGCCCATGGTGGAGCCGATGACCTGCAGCTGGAGGAAGAAGATGCGGGTGAGCTCGGCGTCGTCCACCTTCGGGCCGGAGGTGGTGCCCGAGATGACCACCTTCCCGCCGGGGCGCAGCGACCGGACGGAGTGCGACCAGGTGGCCCGGCCCACGGTCTCCATGACCGCGTCGACCTTCACCGGCAGCCTCGCCCCGGACTCGAACACCTCGTGCGCGCCGATCTCCAGGGCACGCTCGCGCTTGCACCTCGTCACGGCTCGTGCGCGAGCACGCGCAGGCCGCCGGCCCGTGCCAGCGTGATGAGGGCGGTGGCGACGCCGCCGCCCGCCCCCTGGACCAGGACGGTGTCACCGGCCTTGAGGTCGCCCTGCGTGTAGAGCATCCGGTACGCCGTGAGCCACGCGGTCGGCAGGCAGGCGGCCTCCTCGAACGAGAGCGACGCGGGCTTGGGGACCAGGTTGCCGCGGGGCACGACGACCTTGTCGGCGCAGGTGCCCTGGTGGCGCTCGGAGAGCAGCGACCGCCGGGGGTCGAGCGTCTCGTCGCCGCGTCCACGACGGGTCGCTGATCGACCGCGTGCACGAGGACCTCGTTGCCGTCCTCGTCGACGCCGGCGGCGTCGCAGCCCGAGGATCATCGGCAGCGCCTCCTCGCGCAGGCCCGACGCCGCGCAGCGACCAGAGGTCGTGGTGGTTGAGCGAGGCGGCCCTGACCGTGACCGTGGTCCACCCGTCGGGCACCTCGGGATCGGGCCGCTCCCCCAGCACCAGGCCGGACAGCGGGTCGTCGGAGGAGAACGTGGAGGCGTAGACGGCGAACATGCCCCCGAACCTACCGACGCGGTCTAGCGGCGGGCCACGCCGTCCCGGCGCGCCGCCTCGGACACCGCCGCCGCCACGGCCGGCCCCACCCGCGGGTCGAACGGCGAGGGGATCACCAGGTCCTCGGCCAGGTCGTTGCCGACCAGCGCCGCGAGCGCGTCGGCCGCGGCGAGCTTCATGCCCTCCGTGATGGCGGTCGCGTGGACGTCGAAGGCGCCCCGGAAGATCCCGGGGAAGGCCAGCACGTTGTTGATCTGGTTGGGGAAGTCGGACCGTCCGGTGGCGACCACCCGGGCGTGCCGGTGGGCCACCTCCGGGAGGACCTCGGGCACGGGGTTCGCGAGACCGAAGATGATCGCGTCGGGCGCCATCGTGGCGACGTACTCCTCGGGCACGGTGCCGCCGGAGACGCCGATGTAGACGTCCGCGCCGACCAGCACGTCGGCCAGGGAGCCCGACCGCCCGTAGTTGTCGGCCGTGTCCACCGCGAGCGCCCGCTTGACCGGCGTCAGGTCACCGCGGGTGGAGCTGAGCACGCCCTTGCGGTCGGTGACGGCGAGGTCCTTGATGCCCGCCTCGAGCAGGATCCGGGCGACGGCCACGCCGGCCGCGCCGGCGCCGGAGATGACCACCCGCGTCGACTCGGGGCTGCGGTCGGTGAGCCGCAGCGCGTTCTTCAGCGCGGCCAGGGCGACCACGGCCGTGCCGTGCTGGTCGTCGTGGAAGACCGGGATGTCGAGCCGCTCCTTGAGCCGCTGCTCGATCTCGAAGCAGCGCGGCGCCGAGATGTCCTCGAGGTTGATGCCCCCGAAGCTGGGCGCGAGCCGGGCGACGGTCTCGATGATCTCGTCGACGTCGGTGGTGTCGAGGCACAGCGGCACGGCGTCGACGCCGCCGAACTGCTTGAACAGGACCGCCTTGCCCTCCATCACCGGCATGGCAGCCGCGCGGGCCGATGTCGCCGAGGCCGAGGACGGCGGTGCCGTCGGTGACGATCGCGACCGTGTTCGGCACCCAGGTGTAGTGCTGGGTCAGGCCGGGGTCGGCGGCGATCGCCTCGCACACCCGGGCGACGCCGGGGGTGTAGGCGAGCGAGAGGTCCTCGCGGCCGGCCAGCGAGACCGTCGAGCGGGTCTCCATCTTGCCGCCGGCGTGCAGGTCGAAGACCGGGTCACCGGTGTGCGGGTGCGACTCAGCTTCCATGACCAATCTGTCTCTCCAGGCAGGGCCGTCGGGGGAACGAGGGTGGTCCAGCTCGACGCGGAAGCGGGTGGTTCGCGGAACTCGTCGGACCAGGGGATCTCCCTGGGGCCAGTCTGGCACAGCGCGCCGGGGACCCCGGCCACCGTCCACGGACGCGGACTCAGCCCG